>NZ_PCOV01000009.1 GCF_002979435.1 Microbacterium sp. MYb66 | reverse complement strand
GGGGCGGGCGGCGGCGGGATCACCGGAGACTCGTCACCGGGAGAGGGGATCTGGTTGTCGCTCACGATGAAAGCCTTTCGTCTCGATCAGGCTCCCAGCACCGAGCGTGTCTGTCAAACGCTTGCGGCGGTCGGCGCGGGCATCGTCGGTAGGATCGATCACGGCCCGGAACCCCGGACCACGGGCCAGATCAGGAGTGTCCCCATGAGTGCTCAGCGCGTCGTCCTCGTCACCGGCGGCAATCGTGGCATCGGTCGTGCGATCGCGGAGCGCTTCGTCCGTGACGGCTACCGTGTCGCCGTCACCGCGCGCAGCGGGGAGGGTCCGGAGGGCACTCTCACGGTCCGCGCCGACGTGACGGATGCTGCTGCCCTCGACGCGGCGTTCACCGAGGTCGAGCAGCAGCTCGGACCGGTCGAGATCGTCGTCGCGAACGCCGGGATCACGAAGGACACGCTGCTCATGCGCATGAGCGAGGATGACTTCGACAGCGTCGTCGCCACGAACCTGGGCGGCACGTTCCGCGTCGTCAAGCGCGCTTCGAAGGGCATGCTGCGCGCACGTTTCGGCCGGATCATCCTGATCTCGAGCGTCGTGGGCCTGTACGGCTCCGCAGGACAGGTCAACTACTCCGCCTCGAAGAGTGCGCTGGTCGGCTTCGCCCGCTCGATCACCCGCGAACTCGGCGCCCGCGGAATCACGGCGAACGTCGTCGCCCCCGGGTTCATCGAGACGGACATGACCGCTGAGCTCCCCGAAGAGACGCAGAAGCAGTACAAGGCGAGCATCCCCGCAGCGCGTTTCGCCACCCCCGATGAGGTCGCTGGCGTCGTGACCTGGTTGGCGGGAGACGATGCGGGCTACATCTCCGGCGCGGTCATCCCGGTCGACGGCGGTCTCGGGATGGGCCACTGACTCCGCCTCGAGGTCGCCTCAGCGGGTGACGGCTGCGACGATCAGCTCGCCGAGGCGTGCGGGCGTCGAGAACTGCGGCCAGTGTCCGGAACCAATCCGCACGATCTCCGCGTCTTCGATCGCGCGGTATTCGTCGGCATACGGTCCCCACTGGTCGATCATCCCGTCGAACGTGGGCTGATCGAGTCCACCCATCAGCAGCGTCACCGGTACCCGGTACCGCTCGGCGTTCTCCAGGGCGATGCCATCGGTCGGCACCCGCGCCGGAACGCTCTGAGCGAGCGGTGCCGTGCGAGCGCGGGTCGCCTCATCGAGGTCGTTCACGTCCTCGTCGGGGAAGAAGTCCCAGCCGGGGAAGGGCACGACCCCGTCCACGATTTCGAACTCGCTGATCCCGTTCCCCGGCGGCGGCGGGACCGTGTCGACGAAGACGACGCGGCGCACCCGGTCTGGTCTGGCGTCGGCGACACCCCAGGCCACGTTGCCGCCGCCGCTGTGGCCGACGACCACGACATCGCCGTCGATCGCATCGACGGCGGCGACGCCCGCGGCGATCCAGTCGGCGATACCCACGTCGGATGAGGCGGCCGCGGGCTCACCCAGCCCCGGCATCGTCAGCGGGTGCACGCGGTGACCGGCCCGTTCGAGGGTCGGAGTCACGTCCTCCCAGCTGGAGGCGTCGAGCCAGAGTCCCGGGATGAGGATGATGTCCATGAGCCGACGCTAGCGGTGGGCACGGACTTTCGCCATGAGCTCTGTCTAGGGGAGCAGCGCGATGACCTCGGAGAGGTCCTGCGGCCCGATCACGAGGCTGGCGGCCTCGCGGACGGCGGGCTTCGCGTTGAATGCGAGACCGAGGCCCGCCGCTGCCATCATCTGCAGATCATTGGCGCCGTCGCCGATCGCGATCGTCGCATGGGGGGAGACTCCGAGCTCCGCCGCCCACTCCCGGAGCGAGACGGCTTTCGCCGTCGCATCCACGATGCCGCCGTCGACGCGTCCGGAGAGCACACCGTCGACGACCTGCAGGCGGTTCGCACGCCAGCGGTCGACCCCGAGTCCGGGGGCGATGTCGTCGAGGATCTCGTGGAAGCCGCCGGAGACGACGCCGACCACACCGCCGCGATCGTGCACGGCGGCGGTGAGCTCGCGCACCCCGGGTGTCGGCTCGATGCGAGCGCGGACGCGCTCGAAGGCCGCAATCGGCACGCCTTCGAGCGCGGCGACGCGCGAACGCAGGCTCGCCGCGAAGTCGATGTCGCCGCGCATCGCCGCCTCCGTGGCGGCCTGAACCTCTGCACGCCGGCCGGCCTCATCGGCGAGAAGCTCGATCACCTCGTTGCGGATGAGCGTGGAATCGGCATCGAGGACGACGAGGAATCGCGTGGAGGTCACCTGTCGAGCCTAGCGACCACCTCGGCGTGCGCCGTGCCGCGTGACGCGCTCAGCGTTCGATGAAGACACCCTTGCCGACGACGGTGATCCCGGACTCGGTGACGGTGAACCCCCGCGCGAGGTCGCGCTCACGGTCGACGCCGACGGTCGCGCCGTCGGCCAGCACGACGTTCTTGTCCAGAATCGCACGGTGCACCCGTGATCCCTGCCCCACGTGCACGTGATCGAACACGACGGAGTCGGTGATGGTCGACCCACCCCCCGCGAGCGTCCACGGCCCGACCACGCTGCGCTCGAGATGCGTGCCGGAGAGTACGGAGCCGAGCGAGACGATCGAGTCGATGGCGTTGCCGATGCGACCGACCGAGTCGCGGACGAACTTCGCCGGTGGTGAGTTGACGGCCTGCGAGTGGATCGGCCACTCCATGTTGTAGAGGTTGAAGATGGGGAGCGTCGAGATCAGGTCACGGTGCGCGTCGAAGAACGAATCGATCGTCCCCACGTCCCGCCAGTACGACCGGTCTCGCGGCGAGGAGCCGGGGACATCGTTCTGCTTCATGTCGTAGTACCCGGCCTCGCCGCGCTCGACGAAGTAGGGGACGATGTCTCCGCCCATGTCGTGCCCGGACACCGGTGACTCGCCGTCCGCCTCGACCGCAGCGATCAGGGCGTCCGCGTCGAAGATGTAGTTGCCCATCGATGCGAGCACCTCATGCGGCGAGTCCTCGAGTCCGGCGATGTCGGTCGGCTTCTCCAGGAACTGCTTGATCCGTCCGGATTCCGCGTCGGCGTCGATGACTCCGAACTGCGACGCGAGAGCCAGCGGCTGGCGGATGCCGGCCACGGTCGCCTTCGCCCCGGACTCGATGTGCGCCTCCAGCATCTGCCGGAAGTCCATCCGGTAGACGTGGTCCGCGCCGATCACGACGACGATGTCGGGTTTCTCGTCGTTGATCAGGTTCATGCTCTGCAGGATCGCGTCCGCCGACCCCGAGAACCATCGCTTGCCGAGGCGCTGCTGAGCAGGGACCGACGTGACATACGAGTCGAGGAGGGCGGACATGCGCCAGGTCTGCGAGATGTGCCGGTCGAGGCTGTGCGACTTGTACTGGGTCAGCACGACGATCTGTCGGAGACCCGAGTTGATGAGGTTCGAGATCGCGAAATCGATGAGCCGGTATTGTCCGCCGAACGGCACTGCGGGTTTCGCGCGATCGGCCGTGAGCGGCATGAGTCGCTTGCCCTCGCCGCCGGCGAGGATGATCCCGAAGACCTTCTTTGGAGCGGACATGGCTCCACCATAGATGCCTTCCTCCTCGCTGTACTAGCGTTCAGACATGCGAGTTGAAATGATCACGAAGGAGTATCCGCCGGAGGTGTACGGCGGTGCCGGCGTGCACGTCGCAGAGCTCGTCGCGGCGCTCAGGGAGCACGTCGACGTGCGGGTCCGGGCGTTCGGTGGGCCGCGTGACGAGGTGGGCACATTCGCCTACCGGACTCCCTCCGAACTCGTCGATGCGAACGCGGCGCTGCAGACCCTGGGCACCGACCTCGAGATCGTGTCCGCGATCACCGAGGCAGACCTGGTGCACAGCCACACCTGGTACGCGAACTTCGCCGGTCACCTCGCATCGCAGCTCCACGGCATCCCGCACGTGCTCACCGCTCACAGCCTCGAGCCGTTGCGACCGTGGAAGGCCGAGCAGCTCGGCGGCGGGTACGCCATCTCCAGTGGCATCGAGAAACTGGCGTACGAGAACGCCGCCGCGGTGATCGCCGTGAGCGCCGGCATGCGGGCGGACATCCTTCGCAGCTATCCGCAGGTCGATCCGGCGAGGGTGCGCGTGATCCACAACGGCATCGACGTCGAGCGGTGGCATCCCGTTCAGGATGAAGCCTTCCTGCAGTCGATCGGGATGGATCCTGCACGCCCCTCGGTCGTGTTCGTGGGGCGCATCACGCGGCAGAAGGGTCTGCCGTACCTGCTGCAGGCGGCTCGGCTGCTTCCGCCCGAGGTGCAGCTCGTGCTCTGCGCGGGCGCTCCGGACACACCGGAGATCATGGCGGAGGTGCAGGAAGGGGTGCGCCTGCTCCAGGAGAGCCGCGACGGTGTCGTCTGGATCGAGCGGATGCTGCCGCGGGCGGAGCTGTCCGCGATCCTCACCGCGGCGACGACCTTCGTGTGCCCCTCGGTGTACGAGCCGCTCGGGATCGTGAACCTCGAGGCGATGGCGTGTGGTGCCGCCGTGGTCGGCACCGCGACCGGAGGTATTCCGGAGGTGGTCGCAGACGGCGTCACCGGGCGACTGGTTCCCATCGAGCAGCTGCAGGACGGCACCGGGACGCCGGTGGACCCGGATCGCTATGTGGCCGACCTGGCCGCTGTGCTCACCGAGGTGGCGATGGATCCGGAGCGTGCGCGCGCCTACGGGGAAGCCGGACGCGAACGCGCACGGCGGGACTTCAGCTGGGCCGCGATCGCCGAGACGACCCGCGCGCTCTACGCGGAGCTCACTGCGTGAGCCGATAGGCTGGAACCATGCCGAGCGCTCTGGAATTCACCGACGTCGTCGTGCGCCGTGAGGGGCGCAACATCATCGATCACGTGACCTGGGAGGTCGACGACGATCAGCGGTGGGTGATCCTCGGCCCGAACGGCGCGGGGAAGACGACGCTCCTGCAGCTGGCCGACACGCTCATGCACCCGACCTCGGGGACGGTGACCGTGCTGGGGGAGACCCTGGGGCGCACCGATGTGTTCGAGGTCCGTCCGCGGATCGGTTTCGCGTCGTCGGCGATGGCCAAGCGTGTGCCGCGCGACGAGACGGTCCTCAACACCGTCCTCACGGCTGCGTACTCCGTTCTCGGCCGTTGGAATGAGAACTACGAGGACATCGACGAGCGTCGCGCGCTCCGTGTTCTGGCCGATTGGCGGCTCGACCACCTGGCCGACCGCACTTTCGGCACTCTGAGTGACGGCGAGCAGAAGCGCGTGCAGATCGCGCGCGCCGTGATGACCGATCCGGAACTCCTGCTGCTCGACGAGCCGACCGCATCGCTCGACCTCGGCTCGCGCGAGGAGCTCCTCGCGCTGCTCAGCGGATACGCCTCCTCGCCGACCACCCCTGCGATGCTCATGGTCACTCACCACGTGGAGGAGATCCCGATCGGCTTCACTCACGTGATGCTGCTCCGCGACGGCGTCGTGGTCGCGGCCGGGCCGATCGCGGAGACCCTCACGGCGGAGTCGCTCACCGAGACATTCGGCATGCCGATCGTGCTCAGCAGCGAAGACGGCCGCTACGCCGCTCGCGCAACGTCCTGACGAGCATCTGATAGAATCGATCCTTGGTGCTCACTGCACCGCAGACTTCCCTCGTCCCTGGCACAATCCAGGGCAGCAACTAAGGAATCCCATGAAGACTGACATTCACCCCGAGTACAAGGCTGTCGTGTTCCGCGACCTCGGCTCGGGCGAGACGTTCCTCACCCGTTCGACCGTGACCGGCGACAAGACCATCGAGCTGGACGGCGTGGAGTACCCCGTCATCGACGTCGAGATCTCTTCCGCCTCGCACCCGTTCTACACGGGCAAGCAGCGCATCATGGACTCGGCCGGCCGCGTCGAGAAGTTCAACCAGCGCTTCAAGGGCTTCGGCGGATCCTCCAAGTAACTTCTGCCACGAAGAAGGCCCCATGCTCCTCGGAGCGTGGGGCCTTCTTCATCCCCGGTCGGCGGCGGGTCAGACGTCGAGCCGGATGCGGCCGTCGTCGAACGTGTCGGGGGGATCGCCGGGCGCCGGCGCCGGGGCGGTCCGCTGTGTCTGGCGGTCGCGTTCGATGCCGGCTTCGTGCGCGCTCGGAGACCAGACGGCGTCGAATGCACCGCCGAGGCCCCCACCGCTGCTCTCGTACTTCTTCTCGATGGGTGCCCTCGAGAAGAAGAAGGCGATCATGACGATCACGGCCGAGACCAGGAGGAGGAGCAGGAGGACCGTCACGATCATGCCCACGCCTTCGCCCATGCCTTCCAGGGTAGGCGGCGGGCGGGTCGAGGGCATCCTCCTCAGGGAGGATCCGCTCAGCGGATGCGCCGTCCCTGGGCCAGGTCGATCAGACGAGACAGCACCGGCCCCGAGCGCAGACCGTTGTGCTCGTGCTCGCTCGTGACCCACAGCTTCACGCCCGGCAGCAGACGCGCCGTCTCGAGCGAGAACTCCATCGGCACGTAGACGTCGTCGACGTAGACCGCGGCCGCGCCGGTGGCTCCGGATGCGGCGATCGCCTCGGCGTCGTAGATGCTCGGCCATTCGAACTCAGCGAGGGCGAGGGTGACATCGCGCCACGGCTGGAACGCAGGAACCGTCTCGGTCCACTCTCGGCGGATGTGCTCGCCCGTGAACAGCGTCGGGTCGTCGCGGAAGTCCGTGGGCTCCGTGCGCTCAGCCGACCAACGGCTGGCGTGGCCGTCTGCGTAGCTCGATTCGTGGAACGCGAAATACAGCGGGTTGCGTCCGTCGTAAGGCATCGCGTGCATCAGGTCGTATCGGAAGGCGTTGGAGGACGGATCGCGCTCGAGGAGCGACCATACGGTCTGCCACCCGTCGTTCGTGCCGAGGGCCGATCCCACGGATCGCAGTCGCGAGCGCGAGACCAACTCGCCGTCGGGAAGCACGATGTCGCCGGCATCCGCCAGATCGACGAGCCGCCGCATGACGTCGCGGTGCTCGGGGAAACGACGGTAGTAGCGCTCCGAGGCCGTGCGCATCTTCTCGTAGCAGAGCGCATAGACGTCGTCGGGGTGACGTCCCACCGCGCTCAGGCCCCCGGTGATGAAGACATCTTCGAGGGACACCGCATCCGTCGTCAGGTATGCCAGCGTCGTGAACCCGCCGAAGGACTGCCCGAGCACGCTCCAGGTGGCGGCACCCAGGTGCTCGCGCATCGCCTCGCAGTCGCGGACGATCGCATCCGCGCGCAGGTGGGTGAGGTGTTCGGCGACGGCCTCCGCGCCGCGCGCGAGGTCAGCGTCACCGACCGGTGTCGATCGACCGGTGCCGCGCTGGTCGAGGAGAACCAGGCGGTAGTGCGCGAGCGCCTCGTCAAGCCAGGCGGGAGCGGTCGAGGAGTGGAACGGGCGCGGGGCTTCGTGCCCGGGGCCGCCCTGCAGGAACACCAGATAGGGAAGCGACTCGCCGCCCTCGCGCGCGACGACGCGTGCGAAGACGTCGATCGTGCGGTGGTCTGTGGCGTCACCCCAGACGAGCGGGACGGTGAGAGTGTGCTCCTCGACGGTGAGATCCAGCAGGTGGCGGACGACGGTGCTCATGTTCACATCACATTCCCGATGTAGGAGTACTTGACGAAGACCTCAGAGGCGATGCCCGACTCCTCGAGCACGCCCTGCACAGCGGTCATCATGTAGTTGGAGTCCCAGCCCATGTAGAGGAAGTGGGATTCGTCGAGCTCATCCCACTGTCCCTTCCACGCCATGTCCTCGTAGATCGGCCCGCCGTGGGCGGCGCAATAGGCGAGCGCCGCCGTCCTCGTATCGGTCCACGCACGTCGGAACACCCGGTTGAACAGGTATTTGACGTCGGGCACCTCCCAGCGCTCACCGCGGTACTCGACGTAGTCGAACTCCCGCTCCCACCCGGTCGGCCATCCGCGGCGGCGCACGGCGTCCAGGATCGGCGTCAGGCCGTCGTCGTCGATCTCCGGAAGCGCGGGACGTGCCCAGATGCGGATCAGGTCGGAGGTGAGCGCGACGGTGCGCTGCGTGATCGCCGCCGTGTTCCAGGAGGGGGTCGCGGCGAGCTCGCGTGTCGCAGGCACCGAGCTGCGGGAGTATGCCTCCGCGCGCTTGATCGGGAAGGCGGCTCCGAAGACCCGCTCGGTCAGTGGCTGCTCCAGGAGGGTGAGGTTGCCGAGCGTCGGGGCGAGCGCCCGATGGCTGTTCTGCTCATCCTCCGAGTATTCGCTCCACAGGCGCTTCCCGTCGCCCGACCAGGCATCGCCCGGCACCGTCGGGACGATGTGCTCGACGTCGAAGGAATCGAGGTCGTCGACGCCTTCCAGTCGTCCCAGCACATAGGCGGGGTGGGGGAGCTCGCTGTACTTCAGGACCGCGCTCACGCGTTCGTCCGAAGGAGTGATCCGGGCGAACGCGCGTGCGAGCGAGTCGCGACCGGCGGCGCGTGCGCGGCAGAGTCGTGCGACGAGGCGCTCAGCGGGGAGGTTGACCAGAGCGCGACGCAGGTGCAGAGCCTGGAGCCACTCCAGTGTCTCGACGAGTTCGGAGCGGTCGATGATGCCGCGGGCGTGATCGCTGTAGGCGCCCATCACGAGCGGGTACGAGGATCGGCCGAAGGTGTTCACGTGGCGCAGTTGCTGCGCGATCTCGGGGTCCTGCTCCAGCGAGGGGTCGAGAAGGATGCCGTAGATCTCGGCGTAATGCCGCCACTCGGCAGCGTCTGCCTGCAGGTGCGTGACGTCCACCCGAGGGAACGACTGGCGGAACGCGCTGTAGACACCGTGCTCGCCGTTCGCTGCGATCTCCCGGCCCGTGACCAGCACGAGGTAGTGACGCCAGAACGCGCCGATCGCCTCTCCGGTGTGACGTTCGATCGGTATCCAGAACCGGCCCTCGACGTCGACCTGCTCCGCGTGGCTCAGCCCCATCAGGATGTAGTTGTGGATCAGCTCGTGGTCGCGCAGCGGCTCACCGGTCGAGTTCAGGCTCTCGAAGATCTGCTGGGCGTTCGCCTGAGCGCCGAGGGTGATCGACACATGCTCGAGCTTCTGCAGGCCCCGCCAGATGAGCGGAACCTCCTCGACGTGGATCTGGCTGCGGAAGAAGGCGTAGTTGTCGTCGAAGCGTGATTCGCGTTCGGCGTCGCCGCGGCGATCGAGGACCACGGACTCGTAGAGGTCCGCCCAGGCGTCGTGCGGACGCAGCTTGGTGTGACCGGGGGCATCGGACCTGACCAGGACTCGAGCGAACTCCGCAGCCAAGGCGGGATCGGCGTCCCGAACCGAGTGGTGGAGGGCGGCGACGAGGAGCATCAGCGTCGTGATGCGCTGCTGACCGTCGATGAGGATCAGGTCGGAATCGGTCGATGCGCCGTCTTCGGCAGAGAGTATCGAACCGATGAAATGCCGATGGGCGTCATCTTCACGGGCGACGGCGCGGATGTCGGAGAGGAGCCGTTCGCAGCCGCCGATGTCCCACCGGTACTGCCGCTGGTACACCGGGACGACGATGGTGGTCGCGCCCGCCGCGAGCCACTCGATCGTGTTGACTGCTGTCGCTTCGACGTTGGTCGCGGTGCTCATCCTGGTGTCTCGTCCTCCCGTGGCGACGGGTGCCGAGGACTCGCCGGGCGCCCCGCTCAGTCTATTCGGTTATGCACGGCCGACCTCCGAGGCCCGCCCAGGCGTCGCTGTTAGGCTTGCCTTATCAGGGCCTGTTAAAACGTGCTGGCCCCCGATGAAAGGAACATGACTCGATCATGGGTTACATCAAGTCCGCTGCCCTCGAGGAAAAGGGATTCGTCGTCCTCGACAGCTACAACCAGGAGCTCGACCCCAAGGAGTGGCTCGACATCGAGTACAACGACTGGAAGTCGTCGGGTGACACCCGCTTCGCACCGCTCGCCAGTGCTTTCGGCGACATCGAGTGCAACGGGTTCTGGAACCACAAGCCGCCGCGCACCGACAAGGACGGGGTCTGGATCGACTCGCAGACCGAGAAGGCCCCGAACCTGACGCGTCGCGCGCAGGAGCCGGGTGCCAACGTCGGACGTTGCCGCGTCATCGAGCTGCAGCCGACGCCCTACGGCGACTGCCTCTACAACCTCCACCAGGACGACAACAACCGCCTGAACCCCGACGGCACCGGCTGGGTGGTCCGCGGCTTCTTCAACCTGACCGACGACAAGGACAGCTACTTCGTCCTGCGCGAGAACCGCACCGACCCGAGCATCGAGTACCGCATCGCTCTCCCCGCCGGCGCTCAGCTCATCGTCGACACGCAGCGTCTGTGGCACGCGGCGACGCACAACGGCACCGAGCCCCGCTACTGCCTCATCACGTCGTGGACCTCGGGTCCGGAGCTCGACGCCTACATCGAGAAGTACAACGGCACCGACGACGTGCCCAACTACGAGGTCGACCAGGAGACCCTGGAGTTCGGCTACGCCGAGCAGGCTCGCAAGGATGCTGCGCGCGCCGCCTACTACGCCGCGAAGGGCCAGCAGGTCAAGCAGGCCATGAGCGAGGCCTGACTCTCGTCAGCAACTGACGGGCGAACGAGCCCGTCGAACTCCCCGAAGGCCCCGGTCGCAGCGACCGGGGCCTTCGTCGTGGGAATGACACGCTTGTGATTTCCGGCGAACTCCGCGAGAATGGGCGCACAACCGCATATTCTCGCCACTTCGTGGTTCAGGTCGTTGGGGAAGACGCACCTGATGAAACGGAGAGATCATGGCGACGGCTTACGCACGCGGAGTGGTGTTCATCCACTCTGCGCCTCGCGCGCTCTGCCCGCACCTGGAATGGGCGGTGGGTCGCGCTATCGGGCGTGCGGTGAACTTCGACTGGACCGAGCAGCCCGTCCTCGATGGTGCGCGACGCGCCGAGTTCTACTGGGACGGCCCCGTCGGTACCGGCGCTGCCCTCGCGACCTCCATCCGCGGGTGGGAGCACCTCCGTTTCGAGGTGACCGAGGACCCCACGCCCCGCAGCGACGGTGGCCGCTGGCTGCACACTCCCGATCTCGGCATCCACTACGCCCAGACCGATGCTGCCGGCAACATCGTCATCGGCGAGGACCGCATCCGCTATGCGATGGAGATCGCCGCAGGCAGCGCGGTCGAGCTGCAGCGCGAACTGGACATCGCGCTCGGTTCCGCCTGGGATGAGGAGCTCGAACCGTTCCGTCACGCCAGCGACGATGCCAGGGTCGTCTGGCTTCACAAGGTCGGCTAGCTCGACACCACAGTCCGGGAGCGGGGGAGGCGTGAGTATCGGATGCCGGTGAATCATCCCGGACGCTGAGAAGACGTATCCCCGCTCCGCATGACGAGGACCCCGCCCCGGAAACGAGGCGGGGTCCTCGTCGTCCAAGGGGTGCAGGATCGGTCAGATGACCGCTGCATGCTGCAACTCGTCGGATCGGGATGCTGTGCCGCCTCGCACGTCGTCCCAGGCGAGAGACAGTCGCTGCATGGCCTCCGTCGTGCGGTCGGGAGTGAGGGTGATGGGGATGCGCAGACGACGCTCGAGTACCCCGCCGGTCGCGAAACGCGGGCCAGGCGGCAGGATCAGCTTCCGCTCACGCGCGGCGAGCGACAACGAGGTCGACAGTGGAGCACCGATGTCGACCCAGGCGGAGAGACCGCCCGGGGTGGAGGGCATCCTGAAGCCGGGGATCCCGGCGACACCGGCCTCGACCGCAGTGCGTCCTTCCTGAAGGCGACGGCGGACGTGCGATGTGAGCGCGGACATGTCGGCGAGCAGCTCCACGGCGATGCACTGTTCGAGCAGCGCGGTGCCGAGTTCGAAGGAGGGGCGCACGGCCAGCAGGCGCGCGATGACCGAGCGCTCAGCGCGGATCCAGCCGATGCGCATGCCTCCCCATGCGATCTTCGACATCGAGCCGACCGTGATGACGTTCGGACCGCTCGCGCCCATCGGAACGGGCGACCATCCGCGGTCGATGTCGAGCTCTGTGGTGGTCTCGTCGACGATGAGATGCGTGCCGACGTTGCGAGCCGTGGTCACCACGCGCGAGCGCTGCTCATCGGGGAGGGTCGCGCCCGTGGGGTTGTGGAAGTCCGGGATCAGATATGCGACGTGGGGACGGGAGCTCAGGAGAGTCTCGTTCAGGTGTCGCGTGTCCCAGCCCTCCACATCGACGGGAGTCGGGACCAGTCGGTAGCCGTGGCGGTGCAGGGCCTCCTGCGCATGCGGGAAAGTCGGCTGCTCGACGAGTGCGCGCTCACCTCGTCGTCCGATGGCTGTGAGGATCAGGTTCACCGCGTTGAGGGCACCCGAGGTGATGATGATCTCCTCCGCGGAGGTCGGCGCGCCGCGTTCGCTGAAGCGCTGCGCGACGGCGTCACGGAGCTCCGGGAGCCCCTGAAGGGAATAACCGCTCGTGCCGCGCAGCGCGGCGAGACGGGGGAGGGACCGCACCGTGGCGTCATACAGCCCTGGGGTCGAGTCCATCGAGGCGATGGAGAGGTCGATGGCGTCGTCGTCGGCATCGGCACCTGGCGCGGTGTGGCCGTGGGGGAGCGTGACGCGCGTGCTTCCTCCATGAAGGCGTGAGACGTAGCCATCGGTCTCCAGCAGGCCGTAGGCGCGGGTGATCGTCGAGCGTGACCTCCGCAGTTCCAGGGCGAGCGATCGCTCGCTGGGCAGACGCTCGCCGACGGTGAGGCGACCGTCCAGGATCAGCGCGCGGATCCTGTCCGCCAGGGCGGCGGCAGCGGCGCCGGCGACGCTGGATGCTCCGAGCTGTTCGACGAGTCGTGATCCCATGCATCCAGCATGGCGCAAAGTGGCCCGGCAGGGGCAGTCCACTTTCCGGGCAGTGGACTCGTTGGCGGTGCCGGCTCACGCGCCAGAGTGGAACCATGCTCCTCCGCGCCGTGTTCCTGTCCGTCACCGCCACCAGTCGGCGGGACCTCGTCGAGCGTGTCGTGCAGCTCATCGGCGGACTGTTCCTCTACGGCGTCGCGCTCGGGTTCATGGTGCGCGGTGGCATCGGCGTCGCTCCGTGGGACGTCTTGGCGCTCGGTCTCGCGGGGCAATCCGGACTCGGCTACGGGTTCATCACCGTCCTCGTGTCGATCGTCGTGCTGCTGCTGTGGATTCCGCTGCGCCAGCGGGTGGGCCTCGGTACCGTGTTGAACGCGCTCCTGGTCGGCCCGAGTGCCGATCTCGCCCTCTTCCTGATTCCGGCACCGCCCTCGGTCTGGATCGGGGCTCCGATGTTCGTGTTCGGACTCCTGCTGCTGGCGTTCGCCACCGGACTCTATATCGCCGCGGACTTCGGCCCCGGCCCGCGCGACGGGCTGATGACGGGACTGGTGCGGCGGACCGGCTGGGCGGTGTGGCTCGTGCGCACCCTGATCGAGGGCAGTGTGCTTCTCATCGGCTTCCTGCTCGGAGGCCCCGTCGGGGTGGGAACCGTGCTCTTCGCGTTCGGCGTGGGCCCGCTCATCGGGTGGTTCCTGCCGCGTATCACGCGGATGCGCGAGGCGCGTTCCCGACAGGTGGCATCGGTGCGCCCGGCCTGATTCCCCGCAGAACCGCGCTGGTTGCGCCTGGACGCGAAGAGAGCCCCGCGGATTCCCGAGGGGCTCTCTTCGTCGAATCGTGCGAACGTCAGTCAGCGCCGGCGACCACCAGGACGGCGTTGTGCCCGCCGAATCCGAAGGAGTTGCTGATCGCGATCTGCGGACCGTCGCCGAGCGGTGCAGCCTCGCCGGAGAGGCGGAAGGGCACGGCGGGGTCCGGCTCGGTCATGTTGATCGTCGGCGGTGCGACGCGGTCGCGGAGCGCGAGAAGAGAGAAGATCGCCTCGAGCGCGCCGGTGCCGCCGAGCAGATGGCCCGTCGATGCCTTCGTCGCCGACACGGGGATCTCATCGATCCGGTCGCCGAAGACCTTCTTGAGGGCGACGTACTCGTTCGGGTCGCCGACCGGAGTCGAGGTCGCGTGGGCGTTGATGTGCGTGACCTGGTCGGCCGTGATCCCGGCCTCCTCGAGGGCCTGCGTGACGGCGCGTGCCGCACCGTTGCCCTCGGGGTCGTTGCCGGTGATGTGATAGGCATCGGCAGTGACGCCACCGCCGAGGATGTAACCGTAGATCTTGGCGCCGCGTTCCTTCGCATGCTCCTCGGTCTCGAGGATCAGCGCCGCTGCGCCTTCACCCATGACGAATCCGTCGCGGTCGATCGCTCCGGGGCGGGAGGCATGAGCCGGATCGTCGTTCCGGCGCGAAAGCGCCTGCGCGGAGGCGAAGGATGCCATCGTGATGGGGTGGATCGCAGACTCGGTGCCACCGGCGATCACGACGTCGGCGAGGCCATCCTGCAGGTGGTGGAACGCGTGGATGATCGACTCGGTGCTGGACGCGCATGCGCTCACCACGGTCTGCGCGTAGGCGCGAGCGTGGAACTGGAGCGACAGGTTTCCCGCAGCGGCGTTCGGCATCAGCATCGGGACCGTCAGCGGCATGACGCGGCGCGGGCCCTTCTCACGCAGCGTGTCCCAGGCGTCGAGCAGCGTCCACAGCCCGCCGATTCCGGTCGCGAAGTCGATGCCGAGCCGTTCCGGGGCGACCTCGGGAGACCCGGCATCAGCCCAGGCCTCACGTGCCGCGATCAACGCGAACTGGGACGACGGGTCGAGTCGCTTCGCCTCGTGGCGCGGCAGAACCTCCTCCGGGCGGACGATCGCCTCGGCGGCGAAGGTGACGGGCAGCTCGTACTGCTGGACCCAGTCGTGCTCGAGGGTGCGAGTGCCGGACATGCCGGCCAGCAGGTTCGTCCAGTTCTCGGGAGCCGTGCCGCCGATGGCGGAGGTGGCGCCGATGCCGGTGACGACGATGCGCTTGGTCATGGGGAGTGGTTCCTTGTCGAAACGAGATCGAACGGGTGAGAGGGCAGGTCGGAGGATGCCACTCTCCGCGCGATGCGGGAGTGGCATCCTGCCGGGATTACTCCTGGCCCGCGACGATGAAGCTGACGGCGTCGCCGACGGTCTTCAGGTTCTTGACCTCGTCGTCGGGGATGGTGACGCCGAACTTCTCCTCTGCGTTGACGACGATCGTCATCATCGAGATGGAGTCGATGTCGAGGTCGTCCGTGAACGACTTCTCCAGAGCGACCTCGGAGGCGTTGATGCCGGTCTCGTCGGTGATCAGTTCTGCGAGGCCGGCGAGGACCTCATCGTTGGTGAAAGCCATGTGGTCTTCCTCTTTCTTGCGGGTTGTATTCGGAACCGTGGAACAGTCTAGGGAAGGTCAGCGCATTCTCAGGGAAGGACGACGACCTGTGCGGCGAAGACGAGCCCGGCGCCGAAGCCGATCTGCAGCGCGAGTCCTCCCGACAGCTCGGGGTGCTCGGCCATGAGACGGTGGCTGGCCAGGGGGATGGACGCGGCCGAGGTGTTGCCCGTGGTCTCGATGTCGCGAGCGATCACGGTGGTCTCCGGCAGCTTGAGCTGCTTGGCGAACTCGTCGATGATGCGCATGTTCGCCTGGTGCGGAATGAAGGCCGCGAGGTCGGAGGCCTCGATCCCTGCTCTGTCCAGAGCCTCGCGCGCGACCTTCGCCATCTCCCACACCGCCCAGCGGAACACGGTCGGTCCCTCCTGGCGGAGTGTCGGCCACGGGGCCTCGCCGTCGCGGAACTCGGTGAGCGTGGCGTTCATTCCCACGGCATCGGCCTTGGACCCGTCCGAGCCCCATACCGCCGGGGCGATGCCGGGTGTGTCGCTCGGACCGATCAGCGCGGCCCCGGCGCCGTCGCCGAGCAGGAACGAGATGCTGCGGTCCGTCGGGTCGACGACGTCCGACAGCTTCTCGGTGCCGATCACGAGTGCGTAGCGGGCCGCGCCGGCCTTGATCAGGGCGTCCGCCTGGGCGATCGCATAGGCGTATCCCGCGCACGCGGCGTTGATGTCGTAGGCCGCGGCCGGGTTCGCACCGACACGGTCTGCGACGATCGCAGACACCGAGGGCGTCTGCTTCGGGTTGCTGATCGTCGCGACGATCACGAGGTCGACCTGGTCGGCGGGGATGCCCGCCTTCTCGATCGCCTCGGACGCCGCGGCGCTCGCGAGGTCGATCGCGTCGGTGCTCGTGTTCGCGCGGGCGCGGGTGATGATCCCGGTGCGCTGACGGATCCATTCGTCGCTGGAGTCGATCGGGCCGATGAGGTCGTCATTCGGAACCGCGTTCTCCCCGCGAGCCGCGCCGAAGGCATAGATGCGCGTGTAGGCGGGGCCGGTGACCTGGGCGAGGGTGGCGCTCATGCGGCTTCTCCGTTCAGCAGCGCGACGGCTGCGTCGAGGTCGTCGGGAGTCTTCACAGCGACCGTCGGGACGCCACGAAGACCGCGCTTCGCGAGTCCGACCAGTGCGCCGGCGGGAGCGAGTTCGATGACACCGGTCACGCCGGCATTCGAGAAGGACTGCATGCAGAGGTCCCACCGCACCGGCGAGGAGACCTGGTCGACGAGGTAGCCGAGCGCCTGTGCGCCGTCGGCGACCACGGAGCCGTCCCGATTCGTCCACAGCGTGATCTCGGGGTCAGCCGGGGTGACGTCGGCGACGGCGTCACGAAGGGCGGCCACCGCGGATGCCATGTACCGGGTGTGGAAGGCGCCTGCCACCTGGAGGGGGACGACCCGCGTCCCCCTCACCGGTTCCTCGGCGAGTGCAGCGAGGGCCGGGAGCGCACCGGCGACCACGAGTTGCCCGCCGCCGTTGTAGTTGGCGGGGGAGAGATCGAGCTCGGCGAGCCGGGCGAGGAGGGCATCCTCGTCCCCGCCGAGCACCGCGCTCATACCGGTGGGGGTCTGTGCTGCGGCATCCGCCATCGCGCGTCCGCGGATTCCGACCAGCCGCATTCCGGTATCCGCGTCGATCACGCCGCTGCCGACGAGCGCGGCGATCTCGCCGACGGAGTGTCCGGCGATGCCGTCCGAGCGTCGCCCCGCGCGGTTCGTCAGCGCGTCACCGGCGATCAGGGAGGCGGCGACGATGAGCGGCTGAGCGATGCGCGTGTCGCGGATCGTGTCGGCATCCGAAACCGTTCCGTGCGCGCGGAGATCGACCTCCGCAGCATCCGAGTACGCGGCGAGGCGCTCGGCCACCCCGTCGAGCTCGAGCCAGGGGGCGAGGAATCCGGGGGTCTGCGAGCCCTGTCCAGGGCATACGACGACAATCACCCACCCAGTCTGCCAACGAATCCGGCCAAGCGGTGGATGATGCATCACAAGAATGCGAGAAACCCTTGTGTGTGGCGCACAGAAAGATCGGGAATCGGGATCAGCGCTGTGGGCGACGAAGGGGCGTTCGCCTTCGAACCTGCTCTGCCGCACCGATAGAACCGAGGATCAGGGCCGTCTGCAGGATGAGAGCCTCGCGAGGGCCGGTGGCATCCCAGCCGATGACTTCGCTCACGCGCTTGAGTCGGTAGCGCACGGTGTTCGGATGCACGAACAGCTCACGGGCTGTCGCTTCGAGGGAGCGACCGTTGTCGAGGTAGCTCCACAGCGTGGTGACCAGGTCGGTCGAGTGGGCCTGCAGTGGACGGAAGATGCGCTCGATCAGGGTCTGCTTCGCGAGCGGGTCTCCGGCGAGGGCCCGCTCCGGGAGCAGGTCGTCGGCCTCGACGGGGCGAGGAGCACCGCGCCACGCACGCGCGACCGCGAAGCCCGCGAGCGCGGCACGTGCGCTCTGGCTCGCATCCACGAGTGCAGCGACTTCCGGGCCGAGGACGACATATCCCGGGCCGAAGGACGGCTCGAGGCGGGTGGCGATCTCCTGGAAGCCGAGTTCCTCTTCCTCGCCTTCCTGGCCCTCGACACGGGCGCGTCCGAGCACGAGGACGAGTCGTGAGCCCTGCACGCCGATGAGCACGTCGACGGCGAGCTTCCTGGCGGTGCGGCGGACCAGGTCGACGTCGAACTGCGGCGGCGTCGTGCCGACGAGGACGGCGACCTCGCCATGACCATGCCAACCGAGCGCGGCGATCCGGCTCGGGAGCTCTTCGTCGGCCTCGCCGGTGAGGATGGAGTCGACGACGAGTGCTTCCAGGCGTGCATCCCACAGGCCCCGCGCTTCGGCGGCCCTGGCGTACACGTCGGCCGCAGCGAAGGCGACGTCGCGGGAGTAGAGCAGGATCGCCTCGCGGAGATCGTTCCCCCGCCCGGCGACGCGCTCCTCGGTGACCTCGACGGTCACTCGGATGAGCTGCAGGGTCTGCTGGAGGCTGACGCTGCGCAGCAGCTCACGCGGGGCTGCGGCGAAGATGTCCGCTGCGATCCACGGCGTGGAGGTGGGGTCTTCATACCACTGGATGAACGACGTGATGCCGGCCTGAGCCACCAGCCCGACCGCGGAGCGGCGGGCTGGTGGCATGTCGGCGTACCACGGGAGGGTGTCCTCCAGGCGCTTGATCGTCACCGAGGCGATGTCACCGGAGATCCGGCGCAGCCAGGTGAGCGTCGCGGCCTTGTCCATGCCGGAAGGAGGAGAACCTGTCACCGAGGGCTCAGCTTTCGCCGCCCGCGTTGCCGCTGGTTCCGGCGTTCACATCGTGCAGGCTGTACTTCTGGATGGCCTGCGCGGCGAGAGAACGGTCGACGACCCCGTCCTCGGCGAGCGACTGCAGAGTGCGGACGACGATCGAGGGTCCGTCGATCTTGAAGAAGCGACGCGCTGCGGCCCGGGTGTCCGAGAAGCCGAAGCCGTCGGCACCGAGCGTCGCGAAGCGGTTCGGAACCCACGGACGGATCTGGTCCTGCACGGCGTGCATGAAGTCGCTCACGGCGACGACGGGGCCTTCAGCACCCTGCAGCTTCTGGGTGAGGTACGCGGTGCGGGGCTCTTCCTCCGGGTGCAGGAAGTTGTGCTCGTCGGCGGCGAGACCGTCGCGGCGCAGCTCGGTCCAGGAGGTGACCGACCAGACGTCGGCGATCACGCCCCAGTCGTTCTTCAGCAGCTGCTGCGCCTCGAGGGCCCAGGGGAGTCCGACGCCCGACGCGAAGAGCTGGGCACGGTGGCCCTCGCCCTCGCCGACCGAGACGCGGTGGATGCCGCGCACGATGCCGTCGACGTCCGCGTTCTCCGGCTCCGCCGGCATCACCATCGGCTCGTTGTAGAGCGTGATGTAGTACATGACGTTCGGGTCTTCGTGTTCGCCGCCGTACATGCGCTCGAGACCGGAGCGCATGATGTGCGCGATCTCGTAGCCGTAGGCCGGGTCGTACGAGACCGTCGCCGGGTTGGTGGCGGCGAGCAGGTGCGAGTGACCGTCGGCGTGCTGCAGGCCCTCACCCGTGAGGGTGGTGCGACCTGCCGTCGCGCCCATGATGAACCCGCGGGCCATCTGGTCGCCCGCCGCCCACTGGGCGTCGCCCGTGCGCTGGAATCCGAACATCGAGTAGAAGAGGTAGATCGGGATCAGCGGCTCGCCGTGCGTGGCGTAGGAGGTGCCGGCCGCGGTGAATGCCGCCAGCGCGCCTGCCTCGTTGATGCCGACGTGCACGATCTGGCCCTGCGGGCTCTCCTTGTAGGCGAGGAGGAGCTCGCGGTCGACGGACGTGTAGTGCTGGCCGTTCGGGTTGTAGATCTTCGCCGACGGGAAGTAGGCGTCCATTCCGAACGTACGCGCCTCGTCCGGGATGATCGGGACGATGCGGTGGCCGAAGTCCTTCGAGCGCAGCAGGTCCTTCAGCAGACGGACGAACGCCATGGTCGTGGCGATCTCCTGCGTGCCGGAGCCCTTCTTGGGCAGGGCGTACGCCGAGTCGTCCGGGAGCGACAGTCCGACGTGAGTGGAGCGGCGCTCCGGCAGGTAGCCGCCGAGAGCCTGGCGACGCTCGAGCATGTACTGGATCGTCTCGTCCTGGGGGCCCGGGTTGTAGTACGGGGGCAGGTACGGGTTCTCCTCGAGCTGCGCATCCGTGATCGGGATGTGCATCGCGTCGCGGAACGTCTTGAGGTTGTCCAGCGTCATCTTCTTCATCTGGTGGGTCGCGTTGCGGCCCTCGAAGTGCGGACCGAGGCCGTAGCCCTTGACGGTCTTCGCGAGGATGACGGTGGGCTTGCCCTTGTGCTCGGTCGCTGCCTTGAACGCGGCGTAGACCTTGCGGTAGTCGTGGCCACCGCGCTTGAGGTTCCAGATGTCGTCGTCGGAGTAGTCCTCGACGAGTGCGGCCGCGCGCTCGTCGCGTCCGAAGAAGTGCTCGCGGACGTATGCGCCGGACTCCGCCTTGTACGTCTGGTAGTCACCGTCAGGGGTGACGTTCATCAGGTTGAGCAGCGCACCCTCGGTGTCGCGGGCGAGCAGGTCGTCCCATTCGCGACCCCAGACGACCTTGATGACGTTCCAGCCGGCGCCGCGGAAGAACGACTCGAGCTCCTGGATGATCTTGCCGTTGCCGCGCACGGGTCCGTCGAGGCGCTGCAGGTTGCAGTTGACGATGAACGTGAGGTTGTCGAGGCCCTCGTTGGCTGCGACCTGCAGCTGGCCGCGGCTCTCGACCTCGTCCATCTCGCCGTCGCCGAGGAATGCCCAGACGTGCGACTGCGACGTGTCCTTGATGCCTCGGTTCTCGAGGTACTTGTTCGACATCGCCTGATAGATGGCGTTGATCGGACCGAGCCCCATGGAGACGGTCGGGAACTGCCAGTACTCCGGCATCAGACGCGGGTGCGGGTACGACGGGATGCCGTTCGGGGCGTGCGACTTCTCCTGGCGGAATCCGTCGAGCTGGTCCTCGCTCAGGCGTCCTTCGAGGTACGACCGGGCGTAGGTACCGGGCGAGGCATGGCCCTGGATGAAGATCTGGTCGGCACCACCGGGGTTGTCCGCACCCTTGAAGAAGTGGTTGAAGCCGACCTCATAGAGAGCCGCCGAAGAGGCATAGGTCGAGATGTGACCGCCGACGCCGATGCCGGGCCGCTGTGCGCGGTGCACCGTGATCGCGGCGTTCCATCGGATCCAGGCGCGGTAGCGGCGCTCGACCTCTTCGTCGCCAGGGAACTCGGGCTCGTTCTCCGGCGCGATGGTGTTGATGTAGTCCGTCGTCGGGACCATCGGCACGCCCAGGTGCAGCTCCTTCGAGCGCTTGAGCAGGCTGAGCATGATCTCGCGGCCGCGGCCGTGGCCCTTGGCATCCACCAGCTCGTCGAGGGACTGCTGCCACTCACCGGTCTCTTCCGGATCGCTGTCGAGGGGGCCCTGGGAGTAAGGATCCTGGTCGTGCACGGTCACGGGGCGAACCTTTCGTCAAGCTGGCAGGTCATGCCAAGGAAACGGGAAGCGACACGGGCAGCCTTGTCAGCTGTGCACAACGCGCGCCGCCATCAGCCTATCCCTCTTCTACGACACGGGTGCGCATCGGCCGCCCGATACACTGAGAGCACCAGGGCCTTTAGCTCAGCTGGTAGAGCGCCACGTTTACACCGTGGATGTCGTCGGTTCGATCCCGGCAGGGCCCACCGGAAAAAGTTGAGTCTGGCCCGACGGATCCCGCTTCAGCACTCCCTCGCGCAACGCCGCCCTCCTGGACTATCGGGATCTCGCCGTGATCAGCGAACTCGGGATGTGCCCGGCGGCGAGTACCGCCGCCGCGATCGCGATCCACGGATTCTGCAGCCATGCCGAACCGGAAAGGAACGCGGCGACCGGCAGCAGCGCCATCGGCACGGGAATCCGGAGGACCGGTGCGAAGAGCGACGCCCGCTGTCTGCCAGACACGATGTAGCGCAGCCACAGGGCCCAGTACGCGATGACGAAGATGCCCACCGGGAGCACCCCCCACCAGAGCACGAAAGCACCCACGGTGATCGCTGGAACCGTGACGCAGAGTGCCTGCCCTGATCGCTCCAGAATCTCGAGGACCCTCGGCACCTCGCCGCCCTCGATCGGCGGCCGAGGCGGGAACCACAGAAGCAGCAGATTCGGCGCGAAGATGGCGAGGCTCAGAGCGAGCCCGAGCACCGAGAAACCCATGCTCGCGAGACTATCGGGCGTGGGGCGTGAGGCGTGACCGTGCGAGCCGCCGGCCTTCTGGCGGCGGTCGCGTCGCGGATCTAGGCTCCCCGCATGGGAATACTGACCTTCAGCATCAACGTCACGCTCGACGGCTGCGTCGACCATCAGGAGGGCGCGGCCGACGACGAGACCCACGCCTTCTTCACTCGCCTCCTGGACGAATCCGGTGCGATGCTCTGGGGCCGCACCACCTACGAGATGATGGAGAGCTACTGGCCGGCAGTCGCCCGCGGTGACGTGGAGGCTCCGCCCGCGCTGCGCGAGTGGGCCGTGAAGCTGGATGCCAAGCCGAAGTACGTGGTGTCCTCCACGCGAGACGACTTCCCGTGGTCCCACACCCATCGCATCGACGGTGACCTGCGCACGAGCGTGCAGAAGCTCAAGGACGCGACCCCCGACGGGGTTCTCCTCGGAAGTGGCATGCTCGCGACGGAGTTGGACCGGCTGGACCTGATCGATGAGTATCAGTTCCTCGTCCACCCCAGGATCGCCGGTCACGGTCCGACGCTCTACCAGGGAGGGCTGCCCGGCACGCGACGACTCGAACTCGTCTCGGCGACACCGCTCCGCATGGGTGCGGTCGCGATGCACTACCGACGCGCGGTCTGAAGAGGACCGTCCGGTTGCCGCAGTGGCGCGTACGCTGGACCGCACGACACGACTCGATGATCGAGGGACGGGGAGCTTTCACACATGGCGCGACGCATCGTCGTCAGCGGGGCATCGGGACTGATCGGATCGGCCCTCGCCTCATCGCTCCGCGCCGACGGCGTCGAGGTGACCGCACTCGTCCGCCGTGCCCCGCGATCCGACGATGAGGCGCAGTGGGAACCGGGGGAGAGCCCACTCGACCCCGAGGTGCTCTCAGGTGCGGATGCCGTCGTCGCTCTGGGCGGAGCCAGCGTGGGACGGCTGCCCTGGACTCGCCGGTATCGCCGGGAGCTGGTCGACTCCCGCTTGCAGGCGACCCGCACGATCACGACCGCCCTGCGCGCGCTGCGCTCCGACGCTCCCGCACTCGTCTCAGCATCCGCCGTGGGCTACTACGGCTCGGTGCCCGGGGAGATCCTCACGGAGGACTCCGCCGCCGGTCAGACATTCCTTGCCGACCTCAGCGCGCGCTGGGAGGCCGAGGCGCGGCAGGCCGAAGATCACACGCGGGTCGTGTTGCTCCGCACCGCCCCTGTCATCCACCGCCGCGGAGTGCTCAAGCCGCTCATCCAGCTGACCCGCTTCGGCGTCTCCGGGCCCCTCGGCGGCGGCACTCAGATCTGGCCGTGGATCTCCCTCGACGACGAGGTGCGGGCCGTTCGCCACATCCTGGACAGCAAGATCACCGGTCCCGTCAACCTCACCGGTCCCACTCCGGCCTCCGCGAACGACATCGGCCGCGCCCTCGCGAGCCGGATGCACCGTCCCTTCTGGCTTCCTGCACCGGCTTGGGCGCTGCGCCTCGCACTCGGTGACGCGGCCGAGTCGCTGCTACTGCCCGACGCCGACGTGCGGCCGCAGGTGCTGGAGCGCTCCGGATTCCGCTTCATGCAGGAGACCGCGGCGCAGGCGGTCGCCGCCGCACTGTGACAGCTCTGCGGTGAGCGAGATTGATCCGGCGAGACTCCTCCCTGATCGAGCCCCGCCACTGCAAGACTGAGCGCATGGAGATCATCGAGAACTCGAAACTCACGGTCGTCGGTGCGGGAAGCGTGGGATCGAGCGTTGCATACGCGGCGCTGATCCGAGGGTCCGCCCGTCACGTGGCGCTCTACGACATCGCGACCGCGAAGGTGGAGGCCGAGGTGCTCGACCTCGCCCACGGCACGCAGTTCACGGGTTCGAGCGACATCATCGGCGGCAGCGACATCTCGGTGGCCGCCGGGTCGCACGTCGTGGTGATCACCGCCGGCGCGAAGCAGAACCCCGGGCAGACCCGCATCGAGCTCGCCGAGGTCAACGCGGGGATCATCCGTCGCATGATGCCCGACCTGCTCCAGGTCGCCCCGAACGCGATCTACGTGATCGTCACGAATCCCTGCGATGTGCTCACGGTCATCGCGCAGGAGGAGACGGGTCTGCCGCCGGAGCGGATCTTCGCCTCGGGAACGGTTCTCGACACCTCGCGGCTGCGGTGGAAGCTGGGTGAGCGCGCCGGCGTCTCGACGGCGAGTGTGCACGCCCACATCATCGGAGAGCACGGCGACACCGAGTTCCCCCTCTGGTCGCGCGCGACCATCGGCACGGTGCCGATCCTGGAGTGGGAGACGCCGGGGCATCCGCGATTCACTCTCGACGAGTTGCACGAGATCGCCGTCGACGTGCGAGATGCCGCCTACAAGGTGATCCAGGGGAAGGGCGCGACCAACTATGCGATCGGCCTGTCCAGCGCGCGCATCGTGGAAGCGATCCTCCGCGACGAGCACGCGGTGATGCCGGTGAGCACGGTGCTGCGCGACTTCCACGGACTCGACGGTGTCGCTCTCTCCGTGCCGTCGATCGTGAGCGCGGCCGGCGCGGTCCCGATCAGGAACACCTCGTTCTCGGAGCACGAGCTGGCGCTCCTTCGTCAGTCCGCCGACGCGCTCACGGCCGCGGCTGCTTCGCTGCGCGATTGACGGGACGTCGGCGTCGTGCCGACGTCCCGTCTCCGTTCAGCGTCCGTGGGGATCCGTCCGATTCAAGGTGGCGACGACCTGGTCGTAGTCGCCGCGGGCTTCGCCGTATCGGAGGAACTTCACGCGCTCGACCTGCACTTCCGTGGCATCCGGCCGATTCTCCAGCAGCTCCATGACCTCGTCGATGAACTCGTCCAGAGGCATGGCTGCCTCGTTGTCCTCGTGCCCCGGCATGAGCGGCGTGCGGACGGCCGGCGGTTCGAGCTCGAGCACCGACACGCTCGTCCCGGCGAGCTGCAGCCGCAGCGACTCGCTGAGCATGTGGATCGCGGCCTTGCTGGCGTTGTAGGTCGGCGTCACCCGCAGCGGAGCGAACGCGAGCCCGGACGAGACCGTCATGATGGTGGCATCCGGCTGCGCGCGCAGGTGCTCGATGAACGCGGCGACGAGCCGGATCGGACCGAGGATGTTCGTCGTGACGGTCTCCTCGGCCGTCGACAGGAAACCGTCAGGCGTCGTCCAGTCCTCGGCGCGCATGACACCGGCCATCGTGATGAGCACGTTCAGCCCCGGGTGTGCGGTGATCACGGCGCGGGCGGCTCTGTCGATGCTGCTCTCATCCGCCGTGTCGATGCGGACGGTGTGGATGCCGGGATGCTCCGCGGCGATCGCCGCGAGGCGGTCCTCCCGACGCCCGCCCACGATCACCGTGTTGCCGCGGTCGTGCAACCGCAGAGCGAGGGCGAGACCGATGCCGCTGGTCGCGCCGGGGACGAAGATGGTGTTTCCGCTGATGTTCATGTCTCCAGCCTCGGCGGGACGGGCGGATCGCTCCAGAGAGCGGTCATCCAGGGATCGCGGATCCCTGGATCGGGCGCCGGTGCCGGGGGATACTTCAGGGGTGGATCGCGAAGCACTGGCCGAATTCCTCCTCCGTCGGCGTGAGGCGCTGACGCCGGCCGACGTCGGACTCTCGACGGGACCGCGGCGTCGCACCGCCGGCCTGCGCCGCGAGGAGGTGGCACACCTGGCGACGATGTCGACCGACTACTACACGCGTCTCGAACAGCGCCGGGGGCCGCAACCGAGCGTGCAGATCCTCGCCGCTCTTGCCCGCGCGCTGCGTCTCACCGAGGACGAGCGCGACTACCTCTTCCGGCTCTGCGGGCACAGCGCTCCCGACCGGGCTCACGTCGCCGACTACGTGCGACCGGGCATCCTGCGCGTCCTCGACCGGCTGCACGACACCCCGGCGTTCGTCGTCTCGGTGCTCGACGAGGTCCTCGTGCAGAATGACGCCGCTCGCGCGCTCATCGGCGATGCGAGCGGCCTCACCGGTCTCGAGCGGAGCGGCATCTACCGCTGGTTCGCGTATCCGGAGATCGAGCGGCGGAGATATCGGGAGATCGATCATGCTCGACAGAGTCGTGCGCTCGTGGCTTCTCTTCGTGCCGCGCACGGAGTGATGGGCGCCCGATCGCGGGCGGGGGAGATCGTCACCGAGCTCTCGGTCCGCAGTTCCGAGTTCCGCCGGCTCTGGGCCGCGCACGAGGTGAGTCGTCGGTTCGAGCAGCACAAGGTGATGGTGCATCCTGAGCTCGGCGAGATCGAGGTCGACTGCCAGGCGCTGTTCACCGAGGACGAATCGCAGGCGCTGATCGTCTTGACCGCTGCGCCGGGAAGCGACGCGGCGAGCAAGCTCGAGTTCCTCCGGGTGCTGGGAACGCAGAACGTCTGACGGCTCGGGGGCGTCAGGACTCCTCGTGGGTCCTCGGGTCTGCGCCGAACAGGCGTCCGTCCGGACGACCGAGTGCCGTGATCGCCGCCACCTCGGCGTCGTCGAGCACGATCTCGGCGGCAGCCAGGTTCGCGACCTGGTGATCGAGCGACGATGCCTTCGGGATGGAAACGGTGCCGCGAGCCACGTGCCAGGCGAGCACGGTCTGCGCCGCGGTGATGCCGTGCGCGTCGGCGATCTCACGGATCACGGACTCGTCCAGCAACTCGCGGGCGCGGCCCAGCGGGCTCCACGCCTCGGTGAGGATGCCGTGCTCGCGATGGTAGGCGAGCTGCTCCTCCTGAGGGAAGTATGGATGCACCTCGATCTGGTTCACGACGGGGCGGACGCCGGTCTCGCGCTCGATCCGCTCGAGGTGCTCCGGCAGGAAGTTCGACACGCCGATCTGTCGGACGACGCCGCGCACCTGAGCGTCGACGAGCGCCGCCCATGCCTGGACGTATTCGTCCTGGCTGGGGTTCGGCCAGTGGATGAGATGCAGGTCGGTGGCGTCCAGTCCGAGGCGCGAGCGGCTCTCCTCGATGCTCGTGCGCGCCTTCTCGGACGGGTGGTGGCGCCCGGGGAGCTTGGTGGTGACGATGATCTCCGCACGATCTGCGTCGGAGGCGGCGACGCCGCGGCCGACCGAACCCTCATTCTCGTAGTTGAAAGCCGTGTCGACGAGACGGTAGCCCGCGCCGATGCCTCCGGCGACGGCATCCGCGCCGGCGTCTCCGTTCAATCCGTAGGTGCCGAGGCCGATCGCCGGAAGGGCGAACCCGTTGTGCGCGGTGAACGAGGGGACGACGGGCTGAGTGGTCATTGTGCTCCTTCTTGGCCTTTTCCTCGAGCGTACGCTGAGGAGATGACAGCAGAGGCGAGATGGCGCAGGATGACGTCGTGATCGAAGACGAGGCGCGCTGCCCGTGCTCGTCAGGTGATGTGTTCGGCGCCTGCTGCCAACCGCTGCTCGAAGGCGTATCCGCTCCCACGGCCGAGCGTCTGATGCGCTCCCGCTACACGGCCTTCGTGCTCGAGGACGCCGCACACCTGCTGCGCACCTGGCACCCGACAACCCGGCCGCGGACGATCGACTTCGAGCCGGAGCTGGAGTGGCGACGACTGCTGATCCTCGATCGCGCTGCCGGCGGTCCTTTCGACCGCGAGGGGATCGTGGAGTTCGAGGCGTTCTGGCGGCAGGGTGCCGAGCGCGGGTCCCTGCACGAGCGCAGTCGCTTCGTTCGCGAGGACCGGACCTGGTACTACGTCGACGGTGACGTGCGCTGATGGGCGGATGCCGCCGCAGCGACTAGATTTGAGAGCGTGAACGCCAGCCCCGAGAACCAGCGCACCCTGCTCGACATCGCCGACCTCGACCGGCGCATCGCGCAGGCGGAGCGTGCCCGGACCAAGCCGAGCCAGGCGGGGCGGATCACCGAGCTCGTCGCCATCCGTCAGGAGCAGCTTCGCGAGCTGACGACCCTGACCGGCACCCGTGACGATGTGCGCACCGAACTGAAGCGGTTGGAATCCGACGTCGCGGTCGTCGAGGCACGCCGGAACCGCGACGCCGAGCGACTCGCCGCGTCAACCAACTCGAAGGATGCGCAGGCGCTCGAACACGAGCTCGCCAGTCTCGCCAGGAGGCAGAGTGATCTCGAAGACGCCGAACTCGACGTGATGGGCCGGCTCGAGGAGGCCGAGGCCGCCGTCGCGGCGCAGCAGGCGCTTCTCGACACGACCACAGCGGAGGGCACGAGCCTCACCGCGCAGGCCAAGTCCGACGTCGCGGCAGCGACCGACCTCGGTGCGCAGCTCGCCCGGGACCGTGCCGCGGTCGCCGACGGCATCGCCCCCGACCTCCTGGCCGAGTACGAGCGGCGTGCCAAGAACAGTGCCGGCGCAGCGCTTCTCACGCGCGGAACCTGCGAAGGCTGCCGCATCCTCCTTCCCAGCACCGACCTGAACGACATCCGCCGCGCTTCCGACGAACTCGTGGTCTCGTGCCCCGAATGCGGTTGCATCCTCGTGCGGACCGAGGAATCCGGGCTCGCATGACCGGTGCCCGCGCCTACCGGCCATGACCCTGCCGGCGCCGGGAGCCGAAAGACGCATCGCGCTGATCTCGGTCGCTCCGCAGGAGTACGTCGCGGTCGAGCTGGACGGGAACGCCGAGGAGCAGAGCCGCACGCAACTGCGTGCCGATGACCTCGCCGAGTGGGTCGCCGCCGTCGAAGCGGCCGAGGCTCCGCGCTGGATCCTCCGCACCGCCGCCGAGACGTACGCCTCTCTGCTCCGCGACGGTGTGCGTATCGGTCGGAGCCACGATCTGGTTCTGTGCCACGCGATCCTGCGCGACACCGCGTCCGTGACCGCCCCGCTCCCGGCTTCTGCGGGCTGGGAGCGGCGGGAGCCCGCTGTCGCGATTCCGTCGCTGTTCGACGTGTTCGAAGAGGCGAGCGGCGATGAGGCGATCGACACGACGCTCGACCAGTACCGAGCGCAGCGCGACGTGATCGCGGCCGCACCCGACGGCCGTCTCACCCTCCTCTGCGCAGCAGAGTCGGCGGGCGGACTGATCGCGGAGGAGATGCGGGTCGCGGGCTTGCCGTGGGACGAGGCCGTTCATGATGCGATCCTGACCGAGACTCTCGGCACCCGGCCGGTCGCAGGTGGACTGCCGAGCCGCATGGTCGAAATCGGCGATCGCGTGCGGGAACTGTTGGGCGATGCGACCCTCCATCTCGACAGCCAGCAGAAGCTCCTGCGGGCGCTGCATCGCGTCGGAGTACAGGTCGAGTCCACAGGCCGGTGGGAGCTGGCCGAGCACGACCACCCCGTGATCGAGCCGCTGCTCGCCTACAAGAAGCTCTCCCGATTGCTGAGCGCCAACGGCTGGGCGTGGCTCGCCGAATGGGTGCACGAGGGGCGCTTCCGTCCGGTATACATCCCGGGCGGTGTCGTCACCGGTCGCTGGGCGTCGGCGGGCGGGGGCGCGCTGCAACTGCCGCGGAGCCTGCGCCCCGCGGTGCGCGCCGACCCCGGGTGGACCCTGGTGGTGGCGGATGTGGCGCAGCTGGAGCCACGGATGCTCGCCGCCATGGCCTCGGACGAGGCGATGGCTCGCGCCGCCCAGGGGAGCGACCTCTACGCCGGAGTGGTCGCCTCGGGCGCGGTCGCCACGCGCGAGGAGGCGAAGTACGCGGTCCTCGGCGCCATGTACGGGGCCACGACGGGGGACAGCGGTCGGCTCGTGCCGCGTCTGCGCAAGGTCTATCCGCGCGCCATGGCTCTGGTCGACGCGGCGGCGCGGACGGGGGAGGACGGCGGGATCGTCTCCACCTGGCTCGGTCGGTCCTCACCGCGTCCCTCGGGGGAGTGGATGCGACTTCAGGCCGAGGCGACCGGTGCCGACGCCGATCCCGCGGTGGTGGCGCTCGCGCGGCGGCGAGCGCGGGACTGGGGCCGGTTCACGAGGAACTTCGTGGTGCAGGGCACTGCCGCGGAGTGGTCGCTGATCTGGCTCGCCGAGATCCGGCACCGTCTGCAGCAGATCCCGGAAGTGTTCGCGGAGGCGACGGCATCCGGTCCCTTCGCGCGCGTGCCCCACCTGGCCTTCTTCCTGCACGACGAAGTGATCCTGCACGTTCCTCAGGAGCACGCGGATGCCGCCGCCGAAGCCGTCCGAGATGCTGCGGCGACCGCGACGACGCGTCTGTTCGGCTCGTTCCCGATCGATGTCCCGCTCGACCTGCGCATCGCGGAGTCGGCGGAGAAGTAGTCTCAGGCTCCGCATCCGGAGAACGTAGACTGGAGACGCGAATGGGTCGACTGGACGGCCGCGTGGCGGGCAACCGCACCGAGGAACGTCCGGGCTCCTCAGGGCAGGACGGTGGGTAACGCCCACCCGGAGCAATCCGCGAGAAAGTGCCACAGAGAGTAGACCGCCCCGCAAGGGGTAAGGGTGAAAGGGTGGTGTAAGAGACCACCGGGGGCCATGGTGACATGGCCCGCCAGGTAAACCTCGTCCGGAGCAAGGTCAGACAGAGGATGTTGACGCGGCTCGCCGAGTCCTCGGGTAGACCGCTAGAGTGCCACGGCAACGTGTCGCCGAGAGAGATGGCCGTCGAAGGGGCGAAGAACCCCGGAACAGAACCCGGCGTACAGGTCGGCCCATTCGCTTACATCGACCTGGACAGGCTCCTTCGTTGCCGGCGGCTCGCACCGCGCGGAGTCCGCATCACGGCTAGTGTTGCCGCGTGGAGACCCCCGACGGAGCGCAGACGCGCGCGGCGACATCTGCGCGGTTCCCTGGGGCCACTTCGCTCACGCTGCGGGCATCCCCGAGGACGCCCGCAGAACCCATGCGATTCACCGGGGGAGACTTCGCTGCCGGAGCGGTCACGGCGTGGGTGCTCTTCCTGATCCTGCACCAGCTCGCACTTCTCGTTCCCCTGTGGGGCTATGGGATCGCCGGGCTGGCATACACGCTTCCCTGGTCTGCCGGGGCGTTGCTCCTCGGGTCGCCACTCGCCTATCTCCTCGGATGGACGCTGCGACGTCAGCCCTCGATCGCGGTGCATCTGGTCGCCTTCTCGCTGTTCGGAGCGATCATCGGTCTCGGCACGACGGCACTCGCGCTCGCTATGCCGCCCCCATGGGGACTGGGCATCGGCTTCGGATCCGATCTGACCCCCGCTGTGATCGTCGCGGCGTCAGCGGTGCCGGCCGTCGCGCTGGGGTGGTGGGCTGCCGCCCGTAGTGCGCTCCTCGACGACAAGCGCTCAGCGGACAGCGCCTGATCCGTCTCACCACGAGCGAAGGCCCCGATGACGGTGGAGCCGTCGGGGCCTTCGCGTCGCCGGTGTCCTGCTGGTCAGTCCCCGGCGAGGGATGCCGCGCCGATGATGCCCGAGTTGTTGCGGTGGATCGCCGGGACGATCGGCGTCTTGAGGTCGAGCAGCGGAAGGAAGTCACCGGCGTTCTTGGAGACCCCGCCGCCGACCACGAACAGGTCGGGGCTGAAGAGGAACTCGATGTGCGAGTAGAACGCCTGCAGGCGCTCCGCCCACGCGGCCCAGCTGAGGCCCTCGCGCTCACGTGCCGAGGTCGCGGCATACGTCTCGACCGACTCGTACTCGCCGAAGTTGAGGTGCCCGAGCTCGGTGTTCGGCAGCAGCACCCCGTCGTAGAGGAAGGCGGATCCGATGCCGGTGCCGAGCGTCGTGAGAAGCGTGAAACCGCGCACGTCCCTGGCTGCTCCGTGGCGGGCCTCGGCGACGCCGGCGGCATCCGCGTCGTTCACGAACACGATGTTGCGGCCGAGTCCGTCGCGGAAGAAGCGCTCGGCATCGAAGTCGATCCATTCCTTCGACACGTTCGCCGCGGAGAGCGTCTTGCCGCGCTTGACGATCGCCGGGAAGGCGACCCCGAGCGGCAGCGTCGAGTCGTGCACGTCGAGCGTCTTCAGAACGGTCTGCACGGCGTTGAGGACATCCTGCGGCGAGGCGCCTTCCGGAGTGGGGACCCGCACCCGGTCGGATGCCATGATTCCGTGCTCGAGGTCGACGATTCCTGCTTTGATTCCCGTGCCGCCGATGTCGACGCCGATCGCTTTTGCCATGGGCGATAGCTTAGCGACCGCGGTGCGCGCCAGTAGGATCAATGACATCACGTGAAGAAGGGGCAGACATGTCTGACGGTGACCACAAGTACTGGTACAACTCCGAGACCGGCGAGGTCGAGTTCGGCATGATCTCGCCCTCCATCGACCGCATCGGTCCGTTCGACACGGAGGCCGAGGCCCGCCGTGCCCCCAAGGTCGTCGAGGAGCGTTCGCGCGCCTGGGCCGAGGAAGAGGCCGTCGAGCAGGGCTGGGACGTCAAGGGCGACGCAAAGGGCCAGGGCGCAGAGTAGTCATGGATAAGCAGAGGGACTTCGTCCTCCGGACCATCGAGGAGCGCGGCGTCAAGTTCGTGCGGCTATGGTTCACCGACGTCATCGGCACGCTGAAGTCGGTCGCGATCGCTCCGGCCGAAGTGGAGGGCGCATTCGCCGAGGGCATCGGATTCGACGGCTCGGCGATCGAGGGTCTGACCCGCACCTACGAGTCCGATCTGCTCGCCCAGCCCGATCCGACGACCTTCCAGACGCTGCCGTGGCGCGGTGAGATCGATCCGACCGCGCGCATGTTCTGCGACCTGACGACTCCCGACGGCCAGCCGGCGGTCGCCGATCCCCGGCACGTGCTCAAGCGCACGCTCGCGAAGGCCGCTGATGCCGGGTTCACGTTCTACACGCACCCGGAGATCGAGTTCTATCTGCTCAAGTCGTCGTCGTTCGGGCCCGACGGTCCCGTTCCGGTCGACTCGGCGGGCTACTTCGACAACGTTCCCGGCGGCACGGCGCACGACTTCCGTCGCCGGTCGGTTCGGATGCTCGAAGACCTCGGCATCTCCGTGGAGTTCAGCCACCACGAGGGCGGCCCCGGCCAGAACGAGATCGACCTCCGTTATGCGGATGCCCTCACCACGGCCGACAACATCATGACCTTCCGCACGGTGATCAAGGAGGTGGCGATCGAGCAGGGCGTCTACGCGACGTTCATGCCGAAGCCGCTCAGCGATCAGCCCGGCAGCGGCATGCACACCCATATGTCGCTCTTCGAAGGCGACCAGAACGCCTTCTACGAGGAGGGCGCGAAGTACCAGCTCTCCAAGACCGGTCGGCACTTCATCGCGGGTCTCCTGCGACACGCGAACGAGATCTCCGCCGTCACGAACCAGTTCGTGAACTCGTACAAGCGGCTCTGGGGTGGCGACGAGGCGCCGAGCTTCGTCACCTGGGGGCATGCGAACCGTTCGGCCCTCATCCGCGTGCCGATGTACAAGCCGAACAAGAGTCAGTCGTCGCGCGTCGAGTACCGCGGCATCGATTCCGCCTCGAACCCCTACCTCGCCTACGCGCTGCTGCTCGCGGCAGGACTCAAGGGCATCGAAGAGGGCTACGAGCTGCCGCCCGAGGCAGAGAACAACGTGTGGTCGCTGAGTGACGCCGAGCGGCGTGCACTGGGATACGAGGCGTTGCCCGCGAGCCTCGACCACGCTCTGGAATACATGGAGGCATCCGAGCTCGTCGCCGAGACGCTGGGGGAGCAGGTCTTCAACTACGTGCTGCTCAACAAGCGGAAAGAATGGGAGGCCTACCGCGGCCAGGTCACCCCGTTCGAGCTGAAGAGCAACCTCGAACTGCTCTGACCTGCGCCGATGGCCCGACCGGACGACTCCGTCTCCCTCTCCGCCCTGGCCAGGCTCGGTTTCGCCGAGTTGAGCGAAGCGGCGACATCCCTGTCCGAGTTGGCGACGGTTCTCGGAATCTCGCGATCGTCGCTTCTCGAAGGAGCGGATGCTGCCGACCCCGACGCCGCGGTACGGGGATTGGTCCGTGTCGCACGTCGGGACGCCGGACCCCTGAAGGCTCTGCTCGAAAGCGCGGAGACGCGTCACCGCGTGTGGCGGGTCTTCGGTGCCTCGGAGGGGCTGGCCGACTTCTTCCTCCGGCATCCCGACCAGCTCTCGGTGCTGGGCGAGCCTCTCGACGTCCTGCCGTCGCCGGAGTCGCTCCGTGCGCAGCTGCTGGCATCGGTCGGCGCCCGAGATGGCTTCGCGACGTCAGCGGACGATGCGGCGGTCGTTGCCGTGCGTGTCGCCTACCGACGCAGTCTCGCCGCGACCGCCGCCTATGACCTGACCCACCCCGAGCCGAAGACGGTGGTCGCTGCGGTGTCCGCTGCACTGTCGGACGCCGCCGGAGCGGCCTTGGAGGCCTCGCTCGCGATCGCACGCGCGCGCCTCAGCGAGACCACCCCGCAGGAGCAGGTGGCGGCGACGCGGCTCTCGATCATCGGCATGGGAAAGGCCGGCGCTCGCGAGCTCAACTACGTCAGCGACGTGGATGTGATCTTCGTGGGCGGCACCAGCGACGAGGAGGTCGTGACGGAGGCCCGCGCGATCGACATCGCGACGCGGCTGGCCCGCGAGACGATGCGCGGTCTCGACAGCATCGAGGTGGAGCCCCCGCTGTGGGAGGTCGACGCCAACCTGCGGCCTGAGGGCAAGCAGGGCGCTCTGGTGCGCTCGCTCGCCTCGCACCTCGCCTATTACGATCGCTGGGCCAAGAGCTGGGAGTTCCAGGCGCTCCTCAAGGCACGACCCCTCGCCGGGGACGCCGACCTGGGCGCCGAGTACATCGAGGCGGTGCAGCCGAAGATCTGGTCCAGCGCCGCCCGCGAGGATTTCGTCGAGAGCGTCCAGCGGATGCGCGAGCGCGTGACCGAGCACATCGATCCGGACGACGCTCCGTATCAACTCAAGCTCGGCGCGGGCGGTCTGCGCGATATCGAGTTCACCGTGCAGCTGCTTCAGCTGGTCCACGGCCTCACCGACGAGTCGATCCGCACGCGCGGCACGCTCGAGAGCCTCGATGCTCTCGTCGCCGGCGGGTACATCGGACGAGCGGATGCCGCGACGTTCGCTGACGACTACCGCATCCTGCGACTCATGGAGCACCGCCTGCAGCTGCGCGAACTGAGCCGCACGCATCTGCTTCCGCGCACTCCCGCAGGTCTGCGAGTACTGGCGCGCAGCACGGCCCTCGCCGAGAGCGGCGACGGTGTGTGGACGCGGTGGGAGGCGGTGCGTCGCGAAGTGCGCGAGATCCACACCCGGCTGTTCTACCGTCCGCTGCTCAGTGCCGTGGCCAGTCTCCCGGAGGAGGAGCGCACGCTCTCCACGGCGCAGGCGCATGACCGCCTGGCGGCCATCGGGTTCCGCGATCCCGCGGGCGCCCTGCGGCACATCGGTGCACTCACGACCGGGCTCAGCCGCAAGGTGACGATCCAGCGGGCGCTGATGCCGATCATGGTGCGGTGGTTCGCCGATGGAAGCGACCCGGACTACGCGCTTCTCGCCTTCCGCCGGATCAGCGAGCGCCTCGGCGACACCCCGTGGTTCCTTCGCATGCTGCGCGATTCCTCCGGCGCGGCCGAGAGCCTCACACGGCTGCTGTCCTCGTCGCGCTACGTGGGGGAGCTGCTGGAGTGGATCCCCGAGTCGGTCGCCTGGCTCGACAGCACCGAACGGCTGCGTCCGCGCGGTGCGGCCGCGCTCGACGAAGAGGCGCGGGCCATCCAGACGCGTCACGAGACCATCGGCGAGGCCCTTCGAGCGGTGCGGGCACTGCGCCGTCGCGAGCTGTTGCGGACCGCGATGGGGGCCGTCCTCGGCGTGCTGACGATCGAGGAGGTGGCTGTCGCGCTCACGGAGATCACCGAGGCGACCATCCAGGCGGCCCTGCGCGCCGTCATCCGCGAGGTGGTTCCCGATGACGCCGCAGAGCTCGACTTCGCCGTCATCGCCATGGGGCGCTTCGGAGGTGCCGAACTCGGTTTCGGTTCGGACGCCGACATCCTCTACGTGTACGACGCGAACGGTGTCGACCCGCAGCGGGCCCAGAAGCTCGCCACGCAGATCGTGGCAGGACTCCGCGAGCATCTCACCGATCACCGGGTCCCGCTCGATCTCGACGCCGACCTTCGGCCGGAGGGGCGCAACGGGCCGGTCGTGCGATCGATCGGGGCGTATGCCGAGTACTACCGGCGCTGGTCGCTCTCCTGGGAGGCGCAGGCCCTGCTCCGTGCGCGGGGCGTGGCCGGCAGCGCGAAGCTCATCGAGCGGTTCACGGCCCTCGCAGACACGATCCGCTACCCGGAATCGGTCGACCTTCAGGGCACGCGCGAGATCAAGCGCATCAAGGCCAGGGTCGAGGGTGAGCGGCTGCCGCAAGGCGCCGATCCGCGGCGACATCTGAAGCTCGGTCCCGGCACGCTCAGCGATGTCGAGTGGCTGGTGCAGCTGCTTCAGTTGCAGCACGCGCACGCTATCCCCGGTCTCCGGACGACCGCGACACTCGGTGCGCTGGACGCGGCCGTCGCGGCAGATCTCGTGGAGGAGGGCGACGCCGAGCGGCTGCGGGAGGCGTGGCGCCTGTCGAGCAGGCTGCGCTCGGCGATCACGCTCCTCACCGGGCAGACGAGCGATCTCCTCCCCGCCGATCGACGTCAGCTGGATGCGATCGGCAGCCTGCTGGGCTACCCCGACCGTTCGGCGACCGAGCTCGAGGAAGACTACCTCGGCGTCACGCGGCGCGCGCGCAAGACCTTCGAGGAGCTCTTCTACGGATAGCCGGACGGGTGAGTTTGCAGTATCGGGCGACGTGTCCCAAGCTGACGATATGACCCCTACGCGCATCGGCATCGTCTGGAATCCCTCGAAGGTCGATCACGACGTTCTGCAGACCGCGGTGAGCGAGGTGTTCGACGAGCAGTACGACATCCGCTGGTGGGAGACCACACCGGAGGACCCGGGCCGCGGGATGGCGCGGGAGGCTCGCGAAGACGACCGTGGCATCGTGATCGCCGTCGGGGGAGACGGCACGGTCCGCGCGGTCGCGGAGTCGCTGGCGGGTTCGGAGACCGCTCTCGGGATCGTCCCGCAGGGCACGGGCAACCTCCTCGCGCGCAATCTCGAGGTACCACTGAACAACGTCGCCGCAGCGCTCCAGAGGGTTCGGGACGCCGAGCCGCGTCGCATCGATCTCGGTTGGGTGTCGTATGACGGCACCGAGCACGCGTTCGCCGTCATGGTCGGCTTCGGCGTCGACGCGCAGATGCTGGTGGAGACCGACGACGACCTCAAGTCGAAGGCCGGTTGGCTGGCCTATGTGGAGGCGATGGGCCGTGCCCTCGCCGGCACCGAGATGACGGACATCACTCTCGCGATCGACGGCGAGAAGGCGGTCGCGGTGCGCGGCCACACCATGCTCATCGGAAACTGCGGGATGGTGCAGGGCGGTATCCGTCTGCTCCCGGACGCCGTCCTCGACGACGGCAAGCTCGACGTTCTCATGATCAGCGCCGACGGGGCGCTGCAGTGGCTGGACACCTTGCGCTCCTTCGTCTGGGACAACGGCATCCGTCGCCTCCTCGGCGCGACGGATGAGGCCGTCAGCACCGATTCCGCCCGTCATCTGCCGGTCGAGACCGTCTCGGTGGAGCTGAAGACGCCACTCGTGTTCGAGATCGACGGCGAGGAGATGGGCGAGGTCTCCTCCTTCGACGTGCGGGTGGAGCCGGGCGCGCTGCTCGTCCGCTGAGGCTGCTCGCGCTCCGCGAAGACTCTGACGCCGATCAGGGGGTGGTCGCGGGGGGAACGATCTTCCGGTCCTGCGCGGGGAACGTCACCTTCTGCACGATGATGATGATGCTCGCCGCGACCGGGATCGCGACGAGCGCGCCGAGGATGCCGCCCAGCGCGCCGCCGGCGACCGCAGCGATCACGACCAGGGCTCCCGGTACGGCCACCGCCTTGCTCATGATGCGCGGTGACAGCACATATGCCTCGATCTGCATGTAGATGAGGTAGTAGATGATCGCGATGAGTGCGGTCACCGGCGAGACGAAGAGGCAGATCAACGAGTTGATGATGGATGCCGTCAGCGTCCCGACCAGCGGGATCATCGATCCGATGAAGGCGATGAGTGCGAGCAGCGCGGGTACCGGCGCTCCGATGATGCTGAGGAAGATCAAGCTCAGGATGCCGTTGATGAGCGCCAGGCTCGCCTGCCCGATCACATACCGGCCGACGGCCCCGGAGACGTCCTCCAGCAGGCCGCTGAAGGTGTCGCGCTGGTAGGCGGGGACGAAGCGGGCCGCGACGTGCTTCATGCTCCGCAGGGAGGCCATGAAGTAGAGGGTCAGGATGAGGACGATCGTGATCCCGGTGAATCCACCGGCGATCCCTGCCCCCACCGCGAACACGCCACCACCGATGTCGAGGAAGTTGTCCGGATCCTGCACGAAGTCGAGGACTCCCTGCACCGCATCGTCGATCGTGGAGCCGAACTGGCCGCTGACATCCTTGAACCAGGCACTGGCCATGAAGTCCTCGACCATCTTCGGTCCGTCCTTGATCAGATTGCTGATCTGCTCCACGAGGATCGGGACGATGGCGAGGATGATGCCCGCGAAGGCGAGGACCACGCCGGCGACGACGATGGTGACGGCGGCCGGACGCGGGAGCTTCTTCTCGATGAAGGTGACGATCGGGTCCAACCCGAGAGCGAGGAAGATCGCCACTCCGATGTAGACGAGCACGGTCGCGAGTTGCCCGACGACGCTGCCGATAGCCAGTGCGACCAGCACACCGAGCGCGCCGAGCAGTCCGAACTTGAACGGGTTCGTCCTGGCATACGCGGCGACCGTATTGGACGGCTGCGCCGGGGTGGCCTCCGACGGCGTCCGCAGCTCGGTGTAAGCGGTCACTCTTCTACGGCGCATGATTCCCCCGGTCGACGGTCAGACTCACCAGTTGATCACCCGGATCACGTGCGGTCAAGCAGGTCGTGCGGCGTGGCGATGTCTGCTCTCTCAGCGCGTGTCGGCGGCATGCACGGCCGCTCGTCGCGACGTGACGCCGAGCTTCCGATAGATGGATCTGATGTGGGTCTTCACGGTGGGGTATGCGACGCCCAGATGCACGGATATCTCCTCGGCCGTCATCGTCGTGCGCAGAGAGGCGAGGACCTCGGTCTCTCGAGGGGTGAGCACGCCGGTCAGATGCCGAGCCAACTGGCCTCTTCGCTCCAGCACGACACGGAGGAAGTTCTCGCTGCGCGATCCACGATGGGCGTGCGCACCGAGGAGATCGCCGATGATCGGGTCGTCGGAGAGGAAGGGCGCGACGATCCCTTCGGGAGCGGCTGCATCGAGTGCGCGTTCGAGGGTCTCGTGCGCCTCCGCCCCGTGACCCGCGCTGGAGCGGAGCGCCGCAGCGGTGACCAGCGTGCTCACCCTCGCGTAGCGGGGGAGGGCAGACGCCGATGCGAGCCGGAGCGCCTGCGCGGCCAGGGCGGGCTCGTCGAGGACCCGGTAGAGCTCGGCGAGCACCGCGTGAGCGACGGCGGCACCGGAGCGGGCGAGTGCGGGCGCTGCGATGCTTCTCGCGCGTTCGTCCCTCCCATCCGCATGAGCGAGCAGCGCCGAGACCACTCGACGCAGGGTGTCCCACGGGATGCCGTGCTTGTCGGCCCTGCTCACCCCCTGGAGCAGGCCGGCTGCGGTGTAGTACCGGTCCTCGCGTCTGAGGGCGACGAGGCTCATCACGAGGTAGAGACGGGCGAGTGCCTCGAAATTGTGTCCTGAACCGCTCTCGCTGACGACAGCCTCGAGCCGGGTGATCGCCTCGTCGTAGTTCCCGCGCCAATAGGCGATGGTGCCGCGATTGGCCTCGGGAAGTCCCCCTTCGAAGAGGTCCCAATCCGACGGCGAAGGTGAGACGGGCAGGGCGTCCAGGGTCTGCTCGGCTTCCGTGAAGAGGCCGGCGTGGGTCAGGGCGAAGGCGAGGTTGGACTGCGCGAGGCGGAAGGTCTCCGCACGTCCGTGTAGGCGTGCCTCGTCCGCCGCCGACCGGAGTAGTCCGATCGCGTCGGCGAGATCGCGGCGGAGTCGGACCTCCGTCCAGCCGAGCAGGAACAGAGCCGAGGGATAGTCGTCGTCGGGCCCGCACCCGGTGAGCGCATCGCGGGCGCGGTCGGCGGCCGCGGCCTTCGTCGTGGCGTCGGTGGCGAGCAGGAGCTCGGTGAAGCAGACGACGAAGTCGTCGTCGGCGATTCGCAGCCCCTGGCCGCGCAGGAAGGCCGCTCCGTGCGAATCGCCGAGGAGGTCTCGGCAGCAGGCGCGGATGAGCAGCACATGCGAGTCGTGCGGTTCGGGGTGCGCGAGGCACAGCTGCTCGAGCTCGCGGGTGCGGGATTCGAGGATCAGGCGGAGCCAGTTCCGGCGCAGATTCGCTCGGGCGTGTGCCGGATCGCTGGGGGAGAGGTCCTCGCGGACGGCATCGATCACGGGTCAACGATATCGGCGTCGGAATCAGCGTGGATCGAGGATGACGGGAGATCTCATCCGACGAGGATGACGAGCGCGTCCGAAGGTCCCCCAGGCGGAAAGAATCGCAACGAGGCCCTGCTCCGGGCCGCGTCCGGGGCGGGCCACCCGACCCTGACCTTCGCATCGCGACGTGCCGTGTGCTCCGCGAGAGAAAGGAACGCCATGTCCGTCACGAAAGTGAACGTCCGCAACTTCGCTCGGGCGGAGTCCGACCTGATGTTCTCCCGACTCGCCGCCGGGATCGGACTCGGCACGTGGAATCACACGCGGGGGCTGAAGTCCCTCGACGACCAGCCCATCATCCGGCAGAACAGGGACACCCTCTACAGCAGCGCCATCATCGATGTACGCGAGGGGGTCACGCTCACGCTGCCCGAAACCGGTGGGCGTTACATCTCCGCATTCGTCGTGAATCAGGATCACTACGCGCCGTTCCTGCTGCGCGAGCCCGGCGAGCACGTGCTCACCCGCGAAGCTGTCGGGAGCGACCATGCGGCGGTCCTGGTTCGCATCCTCGTCGACCCGAACGACGCTGACGACGTCGCCGCGGTGAATCGCCTCCAGGACGGGCTTCGTCTCGAGGGCGGCGGCTCGGGAGAGTTCCTGCTCCCCGAGTACGACGAATCGTCGCAGTCGGAAACCCGTGACGCTCTGCTCGCCCTCGGCCGCGGCGTCTCGACCTACGATCGCGCGTTCGGCACGAAGGAGGACGTGGATCCGGTCATGCACCTGCTGGGTGCCGCCGGCGGGTGGGGTGGCCTGCCCGAGTACGAAGCGACCTATATCAGCGTCGACGAGGGCCTGCCCGTCGCCGACTACCGCCTGCGCTTGACGGACGTTCCTGTCGACGCCTTCTGGTCCGTCTCGCTCTACAACGCCGCTGGGTACTTCGAACAGAACGATCTCGGGGTGAACAGCATCAACAGCCTGACAGCGACCGCGGACGATGACGGCGGAATCACCATCCACTTCAGCGCGCACCCCGTAGGCCTCACGAACGCGCTGACGATCATGCCCGGCTGGAACTACACGTTGCGGCTCTACCGACCGCGCCTGTCCGTTCTCGACGGCACCTGGGTCGCGCCACGACCCGAAACGATCTGACCCCACGGACGATGCCTGCCTCTCGGAAGGAACTCCTATGGCCACCGTGATCGACCGTCGAGTCCCGTTGCGCAGCGCTCCCAATCTTCGCGATCTCGGCGGCTTGCCGGCCGATGGAGGGCTGGTGCGCACTCGTGCGGTGTATCGGTCGGCGACTCTTGCCCGCCTGGAGGGCGATGACCTCGAAGCCTTCCGCAGACTCGGCGTCGCGACCGTCTACGACCTGCGCACCGCGGGGGAGCGCATCGCCTCTCCGGATCGCCTACCCGACGGCGTGAAGCTCGTGGGATTGGACGTGCTGGCCGACAGCACGACCGATGTCGCGGCCGGGGTCGGCCAACTCGCATCGGACCCCGCTGCTCTCGCGGCGTCGCTCGGTGAGGGGCGGGGCGTCGCCCTCATGCGGGATTCCTACCGGAACATCGTGAGCCTTCCGTCCGCTCTCGCCGCATACCGGTCGTTCTACCTCGACCTGATCGATCCGGTTCGCTCGGGCGCAGCGCTGTTCCATTGCACGACCGGCAAGGATCGCACGGGCTGGGCCGCCGCTTCTTTGCTCCTTCTGCTCGGCGTGAGCGAGGAGGACGTGCGTGCCGACTACCTCGAGACGAACGCCGACCTGCTCCCCGCCCTCCAGCCGCTCCTCGCCGTGGCAGCCGCGAAGGGCGTCGACACCCAGCTCCTCCTCCCGGTGCTCGGTGTCCGTCGCGAGTACCTCGAGGCCGCCATCGAAGAGGCGCGCACACGGTTCGGCAGCGTCGAGGGGTATGCGACAGAAGGACTCGGGCTCGACACCTCGGATCTCGAAGCACTGCGTCGCCGGTTCGTCGTGCATTCGGGCCGATGAGGGCGCTCACCGCGATCGACGTCCTCCTCGATCCCGATGAGCCGATGCGGGCGTTCGCGGCGGATCTGAACGGGCGGATGCTCGCGAGCATTCCCTCGCCCCCCGGATTCGCGCTCGACGAGAATCACCGCCCGCACGTCACGGTTCTGCAGAGGTACGTGCGCACCGCAGCACTCGACCAGGTGTGCGAGGCGATCCAGGAGGTGCGCGCATCGGTGGATCTGTCGACGCTGCGCCTCACCGCCCGCGCTCTGACTCACGTGGTGCTGCAACCGTCGATCGGCATCGCCGTGATCGAGGTCGCGCCCGGTCCCGATGTCCTGTCGTTGCAGGCGCGTCTCATCGAGGTGCTCCAGCCGTTCACGGAGCGGGGAGGCAGCGCCGAGGCCTTCGTGCGCACGCCCGCCGAACCGGATATCGGTGAGGAGACCGTCGAGTTCATCGAAGACTATGTGCCGCGGCACAGCGGCGCGAACTACGTCGCTCATGTCACCGTCGGCCTGGCGGCTCCGGAGGACCTCGCCGTTCTCGAAGCGGCACCGTTCCCGCCGTTCACCTTCGCCGCGGACGCGCTGAGCATCTACCAGCTCGGGAACGCCGGGGCCGCGGCGCGGTGCCTGCAGACCTGGAAGGGATGACGGCATCGCGCCGCTCCGGTCGGAACGCGGAAGAGCCCGCCCCAGCAGAAGCTGAGACGGGCTCTTCGCGATGTGCTGCGGTCGTCAGACGCCGAAGTACAGCTCGTACTCGAACGGGTGCGGGCGCTGGGCCATCGGCAGGATCTCGTTCTCGTACTTGTACGAGATCCAGGTCTCGATGAGCTCCTTGGTGAACACGCCGCCCTCGAGGAGGAACTGGTGGTCGGCCGCCAGGGCGTCGAGCGAGTCGAGCAGCGAGTTCGGAACCTGCGGGATGTCCTTGGCCTCCTCGGGCGGAAGCTCGTAGAGGTCCTTGTCCACCGGCTCGTGCGGCTCGATGCGGTTCTTGATGCCGTCGAGGCCCGCCATCAGCTGCGCGGCGAAGGCGAGGTAGGGGTTTCCGGAGGCGTCGGGCGCGCGGAACTCGATGCGCTTCGCCTTCGGGTTGGAGCCCGTGATCGGGATGCGGATCGCGGCGGAGCGGTTTCCGGCCGAGTAGACCAGGTTGACCGGAGCCTCGAAACCCTTGACCAGACGGTGGTAGCTGTTGAGCGTCGGGTTGGTGAAGGCGAGCAGCGCCGGCGCGTGGGCCAGGATGCCGCCGATGTACCAGCGTGCGATGTCGCTGAGCTGGCCATAGCCGGCCTCGTCGTAGAACAGCGGCTTGCCGTCGCTCCACAGCGACTGGTGGGTGTGCATGCCCGAGCCGTTGTCGCCGTACAGCGGCTTGGGCATGAAGGTCGCGACCTTCCCCCACTCCTCGGCGGTGTTCTTAACGATGTACTTGAACTTGAGGATGTCGTCCGCCGCGTGCACCATCGTGTCGAAGCGGTAGTTGATCTCCTGCTGGCCGCCCGAGCCGACCTCGTGGTGCGAGCGCTCGAGGATGAACCCGGCGTCGATCAGCTTGAGGGTGATGTCGTCGCGGAGGTCAGCGGTCTTGTCGACAGGGCTCACCGGGAAGTAGCCGCCCTTGTAGGGGGTCTTGTTCCCGAGGTTGCCGCCCTCTTCCTCGCGGCCGGTGTTCCAGGCGCCCTCTTCCGAGTCGACGCTGTAGAAGCTCGAGTTCGACGTGACGTTGTAGCGGACGTCGTCGAAGATGTAGAACTCCGCCTCGGGGGCGAAGAAGGCGGTGTCGGCGATGCCGGTCGAAGTCAGGTACTTCTCTGCCTTCTTGGCGACCTGACGCGGGTCCTTCGAGTAGATCTCGCCGGTGCGCGGGTTGTAGATGTCGAACAGCATCACGAGGGTGCTCGCCTCGCGGAACGGGTCGACGTACGCCGTCGTGACGTCGGGGATGAGCTGCATGTCGGACTCGTGGATGCTCGCGAAGCCACGGATCGAGGAGCCGTCGAACAGCTGGCCGTCGGTGAAGAACGCCTCGTCGACCGTCGATGCAGGAATGTTGAAGTGCTGCTGCACACCAGGGAGATCGGTGAAACGGATGTCAAGGAACTTGACGTCGTTCTCCTTGATGTAGGTCAGTACCTCGGACGAATCTTTGAACATGTACGACTCCTGTAATGCGGATCGATGGCTTCACGGCCACTCTGCAGAGTACGGACGGGGGATTTCTCTACGGTATCCGCTTTGTTTCGGGCGTGTTACAGGCGAGACGGCGTCCGGGCGGCATTTCGCGCTCGGTAGGCTGGGGGAGTGACGGATGCTGTGAACACGTACCCCGGCGAGCGACTCGGTCTCCCCGAATCCGGCCCGGGAAGCATCGCCCGTCCCGGCCGGCGCATCGGTGCACTCCTCATCGATTACGCCGCGGCGACGATCATCGCGACCGGCTTCCTCGGGTTCGACCAGTTCGCGCTGCCCACCGAGGCGGGCCTCTCGCAGTTCGCTCCGATGTTGGTGTTCGCCGTGCTGCAGATCCTCTTCATCCCGACGGCGGGGGGCAGCCCGGGGCACCGCATCCTGGGCATGCGCCTGGTCCGTCTCGACGGTGGCTGGATCGGACTGTGGCGTCCGATCGTCCGCACGCTGCTGCTCGTGGTCGTCGTGCCCGCGGTGATCTGGGATGCGGATCAGCGCGGCATTCACGACAAAGCCGTGGGCGCTGTCCTCATCCGCGCCTGAACGGAGTCAGGCCCTGCCGCGATTTCGGCGGCGCGCCTCGCGCGGTGCTCGCCCGCCGAGGAACGACCGCGCCGGGTCGACGGCGAAGCCCTGGCGCAGTGCTTCTCGACCGATGAGCATCCGGAATCCCATCTCGTCGCGGTTGCTCAGCGTGACCTCCGCCAGCACCTCGCGGTCCACGAGACGGATCAGCAGTTCGACCACGAGCCGTTCCTGGGCGTGTCCGGATGAGCTCCGCACCGCGCGTCGGTCGTGGACCGGACACTCGACGACCACGGCATCCTCTTGGCTGTCCTGCCAGGGTTTGACCTTGAAACGGACCCAGGGCTGGTCGTCCTGCTCGAACTCCACGATGTCGAACGCGTGCAGTGAGGAGGTGCGCGCACCCGTGTCGATCTTGGCCTTGAGCCAGTCGACTCCGAGATCGGGCAGGCTCACCCACTCTCGCCACCCCGTAAGGGTGTTTGAATGGGGGGTAGTCCTACTCACCTGATACATCCTGGCAGGAAAATTCCCCCGTGAAGATCGCAGTGCTCTCCCGTGCGCCGCAGGCGTACTCCACCCAGCGACTGCGTGCTGCCGCGCTTCAGCGCGGACACAACGTCAAGGTGCTCAATACGCTGCGGTTCGCTATCGACCTGACCGCTGATGAACCGGACCTTCACTACCGGGGTCGGCAGCTCAGCGATTACGACGCGATCCTGCCGCGCATCGGGAACTCGATCACGTACTTCGGTACCGCCGTCGTGCGGCAGTTCGAGCAGATGGACGTGTATACGCCGAACACCGCGAACGGGATCTCGAGCGCCCGGGACAAGCTGCGCGCCAACCAGATCCTGTCGCGGCACAACATCGCGATGCCACCGACCGCGTTCGTGCGCAACCGCGCCGACGTGCGCCCGGCGATCGAGCGCGTCGGCGGGGCCCCCGTCGTCATCAAGCTCCTCGAGGGCACGCAGGGGATCGGCGTCATCCTGGCTCCGCAGGTGAAGGTGGCGGAGGCGATCATCGAGACACTGCATTCCACCAAGCAGAACGTGCTCATCCAGAAGTTCATCTCGGAGAGCCGCGGGCGGGATATCCGCGCGCTGGTCGTCGGGGACCGCGTGGTGGCGGCGATGCGGCGCTCCGCGGCGGGCGACGAGTTCCGCTCGAACGTCCACCGAGGCGGATCCGTCGAGGCCATCGAGCTCGACCCCGTCTACGAGCGGGCCGCCGTGCGCTCGGCGCAGATCATGGGTCTGCGTGTGGCAGGTGTCGACATGCTGGAAGGCGATGACGGGCCGCTCGTGATGGAAGTCAATTCGTCGCCGGGACTCCAGGGCATCGAGACGGCGACGAAGCTCGACGTGGCGGGCGCCATCATCGACTACATCGCAGGCCAGGTCGCGTTCCCCGAGATCGACGTGCGCCAGCGTCTGACGGTCTCGACGGGCTACGGAGTCGCCGAGCTCATGGTGCACGGTGCGGTCGACCTCGTGGGGAAGACCCTGGGTGAGGCCGGCCTCTGGGAGCGCGACATCACGGTGCTCACGCTGCATCGCGGTGTCAGTGTGATCCCCAACCCGCGCAAGCACGTCGTCCTGGAGGCCGACGACCGACTGTTCTGCTTCGGCAAACTCGACGAGATGCGTTCGATGGTTCCCGAGCGTCGTCGTCGTCGCGCGAAGGTCCGTCGTCTGCCCCGGCAGCCGCTCTCCGAGTGAGAAAGAAGAGCGCGGCCACCCTCCAAGGAGGATGACCGCGTTCGAGAAGTCTGTGGCGTCGGAGCTCAGCGAGGGCGCTGCGAGCGTACCTTCGTCGGGTCGATGCCCTTCGGGATCGGCAGCGACGACAGCGACTGCGAGACGGAGTCCACGCGGCGGATGACGGCAGCCATCGTGGCCTTGTCGATCGCCTTCGGGAGCTTCTTGATCGTCTTGGACAGATCGGCGATCGCGACCTCGTCATCGCCGTGCCCGACGTAGAGGACCGTGACCGGGACGCCGTGTGCGACGCGCTGGGCCTTGCTGCGCTCCTCGTTGACGAGACGCGTGAGCCGCCCGCGTGCGCCTTCGCCCACGACGACGATGCCGCCGCGGCCGATGGTGCGGTAGACCGCCTCCTGCGTCTTCGGGTTGATGCCGACGGGAGTCTCGGACGCCTGCCAGCTGCGTCCGAGGCTGGTGCTGAGCACGTGGCCGGTGGCCCCGGGCATGCCGTCGATCTTCATGTACATCGCGGACGTCGACAGCCGTGTCATGAGGAACAGGGCGCCGAGGATGCCCAGCATCAGACCGGTGATGCCCCAGAGGATGAGCGTCCAGACCTGGAAGGGCGGGATCAGATATCCGGCGAGGAGGCCGACGAGGACTCCGCCGACGAGGATCGCGATCTGTGCCCAGGGGAGCCAGGAATAAGCCTCACGCGTGAACCGGAAGAGGGACTTGATCTGGGAGAAGAACCCAGGACGCTTTTCGGGTTCAGAAGCACGCTTTGCCATGAGGACCAGCCTACCGAGTCCGCGGGCCTCGTGATGTCGTCGTTCGCGCGGAGCGGAGCGGAAGGACTCCCACTCGTCCTGCACGATCGCCACGCCGGCGGAGATCTGTCCCGATGGGCCGGAAAGGGGGTCGGAGCCGGCCCTCGCTCCGCTGTGATGGAGGAATGGCAGATGACGAGATCGAGGGCGGCCGGGGAACAGCGCTTCTACCGGGGGCGCATCGGGTGGTCCGGACACTCGATGCGAAGGAGGGGCCGTTCGCGGGCACCCTGGTCACCCAGGGGGATGGGGTGGCGGTGCGGGTGGACGCCGTCGCCCTCGGGGGCTGGGTGGGTTGGCGGTTCTCGGGCGCGGAACACGTCGCCGCACCCATCGACGTCTGTCGGCGCAGGGGAGGGCACGATGCGCTCCTTCCGTGGTGCACGGACCGGGTCCTGGGGTTCCTGGTTCGTCGCACTGCGGAGGGAGGAGCGCTGGCACCGGGCGAATGCAGCACGCTCGTGATCAGTCTCCTGCGGGGACTCGACGAACTGGGAGAAGGGGTCGATGGAGTACGGAGCGGCGTGTGGTGGCTCACTGATGGTGGGCGCCCGATGTTCGTCTTCGGGGATGGCCCCGATGCACGGGAGGGAGCTGTGGAGGTGATCCAGCGGTTGCGGGAGCAGTGCACCGACAAGGTGCTCAGGCGCGCGCTCGGCGCGGTCGAGGAGGGACTGGGGAAGGCTCTCGCTCAGCCGCGCCTTCCGCGCAGGCTCACAGATGCGTGGGAGCAGGAACTGCTGAGCGTCGCCGCACCGCAGCCGCTGGAGCGGAGTTCCCACGCGCCCGAACGCGCCAGGGACGTCGCGCGCGCGGTTGCCGCGCGTGACCTTGTCGCGCCGTCGAGTGGCCAGCGGCTGCGCGCGGATCGGGCAGGAACCCGCAACCCTCGACGTGCCACGGATGGAGGGGGATTCATCCATGGTGCCGTGGAGGACTTCCTCGGCGTGATCCGCATCCTCGTCCGAGGAATCCGGAAGATGATTCCCGAGCGGCGCACTGCGGGGGTGCCTGAAGCTGCAGGCGCCGATGCGCGAGGGCGCCTCCGACGGCGCTCGTTCATGATCGCGGGCGCGGCCGCTGCGATCGTGCTCGTCGGAGGACTGCTCTGGCCGAGCGGCGACGCGCCGAGTCAAGCCTCGGACGCGACCGGCGGTAAGCCGTCCGCGGTGCCGTCACACGAGCGGAAGGCGGAGGAGGAGACCCATCCGACGACCGATGCCGGTGGTGACAAGAAGGTCGAGCCGGACTCCGCCGCCGGGGACCCTGTGGCGGCAGTCTCCGGACTGTTGAAGACGATCGCGGAGTGCCGCGCCGCGGGAGACGCGGAGTGCGCCGGCGGGGTGGCTGCGGGCTCCGTCGGCGTCATGGATGCTCTTGCGACCGTGGAGCCGGGCTCCTCGACCGCGGAGGTCGTCGACGTGTACGGAGACGTCGCCGTGATGCGGCTCAGCGGGGGTGCGCGTGAGGGCGACGTCGAGGGCGGGCGAGTGGGCGCGTCCCCGCAGGCGATGCTCGTCCTCGTGCGCGCAGACGAGAAATGGCTGGTCCGCGACGTCTACGACGTCGCGGACCAGCCAGAGTGATTACGCCGAGGTCAGGCGCCGAGCTGAGCGGCGAACTGCGCCGACTCGAGTCGAGTCTTCACCGCGCCCAGGAAGCGTGCCGCGTCTGCCCCATCGATGATCCGGTGATCGTACGAGAGTGCGAGGTACACGTAAGACCGGATGGCGATCGCATCCGCGCCGCCGACCTTCACCAGACCGGGGCGCTTGACGACCGTTCCGGTGCCGAGGATCGCCGACTGCGGGAGGAAGACGACCGGAGTGTCGAACAGGGCGCCCCGCGAACCGGTGTTGGTCAGCGTGAACGTTCCTCCGGCCAGCTCGTCGGGCTTCAGCTTGTTGTCGCGGGTGCGCGCGGCGAGATCGGCGATCTCGTGCGCGATCTGCGCGATGTTCTTTGACGCGGCGTCACGCAGCACCGGAGTGAGCAGTCCGCGTTCGGTGTCGACCGCGATCGACACGTTCTCGCTGGCCGGATACACGATGTTCTCGCCGTCGACCGTAGCGTTCACGATCGGGAAGGCCTGCAGCGCCTCGGCAGTGGCGAGAGCGAAGAACGGCAGGAACGACAGCTTGTCGCCGGTCTTCTCCAGGAAGGAGGCCTTCACGCTGTCGCGGTAGTCGGAGAGCGCAGTGACGTCGACCTCGACGACCGTCGTCAGCTGGGCGGTCTGCTGCATGGACTCGACGGCGCGCTTGGCGAGGACCTTGCGCAGACGCGACATCGGCTGCGTGGTGCCACGCAGCGGCGAGACCTCGAGCGGAGCCGGCGCAGCGGCTGCCGGTGCAGCAGCCGGGGCTGCCGAAGCGGTCTCTGCTGCCTTGAGCACGTCTTCCTTGCGGATGCGACCGCCGACGCCGGTCCCGCTGACCGTAGCGAGATCCACGCCCTGCTGTGCGGCCAGACGACGCACCAGCGGCGTCACATAGAGGTTGTCGTTCTCGGTCGGCAGCGAGAGCTTCGGTGCGGCCGGAGCCGGAGCCGGAGCCGCGGCAGGCGCCGGAGCCGCGGCAGGCGCCGGAGCTTCGGCCGGTGCTGCTGCGGGGGCCGGAGCAGCCGGAGCGGCGGCAGCTGCCGGTGCAGGAGCAGCAGGCGCAGCCGCCGGGGCCGGGGCCGGAGTCTCTGCGGCAGGTGCGGGGGCGGCGGCCGGAGCCTCCGCGGCAGGTGCAGGGGCGGCCGGTTCCGGGGCGGCACCCGAGCCGACGCGTGCGAGCACCGCGCCGACCTCGACGGTCTCGTCCTCGGCGGCGACGATCTCCTGCAGCACACCGGCCACGGGCGACGGGATCTCGGTGTCGACCTTGTCGGTGGAGATCTCCAGAAGGGCCTCGTCGACCTCGATGCTGTCACCGACCTGCTTCAGCCAGCGAGTGACGGTGCCTTCGGTGACGCTCTCGCCCAGCTCGGGAAGCACGATGTCCGTCGCATCTCCGGACGGGGCTGCGGGCGCAGCCTCGGCCGTCGGAGCTTCGGCCGGAGCCTCCGCTGCCGGAGCCTCCGCTGCCGGAGCCTCGGCAGCCGGAGCCTCGGCGGGCGCTGCTTCAGCGGCGGGCTCGGCAGCGGCGGGAGCATCGGCTGCGGGAGCAGCGGCGGCGCCGTCACCGATCCGCGCGAGAAGAGCGCCGACCTCGACGGTCTCGTCCTCGGCCACGAGGATCTCCTCGATCACGCCGCTGACGGGGGAGGGGATCTCGGTGTCGACCTTGTCGGTCGAGATCTCGAGCAGGCCTTCATCCGCCTGCACGGTGTCTCCCACCTGCTTGAGCCAGCGGGTGACCGTACCCTCTGTGACGCTCTCGCCGAGAGCGGGGAGGACGACGGATGTGCTCATGACTGAGTCTCCTTCAGGAAGTTGTATGACGCTTATCTAGCTTAGTGACTCGGGCACCGGTTGGTGCTCAGAGGGCGTGCAGGGGCTTGCCGGCGAGGGCGAGGAACGCTTCGCCGAGGGCCTCGCTCTGTGTGGGGTGGGCGTGGATCAGCGGAGCGACGTCCTCGGGGTGCGCCTCCCAGGCGACAGCGAGCTGACCCTCGGTGATGAGCTCGCCCACGCGATCGCCGAGCAGGTGCACGCCGACCACGGGGCCGTCTTTGAGGCGGACGACCTTGACGAGGCCGGACGTTCCGATGATCTCGCTCTTGCCGTTGCCGGCGAGGTTGTACTCATAGGCGACGATCGCGTCTGCACCGTGCTCGGCGACCGCCGCTTCCTCGGTCACTCCGACCGAGGCGACCTCGGGGCTCGAGTACGTCACCTTGGGGATCTGCACGTCCGGGATGTTCGCGGGGGAGAGGCCGGCGATGCGCTCGGCGACCGCGATGCCCTGCTGGAATCCGCGGTGAGCGAGCTGGAGACCCGGGACGATGTCGCCCACGGCCCACACGCCTGCGACGCCGGTGCGCAGGTCCTGGTCGACCGTGACGAAGCCCCGGTCAAGAGTTATACCGGCCTCCTCGAACCCGAGGTCGGAGGTGACCGGACCGCGCCCCACGGCGACGAGAAGATAGTCGGCCGTGAACTCCTTGCCGTCATCGAGGGTGACAGTGACGGACGAGTCGTCCTGTGTGGCGCTCTGGAAGCGGATGCCCAGGGAGTACTGGATGCCCCGACGGCGGAATGCGCGCTCGAGGCCCTTGCTGAGCGCGATGTCCTCGTTCGGCACGAGGTGCGGCAGCGCCTCGACGATCGTGACCTCGGCGCCGAAGGACCGCCAGACGCTGGCGAACTCGACACCGATCACACCGCCGCCGAGGATGATGACGCGCTCGGGGATGACGTCGAGGGCGAGTGCCTGCTCGCTGGTGAGGATTCGGCCGCCGATGTCGAGGCCGGGCAGCGATCGGCTGTACGAGCCGGTCGCGAGCACGACGTCCGTTCCCACGTACACGTCGTCGCCGACGCTCACGCTGCGGTCGGGGTTGAGTCGACCGAGACCGGGGACGGTCGTGATGCCTCGGGCCTTCACGAGACCTTCGAGGCCCTTGAACTTCTTGGCGACGATGCCTTCCCGATACGCGCGTACGCCGGCCGGGTCGATGCCGTCGAGCGTGGCGGTCACACCGACGGACGCGGCGTCACGCACGTGCTCGGCGACCTCGGCCGCGTGCAGCAGAGCCTTGGTGGGAATGCAGCCGCGGTGCAGGCAGGTGCCGCCGACCTTGTCCTTCTCGATCAGTGCGACGGATTTGCCGAGTTCGCTCGCGCGCAATGCCGCGGCGTATCCGCCGCTGCCGCCGCCCAGGACGACGATGTCGAAGGTGTGAGTGGTCATTTGTCATGCCTCCTTGTGGGATGCTGCGGCGAAGGCGATGATCGATCGGGCCATCGCCCCCGTGGGGCCCTTCTCGGTGAAGCCGTACGGAGATCCGCCGTGTTCGCCGGAACCTGCGATGTCGAGGTGAACCCACGGGATCCGCGGTGCATCTTCGGCCTCCGAGGTGCGACCGACGAATCGGCGAAGGAACAAGCCGGCGAACGAGGCACCGCCCATGCGGTCTCCCATGTTCGCGTTCTGCAGATCGGCGATGGGGGACTCGAGCGACTCCTCCATGTACGTCGGCAGGGGCATGTGCCAGGCGGGCTCGTCCGCATCCGCGGCAGCCGCGAGGAACTCTGCGACCGTGTCATCGTCGCCGAAGACGCCGGTGTGGCGATGTCCCAAGGCCGCGACGATCGCGCCCGTGAGGGTGGCGACATCGATGATGACGTCCGGCTGCTCACGGCTCGCGGCCACGAGTCCGTCTGCGAGCACCAGTCGGCCCTCGGCGTCGGTGTTCTGCACTTCGACGGTCGTGCCGTCGAGGATTCGGATGACATCGCCCGGCCGGAGCGCACGACCGGACGGCATGTTGTCCGTGATGCACAGCCACGCGGTCACACGGACCGGGAGTCGCAGTGCGGCGATCGCACGGAGCGCGGCGAGAGACGTTGCTGCTCCCGCCATGTCGAACTTCATCCCGACCATGGATGCCGCGGGCTTGAGCGACAGACCGCCGGTGTCGAAGGTGATGCCCTTGCCGACGAGCGCGATGTGTCGCTCGGCGGCGGCGGGGGAGTAGTCGAGGCGTACGAGTCGCGGGGGACGATCCGATCCCTGACCGACGCCGAGGATGCCGCCGAAGCCCTTCTCGGCGAGGGCGGTCTCGTCGAAGATCTCGACGGTGACATCGAGGTCGGCGACGCTGTCGGCGGCGCTCTGCGCGAGCTGCGCGGGGCTCTGCCATTCGGCGGGGACGTTCACGAGGTCCTTGATGAGGGCGACGGCATCGCCCACGACCTGGGCGCGGACGGCGGCTTCGTCTTCGAGGGGCGAGTGCAGAGTGACCGCGGTGGCGCGTGTCTTGCCCTTCTCGGTGCGGTATCCGTCGAATCGGTGACCACCGAGCACCGCTCCCTCGGCCGCCGCTGCGGCGAACTCCGCGAGGTCGTCGGAGAGCGCGACGGCGACGTGATCGAATCCGACGAGTGTGCGCAGCGCGACACCGGCGGCATTGCGCACGGCTGCGGCATCCGGCTTGTCTCCCGCGCCGACGACCGCGAAGGGGAGCGAGGTCACATCCGGTGCGTACACCCGGGTGAAGGATCCGGTCGAACCGGTGAATCCGACGCCGGACAGCGCGTCCGCGAGGCCGGGGTAGGCGGCGAGTGATTCGGTCGACTCGGAGAGGGAGGAGACGACGAGCACTGCGGCATCTGCAGCGCTTCCGGGGAACTGAGCGGTGGTGTGCGAGAGCACGGGAAGCGTCATGCCTCCATCCTAGGATCTCCGCCGCAGCATGGTCGCGCGCCCTCGGTGCGCGTGTTCGCTCTCAGCATGATGTGCCGCGCCCTCGCATCCGGACCTGCTCGTAGCATGGAGGCATGCCCTTCTCCGGTGAGATCCACGAACGCGTCGCGATTGCGCCGACGGTGCCGCACGGCCTGCCCCTGGTGCTGCTTCTCACCGGTTTCACCGATGCCGGGAGCGCGGTCTCCGGCCTCATCGATCACCTGCGCGAGACGGCTTCTCCGGAGCCGATCGTCGTGTTCGACAACGACGTGCTGCTGGACTACCGGGCTCGTCGACCCGTGATCTCGTTCGATCAGGATCACCTGACCGAGTTCCGGCCGCCGCGGCTGGAGCTTTCGCTCGCGACGGATGCCCTCGGGCGTCCGTTCCTGCTTCTCGCCGGCTACGAGCCCGATTTCGCGTGGAATGCTTTCGCGAGCACGGTGCTCTCCTTGGCGGCGGAGTTCGAGGTTTCGGGCCTGCACTGGGTGCATTCGATCGCGATGCCCGTCCCCCACACCCGACCGATCGGCACCACCGTCAGCGGGAACCGCCGTGAGCTCACGGTCGCACATTCGGTGTGGCGACCGCGCACCCAGGTGCCCGCGACGGCCGGTCATCTCCTCGAGTTCCGATTCGTCGAGCGCGGCGACCGCGCCGTCGGCTTCGTGCTGCTCGTGCCGCACTATCTCGCCGAGACGGAGAACCCGGACGCGGTCATCGCCGCCGCCGAACGCCTGATGGCCTCCACAGGACTCGTGTTGATGCTGGATGCCGTGCAGGAGCGCCGCGAGGACTACCTGACCCGTGTCGACGAGCAGGTGGCGGGAAACGACGAGCTCCAGCAGATGGTGCACAACCTCGAGCGCCGCTACGACGCGTACATGGCCGGCCGGAACCCCGATGACGACACGTACGACGAGGGCGGTTTCAGCGAGCGCGATCTTCCCAGCGCCGATGAGCTGGCCGCTGAGCTGGAGCGTTACCTGGCTTCGCGTCCGTCCGGCGACGAAGACAAACCGGGCCGCGGTTGAAGCGGATACGCGAGAACTTCGACGGAATGCATCCGCATCGCCACACGTGTGCGATACTAGGACTCTGACCCGTTGTCAATCGGTGTTTTCGAGCACTGGACTTGACAAGGGTCTTACTAGTGTCCGAAATGTCCCGGGGCTACCCAGCAGCCCCGTGAAAGGCGAAACGTGACTCCTGCCACGACGAAGAACACCCGGACGAAGAAGGCTGCCGAAGAGACGACCGCCGACGCTCCGGTCGAGGCCGAAGCGCCCGAGAAGCCCGCGCCGCTGAGCGCGGCCAAGCGTGCTGCCGCGAAGCGCGCCCCCGTCAAGAAGAAGAAGGCCGAGGACGTCGTCGAAGAAGACGAGGCTCCTGCCGTGGCCGCTGTCGACGACGACGAGGACGAAGACGCCAAGCCGAAGTTCACCGAGCCGCTGCCGACCGGCGCGATCGTCATCTCGTCGAACGACGACGAAGACGTCCCGGTCTACTCGACGCAGATCACCGGAGCGACGGCCGACCCGGTCAAGGACTACCTGAAGCAGATCGGAAAGGTCGCTCTGCTGAACGCGGCCGAAGAGGTCGAGCTCGCGATGCGCATCGAGGCGGGCCTCTTCGCCGAAGAGAAGCTGTCGGCGATGTCACCTGCAGAGAAGACGGGCCAGCTCGGACTCGACCTGCAGTGGGTCGCCCGTGACGGTCAGCGCGCGAAGAGCCACCTGCTCGGCGCGAACCTCCGTCTCGTCGTCTCCCTCGCGAAGCGCTACACCGGCCGCGGGATGCAGTTCCTGGACCTGATCCAGGAGGGCAACCTCGGTCTGATCCGCGCGGTCGAGAAGTTCGACTACACCAAGGGTTTCAAGTTCTCGACGTACGCGACGTGGTGGATCCGCCAGGCGATCACCCGCGCCATGGCAGACCAGGCCCGGACGATCCGCATCCCCGTTCACATGGTGGAGGTCATCAACAAGCTCGCCCGTGTGCAGCGTCAGATGCTGCAGGACCTCGGCCGCGAACCCACTCCGGAAGAGCTCAGTCGCGAGCTCGACATGACGCCGGAGAAGGTCGTCGAGGTGCAGAAGTACGGTCGCGAGCCGATCTCCCTGCACACCCCGCTCGGTGAAGACGGAGACAGCGAGTTCGGTGACCTCATCGAGGACACCGAGGCCGTGGTCCCTGCCGATGCCGTGGGCTTCACGATGCTGCAGCGCCAGCTCGAGCAGCTGCTCGACTCGCTCTCCGAGCGCGAGGCCGGTGTGATCCGCATGCGCTTCGGCCTGGGCGACGGTCAGCCGAAGACGCTCGACCAGATCGGTGACACGTTCGGTGTGACCCGTGAGCGCATCCGCCAGATCGAGTCGAAGACGATGGCGAAGCTCCGCCACCCGAGCCGCTCGCAGTCGCTGCGGGACTACCTCGAGTGATGCAGGCGAACGAGGGCAAGGCGCTCGAGACGAGCGTCGACGGCAAGAGCTATGCGCGCATTCCGCTGCGCACCCGTGTCGTGATGCCGGATGACGACCTCGCCGCCGTCATCACGGAGTACGCGAAGGACGCCGTGCAGCCGGGTGACCTGCTGTTCGTGACCGAGAAGATCGTGGCGATCACGCAGGGGCGGTCCTACCGACTCGACGAGATCAAGCCTCGCAAGCTCGCTCTGTTCCTCTCCAAGTACGTCACCCGCACGCCCTACGGCATCGGTCTCGGCATGCCGGAGACGATGGAGATGGCGTTGCGGGAGTGCGGCACGCCCCGCATCCTGTTCGCGTCCGCGGTCGCAGCGGTGACCAAGGCGTTCGGTCGTCGTGGTGACTTCTACCGCATCGCGGGCGACAAGGCGCGTGCGATCGACGGTCCCACCAAGCACACCATCCCTCCGTACAACGAGGCGGTCGTCCTCGGCCCGAAGGATCCGGATGGCGTCGCCGCCCGCGTGAAGGCGCTGATCGGAGGCCAGGCGGAGGTCGCCGTGGTCGACATCAACGACCTCGGGGGCAACATCCTCGGATCGACCCTCGACAAGGACGGCGAGCGTCGCCTGGTGAAGATCCTCGGCGACAACCCGCTCGGCCAGGGCCTGGAGTCCACGCCGCTCGGCATCGTCCGCGCGATCTGACCCGTCAGGAACCTACGAAGAGGGCCCCGGATGCCGAGCATCCGGGGCCCTCTTCGTAGGTTCAGAAGCCGATGACCTCGCGGTAGCGGGGCTTGTGACCCGTCCGGATGCCGGTGACGCTGGGCTTGTTCTCGTATACGCCGGCGCCCCAGTTGCCCTCGACGAGCACCGGTCCGTCCGGGGACACGACGATGTCCCACCCCACGTACTGCACCTGGGGCACGACCCGGGCGACCTCGTCGATGAATGCCCGCACCTCGTCCATGTACGGCAGCTGGAAGTCGGCGATGCGGTAGCCGGAATCGGGATGCGTCTCGTGCACGTGTCCGTGCGAGTCGTAACCCGCACCCACGGAGTGGCCGTTCTCGTCCAGCATCGTGTAGAAACCACCGAAGGTCATCTGGTCGCTGACAGCGCCGCGACCGAACTTCTGCGCCATCGCGAGGATGTGTGCCTTCTCACCGTCGAAGAACGCTGTGATGCGCGTCGTGTTCACGGTGCCGGGGCACACGGCAGCGAGTGCGTCGTGCTGCCGGATCACCTCTTCGATCAGCAGCTCACCGCGCGCCAGCAGCCCGCGGTGGAAGTCGTCCCAGTCCTCGATGTCGGCGGCGTGGTAACGGTGCACACCTGTCCCGGCCTGGCCGACCGGCTCTTTCGTGACGATCGTGCCGAGGCGCTGGGTGAGCTCCCGGACCGCATCCGCATTGCCCTCCTCGACGACCAGCCACTCGCGCTTCAGGAAGGGAGAGAACTGCTTGTCGAACTCGACCTTGTCCTGGAAGATCCAGCGGTAGTCCGGATGGTCGTAACGCTGGGAGAGCTGGTTCGACACCGGGTGCGTCATGAACGTCTCGCGCTCTGCCCTGGTCAGCATGGCGAAGTCGTAGTCGATGTAGTCCTGGAACCCGACGTTGTGCCGCGCGGCGGACCAGAGCATGTCGACGACGATGGCGGGCACGGCCTTGTGGTGCTGTTCCGACGCCTCCTTGGCTCGATCCACCACCGATCCGACGTCGATGCGGCGAGCACGTCCCAGCAGATAGCGAATGCGGGGCGCGAGGGAAAGACGAGACATGAGGCTCCAGGGTCGGGGTCCCCACCAGTCTACGGGGGCTCGGGAGACCGACCTGGGAGGTGGAAGATAGGCTGGAGCGCGTGTGTGAGACGACTTCGAGCGCCCTGCCCCGCGCCATAATCTCCCGCTCCGGGCTGGCCGCAGGAGCCTCCGCAGCAGTGCTCGCCGGCGGGCGCGTCGCCGATCTCCGCCGCGACGCCTGGGGGCACGGGGTTCTCGCCGTCGCGCAGGCGGTGACCGCGGCCGGCGCCGACAGCGTTCTCGTGGACGCGCGCGGCGAAGTCGACGCATTGCGGCTCGAGGGCATCGACGGCGTCACCGCGGGCGAGCCGGACATCGATGCGACCCTCCTCTACGGGCTGCCCGATGCCACGGGGATGCTCGTGACGCGACCCGTCATGCGTCTGACGGGCCGTGTCCTCTCCACGAAGCGGCTCCGGACGGGCGACGCCGTCTCCTACGGATACACCTATCGCGCCGCCGTCGACACCACGGTAGCGCTGGTCACCGGCGGGTATGCCCAGGGGGTCGTCAGGTCGCTCGGTAACCGTGCCCGTGTCGAGATCGACGGTGTCGACCGACCCATCGTCGGGCGGGTCGCGATGGACGTCTGCGTGGTCGACCTCGAAGGGGGAGACGTCCGCACCGGGGCGGAGGTCACCTACTTCGGCGGTGGAGGTTCCGTGACCGCGGGGCTCGCGCGCTGGGCGGAGATCACAGGGATGCGCCCGGCGGAGCTGGTCACGGTCGCCGGCGCCCACGCCGTGCGGGGGTGGGAGGCATGATGCGTCCGGAGCTGCGTCTGAGCAGCAGCGCGTTCCGCGCGAACGTCGAGGCCGTGCGCTCGCGCGTGGCACCGTCTGCCCTGATGCTGGTGCTCAAGGACGACGCCTACGGGCACGGGCTCTCCTGGGCCGTGGAGACAGCCGTCGAAGCGGGGATCGGGTGGTTCGGAAGCTATGACATCCGCAGCGGGATCGCGACACGACGGGTCGCGGGCGGCGATGTCCGGATCTTCGCCTGGGCGACGTCGTCCGACGAGGAGATCGATGACGCGCTGCTGCAGGACATCGATCTCGGCGTCGGCACGATCGACTATCTGCGCCGGATCGTCTCACGCGCAGAAGCGCTGGGCGCGCGTGCACGGGTGCATCTCAAGATCGACACGGGCCTGCACCGCAACGGTGTGCTCCCCGAGGACTGGGAGTCCGCGGTCGCCGAAGCGCGGCGGGCCGAGCGCTCAGGGTTGCTGGTACTCGACGGCGTATGGAGCCACATCGCCGAGGCGAGCGACGCGGATGACGACATCGCGCAGGCTGCCTTCCTGGATGCTGTCCGCATCGTGGGGGAGTCGGGTCCGATGCCCGATGCCCTGCATCTGACCGCATCCGCGGCGTCGTGGTGGCGGCCGGAGCTGCGGGGGAACGTGTCGCGTATCGGAGCGTTCTGCTACGGCATCCGCTCCGCGGATGGGCCGGAAATCGAGGGCGTCCGTCCGGTGGCGACCCTCGTCGCCGAGGTCACCGAGATCGCCGATGGCGATGCGACGATCGACATGGGGAGTTTCGACGGGCTGCCTTCCACATTGTCCGGCGCGCACGTCGGCACGCCGGATGGAGCACGGGTGCTCCGCTCCATCGGTCCCACGACGTCGGTCGTTCACGGATGGCCGGGCGCGCGGATCGGCGACGAGGTCGCCCTGTTCGGTCCGGGAGACCGCGGCGAGACGTCGGCGACGACCCTCGCGGAGCGGATCGACACCGTAGGCGAGGAAATCCTCACGCGGCTCACACCGCGGGTGCGGAGGGTCGTCGTCGACTGATCGGAGTCAGCTGACCGGGTTCAGGACTCGATCAGACCGTCTCGACGAGACGAGCGGTCTCGTCGTGCCAGCTGGTGGCGATGCTGCGGAGCTTCTCTTCGTACTTGCGGCCGTGGTGGGCGCAGAACAGGAGCTCGGAGCCGTTGACCTCGGCGGCGATGTACGCCTGAGCACCACAGGAATCACAGCGATCGGCGGCGGTCAGACGGAACTCGATGGTGGAGGTGTCACGTTCGGTCGTTGCGTTCATCTCGGTGCCTCCTCGGGTGTCGGCTTCGCTGGGGGATTTGGTCAATACAACCACGCCCTGCCTGTGCGCATGCCCGGTTTGCGGCGTGTTTCGCTCAGCGCGTACGGGAGCGTCCTCGGCTGGCGGCTCGTGGGGAGTGTCGGCCGGGTCGAACAGGCATTCGAGATTAGACTCGGAGATTGTGAATGCCGAGTACTCCGCCCATCATCTCCAGGTGCTAGAAGGCCTCGAGGCCGTCCGCAAGCGCCCCGGGATGTACATCGGCTCGAACGGATCTCCCGGGCTCATGCACTGCCTCTGGGAGATCATCGACAACTCCGTCGACGAGGCCGTCGCCGGGAACGGCACGAAGATCGACATCATCCTGCATGCCGACGGCAGCGTCGAGGTGCATGACCGCGGTCGCGGCATCCCCGTCGACGTCGAGCCGCGCACCGGTCTCACCGGTGTCGAAGTCGTCTACACCAAATTGCACGCCGGCGGAAAATTCGGCGGTGGCTCCTACGCGGCCTCCGGCGGTCTGCACGGCGTCGGCGCCTCGGTCGTCAACGCGCTTTCCGAGCGTCTCGATGTCGAGGTGGATCGCGGGGGCAAGACGTACGCGATGTCGTTCCACCGCGGCGAGCCCGGCATCTTCAAGGACTCCGGGGAGAAGCGACCGGACGCCCCCTTCACTCCGTTCGAGGACAACAGCGAACTCCGCGTCATCGGCAAGGCTCCGCGCGGGGTCACCGGAACCCGTGTGCGCTATTGGGCCGACCGGCAGATCTTCACCAAGGACGCTGCGTTCCAGCTCGGCGAGCTCGAGACCAGAGCCCGTCAGACGGCGTTCCTCGTCCCCGGGCTGGAGATCCTCGTCAAGGACGAGCGCGCCGCAGGGCAGGTCGTCCCCGTCCCGGATGCCGATGGCGAGACGACCACGGTCGGTCCCACCGTGACGTCCTACCTCTACGAAGGTGGCATCTCGGAGTTCGTCGACTACCTCGCCACTGACCCTCCGGTCACCGACAACTGGCGAATCCAGGGCGAAGGTACCTTCAAGGAGACCGTCCCGGTCCTGCAGGCAGACGGGCACATGATCGCCACCGAGGTCGAGCGTGTGTGCGCGGTGGACATCGCGCTGCGCTGGGGCACCGGTTACGACACCAGGGTCCGCTCCTTCGTCAACATCATCTCCACGCCCAAGGGCGGTACCCATCAGCAGGGATTCGAGCAGGAGCTCCTCAAGGTGCTCCGCACGCAGGTCGAGCAGAACGCCCGCCGTCTCAAGGTCGGCAACGACAAGCTCGAGAAGGACGATGTGCTCGCCGGGCTCACCGCCGTGCTGACGGTCAATCTGCCCGAGCCGCAGTTCGAAGGCCAGACGAAAGAGGTGCTCGGAACTCCGGCCGTTCGGCAGATCGTCGCCCAGGTGATCCGGAAAGACCTGGCGCAGCGCTTCAGCTCGACCAAGCGCGACGACAAGAACCAGGCCTCGCAGCTGCTCGACAAGGTCGTCTCCGAGATGAAGGCCCGCGTCTCGGCGCGCGCTCATAAGGAGACCCAACGCCGGAAGAATGCGCTGGAGTCGTCCACGCTGCCGACGAAGCTCGTCGACTGCCGCACGAACGAGGTGGAGCGCAGCGAGCTCTTCATCGTCGAGGGAGACTCGGCTCTGGGCACTGCCAAGAACGCGCGCAACAGTGAGTTCCAGGCCCTGCTGCCGATCCGCGGCAAGATCCTCAACGTGCAGAAGGCCTCGGTCGGCGACATGCTTTCGAACGCCGAGTGCGCATCGATCATCCAGGTGATCGGCGCCGGCTCCGGTCGGACCTTCGACATCGATGCGGCGCGCTACGGCAAGGTGATCCTGATGAGCGACGCCGACGTCGACGGCGCGCACATCCGCACCCTGCTGCTCACGCTCTTCTTCCGCTACATGCGTCCCCTGATCGAGCACGGACGCGTGTTCGCGGCCGTGCCGCCGTTGCACCGCGTGATCGTCATGAACCCCGGGTCGAAGCCGAACGAGACCATCTACACGTACAGCGAGCAGGAGATGCACGCGCTCCTCGCGAAGCTCCGCAAGGCGGGCAAGCGCTGGCACGAGCCGATCCAGCGCTACAAGGGCCTCGGAGAGATGGATGCCGAGCAGCTCGCCAACACGACCATGGACCGCTCCGGTCGTCTGCTGCGTCGTGTGCGCATGGAGGATGCGGAGGCCGCGGGTCGCGTGTTCGAGCTGCTCATGGGCAACGAGGTGGCACCTCGCCGCGAGTTCATCATCGACTCCTCCGACCGGCTTTCGCGAGAGTCGATCGACGCCTGAGCCGGACCGGAGGCTCGCGGTGATCCGCGGCCTCCGGCGAACTCAGACGAGAGTGCGGCCGATGCTGCCGATCACGCCGTCGATCGGCTGACCGGAGGCATCCCGCCGTGCTCCCGCCTCAGGGAGCTTGCGAACCGCCCCGGTCGGGTCGACGGCCTGCGGGGGGTTCTGCCCGACCCAGGCGACCGTGAGACGATCCTCGCCTTTCAGGAACGCGTGGGCGCGCACGCCGCCTGTGGCGCGGCCCTTGGCGGGGTACTCCGTGAACGAGGACACCTTGGCGCGACCCGGATCGGTTCCCGGCAGGATGCTCTCGCCCCCGGAGACCGTCGCGACGACCGTCTCGGCCGTGGGATCGACCGCGCCGAAGAAGAGCACGGAGGCGCCGGCGCCGAGCTTCACACCCGCCATGCCGCCCGCGGGTGCGCCCTGGGGGCGTACGGCAGACGCGGCGAAGTGCAGCAGTTGCGCGTCGGTCGTGACGAACACGAGCTCGGCGTCGTCCGGTGCCTCGGCGGCACCGACGACCGTGTCGCCGGGCTTCATGCCGATGACCTCGAGGTCGGGTCGGACCGGGAGCGACGACGGGACGATGCGCTTGACCGTGCCCTGCGCCGTGCCCAGTGCGATCGGGATCTCGCTGTCGAAGCGGACGAATCCGACCACGCGCTCGCTCTTGGCGGTGATGCCGAGGTAGTCGCGCAACGGTGTGCCCGCGGCGAGCTGGACCGATGTGGCCGGTACGGACGGGAGATCGACGGGGGAGAAGCGCACGACCCGGCCGAGGCTGGTGAGCGCTCCCAGGTCGGCGCGGACCGTGGTCTCGACCGTCGTCAGGATCGCATCGTGCTTGCTACGGCGTGCGGGGAGGGCGAGTTCCTGGCCTTCGCCGAGATCGACGCGGACCGTCCGACCCGTGGTCGAGAGCACGAGCACCGTCGGGGCGTCGGCGATCTGCAGGTCGACCGCGCCCTTCGTGGCGCGCGGCTTGGGCGGCGCGGCGTTCATCAGCAGAGTGCGTCGCGGGGTTCCGTACGCGTCGGCGGCGGCGTCGAGTTCCTTGGCCACCACGGTACGGAGCAGCACGGGGCTGCCCAGGAGTTCTCGGAGTGCGGCGATCTCCGCCAGCAGGGCGTCGCGCTCGGTCTCCAGCTCGATGCGGGAGAACTTGGTGAGGCGACGCAGCCGCAGTTCGAGGATGTACTCGGCCTGCAGCTCGCTCAGATCGAAAACCGAGCGCAGACGCGTGCGTGCCTGCTCGGAGTCGTCGGACGACCGGATGACCTGGATGACCTCGTCGATGTCGAGGATCGCGATGAGCAGACCCTCGACGAGGTGCAGTCGCGCTTCACGCCGTGCGAGACGGTACCTGCTTCGACGAGTGATCACCTCGAGACGGTGCCCCACGTAGACGCTCAGCATCTCCTTGAGGCCGAGTGTGCGCGGCTGACCGTCGACGAGGGCGACGTTGTTGATGCTGAAGGAGTCTTCCAGCGGTGTCAGGCGGTACAACTGCTCGAGCACCGCGTTGGGGTCGAAGCCGGTCTTGACACCGATCGCGACGCGCAGCCCGTGGTTGCGGTCCGTGAGGTCGGTGACGTCGCTGATCCCCTGCAGCTTCTTCGCCTGGACCGCGTCGCGGATCTTCTCGATCAGGCGCTCGGGGCCGACCATATACGGCAGCTCCGAGACGATGATCCCGGTGCGGCGCGGACCGAGCGGTTCGATCGAGGTCTTTCCGCGGACTTTGAGCGCTCCGCGCCCGTTCGTGTACGCATCCTTGACCCCGTCCAGACCCATCAGGATTCCCCCGGAGGGGAAGTCGGGGCCGGGGACGAACTCCATCAGATCCTCGGTCGTGGCGTCCGGATTCTCGAGCAGATGCGTCGCGGCGGCGACCACCTCGATCAGGTTGTGGGGCGCCATGTTGGTCGCCATGCCCACCGCGATGCCGCTCGCGCCGTTGACCAGGAGGTTCGGGAACGCCGCAGGCAGCACCGCCGGCTGCTGGAACTGCCCGTCGTAGTTCGGGATGAAGTCGACGACGTCCTCGTCGAGGTTCTCGGTCAGCGCGAGGGCGGCTGCCGCGAGACGCGCCTCGGTGTATCGGGCGGCAGCAGGGCCGTCGTCGAGCGAGCCGAAGTTGCCGTGTCCGTCGACCAGGGGCACGCGCAGTGCCCACTCCTGGGCGAGGCGTACGAGTGCGTCGTAGATCGCCGAGTCGCCGTGGGGATGGAGCTTTCCCATCACCTCGCCGACGACGCGGGCGCTCTTCACGTGGCCGCGGTCGGGGCGCAGGCCCATCTCGGCCATCTGGTAGAGGATGCGGCGCTGTACGGGCTTGAGCCCGTCTCGCGCGTCGGGGAGGGCGCGCGAGTAGATCACCGAATACGCGTACTCGAGGAACGAGCCCTGCATCTCGGTGGAGAGATCGATGTCCTGGATGCGCTCCTCGACGGGCTCGGGCGGCGGAGTTTTCGGCATGGACTTCCTGAAGGCGTACGGGAGCCTGTGTCAGACTGGCTCGGATGTCCCTCATGCTACCGTCCGTGCCGCCGAGCGCCCGGAGCGTCGTCGGGGTGGCGGACGACCTGTTCGCCGCGCTGCGCGGCGAATCCGAGGTGCTTCCGCGCGCGGAGTCGGTCGTCCTCGTCGTCGTCGACGGGCTCGGCGCGATCAGTCTCCGCGGGCACAGCGGGCATGCTCGTGCTCTGACCGCGGGGATGACCAGGAAGGATGTCGCCCAGTCCGTCTTCCCCTCCACGACGGCGGCGGCTCTCACGAGCATCGTCACCGGGGTGTGGCCTGGTGAGCACGGGCTCGTCGGGTATCGCGTCGTGGATGCGAGCCGGGATGTCCTGGTCAACCAGCTGAGCGGCTGGGAGAGCGATGGGCTGGACCCGCTGACCTGGCAGCCCGCACCGACGGTCTTCGAGCGGGCAGCGCAGGACGCGCGAGCGAGCTTCGCCGTCGGCCTCGCCGCCTACGCGCACAGCGGCTTCACGAAGGCGACGCTCCGCGGCGCGGATTTCGTCGCAGCGGCGACGCCGGCTGAGCGCGTCCAGGTCGCCTACGAACTCGCGCGAACCCATCAGGGTTCCCTGGTCTATTGCTACCTGCCGGAGGTCGACAAGGCGGGGCACAAGCACGGGGTCGCGTCGGGGGAGTGGGTAGCAGCGCTGGAGGAGATCGATGCGGCGCTCTCGGTGCGCGTGCCCCCGGGCGTCGGAGTTCTCGTGACGTCCGACCACGGGATGGTCGATGTGCCCGCGAATCGGCAGGTCGTCCTCGAGGAGGAGCATCTCGTCGGCACTCGCCATGTCGGTGGTGAGCCACGGATGCTCCACGCCTACCTCGACCCCGAAGCCGACGCTGCCGCGGTGATCGCCCGCTGGCGCGCCGATCTCGAGGCCGTGGCCGATGTCGTCACGCGGGAGGAGGCGATCCGAGGCGGACTGTTCGGTCCTACCGTGACGGATGCCGCAGCGTCACGGATCGGCGACGTCCTGGCCATCTCACGAGGTGCCTGGGCCATCTATGACGGCACGGCTGCAGACCAGCGTGGGCGCGGGATGATCGGCCAGCACGGAGCCGTCACCCCGGAGGAACGACAGGTGCCGCTCATCCGGTTCGGCGCTTTCGCCCGCTGACGGTGCCGCGAACCACACCCCGAACCCGGGATCACTCGTCGGTGCGCGCTCCGAAGACGATCTCATCCCACGAGGGCATGGCATTCCGCCGACGTCGCCGGCCGCTGCCGTCGCCGGATTCCGGCGTCGTCGATTCGGGTGCAGGCTTGGGGGGCTCCGGCTCATCCGCCTGCTCGAAAGCGTCGAAGAGCGAGATCGGGCTCGGCTCGGAGTGCGAGCTGTCGTCGGTCTCATCGAGCAGTGGAGCCGTTTCGCGCTGACCCCGGCGGCGACGGAGTGCCTCGAGGAGATCGGCCGTCTCGGGGCTCGTGGTCTGAGTGTCCGGCGCTCGCTTGATCGCCGCATCCTGCGCGGCGACGTCGGAGCGCTCGGGCAGAGAAGGGTCTTCGAACTCGGCCTCGGGCGTCGGCAGCAGCCGCGGGCCGAACGCACCGGAGTCGAAACGGCTCTCGTCCTTGTAGGGCGAGGTGATCCGGTCGGCCTCGACGGCACGGAGGCGCGGAATGAGACCTTCGGGCAGGGAACCCTGGCGCGAGAGCTGGGTCGCGTCCGCGTTCAGGGGCGAGAGAGCGCTGCGGCGGGGGTCGAAGCTCCACCGGGCGTCGTGCTCGACGTCGTTGGAGGTGAACTCCAGCTTGATGGTCCAGCCGGAGTCCTCTTTCCAGCTCGCCCAGCGCTCGGACGTCGCCTCGAGGTCGGCGAGCTTGGCCCGGACGGCGGCGCCGAACGTCGGCTGCGCGTCGGGTTCGACCTCGCTTCCGATGAGTACCGGCACGGCGAGCGCCTGACCGATGACGTGTTCGCGCTCGGCGAGCACCGGACCTTCGAACCGCGCGACGTCGTCGACGCTGATCCCGAGCAGTTCGGCGACCTCGACCGCGGTGAGCCCGGCGCGGATCTGCGCCTGGATGTCACGCGGGCTCGCGGCGAGTTTCTGCGCGGTCGGCTCGGCTTGGCGAGTGGCGCGGCGGATCTCCCGCTGCAGCATGTCGTCGATGGGCAGCGCGAACCGCTCGCCCGACTCGGTCGCGAGTACGAGGACTCCTGCTTCTGTGCCGACGATGGTGACGTTTTCCATGCGAATGCCCCTCTGATGGGTGTTCGTTCATGGTGTCACGCAGGGGGCTCCCGAGCCGGGAATACCCTGGGCGTGCCGTGAGTTTGCTCTGTCGCACGGACGAGCATTTGCGTTATCTCCTCGGGTCGTGCAAACTATGGCCGCCGAATACCCGACGGCGCACCACCCACTCGCACCATGAAAGTGGAGATCTACCGCATGGCAACCGATTACGACGCCCCCCGAAAGAGCGAAGACGACTCCGAGTCGATCGAAGCCCTCAAGGAGCGTGTGCCGGACAAATCTTCCGGCTCTAGCGGGGACGAAGACTCCGACAACCCGTCGAACTTCGACCTTCCGGGTGCCGACCTTTCCGATCTCGAGCTCGATGTCGTCGTGCTGCCCGCGCAGCAGGACGAGTTCACATGCATGAGCTGCTTCCTCGTGAAGCACCGCTCGCAGCTCGACCACGAGGGCGCATCCGGGCCCATCTGCAAGGAGTGCGCTGCCTGAGCAGACACTTCGAGCGACGTCTCACGCGCCCCCGACCTCCGCGGTCAGGGGCGCGCTGTCGTCTACGGGGTGCGGTTGTCAGCCCTGGGCGGCGCGGATGGCCGCGGCCAGACGGTCAGGCGTGCGCGTGGAGATCGTCCACGCGTCGACGGGGTCGTCCTGGTCGAGATTCGGGACCACGACGATCCCGTCGATCCCGCCGCGGATGAGGTGCCACCCCCGGGCCGGAAGACCGGGGCCCCGCGCCTGCCTGGCCTCTTCGCCGCTCAGTGCCACGGGCTCGCCGAGGAACTTCGCGTCGATGTGCGCGCGGCCCGCGCGCAGGGTCGTGCCCTCGACGGAGACGATCGGCGTCGCCGCGATGAAGGCGAACACCAGCAGCGCCGACACGGCCGCACCGAGTATCAGTGCGACGGTCGAACCGACCGGCACGAAGACGAGTGACACCATCGGCCCCGCGACCGCGACGGTCACGAGCAGCCAGAGGCTGGGGGCGAGTCGTTCGCGGTAGTGGGGGCGTGCGTCTGTGGCGGGGTTCTGCATTAGCCTCATGGGGTGACCGATTCCGTTGATGTCCCCATTATCGCCGCAGTGGTCCCCGGGTACGCACATCCGGGAGATGCGGGAGCCGATCTGGTCGCGGCCGAGGCCGTGCATCTGGAGCCGGGGGAACGGGCGCTCGTGGCCACCGGAGTGCGCATCGCGCTCCCCGACGGCTTTGCGGCATTCGTCGTGCCGCGCAGCGGACTCGCGGCCAAGCACGGGATCTCGATCGTCAACTCTCCTGGAACCGTCGACGCCGGCTACCGCGGGGAGATCAAGGTGAGCCTGATCAACACCGATATCAGGAGCGCGTACGATGTGGCGGTCGGCGATCGTATCGCGCAGCTGATCATCATGCCGGTCACGCGCGCCACGTTCATCCCGGTCGACGAGCTGCCGGACAGTGTTCGCGGTGCCGGTGGATTCGGTTCCACCGGATATCAGGCAGCGACCCACCAGAACGAAGCAGGACAGGCCCATGACTGACAACAACGAGACCCCTTCGAAGTCGGCACCTCTGAATCGTGCCACCGACGGTCCCTTCGACGACTCCGAGGCGAACCCGGTCCGCCCGTACATCGACCTGGGCGGCATCAAGATCCTCCCGCGCGAAGGCCTGAACCTTCGGCTCGAGGTCGAGGAGCAGTCGAAGCGCATCGTCGCGGTCGGGCTCGACTACGCCGACTCCTCCCTCCAGGTGCAGCCGTTCGCGGCCCCGCGCACCGGTGGGCTGTGGGACGAGACCCGCGTGCAGCTCCGCGATCAGGTGAAGGCGCAGGGCGGTCGAGTCGAAGAGCGGGAGGGCCCGTTGGGCAAGGAACTCCTTGCCGAGGTCCCCGCCACGGCCGCAGAAGGATCCGGCCTGCGTCTCGCGCGCTTCATCGGCATCGACGGTCCGCGCTGGTTCCTCCGCGGCGTGATCGGTGGAGCAGGCGCCTCCGACCCGGATGCGGCGGAGAAGGTGGAAGATCTCTTCCGCTCGATCGTGGTCGTCCGCGGCGGCGCTCCGATGCCCCCGCGCGATCTCATCCCGCTGAAGATGCCGGCGACCCCGGGCTCCGCGTGACCACTCCGGAACCGGACGCCGATCGCGAGAAGAGCACGTCCGAGCTCCTCGGAGCGGCGCTCGGAGGAGCCGCACGTCGTGCCGGGCTCGATCCCGCAGAGAGCGCCAGCACGCACAAGGTCGTCTGGTCCGCGATGGGCGGGTGGCGAGGCATCCTCGAGTCGGTTGTCCCCAGCCTCGCGTTCGTCATCCTCTTCACCATCCGCCCCGAGCCGCTGATCCTGTCCCTCGGGATCTCAGTGGGCCTTGCCGCGCTCTTCACGATCGTGCGCCTCGTGCAGAAGTCCCCGCCGTCCGCCGCGCTCGGTGGACTCATCGCCGCGGTCGCCGCGGCCGCACTCGCTCTGTGGACGGGGCGCGGAGCGGACAACTTTGTCCCCGGACTCATCACGAACGCCGTCTACGGCTCGGTCATCCTGGTGTCCGCGCTGATCGGCTGGTCGCTGATCGGTCTCGCCGCAGGCTTCCTGATGGGGGAGGGCACGACCTGGCGGAACGATCGGCGCAAGCGGCGTGCCTACTTCTGGCTCGGGATCGCCTGGGCCGCGCTGTTCTTCGCACGTCTGGCGGTGCAGCTTCCGCTCTACCTCGCCGGCGACGTCACCGCGCTGGGCACGCTCAAGCTCATCATGGGGCTGCCGCTGTTCGCACCGCTCATCGCCGTCACCTGGCTGGTGGTCCGCGCGCTCCACCCGCGCGAGCCCGCGCGCGAAGGCGCCCCCGAGGCGTGATAGATTTATCTTGACATCAAGATAAATCGCAGGCTTTCGCCGGTGAGCTGTGCGGGGCAGACTGGTTAGGTCCGCCTTGCTAGCCGCAGGGGCTCGCTGGCGAGCAAGATGGAGGCGCCTGTCGCTCCCATCCGAATAGAAGGAGACGGATTCGTGTCCACGGTGAACAGCTTCGGTGCCAAGAGCACCCTGACAGTCGGCAGCACCGACTACGAGATCTTCCGCATCGACACGGTGCCCGGTTTCGAGAAGCTCCCCTTCAGTCTCAAGGTCCTCCTGGAGAACCTGCTTCGCACCGAGGACGGTGCGAACGTGACGAAGGCGCAGATCGAGGCTCTCGGTTCGTGGGATGCCGCGGCAGAGCCGAGCACCGAGATCCAGTTCACGCCGGCCCGTGTGGTCATGCAGGACTTCACCGGCGTTCCCTGCATCGTCGACCTCGCCACGATGCGCGAGGCCGTGACCGCCCTCGGCGGAGACGCGAACAAGATCAACCCGCTCTCGCCCGCCGAGATGGTCATCGACCACTCCGTCATCGCCGACCTGTTCGGTTCGGAGAACGCTCTCGAGCGCAACGTCGAGATCGAGTACGAGCGCAACGGTGAGCGCTACCAGTTCCTGCGCTGGGGCCAGACGGCGTTCAGCGACTTCAAGGTCGTCCCGCCCGGAACCGGCATCGTGCACCAGGTGAACATCGAGCACCTGGCCAAGGTCATCTACGACCGCGATGTGAACGGCGTGCTCCGCGCATACCCCGACACCTGTGTCGGCACCGACTCGCACACCACGATGGTCAACGGCCTGGGTGTGCTGGGCTGGGGCGTCGGCGGCATCGAGGCCGAAGCGGCCATGCTCGGCCAGCCCGTGTCGATGCTCATCCCGCGCGTCGTCGGCTTCAAGCTCTCGGGAGAGATCCCCGCCGGTGTCACCGCGACCGACGTCGTGCTCACCATCACCGATCTGCTGCGCAAGCACGGTGTCGTCGGCAAGTTCGTCGAGTTCTACGGTGAGGGCGTCGCCTCGGTGCCGCTCGCCAACCGTGCCACCATCGGCAACATGTCGCCGGAGTTCGGCTCGACCGCCGCGATCTTCCCGATCGACGACGTCACCCTCGAGTACCTGCGCCTCACCGGGCGCAGCGAAGAGGCCGTCGCGCTCGTCGAGGCTTACGCCAAGGAGCAGAAGCTCTGGCACGACGCGAGTGTCGAGCCGACCTTCAGCGAGTATCTCGAGCTCGACCTCGGCACCGTCGTCCCCTCGATCGCCGGTCCGAAGCGTCCGCAGGACCGCATCCTGCTCTCCGAGGCCAAGGCGCAGTTCGAGCAGGACATCCTCGGGTACACGTCCGCGTCCACCTCCGACGACATCGTCGACCTGGAGTCGAAGCATTCCTTCCCGGCCTCCGACCCCGGCTCGGTGCCCGGCGAGGAAGAGCCGACCACGCGCCCCGTGCACATCAACAGCGGTGCTCCCGCGAACGCCTCGAAGCCGGTTCCGGTCACGACGCCGTCGGGGGAGAAGTACATCCTCGACAACGGCGCCGTCACGCTCGCCGCCATCACCTCGTGCACCAACACGTCGAACCCGTCGGTGATGATCGCGGCAGGCCTCGTGGCCCGCAAGGCGCTCCAGAAGGGCCTGAAGCAGAAGCCGTGGGTCAAGACCACGCTCGGACCCGGCTCGAAGGTCGTCACCGACTACTACGAGAAGTCCGGCCTCGACAAGGATCTCGAGGGCCTCGGCTTCTACACCGTGGGCTACGGCTGCACGATCTGCATCGGCAACTCGGGTCCGCTGATCGAAGAGGTCTCGGAGGCGATCAACTCGCACGACCTCGCCGTCACGGCCGTCCTCTCGGGAAACCGCAACTTCGAGGGGCGCATCAGCCCCGACGTGAAGATGAACTACCTCGCCAGCCCGCCGTTGGTCATCGCCTACGCGCTGGCCGGGTCGATGCACTTCGACTTCGAGAACGACGCGCTCGGCAAGGGCACCGACGGCGAAGACGTCTTCCTGAAGGACATCTGGCCCACCCCGGCCGAGGTGCAGGAGCTCGTCGATTCCTCGATCTCGCGTGAGCAGTTCATCAAGCAGTACGCGACCGTCTTCGACGGAGATGAGCGCTGGCGCAGCCTGCCCACTCCGGATGACGCGATCTTCCAGTGGGACGAGCACTCCACCTACGTCCGCAAGGCGCCGTACTTCGACGGCATGACGATGGAGCTCACGCCGGTGAAGGACATCGAGGGTGCGCGCGTCATGGCGACGCTCGGCGACTCGGTGACCACCGACCACATCTCGCCCGCCGGAAACATCAAGGCCGGCACGCCTGCGGCCCAGTACCTCACGGAGCACGGCGTCGACCGCAAGGACTTCAACTCCTTCGGCTCGCGCCGCGGCAACCACGAGGTCATGATCCGCGGTACCTTCGCGAACATCCGTCTGAAGAACGCGATGGTCGCGGCCGTCAACGACGGACAGGTCGTCGAGGGTGGATTCACGCGTGACTTCACCCAGCCCGGTGGCCCGCAGTCGTACATCTACGACGCGAGCATGAACTACCAGGAGCAGGGCACGCCCCTCGTCATCTTCGGTGGCAAGGAGTACGGTTCCGGTTCTTCGCGTGACTGGGCGGCCAAGGGCACGAGCCTTCTGGGCGTCAAGGCGGTCATCACCGAGAGCTTCGAGCGCATCCACCGGTCGAACCTGATCGGCATGGGCGTCGTCCCGCTGCAGTTCCCCGCAGGCGAGAGCTGGGAGTCGCTGGGCCTCGACGGCACCGAGATCGTGTCGATCTCGGGCCTGGAAGAGCTCAACAACGGTGTCACGCCGAAGACGGTCAAGGTCACGGCCACTCCGAGCGAGAACTCGCCCGAGGGCAAGCAGCCGATCGAGTTCGACGCGGTCGTCCGCATCGACACACCCGGCGAGGCCGACTACTACCGCAACGGCGGCATCCTGCAGTACGTGCTGCGTTCGCTGGTCTGATCGCGCAGACGGAGGGGCTCGGGTCTTCGGATCCGAGCCCCTCCGTCGTGTCAAGGGGGCACCGGTTCACCGTGCTCCGAGACAGGGGCGGGGTAGGATCGAGGGGCGCCCGCACCGCCGTCGGGCGCTTCTGACGGAGCCTGTGAGGAGGTGCAGATGCCCATTCTTCCGAGCATCTCAGGACCCCGTGATCTGGACGCGCTGTCCACAGACCAGCTCGCCGAGCTCGCCGCGGAGATCCGCGCGTTCCTCGTCGAGAACGTCTCGCGAACCGGCGGGCACCTCGGCCCGAACCTCGGTGTGGTCGAGCTGACGATCGCCCTGCATCGGGTCTTCTCCTCGCCTGATGATCCGTTCATCTTCGACACCGGCCACCAGTCCTACGTGCACAAGCTGCTCACCGGCCGACAGGACTTCTCGGCCCTGCGCGTCCGCGGCGGCCTCGCCGGGTACCCTCAGCGCGGCGAGAGCGCCCATGACGTGGTGGAGTCCTCTCATGCGTCCAGTTCGCTGAGCTGGGCCGACGGCATCTCCCGGGCCCTCACCGCGACAGGGCGAGCCGACCGTCACGTGGTCGCCGTGGTCGGCGACGGCGCGCTCACCGGTGGCATGACGTGGGAGGCGTTGAACAACATCTCCGACGACAACGACCGCAACCTCGTGATCGTCGTCAACGACAACGGGCGGTCCTACGCGCCGACGATCGGCGGGATGTCGCGGTACCTGAACAGGGTGCGCACCGCCGCCGCGTACAAGGACCTCCACCAGCGTTCCGACCGCCTCTTCCGCGCGTTCGGTCCCGTCGGGCGTGCTGTGTTCCGCGGCGTCCGTGGCGGCACGCACGGCTTCCTGTCGCGGTTCACCAACAACGAGGCGCTGTACTCCAATCTCGACATCAAGTACCTCGGTCCGGTGGACGGGCACGATCTTCCTGCGCTCCTCGAGACGCTGGAACTCGCGAAGTCGTTCGGCGCACCGGTCATCGTGCACGCGATCACCGAGAAAGGCCGGGGATACCAGCCGGCGCGCGACGACGACGCCGACCAGTTCCATGCCGTCGGCCGCATCGATCCGACGACCGGCGAGACGCTGTCGTCCGGGGGGCGCGGCTGGACGGACGTCTTCTCCGATGCTCTCGTCTCGGTGGGTGAGCGCAGGGACGACGTCATCGCGATGACGGCCGCCATGCTGCGCCCGACAGGTCTGGCGCCGTTCGCCGAGCGGTTCCCCGACCGGGTGTATGACGTGGGGATCGCCGAGCAGCATGCGGTGGCGTCTGCCGCCGGACTGGCCTACGGGGGTCTGCACCCCGTCGTGGCGCTGTACGCCACCTTCATGGGGCGAGCTTTCGACCAGGTGCTGATGGACGTGGCCCTGCACCGCGCAGGGGTCACCTTCGTGCTCGACCGAGCGGGAGTGACCGGCCCCGACGGCCCCAGCCACCACGGGATGTGGGACCTCGCCATGCTGCAGATCGTGCCGCACATCCGCATCGCCGCGCCTCGTGATGGGGCGCGGCTCACCGAAGCCCTCGACGAGGCGGTCGCCGTGACCGATGCGCCGACCGTCATCCGCTTCCCGAAGGGCGAGGTGGCCGCGGATCTGCCCGCGATCGAACGCCTGAGCGATGGCGTCGACGTGCTCGCCCGCGGCGAATCCGAAGACGTGCTCATCGTCGCCATCGGCCCCTTCGCTGCTCTCGCGATCGACGTCGCCGACCGCCTCCGGGCTCAGGGGATCGGTGCCACCGTCATCGATCCGCGCTGGGCGATTCCGGTGCAGCCGTCGATCGTCGAACTCGCGGCTCATCATCGCCTCGTGATCACGCTCGAGGACGGCATCCGTGTCGGCGGCATCGGCACGCGCGTCCGTCAGGTCCTTCGTGAGGCCGGCATCGATACGGCGGTCGACGAGCTGGGCCTCCCCGACGAGTTCATCGATCACGCCTCCCGCGACCAGATCCTGGCCGATGCCGGGCTCACGGCACCGAAGATCGCACAGGACATCGTGTCGCAGGTGCTGGGGACGCGTATCCCGAAGGCTCGTCACGCGGGGGAGACCGGGACCATCGACCTTCCGCTGCACGAAAGGCGCTGACAAGTAGGAGCCGAGCTCGCGCCCGGCGTCAGTTCAGCGCGTGCAGTGCGGCGACGGCCTGCGCACCACGGTCGACCTCGCGGAGCGCGGTGGACAGCAGGTAACCGTCCGTGAGGGCATCGCCGGTCACCATGACGCGCACGAGCTCCACGCCGCAGGCCCGACGAACCTCTTCCGCGCTGGCCGCGAGGACCCGGGTGTTGACCTCGTCGTTGTGCGGCAGCTCGGCGCCGTCGAGCCCGCGGATCACATCTCTCAGAGCCGCGCCGACGATGTTCGACGCGCGCTCCTTGACGTTCACGACATCGAGCTCGAAGACGCGCAGATCTCGTCCGGTCGGTATGGGGCGCCACTCGAATGACGCATGTACCCGGTGCTGATGGCCGCTGGCCCCGCTCATCTCACGTGCAGGAAGATCGGTCGCTCGGCACCGCACGTCGATGAGCCGGTACCAGTAGAACAGTGGGAACGCACCGTGGGAACCCGGGTCCAGCACCACGACCTCGCCGACCGCGCCGCCCCTGGTGGTCGGGCGCCGCTGCGGACGATTGCGGATGATCGGCTTGCCGTTGCGCGTCCGGATCGCTGCCCAGCCCTCATCCACCGTCACGACGAAGAGCTTGAGGAGCGCAGGAAGGACCAGGAGCGTGGTGAGGATGGCCGTGCCGGTCTTCAGCAGCCCCGACATCCCCTTGCCGCCCAGCATCGTGAAGAGCATGTCCATGACACCACTGTGCAGTGTTCAGGCGGGATGCGACGCCGGCGGGGCGCTTCATCCGGGGGATTTCATCCGCTGTTCGCCGAGCGTTCCTCCGGGGGCCGCGCCATGGATACGGGGCAGGCCGGGACGCGGTCGGTCAGGAGGAGATGTCGGCGAGAGCGCGGGCGACGCTGCCGGCGACCATCGCACGACACCGCTCGCGATCGGCGTCCACGAGTCCGACGCGCGTGCGCCGGTCCAGGACGTCGTCGACGGTCATCGCGCCTTCGACGCGAACGGCGAACTCGATCTCCGCATCGGTCAGTCCGGTGCTCTCGTCGAGAAGGTCGCGGGATGCGGGAACAGCGCGATCCACGAGCCGCAACGAGCTCGTACGGCTCGGCGCTGCATCCAAACGGCGTGTCCGCAGCGCGATATCGACGGCGTCCTCAGCCATCCGGCGATACGTCGTCAGCTTTCCGCCGAGCACCGTGACGAAGCCCGCCTCGGATACCGTCACGAGATGTCTTCGCGACACATCGGCGGTGGCATCAGACCCGTTGTCGACGAGGGGACGCAGACCCGCGAAGGCTCCGCGGACCTGATGGCGCCTGATCGGCGCGGCAAGGACCCGGTTGAGTGTGGCGAGAAGGAAATCGATCTCGGGCTCGGTCGGCTGCGCGACGCTCGGCACCGGGCCGGGAGCGTCCTCGTCGGTGAGGCCCACGATCACACGGCCGTGCTGCTGCGGCAGTGCGAACACGTAGCGGCTGATCGATCCCGGGTGCGGGATCGTGAGCGCCGCGGTCGGCACCCCGAGATCAGCTGCGTCGAGCACGATGTGCGTACCGCGGCTGGGTCGGACGGTGATCGCCTCGTCGAGCGAGCCCGCCCAGACACCCGTCGCGTTGATCACGGTGCGGGCCTTGATCTCGAGACGCTCTCCCGTGACGGAATCCTCGGCGGTCGCACCGTCTGCCCGCAGCTCGACGGCACGGACGCGGGTCAGGATCCGCGCACCGAGACTCGCCGCGGTGCGGGCGACGGTGGCGACGAGACGCGCATCGTCTTCCAGCTGTCCGTCGAAGGACAGCATGCCGCCGTCCAGCCGCCGTCGGTCGAGGGCCGGTGCGAGAGCCAGGGCGGCACGAGCGGTCACGAACCGCGGCGCGGGCAGCGCCGAACGGGGAGTGCGCGCCCGGATCCGCAGCAGGTCACCCATGCCCATGCCGACGGCCCCCGCCGCGCGCTGACGCAGGGTCACCCCGGGGCTGAACGGGAGGAGTTGGCCGAGGGAGCGGATCAGGTGCGGTGCGATGGTCGTCATGAGCAGGTGTCGCTCCAGCGCGCTCTCCTTGGCGGTGGCGAAATCACCGGTCGCGAGATAGCGGAGGCCGCCGTGGACGAGTTTCGAGCTGAATCTGCTCGTCCCGAAGGCGAGGTCCTCTGCTTCGATCAGGGTGACGCTGAGGCCGCGTGACGCGGCGTCGAGAGCAGCGCCGACGCCCGTGATCCCACCGCCGATGACGAGCACGTCGACCGTGTCCTCGGCGGAGCGGGCCAGTTCGATCCTCCGTCGCGCGACGTTGAGCGCGGATGACTCGCGGGTCATGGCCGGAGCAGTCCGTCGAGTGCCGCGCGCAGTTCACGTTCCCATGCTGCCTCCGAGATGAGCTCGGCCACGGTGCCGTGAGAGAGCACGGCCGACTGCGCGATGAGCAGCAGCATCACGGCGATCTCGTCGGCTGGGCCTGGTCGGACGGAACCGTCCGTCTGCGCGGCGGCGATGGCGGTCGCGAGCCAGAGCAGGATCATCCGCTGGCTCGATCCCACGCGCTGCAGCGTGTAGCGGGTGAAGGCCTCCGGCTCGTCGGCGAGCAGGCGCGCGTAGAGCGGGTCGTTCCGGAACAACGACGTGAAGCGCAGCACATCGTCGACGAGAGCGGCGCGCGTGCGCGCGTGGGCGGGGAAGGTGCTCAGGATGCCGTCCACGCGGCGCAGGAGTGCTGCCCGGACGACGTCGTCCGCGTCGCTCCAGTTCCGATAGATGGTCGGACGGCTCAGGTCGGCGCGGCGGGCGAGCTCGGCGATGGTCACACCGTGGACGCCGCGACGCTCGATCAGAGCATCGGCGGCGTCGAGGATCCGTGCCTGCGTCGCGTCCCACCGAGGTTGACGTTCTTCCATGATGTGTCACACTGTAACGCATGGGCCAAGACAATGGCAGGGTCGATGAAGACCCGTCGATGAGATGGAACGGCTGGGGTGACCCGGCAAAAGCGAAGGATCTTCCGCTTGCGGTTCGCAGTCTGCTGCCGCTGCTCCTCGGACGCATCCGCAAGCCCGAGCCCTCCGTCGAGCTCTCCGCGGTGCGGGTGGCGGCGTCGGCACTGACCGACGCGGATCTCACGGCGTTCCGCGCCGCGGTGGGCCTGCAGAACGTCGATGACTCCGATCAGGCGCGGATCCGCCACGCCGGTGGACGGTCGACTCCGGATCTTCTCCGCCGACGACAGGCTGAGCAGGACGCGCCGGATGCGGTGATCCGTCCAGCCGATCATGATGAGGTCCGTGCCTGCCTCGAGGTGGCGGTGGCCCGTGGCGTGGCCGTCATTCCCTTCGGCGGCGGCACGAGCGTCGTGGGGGCACTGGACCCCGAGCGGGGCCGGCACCACGCGGTCGTGAGCCTCGATCTGCGGCGCCTCAGCGGTCTGATCCGCTTCGACGAGATCAGCGGAGAAGCGGTGCTCGCCGCCGGAACGACGGGGCCGGAGGCCGAGGCTCTGCTCGCGGCACACGGCTTCGAGCTCGGTCACTACCCGCAGAGCTTCCGCTACGCCACGGTCGGCGGTTTCGCTGCGGCCCGATCGTCAGGTCAGAACTCGGCGGGGAACGGGCGCTTCGACACCATGGTCACGGGCATCCGGGTGGCGACGCCGACCGGCGACATCGAGCTCGGACGATCGCCCGGTTCCGCTGCCGGCCCTGATCTGGTCAGAGTGTTCCTCGGCTCGGAGGGGATCTTCGGCGTGATCACCGAGGTGCGCGTTCGTGTGCACCCGATCCCGCGCGATCGTGTGTTCGAGTCCTGGTCCTTCCCCGACTTCGCCAGCGGAGCCGAGGCGCTGCGCCGTGTGGCCCAGCAAGGCGACGGTCCGACGGTCATCCGCCTATCCGATGAAGCGGAGACCGCGGTGAGCCTCGCCCAGGTCGGACGGATCGGCAAGGCGCTCGCGAAGGGCGCGAGCGTCGTCACCGTCTACGAGGGCGACGGAATCGTCGAGCGGCGGGCCCGAGCCAGCGCTCATCTCGTCGCCGCGGGCGGCATCTCCGCGGGTGAGGGTGCCGCGGAGGAGTGGTTGAAGGGTCGTTTCGACGGTCCTTACCTGCGGGACTCGCTGCTCGATGCCGGAGTCTTCTGCGAGACGCTGGAGACGGCGACGACCTGGTCGAACCTGCAGCCGCTGCGCGCAGCCGTGGAGCGCGCGCTCAAGGACGGGTTCGGCGACGCGGGCGCGAAGTCGTATGTCATGTGTCACGTGTCCCACATCTATCCGACCGGGGCCTCGCTGTACTTCACCGTGCTCGCCGGTGTCCGTGCCGATCCCCTCGGAGTCTGGGCGCCCGTCAAAGCGCGCGTGAACAACGCGATCATCGCCGCAGGCGGCACGATCAGCCATCACCACGCGGTCGGACGGGATCACGCGGCCTGGCTGGGAGAGGAGATCGGAGAGACCGGCATCCGCATCCTCGCCGCCATCAAGCGTGAGCTGGACCCCTCAGGCATCCTCAATCCCGGCGCTGTGATCCCCCTCGAGCGGACGCGCTGACATGGCCGAGCACATCGCCGTGCTCGCGAACCCCTTCTCCGGCAAGGGCCGCGGGGGGAGAGCAGCCGAAGAGGCCGTCCTGCACCTCCGCGCACGCGGGACAGACGTGCGTACCTACGCGGGCGGCTCCGCGGCGGACACCGCGCGACTCGCGGTCGCCGCCCTCGCGGACGAGCCGCGCGCGCTGGTCGTGGTCGGTGGCGACGGAACGCTGTCCGGGGTGCTCGACACGGTGTGTGCGGCATCCGTGCCCGTGGTCCTGGTCGCTGCGGGCACCGGGAACGACCTCGCCCGTGCCCTCGGCCTGCCCCGCGGGGATGCGGCAGCCGCCGCGGAACTCGCGCTCACCGGCGTGCCGCACGCGATCGATGTCGGTCAGGTCCGCACTGCGGATGGCATCCGGAAGTTCCTCACGATCGCGGCGCTCGGGTTCGATGCGAAGGTGAGTGACCGCACCAACCGCCTCCGCTGGCCCCACGGAGCGCCGCGGTACTACCTCGCGCTGCTCATCGAACTCGTACGCCTGCGTCCCATGACCTTCAGGCTCGCCGTCGACGACGGGGCCGCCGTGAGCGCTCCGGGCACGCTGATCGCCGTGGGCAGCACGTCGAGCTACGGTGGCGGCATGCCGATCTGCGCAGGAGCACTCCCCGATGACGGGCTGCTCGATGTCGTGCACGTCGCCCCGCTCGGCCGCTTGCGACTGCTGCGGCTGTTCCCGCTCCTGCTGCGCGGAACCCATCTGACGCGCCCGGAGGTCGGTCATCGGCGCGCGCGCACGGTGACGGTCTCCGCTCCGGGGCTCGTCGTGTACGCGGACGGCGAGCGGATCGGGGAAGACGAGTGCACGGTCTCCGTGCTTCCCTCCGCGCTCACGATGATGGTGCCGGGGGAGAGTGATGAGTGAGTTCGACGAGGATGTCGTGATCGTCGGTTCCGGCTTCGGCGGCTCCGTCGCTGCGCTGCGGCTGGCCGAGAAGGGCTATCGGGTGCGTGTCTACGAGGCCGGCCGCCGCTTCGAAGACGAGGACTTCGCCAAGACCAGCTGGAACGTCCGACGCTATCTGTGGGCGCCTGCGCTCGGATGCCACGGCGTGCAGCGCATCCACCGGCTGCCCCACGTGATGATCCTCGCCGGAGCCGGCGTCGGAGGTGGCTCGCTCAACTACGCGAACACGCTCTACCGGCCCGGGATCACGTTCTTCCAGGACCCGCAGTGGCGGGACATCGCCGAGTGGGAGTCCGAGCTGTCACCGCACTACGCCACCGCGAAGCGGATGCTCGGCGTCGTGGAGCACTATCCGCACACCGGACCGGTCGAGCGGATCATGGCGGGCGCGGCGGAGGATCTCGGGGTCGGCGCCACCTTCCGCCACGCCCCGGTCGGAGTGTGGTTCGGCAAGCCGGGGGAGCGCACACCCGATCCGTACTTCGGCGGCGAAGGCCCTAACCGCACGGGGTGCACGCTGTGCGGCAACTGCATGGTCGGATGCCGCGTCGGCGCGAAGAACACCCTCATGAAGAACTATCTCGCCCTGGCGGAGCGACGCGGCGTGGCCATCGAGCCGTTGCGCACGGTGAGCGAGGTGCGGGAACTCCCCGGCGGCGGTTTCGCGGTGACGACGCACCGCAGCGGCTCCTGGTTCCGGCACACGCGCCGGACCGTCACCGCCGGCCAGGTCGTGCTCGCCGCCGGCACCTGGGGAACCCAGCAGCTCTTGCACCGGATGAAGGCATCCGGGTCGCTGCCGCGAGTCTCGGATGCCGTCGGCCGCCTCACACGCACCAATTCCGAGGCGCTCGACGGGGCCGTCGCCACGAAGGTCCCGGAAGCCCTGGAGCTCGCGCGAGGCGTCGCGATCACCACCTCGTTCCATGTCGACGAGCGGACCCATGTCGAGAACGTCCGCTACGGCCCGGGATCGAATCTGATGGGGGCCCTCGCGACCGTGCTGGTTCCCGGTGATCGTCGCCTGGGCGCACGACTGGGCAGCGTCGTCGCGCAGGTGCTCCGTTCGCCGGTGCGGCAGTTCCGGCTCGGCACTCTCCGTCGGTGGAGCGAGAGAGGCATCATCGCTCTGGTGATGCAGACAGCGGACAACTCGCTCACGCTGTCGCTGCGTCGACGATTCGGCCGCCTCGTGATGACCAGCGCTCAGGGACACGGCGAGCCGAATCCGAGCCATCTGCCGCAGGCCCACACGGCTGCCGCAGCGATCGCGGCCCGGACTCAGCGGGAGGGCGGAGTGCCGACGGAGGCGCGCGGATCCTGGCCGGAGGTCTTCGGCATCCCACTCACGGCGCACTTCCTCGGCGGTGCGGTGATCTCCGCAACGCGCGAGAAGGGCGTCGTCGATCCCTATCACCGGGTCTGGGGCCATCCCGGGCTGCACGTCGTCGACGGGTCGGCGGTGCCCGCCAATCCGGGGGTGAATCCCTCGCTCACGATCACCGCGCTGGCGGAACGGGCTCTCTCGTACTGGCCGAAGTCCGGAGAGCCGGACGCGAGACCGCCTCAGGCATAGACGAAGGGGCCGCATCGGTCGATGCGGCCCCTCGTGTTCTCGCCTTCGATCAGCGGTTTTCGACGCCGCGGATCTGCGGGGTGTGGAACGAGCCGCCGAACGCCCGCTCCGACGCACCCTCGCGGTCGAGGTACGGTGATGCTCCGCCGTCGATGAACGGCCAGCCCGCGCCCAGGATCAGGCACAGGTCGATGTCCTCGACCTCCGGGACGACGCCCTCGTCGAGCATCAGCTTGATCTCGGTGGCCAGGCCGTCCTGCACGCGCTGGAGGATCGTCGCCGCCGACGCGGGGGTCTTACCGACCGCGCCCTTGAGGACTTTCTCCGCCTGCTTGCTCCACCCGACGACACGACCGCCCTTGTCCTTCTCGACGACCGCGTCGAGTTCGGCGAGTGCGTGGAAGTTCTCGTTGGCGTAGAACCGATCGGGGAAGGCGTGCACCATGGTGTCCTGCACGTGCGCGGCGACCTTCCAGCCGACCAGGTCGATCAGCTGGAACGGGCCCATCGGCAGGCCGAGAGGACCGAAGGCCTTCTCGACGTCGGCGATCGGAGTTCCCTCGTAGACGGCGCGGGCGGCCTCTCCCATCACCTTGGCGAGCAGCCGGTTCACGACGAATCCGGGCGCGTCGGCGGTGAGCACCGCGTTCTTGCCCAGGTTCTTCGCGACGACGAATGCGGTCGACAGCGCGGCGTCCGCGGTCGTCGGCGTCTTCACGATCTCGATCAGCGGCATCACCGCGACGGGGTTGAAGAAGTGGAATCCGACGAGGCGTTCGGGGTGTGCGAGCTTCGCGCCGATCTCCTCGACCGACAGCGACGAGGTGTTCGTCGCGAGGATCGCGTCCTCGGCGATGATCTTCTCGATCTCACCGAAGACCTGCTGCTTGACGCCGACCTCTTCGAACACGGCCTCGATCACGAAGTCGCAGTCCGCGTACAGGCTCTTGTCGGTCGTGCCGGTGACGAGCGCGCGCAGCTTGTTCGCCGAGTCGGAGTCGAGACGACCCTTGGCCTCGAGCTTGCCGATCTCCTCGTGGATGTAGGCGACGCCCTTGTCGACGCGCGCCTGGTCGAGGTCGGTGATGAGCACGGGCACCTGGAGCTTGCGCACGAAGAGCAGCGCGAACTGGCTCGCCATGAGGCCTGCGCCGATGATGCCGACCTTGGTCACCTTCTTCGCCAGCTCCTTGTCGGGGGCGCCGACGGGACGCTTCGCGCGTTTCTGCACCAGGTCGAACGCGTACATCGACGCGGCGAACTGGTCGCCCGTGACGAGCTCGGCCAATGCCTCGTCCTCGCGGGCGAAGCCCTCGGCCTTCGTACCGCTCTTCGCCTTGTCGAGAAGCTCGAGCGCGGCGTACGGCGACTTGGGCACGGTACCGATCTTCGACTCGAGCATGGCGCGCGCCATCTTGATGGCGATCGGCCACTTGGTGAGGCGCTCGATCTTGCCCGGCTCGTTCTTGCGCTCGACCTTCTTGCCGCCGAGGACCGCGTCTGCCCATGCCAGCGAGTTCTCGAGATAGTTCGCCGCCGGGAAGATGGCGTCGACGACGCCGAGGTCGAAGGCCTGCTGCGGCTTCAGCATCCGGTTCTGCTTGAGCGGGTTCGAGATGACGACCTCCAGGGCGTTCTCGATGCCGATCAGGTTCGGCAGCAGATAGGCGCCACCCCAGCCCGGAATGATGCCCAGGAAGACCTCGGGCAGGGCGATGGCCGCCGCCGACGCGTCGACCGTGCGGTACGTCGAGTTCAGTGCGATCTCGAGACCGCCGCCCAGCGCGAGGCCGTTCACGAACGCGAACGACGGAACGCCGAGCTCACTGAACTTCCCGAGGACCTTGTGGCCGAGCTGCGCGATCAGACGCGCGTTGTCACGAGATCCGACCTTGCTGATGTCGGAGAGGTCGGCGCCGGCGGCGAGGATGTACTGCTTTCCCGTGATGCCGACCGCCTGGATCTCGCCGGCTGCGGCTCGTGCCCTGAGTCCGTCGAGCGTCTCGCCCAGCTCCGTGAGGGTCGCGGGTCCGAGCGTGTTCGGACGCGTGTGGTCACGACCGTTGTCCAGGGTGATCAGGGCGAGTACCTTGCCGGACGCGAGACGGATGTCGCGCACGGGGGAGTGCGTGATGACCTCGCCCTCCGTGAGCGCCTGAATCGGGGAGAAGTCGATGTCGTCGTAGTTCGTCACAGGGGCGCTCACTTCTTCTTCTTGCCGTCGTAGTGCGGGTTCTCCCAGATGACCGAGCCGCCCTGGCCGAGGCCGACGCACATGGCTGTCAGACCGTAGCGGACATCGGGGCGCTCGGCGAACTGTGCCGCGAGCTGGATCATCAGACGCACGCCGGATGCCGCGAGCGGGTGTCCGAGTGCGATCGCTCCACCCCACTGGTTGACGCGGGGGTCGTCGTCAGCGATGCCGAAGTGGTCGAGCAGCGAGATCACCTGGATCGCGAACGCCTCATTGAGCTCGAACAGCCCGATGTCGGCGATCGTGAGGCCGGCCTTCTGGAGGGCCTTCTCGGTCGAGGGAATCGGACCGATGCCCATGATTTCCGGCTGCACGCCCGCGAACGCGAACGAAACCATGCGCATCTTCGGGGCGAGGCCGAACTCCTTCACGGCACCGCCGCCGGCGAGGAGCGACATGGTCGCTCCGTCGGTCAGCGGGGAGGAGGTGCCGGCCGTGACGCGTCCGTGCGGGCGGAACGGCGTCTTCAGCGCGGCGAGGTCCTCCATCGTGGTCTGCGGGCGGCGACCCTCGTCCTCGGTGGCGAGACCCCACGCGCCGTCAGCGCTCTTGGTCGCCACCGGCACCAGATCGGGCTGGATCTTGCCGGCATCGTAGGCGGCCTGCACCTTGTGCTGGCTCAGCATGCCGAAGCGGTCGGAGCGCTCCTTGGTGAGGTGCGGGAAGCGGTCGAAGATGCGCTCGGCCGTGACGCCCATGTTGAGCGCCCCGGGATCGACCATCTTCTCGGCCACGAAGCGGGGATTCGGGTCGGCGTTGCCGCCGATCGGGTGGTGTCCCATGTGCTCGACGCCGCCGGCGATCGCGAAGTCGTACATGCCGACACCGATCGATGCGCCCATGGTCGTGACGCTGGTCATCGCACCGGCGCACATGCGCTCGACAGCGAGTCCGGGGACCGTCTGAGGGAGCCCGGCGAGAATCGCCACGGAGCGGCCGAGGGTGAGGCCCTGGTCTCCGGTCTGGCTTGTCGCTGCGATCGCGACATCGTCGATGCGGTCGGCCGGCACGGCCGCGTTCCGCTCCATGAGGCCGATGGTCGCCTTCACGGCGAGGTCATCTGCGCGGGTGTTCCAGTACATGCCCTTTTCGCCGGCGCGCCCGAAGGGGGTGCGCACTCCATCGACGAAGAAGACGTCCGAGATCTCGGCCACTCTGCCTCCAAGTTTGTGCGTAGGCCTCAGTCTATGAAGCCTCCGAAACGGGGAGGAATCGGTTGGATCGAACCTACGAAGCGGGTGCGGGCGTGGTGTCGGGCGATTGCGCGGCTTCTACAAAGGCGGCGGCGATCTTCTGTGCAGTCTGTGCAATCTGCCAGGGCCGCGCGCCCAGCTCTGCGAGCGCGGCGGCGATGTCCTCGGCTGTCTCGCCCGGCACGTCCCAGGCGACCCTGCGCAGGTACTCCGGGGTGAGGAGGTTCTCGGTCGGCATCCCCAGCTCTTCCGCCACTGCTTCGACGACGGGGCGAGCGGCCTTGAGGCGCGCATCCGCCTCGGGGTTGCGGTCGGCCCACGCCCGGGGCGGAGGCAGGGTGTCGCTGGGAACTCGCTCGCGGGGCAGCTCCTCGGAGGCGCGGCCGTCGACGATAGCCTGCCACCAGCGGTCGAGCTGCGTGCGGCTGGCGCGGCCCTGGAACTCCTTGATGCCGGCCAGTGCCTGCTTCGACGACGGATTCGCCATCACCGCGGCCACCAGTGAACGGTCGGGGACGAGCCGACCGGGAGAGGTGTCCTGGTCCTGTGCGTATGCCTCGCGGGCCTGCCAGAGGGAACGTGCGACGGCGAGGTTTCGTGCTCCGCGCACCTGGTGGAGTCCGCTGAGTCGACGCCAGGGGTCTTCGCGCGGCGGCTTCGGCGCGCGGGCGAGAGTGGCGGCGAACTCCTCGGCGGCGAACTCCGTCTTGCCCTGCTCCTCCAGCTCGAGGACGAGGGCGTCTCGCACATCGACCAGGTGCAGAACGTCGAGGGCGGCGTAGTCGAGCCAGGAATCGGGAAGCGGCCGCGTCGACCAGTCGGCCGCGGAATGCTCCTTCTTGAGCGTGATGCCCAGCGTGTCCTCGACGACCGCCCCGAGTCCGACGCGCTCATGTCCGAGGAGACGGGATGCGAGCTCGGTGTCGAAGATCACGGGGGGTTCGAGGCCCAGCTCGCGCAACGACGGCAGGTCCTGGCTCGCGGCATGGAGCACCCACTCGACGTCGCCGATGGCGGCCTGCAACGGCGCGAAGTCTCCGACAGCCGGAGGATCGAAGAGGAAGACGCCCGCGCCGCGCCGGAAGACCTGCACCAGATAGGCGCGCTGCGAGTAGCGGAAGCCGGACGCGCGCTCCACGTCCACGGCGACCGGCCCGGTGCCGGCGGTGAGCGCGGTGCATGCCGCGCGGAACTCCTCGACGTCGGAGATCACGGAGTATTCAGTCACGTACAGCCTTTCGCGCGCCGATCACGGCGATGCCCTCGGAGCCGGGCGGAAGTCCCGCCAGCATTCCGACCAGCTCGGCCCATGCTTCGACGTGCGGTCGGAACGGGCCCTCCGGAGTCCAGGACGCCCGCAATTCTATCTGTGCTCCGTCTCCTTCGACGGCGAGACCGCCGAATCCCTTCGACAGTGTCTTCGTCGAAGTGCCCGAGGCCGCGTGATAGACGGCGTCTCGGGAGTCCAGGGCATCGACGAGCCACGACCACGTCACATCGGCCAGGAGGGGGTCGGTGCCGATCTCGGTCTCGAGAGGTGCCTGGGCGAAGATCACGATGCGCCAGGATCCACCCCACGCGCCCGGCTCATCGGGGTCATGCAGCAGGACGAACCGACCGGTGCCGTACACCGACTCGCCGTCGCCCTCCGGACGCACGTCGGCGGCGAGGGCGATCGCGAAGGGGGCGAGCCCTTGCGGCGTGGTGATCTCGCGCACCGCGATGTCATCGCGGAACGCGGTCTCGCGCAGTTCGGCCACGGCGCTCTCGAAAGGGGTCCCGACCTCGGGGTGTGCGGTCACGGCAACAGGCTAGAGTCAGGAAGCGATGAAGAGACTCAGGCACGCCGTTACGCTCCTTGTCCCTGCCCTCTTCGCGTTCGGGGCAGCGCTTGCTCTCGTCGTGTTCGCCGTCGCCCGTCGGGTGGTGACGCCCATGCGCCGCACGACGGACACCGAGATCCTCGCCGTGGACACCGGCGCCCAGACCATCGAGCTGAAGCGCTCACTCGACACGGAGCTGCCGGGTCGTTACGGCCTGTTCACGACCGGGACCTACGGGTACGTCAAGCTCGGCGCGGTCCTCAGCGCGGACGCGACGAGCGTGCGCCGCAAGCTCCTCACCCAGATCGAGCCCGGTGCCCGGGTGGATCGGGCTGCCGCGTTCAGCGGCTACTACTACTCCTCGCCGAGCGAGCTGCATCTGCGCTGGGAGAACGTGCTGATCGGCTCTCCCGCCGGACCGTGCCCCGCCTGGTATTTCCCGGCATCGTCCTCGACCTGGGTGATCCAGGTGCACGGCCGCGGCGCGACACGCGCCGAATGCCTGCGGGCCGTTCCCGTGCTGCACGCCGCCGGCCTGCCCACTCTGGTCGTCTCGTACCGCAACGACGGAGAAGCTCCGCGCACCAGGGCAGGCGCCTACGCGCTCGGAGCCTCGGAATGGCGCGACGTCGATGCGGCGATCGCCTACGCGCTCCGCCACGGTGCGGACCGCGTGATCCTGATGGGGTGGTCGATGGGTGGCGCGGTGTCGCTGCAGGCTGCGGTCACCTCCGGGCATCGCGACCGCATCGCGGGGATCATCCTCGAGTCCCCGGTCGTCGACTGGCGGACGGTGCTGCGCTTCCAGGCGAAGCTGGCCGGGGTCCGCCCGCCGCTCCCCGGTCTCGCCATGGGTGCTCTCCAGATGCCCCTCACCGCGCGGCTCAGCGGTGCGGACGAGCCGATCCCGTTCGATCGTCTGGACATGGTCGCCCGCGCCGACGAGCTGACTGCGCCGATCCTCATCCTGCACAGCGACGACGACGGCTTCGTGCCGGCGGACTCCTCGCACGCGCTGGAGGAGGCGCGGCCTGATCTCGTGACCATGCCGCGGTTCACGGTGGCACGGCACACGAAGCTGTGGAACTACGACCAGACCGGCTGGACCACGGCGATCACCGATTGGCTGGATGCGCAGGGCTTCAGCGCTTCTGCCTGACCTGGTTCTTCGCCCGCATCAGCATCCCCGTCATGCCTCCGATGCGCAACGGCGACACGGCCTTGGTGAGGCCGATCGTCTGCGGGTAGTCGTTCGGGATCGCGAGCACCTCGTCGGCGCTGAGCCCGCTGATGCCCTGCACCAGGATGCTCGCGAAGCCGCGAGTCGTCGGAGCCTCCGGCGGGGCGCTGGCGTGCATCGTCACCACGTCGTCGTTCACCTCGACGTGGATGTAGACGGGGGACTGGCACTCGGCGACGCGCTCGTACATCTCGGGGTGCGCGGCGACCTCGTCGGAGACATCCGGCAGTTCGTCCGAGTACTCGAGCAGGAGCAGCAGGCGATCGGCCTCCGGGGTCTCCAGGAAGCCGTCGCGGATCTCGGCCAGTGCGTCAGGAACTTCGCTCGTGCTCATCCCTGTCATTGTCACATGTTCAGAGCGAACCAGGCTCGGCCCCGGTCACGATCGGCACGCGTACGGCGCTTCCCCATTCGGTCCACGAACCGTCGTAGTTGCGGACGTTCTCGAAGCCGAGCAGGTGCTTGAGCACGAACCACGTGTGGCTGGAGCGCTCACCGATGCGGCAGTAAGCGACGACGTCGTCACCGTCCTTCAGTCCGGCCCCGTCGCGGTAGATCGCGTCGAGCTCGGCGCGGCTGCGGAAGCCGCCGTCCTCGGCGACCGCCTTCGCCCACGGCACACTCTGCGCCGTCGGGATGTGCCCGGCGCGCAGCGCCCCCTCCTCGGGGTAGGCCGGCGCCGTGGTGCGCTCACCGCTGTACTCCTCGGGCGAGCGGACATCGATCAGCGGGCTGCCGATGTGGGCGAGCACATCCTCCTTGTAGGCGCGGATCTGGGAGTCGTCGCGCTCGACGATCGGGTACTCCGTCGCCGGGCGGTTCGCCGGCTCGCGGGTGAGTTCGCGGCCCTCGGCGATCCAGCGATCGCGTCCGCCGTCGAGCAGGCGGACGTCTTCGTGACCGAAGAGCGAGAACACCCAGAGGGCATAGGCGGCCCACCAGTTGTTCTTGTCGCCGTAGATGACCACGGTGTCCGAGCGTTCGATGCCCTTGCGGCCGAGCAGTTCGGCGAAGCCCTCGCCGTCGACGTAGTCACGCACCACCGGGTCGTTGAGCTCGGTGTGCCAGTCGACCTTCACGGCTCCGGGGATGTGTCCGGTCTCGTAGAGGAGGACGTCCTCGTCCGATTCGACGACCACGAGCCCGGGCGCACCCAGTCGTTCCGCGAGCCACTCCGTCGTCACCAGGCGACCGGGCTCGGCGTACTCGGCGAACTTGGGGGAGGAGGAGTCGAACTCGATGGCCATGGGATCTCCGAAGCGTTGAGCGGGCGAGGGGCGGGTGCGGACGGCGTAGTGTTGATCCGTCCCTTCGACGATAGATCCCCGCCGAGCACCCTGCGCCCGATTCGTAAGACTTCGACACAGGCCAGCACCTGATTCAGGACCGTGATGACCGACACGACCAGCCGCACGGGAATCGTGCACCTCACCGAGCGTCAGCCGACCGTCAGCGGACCCGAGATGCTGGCGAGCCTGGTGCCGCCGCCGCAGTTCGACACGGCCACCTTCGACAGCTATCGCGCCGATCCCGCGTATCCCTCCCAGGAAGAGGCGAAGGAGACACTCCTTCGCTTCGCCGGACGGGGAGCCCCCGTCAAGCGCGGCGGCTTCTTCAGCCGGGCGAAGAAGGAGCCGGAGCTCAAGCCGGGCGTGTACCTGGACGGCGGCTTCGGTGTGGGCAAGACGCACCTGCTCGCATCGATCTATCACGCGATGCCCGCTCGCAGGAAGTACTTCGGCTCGTTCATCGAGTACACCGCGCTCGTCGGCGCGCTCGGCTACAAGAACACGGTCGACCTGCTCAAAGGTGCGGACCTGCTCTGCATCGACGAGTTCGAGCTCGACGATCCGGGCGACACCATGGTGATGACCCGACTCCTGGGCGAGCTCGTGCCGACCGGAACCCGACTCGCCGCCACGTCCAACACGCCGCCGAACGCGCTCGGCGAGGGGCGCTTCGCCGCACAGGACTTCCTGCGGGAGATCCACGCGATGTCGGACAGCTTCCAGACACTGCGCATCGACGGGGTCGACTTCCGCCAGCGTGCGATCGACGGGCACGCGGTGGTCCTCGACGACGACGCCTACGCCGCGGCATCCGAATCCGCGGGATCGGAGGGAGCATTCTCCGATGACCGGTTCGACGATCTGATCCGGCACCTCGCTCAGGTCCACCCCTCGCGCTACATCCGCCTCATCGACGGCGTGGACGGCGTGGGCCTGCGCGACGTGCGTCAGCTCACCGATCAGTCGGAGGCGCTGCGCTTCGTCGCCTTCGTCGACCGGGTGTACGACGCGCAGATCCCGATCCTCGCGACCGGCCTCGGTCTCGACTCCGTCTTCTCCGATGAGATGCTCGCCGGCGGGTACCGCAAGAAGTACCTGCGCGCCATCTCCCGACTCAACGCGCTGACACATTCTGCGTAAGCCCGCAGATCGGCGTAACGCGATGTTCACAGGCGGAGCCGCGCTGTAACCGCGAGGAAACAAACCTCACGCATTGACGAAACCGCAGGTCGTCACACTGAAGCTCTCAATTACTTCGGATGTGAGGTTTTCCTATGGATGCTCCCGGCAACATCTCGTGGGCGATCACCGCGACAGCGCTGGTTCTGCTCATGACGCCCGGCGTCGCCTTCTTCTATGGCGGGCTCGTCAAGGCGAAGAGCGTCGTCAGCATGATGATGATGAGCTTCGGCTCGATCGGCCTTGTCGCCGTGCTGTGGATTCTCTTCGGCTTCTCGATGAGCGCCGTCGACAGCCCGACCGCCTTCGCCGGCAACCCCTTCGCCGACTTCGGGCTCTCGAGCCTGGCCTCGGGTGAAGGATCGAACGTGGCGCTCCTCGGTGTCGCCTATGGTGCGACCTTCGCGATCATCACGGTCGCGCTGATCTCCGGAGCCATCGCCGACCGCGCGAAGTTCGGCAGCTGGCTGATCTTCGCCGGCATCTTCGCCACGGTCGGCTACTTCCCGGTCGCCGCCTGGGTCTGGGGAGGCGGCTGGATCATGAACCTCGGTACCACGCTCTTCGGCGAGGACAGCGGCATCGGCGTGATCGACTACGCCGGTGGAACCGCGGTGCACATCAACGCCGGCGCGGCCGCTCTGGCGCTGGCTCTGGTCCTCGGCAAGCGCATCGGCTTCCAGAAGGGCATCCTGAAGCCGCACAACGTGCCGCTGACGCTGCTCGGCGCCGCGCTGCTGTGGTTCGGCTGGTTCGGCTTCAACGCCGGCGCGGAGTGGCTCGCGGAGGACATGGGTGGAGTCGGCCTGATCGGTCTGAACACCCTCGGTGCGACGGCTGCGGCCATCCTCGGCTGGATCCTGGTCGAGAAGATCAAGGACGGCAAGCCCACCTCGGTCGGCGCGGCATCCGGTGCGGTCGCGGGTCTCGTCGCGATCACCCCTGCATGCGCCAACCTGACGCCGGGCTGGGCGCTGCTGCTCGGTGCCCTCGCCGGTGTCGTCTGCGCTCTCGCGATCGAGCTGAAGTTCCGTCTCGGGTTCGACGACTCACTCGACGTGGTCGGCATCCACCTCGTCGGTGGACTCATCGGAACGCTGTACCTCGGCTTCTTCGCGACCGAGACCGGCCTGTTCGTCGGTGGCGACGCCCGTCAGCTCGCCGTCCAGGTGATCGCCGCCCTCGGCGTCCTGATCTACTCCTTCGTGGTCGCGTTCATCATCGGCTTCGCGATCGAGAAGACGATCGGCTTCCGCGTGACGAACGAGGATGAGATCGCCGGTGTCGACCAGGTCGTGCACGGCGAGGAGGGGTACGCACTCGCGGACGCGTGATCTGCGGTTAGGGTGACCGTGTGAGCAAGACCAACGGCATCCTGGCAACACTCGCGGAGATCCTGCTCAAGGTGGTGGGATCCGGCCGGGCGTCTCGGAGTTCAGCTCCGAGGCGCCCGGATGCGCGTCTGCGGCCTTCGCCGGACGCGTCGGGATCCGCGGCTTCGGAGGAGGCACGAGGGCGTCAGCACGGCACCGCGACGGTCCGGATCGACCCCGACGGCATCCGAGACCTGCGGGTCGGGTACGCCCCGGACCGCGACGGCGCTCCGGATGCCGGGGAGGTCGTGTGGACCTGGGTCCCGTACGAGGAGAACGACGGACGCGGCAAAGACCGCCCGGTCCTCGTCATCGGCCGCGAGTCCCCAGATCGCGTGTTCGCGGTGCGGATGACCAGCAAGGCTCATGACGGCGATCGCGACTACCTCTCCATCGGCAGTGGCGACTGGGATTCGCAGGGGCGTGAGTCCTGGGTCGACGTCGAACAGCTCTACAGTGTCCACGAGCGAGGGCTGCGGCGTGAGGCGGCCGCGCTCGATCGCGGTCGCTACGACCGCGTCGCGCTCGCCCTCAGGCGGCGCTACGGGTGGTCGTCCGAGGGGTGAGGGCGGGGAAGGCCTGGAGGACCATGTCGACCAGCTCGGCCAGCGGCCGAGTCAGCGGATCGGTCGCCGGCAACCCGGTCTCGAGCTCGATGTCGTCGATCGAGGTGGCGAGCTGATCGTTCGAGAGGTTCTCGTGGTTGACGGTGACCCCGATCACGCGGGTGTCGGCGAACGCCTCGATCAGAGCGATCTCGCTGGCGACGGTCGGCATCGCGACCATCGGGAAGTCGCCGAGGACCTTGCGTCCGGGGGCGTGCTGGACGATGACGCCGGCGGGCTGGCTGCCGCGGAGGATGTGAGCGGACGTGATGTAAGCCGGATGGCTGAGCGCGCCCTGGCCCTCGACGATGATCACGTCCGGGTCTTCGCCCTCGAATGCGGCGACGACCTGGTTCTCGACCTCTCCGGAGCAGAACTGCGGGACGAGGGCGTCGAGCGCGACGCCGTAGCGACCGCCCTGGATGATCGTGGTCTGGCCTGTGCCGACCATCACCGCGTGGACTCCGCGCTCGTTCAGCGCGCGCACCAGGATCGTGGCCGTGGTGCGCTTGCCGATCGCGCCGTCGGTGCCGAGGATCGTGATGCGGGGGCAGGTCACGTCGAAGATGCGCCCCGAGAACAGGTGCAGGTCCTTCTTGTCGCGGGGGCGACGGATGTCGGTGATGGTGACCTGGGCGAGCAGCGCGGCGGCCACGAACTCGGCATCGTCCGTGAGGAACTCGTGCAGGCCGTTGATGATGTGCATCCCGCGCGCGATGCCGTCGAGCAGCACGGTGCGCTGATCCGCGGAGAGCAGTCCGTCGGCGGGAGCCACACCACAGATCAGGTAGTCCGGTACGTGCCCGGCGTGAGCGATCGCCGTGTGGAGACCGTCGAGGATCGGGATGCCGTTCGGGAGCCCGTCCAGCAGCATCCCGGCATCCGCGCCCGCATGGGTGGAGTCGATGACGCTGAGGATCTCGTATTTCTCGGAATGGCGCACGAGTCCGTTCGCGGTCTTCCCGTCCTGCTCGCCGAACTGGCCTTCGCAGTAGACGATCGCCGTCGTACCGGTCGGCAGCGCGATGGGGGCCGCCCACGCGTGTGCAGGGTCGGTGAAAGAGGGAACTGACGGGGTGGGCATGACGCTCCTCGGGCTCACACAGAGGAGGCGACGGAGAACGAAATGACCGATGAGGCCCGTTGGTCGACGAGAAGTCTTCCCTGATGTCGGCAAGCTGCCGACCTGCCCACCGTAGCAGTGCTGGCTGGGACCGGGCCGCGAGTCCTCCCGCGGCCCGGTCCGGAGCAGGTCAGGTGCTCTGGAACGTGAGCACTCGGTCGATGTCGACGTCCGGCTTCTTCTCACCGGCCAGGACCTCGAAGTCCAGATGGTTCTGGCTCGGGGGGAGCGGGCAGGTGACGAAGTTCGTGAAGGCGCAGGGGAGCGCGGTCAGGTAGTTGAAGTCGATGTGGTCGATCCGTTCGCCGGATTCATCGGCGAACTGCAGTTCCACCACGCGTCCGGCGCCGTAGGTCGTCTTCCCACTGGTCAGGTCGCGGATGTGCGCGACGGGTTGCACGCCGGAGGCCGCGTCCTTCCCGATCAGCGCGAGTTCATAGCTGCGGCCGTCGTATTCGAAGGAGAGCGTTCCGATGCGGGCCGTGGTCTCGCGGACCCCGGTCTCGACGGTGATCTGCTCGACGTCTTCGCGAAGGGCGGGGGTGAAGTGGGCGGGGACCCGCCAGGACGGGTCGTATTCGTACGCGGCGAGGCCGGAGAAGTCCTTGCGGGCAGACTCGCGCGGATCCCGGACCCGCACGGCGAAGATGCGGTCGCCGTCGTCGGTGGTGCGCGGGATGGTCTCGACCTCGCTCACCCCGAAATAGACGGGCACGCTGCGTCCGTGCCCGTACGTCTGATTGCGTCCCGGGACGATCTCGACAGGGCCGGTGGGGTGCTCCCCGTCGACGACGAGGTTCGGACCCTCGGCCGGCGGCGTGAAGACGACTTTCCCGTCAGCGACGCCCCACGTGCCGGGCAGCCCCTCCAGCACGAGGCCGTCGTCACCGTCGCGAAGCCAGTGCTGGGCGACGAGCGCCGTCCATCCGTAGGGACGCGTGAGCTCCGCCACGCGGGCGTGACGCCATTCCCGCCATTGACCTTCCAGGTGTTCCTTCGCGGGCATGGCTACCGTCCTTCTTCGTGGGAGTGGGGCGCGTCGCCGGCGGTCGGGTCGGCGGTGCGGTGGATGAATGCGCACACCTGCTCGAACGAGTGTGCGCTCGCGACGGCGTTGCCGCGGGGAGTGCCGCCGTTCGAGTAGTGCACGCCCGAGACCGGGTGCACGCGTTCGATGTCGGTGCTGGGGAGGTGCGGGAGTGCGATGCCGTGGCCGGCTTCCTCGTAGTCGAGGTGCAGGCGCTCCGCGGCGTGACGGTGCCGTTCGAGGGTGTCGAGCACGATACGTGAGGCCATGCTGGAGGGCCAGGCGCGGTCATCGAGTCCCGAGATGCACGCGACAGGTCCGCGGAAGCGCTCGATCGGGATGCGGGATGCGCGGGCGAGCCCACGATCGTGCAGGCCGTCGACGTACACGTCCCGGTGCCGGGTGGGCGGCGGCTCGTCGTTCCACGGCTGCCAGGTGACACCGGCATTGTCGTGCCAGAGGTGCTCGAGCGGCTCTCCGTGGAGCGTCCAGGTGGGGCCGCTCCAGCCCTCGGCAGGGTCGGCGGCGCCCTGTGCACCGAAGGCGAAGGCACCGGGGACGAAGGGGGCGATGCCGAGGATGAGGTCCGGGTACGTGGCGGCGAGCAGCACGGACAGCTCTCCGCCGCGCGACTGCCCGCTCACGATCGCCCTGCCACCCTTCGGATCGAGGTTCGAGGACACGTACCGGAGCGCGCTCTCGAAGTACTCGAGCGGGGTGCGGGAGATGTGATCGGACAGCCCGGGAGCACGGAAGTAGCCCAGCGCGAGAGCTTGAATGCCCCGCGAGGCATATTGGGCGGCACGCGCTTCGTTGATGCCGCCGCCGGAGCCGTTCAACACGATCACAGTGGGGAAGGGGCCGTCGCCGGCGGGGCGGAAGAGCGTGCCGACGAGACCATGGGTGCGGATCTCGGTGCGTTCGACATCCGCCCCGCGCAGCCACTGCGTCACCTCGCGGACATCCTGCGCCGCCGGGGCGCCTTCGCCCGGCACATCCAGGTGACCTGTTCCCGGCTCGGTCCACGCCGTGAGCACAGTGGACACCGGACGCTCGACGTCGGACGGTTCGGCGGATCCGGTCGTCCCCGCCTCACGGCGCTGCGACCAGAACAGTCCCATCGAATCGGCGACGCGGTAGTCGCCGGAGACCGGAGCCTGCGTTCCCAGGTCGACGATGCCGGCGCGGTCTGCGAGGTAGGTCGCCTGGGCCGCCCAGTCGCCGCCGTCGCGGGCGGTGACGGCCCGCACGGTCACCAGAGAACCGGGGAGTGCTCCCGCGACGGTGATCGACCGGCGCTCCCAGAGGGGACCGGTCTCGGGCGTCACCGAAAGCGTGAGGGATTCGACGGACCGACTCATGCGCCGCGGTGCCCTTCGGCGCGGCTCCGGAGCCAGTGGACGGAGTCGTCGTCGACGTCCATCGACGCGGGCAGCTGCGCCGGGTCGGTGGCCAGGACGTCGAAGCGTGCGGGGAGATGTCCTCCTGCGGCGCGCCAGTCCCGATCCAGAGCGGATGCGGCGGCTGCGGCGTCGGTTCCACCGGCACGCGCGGGGTCGAAGGCGATGATGACCGCGCCGCGACCGGTCGGCGTCTCCGAGTCGGTGACCCGCCCGCCGACCGCGACCCCCGCGAGGAGCTCGATCACCAAGCCGGTGAGGGATCCGACGAGCCCGGTGGGCAGGAGAGCGGCGACGGAGGCGGGATCGGTGGTGATCTGCCCCGCGGCGTCCACGGCGGTGCCGTCCGGGAGGCTCCGCCCGGACTCGCGTGCTTCGCGGACGGCTGCGAGCGTGAGCGCCGAGGTCGCGTAGTCCACGACGAGGGGAGGAGCGTCCGTCCGTGGTGCTCCCACGGCGAGCGGATTCGTTCCGATCGCCGCGGTCCGCGCGCCCCAGGGCGCGACGGATGCCGGAGACTGAGCGGCGATGAGCGCGACGGACCCCTGTGCTGCGAGGGATCGGGCGGCGAGGCCGAGGATGCCGAGTGCGCCGACGCCCCGGATCCCGATGAGCGCCAGACCGTGCGCCTCGACTCCGCGGGAAGCGCGGTGCACGGCCGAGGCGAGTGCGACCACTCCCGGGACACCGGTGGCATCGATGGAGCTGATCGTGACCGCCTCATCCGTCGTCGAACTCGCATCAGGACCGTGGGTGAGCCGCTCGAGGTCGCGTCTCAGCATCCGGATGCCGAACTCCGGCAGCCCGAGCACCTCTGCCTGGAGCAACCAGAACGCGGCGAGGGCGATGTCGTCCCGTTCGCCCTCCGGCGCGGCTGCCTGCAGTGCATGGCGGAGAGCGGCGAGAGTCTCCTGTGCTTCGACCTTCATCGTGCCCGCTCCGCTCAGTACTTCACCCACGGCACGACGCGACGCTCGAGGAGCGCCCACAACGCGGTCGCGCCATAGCCGAGCACCGAGATCGTGACGATGCCGACGTACATCTTCGACACGGCGAAAGTGCCCCAGGAGCTCCAGATCATGTACCCGAGTCCGCTGTTCGCGCCGACGAACTCCGACGCCGCGATGATGACGAAGGCACCACCGGTGGCGAGCTTGATGCCGGTGAAGATCGAGGGCAGCGCGTAGGGGAAGGAGACCGTCATCCAGCGCTGCAGGCGCGTCGCCCCGTTCGCGTTGGCCACGTCGTTCAGCAGCGGCGGCGTCTGCATGACGCCACCGAGCGTGTTGAAGAGCAGGTAGAAGAACACGCCGATCGCGACGATGACGTACTTGCTGGTCTCGCCGAGGCCGAAGATCAGCAACAGCAGCGGGAAGATCGCGACCTTCGGCACCGGTAGCAGGGCGGAGAAGATCGGGTCCAGCAGCAGGCGGAGCGTGCGCACGGATCCGAGCAGGATGCCGAGCACGATCCCGGGGATCGCGCCGAGCACGAAGCCGATGGCGATGCGCGACAGCGTGATCCCGATGTTCTCCAGCAGGACGCCGGAGACGAGCAGCTCGAAGAACGTCTCGATGATCGACGTCGGCGCAGGGAAGAATCGTGCGTCGAGGAGGCCGGTCCGGCTCGCGATCTCCCAGACGAGGAGGATCAGCAGCGGCGTGTAGGGCCCGAGTCGGCGCACCCACACGGATCCTCGTTCCGCCTTCACGGCCTCCTTCAGCTGGGCCTCGATCTTCGGGTCGGCGATCGTGGTCATGAGGCCAGTTCCTGTTCCTTCGAGTTCTCCAGCAGCGACCACAGCCGCGCGGTGATCTCGCCGTACCGAGGGTCGCGGCGGAGACCGGCGATGTCACGGGGCCGGCCGAAGGGCACCTCGATGTCGTCGATGATCCGCCCCGGCCGGTGCGACATCACGACCACGCGGTCGGCGAGCATCAGAGCCTCGTCGACGCTGTGGGTGATGAACATCACCGCCTTCGAGGTCCGCTCCCAGATCTCGAGCAGCTCCTGCTGAAGAGTCACCCTCGTCTGCTCGTCGAGAGCGCCGAACGGCTCGTCCATCAGCAGCAGATCGCCGTCGTCGGCCAGAGCGCGGGCCACCGAAGTGCGCTGGCGCATCCCGCCGGAGATCTGGGCGGGGTAGTACCCGCCGAACTCGGAGAGCCCGACGAGGTCGAGCAGTTGGTCCACTCGCTCCGTCCGTTGTGCGCGGCTCAGCCCGCGCAGCTTGAGCGGGTATCCGATGTTCTGGGCGACCGTCAGCCACGGGAACACACCATGTTCCTGGAACACGACGGAGGGGCGGCTGGAGGTCTCTATCGTGCCCAGGCTCGGCTTCTCGAGCCCCGCGGCCAGGCGCAGCAGCGTGCTTTTACCGCATCCGGACGGTCCGAGCACGCAGACGAACTCGTTGTCGGCGATCTCGAGATCGATGTCCTGGAGAGCGACGAGAAGCTCGTCCTTGCGGTCGGCGTTCGGATAGGCCTTCCAGAGGCCCTTTACGGCGAGGCCGGTCATTTCTTGGAAGAGGCCAGGTCGCCGCTCTCCTGCAGCGCGATCGCGTCCTTCAGGATGTCTTCACGGTAGATGTCCTTGATGCCGGAGTCGCCGTCGAACTCGAGTGCGTCGCGGTCACGGAAGAACTGTTCCTGGCGGGCGACGTCCTCCCAGTCGATCGCTCCGCTCGGGTCCTGCGTCGTCAGGGCGATCGAGGTCAGGGTCTCGACGGGAAGATCCGTGTATTCGGCGATGATCTCCTGCGTGGCGGGGTCGTCCCAGCCGCCGTCCTCGAGCTCCTTGACGGCCTTGAGGTAGGCGGCCGTGAACGCCGTGACCGCGGCGGGATGCTTCTCGACGTACTCGGTGTTGAAGACCATCGCACCCAGCTCGACGCCGGCCTGGTAGTCGATGGGCAGCAGCTCGTGTGCGATGCCCTTGGCGATGACGGCGGAGGAGATCGGCTCGATCGACCAGCTCGCGTCCACGGAACCGTTCGCGAGGGCGGCCGGGATGTCGCCGGGGCTCAGGTTGACGAGCTCGACGTCGTCGACGCTCAGGCCGACGGACTCGAGTGCGAGGTCGACCGAGTAGATGCCGAATCCGCCGTCGCCGGGGATGCCGATCTTCTTGCCCTTCAGATCGGCGGCGTCCGTCACATCGGACGCCTCCGAGGCGATCAGCGGCGACGGGTTCGCGCCCGATTCCGGGATGCGGGAGACGCTGGCGATCACGGAGATCGATGCACCCGCCTTGGTGGCGTTGAACAGGCCGGCACCCCAGGTCGCGCCGCCGGCGGTGATGTTGCCGGTACTGACCTGCTGGTAGGTCTCGCCCGAGCTGCCACCCTTGGCGACGAGTTCGACATCGAGCCCGGCGTCGTCGAAGTAGCCCTTCTCCTCGGCCAGGAAGAACGGGGCGTAGTCGGCGTAGGGCGAGTAGAGGAAGGTGATCTTGGGAGCATCCTCGGCGGTCTCGGTCGCCGCGTCACCCGATCCGGACGAGCTGCAGGCGGTCACCAGCAGTGCGCTAGTGAGGACGAGAGCGGCGCCCGCGAGGGCACGGCGACGAGAGGTCATGATGTTGCTCCAGAGGGTTCGGGTGATGTGCACGGGAAGCACATGCCCTTGAATCTATCGAGTCCATGGCGCACCGATATTTCAGCGTCGTCACATTCCGTCACCGACGGCGATGACCGGCAATCCGATCCGAGGAGGGCTTCGAACCAGTGGTGAGTCGCGTTCAGCGGCGCCACACAAGGAGGAATCATGCGTTTCATCCCGACCAAGGTCCACGGAGTCCTCGACTACATCGTCGGCATCGCGTTGATCGCAGCGCCCTGGCTGTTCGGCTTCGCCGGAGTGGGCGGAGCAGCCGTCATCATCCCGATCGTCCTCGGCGTCGGGCTCATCGTGTACAGCCTGTTCACGAAGTACGAGTGGGGCCCCTTCGGCTTCATCCCGATGCCTGTCCACCTCGTGTTCGACATCGTCGCCAGCCTGTTCCTCGCGCTCTCGCCGTGGATCTTCGGCTTCGCCGGTGAGGCGCTCAACGTCTGGCTTCCGCACGTCGTCGTGGGTGCAGCGGTGATCGTCGTGGTGATCTTCTCCCAGCCGCAGCCGGCGAGCACTCGGGGCCGCGTCGCCACCGCCTGATCGACTCCCGGACGCGATGCCGGGCGACTGGACTTCCCGAAGCAGTCGCCCGGCATCGTCATGCGTGTCTAAGGGAGCTCGTCGGCTCCCTGCAGCGCGCGGCTCAGCCAGCGCGCATAGAGCGTCCACGGGTCGCCTTCGCGGCGGAGCAGTGCGACATGCGCCCGCAGCTCCGGGGTGAAGGTGAACCACTCGCCGCCCTCGCGTATCGCGGCGAAATCACGGTGGCGCTGCTGTTCGACGGATCGGTCTCCGCGTTCGAATGCGAGCAGTTCCTGATGCCGGATGCTTGCGAGGCGCTGTCGTGGACGCCTGCTGGTGCCGATCTTCACCCGGTCGTCGTACCGGATGTAGTAGACGACGTCGACGCGGGGGAGAGGCAGGTCGGGGTCGGGAGCATCGCCGTAGCGCCATCCGCAATCGGCGCAACACCAGGCGCCGTCGATCCGCACCCCCTGCGTGTTGCCGCAGAGCGCACAAGGGCTCGGAAGGGCGCGTGTCGTCGGCACTGATGCAGACTACGCGCGCCCTCCGACAACCGGGACGGGATTCAGCCCGCGTGCACGAGGATCTTCGCCCCGGCACCGCCGCGCAGGGCGTGGATCGCGTCGACCACGTTCTCGAGCGGTGTCTCCTGCACCCATCCGGTCGTGTCGTACACGCCGCGGGACATGGCCTCGATCACCGCGTCGAAGTCCTCCGGAAGGTAGGCGAGCGCACCGGCGATCTCCGTCTCGGCCATCACGAGCTGCGTCGGAAGGAAGTCCATCGTTCGCTCGTGGATCGCGACGACGACCACTCGACCGCCGGGGACGAGGCTCGCGAGCGAGGAGCTGATCGCCGGTCCGACCCCCGCGGCGTCGAAGGCGACATCGACGCCCTCGCCGGCGGTGAGAGCGGACACCGCGGCGGCGAGGTCTTCGTTCACCGGGTCCACGACCGTGGCACCGAGAGCGGCGATGATGGCACGGCGCTCCGCGCTCGGCTCGGAGACGAGTACGCGCTCGACGCCCCGCGCACGCAGGGCGAACCAGACGCCGATGCCGATCGGACCGGCCCCCGCGATGAGCGCTGTGCCACCGGACTCGACTCCGCTGCGGGAGACGGCGTGCCAGGCGACGGACATCGGCTCGACGAGCGCCCCCATCCGCAGGTCGACGTTCTCCGGCAGCACATGGAGCTTCGATGCGTCGACCGTGGTGAACTCGGCCATCCCGCCGCCGTCGGAGCTGAGACCGTGGAATCCGATCTTCTGGCAGGCGTTGAACATGCCGCGCGTGCAGGCAGGGCACTCGCCGCAGTAGTAGATGGGCCAGACGGCCACGCGGTCACCCACGGCGACACCGCTCACGCCCTCACCGAGTTCGACGACGGTGCCGGAGAACTCGTGTCCGAGGATCTGCGGAAGCGTGGAGCCCGTGACCGGATGCGGATGCTCGAGGTCGAGTCCTGCGGCTTCGGGGGAGTAGTAGACGTGCAGGTCCGACCCGCAGATCCCGGCATAGGCGTTGCGCAGCTTGACCTGACCCGGGCCCGGAGTGGGCTCCGGGACCTCCTCGATTCGGAGGTCTTCCTTGGCATGGAACAGTGCGGCCTTCATGTGTTCTCTCCTCTTCCGGTGGCCGTCATCGCAGCCACCATTCCGGTGACGCCGCGAGGATCAGCCTCACGGCACGTTCGATATCGTCGTCGTCGCTCCGCAGCCACTCCTCGATCGCGCCGACGGTGCCCGCGGCTGCGTACGCCACGGCGATGCGCATGGCGGAGGGATCCTCGAAGGCAGCGGGGACGATCTGGGGATGCAGATCGGCCCAGAGCACCAGGCCGGAGCGGATCGATTCCTCAAGGTTGCTGCGGATGGGGGCGGCGAGAAGGGGATGCATGGCTCCGCGGTAGATCGATGCCCGGCGCTGGACGTGCTCCAGCAGGGCCCGCTCGCCGTCACCGATGGCGTCGGTCTGAGGCAGGATCTCCATCGCCTCATCGATCTCGGCGGAGAGCGCGTCGGCGAGGAGCTGAACGGGCCCTTCGGCATGTCGGTAGAAGGTGTCGCGCGTGACGCCGGCTGCTGAGCAGATCGCGGAGACGCTGATGTCGACCACCGGTGTCCGGCCGGCCAGGTTCAGCACCGCGTCGCGGAGTCTCTCGCGCGAACGTCGCGCCCTCGCATCCATGGGGTCAGTTTATCTGACAACCGTCAGATAGGCACCTCTTCTCTGGAGCGGATCGCGCGCTTAGTGTCGAAGAGGGCAGAGGAGCGGACATGGCGACGAAGGTGTGGCACGGTTTCCAGGCAGTCGTCGGCGCCTCCGCAGTCGTCATCCTGCTGGCGGCGTGTGTCCCGACGACGCCCTCGACTCCGAAGCTTCCGGCGGGCTCCGGTGCTGTGGCTCCGGGGGAGGAGGCCACTCTCGTGCAGGAGCTGGCGGCGCCCTGGTCCATCGCATTTCTCGAGGAGACCGCGCTGATCAGCGAGCGTGACACCGCGCGGATCCTCGAGGTCGCCGAGGACGGTGACGTGCGTGAGGTCGGGGTGATCGACGGTGTCGAGCCGCGCGGGGAGGGCGGGCTGCTGGGCATCGCCGTCCACGACGGTCAGTTGTACGCCTACTCCACCGCTGCGGACGAGAACCGCGTGCAGCGGTTCGCGCTGGAAGGAGCACCCGGATCGCTCGAGCTCGGCGAGGCGGATACGATCCTCTCCGGGATCTCCGCGGCGACCAATCACAACGGCGGCCGCATCGCCTTCGGCCCGGACGGGATGCTCTACGTGACGGTGGGGGATGCCGGCGAGCGCGACAGTGCGCAGGATCCGGGCTCGCTCTCGGGCAAGATCCTCCGAGTCGCACCGGACGGAGACGTGCCCGCAGACAACCCTTTCGAGGGCTCGCCGGTCTACAGCCTCGGGCACCGCAATCCGCAGGGGCTCGCGTGGGACGACGACGGCACGCTGTACGCGAGTGAGTTCGGACAGGACACCTGGGACGAACTGAACGTGATCGAACCGGGCGGGAACTACGGTTGGCCGGAGGTGGAGGGCATCGCGCAGCGTGACGGGTTCATCGATCCCGTGCAGCAGTGGTCTCCGGTTGCCGCCAGTCCGAGTGGCATCGCGATCGCATCGGGGTCGATCTTCATCGCGAATCTCCGTGGCGAGCGGCTCAGACAGGTGCCGCTGGATGACCTCGGGGCATCCGCCGAGTACTTCGCAGGCGAATACGGCCGACTTCGCGACGTCGTGGTCGACCCGGACGGCGCGCTGTGGATTCTCACGAACAACACGGATGGTCGAGGGGATGCCCGCGACGGCGACGACCGCGTGATGCGCGTTCCGCTCGGGTGACGACGGATCGAGCGGAGTCGCGACGTCGATCCGGTCGCGGAAGTCGTCGAGCCGGCCTGAGAAACAGAAGAACCCCCGAGAGCGTCGGAGGTTCAGAGTGGGCGATACCGGACTCGAACCGATGACCTCTTCCGTGTGAAGGAAGCGCGCTACCAACTGCGCCAATCGCCCATACCTGTGGGGTACGTCAACCGATACTACCCGACGCTCAGACGCCGTACGGACCACTCGGTGAGACACGCGCGAGATTCGGTGCGGGTTTGGCGGAGGGCCGATCTTCGGCTAATGTTTCATGAGTGCCCGGGACGACCGGGAACGAAATGCGGATGTAGCGCAGTTGGTAGCGCACAACCTTGCCAAGGTTGGGGTCGCGAGTTCGAGTCTCGTCATCCGCTCGAGTGCAGTGGGTTTTCTTCGGAAGATCCGTCGCACGTGGGGTCAATCCACACGGTGGCGTGGCCGAGCGGCTAGGCACCGGCCTGCAAAGCCGTTTACACGGGTTCGAATCCCGTCGCCACCTCGCGGGAAAAACTGAATAGCCCCAACGGGCGCGATTGGCGCAGCGGTAGCGCGCTTCCCTGACACGGAAGAGGTCACTGGTTCGATCCCAGTATCGCGCACAGACAAACCCCCGGATCTCCGGGGGTTTTTTCGTGTCCGGGGGAGCCTGGGCAATATCTGGGCAATACGATCCGGCAATAGTGCGGTCTGGAAACTTCTTGGTTACAACTTGATCTCACCAGGGGGATCGTCCTGATCCCCGCTCGATCAGGGGGCAACCATGAGTAAGCAGGCAGCGACCGTAGCCAAGGGTCCAGCGGGGGAGACCGCGGAGTACGTCTTCGTCACACCCGAGTTGGCAGTTGCATGGCTCGCGGTGAACATCGACCGCAACCGAAACATGCGCAAAAGCCGCATCAACGGCTACGTCCGTGACATCCAGGGTGACCGTTGGGTGGTCACGGGCGAGGCTATCAAGTTCGATACCGAAGGCCGTCTGGTCGACGGTCAGAATCGCTGCCAGGCGATCGTGGCGGCAGGCAAGGGGGCCTGGGTGCTCGTCGTCCGAGGGATCAGTGAAGATGCTCTGGTCGTGCTGGATTCGGGCTCGGCGCGCAACACGGGGGACATGCTCGTGATCACTGGACTCGCCGATCGGGCCGACGCCAAGGATGTGGGTGCGATCGCTCGCCTGTACACGGCATACAAGGCTGGGGACGTGAAGCACGCCGCGTCGCACATCGGTGGTCATTCAGGGCTCACGAAGAGTGAGATGGCGGATGCCGTAATGTCGATCCCTGACATTGAGTTCGCTGCCCGACACGCGCGGGGGATGTATCGCTACCTTCGCTTGCCGGTGAGTGCGCTCGGGGTAGCGTTCCTCGAGTTCTCGAAGCTCGACGTTGATGACACCGCAGAGTTCTTCAACCGTATCCGTGACGGCATCCAGAACGGACCCGGCGACCCTTTCCTCACGTTGTCTCGACGCGTCTCCAACGACTTGCAGGCGGGGTCTTCGCGGCGCATCCTCCCGGGACAGGCGCTCTTCTACCTGTTTCGCACCTGGAACGCTTTCCGAGAGGGCGAGGCGCTTGTGAAGCTGCAGGTTGGTTCACCCCAGGCTGGCTTCACGCCGATTCCGGTGCCAAAGTGATCCGGGAACGTTCGTGGCACCTCGCTTGCTCACTCAGCATCGACTACACAAGAGGGTGATTGTGAAGATCTATGAGGTGATTGCGGCCCTGAGCTTGATGGTGCGACCCAGGCGCTCAGTGAAGAGGAGATCCCGGTGATGGCGCGCGACTACATCGCCGTGACCCTTGATGTCCCGCTGGATACGTTCGACATCGTGCTTGAGGTTAGGGAACGGAACTAGAACGAGCAGCTCTGATCCCCCTTCCCGGTGTGCACGCACCCGTGGACCGCGGGGGATAAAAGAAGGCGACTGATCCTGGGATCAGCCGCCTTCACGATCCGGGCTATAGGCCAGAGGCCCACACCCGATGTTGTCATTCTACTACAGCCGTGGAGGAGCCGTCCACCGGCGACCATGAACCATGCTCGTAGATTTTGAGCGAGTGCGAGCCGTCATGAAGCCCGGAAAGAAGAGACTCGACGCCAAGCTCGTTACGCACGTGCTGCGCTAGTTGCCCCTTGGGGGAGGTTGGGCTTGCGAGTCCCTGCGATGCTCGGAACTCGAACGCGGCGGCAGACGTGAGCATGTCCACGACCTGCAAGCCATCTGCCGCCCGCGAGTCAAGGCGCACAACTGAAGTGAGGGCTAGGCGTCGCATCCGCCGGTTGACGCCATCCTTGAGATCTTCTTCGAACTTGACGTGATCAGGCGTCGAATAGTTGTCGGCTAGCACTGATCCCACCTCGTTGAACGCCAGAGCACCATAGACCAGCTGCTCCGCCATCTTGAGATACGCCTGCCATTGGTCGCCAAATCGCGCAACAGGGTCGGCTGAGTGTCGATCAGCCAGGAAGCACCTGAAAGAGATATCGCCGCATGCGAGAGCGGCACTAATCACGTCCTTATAGAGCGGCAAGGAGGACCGCGTGATGTCCGAAAACTTGAACTCACCATAGTAGTGCTGGCGATCGCGGAACTTCTGAACGGTCCTCAGAAGGATGGATGGAGACGAAGCCTTCACGAGTCCAACTGCGAAAAAACGATCGTTGGCGATGGCGCCTGTCTCGTCGATCAACAAGGTACAGGTCGGATGCTTCCGACTCAGTCGATCCCCATAGCTACTCGTCATGAGTTCGACAGTAGTGCCATCTGATCCCGCTAATTCTGACTACACATAGTCGTAGGTGCGGTGGACGTGCCAGCCGTCTTCGCCCTTGTAGACGTCGAACACGAGCGACTGGCCGTCGTCGTCGGTTCCTTGGAATCGCCACCCGTACAGGCCGTGGTGGGGTTCGTCGAGGGGACCCGTCCAGCTCTACTCGGTCAAGGCTGGGTCAACCGTTGCGATCTCTCTGTCCATCATGACGGAGAGGACGAGGTCTCCCGAATCGGGATCGGCGCCTACGATCTGGTATCCAGTCACTTGCCAGCCCTCACCCTGTTGCTCAATCCATTCTGGGCTGTGCATCCAGACGGGCCGCGAGAAGCTGAGGGACTGCTGCGTCGGCAGGGTTGGCGCAGGCGTGCGCCAGAATACGAACTGGGTCTCTTGCATGTCGGCAGTCTCTCACGACCCTGGAGGAGCGACGAACAGTGTGTTGCGTGCCGGCGTTAGCTCTCTGGCGAGTCAATGACTTCGTCGACGAGGTGGATTCCGCCACTCGAGCTGGCAGAGTGCATGAGGCCTTCGATCCATTTGACGTTGAGTTGTGGCGACTCAACGTCGTCGAATGTGAAGCGCAGCGGGATCGATGGGTGCAGCCAGATCGTCGACCGACCGGCCGTGTCTCCGTCGGGGTGTCTCCAGGAGAGCGTGAAGCTCTCGTTGCGGCGAAGTTTTGTGGCGATGACTACTTTGAGGTGCGCGAGCGCGCGGTCGTCGATGTGGATTTCATCGCCGCTGCCGTACTGGATCGATCCCATATTTGAACCATAGTGGGGTTCCCGAGTGCACCATGACGCCAGCGTCATCGGAGGTCCTCGGCCCCTGTATCGGTCGGCGATGAATCGTGGCAACGTAGACAGACCACATCCGCGATCGTCTCGGTCGCGTGGCGTGAGGAACGGGTTCCATGGTGGATGGAGGGCATCTGGTGGGCAGGTTCATCTATGAAGGCAATGTGAAGACTGAGGTCGAAGATCGGGCTCTTCTACACCTCCAGCTCGTCATGACCGCGAAGCTTCGACGTGGGGAACCGTTCGGATTCTCGTGGCGCGAGGATTACAGCATTGGTGGCGGCCGGACCACCGTGTGGGTCCACCCCGGCAGCAACCTCGTCTTCAAATACGACCAAGACCTCGGACATGCCCATGTCAACGCACACTGGACCGAGGCGCTGGCCGCGACCGCCAACGCTCCCTCTGGCTTATATCTGCTTCCCGAGCCGGCCCCGGGGCATCCGCCCCGCACCCAGGCCTAGTCGACGTGTGAGTGCTGCCTGGCCTGCTGACGTGCATGAAGTGTGCGCAGCGCCCGGACAGCCGCGGCGGCGTTGCGGAAACGAGAAGCGAGCGGAAGATCGCGGAACCATGTGACCTCGACTTCACCGCCCCTGCGCTCGTAGATTGCTGCGACCGCGGAGCGGTGTTCGCTCTTCCCGTAGTGAAGGTCTTTGACGATCCACGTCGTGGGCGTGACGCCGACGAGCGCAAAGCGAGGTGTGGTGTCCTTCGTCATACGAACTCCAATCGTTGGAATCGATGGAGTCTGTCGCGATGCCTCACGGAGCACACGGGGCTTGACAGCACGCGGCTACCGGGTTGGGGTCAATTGTTCGGGTCGACGATTTACAGCCAGGCCGACTGCTGCGACGGCGAGGATGATGGCCGCGAGAAGCAGTGCGATCCAGCTTCCGAGCTGGTGTGCGGCGGCACCGACGACGGCCCCTCCTGCGAGAGACCCCCACAGGAGTAGGGGGCGCTGCCATGCGGAGCGGGACCGGCCGGTGAGCAGTGCGGCGACGGCCAGACCGAGACTGACCAACGTGCCGGTTGCGTAGGTGATCGCGACTCGCGCTCGTCCGTCAGAGAGGTACAGGGTGTTCAGAGCCCCCATCGCGAACGCGAGCATCCAGAACCGCACGGGTCCGACCGGCGCGAGAATCGCTAGCCCAGAGCTCAGGGAAACGGCGGCCGCGGAACCGGCCACCGCCCATGCACGCCGCCGCCCGTGCGCGCCGATCAATGCGCCGGCCGTGACACCCACCACGAAAGCCACAACGAGCGTCAGGGGCAGGACTGCAGAGAGCACGCCAAGCTCGAGGACATCCACGCCCGCCTGCGTGGAATTGCCACTCATGAATGAAACGAACAGGCCGCCAGTATCGATGAAGCCGATCGCGTCTACATACCCTGCAACACCGCTGAGCAGCAACGACAAAGCCAATCCGCGCCGCGTCACATCTCTCATGCCATAAGCCTCATGGACGCGCCCTCCCGTGCCGGATACTGCGATCCTACGGTTTCGACGCGCCTCGGCCGGCTACGAGAAGGTCTGGTTTGCGGATATCTGCGGTGGGAACATTGCAGCTGTGGGACGGACGGACCCCCACCTTGCCGGGGAGGCACAGTGGGGGTCTGTTCTCTTCCGTCGCCCCGTTAGTCGCCATGTTCCGACCGTCCAAGCACATCGCGATAGCGTGGAAGGCGGACAGCCTCACCGTCCGAGGATTCAGTTCTTCCGGTGAAGGTGAGGCTGTTCTCCCACCCGAGAGTGCGGCCTGAGCCCAGGGGTATGATCCGGGTATGCCCTTCCCCTCCACCGAGGAACTCACCCTCCCTGCATCTACTTCCGATGCGCCGCACACGGGACTGTGGGTCGGTGTGGGCATCGCTGTTGGACTGCTCCTGGGAGCCGGGATTCTCGTCGCCGCCTTCGCGGTGAGCTAGCCGGGGCGGCGCGACTCGCTGACCACAGTTGACTATCGCGAGTCAAGCGCGGCGGAGGGCTCGCTGAGTGTAGTAGTTCACACCACCATTGGTGTCCTCGATGCCATAGACGATCTCGCCACCTTCGAGTGGGCGGATCTCAAGCACGGTGCCTCGGACGCCGCCGGTGGGGAATACGTCGTCGCCAATGCTGTACTCAGGAGTAGTCATGCTCCGACCATAGCGAAGAGCATGTTGGGGTACGAGTGCGGAAGCACACAGAAATGCCCGCCCCAGCCGAAGCCAGGACGGGCCACCGTTCGCGTTACATCGTGTTCGGATCGAACCCGGGTGCTGTACGTGGCAGGTCTATTGGGTGCACGTACGGGCCGATTTGGTGGACACGCCAGCATGCGATCGGTCCCCAGGCCGATATCTCTGGGCGCCAAATCAGCGTTGCCCATGCGGCAACGTTGTCGTCGGTGACGCCACGGTGAATCCACGCTCCTTCATCGGGGGCGAACTTCACATACGCGACGTCCGGTGCGTCCTCGTCGCGGCGGGGGACAAGACTGATTCGGAGGTCGCGGCGAGCGAACTCGCGCGCGCTAGCGAAGTCACCCCACGCACCCTCAGACTCTGGTGTGACGAGTGTGCGTAACGCCTCGTCGGATTCAGGGTCATCCGAGAGGAGCGCGCCAATGAAGGCCTGGGTGGCTCTCACTGGATGGCTGAACGGAAGGCTCTCCGCCTCGACAGCCGCAGTGTCCTTATCGGTCCATTCCTCGTCCATCTCTCGTCCTCTCATCGGGGCCATCGTGCGAAGCGTAGCGCGGGGCTCATACGCCCCTGGCGCCTCCTCGTGTTATCTGGGATCGTGACTCGTCGTACTTCCAGATTCGGCCATCTACGATGCTGGCCAGCCCGTCGCCGCCGATATCGAGCCTGCCCGTGATCGATAGCCCGTCGAGGGAGATCACTGGTGCTGCCTGATTCGCGGGCTGGCCGTAGAAGTTGGCAATCTGGGCACCGCTCACCCATTTGCCCTCTCCGCTCGGGTAGGAAAGTCCCCCAAGCGATGCAAATGGAGTCGGATTCGTTGAGGCACCCGACCCAGACATCATCGCTCGCCATTCGTCGATCTTCGAATGCCCACCAGCCCGATTGACATCATCAGCAGTGAGAACATACTCGCCATCCGAGAGCCTCGCTTCGATCGAGTCGGATGTACTCGTGCCAGGACCGCGAACGGGACCGCCCCTCGAAAACGCCGAGACGGTCTTACTGCCGACCCGGAACGACTCGTTGCCCTCCACATCTACGTGCACCTTCACGCGACGACCGTTGTTCAAGTTGATGAAGTTGTCGATCTGCGACTGTGCCTGCGCCGTCTGTACAAGCGCCTGAAACTCCTTCTCGGTTGGCATCTGGAAGATCCGGTCAGCGAGCGCTTTCACCTGGTCGGCGTTGTAGCCGGCGCTCACAGCCGAGTCGATGAAAGCTTGCTTCTGCGCGGCTAGGGTCTCCGCGTACTTCTTCGCCGACTCATCGGCGCCCATCGTGGTGACATCCTGCTGAAACTGGGCCTCGGCAGCCGCTCGGGCTTTCTCCGCGAGCTCACCCATAGCCGCCGCATTCGCCGACCCCGAAACAGTCGACTCGTCCAGGGACGTACCGACCTTCTCTGCCTGGGCAGACAGACCATCCAACGCCGAAAGGTAGTTCGCGTTCGCAGTGATCGCGTCGACCGCTACACCGTTAGCCGCATTGATCCTGTCAATCAAGCCTTGAGCTGTGAATTGAGATCCTGCACCGCGTCGGCCTGCTCCATGTATGCGTCGGCGGCACTCTCAGACTGCTTCGTCGCGGTCGAGTTCGCCTTCTCCTCCTGACCCTTCAGCCTGATCCCGTCGTCGATCGCGGCATTCTGCTCCTGGATTCCACCGATCATCGCCTCGAGCGCAAGACGCGTCTCATACGCGTTCATGCCGGTATCGGCCTGGATCTTGTTGAACGCCTCCTGGTCGCCGCTCAGCGCCGCGTAGTACGTGCTGAGCTGTTCGATCGCGTCGGCATTCTTCAACGCCGCATCGGTCACGACATCAGCACCAACACCGAGCTTCTCGGCCGCATCATAGGCAGACTGCCAGTTGAACGTCAGAAGCTCCCCACCCTTCTGCAACTCGTCGATCGCCGTCGAACGAGCAGCCTCAGTCAGCTTGTTCGTGCCGTCCTCGATCGCGTCTGCATACTGCTGCGCGCGCTGCTGGGCCTGCTGGTGCTTCGCCGCCAGCTCGCCCACAATCATGAACAGGCCACCCAACGCCAAAGCAGCGCCGCCTGCCGCAAACCCGATCCCCTTCATAGTCCAAGTGGAAGCCTCCACCGTGGCCTTGAACTCGAGCCACCTCGGAACAGCTAGAAACGCGGCACCACCCGTCAGAGCAACGGCCGCCGCAGCGCCACCAAGGGCCATCACCGAAGCCTGAACCGGCGCGGGCAGGTCGTTATACATGCTGATGAGCCCCGTGAGCGCCTGCACCATCGTGCGGAGCGTGTCATTCGCCGTCGACCCTGTATCGATCAGCGCAGTCTCGAAAGCTCCGCCGAGCGCCTCCACATCCCCTTTCAGGTTGTCGAGCCGCATAGCCGCCGTGGAAGCCGCGTAACCCTGGTCATCGACGGCCGCCGTCCACTCGTCGATGCCCTCCGAACCCTGCTGATACAGAACCGTCGCCGCGCGCACAGCATCGGCGCCGAAGATCGTCTTGAGAGTCGCGTTCTGCTGCTCCGTACTGAGACCGGACAAACCATCCTTCAGCTTCCCGGCATAGGTCGCGAGGCCCACAAAGTTCCCCTGAGCGTCATACGCCTGAAGGTTGTACTTCTCCATCAGCTCCGCGGCCTGCGCAGATGTCGGATTCAGCGACTGCAACATGCTCTTGAAGCTCGTGCCCGCGTCCGAACCCAAAAGGCCCTGTTCCGCGAACGCCGCCAGCCCTGCCGTCGTCTCCTCGATCGAAAGCCCCGTCTGCTTCGCCACCAGAGCGGACTGATTCAGGGCCTGAGCTAGATCCGTGACATCACCCATCGCCTTGCCAGCGCCCGCAGCCAGCAGGTCGGCAACATGCGACATGTCCGAACCCTCAAGATTGAACTGCTTCAGAGCGGTAGCCGCGATCCCGGCCGCGGAGGCAACATCCAGGCCACCAGCAGCCGCAAGATCCAGCGCACCCGTCAGACCTCCACCAAGGATGTCAGCCGTCGAAACACCCGCCTTGGCCATCTCCTCGATCGCCTGAGCAGCCTCCGTAGCCGAGTAGACCGTAGCCTCGCCCGCGTCTAGAGCCGCTTGACGCAGCAGACCCATGTTGGCTGCGCCTTCATGGGTTGCTGCTTGCACCGAACTCATCTGCGCGTCGAAATCCATCGACGCCTTCGCGGCCAGACCAAGACCGACCGACAGAAGCGTCCCCATCGCGAGACCCGTTGTCCCAAGCTGCTGGAAGGCCTGCTTCTGCTGCGCCAGCTTCTCGGCTTCAGTGCCAACATCATGCGTGGCATTTGCGGCCGCCCGCATGCCTTTCTCATAGTCCGACACGACCGCCGAAAGGCGTACCTTCACGACACGTTCAGGCATTGCCAGCCTCCTTCTTCAGCGATTCGTACTTCGCGGCCTTGCGCTGCTGCGGCTCCCACACGTTCAGCGCCCATACGGCCATGCGGAAGTTCTGCCGATCCTCAGGCGGCATCCGGTCGTAGAGTTCCGGCCAGATGTAAACGGCTTCCCTGTCCCGCACCCGGTACATGTCGTCCGTCTCGCCATCGACGACGAGAGTGACGTTCGGGTAGTGGCGGGCAACCGCGTCGATGTTGAACCACAGGGGCATGTCAACAGCAACGCCAGGACGCGGCGCAAACCGGTCGGCGAGATCGTTGAACTCGCCGGGGTGCATGAACGGGATCTGGAACGTCGCCGCTGACTCCCCAAACACGGTCTCTACCTCCACCGGACCAACAGCGGCGTAGTGCGCCTCCGCTTCAGCAACCAGCTCACTTACGAGATCCTTCTCGCGCTGGATCAACGTCTTGATGTCTGTCATGTCAAATGTCCTTGTCTTGTTTGGCGTCTGTGACCCCGTGTGGAAAAAAATGTCGGGGAGGGATGACGGCAAGCCCCGGAGACCCGCAGCAGATGG
>NZ_PCOV01000008.1 GCF_002979435.1 Microbacterium sp. MYb66 | reverse complement strand
CCCTCGCACCCCACCCGGCGGAACCGCTCGCCCCCAACCCGGCCGAACCCGGCATCCCGCCCTCGACGCCTCAGGCGTGACCCAGGAGCCATCGGTCGTGGCCCGCGAACTGCGGGCTGATCCCCAGACACGCGGTTTCGGCGGTCAGTAGACTGATTCCACCGCGCGGGAGTGGTGGAATTGGCAGACACGCAGGATTTAGGTTCCTGTGCCCCAGGGCGTGTGGGTTCAAGTCCCACCTTCCGCACGAGAGACGATGGCGCCCATCTCCGGCCGCCGCACCGTCGCTCAGCTACACCGCCGACCAATCAAGACCGACGGGACTCCCTCAGTGCTCGAATCCATGCTGCACGCGCCGACCGCTCTCATCCCCTGGCTCGACCCCCAGACGATCATCGGCGCGGCGGGCCCCTGGGCACTCCTGGTGGTGTGCTTCATCGTGTTCGCTGAAACGGGACTGCTCGTCGGCTTCCTCCTTCCGGGCGACACTCTGCTCGTGATCTCGGGGCTGCTCTCCCACCCGATCGGCGCCTCCGAACACGGTGTCTTCGGGATCAACGTCTGGATCGTCGCCCTCCTGATCGGTCTGGCGGCGTTCGTGGGCGGAGAGGTCGGCTACTTCATCGGCCACAAGGGCGGGCCCGCCATCTTCGAACGCAAGGAGTCCGGTCTCTTCAGCAAGAAGAACGTGGAGCGCACGAACGCCTTCTTCGAGCGCTTCGGCGGCATCACCGTGATCCTCGCCCGCTTCGTCCCGATCGTGCGCACCTTCGCGCCGGTCGCCGCCGGGGTGGGCCACATGCCCTGGCGCCGGTACACGCTGTACAACCTCATCGGCGCCATCCTCTGGGGCTTCGGCCTGACGATGTTCGGCTACGCGATCGGATTCATCCCCCCGGTGGCCCGCTTCGTCGAGGACTACATCGACCTGATCCTCCTCGCCGCAGTCGGCGGAACCGCACTGATCACCCTCTGGCACTACTTCTCCGAGCGCCACAAGGCGAAGAAGGCCGCAGCCGCCGGCGAAGACGTCGTCACGGATGCCGAAGAGGCCCAGGACCTCGTCCTCGACGCCGACGTGTTCGATCGCGCCCCCGACCTGGACGGCGACGGCAAGCACTGATCATCCGGCGCGAGCCGACCTCCTGTCCTCGTCGGCTCAGCCCGCGCTCTTGGCCCGCTCCTCCTTGGAACGGGCGACACTCGCGCGGAGCGCCTCCATCAGGTCGATGACCTCGCCGCCCTCGGCAGCCTTCTCGGCTTCTCCGAACGTCTCCGCCACATCGAACGTGTCGCCCGCCTCGATCTTGGCGTCGATGAGGGTGCGGAGCTCCTTCTGGTACTCGTCGACGAAGGCCTCGGGATCGAAGTCGGCCGAGTAGCTGTCGACGAGGGATGCCGAAAGCTCGAGCTCCTTCTTCGAGATCCGCACGTCCTCGTCCAGGGCCGGGAACGCTGCTTCGCGCACCTCGTCGGCCCACAGCAACGTCTGCAGCACGAGCACCTTCCCGCGCACGCGGAGTGCGGCGAGCCGCGTCTTCTGGCGCAGCGTGAACCGCACGATCGCGGTTCGGTCGGTCTGCTCCAGCGTCTTCCGCAACAGAACGTATGCCTTGGGAGACTTCGAGTCCGGCTCGAGGTAATACGGTTTGTCGAGCGTGAGCAGATCGACCTGGTCGGACGGCACGAACTCCACCACGTCGATCTCCCGGCTCTTCTCGGCGGGCAGCGCCGCGAGATCGTCCTTCGTGAGCACCACGGTCTGGCCCTCGTCGACGTAGGCACGGTCGATGTCCGCGTAGGCCACCGTCTCGCCGCAGACCTCGCAGGTGCGCTGGTAACGGATGCGGCCGCCGTCCTTCTCATGCACCTGATGCAGCGGCACGTCGTGGTCCTCGGTCGCGGAGTACACCTTGACCGGAACGTTCACGAGCCCGAACGTCAGGGCGCCTTTCCAGATCGTCCTCATGTCACCAGTGAACACCAGGCGGAACCGCCCGGGCCAGTCCCTTGACTACGCTGGCTGCATGGTCGGACAAGGGCAGATCGTGCAGGTCGACGGTCGCCGCCTGCGGGTGACGAACCTCGACAAGGTCGTCTACCCCGAAACCGCTACGACCAAAGGCGAGGTCATCGCGTATTACACCGCCATCGCTCCCCTCCTCCTCCCGCTCCTCGACGGACGTCCCGTCACCCGCAAGCGCTGGGTCGAGGGCGTGGGCACGGCGGACGCTCCGGCCGATGCGTTCTTCACGAAGCAGCTCGAGCCCGGGGCACCGTCGTGGATCCCCCGCCAGGCGATCGAGCACTCGGACGGGCCCAAGGAGTACCCCCTCGTCGAGGACGTGCCCACCCTGGTGTGGCTCGCGCAGGTCGCCGCGATCGAGCTGCACGTGCCGCAATGGCGGTTCTCCCCCGACGGCCTGCCCGGTCGCCCCGATCGACTCGTGCTCGACCTCGACCCGGGACCCGGAGTCGGGCTCGCCCAGTGCGCGGAGGTCGCCCGCATCGCGCGGAAAGTCCTGACCGGCATGGCTCTGGATCCGCTGCCCGTGACGAGCGGAAGCAAAGGCATCCATCTCTACGCTGCACTTCCGGGCGAGCAGACGAGCGATGAGGTCTCCGCAGTGGTCAAGGAACTGGCGCGACTGATCGAGAGCGATCATCCCGACCTCGCCACCAGCGTGATGGCCAAGGCGGTCCGCGGCGGCAAGGTGTTCCTGGATTGGAGCCAGAACAACGGGAAGAAGACGACGATCTCGCCGTACTCGCTCCGCGGCCGTGCGCAGCCGTGGGTCGCGGCTCCCCGCACCTGGGACGAGCTCGACGATCCGGACCTCTCCCAGCTCGATCTGGACGAGGTGCTCGCACGCGCCGCCCGGGGCTTCGATCCGCTCTCGACGCTCCGCCCGCCGGCCATGGCTCCGCTTCCGCAACCCGCGAAGACCCATCGCTCCCACCGATATCCCCCGACGTCTCCTGCGCCGATCTCCACCCCGATCGCGGCCACGATGGCGCCGATGCTCGCCGAGAACAGCACCCCCGGGGTCGCGCGCGCGCTGAGCGACCCCTCCTGGGTCGAGGTGAAATGGGACGGCATCCGGGCGATGGGCACCTGGACGGACGGACGGATGCTGCTGCACGCCCGCGGCGGCACCGACATCACGGCACGGTATCCCGAACTCACCGCAGACGGCGCTCCCTTCCTGCCGGTCGCGGACGCCGTCGTCGATGGAGAGATCGTGGCCTTCGACGCCCAAGGCCGACCCAGCTTCTCGCTGCTCCAGAACCGGATGCACCTCACCCGCCCTCGGGAGATCGAACGCGAGGTCGTCCGCACGCCGATCGTGTACATGCTGTTCGATCTGCTCCGCCTCGACGGCCACGACCTCACATCCATGTCTCTGCGAGAGCGCCGGACGCTGCTGGAAGACGTGATCTCCGGCGTCGACGCTCCCCTGCAGATCCCGCCGGTGTTCGACGACGTCGACGCGGCGCTGGCGGCGAGTCGAGAGTTCGGCCTGGAGGGTGTCGTGGTCAAGGATCCGGCGTCGAGGTACCGGCCCGGGCAGCGTTCCCCCTCCTGGCTGAAGCTCAAGCACACCCGGATGCAGGAGGTCGTGCTCGTCGGGATCCGTCCGGGCAAGGGCGACCGCGAGAGCACGCTCGGCTCGCTGCTGCTCGCAGTGCCCGATCCCGCGCGGGGTCGGGGCGGGCTGAGGTACGTGGGCCGGGTGGGCACCGGATTCACCGACCGGATTCTGCGAGACCTGTTGGAGCGGCTCGAGCCGCTCCGGGTGAGCGCCGCACCCCTCGACGGGGTTCCTGCTCCGGACGCATCCGACGCACTCTGGGTTCGCCCCGACCTCGTCGGAGAGGTCGAGTTCGCCAACTGGACACCGGACGGCGTCCTCCGACACGCCAGGTGGCGGGGACTGCGGCCCGACAAGAGCCCGGAAGAGATCGTCGTCGAGAGCTGACCGCGCCGCGACGGAAGCGATCAGGCGTGGTGCGGTTCGCAGTCCGACTGCTCGGCGGGCTCGATCTGGAAGGTGGAGTGCTCCACGTCGAAATGATCGGCGAGGCACGCCTGCATCTCGGTGAGCAGCTGCGTCGACCGTCCGTCCGCGAACAGCGCCGGTTCGATGCTGACGTGTGCCGTGAAGACGGGCGCCCCTCGGGTCAGCTGCCAGACGTGCACGTCGTGCACACCGACGACGCCCTCGTAGCCGAGCAGGTGCGTGCGGATCTCGCTCACGGCCGTACCCTTCGGCGCGGACTCGGCGAGGACCGAGAACACCTCTCGCAGGAGGGAGATCGCGCGCGGGATGATCATCGCCGCGATGAACAGCGAGGCGACGGCATCCGCCGGCATCCACCCGGTCACCAGGATGACGATCGCCGCCACGATGACGGCCGCCGAACCGATCAGGTCGCCCATCACCTCGAGGTAGGCGCCGCGCACGTTGATGCTGGTGCGCTGCGCGCGGCTCAGCAGCCACATCGAGATGGCATTCGCAAGCAGGCCGACGATGGCGACGACGAGCATGAGCCCACCCGCGACCTCGACCTCTCCGGGATCCATGAGCCGCCCGATGCCTTCGATCGCGACCCAGGTCGCCAGGCCGATCAGGATGACGGCGTTGATCAGGGCTCCGAACACCTCGGCGCGCTGGTACCCGAAGGTGCGCCGATCATCGGCAGGTCGTGCGGCGACGGTCGCGGCGATGAGGGCGATCACGAGCGCCGAGGCGTCCGTGAACATGTGTGCGGCGTCCGCCAGCAGCGCGAGCGAGCCGGTGAGCATCGCGCCGACGACCTGCACGATCATCACCGTCGCAGTCAGGGACAGCGAGATCGCCAGCAGGCGTCGACTGCCGGCCGAACGGATGCCGCCGGGGGCAGGTGCGTGATCGTGCATGCCCCCAGGCTAGACCGGGAAACCGGCTCAGGAGGCGGGTCCCACCTAGTCGGGAAGGGTAACGATTCTCAGCTTCAGCAGCGGTTCCTCGCGGTCACCTCTGGTCAGAGCGCGGCGAGCAGCGGCACCAGCTCGGCGAAAGCACGGGCACGATGCGACTGCGACTGCTTCTCCTCGGACGTGAACTCGCCCACCGAGCGTGCCTCCCCTTCGGGCTGGCCCTCCGGAATGAAGATGGGATCGTAGCCGAACCCGCCTGCTCCCGCGGCCGCATGCGCCAGGCGCCCCGGCCACCGTCCCTCCACGACGTGCTCGCGTCCATCCGGCAGGACGAGCGCGATCGTCGAGGTGAAGTGAGCGGCCCGATGCGGGTCGGCGATGTCACGGAGCTGATCGAGCAGCAGCTCGAGATTCGCCGCCGCGTCCTTCTTCTGCCCCGCCCAGTACGCGGAGAACACTCCGGGCGAGCCGCCGAGCACGTCGACGCAGATGCCCGAGTCGTCAGCGAGGGCCGCGAGACCCGTGTGCGCCGCAGCCGCCCGCGCCTTGATGAGCGCGTTCGACGCGAAGGTCACGCCGTCTTCCACGGGCTCGGGGCCGTCGTATCCGATGACCTCGAGGTCCGGACGCGCCTGCGCCACGATCTGCTGGAACTCCGCGACCTTGTGCGGGTTGTGTGTCGCAAGGACGACCTGCATCGTCACTCCCCCGCCAACGCGGCGAGCTGCATGCCCTTCAGGTCGTCGCATCCGGCCAGGCCGAGCTCGAGCAGCGCGTCCAGTTCGCGCTTGTCGAAGGGGGCACCCTCCGCCGTTCCCTGCACCTCGACGAACAGTCCGCGCCCGGTGACGACGACGTTCATGTCGGTCTCAGCGCGGACGTCCTCGGTGTATGCCAGATCGAGCATGGGCTCGCCGTCGATGATCCCGACTGACACTGCGGCGACGGAGTCGAGCAGCGGTGTGGAGTTCTTGCCGATGAACTTCTTCTCGCGACCCCACTCGATCGCGTCGGCCAGAGCGACGTAGGCGCCGGTGATGGCTGCGGTCCGGGTGCCGCCGTCCGCCTGCAACACGTCGCAGTCGATGACGATCGTGTTCTCGCCGAGCGCCTTGGTGTCGACGACGGCGCGAAGCGCACGCCCGATGAGGCGGGAGATCTCGTGGGTTCGTCCGCCGATGCGGCCCTTCACGCTCTCGCGGTCGTTGCGGCTGTTCGTGGCTCGGGGAAGCATGGCGTACTCGGCCGTGACCCAGCCCTTGCCCTTCCCGGTCAGCCAGCGCGGCACGCCGTTGGTGAAGGACGCCGTGCACAGCACCTTGGTGCCGCCGAAGCTGATCAGTGCCGATCCCTCGGCCTGTGCGCTCCAGCCGCGCTCGATGGTGATCTCGCGCAGCTGATCAGTGGAACGGCCGTCGACGCGGACGATGTCGGTCATGTGCTTCTCTCGGGTAGGGGTGGGGAAATCAGGTCGGAAGGATTCGCGGACGGTTCACTCGAGAACGGCGTCGGGAAGCGTGATGACGCCCGTCTGCACGAGCTGCACATCGCGGACTTCCCGTCCCATCAGACGGTTCGCCAGCGCGGTGAAGTCGTCGGTCGAAGCACCGGTGGCCTCGTAGACGTAGGTCGCCGTCGCATCGGGCGAGGCGAGCAGGTCGCCCCGCACCAACTGGCGGTAGACGTCGCCCGCGGTCTCGTCATCGCTGGAGACGAGGGTGACGCCCTCGCCCATGACGTAGCTGATGGCGCCGCGCAGGAACGGGTAGTGCGTGCACCCGAGCACGAGAGTGTCGACGTCGGCATCCCGCAGCGGCGCGAGGTACTCCTCCGCGATGGCGAGCACCTCGGGGGTGCCGGTGATGCCTGCCTCGACGAACTCGACGAACCGTGGGCAAGCCGCAGTGAAGACCCGCAGTCGCTCGTTCACCTCGAGCATGTCCTGGTACGCGCGGGACCCGATCGTACCGACCGTGCCGATCACTCCGACGCGTCCGTTGCGTGTCGTGGAGACCGCGCGGCGGACGGCGGGACCGATCACCTCGACGACCGGGATGTCGTACCGCTCGCGCGCGTCGCGGAGCATGGCGGCGGATGCCGTGTTGCAGGCGATCACCAGCATCTTCACGCCCTGCTCGACGAGCGTGTCGAGCACCTCGAGCGAGTAGCGGCGCACGTCGGCGATGGGCTTGGGCCCGTAGGGCGAATGCGCGGTGTCGCCGATGTAGACGAACGACTCACGGGGCAGCTGGGCCCGGATGGCCCGCGCCACCGTGAGCCCGCCGACACCGGAGTCGAAGATCCCGATCGGCGCGTCATTCATGACTCCCCAGCCTACCCGCGCGCGAGCCGCCGTGCGCATCAGCACGCTCACTAAGCTGAGCGCATGACCACGTCGACGGCGCTGCTCACCGACCGCTACGAGCTGACCATGCTCGCCGCCTCTCTCCGGGACGGAACGGCGTTCCGTCCGAGCGTCTTCGAGCTCTTCTCCCGCCGATTGTCCGGAGGACGTCGTTTCGGCGTCGTCGCCGGCACCGGGCGCCTCCTCGGACTGCTTCGCGACTTCCGGTTCGGCGAAGACGAGCTGCGGTTCCTCCGGGACGAGGAAGTCGTCGATGCGGCGTCGATCAAGCACCTCGAGGACTACCGCTTCACCGGATCGATCCGCGGCTATCGCGAGGGCGAGCTCTACTTCCCGGGCTCCCCCATCCTCACCGTGGAAGGGACGTTCGCAGACGCCGTGGTGCTCGAGACCCTCGCCCTGAGCGTCCTGAACCACGATTCCGCCGTCGCCACCGCCGCGTCGCGCATGAGCATCGCCGCCGGCGAGCGTCCCCTGGCGGAGATGGGCTCCCGCCGCGCCGCCGAGCGCTCAGCCGTCGCCGCGGCACGCGCCGCGTACATCGCGGGGTTCGGGGCGACCAGCAATCTCGAAGCAGGCCGGAGCTGGGGCATCCCCACGATGGGAACGGCCGCCCACTCCTGGACCCTGCTGCACGATACCGAGGAGGAGGCGTTCCGCTCGCAGGTCGAGAGCATGGGCGTCGGCACGACTCTGCTCGTCGACACCTACGACATCAGGAACGGTGTCGAACTCGCGATCCGGGTCGCCGGCACAGAGCTCGGCGGGGTCCGCATCGACTCCGGCGATCTCCCGATCGTCGCCGGCGATGTGCGTGCACAGCTCGACGAGCTCGGTGCGACCGGCACGCGCATCACCGTGACCAGCGATCTCGACGAGTACGCGATCGCGGCTCTCGCTGCCTCCCCTGTCGACGCCTACGGCGTCGGAACATCGGTGGTCACCGGGTCCGGCTACCCCACGGCGAGCATGGTCTACAAGCTGGTCGCTCGGCAGGATGCATCGGGGGCATGGATCGGTGTCGCCAAGGCGTCCGCCGACAAGGCCTCATACGGGGGGCGCAAGGCCGCGTTCCGCACGCTCGTCGACGGCGTGGCCTCTGCGGAGACCGTCGTCGTCTCGGACGGCTTCGAGGAACTGGACACCCCGGGCGAGCACCCCGACGGACGCGCTCTGCAAGTGACCTTCGTCGAAGCAGGCGAAATCGATACGGCCCACGAAGGCGCCGAGGGGACGGCATCCGCGCGGGCTCATCACCTGCGCGTTCGGGAGGAGCTTCCGGTGCGCGCGCTCGCGCTCAGCAAGTCCGACCCGGCGATTCCCACCGTGTACGTCGAGGCCGACTGACGTCAGCCGACCATCGACTCGTAGATCTCCTTGCACGTGGGGCAGATCGGGAACTTCTCCGGGTCGCGGCCCGGCGTCCACTTCTTGCCGCACAGTGCCCGCACCGGCTTCCCGGTGATCGCGGACTCGAGGATCTTGTCCTTCTTCACATAATGCGAGAAGCGCTCATGGTCGCCCGGCTCGAGATTCTCCTCGCGGAGAAGCTCTTCCAGTTCGCGATCAAGCGTTGCCACGCCGCCCTGATCGGGGCTGTCCAGCGGAGTACTCATCCCGAGAGTCTAGCGGCGCGGAGCCGCTCGCGGGCGGCCGTCATGCGGTCTCGACGAACTCCATGAGACGTTCCCCGCTGCGCTCGAAGATGCGACCGCCGATGACCGCACCCGCGGCGAGTACCGCCAGCCCGATGAAGAGTCCGACCCAGAACGTGGCGGGCGCGTAGGCGGACCCGCTGATGATCGTCGCGGCGAACAACCAGATCGTCGGCACACTGAACACGATCGCCCCGAGGAACGCAGCCGCCGGTCCGTAGATGCCGCGTGATGCCGGCCGCTGCGGCTGTTGGAACGGGCTGTCACCGGGCCGCGACACCGCGTACGGAGCCACCACCGAGACGATGCTGGATATTCCGAGCGCGGAGAAGAGCAGGCTTGCGGCGACGCCGCCGAGCGGCAGCAGCAGACTCCAATCCCCGACCATGAGGAGCGAGAGGGGCACCGCGATCGCGAGGACGGGGATCGCCACGAGCAGGACCGGGACGAGACGCCCCAACCGGTCGGGGAGACCACGGACGCCGCTCGCCACGTGCGTCCACAGAGCCGTGGAATCATAGGCCACGTCGTTGTGCGGCAGCCAGCCGAAGAACAGCGCCATCACCGGCACCGGCACGAGAGCGGCGACCTCGAGAGGGACGCCGGCGACGATGAGCGGCAGCACGGTGAGCACGCCGGCCACCGGCACCACGATGATGTTCATGATGTACCGGCGATCCCGAAGCCAGTACACGAGGCTGCGGGAGGCGATCGCACCGAACGCGTTCGAGGGCAGCAGACCGAACCAGCCCAGGCCGGTGCGCTCCCTTGAGGTGACGGGACGTTCCGTGGTCGTCAGCAGACGTCGGACGAGCCAGCTCCATGCCACCCAGAGCAGTCCGAGCGTGAGGACGGCGACGATTCCACTCGTCCACGCCACTGCGGTCGACCCCGCTGCGGCTGCGAAGAGGAATGCCGGAGATGCTGCGAGCGGGCTGAATCCGATCGCGGCCGTCAGGGCGGCGAGCGATTCAGGCACGTGACCGTCCCAACGCAGCGATCCGAAGAACACCGCGACGGGGAAGGCGATCACGATCAGCGCGAGGGCGAACAGCGCGGTGAGTTCCCGCGAGCGGCGCTCGGGCAGGATCAGCGCATTGATCGCCATTCCGATCCGGGACGTGAGCACTGTCGTGATCACACCGATCAGCGTCATCAGAACCGCGAGAGGCCAGGGTGCGCCCGCTCCGATCGCGACGATGCACACGCTCGCATAGACGGCGACGAGCGCGAGGCTCGGCACGCTGACGAAGGCGGCCAGTGTGAGAACCCACGGCATCTGTCGCTCGTCCACGCCGAACACGGCGAATCGTCGGGGATCGAGCTGGTCGACCGCGCCGACGAGGATCGGGCCGATGAGGAACCCGAGGAGCAGCGCCGCGCCGCCGAGCACGGTGACGGCCCGGGCGACGGGGACCGGGGCCGCCGCGAGGCTGAAGACCGCGAGGCACACCACGATGGTGACGGCGATGATCGCCCCGAACGTGACGAAGGTTCGAACCCGACGGTCGCCGCGCAACGAGCCGAGGAGGAGCGCGAACCTCAGTCGGAGAACGTGTGCAGCCACTCGAGCCCCTCCACCTCTCCGCTGGAACCGGCGAGCTCGACGAAACGCGCCTCGAGCGTCTGCCCCGCGCGTACCTCGTCGATCGTGCCCTCGGCGAGCACCTCGCCGCCGACGATGATCGCGACACGAGAGCAGACGCGCTCCACGAGGTCCATGCCGTGGCTCGAGAGGATGACAGTGCCACCGTGCGAGACATAGGCGCGCAGGATGTCGAGGATGACCGCCGAGGAGACGGGGTCGACCGATTCGAAGGGCTCGTCGAGGACGAGTACGCGGGGTGAGTGGATCATCGCTCCCGCAAGCATGATCTTCTTCGTCATACCGGCCGAGTAGTCCGACACGACGCGGCTGAGGGCGTCGCCGAGATCGAAGGCGCGAGCGAGATCGGCGGCGCGCTTCTCGATGACATCCGCGGCGAGACCGCGCAGCAGCCCGTAGTAGTAGAGGAGTTGGCGCCCGGTGAGGCGGTCGAAGGTCCGCAGCCGATCAGGCAGCACGCCCATCACCCGCTTGGCGCCCAGCGGATGTGCCGCCTGATCGATGCCGCAGATCACGACGCTGCCCTCGTCCGCGCGAAGGAGGCCCGCGACGATGGAGAGAGTGGTCGTCTTTCCCGCTCCGTTGGGGCCGACTATCCCGTAGAACGACCCGGCGGGGACGGTCAGATCGATGCCGTCGACCGCCCGGTTGTCGCCGAACTGCTTGACCAGACCGCGGATGCTGATCGCCACGGCTCCCGAGGCGTCGTCGACGTCTCCGACGGCCTCGGCGACCGTGTCTGCCTGGGCGGGGGTGTCCGCCTCGGCGGGGGGGGATTCGATCGCCGCTGCGGCGACGGTCTCCGCCGGCTCCGGACGGTCCGCGATCTCGGGAGTCTCGACCAGTGGCACCTCGACGATGCCCGGGGCACTCGGCTCGTCCGCCGTCAGAGCGAAGGGCTCCACCTCGACGACACCGGCCTCCGGCTCGACGGTCGGACGCGGTGCCGCGTCGCGTGCGGCCTCTTCGTCAGCGGCCTTCGCCAGCGCGGCCTGTTCCTCTGCAGCCTTCGCCGCAGCCGCCTTCGCCGTCGCCGCCTTCGTGGCAGCCGCCTTCGCAGCGGCAGCCTTCGCGGACGTCGACTTCGCAGCCGCCGACCGAGCGGTGGTCTTGGACGCCGCAGCCTTCGCGGCAGCGGTCTTCGCGGCAGCAGTCTTCGCGGCGGTGGTCTTCGCGGCCGTGGTCTTCGCCCCCGCCGACTTCGCCGCCGGCTTCGGTGTCACGCTCGACTCCGAAGCCTTCGTCTGACCGGCGACGGCAGCCCGTGGAGCTGCGACCCGCACAGCCGTCGTCCGAGACGACGAAGCAGACGCCTTCGAGGCTGTGGTGCGCGCCGCCGTGTTCTTCGCGGCAGCTGCCCGGGCGGCGGCGGCTGTGCGCGCGGGCGCGCCGGCCGACCCGCTCTTCTCGACAGTCACGTCGATCGACGCCTTCGGAGCGGGCTCCACCACGACCTCACCGGTCGGGGCCGCCTTCTCCGCCGCGGCCTTCGATGCAGCCGTCTTCGCGGCTGTCGTCTTCGCGGCCGCCGTCTTCGGGGCCGCCGTCTTCGACGCTGTGCTCTTCGACGCCCCGGCCTTGGACGCTGCGGACTTCGACGCAGCAGTCTTCGCCGCCGAGGTCTTGGCGGGCGTGCGCTTGGCCTGCGCGGACTTCGCCGGAGTGCGCACGGCAGTCGTCTTCTTCGCGGCCGATGCGGATGCCGGAGGCTGTTTCGAAGGAGAGTCGCTCTTCGCGGACGAGCTCTCCGGGGAGGTTTCGGTTTGGTCCACCTGGGCGGTGCGGTCGTCAGGGGAGGCAGTCACCGTCCTACGGTATCAATGGGTGGCTGCAAGCCAAGGCCGCCGCGCAATAAACTGTCCTCGGATCCCGCAGATCCGATACGATCCGGCAGCGCCGGGAACCCTGTGTGTCCGGTGTGTACTCGATCACGAAATGACAACAGGGGCCCCCTGACCCCGAGCTTCCCAGCCTGAATCGCTACCATGAACGCGGCACGACGAAGTGTCTGGTCGGTTAATCGACCGTGAACACAACTTCCTTTAGGAGCACTCGTGACTCTTCAGACCGTCATCCTCGCAGCCGGCATGGGCTCGCGCCTCGGCCGCGCCCTGCCGAAGCCGCTCACCGAACTCAGCGACGGCCGCACGATCATGGGCCAGCAGCACGACAACATCCGCGCCGCCTTCGGATCGACCGCGCGCATCACCACCGTGGTGGGCTACCGCGCCGAGACCATCATCGACGCCTTCCCGAATGTCAACTACGTCCACAACGAGCGCTACGACGAGACGAACACCTCGAAGAGCCTGCTGCGCGCCCTGGGCGCAACCGGCAAGGGCGGCGTGCTCTGGATGAACGGCGACGTGGTCTTCGACCCGATGATCCTCGGCCGCGCACTCGAGTACATCGAGCGCGACCAGTCCTTCGTGACTGTGAACACCTCGAAGGTCAGTGACGAAGAGGTCAAGTACACGGTCACCGCCGAGGGCTTCATCAACGAGCTGTCCAAGACCGTCAAGGGCGGTCTCGGCGAGGCGGTCGGCATCAACTACATCTCGTCTGCGCACAAGAAGGCGTTCATGCGTCAGCTGCAGCGGGTCGAGGACCAGGACTACTTCGAGCGCGGCCTCGAGCTCGCGATCGCCGAAGACGGCCTGCTGCTCGAGCCGATGGACGTCTCCGACCTGTACGCGGTCGAGATCGACTTCGCAGAAGACCTCGAGCGGGCGAACCTGTTCGTCTGATCACCCGTCCCGAAAGCCCGGCTCCCCTGACGGAGCCGGGCTTTCGGCGTTTTCGCGGGCTGAGTCCTTAGGATCAGTCCATGTCCCCCAAGGTGCACAAGATCCACTCCCTTCCGGACGACGCTCCGTGGGACAAGGGAGTGCCTCCGTCGGGATCGCCGGAGCATCCGATGATGGTGCGCGGTCTCGACCGCGTGCTCTCGATCCAGCGCCCGCTCGTCCTCGCGCACATCCGCAGCATCCGTCTGCGCAACCCGCAGGCATCGCCATCCGAGATCATCCGCATCCTGGAGCGGCGCTACCTCGCCGCGGTGACCACCGGTGGCGCGGCAGTCGGTGCGACGGCGGTCGTTCCGGGCATCGGCACCGGTATCACTCTCGCGCTGTCCGGTGTGGAGACCGTCGGCTTCGTGGAGTCGACGGCGCTCTTCGCCCAGTCCGTCGCCGAGGTCCACGGCATCGCCGTGGCCAATCCGGATCGTGCACGGGCGCTCGTGATGACGCTGATGCTCGGCAAGGAGGGCGTCGACCTGGTCGGACAGCTCGCCGGCCAGGTGACGGGTCGGGGCGGGAGCAGATCGTCGTACTGGGGCGAGCTCGTCACGAAGTCGCTCCCCCGTGCCGCCGTCGGCCCGCTGGTCGACCAGCTCAAGAGCATGTTCGTGAAGCAGTTCGCCGCGAAGGGCGGTGCCTCCGTCGTCGGCAAGGCCCTGCCGTTCGGGATCGGGGCAGCGATCGGAGGCGCGGGCAACCACATCCTCGGACGGCGGGTGCTCACCACGTCTCACCGGGCCTTCGGCGCCGCACCCATCGATCTGCCGCTCGAGCTCGAACCCGTGCCCGGTGCAGAGAAGCTGGAGCTGCGGATGCTGCGGGGCGCACGCTACGCCGGCAATGCGGTGGCCGGTGCCGCGGGCACGACCGTCCGCGGCGTGGAGTGGGCCGGGCGCAAGGTGCGCTCCCTCGGGCGGGCGCCGAAGACGGACCAGGAATTGGAAGCGGGCGACACCGAAGAGTGAGCGCACTGCGCCCGGATCGCCAAAGGATCACGCGACCCGTTGTGCCGAGCATCCAACAGACGGAGCCGACCCGACGATAGGGTGGAATCCGTGACGGACAAGCCCGACCTCTTTACCACCGCCGGCAAGATCGCGGACCTGCGCGCTCGCTACACCGAGGCCGTCGTCGACGCCGAGGCGAAGGCGAAGGAGAAGCAGCACGCGAAGGGCAAGATGACTGCCCGCGAGCGCATCCAGTTGCTCGTCGACCCGGGGAGCTTCGTCGAGTTCGACGAGTACGTGCGCCACCGCACCACAGCGTTCGGCATGGACCGCTCCCGCCCCTACGGCGACTCGGTCGTCACCGGCGTCGGCACCATCAACGGACGAACCGTCGCCGTGTACTCGCAGGACTTCTCGACCTTCGGCGGCTCGCTGGGCGAGGTCGCCGGCGAGAAGATCGTGAAGATCATGGAGTTCGCCCTCGCCGGTGGGATGCCGTGCATCGGCATTCTCGACTCGGGTGGCGCGCGGATCCAGGAGGGCGTCGTCGCCCTCGGCAAGTACGGCGAGATCTTCCGTCTGAACACACGCGCATCGGGTGTCATCCCGCAGATCTCGATCATCATGGGCCCGGCCGCCGGTGGAGCGGTGTACTCCCCCGCCCTCACCGACTTCGTGATCATGGTCGACAAGACCAGCCAGATGTTCGTCACCGGCCCCGACGTGATCAAGACCGTCACGGGCGAAGACGTGGGCATGGAGGAGCTCGGAGGCGCGTACACGCACAACACGCGTTCGGGCGTCTCGCACTATCTGGCCGAGGACGAGGACGACGCGCTCGATTACGCGCGCACGCTCCTCAGCTTCCTTCCGGACAACAACATGGCCGAGCTGCCCACGTACGAGAGCGCTTTCGAGTTCGAGACGACCGACGCCGATCGCGTCCTGAACACCATCGTCCCGGACTCCACGAACCAGCCCTACGACATCCACACCGTGATCGAGCATGTCGTCGACCAGGGCGATTTCCTGGAGGTCCAGCCGCTGTTCGCTCCGAACATCGTGATCGGCTTCGGACGCATCGAGGGACGTTCGGTCGGCATCATCGCCAACCAGCCCTCGCAGATGGCCGGCACCCTGAACATCGAGGCCGGCGAGAAGGCGAGCCGGTTCGTGCGCTTCTGTGATGCCTTCTCCATCCCGATCGTCACGCTCGTCGACGTCCCCGGCTACCTGCCCGGGACCGATCAGGAGTGGGAGGGCGTGATCCGTCGCGGCGCCAAGCTGCTGTACGCCTACGCCGAGGCCACCGTTCCCCTCGTCACCGTGATCCTGCGCAAGGCCTACGGCGGCGCGTACATCGTGATGGGATCCAAGCAGCTCGGTGCCGACGTGAACCTTGCGTGGCCGACCGCCGAGATCGCGGTCATGGGCGGCCAAGGTGCCGTCAACATCCTGTACCGCGGTGAGATCAAGAAGGCCGAGGAAGCGGGAGAAGACGTCGCCGCCGTGCGCACCCGGCTCGCCAACGAGTACACGTACGATGTGGCATCTCCTTTCCTCGCCGCGGAGCGCGGTGAGCTCGACGGAATCATCGAGCCGGCGAACACCCGCGTCTCGATCGCGAAGGCGCTGCGCTCGCTGCGCGGCAAGCGCGCGGACCTGCCGCCGAAGAAGCACGGGAACATCCCGCTGTGACCGAGCAGAACGCACAGGTCGAGGCGTCGGTCCCGGAGGCTCCGATGCTCGAGATCACGCGCGGGACGGCCACCGAGGAGGAGCTCGCTGCTCTGATCGCGGTGATCAGCGAGGCCTACGCGACGGAGGCCGCCGATGCTGTCGCGGACGAGCCCTCCGCATCGGCCTGGAGCCGGACGCAGCGTCCGATTCGCACACCGCTGCGCCGCGACATCCCGTGGGGGCGCTTCTCCGGCTGACCAGGCGTTCAGACGCTGCCGAAAGACGGCTGTCGCAATCGGAGCGTCACCAGCTGGAAAGCTCGCAGCTCGAGCTGCACGGTCTGCGCGGCGACGGCGCGGATCGCCTTCTCGGTGATCTCGCGCTCGAGGAGATCGGTCTCGACGACCGCGTCGAAGCCGAAGGCCGTGCGGAGGTCCGCCACGACCTTGCCGCCGTGAGCCTCGTAGAGCCGGACGATCACGTCGCCGCTGCGATCCTCGGCGAGTTTCACCGCCTCGACGACCACCGCGTCGGATGACACGGAGAGCAGGGGCTCGACCGGGCCCGCCCCGCGGAGCGGGCGCAGCGGCAGATTCAGCCGGTACCCCTCGCGCACGGCATCCGCGATGGAGGAAGCCGGGCGCACGCTGACCAGGAAGGTGTGCTCACCCTGGTCCGCTTCCGGATCCGGGTAGAGAGGCGCCCTCAGGAGCGAGAGCCGCACAGTCGTCGACGTGCCTCCCCCGCTGCGAGGGGAGCGTGTGATGTCGTGACCGTAGGTGGCATCGTTCGCGATCGCGACACCGAAGCCGGGCTCCCCGACGTGCACCCACCGGTGCGCCACCGTCTCGAATCGCGCGGCGTCCCACGACGTGTTGGCGTGCGTGGGGCGGTGCACGTGCCCGAACTGGATCTCCGAGGTCGCCCGGTCCGTGTGCACGTCGAGCGGGAACGCGAGCTTGAGCAGCTTCTGACGCTCGTGCCAGTCCACGGCGGTCGCGATGTCGAGCGCCTCCGCGTCTGCACCGAGCGTGAGGGTCTGCGTGATCCGCGAGCCCCCCGACTCACGGATCACGCAGACGATCGCCGCCGTCGGATGCGGGACGATGTCGACGGACACCGCGTCGGTCACGTCGACGACGTGACGGCGATAGTGCTCGTCGATGTCCCAGGCATCCCATCGGGTCGGCGTATCGCGATGCAGCTGGAGGAGGTTCCCCCGCTCCCCCGCCGCGATCGCATCTCTCCCGGTCGCGCGGGCGACGAGTGACGTCACCAGGCCCGTGCCGTCGATCGCCACCGTCAGGTGCGCGTTCTCCAACACGAAGCCGCTCGTCGTCCGCGTGACCGCCGCAGGAACCCCAGTGCCGTGCACGGCTGCGATCCCCATCGCCGCCGTTCCCTCCCCTGCGTAGGGTCCGGCGTTCGCCACCAGCTCGGCTTCACCCGAACCGGCGACGACCGCCAGCGCCCCCGCGATGATGCGCTCCGTCGAGGCGAGCACCTCGGCGTAGCGTCGTTCTGCTTCCCGATGCACCCAGCCGATGGAGCTGCCGGGCAGGATGTCATGGAACTGCTGCAGGAGAACGGTCTCCCAGAGGCCGCTCAACTCCTCGTACGGATAGTCCGCACCGCGAAGAGCGGCGGCCGTCGCCCAGAACTCCGCCTCACGCAGGGCGTGCTCGCTGCGGCGGTTACCGCGTTTGGTCCTGGCCTGAGACGTGTAGGTGCCGCGGTGGAACTCGAGGTACATCTCGCCCGACCACACGGGAGGGTTCGGATACTCGGCCTCCGCTGCCTCGAAGAAACGGCGCGGAGTCGACAGCGTCACCGAGGGCGAGCCCTCCAGGGAGCGCAGTCGCGCGGCTGCGGCCAGCATCTCGCGGTTCGGCCCGCCGCCGCCGTCACCGTAGCCGAACGGGACGAGCGAGGTGTTCGCCCGCCCCTTCTCCGCGTACTGCCGCTCCGCCCGCGCCAGCTCCTCCCCGGTGAGCTGTGCGTTGTACGTGTCGACCGGAGGGAAGTGCGTGAAAATCCGGCTCCCGTCGATGCCCTCCCACTGGAACGTGTGATGGGGCATCGCGTTCGTCTCGTTCCACGACATCTTCTGCGTCAGCATCCACCTCGATCCCGCCGCCCTGGCTATCTGCGGCAGCGCGGCGGAGTACCCGAACGAATCCGGCAGCCACACGTCGAGCGGTTCCACGCCGAACTCCTCGAGGAAGAAGCGCTTACCGTGGATGAACTGCCGGGCGAGCGCCTCGCCACCGGGCATGTTGGTGTCCGATTCCACCCACATGCCCCCCGCGGGCACGAAGCGGCCCTCCGCGACAGCGAGGCGCATCCGCTCGAACAGCTCGGGCTGGAACTGCTTCATCCAGGCGTATTGCTGTGCCGAAGACGCGGCGAAGGCGAAATCCGGGTCCTCCTGCTGCAGCGCGAGCACGTTCGAGAACGTCCGCGCGACCTTGCGCTGCGTCTCTCGCACCGGCCACAGCCACGCCGAGTCGATGTGGGCGTGTCCGACGGCGTGCACCCGGTGCGCGGAAGCCGACGCGGGCCGAGACAGCACGAGGGCGAGCTCGGCACGGGCGGCGGATGCCGTGCCGGAGACGTCCTCGGGATCCGTGGCGTCGATCATCCGCTCCAGCGCGCGGACGATCTCCGCGCGACGGACCGAATGCGCCGGGAGTTCGTGCAGCAGCGAGCGCAGCACCGCGACATCCTGCAGCAGCTCCCATACCGTCTCGTCGAGCACGACCACGTCGGCCCGACGGAAGGTGTAGAGCGGCGTGTCTCCCGCCGTCTCCCACTCGCCGAGAGAAGTCGGCCGGAAGTACCGGAACCCCTCGGCGATGTCGGGGTTCGCCGCCGCCTCCAGGTAGAACTCGAACGCGTCGCCCGCGGCGCCGTCGAGCGGAACGTGAGCGTTGCGGGGTTCGACGGCCTTCACGATCGACCCGTCGGGACGGTACACGGTGCCTTCGGCCTGAAAACCCGGCTCAGCGCTGTCGAACCCGAGGTCGAACAGCAGCTCCGCGCGCCGACCGTCGCCGACCGCAGGGATCACCCCGGTGATCCGCAGCCACATCGTGCTCCAGGCGCGGCCCCACGGTGTGCCGATGAGGAACGGGTCGAATCTCCGGGACACCGCCTCGTCGAAGGAGACCGGCTCCCCCTGGGCGGTCCACGACGAGAGCTCGAGTCCAGTCGTGCTCACGTGCAGCGACGGGCGGAGACGTTCCACCACGAAGCGCTCGAGACGCGCTTCGACCAAGGCGGAGTCGTCATGCATCGGGGTTCCGATCGCTGAGGGGATGACAGATAATACATCGATTAGACTTATTCTTGTCAAGCCTTCGGGGCGACGGGGGTGATGCGGTCGGCGAGCAGCCGGTCAGCGATCGAGCAGCAGATCCGAGGCGCGAGGGCTGAGGACCGAATCGAGCACGACGCACGCTGCTCCCACCGCGCCGACGTCGTCGCCGACCACGGTGCCGTCCACGGGCAGCGGACGCACGGCGCGCGTCGCACTCGCCCGCTCGAGCAGAGCGGGGATCTCGCGGAGGTACACATCGGAGAGCCGCGACCAGAACGGTCCTCCGAACACCACGCGATCCACATCGAGCATGTTCGTCAACACGGCGGTGAGCACCGAGGTGTGCACAGCCGCCTGTCGAAGCACCGCGAGGGCGGGGGCTTCACCGTGAGACGCGCGTTCGCACAGCTGCGAGAAACGCTCATCGACGGCCGCGACGTCGCTCACCTCCCGGTCGTCCTGGAACACCCCGACACGTTCGGCGTGCTCGACGATCGCCTGCGGCGTGCAGACGACCTCCACGCACCCCCGCGAACCGCATGAGCACGGCGGGCCGTCCGGGTCCACCATGATGTGCCCGACCTCGCCCATGTTGCGGGTGCTGCCGGGAATCGCCTCCCCGTCCCTCGCCACAGCCGCCCCGATCCCGGTACCGAGATAGACGAACACGAACGAGTCGCCGGCCGATCCCCGTCGCGTCCAGAGCTCACCGACCGCAGCCGAGGTCGTGTCCTTCTCCAGCACGACGGGGAGTCCCGTGGCCTCCGCGAGCACCGCACGCAGCGGCACTCGGTGCCAGCCGAGCAGCTTCGGCGGATCGATCACCGTGCCCTTCTCCGCATCGAGCGGACCGGGGGCCGCCACCCCCACCCCGGCGATCCGCGTCCGGTCGACCCCGGATTCCTCGATCAGCGCGTCGATCGTGGCGGCCATGGCCTCGACGATCCGCCGCGGATCCTTCGCCGGGGTCCGTACGCTGAGTCGCCGCACGACCTCGCCCGAGAGATCGAGCAGCACGAACGTCATCAGCGCGGGGTCGAGGTGGACCCCCACGGCGAAGCGACTGTCGGCGTTGAGCCGCAACGTGACTCGCGGCTTGCCCGGACCGTTGATGGTTCGTCCCGCCTCACGGATGAATCCGTCTTCGAGAAGTCTGCGGGTGATGTTGGTGACGGTCTGCGCCGAGAGCCCGGTCGCCGCCGCGAGCTCGATCCTGCTCAGCCCCTCGCCGGACTGCCGGATGGCCTCGAGGATCACCGACTGATTGAAATCACCCATCCGCGGAAGGTTGGTTCCCCGACGCGTTCCCATCGTCCAATGATCCCCCATGACCGGGGAATCCGTGTCCCCCAAAATACCTACAGACAACCTTTGCGTGAGCCATCAGACTGAGGGAGACGCTTCGCGTTCGGCTGGTCTCTCTGTCCCAGGGTAGACAGACGCTGATCGGCCACCAGCGGATGGTTTTCGGGTAACTGTCCGCACGGCGAGGGGCTGGCGGATTCGCCGCCCCTCGCCCACTCTCTCCATCCTCGACTCCGGTCACCTCCCCAGGCCGGGGCCGAGGACGCTGTCGTGCCGAGGCCGTCGTCAGAGCGCCGCCCCGTCCCGCAGGATCTCGTGCCAGAGGTCGACGGAATCATCATCGCCGGACGAACGCGAACCGGCGCGGCCGACCACCGTCACCGCGACACGCGGATCCCGCGCGGAGCGGATGATGAGGCGAGCAGTCTGCGCGCGGGTGAGGACGGCCGCGAGTTCATCCCGGATCTCCCGGCGACGGGCCTCGTCGATTCCGTCGAAACCGCCCTCGTCGAACACGGTGACGCTCGCGCCTCGTCGCCGTGCGGCTTCGATCGCGTTGCGCACGGCATCGTTGAGCAGATCGGCACCGCGCAGCTCATCACGCAGACGCCCCTCCGCGAGCCGCGCATCCAGCCGCTCCTGCTCGGTCAGAGATCCGCGAGCAGCGACGACGCGGCTCAGCACCGGTCCGGCGACGGCGAGGGCGAACTGCGTGCGCAGACGCCGCTCGCGTTGGCGCACGCGCTGCGTGGCATGCCAGGCGGAGACCGCCTGCTGGATCTCGGCGAGACGCTCGGTGTCGCGGACCGCCCGGTCCCAGAACATCACGAGAAGTCTCGCCACCGCCACCCACATGATGGATCCGACCACACCCAGGCTGAGCGCGACACCGAAACCCAGATACACGGATGCGGCCACCACGAGCACCGCGAGCGTCAGCCAGCCGATCAGAGCGCGCCGACGGACGACGCAGACGACGCCGAGCAGGCCCAGCGCACCGATATACCAGGTGGCGAACGGGGCCGTGCGGTCGACCGGTTCGAGGGACAGCGTGACGAGAACGGGGATGACAGCACTCGTGAGCAGCGCGAGGAGGGCCGACCACAGAGGCATCCGCACCGATGCGCCGTCGCCCAGGATGGCGATGTTCACCACGACCAGGTAGAGGCCGATCGCGACGACCATGAGCAGCGGCGCCGTCGGCTGCTCGATCCACCAGACGGCCCGCGCGACGAAGTACAGCGCGAATCCTACGGCGAGGGACGTGGCGACACTGCGGACGGTGCGGTTCACGAGCGCTCCCAGCCCAGCGTGACCGTCGTCCCATGCTCATCCGACCGGATGTCGGCGGTGCCGGCGACACCCGCCATCCGCGCGAAGATCGATGCGCGGATCCCGAGGCGGTCCGCCCCGATGGCCCGCACATCGAATCCCGGTCCGGCATCCGACACGGTCACGGCGATCCCCTCGTCACCGTGGCCCTCCGCGACGATGTGCAGCCCGCGTCCGTTCGCGTGCGAGACGGAGTTGCCGATCGCCTGCCGTGCGGCGAGTACCAACGCCCGTGCGGCGCGCCCGGGGATGAGTCCGATGCCTCCGCGCTCCTCCACGATGGCGTCGGCGCCCAGTTCCGACAGCGCCCGGCGCAGCTCCACGACGATCTGCGCGGTGCCGACCGGCTCGTCGCTCCCCTCCTGCGCGACGGCGGCCTCGGTGTTCGCGAGACGGGTGAGAGCCTCCCTGGCCATCGCGACGGCGAGCTCCTTGGCGCGCTCGCTCTCTGCACGCTCGGCGGCGATCAGAGCGGCCAGCACGCTGTCGTGCATCAGGGCCGACATCGCGGCACGCTCCTCCTCCGCCGCCGCGGCCGCCGCGGCCGTGGAGTACGACGCCACCGCCTGCCCTCGCGCCTCGTCCACACCGGCGGCGACGGAGCGGAACATCCAGCCGAGGGAGATGATGACGACGCCGAGGATGAGGGTGAAGGACACGTCGAACGCGGTCGTCACCCAGAACTCGCGCGAGAACTCCCCCTGCACGAGGCGCACGTACCCGTAGACGAAAGGCATCACCACCGCCCACGCGAACTGGATCCGCATCGGGAACGCGAGCATCGCCGCGACGACGCCGACGTTGACGAGAAAGAAGATCCATGGCTGATCGTCTGCGCCTTTGTCGGACGGGTCGACGACGGTCGGCCACGCGGCGAGCGCGAGGACGTAGACCACGGCGAAGATGCCCGAGAGCATACGCACGCCTCGGCCGATCAGACACGCCACCAGCATCGCCGTGAGCGGCACGAACACCACGACGAGCATCACGATATGCGCCACATCCCCCTGAGACAGGGTGTTCACCGCCGCGAACAGGGCCTGCGCGCCGAGCACGGCGGAGCCGATCGCGACGACGATCGCGAGGATCCGCTCCATGCGCTTGCCGGTGAAGCGCTCGAACGCGGTCTCCGTGCTGCCGGGAGAGGGGATCTTGCTCCAGGCGTCACGGATGCTGAGCGGCTCAGCCGGCACTCGGCGCCCCGTCTGCCGCGACGATCCCGTCCTCCATCGCCCTGCGCAGCAGGTCGACCTTGGTGGGCGCAGGACGCCCGACCTCGACGTACTTCACACGGACGCGGGTGATGTTCTCCTTGGCCGTGGAGTACGCGACGCCGAGACGTTCGGCGACCGCCTTCAGGGGCAGGCCCGTGGCGTACAGGCGGAGGACCTCGCGCTCGCGGGTGGAGAGCTGCGCGTCCGCGAAGGCGCGATCGCCGTCGACGGCGCTCGCCCACTCGACGTTGTTGAGGGCTTCGCCCTGGGCGACGGTGCGGATCGCGTCGAGGACATCGTCGAGCGCGGAGGACTTGCTGACGACTCCGGCGGCTCCGGCGGCGAGCGCCTCCCGGACGGCCGCCGGCCGATCGGCGACGCTGTGGATCACGACGCTCGCACCGTCGTTGACGAGCGACGCCACGTTCTCGGTGACGGTCGTCCCGTCGCCGAGCGTGAGGTCGAGGACGACGACATCCGCCGGCGAGACCGCGGACGACGCACGCCATTCCAGATACGAGCTCACCGTGCTGCCGGAGAAGACCACCGTCTGCGCGTCACGCGCGCATGCGGCCTCGAGGCCGAGGCGGACGGACTCGTGATCGTCGATGAGTGCAACCGTGCTCATCCACACAGCCTACTGAGTCCCCCGGAAGGGGAGATCGCTCACCGCGTGAGGAGTGCGACGACCTCGAAGTGGTGCGAGTGCGGGAACAGCTCGAAGCCGCGCAGGCGATCGACGTTCCATCCGAGCCCTCGGAAGGTGCCGAGATCGCGAGCGAGGGCGACGGGGTCGCACGCCACGTACGCGATGGCCTCGGGACCGAGGGCATGCACCGCCTCGACGACCTGACGGCCCGCTCCCGCACGCGGCGGGTCGAGGATGACGGCGCCGGTGCGGGTGCCGCCCGTCCGCGTCGCCAGGAACCTGTCGACGCGCGCCGTCACCGCGGTCACATCGAGCGGGGCGAGGTTCGCGACCGCGTGCTGGGTGGCGCGGGCGCTCGACTCCACGGTCACGATGTCGGTGCCGCCGAGGTCGGCGAGGGTCGCGGCGAAGAGGCCGACGCCTCCGTAAAGGTCGTAGTGGGTCTTCTCCTCGTCGACGTATCCGTCGAGGATGCCGTACACGGCGGCGTCGAGCACGGATGCCGCACGCGGGTGCACCTGCCAGAAGCCCGTCGCGTCGACCTGGAAGCGACGGTCGTTGACGATCTCCTCGATCACCTCGGGCGTGGGACGCTTTCGGAAGCCCCTCTGGACCCGGGGTGCGCGCTCGGTCTCCTCGCGCCGGATGATGCGCACGTCACCGTCGGCGGGCTCGACGAGCTCGATGCGACCGGGAGCCTCTCCGTGCAGCGCGAGCGCGGCTTCGGCGATGGCGGGGCGAGCCAGCGGGTGCGAGGTGACGGGGATGACCCGGTGGCTGCGAGCGGCGAACGGCCCGGCCTCTCCGGTCTCATCGACGTGCAGGGTCACGCGGGTGCGCCATCCGAGGCCGTCTCCCGACTCCACGGACTCGATCTCCGGAGCGGTGAGCCCCTCGCCGGCGAAGCGGTCGAGGGCTTCCGACAGCACGCGGCGCTTCAGCTCCCGCTGATGATCGAGATCGATGTGACCGAGGTCGGCGCCTCCCGGACGATCGGCGGGATCGCGGGACACATCGGCCTCGGCCCACACGTGGGGACGCCGATGCTCCGAAGCCTCGAGCACCTCGATCGTCTCCGCCCGCCAGAAGCTGCGGGTCGACGCATCCGCCCCCTCCTGCGGGGGGATCACCCTGGCACGCACGCGTTCGCCGGGGATGGCATCGGAGACGAACACCACGCGCCCCTCGTGGCGGGCGATGAAGGTGCCCCCGTGTGCGATGCCGGTGATGTCGAGCTCGAGCACGTCGGCTGGGGAGGAAGTCATCCTTCGAGGATACGGTGGTGGACATGCGCGTCTGCCTCGCCTCCACCTCCCCGGCCCGACTCATGCTGCTGCGGCAGGCGGGCATCGAGCCCCTCACCCTGTCGCCCGACGTCGATGAAGACGCCATGGCCGCCGCTGCCCAGGCCGACCGTGGCGCGCCGCTCGCGCCGGAGGAGCTGGTGCTGCTGCTCGCCAGGGCGAAGGCCGCTGCCGTCGCCCGCCGACTCTCCGAAGAGGGCGAGTTCGACGGTCTCGTCATCGGCGGGGACTCGATGTTCGCGCTCGGCGGGCAGGTGTACGGCAAGCCGTACACGCCGGAGGAAGCGACCAGGCGTTGGCAGGAGATGCGCGGCGCGACCGGGATCCTGCACTCCGGACACTCCGTGTTCCGGGTATCCCCCGGCGCAGAGCCTGCCGAAGCGACCGCCGTCGCCGAGGCGGCGGTGACGTTCGCCGACGATGTGAGCGACACGGAGATCGCCGCCTACGTCGCTTCCGGCGAACCACTGCACGTGGCGGGAGCGTTCACGGTCGACAGCCTGGGCGGCGCCTTCATCACCCGCGTGGACGGAGACCCGTCCACGGTCGTGGGCATGTCCCTCTCGACGGTGCGACGCCTGGCTGCCGAACTCGGCGTCCGGTGGACGGACCTGTGGTCGTAGACTCCCCTCCACGTTTTCGCGTCTTTCTTGTGGAGAGTCGTCAAAAGGATCGGGATCGTTCTCGCTAGGCTGGCAACCATGCCTGCTATCGCCAAGGTGCTCATCGCCAACCGCGGCGAGATCGCCGTCCGCATCATCCGCGCCGCCCGGGACTCCGGGATCGCATCGGTCGCCGTCTACGCGGACCAGGATCGCGACGCCCTGCACAGCCGTCTCGCCGACGAGGCCTACGCCCTCGGCGGCTCGACCAGCGCCGAAACGTACCTGCAGATCGAGAAGATCCTCTCGGTCGCCCGCCGCGCCGGTGCTGACGCCGTGCACCCCGGCTACGGCTTCCTCGCCGAGAACGCCGAGTTCGCCCGCGCGGTCATCGATGCCGGGATGATCTGGATCGGACCGTCTCCCGAGGCCATCGAGGCACTCGGCGACAAGGTCACCGCGCGTCACGTCGCCGAGAAGGTCGGCGCTCCCCTCGCTCCCGGCACCCCCGGTCCGGTGGAAGGCGCCGACGAGGTCATCGCCTTCGCGAAGGAGTTCGGTCTCCCGATCGCGATCAAGGCCGCATACGGCGGCGGCGGGCGCGGGCTCAAGGTGGCCCGCGAGCTCGACGAGGTCGCCGAGCTCTTCGAGTCCGCCACGCGCGAGGCCGTCACGGCCTTCGGTCGCGGTGAGTGCTTCGTCGAGAAGTACCTCGACAAGCCGCGCCACGTCGAGACCCAGTGCCTGGCGGACGCCGAGGGCAACGTCGTCGTCATCTCGACGCGCGACTGCTCGCTGCAGCGCCGCCACCAGAAGCTCGTCGAGGAGGCGCCCGCCCCGTTCCTCACGGACGAGCAGAACGATCTCCTCTACTCGGCATCGAAGGCCATCCTCAGGGAGGTCGGCTACGTCGGTGCAGGAACCTGCGAGTTCCTGATCGGCGCCGACGGCACGGTCTCCTTCCTCGAGGTGAACACCCGCCTGCAGGTCGAGCACCCGGTCTCGGAAGAGGTCACCGGCATCGACCTGGTACGCGAGCAGTTCCGCATCGCGGCCGGCGGCACCATCGACTACGACGACCCGACGCCCCAGGGGCACTCGATCGAGTTCCGCATCAACGGCGAAGACCCGGGTCGCGGATTCCTCCCCCAGCCCGGCCCGATCCACGTCTTCAAGACCTTCGGGGGCCCCGGCATCCGCCTCGACTCCGGCGTCACCGCCGGGGACTCGGTGTCCGGAGCCTTCGACTCGCTGCTCGCGAAGATCATCGTGACCGGCAAGGACCGCGCGGAGGCGCTCGAGCGCTCGCGCCGCGCCCTCGACGAGTTCGAGGTCGCCGGCCTGCCCACGGTCATCCCCTTCCACCGCAAGGTCGTCCGCGACCCCGCATTCACGGCCGAGAACGGCGAGTTCGGCATCTTCACGCGCTGGATCGAGACGGAGTTCGTCAACGACATCCCGGCCTGGGACGGCGAGCTCGAGTCGCCGACATCCGCCGAGTCGCGCCACACGGTCGTCGTCGAGGTCTCCGGCAAACGTCTCGAGGTGAGCCTTCCCGATCGCGTCGCGGCGGCCCCCGGCACCGCTGGTCGCCCCGCCGTCGTGCCGCCGTCTCGACGCAGTCACGCCACCACCGCGAATGCCGGAGCATCCGGCGACGCGGTCAAGTCGCCCATGCAGTCGACCGTCGTCAAGATCGCCGTCGCGGACGGACAGCAGGTCGTCAAGGGCGACCTCGTCGTCGTGCTCGAAGCGATGAAGATGGAGCAGCCGCTGCAGGCGCACAAGGACGGCGTCATCGGAAACATCAACGCGGATGCGGGAGCCACGGTCTCCGCCGGTCATCAACTGCTCACGATCAGCTGACCCGTCGACCAGCTCCGGGACCGGATCCCGAGAACGCGAATAGGCGCCCCACCGAGGTGGGGCGCCTATTCGCGTTCTAGCGGCTGTCAGGAGATGTTCACGAGGTGCATCGCCCGGCTGGCATCCGTGATGCTGCTCGACAGCGAAGGGTATGCCGCGAAGACCCGGGAGACCTGATCGACCGTGAGCCGGCGCTCGACGGCGACCGCGATCGGATAGATCAGCTCGGAGGCCTTCGGAGCCACGATCACGCCGCCGATCACGGTGCCCGATCCCTTGCGCGCGATGAGCTTGACGAAGCCGTCCTTGATGCCCATCATCTTCGCTCGGGGGTTGGCCGCGAGCGGGAGCTTGTAGACCATGCCGTCCGCGACGCCGTCCTCGACGTCCTTGACCCCGTATCCGACCGTCGCGATCTCCGGCGCGGTGAAGATGTTCGAGGTGATCTTGATGAGCTCGAGCGGGATCACGATGTCGCCGAGCGCATGGAAGACGGCTGTGCGCCCCTGCATGGAGGCGACCGAGGCGAGCGGGAAGAAGTTGGTGCAGTCCCCGACCGCGTACACGTTGGGCACCGATGTGCGGGCGACCTTGTTCACCCGGACATGTCCCGAGTCGTCGAGCTCGACGCCCGCTTCCTCCAAGCCGATCCCGGCGGTGTTCGGGATCGAGCCCACCGCCATCAGGCAGTGGCTCCCCTCGACCGTGCGGCCGTCCGACAGTGTGACGGTCACGCCCTCCTTCGTGGCTTCGACCTTGTCGGCACGGGACTTCGAGAGCACCTGCATCCCGCCGCGCTTGAACACCTTCTCCAGGACGCCCGCCGCATCCTTGTCCTCACCGGGGAGGACCTGCTCGCGGCTGGAGATGAGCGTGACCTTGGCACCGAGATTCATGTACGCGGAGGCGAACTCCGCGCCGGTCACGCCCGAGCCCACCACGATGAGGTGCTCCGGGAGCGCCTTCATGTCGTACAGCTGGGTCCAGGTGAGGATGCGCTTGCCGTCGGGTTTCGCGGAATCGAGTTCCCGCGGTGAGGCCCCCACGGCCACGACGATCGTGTCGGCCTCGACACGGTCGAAGTCGGTGCCGCCCTGACCTGTCGACACCACGATCGCGGTCGGTCCCTCGAGCCGTCCGTGACCGGAGAGGATCCGGACGCCGGCTTCGAGCAGTGTCGCTCGCATGTCCTCCGACTGCTGACCCGCGAGCGCGATGAGACGCTTGTTGACGGCAGCGAGGTTGATCGCGATCTCGGGTTTCAGCGGCTTGCCGTTCTCCCCCTTGGCGTAGAAGTTCACGCCGAGGTCGCTCGCCTCGGAGATCGCGACGGCCGCGTCGGCGGTGGCGATCAGGCTCTTCGAGGGCACGACATCCGTGAGGACAGCGGATCCGCCCACCCCCACGCGCTCGACGAGAGTGACCTCGGCCCCGAGCTGGGCGGCCGCGAGAGCCGCCTCGTAACCGCCGGGACCGCCGCCGAGGACGGCGACGCGCTGAGTGCGCTCGAAAGTGGTGGAAGACATGGAATCCATTCTCGCGCAATCCTGGCACCCGAGCCTGCACCTTCCTAGAGTGGATCCATGCCCGAAACGCACAGCAACCCTCTCGACGACCCGACTGCGAACCCGTTCGAGGTCGCTTCGCAGGCCGCCGCCGACATCGCACGTCTGACCGGGGTCGAGAACCATGACATCGCCCTCACCCTCGGCAGCGGCTGGGGCAAGGCCGCAGACATCATCGGCGAGACCGTCGCGACCATCCCCGCGACCGAGGTCACCGGCTTCTCCAAGCCCGCGCTCGAGGGCCACGTCGGCACGCTGCGCAGCATCCGCACCCCGGGCGGCAAGAACGTCCTCGTCATCGGGGCGCGCACCCATTACTACGAGGACCACGGCGTACGTCGTGTCGTGCACAGCGTCCGCACCGCCGCGGCCACGGGAGCCAAGATCATGGTGCTCACGAACGGCGCCGGGGGCATCCGCGAGACCTGGACGCCCGGCCAGCCGGTGCTGATCAGCGACCACATCAACCTGACTGCCGACTCGCCTCTCGAAGGCGCGACCTTCATCGACCTGACGGACCTGTACGCGAAGCGCCTCCGCGACATCGCGCGCGGCATCGACCCGACGCTCGACGAGGGCGTGTACACGCAGTTCCGAGGGCCGCACTACGAGACTCCAGCCGAAGTGCAGATGGCGAAGCACATCGGCGGCCACATCGTCGGCATGTCGACCGCTCTCGAGGCCATCGCCGCCCGCGAGGCCGGCATGGAGGTCCTCGGCTTCTCGCTCATCACCAACCTGGCTGCCGGCATCCAGCAGACTCCGCTGAGCCACGCCGAGGTGATCGAAGCCGGTCGCGAGGCCGAGCCGGTGATCTCCGCGCTCCTGGCCAGGGTTGTCGAGGCGCTGTGAGCGAGGAGCGGCTCGCGCAGGCACGCGCCTGGTTGCGACAGGACCCCGACCACGAGACCCGCGATGAGCTGTCCGGGCTGATCACGCGCGCCGCCGCCGGTGAGGACGCGGCGGTCGCCGAGCTGGATGACCGGTTCCGCACGCGCTTGGCGTTCGGCACCGCCGGTCTTCGCGGCGAGCTCGGCGCCGGGAGCAACCGGATGAACCGCGTGCTGGTCGCTCAGGCCGCGGCAGGTTTCGCCGCGTATCTGCGTGAGAAGGCCGACGGCGGCACCCCCACGGTCATCATCGGCTACGACGGTCGGCGCAACTCCCGCGTGTTCGCGACGGACTCCGCCGAGCTGTTCGCCGGGGCGGGTCTCCGCGCGATCCTGCTCCCCCGGCTGCTGCCGACGCCCGTCCTCGCGTTCGCGGTTCGCCACTTCGGCGCCGACGCCGGGGTGATGGTGACCGCGAGCCACAACCCGCCGAACGACAACGGCTACAAGGTCTATCTCGGCGGCGCGGACCAGGGGTCCCAGATCGTCGCTCCCGCGGACGCGGAGATCGCCGCCCACATCCAGCGCATCGCGGAGGCAGAGGCGGTCACCGCCCTCCCCCGCTCCACGGCGTACGAGACCGCCGGCGAGGAGGTCGTCGACGCCTACATCGCGGCGACCGTCGCGGTGGCCCCCGCTCCCGCCGGCACCTCCGGAATGCGGTGGGTGTACACCGCGATGCACGGGGTCGGCTGGGAGACCCTGTCGCGTATCGTGCGCGAGGCAGGCTATCCGCAGCCGTTCGTCGTCGACGAGCAGCTCGCCCCCGATGCCACGTTCCGGACGGTCTCGTTCCCGAACCCGGAGGAGCCGGGGGCGATGGACCTCTCCTTCGCCAAGGCACGCCGCGTGAAGGCGGACTTCATCCTCGCCAACGACCCGGACGCAGACCGCCTGGCCGTCGCCGTGCCGGACGAGACGGCACCGGACGGCTGGCGTCGCCTGACCGGCAACGAGGTCGGCCTCCTGCTCGGTGCGCGTGCCGCGCGTGCCGCGGCCGGCACCCCCGGCGCCTCGCTCGCGTGCTCACTCGTCTCGTCCCCCGGTCTGGGCGCGGTCGCCGCCCATCACGGGCTGGACTTCCACGAGACCCTCACCGGATTCAAGTGGATCTCCCGCGCCCCCGGAATCGTGTTCGGCTTCGAGGAGGCCCTCGGCTACCTGGTGAATCCCGAGACCGTCCGCGACAAGGACGGGGTGTCCGCTGCCGTCGCCGTCCTCGGCCTCGCGGCCGAGGCCCGAGACCGCGGAGCCACGCTCACCGACCTGCTTCAAGAGCTCGGCGACACCTACGGACACTTCGCCAGCGGCCAGGTATCGGTCCGCGTTGAAGACCTCGCGGTCATCGGCAACGTCATGCTCGCACTGCGCTCCCTTCCTCCGACGCACCTCGCCGGACGCTCGGTCACCTCCGCCGAAGACCTGCTGCAGGCGGCTCCAGGGCAGCCCGCCGGCGACGTGCTGCGGTATCGGCTCGGCGACGGCTCGCGCGTGATCGTGCGACCGAGCGGCACCGAGCCGAAGCTCAAGGTCTACATCGACGCCCGCGCGGATTCGGCAGAGAGCGCACGAGAGGCCGTGGCAGAGCTCGAGGCCGGCGTCCGATCCCTACTCGACGAGCGCTCCTGAGCATGTCGGTCAGACGCGTGGTCGTCAGCGCGCACAACGGCGTGCACGCCCGTCCGGTGGCCGAGCTCGTCCGACTCGCGCAGTCCCACGGCTCCCCTGTGACGCTGCGCACGTCGGATGACACCACCGTCGACCTCAGCAGCGTGCTCGCCGTGATGGATCTGGCCATCGCGCCCGGCGATGCCGTCGTGCTCGAGACCGCGGAATCCGAGACCTCCGAAGCCGTGCTCGACCAACTCGCCGAGGTGCTCGCGCCACGGGAGTGACGGCGTTCAACCGTCGATCACGGCCACGAGCTCATCCAGGAACGCCTCGAAGCTCGTCCCCCGGCGAACGATCCGCTGCACGCTCTCCCGCTCGCTGAAGACCTCGACGAGCTGCTCGAAGACGGTCTGGAATGCGGCTCGGTCGCCTTCGCTGAAGGCGGCGAGCGCGACGACCTGCACTCGGCCGCCGCCCCAGGCGGCCGAGCCGTCGGTGACCCCGATCGCGATCGCGGTGCGGGTGGCGGTCATCTGCAGTGCGTGCGGGACGGCCAGCGCATCCGTGAACGCGGTCGACGACATCCGCTCGCGCACGATGGTGTTGTCGATGTAGTCCTCTCCGATCAGGCCTGCCTCCACCAGGAGCCCGCCCAGACGGCGGATGATCGCCTCCTCCCCTTCGTCGGGGAGCGGGAACACGTACGCGTCGGGGTGGAAGTAGCGCGCGAGCTCGCCGCGGAGCCGGGTGAGTCGACGTCCCCTCCGCAGACGCGCGGCCGCCTGCTGGATGCGGTCGACGTCGGCGTCGGTCAGGAACGGCTGGATGCGCACGAAGCGGTCGCCCGACGACCCGGGCTCGATCGTGCTGAGGACCAGATCGGTGTCGAAGGACGCCCAGTCGGGGTCGACGTTCGTGACGACGCTCGTGACCTCGATCGCCGCGCCGAGTGAGCGGTCGACGCTGGAGCGGAGCAGTTCGTGCAGCTCGTAGTAGCCGGGGCAGACGATCGTCGCCGTGAGGATCGACTCGGCCTTCCTGCTGCGCTCGAGGCGGCCGCCGACGTGCATCGCGATGTAGGCGATCTCGTCGTCGTGGATCGGCGTGCCCACCCGATCGTGCAGGCCGCTGGCGATGGACACCGCGACTTCGAAGATCATCGGGTAGGTCGTCTTGAGCGAGCGCGTGAGCGGATTGCGCGTCAGCGCGCTCTCCTCGGCCCGCCGCAGCAGATTCTGCACGTGCAGCGCCAGCCGGAGCACGAAGGTCTCGTCGATCAGGTCGACCTGGTAGTCGTCGGCGGCTCGCGCGATCTCCGCGCGCACGGCCGCCTCCACCTCGGGATCGACACCGCTGCGGGCGACCTCGCGCGTGGCGTCCTCCCCCGGGGCGACGATGCGGGTGAGGACCAGGGATGCGAGGTGCCCGCTGTCGCCCTCGCCGAGAACCACGGAGAAGTGCTCCGCGGCCAGGCGGGCGATGACGGCCCCGACCCGCGGGATCTCCTCGCGCGTCCCGACGGGAGAGGACTCCAGCGCGTGGCCGGCGGCGACCCGCTCGGCGGCGATCGCGATGTGCAGCAGCACATCGGCGATCGCGAGTTCGTTCACGTAGTAGCCGAGTTCGCCCAGTTCGCGTACCAGAGAGGACTTGAACGGCCCCACCGCACTGGCGGCGACGGCGGAGCCCGACAGCGCGCGCCGGAAGGTCTCGGGGTGGAATGACGCGTCATCCATCTCGTCGTGGGCGAGCCTGCTGAGGAGGCGGCGCTGCGCCGCCTCGTTGCCGCGCAGACGCACGTTCTCCCTGTCCCGCTCCAGCACCAGATCAGTGCCGTCCAGCAGACTCCGCACGCGCACCAGGTCCGCTTCGAGCGTCGCCTCACTGACGTGCAGTTCGTCGGCGGTATCGAACACGTCTATGCCTGTCGGTTCATCGAGCAGCAGCCGCACCAGCGTGTGCAGGCGGTCGCGGGGTGCCGACTCGCCCGTCTGACGCATACGGAGAGCGCCTCGAGCTCCGTGGCCTGCTCGATAGCCGGCGGGACCCGACTCGATCACCGCGGCCCCCGGGGTGCGGGCGTTCAATGCGGCGACATACGAGCGGATGCTGCGGGGCGTCACCCCCAGCAGGTCGGCGAGGCTCCCGGCCGTCGCCCATCCTTCCTGACGCAGCAGGACGGCGAGGAGCTGGTCCTGGCGCTGGCGCGACATGATCCCTCCGACTTCCCGCGTGCTGACCGCACTGTCTCGACGTGGTCTCCATGATGTCAGGTAGCCGATGACCTCGGGCGAAGACCGGCGTTCCGCGGGGGCGGAAAGGAACGTGTTGGCGCGAGGGTGGCCCGCGTTCCCAGACTGTTCTCAGGAAGGGTGGCATCGATGAGGATCCTCGTGGTGTGCGGCGCCGGTGCGTCGAGCACGTTCGTCGCACAGCGACTCCGCTCCGCCGCCGCGGCCGCCGGTCTCGACTGGGACGCGACGGCCGGCATGGAGAGCTCGGTCGCGGGCGGCGCCCACGACCTCATCCTCGTCGGCCCCCACCTGAGCGACCGGCTGGAAGCCATCCGCGGCAGCGTGAGCGCGCCGGTCGCCGTGCTCCCGGACGACGTCTTCGCCGATCGGGACGGCTCGCGCACACTCGTCCTCGCCCGATCGATCCTCGCCGACGCCGGCGACACCCCGAAAGGAACACCATGACCGCCACCCGCACCGTCCGGATCGGCTCCTCCCACGGGCTGCACGCCCGCCCCGCGAAGCTCTTCGCACAGGCGGCGAAGGACTCCGGCATCGCCGTCACGATCGCGAAGGATTCCGGCAAGCCCGTCAACGCCGCGAGCATACTCGGTGTCATCTCCCTGGCGATCGAGTACGGCGACTACGTGACCCTCACGGCCGACGGCGACGGCGCGGAGGGCGTGCTCGACACGCTCACCGAGCTGCTCACCACCGACCATGACCAGGACGCCGCCGGATGAGCGAGCTGCGCGGGGTGGGGATCGGTCTCGGGGTCGCCCAGGGGCCTATCATCCGCATGGCCGAGGCGCTGCCCGCGCCGGAGAACTCGCCGAGTACCGCGGGGGTGGACGCCGAGCGCGCGCGGGTCCGCGACGCGATCGCGACCGTGGCCCGAGAGCTGAACGAGCGGGGCGAGGCGGCGGGCGGATCAGCACGGGAGGTTCTCGAGGCTCAGGCGATGATCGCCGAGGATCCCACGCTGCAGGACGAGGTCGACACCCGGATCGACGCCGGCGCGACGGCCGAGTGGGCCGTGCACGACGCGTTCGCCGGTTTCCGGGCCACTCTCGAAGCCGTCGGAGGCTACCTCGGAGAACGGGCGGCGGACCTCGACGACATCGCCCAGCGGGTCCTGGCGCGCCTCCGCGGCGTCGACGCCCCCGGGGTCCCCAGCCCCGGACACCCCTTCGTGCTGGTCGCCCGGGACCTCGCCCCCGCGGACACCGCACTCCTCGACCTCGACCAGGTGCTCGCCCTGATCACGACCGATGGCGGTCCCACCTCCCACACCGCGATCCTCGCGAGGGAGAAGGGCATCGTCGCGATCGTCGGCGTCGCCGACGGCGCTTTACTCACCACCGGCGAGACCGTGATCGTCGATGCGGCGAGCGGTGTCGTCACCCGCGAGCCGACGGAAGACCAGAAGTCCCGAGCCGCCGAGCGCGCGGCCGCCCGCCAGTCAGCCGACAGCGCTCCGCTGACTCCCGGCGCCCTCGCCGACGGCACGCCCGTGTCGCTGCTCGCGAATCTGGGAAAGCCCGCAGACGCCGCCGATGCGGTCGCTCGGGGGGCCGAGGGCGTCGGGCTGTTCCGCACGGAGTTCCTGTTCCTCTCCTCGGCACAGGCGCCGACGATCGCCCAGCAGCGCGAGTCCTATCGCGAACTGCTGGCGGCGTTCCCCGGCAAGAAGGTGGTGGTGCGGATGCTGGATGCCGGCGCCGACAAGCCGCTCGCATTCCTCAACGATGCGCACGAGGAGAACCCCGCGCTCGGGCTCAGGGGCCTTCGCGCACTGCGCGCCAGCGAGGACATCCTCCGTGAGCAGCTCACCGCACTCGCCGAGGCGGATGCCGCGACCGGGGCCGACCTCTGGGTGATGGCACCGATGGTGGCCACGGTCGAGGAGACCGTGTACTTCACCGGCCTCGCCCGCGAGTACGGACTGAAGACCGCCGGCGTCATGGTCGAGATCCCTGCCAGCGCACTGCTCGCCGACCGTGTGCTCGCTCACGCCGACTTCGCTTCGATCGGCACCAACGATCTCACGCAGTACACGATGGCCGCTGACCGCATGCTCGGCTCCGTCGCCGGCTTCCAGGACCCCTGGCATCCGGCGGTGCTGCGGCTCGTGCGCGAGGTCGGCGACGCGGGCGCACGCCTGGGCAAACCGGTCGGCATCTGCGGCGAAGCAGCCGCCGATCCGCTGCTCGCCGTCGTGCTCGTGGGGCTCGGCGCCACCAGCCTCTCGATGGCGCCGTCGGCGTTGGCCGATGTGCGACGCACCCTCTCCGAACGCACCCTGTCCGAGGCGCGGAGCCTCGCCGAAGCCGCCCTGGCCGCTGACGATGCCTCCTCCGCCCGAACCGCCGTGGCGACGCTCGCCGCGGAACTCCCCCTCCACAAGAAAGAGACGACATCATGACGACGACGTCACCTGCCGCCACCCGACCCGGCGGCCTCCGCGTAGGAGTGCAGCGCTTCGGCACATTCCTCTCCGGCATGATCATGCCGAACATCGCAGCCTTCATCGCCTGGGGCTTCATCACGATGCTGTTCATCCCCAAGGGGTTCTTCGGCGCCGAGAGCCCGTTCAAGTGGCACTGGGCCGGTGTGGCCGAGATCATCGGCGGCGGCGGAGACTCGGCCGTCATCGGCTGGCAGGGCGCCATGACCGCGGTGGCCGAGGGCGACAGCGGCAACATCCTCGCCTACGTCGGCCTGGTCGGTCCGATGGTGACCTATCTGCTGCCACTGCTGATCGCCAACACCGCCGGCCGCATGGTCTACGGCGAGCGCGGCGGCGTGGTGGCCACGATCGCCACCGTCGGCGTGATCGTCGGCACCAACATCCCGATGTTCCTGGGCGCCATGATCATGGGTCCGATCGCCGCGTGGATCATGAAGAAGGTCGACGGCATCTGGGACGGGAAGATCCGCCCCGGCTTCGAGATGCTGGTCAACAACTTCTCTGCCGGAATCCTGGGCATGCTCCTCGCGATCGTCGGATTCTTCGCCTTCGGTCCGGTCATGCTCGGTATCAGCGCCGCACTCGGTGCCGCCGTCGACTGGCTCGTCGCCCTGCAGCTGCTGCCGCTCGTATCGATCATCGTCGAGCCGGCGAAGGTGCTGTTCCTGAACAACGCCATCAACCACGGCGTCTTCACCCCGCTCGGCATCGAGCAGGCGGCGGAGACCGGCAAGTCGATCCTGTTCCTCATCGAAGCCAACCCCGGCCCCGGCCTCGGTCTGCTCCTCGCCTTCAGCTTCTTCGGCGTCGGAGCGGCGAAGGGCTCCGCGCCGGGTGCGGCCATCATCCAGTTCTTCGGCGGCATCCACGAGATCTACTTCCCGTACGCGCTGAGCAAGCCCACCACGATCCTCGCCCTCATCGCGGGTGGTGCGGCCGGCGTCACGACGAACATGCTCCTGAACGGCGGTCTGGCCTTCCCGGCGGCTCCCGGCAGCATCATCGCAGTGACCTTCGCCGCCCTCGGCGCCGGCGTCGGCAACCTGCTGGTCGTGTACCTCTCGGTCATCATCGCCGCCACGGTCACCTTCCTCATCACCGGAGTGATCCTGCGGGCTTCGCGCAAGCGCGATCTCGAGGCCGAGGGTGACACATTCGGCGCCGCGATCGCCCAGACCGAGGCGAACAAGGGCAAGTCGTCCGCCGCGATGGACGCGCTGCGCACCTCGACGGGCTCCGCCGCTCCGGAGTCCGCAGCCGTCGCGAACACGACCGCCGTGGCCACAGGGCCTATCGAGCGGATCGTGTTCGCGTGCGACGCCGGCATGGGCTCGTCCGCCATGGGCGCCAGCGTGCTGCGCAACAAGCTCAAGAAGGCCGGCATCGAGGACATCACGGTCACCAACCAGGCCATCGCGAACCTCGACGGGACCGCCGACGTGGTGATCACGCAGCAGCAGCTCACCGAGCGCGCCACCGCCAAGTCGCCGAACTCGGTCCACGTGTCTGTCGACAACTTCATGAACTCGCCCAAGTACGAAGAGGTCGTCGAGATGGTGCGTGCACAGCGAAAGGAAAACGAATGAGCGTTCTCACCCCCGAACAGGTCCGCATCCACTCCGGAGGGGCTTCGCGGGACGAAGCCCTCCAGGAGGCGACCGACATCCTGGTCGCCGCCGGAGCCGTGACCCCGGCCTACGTCGACGCGATGCGACAGCGCGAGGAGACGGTCTCGACCTTCATGGGCAACGGACTGGCGATCCCGCACGGCACGAACGATGCGAAGGACGCCATCCTCGCCTCGGCCCTGTCGGTCGTCCGCTACGACGGCGGCGTCGACTGGTCCGGGGACCCTGCGACCTTCGTGATCGGCATCGCGGGCGTCGGTGACGAGCACCTGGAGATCCTCTCCCGCATCGCGATCCTGTTCTCGGAGGAGGACGATGTCGCGCGGCTCTCGGCGGCGAAGACCCCGGAAGAGCTCTACTCCCTCCTGTCGGAGGTGAACGAGGGATGAAGGCGGTCCACTTCGGAGCCGGCAACATCGGGCGCGGGTTCGTCGGTCTGCTGCTGCGCGAGGGCGGCTACGAGGTCGTGTTCTCCGACGTCGCCGATGCCCTGGTCGATGCGATCAATGCGGTCGACTCGTACACCGTGCACGAAGCCGGCCCCGGAGGGACCGATCACGTCGTCACCGGCTTCCGGGCCGTCAATAGCCGCACCGATCCCGCAGCCGTGGCCGACGAGGTCGCAACGGCCGATGTGGTCACGACCGCGGTCGGCCCGACCGTGCTGCGGTTCGTGGCGCCGTCGATCGTGGCCGGACTCGCCCTCCGCTCTCCCGATGTCGCGCCGCTTCAGGTGATGGCCTGCGAGAACGCGATCGGCGCCACGGATCTGCTCCGCCAGGAGATCACGACCGCGGCAGGGGCGGATGCCGAGACGCTGCTCGCCCGCGCGGTCTTCGCGAACACGGCCGTGGATCGCATCGTGCCGGCGCAGCCCGCAGACGGCGGCGTCGACGTCACGGTCGAGCCGTACTTCGAGTGGGCGATCGAGTCGGGTCCGTTCGGCGAGGAGCTGCCGACGATCCCCGGCGCGCATTTCGTCGCCGATCTGGCTCCGTACATCGAGCGCAAGCTCTTCACGGTGAACACCGGGCACGCCGCCACCGCGTACTTCGGCGCCCGCGCGGGGATCGAACGGATCTCGGACGCCCTGGCCGACCCCGCCATCGCGGCGAACGTGTCTGCGGCACTGGAGGAGACCTCGGCCGTTCTGGTCGCGGAGCACGGGCTCGATCCGGCCGACCTCGCGGCGTACCGCGCGACGATCCTCGAGCGGTTCCGCAATCCCGCGCTCGTCGACACGGTGCAGCGGGTCGGACGCCAGCCGCTGCGCAAGATCTCGCGGCACGAGCGTTTCGTGGGTCCCGCCGCGATGGCCGCGGAGCGCGGCCTGCCGACCGCGGCGCTGGTGGCGGCCGTGTCCGCAGCACTCGAGTTCGACGATCCCGCAGACGAGCAGTCGGTCGAACTGCAGGAGCTGCTGCGCACGGAGGAACCGGCCGCGTTCACCTCCCGGACCACGGGCCTCGACCCCGAGCATCCGCTGTTCCCGCAGATCCGAGAGGCCGTCGCGGCGCGTCAGCAGCACCTCGGGGCCGCCTGACCCCGCGGATCTCGACGCCCCCGCCCACCCGTTACGATCGGTGGGCGGGGGCGTTTTTTCGAGCACACTGACGTGCGGGGAGCAGCATGAACAGATACGCCGTGATCGGCGCGGGTCCATCGGGGTTGGCCGCGGCACGCGCGCTGCAGAAGCGCGGAATCGCGGTGGACGGCTATGAGGCCTCGCACGGCGTCGGCGGCCTCTGGGACATCACCAATCCCCGCAGCACGATGTACGAGTCCGCGCACCTGATCTCCTCGCGCACCACGACGGAGTTCGCCGAGTTCCCGATGCGGTCGCGCGTCGACTACCCCGGCCACCGGGTGCTGCGGGAGTACTTCGAGGACTACGCCGACCACTTCGGGCTGACGGCGCTGTTCCGGTTCGACACGAAGGTCACGCGTCTCGAGCCGAGAGACGGCGGCTGGGATCTGACGAGCCTCGGCCCGGACGGCGAGCAGACCCGCTGGTACGCGGGGGTCGTGCTCGCGAACGGGACCCTCGCCGAGCCGAACGTGCCGACGTTCCGCGGGGAGTTCACGGGCGAGCTGATGCACACCAGCGCCTACACGTCGCCCGAGCAGCTCCGCGGCAAACGAGTGCTGCTGATCGGCGCGGGCAACTCCGGCTGCGACATCGCCGTGGATGCCGTGCATCACGCCGTCTCCGTCGACATGAGCGTCCGCCGCGGCTACTACTTCGTGCCCCGCTACCTGTTCGGCAAGCCCAGCGACACGCTCAATCAGGGTCGCCCGCTGCCGCCGCGGATCAAGCAGGCGGTCGACAGCCGCGTCCTGCGGGCGTTCACCGGCGACCCCGTGCGGTTCGGTTTTCCGAAGCCGGACTACCGCATCTACGAATCGCACCCGATCGTGAACACGCTGATCCTGAACCACCTCGGACAGGGCGATCTGCGCATTCGGGCGGACATCGACCGTTTCGACGGGACCACGGTGCGCTTCCGCGACGGCAGCGCGGACGACTACGACCTGGTGCTGCTCGCGACCGGCTACACGCTGGACTATCCGTTCGTCGACCGGGAGCACCTGCACTGGCAGGGAGCCTCGCCCCGCCTGTTCCTCAATCTGTTCCCGGCGTCGTTCAACGGGCTGTACGTGATGGGGATGATCGAGGCTTCGGGCATCGGCTGGCAGGGCCGCTACGAGCAGGCCGACCTCCTCGCGACCTACCTCGACGCGGTCGAGAACGACCCGGCGCGCGCCGCGCGCTTCCGCGAGCGGGTCACCGGCACCGCCTGGCCGGATCTGACCGGCGGCTACCACTACCTCGGTCTCGACCGGATGGCCTACTACGTCAACAAGGATGCCTACCGGGGTGCGGTCCGGCAGGAGAAGCACGCGCTGGAGGCGTCGGCATGAACGTCGACGACGTCGTCCTCTCGTTCACCCCCGGCACGCTCACGATCCTCAACGTCGTGCTCGGCCTCATAATGTTCGGCATCGCGCTCGACACCTCGCCGAGCGACTTCCGGGTCGTGGCGAAGCACCCGAAGCCGTTCGTGATCGCGATCCTCGCGCAGCTTCTCCTGCTGCCGATCGCGACGTTCCTGCTGACGCTGGTGCTCCCCGTGCCGCCGTCGATGGCGCTGGGGATGCTGCTCGTCGCCTGCTGCCCGCCCGGGAACATCTCGCAGGTGCTCACGCATCGCGCGGGCGGCAACGTCGCCCTGTCGGTCTCGCTCACCGCCGTCGGCAACCTGATCTACATCTTCGCCCTGCCCCTGAGCATCACGTTCTGGGGGTCGCTGCACCCGACGGCGCGCACGCTGCTGCGTGACATCGCCGTCGATCCGTGGCGGATGCTGCTGGAGATCCTGCTCATCGTCGGGCTGCCCTTCGTCCTCGGCCTGCTGCTCCGCGCCAAGGCGCCCACGTTCAGCGCACGCGTGCAGCCGTTCGTGAAGTGGTTCAGCCTGATCGCGCTCCTCGGATTCATCATCGCCGCGCTCGTCGGCAACTGGGCCGTGTTCGTCCAGGTGCTCGGCATCATCCTCCTCGTCGTCGCGGTGCACGACGCGGTGGCACTCGCACTGGGCTACGGCACGGCCGTCGTGGGGGGTCTCGGCACCCGCGAGCGGAAGGCGATGACCTTCGAGGTCGGCATCCGCAACGCCGGCCTCGGGCTGGGCCTGGTCTTCCTGTTCTTCGACGGGCTGGGCGGCATGGCCGTCGTCGCGGGCTGGTGGGGCATCTGGGACATCATCGCCGGGCTCGTCCTGGCCGGGCTCTGGGCGCGCCACACCCGAAGGCGCACCGGCTCGGCCAGCGGGGACGCCAGCGGACGCACGAGCGTCGAGGCCGCCTGATGCGGCGCGTGCTCATCACGGGCGGAAGCGGCTTCCTCGGCTCGCACGTGGCCGCCGCCCTCGTCGCGAGAGAGGACGTCGACACGGTCGTCGCCGCCGATCTGCGCGCCGGGGACCCCTCCGCCGGCGTGATCGTCGCCCCCGTGGACGTGACGGATGCCGCGGCGATCGCGCCCCTCCTCCGTCAGCACCGCATCGACACGGTCGTGCATCTCGCCGCGATCGTCAACCCCGGCCGTGACGTCGAGCAGGAGTACCGGGTCGACGTGGTCGGCTCCGCGAACGTCCTCGCCGCGTGTGCGGAGACCGGCGTCCACCGCATCGTGGTCTCGAGTTCCGGAGCGGCCTACGGCTACCACGCCGACAACCCGGACTGGATCGACGAGGCGCAATCGCTGCGGGGCAACGATGCCTTCCCCTACGCACGTCACAAGCGCCTCGTCGAGGAGATGCTCGCCGAGTACCGCGTGACTCATCCGGCGCTGGAGCAGGTCGTCTTCCGTATCGGCACGATCCTCGGTCCGACCGTGCGGAACCAGATCACCGCGCTCTGGGATGGGAAGCGGATCCTCCGCATCGCCGGATCCGAGTCCCCCTTCGTCTTCATCTGGGTGGACGATGTCGCGGCCGCGATGGTGCGGGCGGCGACCGATGGTCCTCCCGGGATCTTCAACGTCGCGGGAGACGGCCGCATGACCGTGGCCGAGACCGCGGCCCGTCTCGGCAAGCCTGCGCTGGTCGTCCCGGCCTGGGCGCTGTCGGCGGCGCTGCGGATCGGGCGGATGCTGCGTCTGACCGAGCACGGACCGGAGAAGGTCCCGTTCCTGCGGTACCGGCCGGTGCTGGCGAACGGGCGGCTGAAAGACGACTTCGGCTACGAGCCGGCCCGCACGACGCGCGAGGCTTTCGAGGAGTACCTCCGCACGCACCCCGAGGTCGTCCGCGAGGAGCGCGCCGCGGAGTAGCGTTGACCCGTGCAGAAGAAGCGTGGCCGCCGGGTGTGGAGAGGGATCCTCTGGGGTCTCGTCGTGGTCGTGGTCCTCGCCGTCGGCGGCGTCCTCGCGTGGAGCCAGATCGGCGTGATGGCCGCGGAACCCGAACCGCTCGCGGCCGTGCGGGAGAACCCGGCGATCACGGTCACCGATGCCGAACAGGGCATCGTCCTCGCCCCGGCCGACGGTGAATCCGATCTCGGACTGGTCTTCATCCCCGGAGCGAAGGTCGACCCGTGGGCATACGCCGCCATCCTGCAGGGGCTCGCCGAAGACGGGGTCACGGTCGTGATCACCCGTCCCTGGCTGAATCTCGCGTTCTTCGACCCGCGCGGGCTCGACGCCTTCACCTCGGCGGCCCCGGACGTCGACGTCTGGGGCGTGGGCGGGCACTCACTGGGCGGGGTGCGCGCGTGCCAGCTCGCGGAGGACGCGGACGCACTCGTGCTGTTCGCCTCGTACTGCGCGAACGACCTCTCCGCGAGCGGCCTCCCGGTCCTCAGCCTGTCCGGCAGCGAGGACGGTCTCTCGACGCCCGAGAAGATCGCCGACACGCGGGATCTCCTGCCCGCGGACGCCGAGATGGTCGAGATCGAAGGCGCATCGCACGCCTCGTTCGGCGACTACGGCCCCCAGGCGGGCGACGGTACGCCGACCATCTCCCCGGAAGACATGCACGACGAGGTGACGGACCTCGCCGGAGGCTTCCTGGAGCCCCTCGCTCCCTGAGGCTCAGGGAGCCGCAGGATACGCCGGCAGGACCGCGTCGAGGAGCGGATGCAGATGCCGCGTGCGCAGGACCGACGCGGCCGCCCGAGCCCCCGCGTCGAGAGCAGCCGGCACGTCGGCACCGTCGAGTCGCGCGTCGAGCACGCCTGCGAGGAAGGCGTCGCCCGCGCCGTTCGTGTCGAGCACCTCGACCGGAACCGCTGCCACGCGATGCTCATCGCCCGCGGCATCCAGGGCCACGGCTCCGTCGGCGCCCAGCGTGCACACGGCGAGATCCGCCCCGGCGGCGACCCGCGAGCGGAGGAAGGCCAGCGGGTCATCGAGCCGGTCGGCATTGCAGAACACCGCGTCCGCTGCGTCCAGGAACGGGCGGTGATAGTCCGCCTCGCCGTCGTAGTCGTGCACGTCCACCCAGATCGGTCGGCCGCTCCCCCGCGCGAGCGGCAGCAGCCGCAGGGGTTCCGCCGCGAGATCGAGCACGATCGCATCGGCATCCGCCATCTCCGCGCGCACCCATTCGTCGTCCGCACCGGCAGTGGCCTGCGGAGTGGACAGGTACAGCGATACGCGTCCTCCCGCGCGGGTCATCAGGTTCAGATGCCGCTCGGTGACGCCGTCCGCCCAGCGAACCGGGATCCCGGCGGCGTGCAGCGCCTCGCGCACCCGCCTTCCGTGCTCGTCCTGCCCGGCGATCGCGTACAGCTGCGCGGAGCGGCCGAGGGCCGTCAGATTGAGCGCCTTGCCGGCGCTGGTGCCGCCGATCGTCTCCCAGCTCTCCTCGGCGAACTGCATGTGCGGCACGGGCTCCGGCAGGCGGTCGAGGACGACGATCGTGTTCCACGACGCGGGACCGGCGATGAAGACGGAGGCGGACATGCGACCATCCTGCCGTCTCAGCGGCGCTCAGCCGATGCGCGACACCAGGGCGTCCAGGCCCATGCCGTAATCGATGCGGACCACGGGGAGCGCGAGCTTGTCCGTGCCGATCTCCACGTACCCGGGCTCGATGGTTCGGGCCATCTCGAATCCCGCCTGCGCGACGCCCTGCTTCGCGGTGTCGTTGTAGTGCCCGAACGGATAGGCCATGACCTCGCGCGCGCCCAGGGTGTCCCCGGAGGTGTTGAGGTCGGCCGCGATCTCGTCCGCGGTCCAGTTCACCATCCGCCCTTCGCCGTTCTCCCCCGACTGGTGCATGTCGTGGGTGTGCGAGCGGCGCAGCACATAGATCGAGGGCGGGGGGTCCGTGCGGTATGCGGTGATCATGAACGACGTCGTGAGCAGCTTGTAATTGTCCACGACCGGCACCGCGAGGTCGAACCAGGTCTGATCGGCATCGTCGTCGGTGATGATCACGCTCCGCGCAGGAAGCGAGAGCCGGCCGTCGATGAACGCGCTCAGCTCGTCCCAGGTCGGGAGGTAGAACCCCGTCGTCGCGATGTGGTTCATCTGGGCGTCGAAGTCGCCGATGTACGCGTAGTTGCCGCGCAGCCAGCCCTTCTCACCGTCCGGGTTCGCGGTGAACTGGTGGTACATCAGGATCGGAACCCGAACACCCTCGGCGGCGTTCTGCTCCGGGGTCTTCCAGGCGGCGAAGAGCTCGATCTGCTGATCGGCGCAGACGACCGGATCAGCCCCGTTCACGCGCGTCTCCACCGTGAGAGCGGCAGCGTCGGCGGCCGTGGGGTACCAGCCGGCGAACACCTTCCCCTCCGCCGCCGGGATCGGCAGTGCGACATAGAGGCCGTTCTGCCACTGGAGCTGCGGATCGGCGGGAACGCCCTCTCCCGAGAACGAGACCGCGCACGCCAGCGGGTTGTCCGCGTCGGCGAGCAGCTGCTCCGCAGGCGTCAGCGGTTTCGGCGGGGGCGTCTCCTCCGCACGAGGCGTCTCCGTCTCGGCGGGCGCCGAGGCGGCCGCATCCCGATTGAGCAGGACGAATGCCGCGGCTCCGCCGCCGACGAGCAGGACGGCCGCGGACACGATGATGATGATTGCGGTGCGCCGACGCCGCTTCCCCCCGGAAGCCATGGTCAGGCGTCGAATCCCTCGGCGATGATCTCCACGAGCTCCTCGCGCTCCTCGACGGGGAGGAAGGCGGCGGCAGCGGCGTTGAACTGGAAGGTCTCGAGATCGTCGAGGTCGTACTCGAAGGCCTCGACGAGCAATGCGAGCTCGCGCGTGAGCGAGGTCGCGCTCATCGTACGGTTGTCGACGTTCACGGTCACCGCGAACCCGAGCTGGTACAGCAGGTCGAACGGATGGTCGGCCAACGTGTTGCCCCACGCGGCGATCGCGCCGGTCTGCAGGTTCGACGACGGCGACAGCTCGAGCGGGATCTCACGGTCCCGCACCCAGCGCGCGAGGTCGCCGAACTGCACCTGCACCTCGTCGCCCTCCTGCGTGACGACCTGGAGGTCTTCGGCGATGCGCACGCCGTGGCCGAGGCGCAGCGCACGTCCGTCCAGGAGTGCGGACCGGATCGAGGCGGGACCTGCCGCCTCGCCCGCGTGCACGGTGACCGGGAAGAAGTTCTCGGCGAGGTAGTCGAAGGCCGCGCGGTGGTTCGAGGGCGGGAAGCCGTCCTCGGGACCGGCGATGTCGAAACCGACGGCGCCGCGTCCGCGGAAGTCGACGGCGAGCTCCGCGATCTCGAGCGCGCGGTCGGTGTGCCGCATCGCCGTGATCAGCTGACCGACACGGATGCTGCGTCCGCTGCGGTCCGCGGCATCCTCGCCCTCCTCGATCCCCTGCTGCACCGCCTCGACGGTCTGCTCGAGGGTGAGGCCACGGGCCAGATGCTGCTCGGGAGCCCAGCGCACCTCGCCGTAGATGACGCCGTCTGCCGCGAGGTCCTGGACGAACTCGCGCGCGACGCGTGTCAGCCCTTCCTGGGTCTGCATCACGGCGGTCGTGAGATCGAACGTCTTGAGGTACTCGACCAGCGAGCCGGAGTCGCTCTGCTTCGCGAACCACGTGCCGAGGGCTGCGGCGTCCGTCTCCGGGACCTCGAGGCCGATGGCGTCTGCGAGCTCGATGATCGTGGCCGGGCGCAGTGCGCCGTCGAGGTGGTCGTGCAGCGACACCTTCGGCAGGCTCCGGAGGGAGACGCCCTGAAGGGTGACGTCGCCGTTCGCATCGATCGACATGGTGGTCCTCTCGGTCGCGGGGTGCTCAGTTCAGGCTAGTGGTCGCGCGTCAGGCCGTGATGCGCTCGCGCACGATCGGACCGGTGGCCGGAGCCTCGTCGCCGATCTCCCATGAGCCCTCGAGCGCGTCGAGCGCCCGGGCGAACCGTGCGTCATCCGCGGCGGACAGCGTGAAGAGCGGCTGACCGGCGACGACACGATCGCCCGGCTTGGCGTGCAGATCGATGCCGGCCTCGAAGATCACCGGGTCCTGAGCCCGGGCGCGTCCGGCACCGAGACGCCAGGCGGCGACCCCGAACGGGAGCGCATCCATCCGGGTGACGACGCCGTCGGCAGGCGCCAAGACCTGGTGGGTCTCGCGGGCCGTCGGCAGGGCGGCATCCGGATCGCCGTCCTGGGCGCGGATCATCGCCTTCCAGGTGTCCATCGCGCGGCCATCGTCGAGGGCGGCCTCCACGTCGGCGTCGGACTGACCGGCGAGGGCGAGCATCTCCCGGGCCAGGGCGATCGTCAGCTCACGTACGTCGGAAGGTCCACCGCCGGCGAGGATCTCGACCGACTCGCGGACCTCGTTGGCGTTGCCGATCGCGAGTCCGAGCGGAACGTTCATGTCGGTCAGGAGCGCGGTCGTCGCGACCCCCGAGTCCGTGCCGAGAGCGACCATGGTGCGGGCCAGCTCGCGAGCGCGATCGATGTCCTGCATGAAGGCGCCGGAGCCGAACTTCACGTCGAGCACGAGCGCGTCCGTGCCCTCGGCGATCTTCTTCGACATGATGCTCGAGGCGATCAGCGGGATCGCCTCCACGGTGCCGGTCACATCGCGGAGCGCGTAGAGCTTCTTGTCGGCGGGAGCGAGGCCGGAGCCCGCAGCGCAGATGACCGCGCCCACATCGCCCTGCATCTGCGCGAACATCTCCTCGTTGCTGAGGGCCGCGCGCCAGCCAGGGATCGACTCGAGCTTGTCGAGGGTGCCGCCGGTGTGGCCGAGTCCGCGCCCGCTCAGCTGCGGCACCGCCACCCCGAACGAGGCGACGAGCGGGGCCAGCGGCAGGGTGATCTTGTCGCCGACGCCGCCGGTCGAGTGCTTGTCGACCGTGCGCTTTCCGAGGGAGGCGAAGCTCATCCGCTCCCCCGACGCGATCATCGCGTCGGTCAGCACGCGGATCTCATCGCGCTCCATGCCGCGCTGGAAGATCGCCATCGCGAACGACGCCATCTGCGCGTCGGAGACATAGCCCCGGGTGTAGGCGTCGACCATCCAGCGCAGCGCCGCCTCGGGGACGACGCCGCCGTCGCGCTTGGCGCGGATCACATCCACCGCGTCGAACGGTTCGATGGCTCCCAGAGCCTGTCCAGCGGTCATCGTGCTTCCTCCAGGTCGCGCGGCCCGAACGCGTCGGGCAGCACCTCGTCGATCGTGCGGATGCCGGAAACGGTCTCCAGCAGCATCCCGGGCATCGCATGCTCGAACAGCAGCTGACGGCAGCGGCCGCACGGCATGATCGTCTGCCCGTCGTTGTTCACGCACACGAAGGCGACGAGCTGGCCGCCGCCCGACATGTGCAGGTCTCCGACCAGAGCGCACTCCGCACAGAGGGTCACGCCGTACGACGCGTTCTCGACGTTGCAGCCGGCCACGATGCGGCCGTCTCCGACGAGGGCGGCCGCTCCCACGCGGTAGCGCGAGTACGGCGCATACGCCTTCGTCATGGCGTCCGTGGCGACCTGGCGCAGCTCATCCCAGTCGATGTCCGTCATTGCGTTGTATCCCTCTTCCGGTCAGGACTATGACTTGATGTACGGCTTGCCGTCCGCGGCAGGTGCCTTGATCTGCCCGGCGAACCCGGCCACCGCGAGCAGCGTGACGACGTACGGCAGCATCAGCATGAACTCGCCCGGGATGGGCGTCTTCAGGATCGACAGCAGGTTCTGCAGGTTGGTGGCGAACCCGAACAGCAACGCCGCGAGCGTCGCGCGGATCGGGTCCCAGCGACCGAAGATCACGGCCGCGAGGGCGATGAAGCCGAGGCCGGCGGTCATGTCCTTGCCGAACTGCGGCACCGAGACGAGCGTGAAGTACGCGCCTCCCATACCGGCGATCGCGCCGGCCAGCAGCACGTTCCAGAACCGCGTCGGGTTCACCTTGATGCCCACCGTGTCCGCCGCCTGCGGGTGCTCACCCACGGCGCGCAGCCGCAGACCCCACCGGGTGCGGTACAGACCCCACGCCACGACGGCGACGGTGATGAACATCAGATACCCGATGAACGTCTGGTTGAAGAGCACCGGCCCGATGATCGGGATGTCGCTCAGCAGCGGGATCTCGACACGCGGGAAGCGCACCGGGGTGTTCAGCGTCGCCTCATTGGGCGCGAGCAGCGCACCGTAGAGGAATCCGGTGAGACCGGTGACGAGGACGTTGAGCACGACACCGACGATGACCTGCTCGACGAGGTACTTGATCGCGAAGGCGGCGAGCACGCTGGCCACCAGGACGCCGCCGACCATCGCACCGAACAGTCCGACGAAGGCGTTGCCCGTGATGCTGGAGAGCAGCGCCGCGGAGAAGGCGCCGAGCAGCAGCTGACCCTCGATCGCGACGTTCACCACGCCGGCCCGTTCGCCGATGACACCGCCCAGTGCGCCGAACACCAGCGGCACCGACAGCGAGACCGCGCCGAACAGCAGGCTCGTGACCGGGACGAGACCGCCGGCGGACGCCCAGACGAGGAACGCGAACACCGCGAGCACGCTGTAAGCGACGATCAGCCAGAGCGAGGGCGTGCGATAGGTCCAGGCCCGGAGGAAGGCTCCGACGGTCAGGACCACCAGGATGCCGAGCACGACCCAGAACGTCGAGGCCGTCGGCAGGGAGACGTCCGGCAGCGCGAGCGCCGAGGACTGGTCGGAGAGGCGGAAGGTGCTGACGCCCGCGCGCGGCACGAGCAGGAACAGCAGCGCCAGGAGCACGGTGGCTCCGGCGAGCACGATCGGCGCCTTGAGATGCCGCTCCTTCACGGTCGCGAGCTGCACCGTGCCGTCGGCGGCCTCGGTCTGCACGAGAGACGTCATGCCATCACCGCCTTCTTCGCGGCCTTGGCTCTGGCCTTGGCGGCCTTCTCCGCATCGGTCTTCGGGAGGAAGAACACCGCACGCAGCAGAGGCGGTGCGGCGATGAACAGCACGACCAGCGACTGCACGACGAGCACGATGTCGACGGGGATGTCCTGGGCCTGCATCGAGAACGATCCCGCCTTCAGCGCGCCGAACAGGATGCCGGCGGCGAACGTGCCCCAGGCGCGGCTGCGCCCGAGGAGGGCGACGGTGATCGCGTCGAAGCCGATGCCGGCGTCGATGGTCTCGGTGACGCCCGTCGTGACCGCGCCCTGGATCTGGTTCATGCCGGCGAGTCCGGCCAGGCCTCCCGCGAAGAGCATCGCGTACACGTAGATGCGCTGCACGCTGATGCCGGCGGCGCGTGCCGCGTGCGGGTTCTCGCCCACCGCGCGCATCCGCATGCCGAGGGACGAGCGCTCGATCAGCCACCAGACGAACAGCGTCGCCACGATCACGATCACGAATCCGAGGTCGAGCAGCGGGAACTGCGGTCCGAGCAGCGTCGGGAACTGCGCGCTCTCCGGTGTCGCCGAGCCGAGTGCCTGGTTGGTGCCCGGCTTCTGCAGCAGGCCCGGCGTGCGGATCATCCACAGCAGCAGGTAATAGGCGATGTAGTTGAGCATGATCGTGAGGATCACCTCGTGCGCGCCGGTGCGGGCCTTGATGAGTCCCGCGATGGCGCCCCAGAGCGCACCGCCCGCGATGCCGGCCACCAGCGTGACCGGGATGTGCAGCCAGATCGGCAGGTCGAGCGAGAACGTCAGCAGGGCCGCGACCGCGACGCCGATGAGCATCTGGCCGCGCGCGCCGATGTTGAACAGTCCGACGCGGAACGCCAGCGCGACGCCGAGGCCGGCTGCGATCAGCGGAGCGGCGAAGCCGAGGGTGTTCGTCAGCGGACGGATCTGCGCGGCGAAGTCCGCACCTCGCGCGTTGAAGATCGCCCCGCGGAACAGCGCCTCGTACCCGTTGTACACGGAGTTCCAGACGGCGACGAACGTGTCGCCGGGCTGGGCGAAGAAGTAGCCGGATGCCGCCTGCACGTCTTCGTTGGTCAGGGCGATGAGGATCCCGCCGACGATCAGGGCCAGCACGATCGCGAGGATCGTCGTGACCGCGTTGCCGCGGAGGATCTCCTTGAGGATGACGTTGCCGCGCGGGGGCGGGGGCACGTCGGACGGGTCGCGCGGGACCGTGCCGGTGCTCGTCGCGAGCTCCTGGGGCGGGATTCCCTTGGTCACATCTCCTGCGCCGGGCGTCGCTCCGCTCACGCGGCCACCTCCCCTTCGGCCGCTCCGGCCATCATGAGTCCGAGCGTCTCCCGAGGCGTGTCACCGGGGACGATGCCGACGATCGTTCCGCGATACATGACCGCGATCCGATCGGCGAGAGCTGCGACCTCGTCGAGCTCCGTGGAGACGACGATCACGGGGATGCCCGCGTCGCGCGTCTCGATGATCCGCTTGTGGATGAACTCGATCGAGCCGACATCCACACCGCGTGTCGGCTGCGCGGCCACGAGCAGCCGCAGGTCGCGGCTCATCTCGCGTGCGATGACGACCTTCTGCTGGTTTCCGCCGGAGAGGGTTCCCGCCGGCGTCTCCGGACCTTGGGTGCGGATGTCGTACTCGCGGATGCGCTCGCGCGCGAAGTCGTCGAGTGCCGAACGGCGCAGCGTCCCCGCGCGGCTGAAGGCGGGATCGTCGGAACGATCGAGGATGAGGTTCTCCGCCACCGAGAAGCCGGCGACCAGGCCGTCCTCCGTGCGGTCCTCCGGCACGAATCCGACTCCGGCGTCGAGGATGGCACGCACGCTCCTGCCGACGAGCTCGTTGCCGTCGAGAGTGATGGTTCCTTCCACGCGAGCCGCGAGTCCGACGATGGCCTCCACCAGCTCGGTCTGGCCGTTGCCCTGGACTCCGGCGACCGCGAGCACCTCGCCGGGCCGCACCTCGAAGTCGATGCCGTCGACGACGATCGCCCCCGTGGCGGTCAGCACGCGCAGGTTCCTCACCTCGAGGCCGCCTTCGCCGACGCGGGGCGGATCCTTGTGCACGGTGAGTTCGACGGCCCGGCCGACCATGAGAGAGGCCAGCTCGGCGTTCGTCGCGGTCGGGGAGGCTTCGCCGACGACGCGGCCCAGGCGGACGATCGTGATCTTGTCGGCGACCTCGCGGACCTCGCGCAGCTTGTGGGTGATGAAGACGATCGCGGTGCCCTCGTCGCGCAGCTGGCGCATGATGCCCATCAGCTCGTCCGTCTCCTGAGGAGTGAGGACGGCGGTGGGCTCATCGAAGACGAGCACCTTCGCGTCGCGTGAGAGCGCCTTGATGATCTCGACGCGCTGCTGCACGCCGACGGGGAGGTCGCCGACGAGCGCATCCGGGTCGATGTCGAAGCCGAAGCGGGCCGCGACCGAACGCACGTGCTCTCGCGCCTTCGCGATGTCGAGCGTGCCCAGAGCCTTGGTCTGCTCGTGTCCGAGCATGACGTTCTCGGCCACGGTGAACACCGGGACGAGCATGAAGTGCTGGTGGACCATGCCGATCCCCGCAGCCATCGCGTCACCGGGACCGCGGAAGTGCTGCACCTCGTCATCGAGGAGGATCTCTCCCTCATCGGCCTGATACAGGCCGTAGAGGACGTTCATGAGGGTGGATTTGCCTGCGCCGTTCTCACCGAGCAGCGCGTGGATCTCACCGGGTTGGACCACAAGATCGATGTGATCGTTGGCAACGAGGCTGCCGAACCGTTTGGTGATGCCGCGAAGTTCGAGCTTCATATCTGCACCTTATCCAGAAGTGTCATCCAGGAGAATCATCGTCCGTCCACGGCACGGGGCGAGTGGCAGCCTGCTCACCACTCGCCCCGTGCTGGACCTGCGACGACTTACGGGGAGTTCGGGGACTCCACCGTGATGTCGCCCGAGATGATCTGCTCCTGGAGAGCAGTGAGCTCGTCCGTCAGACCTTCCGGCAGCTTCGACTCGAAGTCGCCGAAGCCGGAGAGCTTGACGCCCTCGTTCTCGAGCGTGCCCACGTACGGGGCCGGGTCGAACTCGCCCTTGGCGGCCGCGAGGGTGGCGTCCTGCACGGCGACGTCGATCGCCTTCATGATCGAGACGAGCGTGATGCCGGCCACGTTCGGGTCGGCCACAGCCAGGTCGCTGTCGACGCCGAGCATCAGAGTGTCCTTGCCGCTGTCGGTGATGGCCGCAGCCGCGCTCTGGTAGACGGGGCCGCCGACCGGGAGGATGACGTCGACGCCCTGGTCGAGCACACCCTGTGCGGTCTGCTTCGCGGTGTCGTTCGCATCGAAGCCGCCGGTGAAGGAGCCCTCCTGCGTGGTGGTGTCCCAACCGAAGACCTCGACGGCCGCCGACTTGTCCTCGTTGTACTTCTCGACACCGAGCTGGAAGCCGTCCATGAACACGGCGACGGAGGGGATCTTCATCCCGCCGAAGGTTCCGACCTTGTTGACGCCGGCCTGCGCGGACCAGGCTGCCGAGGCGTAGCCGCCGAGGTAGGCCGCCTGAGCGGTGTCGAAGACGAGCGGCTTGATGTTCGGTGCGTCGACGGTGCCGTCGAAGTCGTTGTCCGCCCAGTCGTCGATGATCGCGTAGTCGATCTTCGGGTTGGCGAGTGCGGACTCGACCGTCGCTGCGGACAGCTTGAAGCCGACCGAGACGATGAGCGAGCAGCCCTCGGAGACCGCGGTCTCGAGGTTCGGCGCGTAGTCGTTGTCGTTCGCCGACTCGAACTCGAGCGGCTTGATGCCGAGTTCGTCGGCGGCCTTGTCCATGCCCTCCTTGGCGGACTGGTTGAACGACTTGTCGTTCCAGCCGCCCGCGTCGGAGACGAGGCAGGGGAGGAAGTCGGAGTCAGCCGGCTTCTCGGAGCCTGACCCGCTGTCGGTCGGCGCCTGGCCGCAGCCGGCGAGTGCGAAGATGACGCCCGCGGCGACGGTTGCGCCGAGCAGCTTCTTGGTGGTGGAGATGGTCAACTCATGCCTCCCTCAACGAAACCGCGGCCATCGCGGATCGATCAAAGTTACCTACTGTTTCGGCGTTTACGCACTCCCGGGCCGTACACGCTGGCGAATGGTTACCAAGCTGAAATCAAGCCACCCGATGAGCGTCGGGACGTGCTCATCAGAGCACGTCGCCCCGGCCGGTCAGCTTCAGGGACTCCACGACGCCCTTCACCCGCTGCGCGTGCTCGACGGTGGTCACCAGAAGAGCATCCGGAGTGTCGACCACGACGATGTCCTGCACCCCCACCAGGCTGATCACCCGGGAGGTCTGACTGACGAGGATCCCGCTCGCGCCGTCCGTGAGCACCCGCGCGTTCGGCCCGAGCACGGCGAGGTCGTTCTTGCGTCCGTGGGTGATGAGCTTGGTGAGCGAGGCGAAGTCGCCGACGTCGTCCCAGTCGAAGTGACCGGGGATGACGGCGAGGCGCCCGCGCTCCGCCGCAGGCTCCGCCACCGCGTAGTCGATCGCGATCTTCTTCAACCTCGGCCAGATCCGGTCGACCGCGGGACCGCGACGTTCGCGGTCGTCCCACGCCTCCGCGAGCTCGATCAGCCCCGCATGCAGGTCCGGCTCGTTGGCCGCCAGCTCCTCGAGGAGCACGCTCGCCTTCGCGATGAACATGCCTGCGTTCCAGAGATAGGTGCGATCCGCCAGATAGGACTTCGCCGTCTCGAGGTCGGGCTTCTCCACGAAGCGCTCGACGAGGGCCGCCTCCGGGGCGCCGTCCACGACGAGCTCCCCCGCCTTGCGGATGTAGCCGAACCCCACGGAGGGCTCGGTGGGAGGGATGCCGATCGTGCAGATGTATCCCTCGCGTGCGACCTGCACGGCCTGCTGCACCGCCCACTCGAAGACCTGCGTGCCGCGGATGACATGATCAGCGCTGAACGAGCCGATGATCACATCGGGATCGCGGCGGTGCAGGATGGCGGCCGCCAGGCCGATCGCGGCGGCCGACTCGCGCGGCTCCGACTCGAGGAAGACGTTCAGATCGGGGATCCCGGGAAGCTCGGCCTCGACGGCGGCCCGGTGGGCGCGTCCGGTCACGACCGCGATGCGATCCGGGCCGGCGAGCGGCTCGAGCCGGTCCCAGGTGTCGCGCAGGAGCGAGTGACCGGAGCCGGTGAGGTCGTGCAGGAACTTCGGAGCGTCCGCGCGGGAGAGCGGCCACAGCCTGCTGCCGATGCCGCCGGCGGGGATCACTGCGTAGAAGTCCTGAATCGGTTGGGTCACCCTGCCAGGGTAGTCGGAGCGAAAGTCTCGACATCGAGACACTTAGGCTCCCCTTCGTCGCTCCCAGTGATCTGACAGGAATAGGATGGACAGCGATCGGGCGTGCCTGACACTTCGACAGGCTCACACTTGGACAAGCGCAGCACGCGACCGAGTCACATCGATCCAGGGAGGACGACCGTGTCCACAAGCGCCCGCTTGACACCGTCGATTTCGGAAACCACGTCCAAGACCCCCCGCGGCACCCTCTATCGGGGTCGCGAAGGCATGTGGTCGTGGGTGCTTCACCGCATCACCGGAGTCGCCATCTTCTTCTTCCTGTTGGTGCACGTGCTCGACACGGCACTGATCAGGGTGTCGCCGGAGGCGTACAACGCCGTCATCGGCACGTACAAGAACCCGATCATGGCGCTCGGCGAGGTCGTCCTCGTCGCCGGGATCGTCTTCCACGCGATGAACGGTCTGCGCATCATCGCCGTCGACTTCTGGTCGAAGGGCGCCAAGTACCAGCGCCAGCTGTTCTGGGGCGTCCTGCTGGTGTGGGGAATCATCATGGCCGGCTTCGTGCCCCGCCACCTGATGCTCGCGTTCGCCGGGTTCGGAGGGGGACACTGATGTCTGCACAGGCCGTCACCTCCGCTGCCCCCGTCCGCCGCCGTCGGGGTGTGAACCTCGAGAAGTGGGGCTGGATCTTCATGCGCGTCTCGGGCGTCGTGCTCGTCGTGCTGATCTTCGGTCACCTCTTCGTGAACCTCATGGTCGGCGAAGGCATCCACGCCCTGGACTTCGCGTTCATCGCCGGCAAGTTCGCCACGCCGTTCTGGCAGTGGTGGGACGTCTTGATGCTGTGGCTCGCACTCATCCACGGCGCCAACGGCATGCGCACGATCGTGAACGACTACGTGACGAACAGCACGGCGCGCAAGGCGCTGGTCTGGGCGCTCGGGCTGGCCGCCGGCCTGCTCATCATCCTCGGCACGCTCGTCGTCTTCACGTTCGACCCGTGCCTGGGTGTGACCGAGGACAGCGTCCTCTGGTCCGAATGCGCCGCGATCGTCGGGAACTAGAAGAAGGCATACGAGAAGTGACTACCGAGACGCAGGATTCCGTCATCCGTGACGGCGTGCACTACCACCAGTTCGACATCGTCATCGTGGGAGCCGGTGGTGCCGGCATGCGCGCCGCCATCGAGGCGGGCCCCGGGGCGAAGACCGCGGTGATCTCCAAGCTGTATCCCACTCGTTCCCACACCGGTGCGGCGCAGGGAGGCATGGCGGCAGCCCTCGCGAACGTCGAAGAGGACTCCTGGGAGTGGCACACCTTCGACACCGTCAAGGGCGGCGACTACCTCGTCGACCAGGACGCGGCCGAGATCCTCGCGAAGGAGGCCATCGACGCGGTCATCGACCTCGAGAACATGGGCCTCCCCTTCAACCGCACCCCCGAGGGCAAGATCGACCAGCGGCGCTTCGGCGGCCACACGGCCGAGCACGGCAAGACCCCGGTCCGACGCGCGTGCTACGCCGCCGACCGCACCGGTCACATGATCCTGCAGACGCTGTTCCAGAACTGCGTCAAGCTCGGCATCAACTTCTTCAACGAGTTCTACGTGCTGGATCTGCTGACGGTGAAGGATGCCGACGGCAAGACCCAGGTCGCCGGCGTCGTCTCCTACGACCTGTCGACCGGTGAGCTGCACGTCTTCCAGGCGAAGGCCGTGATCTTCGCGACCGGCGGCTTCGGCAAGATCTTCAAGACGACCTCGAACGCGCACACCCTCACCGGCGACGGCGTCGGCATCGTCTGGCGCAAGGGCCTCCCCCTCGAGGACCTGGAGTTCTTCCAGTTCCACCCGACCGGCCTCGCCGGTCTGGGCATCCTCCTCACCGAGGGCGCGCGAGGCGAGGGCGCGATCCTGCGCAACGCTTCCGGCGAGCGCTTCATGGAGCGCTACGCCCCCACCATCAAGGACCTCGCGCCCCGTGACATCGTCGCGCGCTGCATGGTGCAGGAAGTCCTCGACGGCCGCGGCGCAGGCCCTCACAAGGACTACGTGCTGCTGGACTGCACGCACCTTGGCGCCGAGGTGCTCGAGACCAAGCTGCCCGACATCACGGAGTTCGCCCGGACGTACCTGGGCGTCGACCCCGTCGTCGAGCCCGTGCCCGTGATGCCGACCGCGCACTACGCGATGGGCGGCATCCCCACGAACAACGACGGCGAGGTCCTCGCAGACAACACCACCGTCGTCCCCGGCCTGTATGCGGCGGGTGAGTGCGCCTGCGTCTCGGTGCACGGCGCCAACCGTCTCGGCACCAACTCGCTGCTCGACATCAACGTCTTCGGCAAGCGCGCAGGGCGCAACGCGGTGGAGTACGTCAAGACCGCCGAGTTCGTCCCGCTCCCCGAGAACCCCGCGGCATTCGTGTCCGGCATGCTCGAGGACCTGCGCAACAACCAGGGCACCGAGCGCATCGCCGTCCTGCGCAAGACGCTGCAGGACGAGATGGACAAGGGTGCGCAGGTGTTCCGCACGCACGACTCGCTCCAGCACGTGCTCGGCGTGATCGCCGAACTGCGCGAGCGCTACAAGAACGTGCACGTCGACGACAAGGGGCAGCGGTTCAACACCGACCTGCTCGAGGCCGTCGAACTGGGCTTCCTGCTCGACATCGCCGAGGTCGTCGTCTACGCCGCCCAGAACCGCGAGGAGAGCCGGGGCGGCCACATGCGCGACGACTTCCCGAAGCGCGACGACGAGAAGTACATGCAGCACACCATGGCCTACCTGACCGGCGACCCGCACTCCTCCACACCGAGCGATCACATCAAGCTCGACTGGAAGCCGGTCGTGTTCACGAAGAACGAGCAGGGTGAGTTCAACTACCCGCCGATGGAGAGGAAGTACTGAGCATGTCGAACGCCATCGCTGAAGCTCCCGCCGACACCGCCGAAGAGACCGGGATCCAGTCCTTCATCGTCACCTTCAACATCCGCCGGTTCGACCCCGAGGTCGACGCGGAGCCGCACTGGGTGGACTACGACGTGGAGCTCTACTCCACGGACCGCGTCCTCGACGCCCTGCACAAGATCAAGTGGGAGGTCGACGGCTCGCTGACCTTCCGCCGCTCCTGCGCTCACGGCATCTGCGGCTCCGATGCCATGCGCATCAACGGCCGCAACCGCCTCGCCTGCAAGACGCTGATCAAGGACCTCGACATCTCGAAGCCGATCTACGTCGAGGCGATCAAGGGCCTCCCCCTCGAGAAGGACCTCGTCGTCGACATGGAGCCGTTCTTCGCGTCGTACCGCGAGGTGCAGCCGTTCCTCGTCGCGAGCTCCGTGCCGGAGAAGGGCAAGGAGCGCGTGCAGTCCATCGCGGACCGCGAGATCTTCGACGACACGACCAAGTGCATCCTCTGCGCCGCCTGCACCTCGTCGTGCCCCGTGTTCTGGACCGACGGCCAGTACTTCGGCCCGGCCGCGATCGTCAACGCGCACCGCTTCATCTTCGACTCGCGCGACGACAACGCGGCGGTCCGCCTCGACATCCTGAACGACAAGGAAGGCGTGTGGCGCTGCCGCACGACCTTCAACTGCTCCGAGGCCTGCCCCCGTGGCATCGAGGTCACCAAGGCCATCGCCGAGGTCAAGCAGGCCGTGCTCCGCGGTCGTCCCTGACGGCCGCAGCACGAATGCGCTCCCGAACAGGCGGTCCCCTTGCGGGGCCGCCTGTTCTCGTCTCTGCGCGCGCTCTCGCCCGCCCGCCGCTTGGATAGGGTGGGGACGTGTCTGAACCCGATGGCTCCGCGGCCGAGCCCGGTCGTCTCGATGCGGCCGTCGAGCGTGCGACAGCGCTGACGCAGCGCACGCTCGGCCTGTTCCCCGTCCGCGTCTGGCGACACTTCCTGCAGCACAACGGGTTCCTCCTCGCCGCGGGCGTCAGCTACCAGGCCCTCTTCGCGATCTTCGCGGCGATCTACCTCGCCTTCGCCATCGCCGGTCTCTGGCTCGGTGGCAGCGAGGAGGCCGTCGACGGCCTGATCGCCATGATCAACAGCTACATCCCCAATCTGATCCTTCCCGAGGGCGGCGTCGTCACGCCCGACCAGGTGAAGGAGATCGCCGCCAGCACGACCGGCGTCCTGAGCGTCACAGGTCTGATCGCGCTCGGCACCGTGATCTGGACCGCGATCGGCTGGGTCACCTTCTCGCGCCGGGCGACCAGAGACATCTTCGGCCTCCCGCCCGACCGCCGCAGCTACGTCATCCTGAAGGCCCGGGACCTGCTGGCCGCTGTGATCTTCGGTGCCGCGCTCGTCGTCGGCTCGATCCTCAGCTCCGCCAGCGCCGCCGTGCTGAGCTGGCTCCTCAGCCTGCTGGGCTGGGATTCCGGCTCCGACGGAGTCAACATCAGCATCCGCATCGGGACGGTCCTGGTCTCGTTCGCCCTGATGTCGGCCGCACTGGCCGCGATGGTCCGCTTCCTCACCGGGACGTCACTGCGCTGGCGCACCATCTGGCCGGGAGCCCTCCTCGGCGGCGGCGCGATGACCATCCTCCAGTACGGAGCAGGCTTCCTGTTGAGCTACACGCCCTCGAATCCTCTGCTCGCCACGTTCGCCATCTTCATCGGACTCCTGCTGTGGTTCCGCGTGAACGGGGTCGTGATGCTGGTGGCCTCGTCGTGGATCGCGGTCGCCGCGCAGGACCGTGATCTTCCGCTGCTCCAGCAGACGGAGGCCGAGCGTCGTGTGGCCGAGTACCAGGCGCTGCTGACGGCGGCGCGCATCCGTGTGCGCGAGGCTCATGCTGCCCGCGCGAGCGCGCCCTGGTACCGGGCGTGGGTCGCGGCGAAGGCCGTCCGCGACGCGGAGGAGGAGCTCCATGATCTCGAGGCGTCCCCTCCCCCGCCCGCCGATTCGACCACACCTCTCGCACAGCGGCTGCTGTCCGAGCTGAACCGCTCCGGTCGGGATGTCGGCGGCGCTCGTTAGGCTTGTACCCATGCCTCATCTGCGTATCGCCACGGTCAATGTCAACGGAATCCGAGCGGCGGCTCGCAACGGGATGAGCGGCTGGCTCGACGAGGCCGGCGTCGACATCCTCACCCTGCAGGAGGTTCGCGGGCAGGATGAGCACCTCGAGGCCGCGCTGCCCGGATGGTCCTTCGTCCACGATGAGGCCACGGCCAAGGGACGCGCCGGAGTCGCCATCGCCAGCCGCACACCGGCACTCGCCTCACGCACCGAGTTCGGGCCTGAGGACTTCGACTCCAAGGGACGCTGGATCGAGGCCGACTACCTCCTCGGCGACCGCCCCTTGACGGTGGTGAGCGCGTACGTGCACTCCGGCGAGGCCGACACTCCGAAGCAGGACGAGAAGTGGAAGTTCCTCGACGCGTTCGGCACCAGGCTCGGCGAGCTCGGCGCCGATGGCGCGCTCGCCCTCGTGACCGGCGACCTCAACGTCGGGCACCGCGAGCTCGACATCAAGAACTGGCGCGGCAACCGCAAGAAGGCCGGTTTCCTGCCCCGGGAGCGCGCGTATTTCGACCGCTTCCTCGGCGAGGCGGGAACCGAGGTCTCCGGTGTCGACGGCACTCTGGGCACCGGCCTCGGCTGGGTCGACGTGGGACGGAGATTCCACGGGGAGGTCGACGGCCCGTACACCTGGTGGTCCATGCGCGGGCAGGCGTTCGACAACGACTCCGGCTGGCGCATCGACTACCACCTCGCGACGCCGGGACTTGCCGAGCGGGTCGAGACCTACCACGTGGCCAGGGCCGCGGCGTACGACCAGCGCTGGAGCGATCACGCTCCGGTCGTCGTCGACTACCGCTACTGATCGGAGTCGAGAGCGCGCTCGGCGACGGACGTGGGCTCCCCCGCGTAGCGATACCACCCGCGATACTCCAGCACGGTTCCGACAAGCGGGCTCGTCGCACGCATCTCGATGGTGCGCCGACGACGAGCCTCGTCCCAGCCGTCGACGAGCTCGACGGCGACGCCCAGGATGCCGCGGAGCGCGATCCGACGTCGGCCCACCCGCAGTGCGACGGCGCGGGTGCGCATACGCAACGCGCCCTCTGGCGTCACGGAGCATTCTTCGAGCATCTCCACCCGACCACGGGCCCCCAGCGCGTTCTGGACGATGCCGGGGTGCCCGGTCGCGAAGAGACGATCCTCGACGTGCTGGGTCGCACCCGGGAAGCGGAACTCCCGAACGGTGGCGAGCGTCGCCCGCCCTGACCGTGACCGTCCGGACACGGTGTCGATCCGGAACGGCACATGCCGCGCGAACCGGGTGACGAGCAGGCCGGGGCCGACGACGGGCGACGCGAGCCCCGCGAGGCGTCCGAAGCGGCTCCCGGCGACCGTGAACACGCCCTCCGCGCTGTCGCGCTCCGCCTCGACGCGCATCTGCCGGAGGATCTCCGGGTGCAGCCGTTCCGCGTCGTCGCCCAGAGCGGCGAGGAAGACCTCTCCGCGCGCGGTCATTCGCGGGGCTCCTCACGATACGGCTTGACGGTGGTCGGCGCCGGCCCGTCGACGAACTCGCACGTGAAGGCACCACGGTAGCCGAACAGGAACCCGAAGACGTCGTTGTGGATCTCGAGATCGATCAGGAAGCGCTCCTGCTCATCGTCGTATCGTTCGACCAACCGGGCGCGCCCGGAGAACAGCATCGGGAAGCGGAAGGCGAGCGGCCCCTCGTAGAACCGCTGCTCTCCCGACGTGAGACGCAGACCGCCGTCGTCGGTCACGGCGAGATCCAGGTCGACCGCCAGGTGCTGGTGTGTGCCCAGGTAGTCGACGACACGGCGGCGGGCGTCGCTGTAGATCATCGTCGCGTCGAAGCGTCGACGACGCCCGGGGCGCACATCCATCGTCCGGACGAAAGTGACGGTCTCGCGGCCGAAGTCGTCGATGTACGCATGGTTGTCGATCCGGAACGGGACATCGCGACCCCGCTCCGGGAAGAGGATGTTGCGGAACGTCCCGACCAGGAGGAAGGGCAGCGTCCACCACGGGCCCCGACGCACCTCCGTCATCACCCCTCGTCCGATACAGCCGTACCCGGCATCGACGCCGACCCCGAAGCGCCGCTGCAGCTGCGGGTGGAGCCGCGCGTAGTCCTCTCCGAGCGCGCGCTCGAAGATCCCGTTCGTCATCGTCATGAGATCGCCTCGAGCGTGCCCGGCGCGTCTCCCATGATCGTCCGTCCCGTGCGCCCCGGCGGACGGGAGAGGCAGTTGCGTGCCCTGGGACGGAAGCCGCGACGCAGGGAGCGCCATCCGCTGGTGTGCTCCGGCATGATGCCTTCCTCCGCCCACAGACGCAGGCGGTCGAAGCTGCGCGCGGTGAGCCACCACACGAACCGTCGGGTGATCAACGGGTCGACCACCCGCCCGAGCCATCCCCATCCCGGGGCGTAGTCGTAGCCGGTGAGGAACCGGACGCCCTCCGCGGTCGGGATGTAGCGCCAGTACCCGCGGCCCGCGCCGAGCGGTGAGAGCGCATCGTCCGTGTCGAAGAGCAGCGCGGAAGTCCGCTCCCCCGCCTGAGCCTGCTTCGTGGCGAGGGAGACACCGGTTCCCCGGATGGTGTGGACGACGAGATCGAGCTCGTACCGGAACTCTCGCGCGCCATCCGCCCGGGTGCGCTGCGGCACGATGTCGCTGAATCGTGCGTCCCACCGCACATGCGAGGCCGGATCCTGCGTCAGCCGCCACACCTCGTCCAGGGGCGCCCGGATGAGGATCTCGACGTAGAGGGCTCCGTCCGCGCGCGACCGCGCGCGAGGAGGAGCAGAGGTCATGGGCCCATCGTAGGGGTCCCGCACACACCCCATAGGATTGACAGCGTGACGAAACCTCGCCTTTACTCCGGAATGCAGCCCTCCGCCGACTCCCTCCAGATCGGCAACTACATCGGCGCGCTGCTCCAGTGGCGGGATCTGCAGAGCTCCTACGACGCCTACTTCTCCGTCGTCGACCTCCACGCCCTCACCGTCGCCCAGGACCCCGCCGAACTGCGCGAGAAGACGCGGCGCACCGCGGCGCAGTACATCGCCGCGGGCATAGAGCCCTCGCTGTCGACGCTGTACGTGCAGTCCCACGTGCGCGCCCACGCCGAGCTCGCGTGGATTCTCAGCACGATCACCGGTTTCGGCGAAGCCGGCCGGATGACGCAGTTCAAGGACAAGTCGACGCGCTACGGGGCCGACGCGACCAGCGTCGGACTGTTCACCTACCCGGTGCTCATGGCCGCCGACATCCTGCTCTACCAGACCGACGTGGTGCCGGTGGGCGACGATCAGAAGCAGCACGTCGAGCTCACCCGTGATCTCGCCGAGCGCTTCAACTCCCGCTTCGGGGAGACCTTCACGGTACCGATGCCGGTCATCCAGAAGGAGACCGCCCGCATCTACGACCTGCAGAACCCCACCGCGAAGATGTCGAAGTCGGCCGAGAGCGATGCCGGCGTGCTGTGGATGCTCGACGACCCCGCGAAGTCCGCGAAGAAGATCATGCGCGCGGTGACCGACAACGAGGGCTCCGTGCGGTTCGACCGCGAGAACAAGCCGGGGGTCTCGAACCTCCTCACCATCTACGCCGCCCTCAGCGGTCGCCAGGTCGCGGCGATCGAGGATGAGTACGCAGGACGCGGCTACGGAGACTTCAAGAAGGGTCTCGCCGAGGTCGTGGTGAACGAGTTCGGGCCGGTGCGGGCACGTGCGCTCGAACTGCTCGACGACCCTGCGGAGCTCGACCGCATCCTGGCGGAGAACGCCGGGCGCGCGGACGCCGTCGCCGACGCCACTCTGTCGAACGTCTACGACCGCGTGGGGCTGCTCCGCCGCGTCTGAGCGTCATCCTAGGATGGGGGTCGTGACTGATCCGCAGCTGCCTCCCCCGTCCGGCGCCTCGACTCCCGAACCTCCGGTCCCACCCGCGACCGCGGTTCCGCCGGTGCCCACTGCCCCGGCAGCACCGTCCGGCGCGTTCCCACCGCCCCCGGCGTACCCTGCTCCGACGGTCGAGGCGGCAGCATCCGCGGGCGCGCAGTCTCCGACAGACCCCGCGTACCCGGCACCGCCGACGTACCCGAGCGCACAGGCCCCCCAGGCTGCGCCGGCGCCTGCGTATCCGGCCGCCCCTCCCGGGGCGTATCAGGTCCCGGTCGGCGGCTACGCCGCACCCGCAGGCGCCTACACGGTCCCCGAGACGGCGGCACGCCCCTCCGGCTTCCTCGGAATGCTCGCGCTGGGCCTCGCGCTCGTGGCCGCGATCGTCACGCCGATCGTCGCGGGGATCAACGCGTTCGAGATCGGTCGACTCCTCCCGCAGGGCATCTCGACGAGCAGGGGCGACCTCAGCGCGCTCTCGCCCGCACGCGATCAGGTGCTGTGGGCGGAGCTGTCCTTCTGGGGCGGGACCATCCTGGGCATCGCCGCGATCGTGCTCGGCATCATCGCCATCCGCAAGAAGCAGGGGCGCGGAACCGGCATCGCCGCCCTCGTCGTCGCCGTGTTCGCTGCGGTGATCTTCTTCGTCGTGCTGGGCATCGCGTTCGCCACGGGCGGTGCCGCCGGCTTCGCCACCTACACGAGCTGACTCGGCTCACCCGGGCAGCGGCGCGCCTGTCTCAGCGCGGCGCGTGGTGCTTCTGCTGCGCGGCGAGCAGCCCCTCGCCGACGAGGAGCTCGACCGCATCGGCGGCATCCGCGACGAGAAGCGGCAGGTTCGGCCGTTCCTCCTTGCCGAATGGTGCGAGCACCCAGTCCGCAGGGTCCTGACGCCCGACCGGACGACCGATGCCCACCCGCACTCGCGGGAAGTCGGCCGTGCCCAGCGCGCGCGCGACATCGCGCACGCCGTTGTGGCCGCCGTGCCCGCCACCGGTCTTGAGCTTGACCGTGTCGAAGGGGATGTCGAGCTCATCGTGCACGACGATGACCTGATCGGCAGGCACCGAATAGAACCGCGCCAACGCCGCCACCGGCGTGCCGGAGACGTTCATGAAGGTGTTCGGCTTCGCGAGGACCAGTTTGTCCGCGCCGGGCCGCAACCACGTCTCAACGACCCTGGCGCCGCTCTTGTGCTCGCGGAACGCCTCGCTCCTGCGCGCGGCGAGCTCATCGACCACCATCTGTCCGATGTTGTGCCGAGTCTCCTCATACCGGGGGCCCGGGTTGCCGAGCCCCACCACGAGCCAGGTCGATGCCATGTCCTCGTCCTCTCAGTGCGCGGGTGCGGGACCCCGGGTCAGGATACGACAGAGGGGACGCGATCGGATCGCGTCCCCTCTGTGATGAAGCGGGCGGAGATCACTCCGCGGCGGGCTCCTCGGTTGCCTCTGCCTCGGCCGGGGCCTCGGCGTCGTCCTCGACCGGTGCGGCCGGGACGGAGATCGCGATGACCAGGACCTCGGGGTCGCTGAGCAGCGTCGAGCCCTTGGGCAGTGCGACGTCGGCGGCGGTGATGTGCGCACCCTCCTCGAGGCCCTCGACGGAGATCTCGAGGTTCTGCGGGATGTGGGTGGCCTCGGCCTCGATCGACAGCGTCGTGGCGTCGAGGTTCGCGATGGTGCCGGGTGCCGACTCGCCGGTGACGATGATCGGCACGTCGATAGCGACCTTCTCGCCCTTCTTCACGACCAGGAGGTCGATGTGCTCGATGATCTGGTGCACCGGGTCGCGCTGGACGTCCTTGACGAGGGCGAGCTGAGACTTGCCCTCGATGTCGAGCTCGAGGAGCGCGTTGGCACGGCGGATGATGAGCGAGACCTGGTGGCCCGGCAGCGCGACGTGCACCGGCTCGGTGCCGTGGCCGTAGATGACGGCGGGGATCTTGCCGGCGGCGCGCAGACGGCGGGCGAAGCCCTTGCCGAAGCTCTCGCGGAGCTCGGCGTGGACCTTGGTGTCTTCAGACATGGGGTTCTCCTTCGGGGCACGCAGCGAAGGCGCCGCGCGGTGGTCTTGGAATTATCGAACTCGAGCGCGGACGCGTGAGGAAAGCCACCGGCTTGCTTCGCCGCGTCGATAACGGATGTTCGCGCACGCGCAGAAGCATCCCTCGCCGAGGTACAGCCTCAATGGTACCGGATGACCCGATAGGCTGAGGACACCGGTCCTTTTCTGCAGAACACGGAGAACCCCCATGCTCGACGGCGCCTTCCTCTCGCACGCACTCCTCTGGCTGATCGGTGCCATGACCGTGTGCGCCGTCGTGGGCAGCCTCGGCGCCCTCTTCGCCATGGGCCGCTCGGGCTACCGCAAGGACTGAAAGCCGCCCGCGGGCTCAGCGCTGCCGCTGTGCCGCCGCGGCGATCGCGGCAGAGGCCGTCTTCACGTCCGCCGACTCATCGACGCGGATGCCGTACTCGTCGTCTTCCAGCGACTCGAGGGTCTCGAGCTGCGAATCCAGGAGCGCCGCCGGCATGAAGTGGTCTGCGCGCAGGCGCATCCGCTCCTCCAGCACCGCACGCCCGATCGCGAGTTCCGCGAAGAAGGCGTCCGGAGATTCCGCTCTGATCAGGTCTCGGTAGGCGCGTCGGAGCGCAGAGCAGGCGATGACGATCCGCTCCTCCCCGCGCAGGGTCTCGCCGACGAGACCGAGCCAGGGCCGTCGATCCGCGTCGTCCAGGGGTATGCCGGCGGCCATCTTGCGGACGTTCGCCTCAGGATGCAGGTCGTCGCCGTCGATGAAGCGGGCTCCGAGAGCATCGGCCAGGAACGCCCCCACCGTCGACTTCCCCGAGCCGCTCGGACCCATCACGACGATGCGCACACTCATCCCTCCCAGCCAAAGTCGATGAGCACCTTGCAGGAGCTCGCAGGATCGGCGGCCAGCGCGAAGGCGTCGAGCGCATCGTCCACGGGCAGCACCTGGCTGATGATACCGCGCACATCGAGACTGCCGTCGGCCAGCGCGGCGATCACCTCGTCGAACTCCGCGCCGAACCGGAAGGAGCCGCGCAGGGTGAGCTCCCGGGTGATGGCCGTCGCCAGGGGCGCGGGAACCTCGCCTCCGCGCTGCAGTCCCAGCATCACCACGGTGCCGCCGCGAACAGCCGCGGAGACCGCCGCCGCCAGGCCGGGCACGGTCCCGCTCGATTCGACGACGACGTCGGCGTGCAGCTCGGAGATCTCGCGTTCCGCCCGCGCGTCGATCGCATCGATGCCGCGCGCCTCGGCGATCCCGCGCGGCCTCTCCTGCAGATCGGTGACGGTCACGGACGACGCGCCTGCGCGCTGTGCCACCGCGGCGACGAGCTGACCGATGGGTCCGGCGCCGATCACGACGACGCGGCGACCGCGCACGTCGCCCGCCCGCTGCACCCCGTGCCAGGCGACCGCGGCGGGCTCGGCGAGCGCCGCCGTCCGCAGATCGAGCTCCGCGGGCAGGGCGTGCAGCATGCGGGCAGGCAACGCCACCCGACGAGCGAAGGCGCCCTGGGTGTGCGGCAGGTGCATCGCCGAGCCGAGATACGTCGAGGCGGGAGCGAGGTTCGGATGCTCGGCGGGCCACGGCGTGCGTCCATCGTCGTGGGCGGTGAGCGGATGGACGGCCACGGGCGTGCCGACGGCGGGCCCGGAGCCGTCCGCGGCGGCGGCGGTGACGACCCCCGACACCTCGTGCCCGAGGACCATCGGCTCGCGCAGCACCGAGGCGCCTGCCGCCCCGTGCCGCCAGTAGTGGAGGTCGGACCCGCAGATACCGCCGTAGGCGATGCCCACGACGGCCTCGTCGGAACGGGGCGCCGGGGCGCCGATGTCTTCGATCCGCAGATCCTCGGCGGCGTGCGCCACCACGGCGAGGTTGTTCACCGCGCTCCCTCCTCTGTCACGCGAAGGCGGTGACCAGTTCGATTCCGGCCACCCTGATCGTCACCCGCTGCCCCGGGCACACCGGCGCCTGCGAGTGCGGGGCCCCGGTCATGACCACGTCTCCCGGGCCGAGCGGGGACCACGCGGCCACGTAGGCGAGACACTCCCTGATCGACATGGGCAGCTGCCGGCTTCCGGTCTCGGCGACGAGCCGTCCGTCGATCTCCACCTCGAGGCCCACGTCGTCGATCCCGACCCCGGTGTCGATCCACGGGCCCAGCGGGGTGTAGCCCTCGCCCGATTTCGACTCGAAGTTGCGCGGGTCGGACGCAGCGCGCTCCGGGCTCGAGAGATCGTTCACCGCGGTGACGCCGAGCACGTATTCGTGTGCGTTCTGCGCGGTCAACCCGGAGGTCGGACGACCGAGCACGATCGCGATCTCCCCCTCGGCGACCTGAGCGCCGGCGTCGCGGCGCAGCACGACCTCCGCGCCGCTGCCGATCACGGTCCGCGGACTCTTGAGCCAGGCCTGCACCGGTGAGACGTGCTCCGGTCCGTTCTGGGCGATGCCGACGATCACGAGCGGGTCGACCGGTGCGATGACCGCTCCGGTCACGGCCTCGCCTTCATCCTGCGGCGCACGACCCTCGGCGAAGGCGAGGAACGGGTCGGAGATCGGGATCAGCCCGCCTTCGAACTCCCGGACCCACCGAGGGCCGTCGGCGGAGGCGATACGACCGATACGCATCAGACGACCGCCGTCATGCCGCCGTCGACGAACAGGGTCTGTCCGTTGACGAAGTCGCTCGCGCTGCTCGCGAGGAACAGCAGTGCGCCGACGAGGTCGCCGGTGTCCCCCCAGCGGCCGGCCGGCGTGCGGCCCCGCACCCATGCCGAGAACTGCTCATCGGCCACGAGCGGCTGCGTGAGCGCGGTGGCGAAGTAGCCGGGGGCGATCGCATTGGCCTGGATGCCGTGCGGGGCGAGGTCGGCGCACAGCCCCTTCGTGAACATCACGATCGCACCCTTGGTCGCCGCATACGCCGCGATCGACGGCCGCGCGAGCTGCGATTGCACGCTGCCGATCTGGATGATCTTGCCCGAGCCTCGGGCGATCATGCCCGCAGCTGCCCGTCGGGACAGGTGGAAGACGCTGGAGAGGTTGGTCTGCACGAGCGCATCCCAGTCCTCGTCGGCGAACTCCGCGATCGGAGCCCGGCGTTGGATGCCCGCGTTGTTCACGAGGATGTGCGGGGTGCCGACCAGACGCTCGACCTCGCTCATTCCGGCATCAACCTCCCCCGCATCCGTCACATCGAAGACCACGCTGTGCACGATGGCTCCCGTGCTCAGCGCGATCTCCGCTGCCGCCTCCTGCGCCTTCGCGGCGTCCCGCCCGTGCACGACCACCGTCGCACCCGCACCGGCGAGTCCTTCTGCGAGAGTCCTGCCGATCCCCTGGCTCGACCCCGTCACGAGCGCCGTGCGCCCGGTCAGATCGAACGCGGCGAGGCCCGCCGGCAGCGCGGTCACCGTCCGACGGCCTTGATCGAGACGGTGGTGGCGAAGACATCGTCGCCACCCTCCTGACGCGAGACCTTGATCGCATCGTCGATACGGGTGAGGTCGCGGCGAAGGGTCTCGGGGGCGAGGAACGTCGACGCTGTCGTGATGAGGGCGAGCACGGCCATGTAGATGGCGAGGAGCACCCAGTTGCCGTCGCTCACCGCGATCAGGTACGCGCCGAGGACACCGGCGAGACCTCCCGCGAGCACGGCCGAGATCTCACGGGCCATCGCGACGCCCAGGTAGCGGTGACGGTTGCCGAAGAGTTCGGGGAGCATGGCGCACTGCGGGCCGAGCATGCTGTTCACGGCGACGCCGATGCCGATGGCGATCACGCCGATCGCGACGGCGTAGTTGCCGAGCGAGAGCAGCCACCAGGCAGGGAAGGTGTACACCAGCATGAAGACGGCTCCGAAGCGGTACACCGTGCGGCGCCCGAACCGATCGGAGAGGTGACCGGTGAACGGGACGGAGAAGACGCCGATCAGCGAGCCGAGCGTGACGCCCCAGGTGAGCAGGCTCTTGTCGGCTCCCTCACCGACGACGGTGACGAAGAAGGCGAGACCGAGGGTCTGGAACATGTAGGAGCCGCCGTTCTCGGCCATCCGCAGGCCGATGCCGACGATGACGCCGGGCAGCCCGTGCGTGAAGATCTCCTTGATCGGGCGGTCGGCCACCTGCTCGTGCTTCTCGAGCTCGATGAAGGTCGGCGTCTCGCGCAGCCGCATGCGGATGAAGAGGGCGAGCAGGATCAGGGCGAACGAGGCGAGGAACGGAACGCGCCAGCCCCAGCTCAGCAGCTGGTCCTCGGGGAGAAGGGTGATGAGACCGAACACGACCGCGGCGAGCAGCGTGCCCGCCTGGATGCCGACGAACGGCAGGGCGGAGAAGAAGCCCCGGCGCTTGACCGGCGCGTACTCGGCCATCAGGACCGTCGCACCGGCCTGCTCGGCACCGGCGCCGAAGCCCTGCAGGAGGCGCATCAGCACCAGCAGGATCGGCGCCCAGACGCCGATCGCGGCGTAGGTCGGCAGGAGGCCGATCGCGGTGGAGGCCCCGCCCATCAGCACGATGGTCGCGACCAGCACCCATTTGCGCCCGAGCTTGTCGCCGAGGACGCCGAAGAACAGGCCGCCGAACGGCCGGGCCAGGAAGCCGACGCCGAAGGTCGCGAACGCGGCGACCGTCGCCATGGCCGGATCGTCCTGCGGGAAGAACAGGACGTTGAAGATCAGCGCGGTCGAGAGGCCGTAGAGCGCGAAGTCGAAGTACTCCAGCGCGCTGCCGATGCTCGATGCGAGCGTGGCACGGCGCAGATTCGCCGCGTATTCCGGGTCATCGGGCACTGCTCGGGCTGAGGTGCGGGGGTCGGTCACGGCCATCTCCTTCGATCGGCTTCGCCTGCGGCGTGACCCCGACTGTACCAGCCCGTTGAATTGGGTTCAACCCTTTGGACGCGCTTTCGACGCAGAGAGACCACCCTCCCGGCGCGACGGCACGAAGGCGTCAGCGGCGGACGGCGGAGCTGAACGGATTCGTCAGCGCAGCGGCAGCCTCGCGCAGAGCCTCGCCCACGCGCTCGATGCGCTCGTAATCGGCTTCGGCCGCACGGATCGCGACCCCGAGGGCGAGCGGCGGATCGGTCGGGGCCCACCCTTCCAACGGAACGGCGACACCCACGATGCCCCGGAACGACTCCTCGGCATCGAGCGCCCAGCCCCGTCGACGAGCCGTGGCCAGGGCGTCGAGGAGGCCGGCCATGGTGGTGGTGCTGCGCTCCGTGAGCTGCGGGAAGACGGCATCCTCGCCCAGAAGGGCGATCACCTCGGCGTCGCTCATCGCGGCGAGCAGAGCGCGGCCCGTGGCCGACAGCGGCGCCGGGAGACGGGACCCCAGCGGTGTGCCGAGACGGAGCGAGCGGGAACCCTCGTGTCGGGCGAGGTACAGCGCATCCGAGCCATCGAGCATGGCGACCTGGACCAGTTCGGACGCCAGCTGCGGCGAGGCCTCGCAGACGCTGTAGAACTCGCGCACCTGGTTGAACTGGGCAGCGAACGCGCCGCCCAGCTCGGCGGTGCGCACACCCAGTCGATAACCCTGCCCCGTGCGGTCGATCATGCCCCCCGCTTCGAGCGCGAGGCACAGATTCGCTGTCGACGACTTCGCCAGTCCGAGGTCGCCCGCCAGCTCCGTGAGCGTGCGGGGCCCTCCCGCCTCGGCGAGGATGCCGAGCAGGCGGATGCTGCGGGTGACCGCGGGTGCGGGGTCGCGCCCTTCGCGGGTCTCGTCATCCATGGCCGCGCCTTCCGCCATCAGGGGTGCCGTCGGCAGTCGACTGCCGACGGGCTGATCAGTAGAACTCGACCGTATCGACGACGGCGGTCAGCGGCTCGCCATCGAGCAGGCGCGCCGCGTTCTCCGCGAAGCGGCGGGCGATCCGCTCCTCTTCCTTCGAGCTGAGGGCCGCGGTGTGCGGGCTCACGAGCACGTTCGGATGCGTCCAGAGCGGCGATGCGTCATCGAGGGGCTCCTGCTCGAAGACGTCGAGGGCGGCGAACGCGATGCGCCCCTCGTCGAGCGCCTCCACCAGAGCGCCCTCGTCGATCACGGTGCCGCGGCCGACGTTGGTGATGATCGCTCCCGGCTTGACGGCTTCGAGCACTTCGGCGCCGATGAGATGGTGGGTCTGCGCGGTCCCCGGCAGCGTCACGACGATCGCATCGACGTGCGCGACCGCCTGGACCAGCTCGTCGAGCGGCACCAGTCGATCGACCCCCGCGACCGGCTCCCCCGAGCGCGTCGTACCCCAGACCCGCGCGCCGAGCGCGTGGAAGCGCCGTGCGCACTCCGAGCCGATGCCGCCGAGACCGACGACCAGCACCGTGAGCTCATCGATCTGTCGCATCTCCCAGCGGTCGGGCCAGGTCCGGCTGCGCTGATCCGCGAGGAGTCGCGGAAGATTCTTGGCGCCCGCCATCACTCCGAAGACCGCGAACTCTGCGAGAGGACCGCCGTGCACGCCGGCACTGGTGGTGAAGACGACCCGGTCGAGGTCTTCCCTGCTGAGGCCCGCGGCCTTCACCGAGGCCCCGCCGCCCGCCGCGGTCGTCATGACCCATCGCAGACGCGGGTTCGCCGCCACGGTCCTGGCCAGTGCCTCCGCATCCACATCGGGGATGCCGAAGAGCGCATCGGCCGAATCGACGAGCTCGTCGAAGGCCTGCTGTTCGCTCGCCGTGCGGACGTGGTCCGGGTCGCCCGACCAGTCCGCCGGTCCGCGCATCGGCGGCATGAGAGAGTGATCGCGGATCACCTCGACGCGAGGCTCGAGCTCTTCGATCAGCTGACACAGGTCTTCCCGCAGCGGCACTGCCACGACGGCGCGCAGCTTCTTCTCGGTCCCCGTCATGCTGATCCCTTCCTCGGGAAGTCTTCGGACCTTCACCTTAGCTCAGATCCACTCTGTTGAACACTGTTCTATCCGTTGGATTCTTGCTACCGTGTGCGCATGAGCATCTCATCCGTCACCGTCGGCGCCGTGGGTCTCGGCGCGATGGGCCGCCCTATGGCCGACCACCTTCTCGCCGCCCACGGTCGGCTCGTCATCCACGCCCGCCGCCCGCAGCCGGAGCTGCTGGCTGCCGGAGCCTCCTGGGCGGAGACGCCACGCGAGCTCGCCTCCAGAGTAGACGTCCTGCTCATGATGCTGCCTGACCTGCCTCCGTTCGAGGCGATGCTCGACGGCCCGGACGGCCTGCTCGCCGACGCCGGAGATCTCCTCATCCTCATCGGCTCCACCTCGTCGGCCCCCGCCGTCCGTGCGCTCGCGGAGCGGCTGGGCGCACAGACCGACGGACGGGTGCGGGTCGTGGACTGCCCGGTGTCCGGCGGTGAGGACGGCGCGATCGCCGGCACCCTCTCGATCATGCTCGGCGGCGACCCCGACGACGCCTCCCTCGCGGCCGAGGTGCTCGCCCCGTGCGGCACTCCGGTCCTGCTCGGTCCGCTCGGCGCCGGCGAGGTCGCGAAGGCCTGCAATCAGCTCGTGGTCTCCGCGACGATCCTCGCGCTCGGGGAGGCCACGGTGCTCGCCGAACGCTCGGGACTGGACCTCGACGCCCTGTGGGAGCTGCTCTCCGGCGGATACGCCGGCTCGCGCCTGCTCGACAGCCGCCGGGAGAAGCTCGTCACAGGCGACGACTCCCCCAGCGGCGTCGCGCAGTACATGGTGAAGGATCTCGGCTTCGCCGCCGACATCGCCGAGGCCACCGGCACCTCGCCTGTCCTGCTGCCCACCCTGCGCGCAGCGTTCGACGAGCTGGTCGCCGCCGGCCTCGGAGATCGCGACATCGCGGTGTCCCGGCGCTTCATCGCCTCCCGTGACACAGGTGAGCACTGACCTCCCGTACAGCGATACTCTGAAAGCAACCCTTCTTCACGATCGAGGAGCCTTCTGTGCCCGAAGCATCAGCGAACATCGGAGTCGTCGGACTCGCCGTCATGGGGTCGAACCTCGCCCGCAACCTCGCCAGCCGCGAGGGGAACACGGTGGCGATCTTCAACCGCAGCTACGAGAAGACCCAGACGCTCCTCGACGAGCACCCCGAGGCCGGGTTCGTTCCCGCCCGCACCTACCAGGAGTTCGCCGACTCGCTGCAGAAGCCGCGCACCGCGATCATCATGGTCAAGGCCGGCGGCCCGACCGACGCCGTGATCGACTCGCTGGTCGAGGTCTTCGAGCCCGGCGACATCATCGTCGACGGCGGCAACGCCTACTTCCCCGACACGATCCGCCGCGAGAAGGCGGTCCGCGAGACGGGCATCAACTTCGTCGGCGCCGGCATCTCCGGAGGCGAGGAGGGCGCGCTCAACGGCCCCTCGATCATGCCCGGCGGCTCGGACGAGTCCTGGGTCACGCTCGGCCCGATCCTCAAGTCGATCGCCGCGATCGCCGAGGGCGAGCCGTGCGTCACGCACGTCGGCCACGACGGCGCCGGCCACTTCGTCAAGATGGTGCACAACGGCATCGAGTACGCCGACATGCAGCTCATCGCCGAGGCCTATGACCTCATCCGCCGCGGCACCGGAAAGACCCCCGCTGAGATCGCGGACATCTTCGCCGAGTGGAACCGGGGCGAGCTCGAGTCGTACCTGATCGAGATCACCGCCGAGGTGCTGCGCCAGGTGGATGCCGAGACCGGCAAGCCTCTCGTCGACGTGATCCTCGACCAGGCCGGCGCCAAGGGCACGGGAGCGTGGACGGTGCAGACGGCGCTCTCGCTCGGCGTCCCCGTGTCCGGCATCGCCGAGGCCACCTTCGCCCGTTCCCTCTCCTCGCACCCCGAGCAGCGTGCGGTCTCCCGCGACCTGCCGGGTCCGGAGGAGGAGTTCTCGGTCGAGGACACCGACGCGTTCATCGAAGATGTCCGCCTGGCGCTCTACGCCTCGAAGATCGTCGCGTACTCGCAGGGCTTCGACGAGATCCGCGCCGGCGCCGCCGAGTACGGCTGGAACATCGACCTCGGCGCCATCAGCAAGATCTGGCGCGGCGGCTGCATCATCCGCGCGCAGTTCCTCAACCGCATCGCCGACGCCTACGCCGAGACGCCGGAGCTGCCGGTTCTGCTCACCGCCCCGTACTTCACCGAGGCGATCACCCGCGCCCAGGCGGCCTGGCGCCGAGTCGTCATCGCGGCAGCCGAAGCCGGCATCCCCGCTCCGGCGTTCTCGTCGTCGCTGTCGTACTACGACGGCATCCGCGCCGACCGGCTCCCCGCCGCCCTCGTGCAGGGCCAGCGTGACTTCTTCGGTGCGCACACCTACAAGCGCATCGACAAGGAAGGCACGTTCCACACGCTGTGGTCGGGCGACCGCACCGAGATCGAAGCCGAAGACACGCACTGACGTCTCCGCATCGAAGGGCCGGCCACCGCGAGGTGCCCGGCCCTTCGTGCATCACACCAGGATGTTGTGGTTGCGACGGAACAGGTTCTGCGGATCCCACACGGCTTTCGTCGCACGCAACCGGGCGAACCCGGCCTCCGAGAACATGCCGGTCACCGCATCCGGTCGCTCGGTGTCGGCGAAGTTGCCGTACTCCGCGAGGCGGCCCGCTTCGATCTCCCGCCAGTCGGACTCGATGGCAGCACGGGAGTCGTCGTCGACCATGCCGGGGACATCGAAGGCGCCCGCGAGGACGAACCAGGCCGCCGTGCGGGCAGGGAACGCCGTGTCCTCCTGCCCCACGTCGCGGACGGCTCCGCCCAGAGAGCGCAGGAACACCACGGACGCCGGATACGACCGGCGGAACGCGACCAGCCTCTCGATGAGAGCGTCGTCGAGTTCGGCATAGAGTCCGTTGCCGCCGATGAACCCGGGAGGGGCGGGCGGTTCCTCCCCTTCCTTCGGCTCGGGCTCGGGCATCTCCATCAACACGTCACGGTATGCCGGTGTCGTGACCTCGGTCCGCACCCCGTCGAGTGCGGACACCGACTCCAGCACGGCGCGCAGCCGGTCGGGCTCCGGCGCCGCCCACACGGCGCTCAGCCGCGCACCCGCGGGGGCGCTCGGATCCATCGGCGGCACGTCCATGTAAGTGACGGTGAGTTCCCGGGGCGCGTCACGGAGCAGCTCCCGCGCGACGCGCAGCACAGCGGTCGCGTCGCCGTCGACCACGCTCTCGGAGAAGGCGATGCCGGACAGCGGGTGCGCGACGAAATCGAAGCGGGTGACGACACCGAAGTTGCCCCCGCCGCCGCGGAGAGCCCAGAACAACTCCGGATGCTCTGCGGCCGAAGCCTCCACGACCTCACCCGCTGCGGTGACGACCTGCGCACCGATCAACTGATCGACCGCGAGGCCCCAGGCCCGCACCATCCATCCGATGCCGCCGCCGAGGGTGAGACCGCCGACTCCGACCGACGCGGTGTCGCCGGAGCTGAGCGCGAGTCCGTGGGCGGCGAGCGCCGTCGCGACATCGCCCCAGACGGCGCCGCCACCGATGCGGACGGTCGTGCCGTCGACCTCGATGTCGGTCAGCTCCCCGAGTTCGAGGCGGATCCCCGCGGCCGGGGCATGCGACCAGGGACCGTGTCCGCCGGCGACGACGGTCAACGGCACCGCCTCACGCGATGCCAGCCGCACGATCTCGGCGACCTCATCGGCGGTGCGGGGGCGGTGGACGGAGGGAACGGAAGCAACATCGCTGTCGGCCATGCCGACACTGTAGTCAGGGGCGAGGACGTTCGGGACCCGATCTCGGGCGAGAACGACGGAGGCGGCGGGACGACGACGTCAGGACGCTCGTACAGCTTCCGCGAAAGACACGGCGCGGACCGTCAGTGCCGCGAGGTCGCCACCGGGGCTCGCGGCGTCGCCGACGAGGGGTCCACCGACGCCGACGCCGAACGCCCCCGCCGAGAGGTACGCGGCCACGGTGTCGACCGTGACTCCCCCGACCGGGATGATCCTCGCTTCGGGGAAGGGGTCGCGGACGGCGCGGATGAAACCCGGCCCGAGTGCCGACGCCGGGAAGAGCTTGACCGCGGCACAGCCGAGGTCGAGACCGTGCTGGATCTCGGTGGGCGTGTAGACACCGGCGAGCACGCCGATCCCCTGCCGGACCGCATACTCGACGGATGCGCTGAGGGTGGGCGTCACCATGAACTGTGCGCCGGCGGAAGCCGCGCGCTCGACGTCGGCCCCGTCGAGCACGGTGCCCGCGCCCACGAGCGCGTCGGCCGGAGCATCCCGCACCACCTGGGCGATCGCCTCCTCGGCGCCCTCGAGGGTCAATGCGATCTCGAGGGTCCGGATGCCGGCGTCGAGCAGCGTCCGCGCTGCGGCGACCGTGGCATCGACTTCGGTCCCCCGGAGGATGGCGACGAGCCGCGTGTCCGCCAGCCGCTGCCGGAGCTGCTCGTTGTCGACGGTGCTCACAGGATCGCCTCCTCGGCGGCGCGACCGGCGTCGGAGAGGGGACTCGGGCCGCCCCAGGGGAAAGCGGGAGAGCCGCCGACCTCGACCCGCACCCCGAGCAGCGCGCCGTCCGCGTCACCGGGTTCCGCGAGTCCGATGCTGGCCGTGGTGATCACGAGCAGCGTATCGACGAGTGCCACGGCGGTCGGCCGCTTCGCCGGAAGCGCGATCGTCTCGACGAGCTCGCCCTCGGGCGAGTAGCGGCGCACCTCCGCGGCATCCCAGACCGCGACCCAGAGCATGCCGTCGCGGTCGATCGCCATGCCGTCGGGGTTGCCGCCCGAGACCCGGCACACGGTGCGGCGGTTCGAGAGATCCCCATCGGGTGCCACATCGAAGGCCTCGATGCTGCGGTGCGGAAGTGTGTCGATGTAGTACAGCGTGGAGCCGGTGCGGTCGAAGGCGAGGCCGTTCGACACGGTCACCCCGCCGAGCCGGGCGATCGGCACCCCGTCGGGGCCGAGGCTCCAGAGCGTGCAGTGCGGGTCGCGCGGCATCGACTGGCTGCCCACCCAGAAGCGGCCGAAGGGGTCCCCTCCTCCGTCGTTCATGTAGTCGCCGGGCCCGGCGATGTCGTCCGTGAGCGGAGTGACGACGCCGTCATCGCTCACATGCACCACACGGCGATCGACGCCGACCGCCCATCCGGCCCCCCGCTGCGCGAGAGGGATCGGGGCACCGATCTGCGCACCGACGACGACGGCCGTCTCGGGAACGACCCGCCCCTGCTCGATCCGACCGCGGTGCAGGGCCCCGGTCGCCATGTCGATCCAGGCGAGGCTCCCGTCGCGGCCATCCCATCGCGGCGACTCGGCCTGGACGTAACGGGCGTCGGAGAGGATCTCGACGGTTCGGGAGGGCGGGGTGTGCGGCATCCGGGTCATCCTTCGCTGGTAGCTCGTAACCGTTATGTGGCAGACTATCTCACAATATGCATAACACTTGCGAGAAATGTGAGTACACGATGACGAAGCGGGGAAACAGCTGATGGCTCCGACACTCCACGGCCTGATGCCCATTCTGGCCACTCCTTTCGACGAATCGGGGGCCCTCGACCGCGAGAGCCTGCGCCGACTGGTCGAGTTCCAGCTCGCATCCGGCGTCGACGGCGTCGCGGTCTTCGGCATGGCGAGCGAGGGCTTCGCACTCACCACCGAGGAGCGGCGCACGATCCTGGACGATGTCGTCCGCGTGGTCGACGGCCGGATCCCCGTGATCGCCGGCGTCAACGGCACGTCCACGGCCACCTCCATCGAGCAGGCCCTGCTCGCCGAAGAAGGCGGCGCGGATGCGCTCATGGTGCTCCCGCCCTTCATGGTGAAGCCTCCCGCCGGAACCCTCGTGGACTTCTACGGGGACGTCGCCGACGCCACCTCCCTCTCCGTCATGGTGCAGGATGCACCCGGGGTGACCGGCGTGGCGATGGCACCGTCGCTCATCGCCGAGCTCGCCCGCCTCGACGGCGTCGACTCGGTGAAGGTCGAGGCACCGCCCACCGCCCCCAAGGTCGGCGCCGTGGTCTCGGCGATCGACGATCCGGCATTCGCGGTGCTCGGCGGGCAGAACGCGCAGTTCTGCCTCGAGGAGTACGCCAGGGGCGCGGTCGGCACGATGCCGGCCTGCGAGTTCCCCGACCTCCTCGGTCCGGTGCTGGCCCAGTTCCTCGAGGGGCGCGTCGACGAGGCCCGCGCCGAGTTCCGTCGTATGCTCCCTCTCGTGCTGATCGGTCTGCAGGGCGGCATCGCGTGGGCGGTGCACAAGGAGATCCTCGTCGCGCGCGGCATCATCGACCACGCGACGGTCCGCTATCCGGCCTCGCGCCTGGACGCCGGCAGCCGCACGTCCGTGAAGCTCGTGATCGACGAGCTGGCTCTCCCTCCGATCCCCACCGTGGTGCGCGTGTGACCCGCCGCGGCGTGCTGCTGATCGGCGGCAGCTCGGACATCGGACTCGCGATCGCCCGCGCCTTCGTCGACGGCGGAGACGCCGTCGTCGGGGTCGGGCTCGAAGACCCGTCCGATCCGGTGTTCAGGCAGTACCTCGTCGCCGACTGCAGTCGACCGGATGCCGCAGATCGCGCGGTCGCCGACGCCGAGCAGGCTCTCGGCCGGCTCGACGTCGTCGTGCTCGCGGCGGGGCGGATGCCGATCGGCCGCGCCGACGCCACGAGCGACGAGGACTGGAGAGGTGCGCTGGGCGCCACGCTCGACTCGGCGTTCTTCGTGGCCCGCGCCGCTCTCCGCCGCCTGGCACGCGGCGCATCCATCGTCGCGGTGACCTCGGTGAACTCCTCGCTCGCGGCACCGGCGCTGCCCGCCTACGCGGCCGCCAAGGCCGGCGTGGACGGTCTGGTCCGGCAGCTGGCGCTCGACTACGGTCCCCAGGGCATCCGGGTCAACGCCGTGCAGCCGGGCAGCATCGCCGCGCACGAGACCGGCGAGAGCGAGGGCTACCCCCTCGGCCGCATCGGTCGCCCGGAGGAAGTGGCGTCCGTCGTGGCATTCCTCGCCTCCGACGCCGCGTCCTTCGTGACCGGCACCTCGATCGCCGTCGACGGGGGTCTGTCGATCTCCTCCCCCGCGGCCTGGCTGAAGCCGGCCCTTCGGGATCGCTGGCTCTGAGCCCGCCGCCCCGACGACGACGAAGGCCGCGTCCCTTTTCGGGACGCGGCCTTCTTCGTGCGGGAGCTCAGGAGTTGGCGTCGAGCAGGCCCTGGACTTCCTTCTTCAGCGCGTTGAGGCCGGCCTGCACCTCGACCTGACCGGCGAGGATCGTCGCGACCCCGGCGCCGATGGCGGCGTCGATCTGGGCCGTCACGGCGACGCGATCCCAGGCGGCCCCGCGAGCATGCTCCGAGACCTCGGTACGGAACGCACCCTGGAACTTGTCGGCCGCGAGGGCCGGGATCTTGTCGGCGACGCTCTTGGCGGCAGGAGCCACCGCGGAGTTCTCGTAGAGCGCCGTCGCCGCTTCGACATTCGTCGCCGCGTAGAGGATGAAGTCGCGGCTCGTGAGCTCGCCCTCGCCCGCGGTCGCGAACACGCCGCTGCCCCAGGCCCGGTTGAAGGAGTCCTTGCCCCCGGCCGTCGGTCGCGAGATGGCTCCGATGTTGTCGATGATGTCCTGCGCGGCGCCGTTCGTCTTGACGAAGGTCGAGGCGAGCGGGGCGTCGTCGTAGAGGGCCGCCCGGCCACTCGCGAACAGGATGCGGGCGTCGCTGCGGGCGACGTTCGTCTGCGTCAGGCCCTGGTCCTGCAGGGACTTGTACCAGGTGACGGCCTTGACGCTCTCCGCGTCGCCCAGGGTGCACTTCAGGTCGTCGGTGACGACATCGCTGCCGAAGCCCCACATCCACGGCACGGCGTCCTTGAGGTCCGGGTTCTTGGTGACCGCGGCGTACGGGATCAGCGACGAGTCCTGCTTCTTGATCTTCTCGAGCGCCGTGGCGAACTGCTCCACCGTCATGCCCGACTTGATCCCGACGCTCTTCGCGATCTCGCCGTTGGTGATGATGCCGATGCCGGCGGCCGTCAGCGGCAGCACCAGCAGCTTGCCGTCCATGGTGTACGAATCGAGCACGCCCTGCGGGATGCCCAGGCCCTTCGCCAGATCGCTGAGGTCGGCCAGCACGTTCATCGGCGTGAGCACCTGCCAGCCGCCCGACTGCCCGACGCCCATGAGGTTGCCGGAGCGACCGGTCAGCGCGAGCTGCGTCGCCGCCTGATCGTAGGGGTAGATCACCGGGGCGACCTTGACCCCTTCCTTCTTCGAGAAGCCGTCGAGGATGCCCTGCCACGCCGACTTCAGGGCCTCCTCGCCGAGCGAGTTGCCGTAGAAGTTGATGGTCTCGGCCTTCGTGCCGGCGGCGGCCGTGGCGCCGGCGCCGGTGCCGGGAGCGGCAGGTGTCGCGCAGCCGGCGAGCGTGAGCGCGCCGAACGCGGCCAGGATGGTTCCGCCTCCGAGGAAGGCTCTGCGGCTCAGCTGCGAGTTCGAGATGGTCATGAGACTGCTCCTTCGAGGTGATGGGGTCCAGCTGTTCGGTGACGCATGGCTACCCCTTGACCGCTCCGGCGGCGAGGCCGGAGACGAAGTAGCGCTGCAGGAGGATGAAGATGATGACGAGCGGCAGCGAGGTGATGAGGGACGCCGCCATGAGCGCCGGCCAGTCCGCCGTGCCTTCGCGGATGAACGCCTGGGTCAGACCTGCCGGCAGCGTCTGCTTGTCGGGGCCGGCGAGCGTGAGGGCGAAGAGCAGGTCGCTCCAGCCGCGCATGAAGGCGAACATCCCCGCGGTGATGAGACCGGGGACGACGAGCGGGAACACGATGCGGAACATCGTCCCCGTCCGCGAGAGACCGTCGACCTTCGCCGCCTCGAGGATGTCATCCGGAAGCGCGTCGATGATGCCCTTCAACAGGAAGACCGCGAGCGGCAGCGTGAACGTCGTGAACGAGATGATCAGCGCCGTGTAGGTGTACAGCAACCCGGCCGAGCTCAGCATCAGGTACAGCGAGATGAGCAGCAGAGCGCCGGGGATCAGCTGGCCGATGAGGAACATGAACATGACGGCGTTGCGCCCGCGGTAGCGGAACTTCGACAGCGAGTACGCCATCAGCCCGCCGACCAGGACCGCGAGCAGCGCAGTGCCGGTGGAGACGATGATGCTGTTCATGAGGTTCTTCAGCAGAAGGTCGTTCTGGAAGAAGCCGATGAAGTTCTCGAACGTCGGATCGACCGGGAAGAACGGACGGTCCAGGGAGAACACGTCCTCCTTCTTCGTGAACGCGGTCGCTGTGAGCCAGTAGACCGGCAGCAGGCCGAACAGCGCCAGCAGCAGGAGAAGGACGCGCCCCGGGATGGACAGGTGGGGGCGGATGATCGACTCCCCCACATCGCGACTACGGCGCATCACTTCTCCAGCCGTCGGTTGAGGAACAGGTATCCGGTCGTGATGATCGCGAGCAGGACGAGCCAGAGCGTGCCCATGGCGGAGGCCTTGCCGAGCTCGTAGCTGCCGAAGGCGAGGTCGTAGAGGCTGACCGCGAGCGTCGTGGTCGAGTTGCCGGGTCCACCACCGGTCATGACGAAGATCGTGTCGAAGTTGCCGAAGTTGTAGATGAACTCCAGCACCGCGACGAGGGTGACGGGGCCGGCGATGTGGGGCAGGGAGATGTGGCGGAACCGCTGTGAGCGCGTCGCACCGTCGATCGTGGCCGCCTCGATCTGCTCGCTCGGGAGGGTCTGGAGCACCGCGAGCGCGACGACCATGATCCACGGGAAGGAGTGCCAGGTCTTGGCGATGACCACCGCGGCCATCGCGCCGGTCGGAGTGCCGAGCATGCTGACCTCAGGCAGGCCGAAGACCGAGAGCACGTGGTTGACGACGCCGTAGCTGTCGTTGAAGATCCACGCCCAGAGGAAGGAGACGACAACTCCGGGGAGCAGCCACGGCAGCATGAGGGCCCCGCGCAGGATGTTGCGTCCGCGCATGCGGGCGTTCAGCAGCAGGGCGAGTGCCACGCCCAGCACGAGGGGGAAGACCGTGGAGAGCGACGCGAACACGAGGGTCGTGCCGAGCCGGGCGAAGAACTCCTCCCAGACGGCCGCATAGTTGTCCAGACCGACGAACGTGCGATCGGGGCGTAGGAGCGATTGGTCGAAAAGGCTCGTGAAGATGCTCGACACGAGGGGGAAGATCGCGATCACGAGGAACAGGAGGACCGCGGGAAGTGCGATCATGAAACCGAAGGTGCGATCCTTCGCGCCCAACGTGGAGCGTCGCCCGGAGCGTGGCTCGACGGCCTGCTTCTCACTCGTCGGGGGCCGCTCGAGTATGGCTTGTTGCATTGCAGTCACTTTCCAGTAGAGACGACCCCGGTGGGGCCCTGCGCGTCGTCGTCACAGTCGTCGACGTCGACGTGCGGCCAGTTAACCACAATGCGGATGCGAAATCCACAAAATGCATAAGACACCCACATTTGTGTTGCTTGAAGCCATTTCTCTCAATAGGATGACTGGCAGCAGCGACCAGCTGCGGACGTCGCGGAAGCGGCGACAGTACTGAGGAGGAGTCCCCATGGCATCGGAATCGGTGGGCGGCACGCAGACCGTCGAACGGGCGATGTCGTTGCTCGCCTGCTTCACCGAGGAATCCGGTGAGCTGAGGGTCTCTGAGCTCTGCACCTTGACCGGCCTCGGCCAGTCCACGGTCTCGCGCATGATGTCGGCTCTCGATCGGATGAAGTTCGTCGTGCAGGACGCACGCACCGGGCTCTATCGCCTCGGCCCGGCGGCGGTGTCGCTCGGCACGATCGCCATCAACGGCTCCCCGATCTTCCGCGCCTCCCGCCAGATCGCGCAGAACCTCGCCCGCAAGATCGAGATCGGGGTGAACGTCGCCGAGCTCAGCGGCTTCACCTTCACCTACCTCTGCAACTTCGAGGGTGCGCTGGCTCCGAAGTCGTTCGCGATGGCGGGGCGCACCGGCCCGCTGCACGCCACCGGCCTCGGCAAGGCTCTGCTGTCCGGCATGTCCGACGAGCAGGTCGACGAGTATTTCGCGCAGACGCCTCAGCGCTTCACCCCGCACACCATCGTCGACCGCGACGCCATGCAGGTCGCGCTCGACGAGACGCGGAGCCGCGGCTACGCCACCGAGATCGAGGAGCTCGCGTTCGGTCGCGCCTGCATCGCCGCCCCGATCCGCAACCGCGCGGGTGAGATCATCGCCGGCCTCTCGGCCAGCGGCCCGCTGTCGGTGCTGGATCTGCACGAACCCCACCAGGAGCTCGCACTGCAGCTGATCGAGGCTGCCGACGAGATCTCCGTCGCCCTCGGTTACAGCCCCTCCCGCACCGCATCGGCATTCGCCGCACTCTGACCCCGGCCGCGAAGCGACGCGGCCTCCTGATCCCGACCGCGGCACACGCCGCCGGCCGCTCGACCATCGATGTCTTTGGAGACCCCTGTGAAGATCACGCGCGTCCAGACCTTCCCGCTCTACCTCTCGAAGGAGGATGCGAACAACTCCTACGCGGGCGACACGGCCGTCGACCACCGCGGCTACGTGATCCGTCCGCCGTGGCGGAGCCTGTACTCCCCCGGCTACGAGACCCTGCTCGTGAAGGTCGAGACCGACGAAGGACTCGTCGGCTGGGGCGAGGCGCTGGCCCCGGTCGCCCCCGTCGTCGCCGCGGCGATCGTCGACAACCTGCTCACGCCGCTCATCGTGGGCGAGGATCCGCGCTCCGTGCGCACCCTGTGGCATCGGATGACCGAGTCGATGCGCGAGCGCGGGCACCTCACCGGCCACCAGGCCGACGCGATGGCCGCCGTCGACATCGCGCTCTGGGACCTCTGGGGCCACGCCACCGGGCTCTCGGTCTCCGAGCTCGCCGGCGGCCGCTTCCACGAGGTGCTGCCCACCTATGTCTCCGGCATCCGCGGCATCGACGACGTCGAGCGTGCGGAGAAGGCCGCAGAACTCGTCGAGGGCGGTGTGCGCCGCATCAAGCTGCATCTCGGCGTCGACATCCGGACCGACCTCGCGACCTACGATGCCGTCCGCGGTGTGCACCCCGACCTCGACGTGGCGCTCGATGCGCACTGGACCTACCGCCTCGGCGAGGCCCGGGCGCTCGGGCGGGAGCTGGACGACCGCAAGGCGTGGTTCTTCGAGGCGCCCCTGGCCCCGGAAGACGTCGAGGGCCACCGCGACCTCGCCGCCGCCCTCGCCACCCCGATCGCGATCGGCGAGGCCATGCGCAGCCGCTTCGAGTTCACGGACTGGCTCACCCGCCGCGCGGTGGGCCTCACCCAGCCCGACATCGGCCGCACCGGCATCACCGAGGGCCTCGCGATCGCGGCGGTCGCGGACGCGTTCCACGTGCAGGTCGCCCCGCACCACTCCGCCGCCTTCGGCATCGCGATGGCTGCCGGTGTGCACGTCGCCGCGAGCTCCGCGTCACTCCTCGCCTTCGAGTACCAGCCGTTCACGCTGCCCGTCGCCAACCGCCTCCTCACGAGCCCGCTCGAGGTCCGCGCCGACGGCGGATTCGTCGTGCCGACCGGCCCCGGCCTGGGTGTGACCGTGGACGAGGACGCGATCCGGGAGTTCGTGCGGTGACCCCGGTTCCTTCCGAGGAGCTGACCGAGTACTCCCTGAGCGCGCTGCTGACGCCGCTCCCACCGCCCGAGGAGCCCGTCGACTTCGACGACTTCTGGCGAGCGACCTTCGAGGAGTTCGGCACCGGCCCTGTCGCCTGGGAGTTCACGCAGGACCTCCCCCCGACCGAGACGCACCGTCTGGCCGAGATCCGCTTCCACTCCTCCGCCGAGGAGCAGGCGGCCGCGTACGCGATGGTGCCGCACGCGATCACGGATGTCCGTCGCGGCCTCGTCATCGGGCACGGCTACGGCGGCCGCACGGGTCCCGACCTCGACCGCGTGCCGGCCGACACCGCCGCGATCTTCCCGGTCGCACCGGGCACCCATGCCGGCACCGTCAGCCGCTTCCCCGCGCTTCCGGAGGCGCACGTGCTCGCCGGCATCGCACGTCGCGACACCTACTCGCATCGCTTCAGCGCCGCGGACATCTGGCGTGCCGCCACAGTCCTCCTCGACATGGTGCCCGCGGCGGCCGGCGCGCTCGACTTCAGCGGGGGCAGTTTCGGCGGTGGGATCGGGGCGATGGCACTCCCCTGGGACGGTCGCTTCCGCCGCGCGTCCCTGGACGTGCCGAGTTTCGGAGACCATACGGTGCGTCTCACCCGGCGTTGCACCGGCAGCGGCGAGGCGGTCCGCGAGCACCTGCGGCAGCATCCCGAGGCGCGTTCGGTGCTCGACTACTTCGACGCGGCGACCTCCGCACGGCGCCTGCGCCTTCCGGTGCACGTCAGCGCCGCGGTGCTCGACCCCGCCGTCGATCCGCGCGGGCAGTTCGCGGTCTATCACGCGCTGACGGGCCCGCGCCGGCTCAGCATCCGGGCCGCCGGCCATCTCGCAGGACCCATCGGCGAACTGTCCGACCGGCTCGCACTGCAGGAGGGCATCGACTTCCTGGCCATGCCCGACGAACGACTCGTCTGAACGCTCCCAGGCAACGCATAGCGCTCTCCATAGAAATCACATAGGAGATTCCGCAGAATAGGGACATGACCAGCGACCTGCCCGAACTGCGCCGCCCCGACGGCTCCCCCCTGCGCATCCTCGCCGTCGACGACGAGCAGATGCTCACCGACCTGCTCGCCATGGCCCTGCGGATGGAAGGCTGGGAGGTGCGCACCGCGTCCTCCGGAATGGAGGCCCTCCAGGTCGCCCGCGAGTTCGAGCCGGACGCCCTGGTGCTCGACATCATGATGCCCGATCTCGACGGGATGTCGGTGCTCAAGCGGCTCCGGGAGTCCGGCAACCTGGTGCCGGTGCTCTTCCTCACCGCCAAGGACGCCGTGGGCGACCGGGTGGCGGGCCTGACCGCCGGCGGTGACGACTACGTCACGAAGCCGTTCAGCCTGGAGGAGGTGATCGCACGGCTGCGCGCGATCATCCGCCGCACCGGCCACGCGACCGCCGACGACGGGCAGTCGATCCTGCGCGTCGCCGACCTCACGCTCAACGAGGACAGCCACGAGGTGGTCCGCGACGGCACCGAGATCGAGCTCACCGCGACGGAGTTCGAGCTGCTGCGCTACCTCATGCGCAACGAGCGTCGGGTGCTGTCGAAGGCCCAGATCCTCGACCGCGTCTGGAGCTATGACTTCGGCGGCAAGTCGTCGGTGGTCGAGCTCTACATCTCGTACCTGCGCAAGAAGATCGACGCGGGCCGCACGCCTCTGCTGCACACCGTCCGCGGCGTCGGCTACATGATCAAGGCCCCGCAGTGAGCTCTGCGACGATGATGAGACGGCCGATGAGCCTGCAGACACGGCTGATGACCGCCGTGATCGGGTTCGTGTCCCTGATCCTCATCATCGTCGCCGTCATCACCAGTGCGACGCTGGGCAAGACGATGGAGGACCAGCTCGACCAGAAGCTGGCCAACAACGCCCACCAGCTCGTCCGGCTGACCGAAGCCTTCCCCCCGTCGTCCGCCACCGCGCAGAACGTGCTCGCGAGCAGTCCTGCACCTCCGGTGGGAGTGCTCTTCGTCGTCTCCAGCCCGGTGACCGGCTTCAGCGGGGTCGTCGCGAAGAGCACTTCCGGAGACGAGCTCACCGGATCGCTCGAGACGCTCAGCGGCGCGCAGCTGGCCGAGATCGCCGGAGCGCTGAACGGCACGTCGGTCGCCACGGTCTCCATCACCGACCTCGGTTCGTATCGGGTCATGGCCCTGCCGACGAACGACGGCGTCGTCGTGGTCACCGGTCTTCCCCGTGACGAGATCCAGAACCAGCTCACGCAGCTGCTCACCGTGATCGCCCTCGCGACGATCGGCGGACTCATCCTGCTCGCCCTGACGACGGCGATCACCATCCGGGTGAGCCTGCGCCCGCTGCGTGCGGTCGCCACCACCGCGACCAGGGTCGCGAACCAACAGCTCGACCGCGGCGAGGTGAGCATCACCGAGCGCGTACCGGCATCCGAAGCCGACCCCCGCACCGAGACCGGTCTCGTGGGCGCTTCCCTGAACAAGCTGCTGGACCACGTGAACACCGCCCTCGCATCGCGTCAGAAGAACGAGGAGCGCATGCGCCGCTTCGTCGCCGATGCGAGCCACGAGCTGCGCACTCCGCTGGCCTCGATCCGCGGGTACTCGGAGCTGTCGCTGCGCGCGCTGCGGCAGGCGCCGTCCGGCGTGCAGGGCCCAGAGGTCGTCGAGAGCACCACGACGTCGCTCGAGCGCATCCAGGCGCAGTCCCTGCGGATGACCCGGCTCGTCGAGGATCTGCTGCTGCTCGCCCGGCTCGATGAGGGTCAGGAGCTCGTCTACGGCACGGTCGACCTCGCGCAGCTGGCGCTCGAGGGCCTCTCGGATGCGCGCCCGACAGCAGCCGACCATCACTGGAACATCGAGGTCCCCGATGAACCCGTGACCATCGTCGGAGACGCCGGTCGGATGCACCAGGTCGTCGCGAACCTGCTCGCGAACGCCCGCACCCACACGCCCGCGGGGACGACCATCACGCTCAGCGTCGCGCGCGAGGCTGACGACGCGGTGCTGCGCGTGCACGACGACGGCCCCGGCATCGACCCCGCCGTCCGCGAGGAGCTCTTCGCCCGGTTCGCCCGCGGCGACAGCTCGCGAGCCCGCCAGACCGGCGGAACGGGTCTGGGTCTCGCGATCGCGAAAGCCATCGTCGAGGGGCACCACGGCGTGCTCAGCGTCGACAGCGAGCCCGGCGACACGACCTTCACCGTGCGCCTCCCGATCACCCCGCAGCCCGGCGGAGCCGTCGCATCCGCGGCGTGATCGGCGTCAGTACCCCGCGAAGGCGTCGGTGGTGAGGCTGCGCGCCTTCTGCAGCGCGGGAGCGAGGTCGGCGATCAGCCGCGGCGGCCCCGAGATGAAGGCGTGCCGCGTGCCGAGGTCGGCGACGGCCCGCTCGAGGCTCTCCGCATCCAGCCGCGCGCCCCGGGCCCAGGTCCAGTGCGCGGGCAGGTCGACGGGCTCGTCCCGGGTGAACACGACGGTGCGCACGCCGGTCGCGGCGAGCTCCTCGCGGAATGCCAGCTCAGCAGCCTCGGCGGCCACGTACACGAGCACCACGTCACGGTGCTGCCCCGTGGCCTGCAGCTGACGCAGCTGGGACACGAACGGGGTGACGCCGATACCCGCGGCCACCATCAGCACCGGGTGGTCGCCCCGCGGCAGGATGAAGTCCCCCCAGGTGCCGGTCACGGCGAACGTCGCGCCGGGCTCGGCCGCGGCCAATGCGCGCTTGTAGCTCGAGGGGTGCTTCTGGTCGCCGTTCTTGTAGGCGATGCGCAGCGTCGGCAGATCGGCCGGCGCCGACACGATGCTGAACTCGCGGCGCGTTCCGCGTGCATCCGGCCGGTGGTGCGGGACGTCGAGCTCCAGATACTGCCCCGGAAGGAAGCGGACCCGCCCCCTGGCCCGGAAGGTGAGTTCTTGAGCGGTCGGCGTGACGAACTCGCGCCGCTCGAGCACGAGTCGCACCGATCCGCGGAGGGCGAAGGCGAACGCCACCAGGTTGCCGATCAGCAGAGCGCGCTCCTGGCCGAGCGTGAACAGTCCGGCCACGGAGATCGGCCACCCGGCGAGGATTCCGACCACGGCGGCCACGGCGAACTGCTGCCGACGACGCGGCGGGAGTGTGAGGGGTTCGGAGAGCATGAACGCTCCGAGGAACAGGAACGGCGACTGCAGCAGCGCGAACTGCAGGGCCGTGAGCGCATCGAAGCCGATGTCGAACTGCGCGGCCTGCACCGCCTGTCGTACCACCGAGGTGACGACGGCGACGAGCAGGAACACCAGCACCACGCGCACCTTCTCGGTGCGCCACAGCACCGCGAGACCGAGGACCGCGACGGGGATCGTCAGAACCGGTGTGCCGACCCACCACGAGGACGAGGTGCCCAACCAGTCGAACGCCCCGAACGCGCCGAGGATCGACACGACGGCCGCGCCGAAGGCGGCCGGGTTGAAGATATGGCGTCCGCGCCATGCGATCAGATACTTCGACACGCTGGCGACGGCCCCCGCGATCGCGAGGCCGAACAGGGCGGACGGCTCGAGGCCGGGGCGAAGCACGAACAGCAGGATCAGGGCCGTGACCAGAGACGACTCGATGCGCCACGGCAGCCTCAGGATGCGCTGCGCGACGGCGTCGACGACCGAGATGACGGCGGCCAGCACGAGGAAGGATGCCACGAGTTCCACCGGTGTCGGCGAGACGATCACTCCGGCGAGCGACAACACGAACGCGATGACGGCGAGGGCGATGAGCGCGAAGAGCACGAGGCGGTACATCGACAGGGAGCCCAGCACCGCGAGGACCCGCTGACGTGCGGCGGCGAATGAGGTGATCACGTTCTCCACTCTTCCCTAATTCCCGGATCCCGGGGGTGCTGCTCTCCCGCCCAGGAAGAGCTCTGCGGGACACCCGGGCGAACGCTGCACCCGTCCGTCGGTGCTCATGCGGACCCACTCCGCACCCCAGGTCTCTGCCAGCGCGGGCCCGCCGTCGAAGAAGAGCGCCGACGCGAGGGCATCCGCCGTCATCGCGTCCGGAGCGAGCGCCCAGGTCGCCGCCCACGTGCGCACGGGGAGCCCGGTGCGGGCGTCGAGCACATGATGCAGACCGCTCCCCCACGATCGACGGTTGACCGCCGAGGCGCACAGCGCCCGGTCCTGGAGCTCGACCACACCGATGGCCTTCTGCGGGTCGTACGGATGCTCGAGACCGACGCGCACGGCCTCGCCCCGCACCCGCATGTCACCGCCCGCATCGATCACGACGTCTCCGGGGATCGAAGCCAGCACGTCGGACACGAGGTCGACCAGACGCCCTTTGCCGACCGCGCCGACGTCGAGGAGCGCAGGCTCGGATGCCGCCACCTGCGTCGCGGTCCAGGACAGCTGCTCCTCCCAGGCCGCCGGGGCGCGAACCGGGTCTCCGGCGACGAGCGTGTAGTCGGCGTCGTAGCCGAGCGCGCTGAGGCTGTCGGCCACCAGAGGGTTCACCGCGCCGGCCGTCGCCGCGGAGAGCGCGCGATACGCATCGAGCATCACGCCGGCATCGGTCGAAACGAGGTCACCGCCCTCCCTGCCGAGCCGGGTGACGTCGGAATCCTGGCGGAACCGCGACCACTCGCGGTCGAACCGCTCGACCTCGGCGGCCACTTCGGCGCGGACGGCATCGCCGAGCGGGTCGGTCGTCTCGACCTCCCAGTGCGTTCCGATCGCCTCGAAGCGCCAGATCGCCATACGGCTTCCGGCGCCTAGGCGGCGGCCTGTTCCTTGATCGACTCGACCGCCGCGTTGAAGCCGCCGCTGGTGAGCGAGGAGCCGGCGACCCGGCTGACGTTCAGCTCGTCGATCGACTTGCCCTCGACCTCGTCGGCGATCCCGGCGATGAACTGGCCCTGGTACTGCTCCGTCTCGGGAGCCTGCGGGTCTCCTGTGACCTCCACGTCGGTCACGACACCGTCGGCGAGGGTCAGGGTGACGGAGATCTTCTCGACCGTCTCCGGGGTCTGGTAGGAACCGTCGGCGGTGTAGGAGCCGTCGGCGTAGGTCGCAGTGGCGTCGCCGCCGGACGACTCCGAAGACGAGCCGGCGTCCGGCGTGCTGCCGCCGTCGGACGAGGTGTCAGCGGCATCGGTGGCGCCGGAGCACCCCGCGAGGACGAACAGCCCCGCGATGCCGAGGAGGGCGGATCCCTTGCGGACAGAGGTCGGTACGGTCGTGCGGATCATGGTGGTCCTCCCGGCTCGGTGTCGGTCGACTCGATCGTCGACCATTCGACCGTAAGCACCACGGCTATGCGCGGGCTGTGCCGTGACGATGCGTTACGCGTCGCCGCCGAACATGCTCGTCACGGAGCCGTCCTCGAACACCTCGTGGATGGCTCGGGCGAGCAGGGGCGCGATCGGCAGGATCGTGAGCTTGTCCCAGCGACGCGACTCCGTGAGCGGGATCGTGTCGGTGATCACGACCTCATCGATCGATGCGTCCTGCAGCCGGTCGGACGCCGGGTCGCTGAAGATCGCGTGCGTGGCCGCGACGATGACACGGTGGGCGCCGGCGGCCTTGAGCGCCTGGGCGGCCTTGACGATGGTTCCGCCGGTGTCGATCATGTCGTCGACGAGAAGACAGGTGCGACCCTCGACGGCACCGACGATCTCGTGCACCGAGACCTGGTTGGCGACCTTCGGGTCGCGACGCTTGTGGATGATCGCCAGCGGGGCGCCGAGGCTGTCCGACCAGGTGTCGGCGACGCGCACGCGGCCCATGTCCGGCGAGACCACGGTGAGGATCTCGCGGTCCTCCGGGGACAGGGTGCGCTGGAAGTAGTCGAGCAGGACCGGCTTGGCGAACAGGTGATCGACGGGTCCGTCGAAGAAGCCCTGGATCTGAGCCGCGTGCAGGTCGACGCTCATGACGCGGTCGGCACCGGCGGTCTTCAGCAGGTCGGCCACCAGACGGGCGCTGATGGGCTCGCGGCCCCTGCCCTTCTTGTCCTGACGCGAATACGGATAGTACGGGGCGACGACGGTGATGCGCTTGGCCGATGCGCGCTTGGCGGCGTCGATCATGATGAGCGTCTCCATGAGCCACTCGTTGACCGGCTCGCCGAACGTCTGGATCAGGAAGAGATCGACGCCGCGGATCGAGACCTCGAATCGGGCGTAGATCTCGCCCGACGCGAACGTGCGGTGCTCGACCGGTGCGTTCTCGGTGCCGAGGGCCTCGGCGACGTCCGCTGTCAGAGCGGGGTGGGAACGCCCGCCCGCGACGACCAGGCGCTTCTTGGTCTTGGCGATGATCCCGGGTGCCACGCCGTTGTCGCGATCCAGATCGACCGTCTTCTTCTTGCGCGCCATGCTCCGCCTACTCCGCCGATTTCTCCCGGGACGCAGCGTCCGCCGCACCCGTGCCTGCTCTGTTCTTCTCGACCCAGCCCTCGACATTGCGCTGGGGTGCAACGGTCATGGCCAGTGCTCCGGCCGGAACGTCCTTGCGGACGACCGCGCCGGCGCCGGTCTTCGCGCCCGCACCCAGCCTAACGGGCGCGACGAGCACCGTGTGCGACCCGGTGTGCACCTCGTCGCCGATCTCGGTGCGGTGCTTGTGCACGTCGTCGTAGTTGGCGGTGATGGTGCTCGCGCCGAGGTTCACGCCGCGGCCGATCGTCGCATCGCCGACGTACGAGAGGTGCGGGACCTTGCTGCCTTCGCCGATCTCGGCGTTCTTGGTCTCGACGTACGCGCCGATCTTGCCCCTCGCACCCAGGACGGTTCCGGGACGCAGGAAGGAGAACGGGCCGACGGTGGCCTCGGCGCCGATCACGGCGAGGGTGGCATCGGTGCGGCGGACGATCGCGTCTTCGCCGACCTCGCAGTCGACCAGTGTGGTGTCCGGGCCGACGATGGCACCGGGGGCGATGACCGTGGCGCGCAGGATCTGCGTGTTCGGGAGGATCGTGACGTCGGGCGAGAGCTTCGCGTCGTCGTCGATCCACGTCGTCGCCGGGTCGATCACGGTGACGCCCTCGAGCTGCCAGCGACGCACGATGCGCTGGTTGAGCAGGCGGCCGACCAGGGCCAGCTGGGCACGATCGTTCACGCCGTAGGTCACCGTGACGTCGGAGACGACGGATGCCGCCACCCGGTCGCCGTCGCGGCGCAGCAGGCCGGGGACGTCGGTCAGATACATCTCGCGCTGGGCGTTGTCGAGGCTCAGCTGCGGCAGGTAGGTGCGAAGGGTCGCGGCGCGGAACACGTACATCCCGGCGTTGATCTCGCGGACGGCTGCCTCGTCGGGGTCGGCGTCCTTCTGCTCGACGATGCGGTCGACCCCGCCGTCGGCGTCGCGGACGACCCGCCCGTATCCGGTCGGGTCCTCCACCAGCGCCGTCATCAGCGTCGCGGGTGCACCGGAAGCGCGGTGCTCGGCCACGAAAGCGGAGAGGGTGTCGACGTCGGCCAGCGGGCAGTCGCCGGAGAGGACGAGGACATCGCCGTCGAAGTCGTCCGGGAGGGCATCGACGGCCACCTGCACGGCGCGACCGGTGCCGGGGACGTCGTCCTGATCGACGAACACCGCGTCGGGGTAGTCCTTCGCGAGGGCTGCGACCACCTGGTCGCGCTCATGCCGCACGACCACCTCGACGTGCGCGGCCTGCAGCCGCGCGGCGGTGGTCAGCACGTGCCCGACCAGCGGGCGGCCGCTGATCGGATGCAGCACCTTGGGCAGGCGCGACTTCATGCGCGTGCCCTGACCTGCGGCGAGGACGATGATGGCGAGATTGTTCCCAGTCATGCTCCGCCGCCAGGACTCGAACCTAGACCTAACAGCTCCAAAGGCTGTCGTGCTGCCATTACACCACGGCGGACCGCAGCGTCCCGAGGACGCCGCGGGGACAAGTCTGCCATGCTCCGGCCCCGCTTCCGCTGACACCCGCGCCGGTCACACCTCCGAAACACGGCTCTGCGATGCTGACGACATGAGCATCGTGATCGAACGCGTCGAGACCGCCACCCCCGCCCTCGCCGAGTTCCTGGTCGCACACCATGCCGAGTTGGAGCACACCGCTCCGGCGGAGAGCCGTCACGCGCTGGTCTTCGAGCGACTGCTCGCCCCGGGCGTGCGTCTGTTCGCGGGTTCGGTCGACGGTCGTCCCGTCGCGACCGGCGCGTTGGCGGCGGTCGAGGACGGGCACGAGGAGCTCAAGTCGATGCGCACCGACCCCGCCCTCCGCGGCCAGGGACTGGGGCGGTCGATGCTGACCTTCCTCCTCGCGGATGCGGAGGCCCGCGGCATCCGTCGGCTCTCGCTCGAGACCGGGAGCGCCGAGTTCTTCGTCCCGGCCCGCGCGATGTACGCGGCGGCGGGTTTCCAGGAGTGCGGACCGTTCGGTCGCTACCTCCCCGACCCCTACAGCACCTTCATGACGCTCACCCTGCCCGCGGCGTCCGTCATTCCGGCTCCGCGCACGCGATAATGGGCGGATGAGCGAGGTGGATGAGGTCGACCGGATCGTCGGCGCGTGGAACACCCAGCGTCCCGACCTCGACTTCTCGCCTCTCGAGGTGCTCTCGCGGATGGATCGCCTGTCGCGTCACCTCGATCGCGCCCGCCGTGACGTGTTCCGCCGCAGCGACCTGGAGCACTGGGAGTGGGACGTGCTCTCGGCCCTGCGCCGGGCGGGTGCGCCGTTCCAGCTCTCCCCCAAGCAGCTGCTGCAGCAGACACTCGTCTCCAGCGGCACGATGACCAACCGGATCGACCGTCTCGTGGGTCGTCGGTTCGTGCGCCGCGAGGCGGACCCCGGCGACGGGCGCAGCGTGCTGGTGACGCTGACCGATGACGGCCGCATGCGCGTGGACGCGGCCATCACCCGGCTGGTCGACGTCGAGGCCGAGCTGCTGCGAGCGCTCTCCCGTAACGACAGGGATCGCCTCGCAGGACTGCTGCGCAAGCTCAGCCTGAGCTTCGACACGTGAGCGGCGGCGACTGATGGGCATGCCCTCTCCCCTCCCCGTCCGCGACGGCGTGGGGGCGACACGATTGCATGCGCCGCTCACCGGACCGTGGCCCACCGTCGCCGCCTACATGGTCGAGCGCTTCTTCCACCTCGACCCCGAGCGGCTGCTCGAGCGGTTCGACCGCGGCGACATCGTGCGGGCCGACGGCACGCCCGTCCCCCGCGATGCGCCGCTGGGCAGCGTCGAGTTCGTCTGGTACTACCGCGAGCCGGCTGTCGAGACGCGGATCCCGTTCGAGATCGAGATCCTGCACCAGGACGACCACCTGGTGGTCGTCGACAAGCCGCACTTCCTGCCGACCACACCGGGGGGCAAGTTCCTGCAGAACTCCGCACTGGTGCGGCTGCGCAACCTCCTCGACAACTCCGACCTCGCGCCGATCCATCGCCTGGACCGCGCCACGGCGGGGCTGTTGATGTTCTCGACGCGGCCCGCGACCCGCGGCGCCTACCAGCTGCTCTTCGAGAAGAGGCAGGTGCAGAAGGTCTACGAGGCGGTCTCAGCGCTTCCCGAGGACCGACCGCTCCCCTCGTTCCCCGTCGTGTACCGCAACAACATCGAGAAGCTCCGGGGCCAGGTGCGCGTGCAGGTCGACGATGCCAAGGAGCCGAACTCCGAGACGGCCGTCGAGCTGATCCGCGCCGACGACCGTGTGGTGCACACGCTGCTGCGCCCGCACAGCGGCAAGATGCACCAGCTGCGGGTGCATCTCGCCGCCCTCGGTATCGGCATCCTCAACGACCGCTTCTACCCCGAGCTGCAGGAAGACCTGCCGGACGACTACGACCGCCCGCTGCAGCTGCTGGCGCGCGAGCTGCGCTTCGTCGATCCGATCAGCGGGGAAGACCGGGTGTTCACCACCCGACGCACCCTGCAGGAAGCGCCCGTCAGCGACGCATGACCTTGCGCGCGAGGCGAGTGCCGAGCATCTGCACGAAGTGCACGAAGACCACGATCAGGACGATGGCCGCCCACATCACCAGCGGCTCGAACTGCCGGAAGCCGTAGATCTGCGCGAAGGCACCGAGGCCGCCGCCGCCCACGAGTCCCGCCATCGCCGTCATGTCGATCAGCGCCACGAGGATGAACGTGTAGCCGAGGATGAGCGGACCGAGCGACTCGGGGATGGCCACCGTGAAGAGGATGCGCCAGGGCCCCGCGCCCATCGCCCGCGCCGCCTCGATGACTCCGGGAGAGACCGAGACGAGGTGCTGCTCCACGATGCGCCCGATCGCGAACGCGGCCGCGAGTCCGATGATGAAGGCCCCGGCGGTCGTGCCGATCCCCACACCCACGACCGCGCGCGCCAGCGGCTGCGCGACCACGAGGAAGATGATGAACGGGATCGGACGGAAGAAGTTCACCACGAGGTTCATCAGCACCGAGATCACCCGGTTCTGCGCGAGCCCGCCGGGGCGCGTGACATACAGGATGATGCCGATCGCGAGCCCGAGGACGCCGCCGAGCACGAGTGCGAACGACGTCATGTAGAGGGTCTCGAGCGCGGCCGTCCAGAACTCGGGCCACAGTTCGTTCAGACGATCCATCAGCGGGCCTCCTCTGCGGCGATCTCGGTCACGTCGACGCGCTCGGCGATGCGAGCCAGGGCACCGTCGATCGCCGCCGCATCGCCGCGGATCGCGAGCGTCAGGTGCCCGAAGGCCCGCCCGCGGATGTCGTTGATCCCGCCGAACACCAGCTCGAAGTCGAGGGCCGCCCCGGCGAGGTCGAGGAACACCTGCGCCTGCGACGAGTCGCCGTCGCGGAACGAGAACGTCACCAGGCGTCCGCGGTGACGCTCGCGCAGCACCGCCAGCTCGGCCGGCGACGGCACACCCTTCACGACCGTGCCGACGAATCGCTGGGATGCCGGGTTCTGCGGGGCGGAGAAGACGTCGAACACGTCGCCGTGCTCGATCACGCGGCCGTTCTCCATGACCGCGACCCGGGTGGCGATGGTCTGGATCACGTCCATCTCGTGCGTGATGATCACGATCGTGACGCCCTGCTCCTGGTTGACCCGCTTGAGCAGATCGAGCACCTCGTGCGTGGTCTGCGGGTCGAGGGCGCTGGTGGCCTCGTCGGCGAGCAGGATCGCGGGGCCGGTCGCGAGCGCGCGGGCGATGCCGACGCGCTGCTTCTGGCCGCCCGAGAGCTGTTCCGGGTAGGCCTTGGCCTTGTCGGCGAGGCCTACGAAGGAGAGCAGCTCCGCGACCCGCTTCTCGATGTCTTCCTTGGACCAGCCGGCGAGCTTGAGCGGATAGGCGATGTTGGCCTTGACGCTGCGCGACGAGAACAGATTGAACTGCTGGAAGATCATGCCGATGCCGCCGCGCACCCGGCGCAGCTCGCTCTCCTTGAGCGCGGTGATGTCGACGCCGTCCACGGTGATGGTGCCGCTCGTCGCCGGCTCGAGCGCATTGATCAGCCGCACGAGAGTGGACTTGCCGGCGCCCGAGTAGCCGATGATGCCGAAGACGTCGCCCTTCTCGATCTCGAGGGTGACGTCATCGACCGCGACGACCTCGGACCCCTCACGGGTGCGGGACGGATAGGTCTTGGAGACGTTCGTCAGGGTGACGATCGGCATGTGCTGCTCCGGTCTGCTTCGGGAACGAAGAATCGGGTGACGCGTTTCGCGCCACCCGATTCTCCCTCATCGGACGGGGTGGTGTTCCCTGCGCCCTACTTCTTCGCCTCGGCGTCCTCCTGGACCTTCTTCAGCGAGGCGACGAGGTCCTTCGCAGGCGTCTGCAGCGCTACGGCGGTACCGCCGGACGAGTCGAGCAGGCCCTTCTGGACGTCCTCGTTCGTCTGGAAGATCTCGACGAGCTTGAGGTACGTCTCGTTGTCGGCGTCATCGGCGCGAGCCGCGAAGATGTTGACGTACGGCAGGGCGCCGGCATCCTCGGGGTCGTCCTGTGCGATCGCGTCCTCGAACGTGAGGCCGGCATCCTGAACGAAGTCGTTGTTGATGATCGCGGCGGCGACGTCGGGCAGCGAGGTCGGGATGATCGAGGCCTCGAGCGCGGTGACCTTGACCTTCGACTTCTCGGCGTCGACATCGGCGAGGTCGGAGTACGGGGTGCCACCGCTCTTGAGCTCGACGAGGCCGGCCTGCTGCAGCACGTTCAGCGCGCGGGCCTGGTTGGAGGCGTCGTCGGGGACGGCGACGGTCTCGCCTTCGGGGATGCTGTCGACGTCGTCGTACTTCTTCGAGTACAGGCCGAGCGGGTAGATCGCGGTCGATCCGATCGGGGTGAGGTCGGAGCCGGAGGCGTTGTTGTACTCGGCGAGGTACACGATGTGCTGGAACTGGTTGAGGTCGATCTCGCCCTCGGTGAGCGCCGGATTCGGCTGCTCGTAGGAGCCGAAGTCGACGAGCTCGACCGTGATCCCCTCTTCGGCCGCCGCGTCGACGAAGGCAGGCCACTGGGCATCGCCCTTGCCGACGACGCCGATCTTGACGACCTCGTTCTCGGACGAGCCCTCGCTGCCGGAGCCGGCGTCGGAGGATGCCGTGGCGCAACCGGAGAGCGCGACGAAGAGCGGGACCGCGACGAGCGCGGCGAGAATGGAGGTGGTGCGGCGTGACATGGGTAGGAGTTCCTCTCTTGGGGGACTCGAATACGTTAAGCAGGCGGCGGCGCGCGGACGGAATCGTGTGTCATACGGCGTCACAGCTCGCGAGGGCCGGGAGCGCGCAGCGCCATCTTTCCCACGTAGTGGCTCCGGAGCGCGCGGTGCGCCTGCACGATCTGCCCGGCGTCGAAGACCTGCGAGACGTGCGGCGTGAGGAGAGTCGCGGCGATGACCTCGTTCAGACTCTGCAGGGCCGCTCGGCTCCGGTCGCCGTCGTAGAAGGACACCCGCTCGACGAGGTCGCCCGTCGGCTGGGGGTTCACGCCGTGCGGCCAGGCGATGCGCCCGGTGGGCTTCACGCCGCGCAGCACCTGTTCCGCCGCCGCGCCGCCTGCGGTGACGAGTGCTCCGTCGAGTCCCCCCGGGGCAAAGCTCTCGGCCGCCGCCCGCACATCTTCCTGGCGTCCGTCGACGACCAGGTCGGCCCCGAGACCGCGCACCAGCGCGACGCCGTCCTGCCCGGACGCCACCGCGAAGACTCTGAGACCACGATGCTTCGCCAGCTGCACGGCCAGATGCCCGATACCGCCGCTCGCACCGAAGACCATCACCGCGTCGCCCGGCCGCGCATCGATCACATCGAGTCCGCTGGCGGCGGTCAGCGCGTCCCAGGCGAGGACGCCGGCCTGCTCGTTCGTCAGGCGTTCCGGGACCGACGCGACGAACTCCTCATCGACGACCGCGTACTCGGCGTAGAACCCGCCTCGAGGCACCGGCATCGACGCCGCGTAGACGCGGTCCCCGCGCGCGAAACGAGTGACCTCGGCACCGACATCCGCCACGATTCCGGCTCCGTCCCACCCGAGGATGTAGGGGAACGGCGAGGGGACGCCGAAGGCTCCGTCGTAGTGCCCTTCGCGCTCGACCCGATCCCAGGATCCGATGCCGGCGACGTCGACCCGGATCAGCACGTCCGTCTCGCCCACAGGGGGCAGGGGCACCGACTGCTCGTGCAGTTCGAACTCGTCCCCGAACCGATCGAGAACGATCGCCTTCATCATCCCGGACATCTCACTCCTCGTTTTACTTGACTGGATCAAGGACACGGTATCGGAACTAGTTGAATGCTTCAAGCAGATTGGTAGAGTCGACGGATGGCATTGCCCAACGCACCCGTCTCCGCTCCGACCGATGCGGAGAAGGCCATGTTCGAGTTCGTCGACCTCTACGACCGCGCCTATGAGTCAGCGGCGGCGGAAGTGTCGCTCAGCGCCGCGCAGGCCTGCGTGCTGGGAAGGCTGACCGAGCGACGGGGGATGACGGCGCTCGCGCGCGATCTCGGCTGCGACGCCTCCAACATCACACACATCGTCGACCGACTGCAGCGCCTCGACTACGTGACCCGCGAGCCGGACCCCGAGGACGGTCGAGCGCGCCTGCTCGCCCGGACCGAGAAAGGCGACGAGGTCACCGCACGCTTCGAGGACGCCTTCGTGTTCGCGCGTCATGCCGCCGCTCGACTGTCTCCCGCGGAGCAGGACCAGCTCGCCACGCTGCTCCGCACAGCGATCGGGTGATGCGGGGACCGACGTCAGTCGAACTCCTCGATCCCCTGCAGTCGCACCTGCTCGAGGTCGAGTCGTGCCGAGATGCGGCGCACGACGAGATCATCGACGGTGCCCGCGCCGCGCAGCCCGAGCAGAACCTCGCGCTTGCGGTCGATCAGCGCGAGCTTGAGCCGGGTGTGCTCCTCGTGCCGGATCAGCGGCGAGCGCTGCGCGATGTCGACGTCGGCAGAGGTCGCGATCATCTGGAGGACCGTGCCGTCGGTGGCATCCGTCTCCGTGACCTGATCCACTCCCCCGCCCGGCGCAGGATCCCCTCCGGCCGGATCAGCGGTCCCGGCACTCAGCGGATCGGGCTCGTCGAGCATCTCGTCCAGTGCCTCGGCCTCCGCGTCGACGATGGCCTGCTCGCGTGCCAGGGTCCGCGCGTTCGCGAACTCGAGCATCGCATAGCCCTCGGTGCGCACGCGGTCACGCACTTCCTGGCCGATGCCGTGCTCGGCGGCGAGGTCGTCGAGGGCGGCGAGCGCCGCGCCGGAGATCGCGCGCTCGGCGAGCTCGTACTCCTCGTCCTCGACATGATCGACGGGGAACCGCGCCCACCGCACGAGCGCCGGCAGCAGGGGCGCCTGCACGAGCAGACTCAGCAGGATGACTCCCGCGGTGACGAACACGATCTCGTCGCGTCCGGAGACGAGTCCGCCGTCGGTGATCGTGGCGGGTACGGACAGCGCGATCGCGAGCGAGACGGCGCCGCGCATGCCCGCCATGGTGGACACCACGCGGGCTCGCGACCGCGCTCCCGGAGCCGGACGCGGGCCGCGCTGCCGCTGGAAGAGCACATTCAACAGCTGGAACACGTACCGCACGGCCAGCAGCGTCGCCCACACCGCGAGCGTGATCAGCACGAGGCGGCCGATCGCCGCCGCCGAGATCTCGTGCGCGACGTACTGCACCTCGAGCCCGATCAGCACGAACAGGGCGCCGTTGAGCAGGAACACGCCGAACGGCCAGGCCGCATCGGCCTGTCGGCGGGAGGATGCCGTGGTGACCCGCGGGGAGACGTAGGCGACGATGAGCCCCGCGACCACGACCGCGAGCACTCCGGAGGCGTGCACCATCTCGGCCGCGAGGAACGCGGTGAAGGGGATGAGCAGGAGAGCGACGTTGATCACGATCGTCGAGGACGTGCGGCGCAGCAGCAGGTAGCCGAGTCCCGCGACCACGACTCCGGCGGCGATGCCTCCGACGTACGAGATCAGCACATCGAGCGTGACCGAGAGCGGGGTGATCTGACCGCCGAGCGCGAGCGACACCGCGATGGCGTAGAGCACCAGGGCCGTGCCGTCGTTGGTGAGACTCTCCGCCTTGAGCTTCATGAACATGCGGCGCGGCAGCAGGCGGCCGAGCGCCGCGACGGCCGTGGCGTCCGGGGGCGCGACGGCCGCGCCCAGGATGAGCGCGATCTCCCAGGGCATGCCGAACAGGACCCCGATGCCGGCGACCGCGAAGGCGGAGGCGACCACGAGGACCGTGCTCATCGGGAGGATGTATCGGAAGTCGCGACGGATCGACCGCAGCGACGTCGTGAGGCTCTCCCAGAAGAGCATCACCGGGAGGAACAGCAGCAGCACCGTCTCCGGAGGCAGCTGCACCTCGCGCAGCGGGGGGACGAAGCCGAGCAGCAGTCCGAAGATGACGAGGACGAGTGGGAGCGCGAGACGCACGCGCGGGGCGATCAGGGTTCCGACGAGAATCGTGAGTCCGAGCAGGACTGTTACTTCGAGGCCTTCCATCCCTACCTCCCAACAGCGTTGAGAGAAGGATATTCCTCGGTCAGCCGATCGCCTCCGTGAGTTCGAACCAGCGCAGCTCCAACTCCTCGATCTCGGCCTGCTGCTCGCCGATCTTCTTCATGCGATCGCCGAGTCCCTCGTAGTCGGACTGGTCGTGATCGGCGAGTGAGCTCTTGGCGGCGTTCATCTGCTGGGTCAGCTTCTGGATGCGCCGCTCGAGGGCGGAGATCTCCTTCTGCGCGGTGCGCAGGGCTGCGCCGTCGAGTCCGGACGGCGTCGCGGTCGCCGTCGCCGCGGCCGTCGCCGTCTGCTTGGTTCCGGCCGCCGCCTGCAGGTGGCGAAGTCGCAGGTACTCGTCGACGCCACCGGGGAGGTGACGCAGGTGGCCGTCGAGGATCGCGTACTGCTGGTCGGTGACCCGCTCGAGGAAGTACCGGTCATGGCTGACCACCAGGAGTGTGCCCGACCACGAGTCGAGGAGGTCTTCGATCGCGGCGAGCATGTCGGTGTCGAGGTCGTTGGTCGGCTCGTCGAGGATCAGCACGTTCGGCTGGTCGAGCAGCACGAGCAGCAGCTGCAGCCGGCGCTGTTGACCGCCGGAGAGGTCCTTGACCGGGGTGGACAGCTGCGCGGAGTCGAACCCGAGACGCTCGAGCAGCTGTCCCGGGGTGAGGTCCTGCGCCTTCGAGCCGGCTCCCATCGTGTAGGAGGTGCGCAGACCCGAGATGATCACGCGCACCGGGTCCTTCCAGTGCTGGGTGAGCTCGTCGAGCCGCTGGGTGAGAGTCTGCACCTTCACGGTCGTGCCGCGCTTGACCCGACCGACCGTGGGTTCCACCGTGCCCGAGATGAGCCCGAGGAGTGTGGACTTGCCGGCGCCGTTCACACCGAGGATGCCGGTGCGCTCCCCCGGCGCGATGCGCCACTCGATGTCGCGGAGCACGACCTTCTCGCCGCCGTCGGCCGTCGGGTACGTCACGCCGACGTCGAGCAGGTCGACCACGTCCTTGCCGAGGCGAGAGACGGCCAGCGACTGCAGCGAGACCTTGTCGCGGATCTCGGGGACGTCGGCGATGAGCTCGTTGGCCGCGTCGATGCGGAACTTCGGCTTCGCCGTGCGGGCAGGGGCGCCGCGGCGCAGCCACGCGAGCTCCTTCTTGGCGAGGTTCTGACGCTTCGCCTCGGTCGCGGCCGCCATGCGGTCGCGCTCGACGCGCTGCAGGATGTAAGCCGCGTACCCGCCCTCGAAGGGCTCGACGATGCGGTCGTGCACCTCCCAGGTCTCGGTGCAGATCTCGTCGAGGAACCACCGGTCGTGGGTCACGACCATGAGCGCACCCGAGTTCGGCGACCAGCGCTTCTTGAGGTGCCCCGCGAGCCAGGTGATGGCCTCGACGTCGAGATGGTTGGTCGGCTCGTCGAGGGCGATGACGTCCCAGTCGCCGGTCAGGAGCTTCGCGAGCGAGACCCGTCGCCGCTGCCCACCGCTGAGCGAGCCGATCTCGGCATCCCACGGCAGGTCGGTGAGCAGACCGTCGATCACGTCGCGGATGCGCGCGTCACCCGCCCACTCGTACTCGGGGGTGTCGCCGACGACCGCAGCGCTGATCGTGAGGTCGTCCGGGAGGTTGTCGGCCTGGTCGAGCACTCCGATGGTCGTTCCCCCGCGCACGGTGACGCGTCCGGAGTTCGGCTCCTTGATGCCCGCGAGCATGCCGAGGAGGCTGGACTTGCCGTCGCCGTTGCGTCCGACGATGCCGATGCGGTCGCCCTCCTCGATGCCGAGGGTCACGGAGTCGAAGACGACCCTGGTCGGGTATTCGAGGTGGAGGGCTTCAGCCCCGAGAAGATGTGCCATGTTCCCTCCAGGGTAGCCGCGTGCGGGGATCCGGCCTGCCGTTGCCCGGCAGGTGCCCTCCGACCGGCGTCGCCCGATCTAGGATCGACGGGTGTCAAGGAATCGCCGGGTGTTCTCGCTCTTGCTCGACAATCGCAAGGCAAAGCTGGTGCAATCGAGAAGGCGACCCGGTCGCTACGAGCTCAGTGTCGATGGGATTGCGCAGTCCGTCGTCTCGATGCCCGACCCCACCGAACTCGAATACGCCTACACCCAGCACATCGCCAGAGCGATGGATGCCGCGGCTGAGCCCGGTGCACCGCTGTTCACCGTGCATCTGGGAGCCGGAGCACTCACGCTGGCGCGCTACGTCGAGGCCACGCGTGCCGGATCACCTCAACTCGTGGTCGAGTTCGAGCCCGCTCTCTATGCAGCAGTGATCGCCGCGCTGCCCCTGCCCCCCGGCGCTGATCTGCGAGTCATCTTCGGCGATGCGCGGGCGGTCGCAGACGCGGATCTTCCGGGCGAGAATGGGCCGTCGGTGTCGTCATCGCCTTCTCCCGCTCTCGGCGCCGCAGCGTCCGGTGGCACCGCGGTCGACACCGATTGGGTGGATGCGCGCTTCACCGTCGTCGATCTGTGGGATGCCGCGGTCATCCGACATCGAGTGGCCAGCCAGGAGTTCTACCGCCGCGTCGCCGCGCGCTCCGCCGCAGGGGGTGTCGTGGCCGTGAACCTGCTCGACGGGCACCCGTTCGACTACTCACGGCGACAGGCGGCCACTCTGCGCACCGTGTTCGACCACGTCGCCGTCGTTCTCGACGCAGAACCGGAAGACGATGAAGGGCCGCTCGGCAACGTCGTCATCTTCGCGAGCGATGAGCCGCTGGGCATCGTGACGGACCCCGACCTTCTCGGCTCACCGCGACCCCACATGCTCCATGACGGTTCCCTGACGTCGTGGATCGCCGAAGCGCGCATCATGACCGATGCCGACGGCACAGACTCCCCCGACCCCGACGACCCGATCTGGGACTAGCGCGAGCGCGATTCCCTCGGCGGATGGCTGACGCCGGTGCACCCCTCGAGGGAGCATCTCCGGATTCCTCAGCTCGCCTCCGCGGAAGCACTGGCCGTGACTGCCGGCGCAGCGACCGAGCCCGCCGTGCGGAGGAACACGATGATCCAGCTGAAGATCAGCACGGCGGCGATCAGCTCGACTGCGGTGAGGTTGTAGTAGCCGACCGCGAAGAAGGCCGCGAGCAGGATGATCACCAGCACGTAGATCCAGCCGAAGGCCACGAACACGCGAGGGATGGTCGGCAGGAACCACGGCAGGCCGACGACGACGATCCCGAACACCACCGTCATGCCCGTCGCGACGGTGTTGTGGAGGAGGAAGAACTCGTCCACGGGGAAGATGCCGACGCACGCGAGGAAGATCCCCATCAGGATCAGACCGCCCCGCACGATGAAGCGCCCTCGACGGTCTTCGGGGGTTTCGGCCGGGAGGCCCGCGGTCGCGTAGCGCGAGATCGTCGTGATCATCACTCCGGCGATGACCAGGGTCACGTTGAAGGCGACCGATGCGCTGTTGGTGCTCATCCCGAGCGCGGACAGGTTGTCGCGCCACCAGTGCACGTCGCTGGAGGCGAGCATGCTCGCGAACGCACCGACCACGAGGAAGACCGCGAGCACCAGCGACAGCACCATCGGGGTGAGTGCCACGGCGCTGAGGAACGACACGTATCCGGTCAGTGCGAAGGCCACAGCCACGAGGACGGCGCCGGGGAACGGGAACACCGGAGCGTCGGTGAAGCTCCGCTCGAGGAGTTCGGCGATGCCGAGCCAGCCGAGACAGGCGATCGCCGCGTGGGCGAAGGCGATGGCGGTGAGGTCGTACCAGCGGAGCCTGTCGCCGGGCACGCTGAACCCGTCGCGCACGGATTCCGGATCGGGCTGCTCCGGCCGCACAGCGCGCCGGCCGAGCGTGAAGGCGATCACGGCGGTGATCGCACCGCCGTACGCGGCGAAGACGCCGATCGAACCGCTGCCGCTGATCGCCAGGTCGTGGCCCCAGAAGACCGGGAGCCCGATCAGGAATCCTGCGATGAAGAAGCCTGCGCCGACGATCAGGGCGGTCGCCTCGAAGACGGCCTCCGCCGTCTCCGGACCCCGCACCTGGCGCAGCACCTGCATGACTCTGCTCGCGAGCGCGTTCATCTCTTCCTTCCCGGTCCACATCCTAGAAGCGAAGCGCTCGACGGCCGCGCCGTCCTCTCGCACCGTCCGCGGAGTGCGCGGCATCCGCGCGACGCTCAGTCGCCCGCGAGAGCCGGGCACCGCCCGCAGTAGCCTGGAGGGGTGACCCAGACTCTCGCCGCCCGCGCCGTCCTCCTCGACATGGACGGCACCCTCGTCGACTCGACAGCGGTCGTGGAGCGGCTGTGGCTCGCGTGGGCCGAGCCCCACGGCATCGATCCCGCCACCGTGCTCCGCGTGGTGCACGGCCGCCAAGGGCATCAGAGCATGGCGATCATGCTGCCGGAGCGCGATCACGCGATCAACCTCCGCGAGAACGACGACATGCTCGCGACGGAGGCGGACGACGTCGACGGCGTGATCGAGATCCCTGGAGCGCGCATCCTGCTCGATGCGCTGCGCCCGTTCCCTCATGCGATCGTCACTTCGGCGAACGTCCCCCTCATGACGGCGCGGATGCGAGCCGCGGGGCTCACTCTTCCCGAGCGTCACGTGACGGCCGAGGATGTGTCGGCCTCGAAGCCCGATCCCGAGGGCTTCCTCCGTGCCGCGGAGCTGCTGGGCGTCGACCCGGCCGACTGCGTCGTGTTCGAGGACTCCGGCGCCGGTATCCAGGCGGGCCTCGCAGCCGGCATGCGCGTGGTCGGCGTCGGCACGCACGCGGCGGCGCATCACCCGACCGTGCTGGTCACAGACCTCTCTCAGGTCGCCGTCACCGCCACCGACGACGGCTTCGAGCTCACGATCGACTGACGCGGAACGGCCGCCACCGCCGACTCCTCCCTGAGAGAGGCGCGGCTACGATGAGGCGATGCGACGTTTCCCCGCCTCGGTGTACGGCATCGGAGAGGAACCGGATCCGCGGTTCTCCCTGGCGAACGAGCGGACGTTCCTCGCCTGGACGCGCACCGGCCTCGCCCTGATCGCCGGTGGCGTGGCCCTCGAAGTGCTCGGGCTCGACCTGCACGCCGGGTTCCGCCTCGCCGCTTCTCTCGTGCTGATGATCACGGGCACCGCTGTCGCGCCTCTCGCCTGGTGGGAGTGGATGCGAGCGGAGCGCGCCATGCGCCTGTCGCGCCCCTTGCCCGGCGCGTTCTCGGCGGTCGTGCTCGCGGCCGTGGTGACCGTCGTCGGGCTGCTGGTCCTGGCCGGGGTGCTCTGGCGGTGACCTTCCAGGGGCAGGGATCTTCCGCTCCCGGGCCGTTCGATCCGGGATTGCAGCCGGAGCGCACCGAGCTGGCCTGGCGGCGCACGGCACTCGCCATCGCCGTCGGCTCACTGGTCTCGCTGCGGATCTTCCCGCTCGTGCTGCCTCCCGTTGCTGTCGCGTGGGGCTTCGTCCCGGGAGGCATCGGTCTCATCGCCGCATGCGCGCTCTGGTTCGCCGCGCGGCGCAGGCAATTGCGGGTGACCGCCGCGTTGCGTGCGGCCCAGGACGGGTCGGGGGCCGTGGCGGCTCCGGGCGGCGGGTTGATGCTCGCCCTCACGACGCTCGCGACGGGGTTCGGTGTGCTGTCCATCGCCATCGTCGCGATCGCCGCCCTCCTTCCGGGAGGGAGCTGAAAGCGACCTTTGCGGGGGTTTGCCGTGGCGGGCTCAGCGGGTGCGCAGGCCGTCGAGGGCAACGGTGAGGACGTCGCGCGCGAGCGCGTCGGCGTCTTCCGAACCGCCCGGCCGATACCACTCGACGAGCGAGTTGACCATGCCGAACAGCAGTCGCGTGGCGACGGAGGCGTCGACATCGGAGCGGACGGTGCCCTCCTCCTGCGCCGCGCGGACGATGCGGGTGACCTCCTGGTCGAAGGCCCGCCGCCGCTCGAGCGCGCGCCGTTCGATCTCGCTGTTCCCCCGCACCCGCAGCAGCAGTGTGACCGCCGGGAGATGAGCGGCGAGCACCTGGACGGCGCCCTGCAGCACGGCTGCCAGCCGGTCGCCCGCCCCGATGCTCCGGGTATCGGCGAGCACACCCTCGAGCTCGTCGAGAGCTTCACCCAGAGCGGTCTCGAGGATCTCCTCCTTCGAGGAGAAGTGATGGTACAGGGCAGCCTTCGACAGGCCGAGACGTGCGGCGAGGGCAGCGACGGACGTGGCGTCGTAGCCGGACTCGTTGAAGACGGCGATCGCAGCATCGAGCAGCCCTCGCCGGTCGTAGCCGGGGCGTCCGCGCTTCGCCGGCTCCGTCGCGCCGCTCACCGTCTGACTCACAGCCCCAGTGTGCCACGCACAGGTCCGGACTCAGCTCCGGGTGTAGTCCTCGAAGATGAGAGTCGTCCTGGTCGAGCGGATCGACGGGATCGCCTGGATATCCTCCAGCACGATGCGCCGCAGATCCCTGGCATCGTTCGCGCGCACCAGGAGGATGACGTCGAAGTCCCCGCCGACGAGTGCCATGTGCTCGATCTCGGGGATCGCCCGCAGCCGTTCACTCACCGTCTGCCACGTCGCCTGCTCGATGGCGAGGGTCACGTAGGCGCTGGCGTGGTGGCCGAGGAGCACCGGGTCGGTGCGCACCGAGTACCCGGTGATGACGCCGGAATCGGTGAGGCGCTTGATCCTCGCGTGCGCGCCGGCGCGAGAGATGTGGACGGCCTCCGCGATCGCGGTCATCGAGGCCCGCGCATCGCGGCGCAGCTCTTCCAGGATCGCCCGATCCGTCTCATCCAGCGCGAGCATGCGACCCCTTCCATCCGTGCAGCATTTCTGACACTTCGATCAACAATGCACCAGTTCCGACGATTTCATCCACGATTCGACAAAAGATCTTGGATGAATGTCGCGTCGGAGGCATGCTTTCCTCATCGAGTTCGGCAAGGAGGGCGAACGCATGCTGCACACCGACATGCTCCCGCGAGACACCGCGGTGCAACTGATCGACGAGAACGGAGAGCCGGTCTCGGACGAGCAGTACCCGCTCCCCGATGCCGAGACGCTGCTCACCGCCTATCGCGGCCTCGTGGAAGGACGGCGCATCAACGACCAGGCCGGTGCCCTCGTGCGCCAGGGCCGTCTCGCGGTCTACCCGTCTTCACACGGACAGGAGGCGTGCCAGGTCGGCGCGGCGACCGTGCTCGGAGACGCCGACTGGCTGTTCCCGACCTATCGCGACTCGGTCGCCGTGATCGCGCGCGGTGTCGAACCGGCCGACGCGATGGTGCTCCTCAAGGGCGACTGGCACTCGGGCTACGACGTACGCGCACACCGCGTCGCCCCGCAGGCGACTCCGCTCGCCACTCAGCTTCTGCACGCGGTCGGCTTCGCGCAGGCTGCGAAGCACCGCGGTGAGGACACCGTGGTGCTCGCACTCTGCGGCGACGGCGCGACCAGCGAAGGCGACTTCCACGAGGCGATGAACTTCGCCGCCGTGTTCCATGTCCCCGTCGTGTTCTTCGTGCAGAACAACGGGTTCGCGATCTCGGTTCCGCTCTCTCGACAGACCGCGGCGCCCTCCCTGGCGCACAAGGCCATCGGCTACGGGATGCCGGGGCAGCGCGTCGACGGGAACGACGTCGCCGCTGTCCTGGCGGTGCTCGGTGAGGCCGTGTCCCGGGCACGCGCAGGCGGTGGGCCTTCGCTCATCGAGGCTCACACGTACCGGATGCAGGCACACACCAACGCCGACGACGACACGCGCTACCGCGAGCGTGAGGAGGTCCAGGCCTGGATCGCCCGCGACCCGCTGCTCCGCCTGCGCACGCATCTCACGGCGACGGGCGTCCTCGACGCCGACACCGAGGAGCGCTTCGCTGCGGGGGCCGAGGAGATCGCGGCAGCCATGCGGGCCGCACTCAACACCGACGCCGACCTCGACCCGGAAGACCTGTTCCGGTTCGTGACGGAGACCCGCTCCCCGCAACTCGACGAGCAGTGGCACCTGCTGCGTGACGAGATCGAGCGGTCCCGCCTCGCCGATGCCGGGACCGCGACGAACGGAGGCCGGCGATGACGATCGCTCAGGACGACACCCGCACGGAGAGCGAAGCGGACACGGTGACGACGATGACCATGGCCGCCGCACTGAACCGGGCTCTCGCCGATGCCATCGAGTCCGATCCGGACGTGGTGGTGTTCGGCGAGGACGTCGGGGCACTGGGAGGCGTCTTCCGCATCACCGACGGACTCACCGCACGCTACGGCGAGGAGCGCTGCTTCGACACCCCGCTCGCGGAATCCGGGATCGTCGGCACCGCGGTCGGCATGGCGATGAACGGCCTGCGCCCGGTGGTGGAGATGCAGTTCGACGCATTCGCGCTCCCCGCGTTCGAACAGGTCGTGAGTCACGTGGCGAAGCTCGGCAACCGCACCCGCGGAGGCATGCGGATGCCGCTGGTGATCCGCATCCCGTTCGGCGGCGGCATCGGCGGCGTCGAGCACCACTGCGACTCCTCGGAGGCGTACTACGCGCATACCCCCGGCCTCACCGTCGTCAGCCCGTCGACGCCGCAGGATGCGTACTCGTTGCTGCGCGCGGCCATCTCCTCCCCCGATCCGGTGATCTTCCTCGAGCCCAAGAAGCTGTATTGGACGAAGGGCGAGGTCGACACCTCTCTCACGGCTGAGCTCGGCACGGCGCGCATCGCACGGGAGGGCTCCGATGTCACGCTCCTCGCCTACGGCGCCTCGGTGCCGCTCGCACTCGAGGTGGCAGATGTCGCCGCCGCGGAGGGACGCAGCGTCCAGGTCGTCGATGTGCGCTCGCTCTCTCCGTTCGACGACGCGACGGTGACCGCCGCCGTGAAGTCGACCGGGCGCGCGGTCGTCATCGCCGAGGCGCCGGGCTACGTGAGCGTGGCCTCCGAGATCCAGGCGCGTGTGTTCGAGCGCTGCTTCGAGTACCTCGCAGCGCCCGTGCGACGTGTCACCGGCTTCGACACCCCGTTCGCGCCGCCGAAGCTCGAGCACTGGTATCTGCCCGACGTCGACCGCGTGCTGGACGCGATCGACACGCTGCACTGGGATGAGGACGTATGAGCGCCCCGCTGAAACCGCACTCGACCCACGTCTTCCGCCTGCCGGATCTCGGTGAAGGGCTGACCGAGGCAGGGCTCGTGCAGTGGCTCGTGGCCGTCGGCGACACCATCGCCACCGACCAGCCGATCGCCGAGGTCGAGACCGCGAAGAGCGTCGTCGAGCTGCCGTCGCCGTTCGCCGGTATCGTCACCGCTCTGCACGGCGACGCCGGGGACACGATCGACGTCGGCGCGCCCGTGCTCGAGGTGGCCGACCCCGGCGCATCGTCCGGAGCGGACGGCGCGCCGGAATCCTCCACAGCGGCGGCAACGGATGCGGCACGACAGGACACGAGCACGTCCACGCAGCCCGAGCACGAGGCGTACCGCGAGGAGGAGCGTGCGGGCTCCGGCAACGTGCTCATCGGCTACGGCACCTCCGCGCACACGACCAAGGGCCGTCGCCGACCGGCTGCATCCGCCAGGAGTCGCGCGACGAACCCGCCACCCGCACCCGCCCCGGCGGCAGCGCAGACGGCGACCCCATCGACGGCGACCGCGACCGGATCACACGCGACCGCGAGGGACTCCGCTCCTGTCGGCCCCTCGCAGTCCGGTCCCGAGCAGCGGCGCCCCGTCGCCGTCCGGTCCCCGCTCGTGCGACGCCTCGCACGGGATCTGGGACTCGACGTGCACGCCATCACCGCGACCGGCCCGGATGGCGCCGTCACGCGCGCTGACGTGCTGCAGGCCGCGGTCGAGAACGCCGTGGACGGCGCCACCGCGCACCACCGGAGCGGGTCGGCGACGGGAGAGACCGTCGACGGCCTCGGCGTCGTCTCCCGCGAACGGTTGTCCCCTCTGCGCCGTGCGGTGAGCGCAAAGCTCTCCCGCAGTCGCTCCGAGATCCCCGAGGCGACCGTCTGGGTCGATGTCGACGCCACCGCGCTGTGGGAACTGCGCGCCCAGATGGCCCCCGAAGGAGGAAAGGCCCCGTCGGTGACCGCGCTCCTCGCCCGCTTCGTGCTGTTGGCTCTGGAGGACTACCCCGTGCTCGCCGCCCGCCTGAGCGAGAGCGGAGACGAGCTGATCTCGTTCGAGGGCGTGAACCTCGGGATCGCGGCCGACACCGAGCGAGGCCTCCTGGTCCCCGTCGTGCCGCGCGCGGACGCGCTGACCGTCGAGCAGCTCGACACCGCGCTGCGCGAACTCGCCGCCACGGCCCGCTCCGGCGCGATGCCGCCGGAGCGCCTGCGCGGATCGACCTTCACCCTGAACAACTACGGCGGACTGGGCGTCGACGGCTCGGCCGCCATCATCAACCATCCCGATGTCGCGATCCTCGGCATCGGCCGCATCCTCGAGCGGCCGTGGGTCGTCGACGGCGCCATCGTCGCACGGCGCATCGTGCAGCTGTCGCTCGCGTTCGACCACCGCGTGTGCGACGGCGGGTACGCCGCGGGCTTCCTGCGCCGCGTCACCGAGCTCATCGAGCATCCGCTGCGCGCGTTCGGGAGGGTCTGATGGCCGAGGCATACCTCGTCGGGGGCGTCCGCACCCCGGTCGGTCGCTACGGCGGCGCGCTCGCGGGCGTGCGCCCGGATGATCTGGCAGCCCTGGCGGTCCGGGAGGCGGTGGCTCGCGCCGGCGTCCCGGACACGGCCATCGATGAAGTCATCCTCGGAGCGGCGAATCAGGCGGGCGAGGACAACCGCAACGTGGCGCGGATGGCCGTGCTGCTCGCGGGTCTGCCCGACAGCATCCCCGGCATCACCGTCAACCGCCTCTGCGCGTCGGGGATGTCGGCGATCGCGATGGCCGCCCAGGCGATCCGCGCGGGCGACGCGGACGTCATCGTCGCGGGTGGCGTGGAATCCATGACCCGCGCTCCCTGGGTGCAGGCCAAGCCCGACCGCCCATGGGGAAAGCCGGGCGAGACCTTCGATACCTCCATCGGATGGCGCTTCACGAACCCGAGGCTCGCCGCGCGGGAGAACGCCACGTTCTCGATGCCGGAGACCGCGGAGGAGGTCGCCCGACGCGACGGCATCAGCCGCGAAGATGCCGACGCCTTCGCCCTCCGCAGCCAGCACCGCGCCGTCGCGGCGATCGACGCGGGCCGTTTCGCGGCCGAGATCGTCGCCGTTGCGACCCGGACCGGATCGGTGAGCGTCGACGAAGGTCCGCGCCGCGACACCAGCCTCGCCGCCCTCGCCGCGCTGCGCCCCGTCGTCGCGGGCGGCACGGTCGTCACCGCCGGGAACTCCAGCTCACTCAACGACGGCTCTTCCGCGATCGTCGTGGCGAGTGCAGAAGCTGTCCGCGCGCACGGCCTGGCGCCTCGGGCCCGGATCCTCTCCGCCTCCTCCGCTGCGCTCGCGCCCGAGATCATGGGCCTGGGCCCCGTGCCCGCGACCGAGAAGGCACTCCGTCGCGCGGGTCTCCCGCTCTCCGCGATCGGAGCCGTCGAGCTGAACGAGGCGTTCGCGACCCAGTCGCTCGCCTCGATCCGTCGGCTCGGTCTCGACCCCGAGATCGTCAACCGTGACGGCGGCGCGATCGCTCTCGGTCACCCGCTGGGTTCGAGCGGAAGCCGCCTCGTCGTGACCCTCCTCGGCCGCATGGAGCGCGAGGACGCGGAGCTGGGGCTCGCGACCATGTGCGTGGGCGTCGGACAGGGCACCGCCTTGATCGTGGAGCGCGTGCGATGACGCTCCACATCGAGGAGCGCGACGACCGGGTCGTGGCCGCCCTGGACCGCCCTGAGAAGCGCAACGCCATCGATCAGGAGACCATCGACGCACTGCACGAGCTGTGCGCGTCTCTGGAACAGCACCCCCGCGTCCTCATCCTCACGGGCACGGACGGAGTCTTCGCCGCCGGCGCGGATATCGCGCAGCTCCGCGACCGTACGGCCGAGGACGCCCGGCGCGGCATCAACGCGATGGCTTTCGTCCGCATCAACGAACTGCCGATGCCCGTGATCGCGGCTCTCGACGGCTGGGCCCTCGGCGGCGGCGCGGAACTCGCCTACGCGGCCGACATCCGCATCGGCACGCCCGCGCTGAGGATCGGGAACCCCGAGACGGGCCTGGGCATCATGGCTGCGGCCGGCGCGACCTGGCGACTGCCCGAGATCGTCGGAGCCGCCAGGGCGAGCGAGCTGCTGCTCACCGGACGCATCCTCGCCGCGGAGGAAGCACTGAGCTGGGGACTGGTGTCCGCGCTCTATCCGCCGGACGACCTGCTCGATGCCGCACACGCACTCGCCGATCGCATCGCGGCGAACGACGACCTCGCCACTCGGCACACCAAGCGCGCGCTGCGCGCGCCCGGATCCGAGCATCCCGCCATCGAGCTCGAGCTGCAGGCGGAACTGTTCGAGTCGCCCGAGAAGCACCGCCGCATGACCGAGTTCCTGGAGAAGAAGGCGCGCCGATGAACGAGACCCCCTCGACCACCCCGGCCTCCGCTCCGCCCGCTCGCGTCGGCGTGCTCGGCGGCGGGCGCATGGGAGCGGGAATCGCGCACGCCTTCCTCCTCGCCGGCTCTCGCGTCAGCGTCGTGGAGCGCGACCACACGGCCGCGCGGGATGCCGCGGAACGGCTCGGCGACAGCATCCGCCGCTCCCTCGAACGCGACCCGTCGCTCGAGGCGGTGCCGCTGCGCGACGGCTTCGACTGCGGTATCGACATCGCCGCCTTCGAGGACTGCGACCTGGTCGTCGAAGCGGTCCCGGAGGACCGCGCCCTCAAGGAACACGCCCTCGGCCGCGCCGAGGCCGCGATGCACGCCGGTGCCGTGCTCGCCTCGAACACCTCCTCGATCTCGATCGACGACCTGGCCACCGACCGCACGCGGCCCGAGTGCTTCCTCGGACTCCACTTCTTCAACCCGGTGCCCGCATCGGCGCTCGTCGAGATCGTCCGCGGGGCCCGCACCGACGACACCGTCGTGGCACAGGCGCGATCATGGGTTCAGGCGCTCGACAAAGCTGCGATCGTGGTGCGCGACTCCCCCGGTTTCGCGTCTTCGCGCCTCGGGGTGATGCTCGGTCTCGAGGCGATCCGGATGCTCGAGGAAGGCGTGGCGAGCGCGGCCGACATCGACACCGCGATGACTCTCGGCTACCGGCATCCGGTCGGTCCGCTGCGCACCACCGACATCGTCGGCCTGGATGTGCGCCTCGGGATCGCCGAAGAACTCGCCGCGACGCTGGGAGCGCGGTTCGAGCCGCCAGCGCTCCTGCGCGCGATGGTCGCCGACGGGAAACTCGGCCGCAAGAGCGGCGAAGGCTTCTACCGATGGAACGAGGAGACACGATGACCGACTACCTGCCGAGCTACGTCGAGGGCGCCTGGTGGACGCCGGCCACGACCGCTGCCGCCACGGAGGTGCGCGATGCCTCGACCGGCGAGATCGTGACGCGGGTCAGCACCGACGGCCTCGACCTCGGCTCCGCCTTGGAATATGCACGCACCGTCGGACAGACGAGCCTCCGCGCACTCACCTTCCACCAGCGGGCCGTGCTGCTCAAGCAGTTCGCGCTCGCACTGACCGAGCGCAAAGACGAGCTGTACGCGCTCTCCGCCCGCACCGGCGCCACGAAGGCCGACTCCTGGGTCGACATCGACGGCGGCATCGGCGTGCTGTTCTCCTACTCCGGCAAGGGCCGCCGCGAGCTCCCCAACAGCACCGTGCACGTCGACGGACCGGTCGAGCCGCTGTCGAAGGACGGCACGTTCCTGGGTCGCCACGTGTACACGACTCTCCCGGGCGCCGCAGTGCAGATCAACGCGTTCAACTTCCCGGTGTGGGGCTCCCTCGAGAAGCTCGCCCCGGCGTTCCTCGCCGGCATGCCCACGCTCGTGAAGCCCGCGACCCCCACCGGCTACCTCGCCGAGGCGATGGTGCGGATCCTCGTCGAGTCCGGCCTGCTGCCGGAGGGGTCGCTCCAACTGGTCAGCGGCAGCGTCCCGACGCTGTTCGAGCACCTGCGGTTGGGCGACATCGTCGGCTTCACCGGCAGCGCATCGACCGCGGAGAGCCTGAAAGCTCATCCGGCGGTGCAGACCGGCGGCGTGCGCTTCACCGCCGAGACCGACTCGATCAACGCCTCCGTGCTCGGCACCGACGCCGTCGCCGGGACCCCGGAGTTCGACGCGTACGTGCGTCAGCTGGTCTCCGAGATGACGACCAAGGCCGGGCAGAAATGCACCGCCATCCGACGGGCGATCGTCCCCACCGCGTCCGCGGATGCCGTGGTCGACGCCGTCCGCGCGCGCATCGCGGAGAAGACCGTGCTGGGCGACCCCCGTGCGGAGGGCGTGACCATGGGTCCGCTCGCCTCGACCGCGCAGCGCGACGAGGTGCTGCGCCAGGTGCGCGTGCTGCAGGATGCCGGCGGACGACTCGTCGTCGGCTCGACGGACGCCCCGGAGGTCCGCCTCGCCGACGGCGGCACCGGCACCTCGGAGAAGGGCGCGTTCGTCGCCCCCGTGCTGCTGCGCTTCGACGATCCGCAGACCGACGCGGTGCACGCGGTCGAGGCCTTCGGCCCCGTCGCCTCGCTCCTCACCTATGACACGACCGCGGATGCGGCGGCCCTCGTCGGGCGCGGCGGCGGCTCGCTCGTGACCAGCATCGCGACGCACGACCCGGTGCAGGCGGTCGACCTCGCGACCCGCATCGCTCCGTTCAACGGACGGATGCTGCTGCTCGACCGCGACGACGCCCGCTCCTCGACCGGTCACGGCTCTCCGCTGCCGAACCTCGTCCACGGCGGACCGGGACGCGCGGGCGGCGGCGAAGAGCTCGGCGGCATCCGGGCCGTACTGCACCACATGCAGCGCACGGCCGTGCAGGGATCGCCGCAGATGCTCACGGCACTCACCGGCATCTGGCACGCGGGGGCGGCGGCGCACAGCGAGGGGCGGCATCCGTTCCGCAAGTCCCTGGCGGAGCTGCGCATCGGCGACCAGATCGCGTCGGCCTCGCGGGAGGTGACGCTCGACGACATCGAGACGTTCGCGCACTTCACGGGTGACACCTTCTATGCGCACATGAACGAGGAGGCCGCCGCGGCGAACCCGTTCTTCCCCGGGCGTGTGGCGCACGGATACCTGCTGGTGTCGTGGGCTGCCGGCCTCTTCGTCGACCCGGAGCCCGGGCCGGTCCTCGCGAACTACGGCCTCGAGAACCTGCGGTTCGTCACGCCGGTCTCTCCCGGCGACCGCATCCGCGTCGAGCTCACCGCGAAGCAGATCACGCCGCGGGAGACGGACGAGTACGGCGAGGTGCGGTGGGATGCCGTCATCCGCAACCAGGACGACGAGACCGTCGCCACCTACGACGTCCTCACGCTGGTGACGAAGGAGCCGCTCGCCGCACCGGTGCCGGCATGACCGGCAGCAACGTGAGGGAGATGATGCGGCGGGACCGTGCTTCCGCCGCGCTGGGCATGGTGGTGGAGCAGGACGAACCCGGCCACGCCGTCGTGACGATGCGCGTGCGGGACGACATGCTGAACGGCTTCGCGATCACGCACGGCGGTCTCGTCTTCGCGCTCGCCGACACGGCGTTCGCGCTCGCCTGCAACGAGGACGACCGCGTGACCGTCGCAGCGGGAGCCGACATCACCTTCCTGAAGTCGACCACGGCCGGACAGACGCTGACGGCCACAGCGACGCGGCGCATCGTCCGTGGACGCACCGGCCTCTACGACGTGACCGTCACCGACGAAGCGGGTGACACGGTCGCGGAGTTCCGCGGACGCTCGGTCGCGACCACCCGCACCGCACCCTGATCACTCGTAGGAGAACCGCTTCGCGAGAGTCGCATCGTCGACCTTGATCCCGATGATCACGGCCCCTTCCTCGGTCGCATCGCGGTCGGTCCGGAAGCTCAGCGAGACGCCCTCGCGCGTGGACCATCGGTAGAAGTCCTCGCCCGACGACACGATCTGGATCGACGTCCCCTCGGGGAACGCGGCGACGGCGGCCGCGACCGGGTCGCCGACCTTCACGCCGGCTGCGGAGGGAAGCGCGGCACCGTCCTCGTTCCGATCGCCGACGACGTTCGCGGTTCCGACGGACACGGCCGCGACGACCGTTCCCTCCTCCTGCGGCCAGATCAGGACCGATGCCGAACCGTCGGGGGCGACCAACCGGGTCGGTCCGCCCTCCCATGCGGGTTCCTCGATCTCCGCGCCGGGAACGGAAGCGATCGCCTCCGTCGACTCGACGCCGAGCAGCACAGGTCCGATGCCGGAGTCCGTGATCTCCCACGTGCTCCAGGCCGCGGCCGGATCCGCCGGCGCTGGAGTCTCGGCGGGCGCGGGCGGGTTCGCGGTCAGCTCCTCGATCAGCTTCCCCTTCGCCTCGCTCGCGCGGTCGCGCAGCAGGGCGGCTGTCGCCTCGGAGTCGAAAGCAGGATCCCCCGCGAACGGCTGCCACATCTCGACGATGACGTTGCCGACCGAGGAGAAGCTCTTGTAGAGGCTGTGACCGCCCCCGGGGTAGGTGAGGACCAGGGAGCCGGCGATCACCCGGACTCCGTCGTCGCCCTCCACAACCGTGGACTCGAAGGACGACGGCCCCCCGTAGGTGAACTCGCCGCACTCCTCGGCTGCGCGGATGTACTGGTCCATCCGCGCCTTCGCGGTGTCCTCGTCCGCGAACTGGAGCACGTTGAGTCCCCCGTCCTGCTCCTCCGCGGCGGAACCGGTCCAGCTGACCGTGCGTGACCCGATCGACCCCAGCGACGGCTCGGACGTGAGCGCGAAGCAGATCGAGGGGACCGCGTCGTAGCCGCCGCCGTCGGAGATCTGCACGAGCGATGAGCTCGGCGCGCTCACGTCGCCGACGTCGGGCAGCGTACTCGCGATCTCTTCGGGTGTGAGCAGGAACCAGTCCAACTCGTCTCCGATGAACGCCACGGGTCCGGTATACGTCCCGGGGGTCTCCGGGGCGCCCGTCGGCGTGGGACTGGGCTGCGGCTCCGGCGCGCACGCCGACAGGGTCACCACGGCGCCGATGGCCGCGATGCCGATCAGGCGCTTCATCCACGAACTCGACTGCGACATGTTTCCTCCGGTTCGCCGTGGCGCTGAGTGACAGCGCTCCCCCTCCGTCGAGCCTACGGTGCGGCGCGGACTCGACGGAGGACCGGACGACGGTCGATATCAGAACGAGACGCGGAACATGCCGCTCAACGCATATGAACCGGGATCAGCGGACTTCCGTGGCGCCGAGGACCGAGGATGCGGCCGCCCTGGCGTCCGCGACGGTGCCTGCAGCCAGGACGGCTTCCGCCGCCCGACGGCATTCCGCCTCACTCACGCCGGCGAGCGCTTCCGCGACCCGACCGAGCGACCGCGGCGTCATCGACAGAGACGTCGCGCCGAGTCCGACCAGCACCGGGGCGAGGGACGGATCCCCTCCCGCTTCCCCGCAGACGCCCACCGGTTTGCCCGCCGCGCGCCCTGCCCGGCCGACGGTGCCGATGAGACGCAGCACGGCAGGCTGCCAGGGATCGTTGAGGTCGCCGAGGTCACTCAGCAGGCGATCCGCGGCGAGCGTGTACTGGGCGAGATCGTTGGTGCCCAGGCTCACGAAGTCGACGACCTCGAACAGCTCCGCGGCCAGCAATGCGGCCGCGGGCGTCTCGATCATGATGCCGACGCGTGCGATCCCCGCCGCCCGCGCGCGTTCGGCGAACTCCCGTGCCTCCTCGACGGTCGCGACCATGGGCGCCATCACCTCGACCACTGCCGACTCCTCGGCGGCCGCCAGGGCGAGCGCGCGGAGCTGATCGTCCAGTAGCTGCGGGCGGCGGCGCGCGATCCGCAACCCGCGCACGCCGAGGGCCGGGTTGTCCTCGTCGTCGGCGTTCGCGAACGGGAGCGGTTTGTCGCTTCCCGCATCCAGCGTGCGGACCACGACCTTCCGATCGGGGAAGGCGGCCAGGACCCCGCGATAGGCCGCCGTCTGCTCCTCCACGGACGGCGCATCCGCCCTGCCCAGGAAGCAGAACTCGGTGCGGAAGAGTCCGACACCCTCGGCCTGCGCGGCAGCCGCGTTCACCGCATCCGATGCCCCGCCCACGTTCGCGAGCAGGGAGACGCGGTGCCCGTCCGCGAGCCTTCCGGTGCCGTCGAACTCCACGATCCTGGCAGCCGCCCTCGCCTCGGAGACGCGCGACTCCGGCGGATCGACCTCGACCGTTCCTCGGTCGCCGTCGACGAGCAGGGTCGCTCCGGCAGGGATGCCGCCCGCTCCGGACACCCCGACGACCGCGGGCAGCCCCAGTGATCGCGCGATGATCGCGGTATGCGAGGTGGGTCCGCCCTGCTCGGTGACGAGGGCGACGCAGCGCCCACCGGCGAGCGACGCGGTGTCGGCGGGAGCGAGGTCGGTCGCGACGAGCACGAACGGCTCATCGCGCTCGGGCACTCCGGGCATGTCCACCTCGAGGATCTCCGCGATGATCCGGTCGCGCACGTCACGGATGTCCGCGACCCTCTCGGCCATGCGTCCCCCCAGGGCGGCAAGCCCCTTCTCGTGGACCGCCGCCGTCTCCCAGACGGCGCGCGCGGCGTTGCGTCCTTTCGCGCGGACGAGCGCGGTCGCCTCGGAGACCAGCTCGGGATCGGAGGCCAGCAGTCGCGATGCGTCGAGGATCGCCCTCGCCTCGCCCGTCGCCTGCGCGGTGCGCGTGCGCAGCTGATCGGCCACCGCCACGGCGGCCCATTCGATGGCGGAGACCTCCGCATCGCGGTCGGACGCGGCGACGATCGTCCCCGCCTCCGGCTCCGGGAGCGGCGGGGCGAGGTGCACGACGGGTGCGGCGACCCGCCCCGGGCTCACACCTCGCCCACGAAGCACCGCACCGGAGACGATCGTCGGGATCGGTCCGGGAGGGGAATCCGGAGCCTCGAGCGTCGGCGCGGCCGCACTGGCCGGTCGAGCGTGCTCCGCGACCTCGTTCGTCCCCTCGCCGAAGCCGTCGTCGAACAGAGCGGCCAATCGATCCAGCGCCGCGGCGGAGTCCGCCCCGCGCGCGGTGAGCTCGAGTTCATCGCCCTGCCGCGCGCCGAGCACCAGCAGCCGGGTCAGGCTCGCGGCCGGAGCCTCGGGACCGTCGGGCAGCCGCCGCAGGTGCACGTCGGCGCCGGCCGAGGCTTCCGCGATCAGAGCAGCGGGGCGCGCGTGGATCCCCTGGGGGTTGCGCACCCGCACACGACGGACGATCTCCTCGCCCACCGCCGAGGCTCCCGCTCCCGGAGCCTCGTCCGTCGAGCCGGCCTCGGTCGTGGGGATATCACCGTCCGGGACGTCGAGCTGGCCGGTCTTCGCCCCGAGCGCTGCGGTCGCCTCCGCGGCCACCGCATCCAGTGACCCGCCGGCCGCGGCGGACACCACCGCGGCGAGGAGCCCCTCCACGAACGGGGCCGGGGCGAGTCGCACCGGCACGTCGCTCCCGCGCAGCTCGAGCGCGAGCTCCGCACTGAGCACGGCCGAGCCGAGGTCCATCAGGACCAGGATCCCGTCGCAGTCCGCGGCGAGCTCATCGATCGCAGATGCCACCGCGACGGCATCCGTGCCGAGGATCGGCGTGCCGTCGGCATCCACGCCCGCTCCGGCAGCGACCTGCACCCGCGCTCCCCCGCCGGGCACCATCTGCAGGGCGAGCTCCAGCGCCGCCTCCCCGAGCCGTGCGCTGTGGGAGACGGCGACGATGCCGATCATCCGGCGCTGCCTGCGACCGCCGCGGCGAGCGTGTCGAACAGGATGGCCGTCGATGCGGCACCCGGATCGAGGTGCCCTGCGCTGCGCTCACCGAGGTAGCTCGCCCTGCCCTTGCGGGCGACGAGCGGCATCGTGGCGTCACGACCGGTCGCCGCCGCCTCCGCAGCCGCCCGCACCGCGTCGGCGAGGGAAGCCCCGTCCCCGAGCGCGGCGTCGAGAGCGTCCACGCCCGGAGCCATCGCGTCGAACATGGTCTTGTCGCCGGCTTCGGCTTTGCCCCGTGCCACGATCCCGTCGAGCCCGGCGCGCAGGGCTGCGGCGAGACCCGGCCCGTCGAGCTCGGTCACCGGTCCCGCCGCCATCCCCATCCGCAGGAAGAAGGTGCCGTACAGCGGACCGCTGGCACCGCCCACCGAGCTCACCAGCGTCATGCCGACGGTCTTCAGCAGGTCGTCGACGGTCGCGGGAGTCCCCGCGCTCAGCTTCTCGGCGACGGCGCTCATGCCGCGGGCCATGTTGGCGCCGTGGTCGGCATCGCCGATGGCGGAGTCGAGTTCGGTGAGCCAGTCGCGCTTCTCGGTGACGGCCGTGCCGAAGCGGGAGACCCAGTCCCCCAGCACCGCGGTGTCGATCGCCGCCATCACGCGCCCCACCGCAGACCGGGGGTGTTCACCGGAGCATCCCAGAGACGCAGCAGCTCGTCGTCGGCCTTGAGCACGGTGACCGAGCATCCGGCCATGTCCAGAGAGGTGATGTAGTTCCCCACGAGGTTCCGTGCGATCTGCACGCCGGACTTCTCCAGGATCGCTGCGACCTCGCCGTACATGAGGTAGAGCTCGATGAGCGGTGTAGCCCCCATGCCGTTCAGCATCACGATCGCCGGTCCCGCCGCATCGATGTCGGCGAGGATCGGCTCGACGAGCTGTCGGGCGATGTCGGATGCCGGGGCGAGCGGTTCGCGATGCCGCCCGGGCTCCCCATGGATGCCGATGCCGATCTCCATCTGGTCGTCCGGCAGATCGAAGGTGGGTTTGCCCGCGGCGGGAACCGTGCAGCTGGTGAGCGCCATGCCCATCGACCGGCCCTGACCGTTGACCTTCTTCGCCAGTTCGACGACGGCGGCGAGGTCGCGCCCCTCCTCCGCGGCGGCGCCGACGATCTTCTCGAGCAGCACGGTCAGGCCGACTCCGCGACGGCCCGCGGTGTACAGGGAGTCCTGCACGGCGACGTCGTCGTCCACGGTGATGCTGCCCACCTCGATGCCTTCCATGGAAGCGAGCTCGGCGGCCATCTCGAAGTTCAGCACGTCGCCGGTGTAGTTCTTCACGATGTGGAGCACGCCGGCTCCGCGATCGACGGCCTTGGTGGCGACCTGGACACGGTCGGGAGTCGGCGAGGTGAAGACCTCGCCGGCGACGGCGGCATCCAGCATGCCGGTGCCGACGAAGCCGCCGTGCAGCGGCTCATGGCCGGACCCGCCCCCGGAGACGATCGCGACCTTGCCCTGCGCCTTGGGCGTCGCCCGCGTGATGACGTGGTTCTCCAGGTCGACGGAGAGCTCGGGATGAGCGAGCGCGACCCCCTTCAGGGATTCGACGAGAACGTCCTCGGGGGCGTTGATGAGCTTCTTCATCGTTCGATCTCCTTTGATCCTCGGGATTTCTTGCGCAGAATCCGAAAGCAATTCGTTAATGTCGAATATGCTCGGAGCCTGCCGGGTTGTCAAGATCATCCTGAAGACCGGCACGGCACACGCACCGGCTCGACGACGCACCGGAAGGAGGCTCCCCCGTGATCCAGGCGATCGACCGCGCGGCGAAGATCCTCGAACTGCTCCAGGGAGCACGCCACCTCGGCATCACCGACCTCGCCGCAGCCCTCAGCCTGCCGCCGTCGACCGTGCACGGGATCGTGAAATCGCTGCGCTCGCACGGACTCGTGGCCAAGGAACGCGGTGGTCAGCGGTACATGCTCGGCCCCACCCTGCTGCGACTGAGCAACGTGTACCTCGACACCCTCGACGTGCGCGCCCGGGCGATGCGCTGGACGCAGGAGCTCGCGCGCCGCACGAATCTCTCGGTGCGTCTGGGAGCGCCGCATTTCACGGACGTCCTCGTGATCCACCACAACCTCCGCCCGGACGACAGCCAGCAGATGCTCGAGACCGGGGTCGCGATCCCGGCCCACGCCTCGGCGATGGGCAAGGTGCTGCTCGCCTACGACCTGGGGTTCCAGCAGAGCGTCTTCGAGCAGCCGCTGCGCAGCCTCACCGGTGACACGATCACCGACATCGCGCGCCTGACCCTGGAGCTGCCGGCGATCGCCGAGCGCGGCACCGCGGGCGAGTTCGACGAGGCGGTGTTGGGCGAATCCTCATTGGCTGCGCCCGTCGCCGACGCCTCGAACGACATCGTCGCGGCCGTCGCGGTCGTGCTGCCGACTTCGCAGACGCCCGCCTCCGACGCGATCCTCAATGCCCTGCGCGAGACCGCACGGAACATCTCGCGAGAACTCGGGGCCACCACCTGGCCGCCGCGCGTCGCTCCGGCCGACGACTGAGGGAACGCGGCACGTCCTCAGCCGCGCAACGCCAGCGCGAAGGGCAGGACCTCGGTCGCCCCCGCCTGGCGCATCGTGCGCGCGGCGACCGTCATCGTCCAGCGACTGTCGACCAGATCGTCGACCAGCAGCACGGGCCCTGCGGGAACATCGAGGTGCTGCGCGCTGAAGCGATCCCAGACGCCGGCGAGACGGAAGACGCTGTTCCCGCCCGGCTGTCCACTCGGGCCCCCGGCGACCGGTTCGAGCGCGCCGAGGTAGGGCAGCCGCCCGATGTCGGCGAGGCCGCGGGCGAGGGAGTCGACCAGCAGGGGGTGCGATCGTGACGGCAAGGCCACCACGGCGACCGGCCGCTCGTCCCAGCCCCATCCGGCCAGGACACGGACACAGGCCTGGAGCAGCTGCGGCGTCACGGCGGCATCCGGCGCGCCCGCCGCGAACAGGTCGCGCAGCGCGCCACCCCAGCCCAGGTCGGTCAGACGAGCCAGCGCTCGCCCCTCTCCCGCCTGCTCGTCAGCGGCGATCCGCCCCTTGACCGGCACCTCCAGCCGATCCGCTCCGGTCGGCCACGCCCGCCGCGGTTCGATGGGGACGCCGACCCGATCGAGCGACTCGGCGGCCTGCGTGCTCGCGGACTCCCCGATCTCGCGGGGGAACCATCCGCCCGCGCAGTTGTCGCACCTCCCGCAGGGCACGGCCGTGTCGTCGTCGAGCGAGCGCTGCAGGAACTCCATGCGGCACCCGTCGGTCTGCTCGTAGTCGATCATGTGCTGCTGCTCGGCGACACGATCGGCGGCGATGCGCTCGTAGCGCTCGGCGTCGTACGTCCAGGGCTCGCCGGTCGCGACCCAGCCGCCCTGCACGCGTCGCACCGCACCGTCGACGTCGAGCACCTTGAGCAGCAGCTCGAGCGGCGTGCGGCGGATGTCGACCATGGCCTCGAGCGCAGGCGTCGAGATCGGAGCGTCGCCGAGCGCGTCGATCACCCGCTCCGCCCGCTCCCGGTCGGGCATCGATGCCGTCGCGAAGTAGTGCCAGATGTCGCGGTCCTCGACCCCGGGCAGCAGCAGCACGTCGGCGCTCTCACTCGCACGCCCGGCACGGCCGACCTGCTGGTAGTACGCCACGGGTGACGACGGCGCCCCGAGGTGCAGTACGAAGCCCAGATCGGGCTTGTCGAACCCCATGCCCAGCGCGCTCGTGGCGACGAGCGCCTTGACCTCGTTGCGCTTGAGCATCCCCTCGGATTCCGCGCGCTCGTCGGTGTCGGTCTGCCCGGTGTACGCCCGGACGTCGTGACCGTGATCGCGCAGCAGCCGGGCGGTGTCGACGGCCGCCGCGACGGTCAGCGTGTAGATGATGCCGGAGCCGGGCAGGTCGTCGAGGTGGCTCAGCAGCCACGCCAGGCGGCTCGCCGAGTCCCGCAGGCGCAGCACACCCAGCCGCAGCGAGGTGCGCGCGAGCGGGCCGCGGATCGTGAGCACCGGCTCGGCTCCGGCCTCACCGTCGGGCTGGAGACTGCCGAGCTGCTCGGCGACGTCGGCCACGACGCGGCTGTTCGCGGTCGCGGTGGTGGCGAGCACCGGCACATCGGCCGGCATCTGCGCGATCAGGTCGCGCAGGCGCCGGTAGTCGGGACGGAAGTCGTGTCCCCAGTCGCTGATGCAATGGGCCTCGTCGACCACCAGCATCCCGATGCGGCGCACGAGCGCCGGCAGCTGCTGCTCGCGGAACGCGGGATTGTTGAGTCGCTCGGGCGAGACCAGCAGCACGTCGACCTCGTCGCGATCGAGCTGCGCGAGCACGTCCGACCATTCGTGCGCGTTGGTGGAGTTGATCGCGACCGCACGCACTCCCGCGCGCTCGGCGGCCGCGATCTGGTCGCGCATGAGCGCCAGCAGCGGCGAGACGAGCACGGTCGGACCGGCGCCCTGACGTCGCAGCAGCAGCGTGGCCACGAAGTACACCGCCGACTTGCCCCATCCGGTGCGCTGCACCACGAGGGCACGGCGGCGCCCTTCGACCAGAGCCTCGATCGCCTCGTACTGCCCGTCATGGAAATCGGCGTCTGGTCGGCCGACGAGATCACGCAGCGCGGCGAGCGCGGCCTCACGGGTGTCGACGGGGGCTGCGGAGGTCATGTCCCCACTCTGCCTCACCCCGCCGACACGTCGACCCGCGCGTCCACAGCTTCTCCGGCCTCTGCCGGGGATCCCGTCGTCTAGCGTGAAGGGATGATCACACGCGAGCTGGCCGTCGCCCTGCGGGATTCCGGACTCGTGTGGCATCCCGCCGAAGGAGATCGGTTCCAGCTCGACCTGCCGAACGAGGTGGAACTCGAAGCGGAGGCCGAGGTGTACACGGTCAGCGAGATGACGATCGAAGCGCGGCAGACGCCGAGCGGCACGGATCTGGCCTTCAACGGCACGACGGAGTGGGCGCTCGACGCCGTGACCCTCGCCGACGCGGTCTGGCTCCCGGGCGAGGATCAGCTGCGTGAACTGCTGCGCGGCACCTTCCGTTCGCTGGTGCGTCTCGACGACGCCTTCCGGGTCGAGATCGAGATCGCCGGCGTCTCGCTCGCCTTCGAGCATCCGGACCCCGCCGAGGCCTACGGCCGCGCACTCCTGGAGCTGATCTCCCGCTCGCAGTGAGCGAGCCCGAGCACTGCGGCTTGAATCGCGCAGTTTGCTGTGTCAGAATTACCTAACGATCGGTCAGTAAAGATGACCGGATGCTGAGGAGTCGACGATGACCAGTCCCGCAGACCTGTCCCTGGTGGGCGAGATCTCCGATGAGGAACGCCTGTTCGACGAGCTCATCGCGAACGAGCAGCGCATCGAGCCGCGCGACTGGATGCCGGACGCGTACCGCAAGACGCTCGTGCGGCAGATCTCCCAGCACGCGCACTCCGAGATCATCGGCATGCAGCCGGAAGGCAACTGGATCACCCGCGCGCCGAGCCTCAAGCGCAAGGCGATCCTGATGGCGAAGGTGCAGGACGAGGCGGGCCACGGCCTCTACCTCTACTCCGCCGCGCAGACCCTCGGCACCACCCGCGACGAGATGATGGATCAGCTCATCAGCGGCAAGGCCAAGTACTCCTCGATCTTCAACTACCCGACCCCGACCTGGGCCGACATGGGCGCGATCGGCTGGCTCGTCGACGGTGCCGCGATCTGCAACCAGGTACCGCTGTGCCGGGCATCCTACGGGCCCTACGGCCGGGCGATGGTCCGCGTGTGCAAGGAGGAGTCCTTCCACCAGCGGCAGGGTTTCGAGATCCTGCTCTCGCTCATGCAGGGCACCGAGGAACAGCGGCAGATGGCGCAGGACGCGGTGAACCGCTGGTACTGGCCGAGCCTGGCGATGTTCGGTCCCCCCGATGACCAGTCCCCGAACTCGGCGCAGTCGATGAAGTGGAAGATCAAGCGGTTCTCGAACGATGAGCTCCGTCAGCGCTTCGTCGGGATGCTCGTGCCGCAGGCCGAGATCCTGGGCGTCACGCTGCCCGACCCCGAGCTGCGCTTCGACGAGGAGACCGGCCGGTACATCATCGGCGAGATCGACTGGGACGAGTTCTTCGAGGTGCTGCGCGGCAACGGTCCGTGCAATGCGGAGCGGCTGGAACGCCGACGGACCGCCCACGAAGAAGGCGCCTGGGTACGCGAGGCAGCCGCGGAGTACGCCCGTAAGCAGTCTCTGAAGACGAAGGCGGTGGCATGATGGCGACCCCGGGTGCGGACGAGCGCGAACCCTGGCCGCTGTGGGAGGTCTTCGTCCGTGCCAACCGCGGATTGAGCCACGTGCACGTCGGTTCCCTGCACGCCCCGGATGCCGAGATGGCGATCCGCAACGCCCGCGACCTCTACACGCGGCGCGGCGAGGGCGTCTCGATCTGGGTCGCCCCCGCCGACGCGATCACGACGAGCGACCCCGACGCCAAGGGCGCGTATTTCGAGAGCCCTGCAGGCAAGAACTACCGCCACGCGGTGTACTACACGGCGTCCGAGGGGGTGCCGCACCTGTGAGCACGGCACACGACGACATCGACGTCCACGGCGACGTCTCGGTCGACGAGCTCCGACTGTCCCAGGAGCTCTCCGGCACCGGCGCGGTCGCCGCCTCCGCCGACATCGCCGAATATGCGCTCCGCCTCGGCGACGACGCACTGATCCTCTCCCAGCAGCTGGGCGAATGGATCTCCCGCGCCCCCGAGCTCGAGGAAGACGTCGCACTCGGGAACATCGCCCTCGACCTCCTCGGACACGCGCGCTCCTTCCTGCACTACGCGGGCTCATACGACGGCCGCAGCGAAGACGACCTCGCCTTCTTCCGCGACGAGCCGGAGTTCCGGTGCGCCTGGATCGTGCAGCAGCCCAACGGCGACTTCGCTCAGACGATCGCCCGGCAGTTCGTCGTCGCCACGTACATGTTCGAGCTGTACTCCGCCCTCCGCTCCAGCAGCGACGAGACCTTCGCAGCCATCGCCGCGAAGTCCCTCAAGGAGGTCGACTACCACCGCGATCACGCGGTGCAGTGGATGCTGCGCCTCGCCGGAGGCACCGAGGAGTCCCGCGCCCGGATCATCCGCGCGACCGGTGACGTCTGGCCGTATGTCGAAGAGCTGTTCCGCGACGACGACCTGATCGGTCGCCTCGGCGATGCGGCGGTGCGCCCGTCGAGCCTGCGCGCAGGATTCGATGGAGTGGTCGACACGGTCTTCGCCGAAGCGGAGCTGACGGTCCCGCCGGTCGCCGCATCCTCGGCCGGCGGACGGCACGGCGCCCATGCGACGCCGCTCGGCCACATCCTCGCCGAGATGCAGGTGCTCGCCCGCCGGCATCCGGGGGCATCATGGTGACGCGGACCGCCACTCAGGACGCCTGGCGGATCGCCGCTGCCGTCCCCGACCCCGAAGTACCCGTCCTCACGATCGAGGACCTCGGCGTGCTCCGAGCGGTGCTGGTCGAGGGCTCCCGCGTGCACGTCGACATCACGCCGACCTACAGCGGCTGCCCCGCGATGGACACGATCCGCGACGATGTGATCCTCGCGCTCACCGCGGCCGGATACGACGAGGTCGAAGTGCGCCTCGTCCTCTCCCCCGCGTGGACCACGGACTGGATGACGGATGCCGGCAAGTCCAAGCTCGAGGAGTACGGCATCGCGCCGCCCTCCGGCCGGGCCGCGGTTTCGACCGGTCCCATCCGACTCTCCCTGAGCGTGCGCTGTCCGCGCTGCGGCTCCCTCGACACCCGTGAGGTCTCCCACTTCGGCTCCACCTCGTGCAAGGCGCTGTTCGAGTGCCGCGCGTGCCTCGAGCCCTTCGACCACTTCAAGGTGCACTGACATGTCGCTCTTCACGTCCGCCCCGGCATCCGTCCCGCGATCGACGGCTCCGCGCGAGACCGCTGCTCCTCGAAAGCGCGCCCGTTTCCACACCCTCACGGTCGAAGACGTGCGTCCGCTCACCGACGACGCGGTCGAGGTGACGTTCACCGTGCCCGCAGCCCTCGCCGACGAGTACGACCACCTGCCCGGCCAGTACGTCGCCCTGCGCACCACGCTCGACGGCGTCGAGGTGCGACGCTCGTATTCGCTCTGTCGCGCGCCGGAGCACCGCGACGACGGCCGTGACACCCGCCTGAGCGTCGCCGTGAAGCGCGACGAGGGCGGACTGTTCTCGACATGGGCGCAGACCGGCCTCCAGCCCGGGTTCGAGATCGACGTGATGAGCCCGCAGGGAACGTTCACGTCCGCCCTCGACGACCTCGACCACCGTCACGTCGTCGGGATCGCCGCAGGCTCCGGCATCACGCCCCTGATGGCGCTCGCGCACACGGTGCTGACCCGCTCCGACACCTCGCGGTTCACGCTGCTCTACACGAACCGCGCCACGCTCGACGTGATGTTCCTGGAAGATCTCGCCGATCTGAAGGACCGGTATCCGACCCGGCTCGTGCTGCACCACGTGCTCTCGCGGGAGCAGCGGGCGGCGCCGGTGCTGTCGGGCCGGATCGACGAGGAGAAGCTCCGGACGATCCTCGGCACGCTGATCCCGCCCGCGACGGTCGACGAGTGGTTCCTGTGCGGCCCGCTCGCCCTGGTGGATCTGTGTCGCGACGTGCTGACCGATGTCGGCGTCGACCGCTCGCACATCCGCTTCGAGCTGTTCACGACCGGCGACGAACCCGCTCGTGCCGCCCGTCCCGTGCAGGTCCGCTCCGGCCAGAAGACCGTGCGCATCGAGGTCACGCTCGACGGCGTCTCCTCCACCGTGGAGAGCCCGGTCGACGCGCACGAGTCGGTGCTCAATGCGGCGTTGCGCGTGCGGCCCGACGCCCCGTTCGCGTGCGCGGGCGGTGTATGCGGCACCTGCCGGGCGCGAGTCATCGAGGGCAGCGTGACCATGACCGAGAACTACGCACTGGAGCCCGACGAGCTCGAGCGCGGATTCGTGCTCACCTGCCAGTCCCACCCGACCAGCGACCGTGTGGTCGTCGACTACGACGTCTGACCCGGAGGCCCCCATGATCGACCTCACCATCGCCGACGACGTCGCCACCATCGTGCTGAACGCACCGGCGAAGCGGAACGCCCTCGACGAGCAGGCGCTGGACGAGCTGGATGCCGCGTACGATGCGGCGGAGAACGCAGGGGTGCGGGCGCTCGTGCTCCGTGGCGAGGGACGGGCGTTCTGCGCCGGGCGCGACATCTCCGGCGTCGACCCGAGAGACGACGACGTGCTCGGCTATCTCGGCGGCCTCGTCACCCCGCTGCTGCAGCGCATGGCACGCTTCCCCGCGCCGACGTTCGCGGTCGCGCACGGCGCCTGTCTCGGCGTCGGACTCGGCCTCTTGATCGCGACCGATGTCGTGTACGTCGCCGAGTCCGCGAAGATCGGGTCCCCGTTCGCCGCGCTCGGCGCGACGCTCGACTCCGGTGGCCACGCCCTCTTCCTCGACCGGCTCGGGGCCCACAAGACCCTCGACCTGATCTACACGGGGCGCCTGATGAGCGGTGCGGAGGCCGTCGCGTCCGGCCTGTTCTCGCGCGTGTTCCCCGATGACGAGGTGGTGCAGGCGACGACGGATGCCGCGGCTGCTGCCGCCCGCGGTGCCACGGCCGCGTTCCTCGCGAGCAAGGAGCTGATCGCGAGGATCCGCGACGAGAGGCTCGCGCTCTGGGATGCGGTCGGCATCGAGAACGCCGCACAGGCCGCGCTGTGCGACACCGATGACTACCGCGAGGGGTTCGCCGCGTTCCAGGAGAAGCGGAAGCCGGAGTTCCGCGGGCGCTGAGACGCGACGCCGACCGAGTGTCGGGGGCCGGTGCGAGAATGCGGGGATGAAGCTCGAAGAGCTCGTCACCACAGCCGACCGCGTCGGGGCGACGTCGTCCCGCCTCGCCAAGATCGAGGCCCTCGCCGATCTGCTCGCGCGCGCCGACGTGTCCGAGATCCCCGCCGTCATGGGGCTCCTGCTCGCCTCGCCGCGTCAAGGACGGCTGGGCGTGGGTTGGCGCGGCATCGCGGCGCTCGACATCGCACACGCCGACGGTCCCACCCTGACCGTCGGCGACGTCGACCGCTCCTTGGATGCCCTCGCCGCGACCTCCGGTTCCGGGTCGGCGGCGGCACGCACCCGCATCCTCGGCGAGCTCGCGTCAGGCGCCACCGCCGTCGAGTGGGACTTCCTCGCCAGGGCGATGCTCGGCGAGCTGCGCACCGGCGCGCTTTCCGGGGTGCTCACCGACGCGATCGCCCGCGCGGCCGACCGCGCACCGGCCGTCGTCCGCAGAGCGGCGATGCTGTCGGGCGACCTCGGCGAGACCGCACTCATCGCGCTCACCGGAGCGGAGGGCGATCTGGAGGCGGTCGGGCTGCAGGTCGGGCGCCCGGTCCTGCCGATGCTGGCAGCCACCGCGGCGACGGCGACCGCCGCACTGGAGATCACCGGTCGGGCATCCGTCGAATACAAGCTCGACGGCGCCCGCATCCAGGTGCATCGTCACGGCGACGAGGTCGGCGTCTACACGCGGAGCCTCGCCGACATCACCCACCGCGTGCCGGAGATCGTCGAGATCGTGCGGTCGCTGCCGGTGCACGACGTCATCCTCGACGGTGAGACGCTGTCGCTCGACGAAGACGGCGGACCACGTCCGTTCCAGGAGACGATGTCGAGGTTCGGCGCCGACGTGTCCCGCGAGCTCGTGCTGCGCCCGTGGTTCTTCGACGTGCTGCACGTGGACGGGCGCGACCTGCTCGACGAGCCGCTCACCGTCCGGCTGGCCGAACTCGAGCGCGTGGCCGGCGAGTGGCGGATGCCCGGCATCGTCACCGACGATGCCGAGGCCGCCGAGCAGCTGTCGCGCGAAGCTCTCGCCGCAGGACACGAAGGCGTCGTGGTCAAGTCCGTCGACGCGCCCTACACGGCCGGACGCCGAGGCAAGTCCTGGATCAAGGTCAAGCCCGTGCTGACCTTCGATCTGGTGGTCCTGGGCGCGGAGTGGGGCTCCGGCCGCCGACGCGGCTGGCTGTCGAATCTGCACCTCGGGGCGCGCGATCCCGACGGCGAGTTCGGCGACCCCGGCGGCTTCGTCATGGTCGGCAAGACCTTCAAGGGCCTCACCGACGAGCTGCTGCGCTGGCAGACCGCCGAGTTCCCCGAGCACGAGACGCGCCGCACGGCATCCACCGTGTTCCTGCGGCCGGACATCGTCGTGGAGATCGCGATCGACGGTGTGCAGCGCTCCCCGCGCTACCCGGGTGGCATCGCGCTGCGCTTCGCCCGCGTGAAGGGCTACCGTCCGGACAAGACCGCCGCCGAAGCCGACACGATCCAGACCCTGCGGTCGCTGCTGCACGCGTGAACCGCGTGCGGGCGCTCACGCGGACGGCGCGAGCCCCTGGTCCTCTTCGCGAACGGTTCCCCGGTACGACCACGGGAAGTTGATCCAGAGGTCGGTGTCCTTCCAGGCGAAGTCGGGCTGGATGATGGTCGACGGCTTGGTGTAGATCGTGACCGACCGCACGTCGGCGCCCTTGTCCTTCAACAGCTGGACGGCGAGGGCGAGTGTGCGGCCGGAGTCGGCGACGTCGTCGACGAGGAGCACCCGGCGCCCGTCGAGATAGGCCATGTCGAGTTCGGGAGGAAGCACCTCGGGGGCATCGAGCACCGTACCGATGCCGGTGTAGAACTCGACATTGATCGCCCCGCAGTTCTTGGCTCCGAGACCGTACGCGATCGCCCCCGCCGGAAGCAGCCCTCCACGCGCGATCGCCACGACGACCTCCGGCATGAATCCACTGTCGAGGATGTTTCGTGCCAGATCGCGCGTCGCCGCGCCGAAGCCGTCCCAGGTGAGCGTCTCGCGCTCGATAGCCGCATCAGTCATTCGTGCATTCTCCCGCATCCACCCGCCCGCCTGTGCGCTGCGCCGATAGACTGGGCGGGTCCGGCCCGACCGGTGCCTGAAAAAGAGGCACGAAGCACTTCGCGAAGACGCGGAGGCGAGACACATACGGAAACCGCAGTTCCTCCGTCCCTGTCTCGAAAGGCTCTCGCATGCCCACCGTCTCCGCGCACGTCGCTCTCACGCTCGCCCAGCACATCGATGCCGTCTTCGGCGTGATGGGCAACGGCAACGCCTACTTCCTCGATGCCATCGAGACGCAGACGGATGCCGTGTTCACCGCCGTCCGTCACGAGCAGGGCGCCGTCGTCGCCGCCGACGCCCACTTCCGCGCGTCCGGGCGCATCGCTGCCGGAACCTCCACCTACGGCGCCGGGTTCACCAACACCCTCACCGCGCTGGCGGAGGCCGTGCAGGCTCATGTGCCGCTCGTGCTCGTGGTCGGCGACGAGCCGACCTCCGGACCGCGTCCGTGGGACGTCGACCAGATCGCGCTCGCCTCGGCCGTCGGAGCCCGCACCTATACGGTGGGCCGCGCGGATGCCGCGGCGACCACGGTCATCGCGATCGAGCACGCCCTGACCTACCGCGTCCCGGTCGTGCTCGCGATCCCCTACGACGTCGCGGCGCTCGAAGCGGGCGATGTGCCGGAGGCCCCGTCACCGCGCATCCCGGCACCGCTCGCACCGCGCGGCGAGTTCGCCGACGGGATGCTCGACGAGATCGCCGCCGCCTTGGCCGGCGCCGAGCGGCCGTTCCTGCTCGCGGGCCGCGGTGCCTGGCTGTCCGGTGCGAGCGCGGCGCTGGGTGAACTCGCCGCCGCGACCGGAGCGCTGACGGCGTCGTCGGCGCTCGGCCGTGGCGTGTTCCCCGAGTCGCAGTACGACCTCGGCGTCACCGGCGGATTCGGTGCCGACGGCGCGATGGAGCTCATCCGCACGGCTGACGTCGCCGTCGTCTTCGGCGCCTCACTGAACCAGTTCACGATGCGGTTCGGCGAGCTGTTCGCCCCCGGCACACGGGTCTTCCAGATCGACATCGCCCCCGCTGCCACCCATGCCCACGTCGGCGGGTTCGTGCGCGCCGATGCCCGTCTGGCCGCCGAGGCCCTCGTGTCCCGGCTCGGTGACTCCGTGCCGTCGAGCCCGTGGCGGGAGATCGTCGATGTCGCAGCAGCCCGGGCGTACGAGGCCGGTGACGACCTCGCCGCCGATGGCCGCCTCGACCCGCGCTCCGCGGCTCGCCGCATCGCCGAGCTGCTTCCGGAGGACCGCGTCGTCGTGTCCGACGGGGGCCACTTCATCGGCTGGGCGAACATGTACTGGCCGGTTGCCGCCCCCGATCGCATGATGATGATCGGCACCGCGTTCCAGTCCATCGGCCAGGGCTGGCCGAGCGTCGTCGGGGCCGCTCTGGCGCGACGCGAATCGACCGTGGTGCTCACCTCGGGCGACGGCGGAGGGCTGATGGCGATCGCCGACCTCGAATCCGCCGTCCGCGCGGCCGGCGGCCGGGGCATGGCCGTCGTCTGGAACGACGCGGCGTACGGCGCGGAGGTGAACCTGTACGGCCTCAAGGGCCTGGCCGAGGGACCGATGCGCATCCCCGAGGTGGACTTCGCCGCGTTCGGCGCCGCCGTCGGAGCCGAAGGCGTGGTCGTTCGCTCGCTCGCCGACCTCGCCCGTCTCGAGAGCTGGACCGCCGAGGACGCCTCCACCCGCCGCTTCCTGCTCCTCGACCTGCGCATCTCCGGGGATGTGATCGCGCCGTACCAGCAGGAGATCATCCGCGTGAACTCCTGACTCGACTGGCAGACTCGGAGGATGCCGGGTCTCCATCACGTCGAACTGTGGGTCGCCGACCTCGATGCCGTGCGCACGGAATGGCGCTGGATCCTCGATCGTCTGGGCTTCACGCTCGACAGCGAATGGGGTGGCGGGCAATCCTGGGCCGCGGGCGGGACCTACCTCACCTTCACGACCTCTCCGAATCTGTCGGATGCCGCCCACGACCGTCGTCGCGCCGGGCTCAACCATCTGGCGTTCCGCGGTGGCGACGCCCGTGCCGTGGATGCGCTCATGACCGAGGCCCCGGCGCACGGCTGGCACCCGCTCTACGCCGAGCGCTACCCGCACGCCGGCGGCGAACAGCACTACGCGGGGTGGCTCGAGAACACCGCAGGCTTCAAGGTCGAGGTGGTCGCCGACACCGCGTCGATGTCGGCGACCACCGTCGTCTAGCCCCGAGCTCCGTAGTCGGGCAGCTCCTGCAGCGTCCAGGTGTTGCCGTCGGGGTCGTCGAAGGACACGAACCGGCCCCAGTCCATGTCCTCCACGCCGCGGGCTTCGACGCCGAGTCCCTGCAGATGCGCCAGCGCCTCATCCGCATCGGGCACCACGACCTGGATCGTGTTCTGCTGCCCCGGCTCCAGGTCGTTCCCGAGGCCCGTGCCGAAGGCGATCGAGCAGGCCGAGCCCGGTGGAGTCATCTGCACGAACCGCAGCCCCTCGACGGGCGTCTGGTCGTGGTCGGCGTGGAAGCCGATCTTCTCGTAGAAGGCCTTCGACCGGTCGACATCCGAGACCGGGACGAAGATGAGTTCGATCTTCCAATCCATCACGCACTCCTCCTGTCGGGCGCCGTCGCCCATCGGCGTCCACGGTACGCGCGGCCACCGACGTCGCACCAGAGCGGTCGGCGCATCGTGACCGGGTGAAGGTCGGTGGAGCCGCCCTCCTCGGTGACGGATACTGGTCGGGTGACGCGACGTCGAGAGCATGACCGGATGCCCCTGATCCTCGACGCCCTCTGCCTGGCACGAGAGGATACGCCCGTGGTGCGTCTGATCGATGTGCTCGGCCCCGAACCGGTGGAGATCTCCGAGCGCCGCATCGGCGAACCGGCCGTGCTCTCGCAGCACCTGCTCTTCGAGTCGGGCGGAGAGATCGTGATGCACGACGACGCGGTCGTCGCCGTGATCCTGCATCTCACGCCGACACGGTTCGCTCCGCGGGGCCTCGACGCCGCGGAGTGGATCCTGGGTATCGACGACGATGCGACCTTCGCCGACTTCAAGGCCATCTTCGACGTCCCGTGGAGGTTCGCAGACGGGGACCGCTACTTCGTCCTCGAGGCCGCCTATCTGCGCCCGGAGTTCGTGAAGCATGGGGGCCGTCGAGCCGGAGACCTGCAGCGTGTGGCCGTCACCGCGGACGATCCGAAGGACACGTGCCGTCCGGCGGACGAGGACTGCCCGGTGTGCCGCGATCTGATCGTGCGCGCCGGCGACGGCTCCTTCGACGTCGACGGCACGGTCACCGCTCTCGTGGCTGGGGTCGACGCAGGAGTGCTCAAAGCACCCGGCGGAGCCGTCCGCCTCGCCGACCTCCGACTGCTGCACGCCTCCGCCCTGATGGAGCGGGTCGAGAGCCAGGTCACATGCACTGAGTGCGGCCGGGTCGCCTGCCTCACCCTGTATCGCGACGCCCCTCCGACATTCGGGTACCTCCCGCTCGATGCCGCCCTGCGACGACCCCTCGAAGCGATCCCTCCCGTCGAGGAGTGGGGCGACGCCGCCCGCATCGCCGAGGTGCGCGATGCGATGCGCTACGTCGATCATGAGCCGGGCTCGTGGTTCCTGGTCGAACAGCACGGCGACCTGTACCTCGACTCCCGGTACACGATCACCTCGATGGCCGACGACTCGTGCCTGATCCGCCTGTACCAAGCGGAGCGCCAGGAGTACCACGAAGCCGGCCGCGACAGCCTCAGCGAACTCGCCCGGCGGATCGACCGCAGCGGCCCTCACCGGGAGGAGTCTCCCTTCCACCGGAGGAACCTCCTTCGTCACCCGGACGGAGGGAGGGACTACTCCGCCGAGGTCCGGGCCGCGATCGCCGGCCACACCTGGCTCGCACGGCAGAAGCAGGCCGCGGCACAGCGTGCACTGTCGCCATCCGCTGGAGACGACTGAGCGTCAGATCCAGCCCTTGTCGAGTGCGATCCGCACGGCCTGCGCCCGGTTCGCCGCACCCGTCTTCCCGATCGCCGCGGAGAGATGGTTCCGCACGGTTCCGGCGGACAGGAACACCTCCGCCGCGATGGCCGCGGCCGAGCGCCCGTCGGCCGCCAGGCGCAGCACCTGTCGCTCCCGCTCACTCAGCGGGTTCGCGCCATCGAAGAGCCCCTCGGCGGCGAGTGCCGGATCCAGCACCCGCAGTCCGGAATGCACTCGACGCACCGCTTCGGCCAGCTGCTCGGCGGGTGTGTCCTTCACGATGAAGCCGCTGGCTCCGGAGTCCAGCGCCGACCGCAGGTACCCCGGCCGCGCGAAGGTCGTCACGACCAGCACCCGCGTCGCCGGACTCGCCTCGCGGATGCGACGCGTGGCCTCCACGCCGTCCATCCCGGGCATCTGGATGTCCATCAGGCAGACGTCGGGACGGAGGTCTTCCGCGAGGCGCACGGCCTCGGCTCCGTCGGCCGCCATGCCGACCACGGCGAGATCGGGCTCCAGGTCGAGCAGCGCGCCCAGTGCCCCGCGAACCAGCGCCTGGTCGTCGGCGATCAGCAGACGGATCACTGCACCATCGCTGGAAGCGCTCACCAGGTCAGCTCCACACGGGTGCCCGCGTCGCCCGCATCCGCCGTTCCGATCGCGAAACCCGCCCCTGCCACCGCCGCCCGCTCCCGCATCCCCCGGATGCCGTTGCCCTCGGGCGCGCGGACGCCTCCGCCGTCGTCCTCTACGATCATCCGCCCCGGAGCCAACGCGACGCGGACGCTGCGGGCCTGCGAGTGCCGGAGCACATTCGTCGTCGCCTCACGCAGGATCCAGCTCGCGGTGATCGCCTGCACCGGGGACAGCGCGCCCGGCTCGCCTTCGACCGTCAACTCGATGTCCGCCGCGCGAAGCGAGTCCCGCGACGATGCGAGCTGCTCGACCAGCGTCGTCGCGCGCGTTCCCGCGACCGTCGAACGGACGCCGGCGATCGCCTCCGCGGTGAGCCGCTCGATGTCGGCGAGCTCGGCCTTCGCCCGCTCCGGGTCGGAGTCCATGAGCCGCCGCACCAGTTGCGCCTTGAGTCCGACGACCGTCAGCGAGTGGCCGATCAGGTCGTGCACGTCGCGGGCCACCGCTTCGCGTCCCTCGCTCGTCGCCAGCTCGAGGCCGAGCTGCTCCGCCTCGGCCGAGCGGATGATGAGCCACGTCGACACCGTGTTGACCACGCCGAGCAGCCCCACGATCGCCAGGACCGACAGGTAGTTGAGGCCACCGGGGAGCAGGAAGACGCAGAGCGCCGTGACGGCGACAGCGGCGACGGTCGTGATCCAGTGCCACACGCGTGTGAGACCGTAGGAGGCGAAAGACATGATGAACGGCAGGAAGCTGAGCGCCGACCCGCCCTCGGCCGGCACCGAGACCAGCACGCACGCGATGAGGGCCACGAACGTGATCCACTGCCGCATCGACGGCGGCCGCCCCAACCCCCCGCCGCCGCGCATGCCGTGCATGAAGCCGGTGACGTAGAGCAGGACGAAGGTGACCAGGGCGACCCAGCCCACGATGACCCAGGCCGGCGACGCCTCGGACCGCAGCAGCGCGATCACCGGGTAGACGAGGAAGACCAGCCAGATCACGGCCATCAACCACCCGAATCGCGCCCAGGGGTCCTTCCCCACCGGTCCGCGCGGGGCCCGCGCCCCGGGAGCCGACCAGGCTGCCGGGGGCGCTCCGAGAGCAGCGGCCCGCGCGGCGTCGCGAGAGGCGCCGGCTTCCTCCGGTGCCTCTCGCTTCGAGTACTGCGTCATCCGTCCAACCTACTGTCGCCGGATGCCGTCACTGCCGCGCCCGGGAGCGCTTCATGCCCATCGTGACCAGCAGCACGAACAGCGCGAGCCATACGGCGACGTTGAGGAACAGCATCCACAGCTCGTCGGTCTGACCCGTGGTGAGCACCCCCTCGGTCAGCGGCCACCGGCTCAGAGCCACGAAGCCGTAGAGGGGCGTGAAGCGGGCGATGTCGAGCATGACGCCGTCGAGCGGCATGAACACGTTGCCGAAGAAGGCGAAGAAGGTCATCGAGATCGAGGCGAGAGCGGCCGCCGAGTCGGAGCTGAAGAACAGTCCGACGCCGAGACCGAAGAGACCGTAGATCAGTCCGATCCCGAGGATGATGCCGGCTGTCGCCGCCCAGCGCCAGGTGTCGTCGACGTGCGCTCCGGTCATCATGCCCGCGGCGAACACCGCCAGCAGCGCCAGCGCCGCGAAGGCGACAGAGGTGAGCAGCTTGGTCAGTGCGTAGCCGGCCGTGGTCAGCGGGGTCATCGCGAGCTGACGCCCCCACCCCTGCTTCGCCTCGGTCGCGGCGAGCGACGTCAGAGAGCTCATCGCGACCGCCGTGCCGTAGGCGGCCATCGACGTCATCACGTAGAACGACACATTGCCGTTGCCTGCCGACAGCGAGCCGTAGCCCATCCCGGCGCCGAACAGCAGGTACATCGCGACCGGCATCGCGAGGGTGAACGCGAGCGTGTACGGGTTGCGCAGCTGGCGGACGCCTTCGATCCGCAGCATGGTGGGTGAGACGAGCATGTCAGTTCTCCGTGAGCGCCGTGAAGGCGGTTTCGAGGGTGGGGGCGGCGATCTCGAGATCGTGTGCGCCGTTGTCGAGCAGGATGCGGGCGGCCGCGTCGGAATCGGTCGCGCGCAGGCTGAGGCGATCCCCGTCCAGCCGCACCGCGGTGACGCCGTCGGTCGCGTTCAGGGTGGTGACGAGTGCCGCAGAGGTCGTGCCGACCGTCGCCGACACGGTGCGCTCCCCGAGGCTCGCCCGCAGCAGGGCGGTCGGAGCGTCCGCGACGATCGTCCCGCGATGCATCACCACGGTCCGGCGGGCGAACTGCTCGGCCTCCTCGAGGTAGTGGGTCGCGAAGATGATCGTGCGCCCGGCATCCGCGTCCGCCCGCATCACGTCCCAGAAGTGCCGCCGTGCTGTGACGTCCATGCCGGCCGTCGGCTCGTCGAGCACGAGGATGTCGGGGTCGGACACCATGGCGAGGGCGAACTTCACCCGCTGCTGCTCTCCACCCGAGCACTTGGACACCCGGCGGCGGGCGAGGTGCTCCAGGTCGGCGCGGGCCAGGACCTCCGGCACCCGCGCGGCTGCCCCGGCTCCGTACAGCGAGGCGATGAGACGCACGGTCTCACCCACGGTCAGGTCGCCCAGGAGGCCGCCGGTCTGCAGCACCGCGCCGATCGCCCCGCTCGAGGTCGCCTGATCGGGCGTGACGCCGAGCACCTGCACGCTGCCGCTGCTGGGCTCGGTGAGTCCGAGCAGCATGTCGAGTGTGGTCGTCTTGCCCGCGCCGTTCGGTCCGAGCAGTGCGACGACCTCGCCGCGGCGGATCGACAGGTCCACCCCGTCGACGGCCTGGACGCGGCGGTCGCCCGAGCCGAAGTGGCGCCGGACGCCGATCAGCTCGAGCACCACCGGTGCGGCATTCGAGGCTTCGGATGCCGGTCGCGCAGCGGCCCGCGTCGCCGGCCCATCCACAGAGGTGTTGTTCATGCCTCCAGCCTGGCCGGGCGACGCGACCAGGGCCGGAGGGCGGTGTCATCATCTCGACATGACACGTGTCATGTCGAGGAGTATCAGCGCGCCGGGAGCAGAGCCCCGTCGAAGAACTCGGACAGCTCGCCCACCGCATCCAGCGGCAGGACCGCCGCCACGTACTGGTCGGGGCGCACCACGACCACCACGCCGTCACGCGACAGCTCGCGCGCCGCGAAGATGTCGGTCTCGGTCCACTTGCTGGGACCGGCCGCGTACACCTTCTCCCAGTCGGTGAGACCGAGCGGGCCCGTCTTCGGCTGGAACAGCGCCGGGGCGGACGTGACCTCCACCTCCTCGAACGGCTGCTGATACACGGCCTTCACATCGAAGACCGCGTCGACGTCCGCATCCGCCGGGGTGAAGCGCGCGAACAGCGGTTCGGCGTCGGCGGCCCATGCCGCGAGCGCTTCCCCGGTGCGGTCGCCGAAGGCATAGACGCGCCAGCGGCCGTCCGCCTTCGCATGGTGTCCGAGGTGGGTGACGTTGCCGTCGCCGACGCGCACGACCTCGGCCGACTTGAACCTCTTCCCCAGCGGGTACCCCGCGGCGAGCGCCTGGTGCGCGTCGGTCCCGGTGATCATCGACGACGTGTACTGCGTCATGAATCCCGACGGGAACTCGGCGGTGGCGAGGTAGTAGGTCGCGAGATCGTTGGGGTCGGAGATCTCCTCCGGCTTGCGGGCCATCAGGCTCGACCACTCGCGGTCGAAGTCGATCAGCTGCTGCGCCACGGGTCGGCGCTCGGCGCCGTAGGTCGCGAGCAGCGCCTCGGGCGCACGGCCCGTGAGCACGGAGCCCAGCTTCCAGCCGAGGTTGAAACCGTCCTGCATCGAGACGTTCATACCCTGCCCGGCCTTGGCGCTGTGCGTGTGGCAGGCGTCGCCGGTGAGGAACACCCGCGGCGTGCGCCCCGACTCGTCGATCACGTCGTCGAAGCCGTCGGTGACGCGGTGTCCGACCTCGTACACGCTGTGCCAGGCGACCTCGCGCACGTCGAGCGTGTACGGATGCAGGATCTCGTTCGCCCGGCGGATGATCTCTTCGATCGGCGTCTGACGCACCCGGTGATCATCGTCGTCCGCGACCTCGCCGAGGTCGATGTACATGCGCGAGAGGTAGCCGCCCTCGCGCGGGATGTGCAGGATGTTGCCCGCCTCGGAGTTGATCGCGCACTTGGTGCGCCAGTCCGGGAAGTCGGTGTTGACGAGCACGTCCATCACGCCCCACGCGTGTGCGGCGGAGGCGCCGACGTGCGTGCGACCGATGGCCTGTCGCACGCCGCTGCGAGCGCCGTCGCATCCCGCGACGAACTTCGCCCGGACGGTCCGCTCCTCTCCCGCACGCTCGCCTGCGACGTAGCGGATGCCCACCTCGACGGGGTACTCCCCCTGTTCGTGGACCGTGAGGCCGGTGAACTCGACCCCGTAGTCGGGGACGATCCGTCCGGGTCCGTTCGCCGCCGCCTCGGCGAAGTAGTCGAGGACGCGCGCCTGGTTCACGATCAGGTGCGGGAACTCGCAGATGTCATAGGCGTAGTCGGCGGTGCGCGAGGTGCGGATGATCTCGTCTCGCTTGTCGGGGTTCGGTCCCCAGAAGTTCATCCAGCCGATGTTGTAGGCCTCGGCGATGATCCGCTCGGCGAATCCGAACGCCTGGAAGGTCTCGACGCTGCGCGGCTGGATGCCGTCGGCCTGACCCAGCGGGAGGCGCCCGTCGCGCTTCTCGATGATGCGGGTGGCGATGCCGGGGTACTGCGCCATCTGGGCGGCGAGCAGCATGCCCGCGGGCCCGGAGCCGACGATGAGCACATCGATCTCGTCGGGAAGATCGTCGGGGCGGGCGGCTCCGATTCCGGCGGCGTCCTGCACGCGCGGGTCAGCGGAGACGTAGCCGTGGTGGTGGAACTGCATCGTCGTCGATTCCTTCCGGACTTCTTCGTCGGGTCCTGCGCGTCGGGCCTTGCATCCCCCGCGAGCTTGTTCTATATTCGAACACAGCGTTCTACTATTGAACACAGCCTAATCCGCCCTGCCCGCGATCGCAAGGGAGCACCCGCATGCCCGAGAGCACCGGCGCCTCCCCCGCCTCGCAGACCCTCAGCCGAGGCATCCGCATCCTCGAGGTGCTGGCAGATGCGCGCGGCCCTCTCACGATCGACGAGATCGCGACCCGCCTCGGCGTGCATCGATCGATCGCCTATCGACTGCTGCGTACGCTCGAAGACCACGGTCTCGTCGCGCGGGATGCGGCCGGAGCCGTGAGCCTCGGCGCCCGGATGGCCGCACTCGCGGCCGGGGTCGCCCACGACCTTCAGGCCGAGGCTCTCCCCGAACTCACCGCGATCGCGAACGAGCTCGGGATGACCTGCTTCCTGGCGGTGCTCGACGGCGCCGAGTGCATCACCCTGGCGAGCGTCGAACCCCGCCACGCGGTCGCGAGCGTCGCCCAGCGCCCCGGCGCACGGCATCCCGTCACCGTCGGCGCCCCGGGCAAGGCGATTCTCGCCCAGCTCTCCCCGGGCGACTGGCCCGACGACGCGTCACCGGAGCTGCGCGACTCGGTCGAGCTCACGAAGGACCGGGGCTATGCGACGAGCCATGACGAGGTCATCCCGACGGTGCAGTCGGTGGCGGTTCCGCTCGTGCTCCGCGGTCAGCGCCCGTCGGCGATCGCCGTGGTCCACGTGGCGACCGACCTCGACGACGCCGAGATCGCCGCGCGACTGCAGCGATCGGCATCCGTCATCCGCGAGGCCCTGGACGGCTGACGCCCCACCTCCTGCACATGCGAGCTCCCGTCGCACTTCCTGTCGCGCGGTGCGGACGCAGGCGACAGGAAGTGCGACGGGAGCGGGGTCGGAGCGCGGAAGGGATCAGGCCTTCGCGAGTCCGTAGATCGGGCTGACGGACTGTTCCTCCTCGTGATCCGGACCGAGCGGGATCCCGGAGCGATCGCGCAGCAGCAGCGTCGCGATCAGGCCCAGGACGGTCATGCCTGCGAGATACCAGGTGACGGCCTGCGTCGACCCCGTCGCGCTCACGATCGCCGTGGCGATGGTGGGCGCGAACGCGCCACCCGCGATCGCACCGATCGCGTACGAGATCGAGACGCCCGAGAACCGGATGCTGGCGGGGAACAGCTCGGCGTACAGCGCCGCCTGCGGCCCGTACGTGAAGCCGAGGCCGATCGTGAGGATCGCGAGACCGGCGAACAGGAGTCCGATCTCACCGGTGTTGACGAGGGGGAACAGCGTGAACACGCCGACCAGCTGCAGCCCCCAGCCGATGAGATACGTCGTCCGACGACCGATGCGGTCGGACAGCCACCCGGCGAGGAGCGTCGTGAGCAGCCAGGTGACTGCCGAGCCGGCGACGGCCCAGAGGACCGGACCGCGCTCGAGGCCGATGGGGCCCTCGGGGTTCGTGGCGTAGCCCTGGATGTACCCGCCGGTGGTCATGTAGCCGACCGCGTTGTTGCCGGCGAACACGAACGCGGCGATGATCACGAGCAGCAGGTGCCTGCGGAAGAGCTGCGCGATCGGCATCCGCGCCTTCTCCTTGCGCTCGGCGAGCTCGGTGAAGACCGGACTCTCCTCGACCTTGCGTCGCACGTAGTAGCCGACGAGGATCAGCACCACGCTGAGCAGGAACGGCACACGCCAGCCCCAGGTCGCGAACTGGTCGCCCGGGGCGATGACGGTCATCAGCGCCATGACGCCGGAAGCGAGCAGCAGGCCGAGGGGCACGCCGATCTGCGGGGAGGCGCCGAAGATGCCGCGCTTCTTGCGGGGAGCGTGCTCGACGGCCATCAGCACCGCGCCGCCCCACTCGCCACCGGCCGAGATGCCCTGGATGATACGCAGCAGCACCAGCAGGATCGGCGCCGTGATGCCGATCGTCTCGTACGTCGGGAGCAGGCCGATGAGGGCGGTCGCCGCGCCCATCAGGATCAGCGTCCACATGAGCACGGTCTTGCGGCCGAGCTTGTCGCCGTAGTGGCCGGCGAGGAATGCGCCGAGCGGCCGGAACAGGAAGCTCACGCCGACCGTCGCGAAGGCGATGAGCGCGCTGTCCGCGCCGAGCGGCTCGAAGAACAGCTGTCCGAACACCAGGCCGACCGCCGTGGCGTAGATGAAGAAGTCGTACCACTCGACGGTGGTGCCGACGACGGTTGCGAAGACGACACGGCGCCGATCGGCCGGTGTCGCGATGGTTCCGGTGGGCGTGAACCCATCCTGTGACTGCCCGCTCATGGGGTGTCTCCTTTGGTTGTGACCGCATTGTCACGGCGTGCAGCGGATGCGGATCCGGAGTGCTTGCCGAGGGGTGAACCGATGATATATGATTTCGAATACGACGCACAAGGCGTCCTGCACGACAACGCAGACGAGCGCGAGGAGGCGCCCCGTGACGGATACCATCCACCGCCCCGGCAAGATCATCGCGATCCACCTGAGCTACGCCTCCCGGGCCGACCAGCGCGGCAGGCGCCCCGCCGCCCCCTCGTATTTCTTCAAGCCCGCCAGTTCCGTCGGAGTCTCCGGCGGCACGGTCGAGCGCCCCGCCGGCACCGAACTGCTCGCGTTCGAAGGCGAGATCGCGCTCGTCATCGGCACCGCCGCACGCCGCGTCCCGATCGACGAGGCCTGGGCCCACGTCGGCTGGGTCACCGCCTCGAACGACCTCGGCCTCTACGACCTGCGCGCGAACGACAAGGGCTCGAACGTCCGCTCCAAGGGCGGCGACGGCTACACCCCCCTCGGCCCCGACCTCATCGATGCCCGCACGGTCGACCCCACCGCCCTCCGCGTACGCGCCTGGGTCAACGGCGAGCTCCGCCAGGACGACACCACGGCCGGACTCATCTTCCCGCTCGCGCAGCTCGTGGCCGACCTCTCCCAGCACTTCACGCTCGAACCCGGCGACGTCATCCTCACCGGCACGCCCGCAGGCTCCTCGGTCATCGTCCCCGGTGACGTCGTCGAGGTCGAGGTGGATGCTCCGGATGCCGCGGGCTCTCCCTCGTCGGGCCGCCTGGTCACGACCGTCGTCCAGGGCGAGGCTCCCTTCGACGCCGACCTCGGTTCCCTCCCCGCCGTCGACGATCTGCAGCGCACCGAGGCCTGGGGCTCGGCCGAGGCCGCCGGACTCGCGCCCACCACCGGTGAGGGGTCGCCGAATGCCGCGCGAACCCCTGCCGACGCGGCGATTCCTGACCCCTCACGCCTCTCCCCGGAGCTGCGGGCCCAGCTGCTCGAAGCTCCGACGGCCGGGCTCTCGGCCCAACTCCGCAAGCGCGGGCACCACTCCTGCTTCGTCGACGGCGTCTCCGTCAACATCCGCGGCCGCAAGATCGTGGGCACCGCCAAGACGCTGCGCTTCGTGCCGTTCCGGGAAGACCTGTTCAAGGCCCACGGCGGCGGGTACAACGCCCAGAAGCGGGCGTTCGACGCCGTGGAAGAGGGCGAGGTCATCGTGATCGAAGCTCGAGGCGATGCCACCACCGGCACGCTCGGCGACATCCTCGCGCTGCGGGCGAAGGCGCGTGGCGCCGCCGGGGTCGTCACCGACGGCGGCGTCCGCGACTTCGACGCCGTCGCCGAGATCGGCCTGCCGGTCTTCTCGCAGGGGGCGCACCCGTCGGTCCTCGGCCGCAAGCACGTTCCGTGGGACGTCGATGTCACGATCTCCTGCGGCGGCGCGACCGTGCAGCCCGGCGACATCATCGTGGGCGACGGCGACGGCGTCATCGTCATCCCGCCTGCTCTCGCGGCAGAGGTCGCCGCCGACGCCGTCGCACAGGAGATCGAAGACGCCTGGATCGCCGAGCAGGTCGCCGCCGGCCACCCCGTGGACGGGCTGTTCCCGCTGAACGCCGAATGGCGCGCCCGCTACGAGGCGGCGACGACCGACCGGAGCGCGCGATGACCACGGTCGCCAGCGCCAGCAAGTCGGAGCAGGCCTATGCCTGGATCCGCTCGCGCATCTCGGCGCACACCTTCGGCCCCGGCTACCGCCTGGTCCTGGGCCCCATCGCCGACGAGCTCGACATGAGCGTCGTCCCCGTCCGCGAAGCGATCCGCCGGCTCGAAGCTGAGGGCCTGGTCACGTTCGAACGCAACGTCGGCGCCAGGGTCACCCTCGTCGACGAGGGCGAGTACGCGCACACCATGCAGACCCTCGGACTCGTCGAGGGCGCGGCCACCGCGCTGTCCGCGCCGCTCCTCGACGCCGACGCCCTGGCCGAGGCCGCAGAAGTCAACGAACGCATGACCCGCCTGCTGGAGCACTTCGACGCGCACACCTTCACCGAGCTGAACCGCCAGTTCCACTCGGTGCTGTTCGCCCCGTGCCCGAACCCGCACCTGCTCGACCTCGTGCATCGTGGGTGGGCCCGGCTCTCGGGCATCCGCGACACCACGTTCGCGTACGTCCCCGGCCGCGCGCATCACTCGGTCGACGAGCACACCCAGATCCTCGAGCTCATCCGCGACGGCGCCGACCCGCTGGAGATCGAGCTCGCCGCCCGCAACCACCGCTGGCGCACGAGGGACGCGTTCCTCGATGCGCTGCACGCCCGTACCGCCCAGACGACCGGAGACCTCTCATGACCGACTCGCGCATCCCCGCCGACCTGCCCGACCACATCCAGCACTACATCGACGGCGCGTTCGTCGACTCGGTCGACGGCGACACGTTCGACGTGCTCGACCCGGTGACGAACCAGACGTACACGACCGCGGCCGCCGGCAAGAAGGCCGACATCGAGCTCGCCGTCGCCGCTGCCAAGCGCGCTTTCGACGAGGGCCCCTGGCCGCGGATGCTCCCCCGCGAGCGCTCTCGTGTGCTGCACAGGATCGCCGACATCGTCGAGTCCCGTGACGCGCGCCTCGCCGAACTCGAGTCGTACGACTCCGGCCTCCCGATCACACAGGCCCTGGGTCAGGCGCGTCGGGCCGCCGAGAACTTCCGCTTCTTCGCCGACCTGATCGTGGCCCAGTCCGACGACGCCTTCAAGGTGCCCGGCCGCCAGATGAACTACGTCAACCGCAAGCCGATCGGCGTCGCGGGCCTCATCACCCCGTGGAACACGCCGTTCATGCTCGAGTCGTGGAAGCTCGGGCCCGCTCTCGCGACCGGCAACACGGTCGTGCTGAAGCCGGCCGAGTTCACGCCGCTCTCCGCCTCGCTGTGGGCCGGCATCTTCGAGGAGGCAGGCCTGCCGGCGGGCGTCTTCAACCTCGTGAACGGCCTCGGCGAAGACGCCGGCGACGCGCTCGTGAAGCACCCCGACGTGCCACTCATCTCGTTCACCGGAGAGAGCCGCACCGGGCAGATCATCTTCGGCAACGCCGCGCCCTTCCTGAAGGGCCTGTCGATGGAGCTCGGCGGCAAGTCGCCCGCCGTGGTCTTCGCCGACGCCGACCTCGAGGCCGCGGTCGACGCCACGATCTTCGGCGTCTTCTCCCTCAACGGCGAGCGCTGCACCGCCGGCTCCCGCATCCTCGTCGAGCGTTCGATCTACGAGGAGTTCGTGGAGCGCTACGCCGCACAGGCGAAGCGGGTCACGGTCGGCTACCCGCACGACCCGGCCACCGAGGTCGGCGCGCTCGTGCACCCGGAGCACTACGACAAGGTGATGAGCTACGTCGAGATCGGCAAGACCGAGGGACGCCTGGTCGCCGGTGGCGGTCGCCCCGAAGGCTTCGAGGAGGGCAACTTCGTCGCCCCGACCGTGTTCGCCGATGTCTCCCCCGATGCCCGGATCTTCCAGGAGGAGATCTTCGGCCCGGTCGTCGCGATCACGCCGTTCGACTCCGACGAGGAGGCGCTGTCGCTCGCGAACAACACCAAGTACGGCCTCGCCGCCTACATCTGGACGAACGACCTGAAGCGCGCGCACAACTTCGCGCAGTCGGTCGAGGCCGGCATGGTGTGGCTGAACAGCAACAACGTGCGCGACCTGCGCACGCCGTTCGGCGGCGTGAAGGCCTCGGGCCTCGGTCATGAGGGCGGCTACCGCTCGATCGACTTCTACACCGACCAGCAGAGCGTGCACATCACGCTCGGCGGTGCCCACAACCCGACCTTCGGCAAGAACTGAAATCCCTGAGCCTGATCACGCAAGGACGCTGACATGACACACCGCGAAGACATGACCCTGACCTCCTCCGGCTTCTACGTCTCCCAGGAGGCGCCGATCCGCTCCGAGAACCCCGTCACGACGCCGAAGAGCACGCCTCCGGACATCCTCCGCTGCGCCTACATGGAGCTCGTGGTCACCGACCTGGCGGCCTCCCGCCAGTTCTACGTCGACGTCCTCGGCCTGTACGTGACCGAGGAGGACGACGAGGCGATCTACCTGCGCTCCACGGAGGAGTTCATCCACCACAACCTGGTGCTGCGCAAGGGCCCGATCGCCGCCGTCGCCGCCTTCTCCTATCGGGTCCGCACCCCGGAGGACCTCGACCGCGCCGTCGAGTTCTACACCGAACTCGGCTGCGACGTGCGCCGCAACCCGGAGGGCTTCGTGAAGGGCATCGGCGACTCGGTGCGCGTGATCGATCCGCTCGGCTTCCCCTACGAGTACTTCCACGCCACCGAGCACGTCGAGCGGATGTCGTGGCGCTACGACCTGCACATCCCCGGCGAGCTGGTGCGTCTCGACCACTTCAACCAGGTCACCCCCGACGTGCCGCGCGCCGTGGGTTTCATGCAGGACCTCGGCTTCCGCGTCACGGAGGACATCCAGGACGAGGAGGGCACCGTCTACGCAGCCTGGATGCGCCGCAAGCCCACCGTGCACGACACGGCGATGACCGGCGGCGACGGGCCCCGCATGCACCACGTGTGCTTCGCCACGCACGAGAAGCACAACATCCTCGCGATCTGCGACAAGCTCGGCGCGCTCCGCCGCTCCGACTCGATCGAGCGGGGCCCCGGTCGGCACGGCGTCTCCAACGCCTTCTACCTGTACCTGCGCGATCCCGACGGCCACCGCGTCGAGGTGTACACGCAGGACTACTACACCGGCGACCCCGACAACCCGGTCGTCACCTGGGACGTGCACGACAACCAGCGCCGCGACTGGTGGGGGAACCCCGTCGTCCCCTCCTGGTACACCGACGCGTCTCTCGTGCTCGACCTCGACGGCAACCCGCAGCCGGTCGTCGCCCGCACCGACTCCAGCGAGATGGCCGTCACCATCGGCGCCGACGGCTTCTCGTACACCCGCGCCGAGGACGACAAGGACATGCCCGAGTACAAGCAGGGCGAGTACAAGCTCGGCCACCAACTCTAGGAGGCACGGATGCTGTCAGACGAGACCATCACGCAGATCGCGGCGGAGCTCGCCGAAGCCGACCGCACCCACAGCGTGATCCCGCGCATCACGGCCCGGTACCCGGAGGCGACCGTCGAGGACTCCTACGCGATCCAGGGGGTCTGGCGCGACCAGAACCTCGCCGCGGGTCGCCGGCTCGTCGGGCGCAAGATCGGCCTGACATCCAAGGCGATGCAGCAGGCGACGGGCATCACCGAGCCGGACTACGGCGTGATGTTCGACGACACGGTCTACGAGTCCGGCGCCGAGATCCCCGTCGACCACTTCTCGAACGTGCGCATCGAGGTCGAGCTGGCCTTCGTGCTGAAGCGTGCGCTGGAGGGTCCCGACTGCACCCTCGAGGATGCCCTCGCTGCGATCGACTATGCCGTTCCCGCTCTCGAGGTGCTCAACTCGCACATCGAGCTCGAGGGCCGGACGATCGTCGACACGATCAGCGACAACGCCGCATACGGCGCGATGGTGCTCGGGACGGTGCACAAGCGCCCCGATGAGATCGACCTGCGCTGGGTGCCGGGCGTCCTGTCCCGCAACGGCGAGATCGAGGAGACCGGCGTCGCCGCGGGTGTCCTCGGGCACCCCGCGACCGGCGTCGCGTGGCTCGCGAACAAGTTCCACCAGCACGGCGCGCGTCTCGAGGCCGGGGAGATCATCCTGGCAGGATCGTTCACACGCCCGATGTGGGTGTCGCGTGGCGACGAAGTGCTGTGCGATTACGGACCGATGGGAACAATTGCATGCCGCTTCGTCTAGACCCCTCGTTCCGCGAGCAGCTCGCGGAATCCGACCGACCGTTCGTGGGAATGTGGGTGTGCTCCGGCAGCCCGCTGCTCGCCGAGGTCGCGGCCGGGTCGGGAGTCGACTGGCTGCTGATCGACATGGAGCACTCGGCGAACACGCTCGACTCGGTGCTGCTGCAGCTCCAGGCCGTCGCCGCGTATCCGGTCGCCCCGCTCGTGCGCGTGCCGTCGAACGACGCCGTCGCGATCAAGCAGATCCTCGATCTCGGCGCGCAGAACCTGATCGTGCCGATGGTGTCGTCCGCCGACGAGGCGCGTGCCGCCGTGGCCGCCACCCGCTACCCTCCGGAGGGCGTGCGTGGGGTGGGCAGCGCCCTGGCCCGCAGCGCTCGCTGGAACCGCGTCGATCGGTACCTGCAGGAATCCGCTCAGCACACCTCTCTCACGGTGCAGATCGAGACGGCCGCGGGCGTCGAGGCTGCTGCCGACATCGCCGCGGTCGACGGCGTCGATGCGGTGTTCGTCGGGCCGTCCGACCTGTCCGCCTCGATGGGTCTGCTCGGTCAGCAGACTCATCCCGAGGTCACCGCCGCGGTCGAGAAGGTGTTCACCGCGGTCAAGGCCGCCGGCAAGGCCGTGGGCGTCAACGCGTTCGACCCCGCAGCCGCCGACGCCTACCTCGCGGCCGGCGCCGACTTCGTGGCCGTGGGTGCGGATGTCGCTCTGCTCGCCCGCGCATCCGAAGCCCTCGCAGCGCGCTTCATCTCCGCAGACGGAAGCGCGCGCGCCAGCTACTGACCCGTTCGAACCGCGTTCCCCGCCCCGTGGCAGGATGGCCGGATGCGCAGAAGCGAGGCTGTGAAGTGATCCGCGGACTCGCCGCGATGCAGGACCGCAACTTCCGCTGGTTCTTCCTCGCCCGCGCGATCACGATGATCGCCGGCTCCATGTCGTCGATCGCCCTCGCCTTCGCGGTGCTGGAGATCGACAACGACGCGCGGTCGCTGTCGGTCGTTCTCGCCGCCTTCACCGTCAGCAACATCGTCTTCGTGCTGTTCGGCGGTGTGGTGGCCGACCATCTGCCGCGGGCGCTGATCATCCAGGCCTGCTACGTCATCGACATCCTGTCGATCGGCACGATCGCGGCGCTGCTGTTCACCGGCAGCGCCACGATCCCGCTGCTCGTCCTGCTCTCGATCGTCAACGGCGCCTCCACCGCGTTCGTGCTGCCCGCGATGCAGGGCATCATCCCGCAGCTGACCACACCGGAGCACCTGCAGCAGGCGAACGCGATGCTCTCCTTCGTGCGCTCGGCCGTGACGATCGGAGGCCCGATCATCGCGGGCATCCTGGTGGCGACCTCCGGCCCGGCGTGGGCGATGGTCGTGCAGGCGGCGGGCTGGGTGGTCGCGATCCCGGTGCTGGCGCTCGTGAAGCTCCCTCCGCCGGCGCACGCGGGCGGCACGACGATGTTCCACGACCTCCGCATCGGGTGGCGGGAGTTCTGGAGCCGCTCGTGGCTGTGGACGATCGTGCTGGCCTTCATGGTCATGAACGCCATCCACGTCGGCGCCTGGGGCGTCGTGGGCCCCTACATCGCGAAGAACGACGACCTGCTCGGGATCACGGGCTGGGGGTGGGTGGTGAGCGCCGAGGGCGCCGGCGTCCTGCTGATGACCCTGCTGCTGATGTGGTTCCCCCTCCGGCGTCCGCTGCGCTACGGCATGCTGGGCATGGCCGCGTTCGCGATCCCGTTGACGGTGCTGGGCGTGCATCCCGCAGTCGTGCTGCTCGCCATGGCCGCATTCATCGCCGGTGCGGGCGCCGAGGTGTTCAGCACCGGATGGAACCTCGCGATGATGGAGAACATCCCCGGTGAGAAGCTGTCTCGGGTCGCCAGCTACGACATGCTCGGCAGCTTCGTCGTGATGCCGATCGGCACCCTGATCTACGGCTGGCTCATCACGCATGCGGATGCCGCGACCGTCCTGATCGCCTCGGGCGTGGTCTATGCGGTCATCGCTCTGGTCACACTGCTCGTACCGAGCGTGTGGCGCATGGGCCGCCCGGAAGCGGTCGTCTCGGCGATGGTCTGAACTAGCGGATTCATAGCATTCCCCGCGAGACTGTCGGCATGACCTTCGCCGCGCTCCAGCCCCTCGCCGACCGTGCCGCCCTCTTCGTCGCACTCCGCCAGGATGCCCTCGCCGCCGCCGCCGACGCGCTCGGCGAGCACCGCTGGGACGCGGACATGGCGGCGGGCACCCTCACCTTCACGGCGAACGCCGACCCGACGCGGCAGCTCGTCGCCCGTGCGCACCTGATCGCGACGATCGCGCCCGGACCCCGTTCGCTGCTCTGGGCGTGGGCGCACCCCAGCGGTGACCCGCAGGGCGTCGCGGCGCAGCTGCGCGCCTACGGCACCGAGCACGGCATCGCCGAGCTGACGGCGCCCGAAGTGCCGTTCCCGGCCGACGTCGCGAGCGACGACGAGTGGATCGCGCAGGCCGCGCACACCGTCGGCGGCGTCGCCGTCGAGCTGACCGGACGCTCCCCGTACTACTCCGCCCCGGTCGGCAACGGCACGCGCGCGGTGTTCATGCTCGACGCGCCGCTCGCACCGCTCACGGTGGCCGACGCGGTCATCGCCCTTCCCCGCGTGCTCTCCGGCACCTCGCTCCCCGACGCGCGCACCGCGGTGTGGGACCTCGCCCGGCTCGCCGGATGGACCCTGACCTGGACCGACGAGGCATTCTCCGGCGCGAGCGTCACGGATGCGACGGGCACGGCGACGTTCCGCTTCGACGAGCAGGCACGCATCAGCGGCATCGAGAGCTCGCTGCACGCCCAGGGGTGATCCCACCGAGGGGCGCGGTTACCATGAGCGCATGAGCGACCTCGACCTCATTCCCGCAGGGCACACCTTCACCGCGCGGGAGATCACGGTCTTCGCCGACAGCGACCGGCGCACGCTGGACGAGGCGATCGCCGAGGCCGACGTGCTGGTCAGTTGTCCTCATGCCGGCGCCCGCATCCCCGAAGAGCTCCTACCGTTCCTCTCCCCCGCGCTGACCCGGCGGCTGCAGTACGACTTCACCGACGTCGCCACCGAGGCGATCGTGCGCGAGTGGGCACGGCACGACCGCCGGATCGTCGCCGTCATCAACCCGCATCCGCGCCTGGTCCGCGATCCCAACCGGCCGCGCCCCGCCGACATCGCCGCCGATCTGACCACAGCCATCGAGCGCACGCGCGCCGCCGGAGCCTGGCAGAAGGTCGACCTCTCCGGCGTGGATGCGATCCGCCCGGTGACCTTCTCGTTCTTCCCGATCCTCGAGGTTCCGCAGGACGCGGCCGAGCTCGAACGTCTCGTGCGCACCTTCATCGAGGTCGGAGAGCGCGGACTCGGCGTCTACGAACGCACCAGAGACGATCTGACCGAGCGCTTCGTGACCGAGAAGCTCCGCACCGGCGGACGTTTCACGCGGCTGTCGTTCCACGACACCATGAACACCACGACGACGCGCGAGGGTGCGGTGGACGTGCCGCGCATGCCGGAGGATCGGCTCCCCGCCGTCGTGGCGCTGTCCGATCGCGGCGACACCCGTGGCGATGAGCGCGACCCCGCCGATCCGCCGACGATGGATCCGGAACGTCTTCGCGCCCTCGCCGATGCTCATCGTGCGGGGTTCCGCGTCGAGCAGCCCGACGCGGTCGCGCTGAACACCCCGTACCTCGGCAGCCAGGAGATCCGTGCGGCGGGAGCCCGATTCCGCGAGCTCGCCGACCGGGCAGCGGAAGCCGCGCTCGAGCTCGATGCGGTGCAGGCGGAGTTCCTTCGCGAATACCTGCTCGGGCCGGACGCGGTCGCCGAGCTGCACCGACCGGGAACGGACTGGATCCGTGAAGACCCGGCCCACGTGCGCGAGGTGGCCGAAGCGTGTCAGCGCGCATGGGATCTGTACCGCGCGCTCTGAGCGAGGCCGTACCGCTCCGGGTGCTCAGCGGCGCCGGGGCACCACCATCGGCGTCGCCGTCTCGGGGTCGGAGATCACCGTGCAGTCGAGGTCGAACACGCGCGCCATCACCTCGGGCGTGAGCACCTCCTCCGGAGCCGCTGCGCTGAGGATCTCGCCATCCCGCATGGCGACGATGCGGTCCGCGTACCGAGCAGCCTGGTTGAGGTCGTGCAGCACGGCGACGACGGTCGTCCGCTGCTCGCGGTTGATCGCCCGGAACAGGTCGAGCATGTCCAACTGATGCGTGATGTCGAGGAACGTCGTCGGCTCATCCAGCAGCAGCACGTCGGTCTCCTGGGCGAGGGCCATGGCCAGCCACACACGCTGACGCTGCCCTCCGGAGAGCTCATCGACCGGCCGATCCGCCAGCTCCTGCACCGCGGTGCGCTCCATGGCCCGGCGCACCGCCTGCTCATCGGTCTCGCTCCAGCCCGAGAAGGCACGGCGGTGCGGGTAGCGGCCGCGCGCGATGAGGTCGGCGACCCGCATGCCGTCCGGAGCCTCGGCTGACTGGCTGAGCAGACCGAGCTCCCGCGCCAGCTCCTTCGCGCCCCGCGTGCGGATGTCGCGGCCGTCGAGGAGCACCGACCCGGCCAGTGCCGGGAGCAACCGGGCGATCGTGCGCAGCAGGGTCGACTTCCCGCAGGCGTTCGGCCCGATGATCGCGACGAAGGAGCCCCGCTCGATCGTCAGGTCCAGGTCGACCGAGATCGGCCGCCCGTGCGGGTATCCGGCGGAGAGACCGCGGATCTCGAATGTCGCCTCTGTCACAGTCCGTTCCTCGTCAGCAGCTCGTCCACCAGGTCTCGCTGGATCTCGTCGTCTTCCCCGTTCTCCCAGATCGCGGCGATCCGGTCCTCGAGCTCCGGGTGGCGGGTGAACTCGGCGACCCAGCGTTCCTCGTCGCGCCGCCAGTACCCCATGGTCATATACCGCGACGTCGGCCAGCCGAGCGCGTGGCGCACGAGACGGCGCACCTCGCGCATGATCGTCGCCTCGCCGGAGAACCAGAGGTAACTCGCGTCCGGGACGACCGCGGTCTCGGCGACGACGTGCGGGAGCATCTCGTCGCTGCGGACCCAGCGCAGCGTGTCATCTTTCCGGATCGGCAGATCCTGACGGTCTCGCGCGTCGTCGACCGACACGATCACGCAGACAGGAGGATCCGTCGCGGTGCGCTCCTCGAGGATGCGTCCGATCGCAGGGAGGGCCGTGGCATCGCCGACGAGAAGCACGCGATCCGTCCCCTCCGGAGGGTGGAAGTGTCCGCGCGGGGTATCGAAGGCCACGCGATCCCCCTCGCGCGCCTCTCGAGCCCAGCGCGTCGCCGGTCCGTGCGCGTGGACGACGAAGTCGATGTCGAGCTCATCGGACTCGGGTCGCCAGGCTCGCACCGAGTAGTAGCGCTTGGCCTCCTCCCCGTCGACCGTCGAGAGCCAGAGACCGAAGAACTCGTCCGGGCGTCCGCTCGACACGAACGGTCCGCCGTCGTCCGTGCGGGCACCGCGGAGAGTGATCCGCAGCATGTTCGGTGTGACCGCGGTGCGGGCAGCCACCTCGGCGGAGTAGACGGGGGTGTCGGTGCGCATCAGCGCCTCCTTCGATTCGCGCCGGAGAGCATCCAGGCGAGGTACAGTCCGCCGATCCCGATCGTGACGAGTCCGGTGGGGAGCATGGTGGGTGCGAACAGCCGCAGGGCGAGCAGGTCGCTGAAGACGAGGAGGACAGCGCCGGTCACCGCCGATGCCGCGAACGGGATGGGACCGCTGCGCCACAGGCGCTTGGCGATCTGAGGGGCCGCGAGCGCGATGAAGGCGATCGGTCCTGCTGCCGCGATCGTGACGGCGAGCAGCACCACACCGACGATCATCGCGGACAGTCGCAGTCGCGTCGGCCGGACGCCGAGTGACGCCGCACGATCCTCACCCAGCTCGTAGAGCGCGAGTGCGGGCCGCAGCCCGGTGATCGCGAGCGCTCCCAGCACCAGGGTCACCAGGATCACCGGGATCCATCGACCGTCGATGCCGTTCAGCGACCCGGCACCCCAGATCGCGGCGCTGCGCGAGACCACGTCGTCGGCGGCGAGCTCGATCATCGTGTTCATGGCGCCCAGCATCGCGGTGAGCGCGATGCCCACGATGATGAGCCGGGTTCCGCTCGCGCCGCGCCAGGCGACGAGCGCGAACACGAGTGCCGCGGACAGGATGCCACCGCCGATCGCGCCGACGGTGAGCGCGACCGTGCTCACCGTCCCTCCGACGATGACGATCAGGGCGCCCGTGTAGGCGCCGGCGGAGAATCCGAGGATGTCAGGGCTCCCGAGCGGGTTGCGAGTGATCACCTGGAAGAGGGCTCCGGAGAGGGCGAGCATCGCCCCGATCGCGGCTCCCAGCACGACTCGCGGCAGGCGCCAGCCGACGACGACCAGCCGTGTGCCGCTCTCCCCTCCGCCGAGCAGCGCCGTGAACACATCCGGCACCGAGACGGCTGCCTCCCCGAGCGTGAGACCCGCGCCCCCCAGCACCAGCAGGATGCCCACGGAGCAGACCCAGATCAGCGTGCGGCGGCGTCGGGTCGCGGTCGGCGCGGCGACGACGGACCCCGCGCTCATGAGGGCGCTCCGTCGGCCTGCACGCGCCGCGAGAGCACGAGAGCGACCAGCACGGGCGCGCCGAGGAACGCCGTCATCACGCCGACGGGGATCGAACGCGGGGCGATCAGGAGGCCGCCGAGCACGTCGGCGGCCAGCAGCAGGATGGGGCCGACGAGGGTGCTGTAGATCAGGAGCCGACGGGTGTCGGGCCCGAAGATCGCTCGCAGGGCGTGCGGCACGAGCAGCCCGACGAACGCGATCGGTCCCGCGGCCGCCGTCGCCGCTCCGCAGAGGACGGCGATCGCGATGAATCCGCCCAGGCGCACGGCCCCGACCCGGCCACCGAGGGCGCGTGCGGTGTCCTCGCCCAGTGCGAGCAGCCCGATTCCCGGGGCGATCACGACCACGACGAGCAGACCGAACGCGACCACCGCGAGAGTGAGCGTCGCGGCTTCGAGGGAGCGTCCGCCGAGGGCACCGGCCCCCCACAGCCGCATCGCCTGATACGAGGCGGGGTCGATCAGGCTGAGCGCCGAGGTGGCGGCGGAGAGCACGGCGGCGACTGCGACGCCGGTGAGCGCGAGACGTCCGATCGAGGCGCCGCGACCGACCCCGCCGATGAGCGCGACGACGGCGCTGGCGAGCGCTGCACCGGCGAATGCGAACCACATCGTGGAGCCGAAGTCGCCCACGCCCAGAACGACGATGGCGATCGCGACCGCGAGCGAGGCGCCGGCGTTGACACCGAGAAGCCCCGGCTCGGCGAGCGGGTTGCGGGTCAGGGTCTGCATGATCACCCCGGCGACCGCGAGGGCGCTGCCGGCCGCGATCCCGATGAACGTGCGCGGCAGCCGGACGTCCCTGACGATGAGGTCCGCCTCGGTTCCCGTCGGTGCGGTGAGCGCGGCGACGAGCTCGTCGAACGACAGGGTGTGCGGTCCGACCGCGATGCTGATACCGACCGCGGCGACGAGCAGCAGCAGCACGATCGGCAGGACGATCGCGTCGGACGGACGACGGGTGCGCCGCCGTCCGTCCGTGGCGATCCCGGTCACTGCGACAGCGGCTCGAGAACCTTGGCGGTGAGCTCGTCGATCCACCCTTGCGCGCTGCGGTAGTCGGTCACGCTCGTCACCAGGCCGTAGACCTGTCCCGACTTCGCGATGTCCAGCTGCTGGAACAGGCTGCTGTCGATGACGTCCTTGATCGCGGGCATCATGCTGCCGTCAGGGTTCTCGAACGTGAGGCCGACCGTGACGCCGTCGAGGATCGTGCCGATCTGCTCCAGCGAGAACGAGGCGTATCCGAAGCCGCCCTCGTCCTCCAGCGGGATGCCCGCACCGTACGTGAGGCCCATCTCGTTGACGATCAGGTTGCCGGTCGAGCCGGTGGGCAGCTGGATCGAGAACTGCCCCGCCTCGTCGCCGAGAGAGAAGTTCGCCCAGGTGTTCGCGGCGATGACGTCGGCGTACTGCTCCTTCACCTCGTCGCGACGGGCCTCGTAGGAGGCCTTCGACTCCTCCCAGGTGTCGTGGGCGCTCAGCGCCGTCGACAGGTCCTCGGTGAGCGACTGCCAGTCGCCGCGCTCGTCGCCGCCGATGATGACGGTGGGCGCGATCTCGCTGAGTCGCGTGAACGTCGCCTCATCGACCTCGTAGGCGTCGCCCACGATGATGTCGGGGGCGGCGCCGGCGAGCGCCTCGAAGTTGATCTCGCCGTAGGTGCCGACCTTCTGGGCATCGGCGATGTACGCCTGCTGTTCCTCGGTGTATCCATCGATCCACTGGCTGTAGTCGATCGTGGCGACGACCGGGATGTCGAGCGACATCACCTGCCAGGGCGTGTCGTACGAGACAGCGGCCACGCGCTCGGGTTCCGCGGGCACGGTCACTTCGCCGTAGACGGTGTCGACGACAGTGGTGCCGCCGTCGGAGCCTCCATCGGCGGAGGACTCTCCGACGGGTGAGGCGCACGCGGTCGCGGCGAGGAGGGGGACGATGATGGTTGCTGCGAGCGCGACTCGCAGGCGCGGTGATGGGCGCACGGGTTCTCCAATTAAGGCAAGGGTTACCTAATTATGTCGCCCTCTCCTGCCCGATTCGATATGGAGAGTTGCGTCGATCGGTCGACTATGCGCGCGAATCGGTCATCGAACCATGCGTGCGGGCGAACACGCGCGGTGAGACCCCGCTGCGCCGCCGGAAAGCGGCCGAGAAGGCCGCAAGGGATTCGAACCCGACCGCCCTCGCCGTGCGCCCCACCTCGGTCCCGTTCGCGAGCATCGACATCGCGAGCTGAAGGCGCAGCTCCGCGCGCCAGTGCGAGAACGTCATCCCGGTCTCCGCGGCGAACTGTCGGCTGAACGTGCGCACGCTGACGGCCGACTGCGCCGCCCAGACATCGACGGTCCTCCGATCCGCCGGGTCGGCGATGAGCGCGTCCGTCACCTCGCGCAGCCATCCGCTCCCCGGCGTGGGGAGTCCGACCTCCGTCTCGCGCGAATCGGCGAGTAGGTCGAGGGCGAACGCCTCCGCGCGTGCGCGGCGGGCGGGGTCGGTGTAGCGGCCGAGCTCGGCGAGCACATGATCGAGCAGCGGCGGCACCGAGGTCACGACGACGCGGCCGGTGAGCCGCGCTCCTGCATCCGGCTCGAACCACGTGCACCGCATGGTGTTCCCCGGAGCCGCGGTCACCTCGTGCACCACCCCGGCCGGGATCCAGACGCTCGTCCCCCGCGGGGCGATGTACACGGCCTCGGGGGTGACGACCGTGACGGAACGGCTGATCGCCGACAGCAGCTCGTGATCGTCGTGCGCGTGCGCCGGCCAGTGCGCACCGTCGGCCGTGGTCAGAATGTCGATCGAGTCCAGGAGGGGATCGAGGTCGATCGTCATGGCGGGCTCCCGGGTGGGCGACGGAGGCGGGCGCAGCGCACCGCCGAATCAGTGTACGACCGGGGCGGCGGACGTTTCGGACCGCCCGGGGACGGAGGGTGTGCTCCGCGACGCTCCTGTGGGATTCTGGTCGCATGAAGAACGGAATCGTCCGGTTCGCCGCACTCTACGTGTTCAACGTCGCGGTGCTGCTCCTGATCGGCCTCCTGCTGCCGGGCGTCTCCGTCGGGCTGAACGCTCTGTGGGCGTCCGTCATCCTGACTCTCGCCGCCCTGTTCGTGAAGCCGCTGCTCGCCGGAGCCATCCGCAGGTCCGCGGCGAAGTCGGCGGCCGAGCGCACGAAGACCGGTGAGAAGATCGTCCAGTACGTGCTCGTCTACCTCGTCGAGCTCATCATCTGGGTGCTCACGGTGTGGTTGAGCGGGGTTCGCGCCTCCGGCTTCTGGGGCTTCGTGCTGCCACCGCTCGCCCTGCTGTTCGGCTGGATGATCTACGACCAGATCGACGACAGGATGCGCGCCAAGGCGGGCGAGATCTACGACTCCGTGCAGGCGCGGGTGAGGAGAGGCGGCGCGAAGACCCCCTCCTCCGCAGCCGCCCCGCCGGAGCCGCCGGAGACCAGGGCCGCACGCGACGAACTCAGCGACGGGCTGACACCGGAACAGCGGCGGATGCTCGACGAACTGGGCTGATCCGGGCGCGCCGAACGAGAAAGGCGCCCGTCCCGTTGCGGGTGGGCGCCTTTCCTGTGCGGAGTGCCGGTCGTCGTCAGAGCGACCGCTCGGCGGCCTCCACCACGTTCGTCATGAGCAACGCGACCGTCATCGGGCCGACACCGCCGGGGTTCGGGGAGATGTACCCCGCCACGTCGGCGACGTCCGGAGCGACATCGCCGAACACCAGGCTCTTGCCCGTCTCGGCGTCGGTCTCGCGCGTGACACCGACATCGAGCACGGCGGCACCGGGCTTGACGTCTTCGGCGCGGATCAGATGCTTCACCCCGGCCGCGGCGACGATCACATCGGCCTCCCGCAGGTAGCGCGGCATGTCGACGGTTCCGGTGTGCGTGAGCGTGACCGTGGCGTTCAGGTCGCGTCGCGTGAGCAGCAGCCCGATCGAGCGGCCGATCGTCACCCCGCGGCCGACCACGACGACATGCTTCCCCTTGAGGTCGTAGTCGTTGCGCAGCAGCAGCTCGATGACACCGCGCGGAGTGCACGGCAGCGGGGTGTGGATCGGGCCGTTGACGTTGAGCACGAGCCGGCCGAGGTTGGTCGGGTGCAGGCCGTCCGCATCCTTCGCCGGGTCGATCCGCTCCAGGATCGCGTCGGTGTCGATGTGCTTCGGCAGCGGCAGCTGCACGATGTACCCGTGGCACGCGGGGTCGGCGTTGAGCTCGTCGATCAGCGCTTCGACCTCGGCCTGGGTGGCATCGGCCGGCAGTTCACGCTGGATCGAGTTCATCCCGATCCCCTCCGACTGCCGGTGCTTCATGCCCACATACAGCTGCGACGCCGGATCGGAGCCCACGAGCACCGTGGCGATGCCCGGGGTGACCCCCTTCGCCTTGAGCGCGGCGACGCGCTCCGTCAGCTCGGCGCGGATCGCGGCCGAGGCCGCCTTCCCATCGAGGATCTTCGCGGTCACTGCTGCAGGTCCGCGTAGAGCGGGAACGCGGCGGCCAGCGCGTCGACGCGGGCACGCAGGGCCTCGACGTCAGCGCCCGGCAGCAGCGCGAGCGCGATGATGTCGGCGACCTCGGTGAACTCGGCTTCGCCGAAGCCGCGGGTGGCGAGCGCGGGCGTGCCGATGCGCAGTCCCGAGGTCACCATCGGCGGACGCGGGTCGTTCGGGACCGCGTTGCGGTTCACCGTGATGTGGATGTCGTGCAGGAGGTCTTCGGCCTGCTTGCCGTCGATCTCGGCGTCGCGCAGGTCGACCAGCACCAGGTGCACGTCGGTGCCGCCCGAGCGCACTGCGATTCCGGCATCCTTCACGTCCTGCTGCGACAGGCGCTCCGCGATGAGCTTCGCGCCGCGCAGCACGCGCTCCTGGCGCTCCTTGAACTCGGGGGTGCCGGCGAGCTTGAACGCGGTCGCCTTCGCGGCGATCACGTGCATGAGGGGGCCACCCTGCTGCCCGGGGAACACCGCGGTGTTGATCTTCTTCGCGAGCTCCGCGTCGTTCGTGAGGATGAAGCCCGAGCGCGGGCCGCCGATCGTCTTGTGCACGGTCGAGGAGACGACGTGCGCGTGAGGAACCGGGTTCGGGTGCAGGCCCGCGGCGACCAGACCGGCGAAGTGCGCCATGTCGACCCAGAGCAGCGCTCCGACCTCGTCGGCGATCTCGCGGAAGGCCGCGAAGTCCATCGTGCGCGGGTAGGCCGACCAGCCGGCGATGATGACCTTCGGCTTGTGCTCGATCGCGAGGCGACGGACCTCTGCCATGTCGATGGTCGAGGTCTCGGGGTCGACCCCGTAGGCGACGATGTCGTAGAGACGGCCCGAGAAGTTGATCTTCATGCCGTGGGTGAGGTGACCACCCTGGTCGAGCGACAGACCGAGCAGCGTGTCGCCGGGGCGGGCGATGGCATGCAGGACGGCGGCGTTCGCCGAGGCGCCGGAATGCGGCTGCACGTTCGCGAACTCGGCGCCGAACAGGCTCTTGGCCCGCTCGATCGCCAGGGACTCCGCGACGTCGACCTCTTCGCAGCCGCCGTAGTAGCGACGTCCGGGGTAGCCCTCGGCGTACTTGTTCGTGAGAACGGACCCCTGCGACTGCAGCACGGAGACGGGGACGAAGTTCTCCGACGCGATCATCTCGAGGAACGTCTGCTGACGCTTCAGCTCACGGTCGAGCACCTCGGCGATCTCGGGGTCGACCTCGGCGAGCGGGGCATTGAAGTAACGGTCGGTCATGGTGACTTGCTCCTTTGACGACGGATTCGAAAGGGGTGTTCCAATCGGCCCAGGCGCGCGGTCGAATTCCGTGGTCAGTCGCTCCCCGGTGGTAGTCCACCCAGACGCCAGTCGCGACGCTTACGAGCATAGCGGATGCCGCAAGCCGAGAACGCGGACGTCTCGACCCCGGACCGCAGAATCGATTCGATTCCGCCGTTCCGCTGAGGGGCGTCGACGGGTAGGTTTTGTTCATGGTCCTTCCTCATCCTCTTCCGCTCGTGCCCGCGCCCGTGTCCGCCACTGCACGAGAAGGACGGATGCCGATCACCGCGACGACGCGGGTGCTCGGCTCCTCCCCCGCTGCCGCCCAGCTGATCGAGGCGGTCGAGCGCCGCACCGGCATCCGTCTCGCCTCCGTCGAGACGGCTCCGGCCGAGATCGAGCTGTTCGTCGATCCGAACTCGTCCGCGCCGGAGGGCTACACGCTCGAGATCGGCGATCGCGCGATCGCCGTCGGCGCCGATGAGGCCGGGCTCTTCTACGGCGTGCAGACGCTGCTGCAGCTGCTTCGGCAGGACGACTTCGGCTGGGGACTGCTCCGCGCCGATGTCGCGGACTCCCCGCGCTTCCCCCGACGCGGTGTGATGCTCGACGTCGCGCGGCACTTCTTCGGCGTCGACGACGTGAAGAAGTTCATCGACAGCACGAGCGCGCTCAAGTTCAACCACCTGCACCTGCACCTCAGCGACGACCAGGGATGGCGCGTGCACATCGACTCCTGGCCGCGGCTCACGGAGCTGTCCGCCTCGACGTCCGCGAACGGCGACCCCGGCGGGTTCTACACGAAGGACGACTACCGGAAGATCGTCGACTACGCCGCGGCGCGGCACATGATCGTGATCCCGGAGATCGACCTGCCCGGGCACACCCACGCGATCGGCGTGGCGTACCCCGAGCTCGTCGAGGCGCCCGTGATGAACGACAACCTCATCGCGGATTCGAGACGACTGGGCCAGCCGCTGCCCGTCGCCGGGGAGATCTACCTGGGGTGGGGCGTCGGGCACTCCAGCGTCCGTATCCACGAGGAGCGCACCTACGACTTCGTGCGAGACGTCGTGCGTGAACTCGCCGAGATGACCCCCGGGCCCTACATCCACATCGGCGGTGACGAATCCCTCGGCACTCCTCAGGCCGACTTCGATCTGTTCGCCGAGCGCGCGACGGCGATCGTCGTCGAAGCGGGCAAGACTCCGGTCGCCTGGCACGAGATGGGTTCGGCCGCGGACATCGCCGAAGGGACCGTCGGGCAGTACTGGGGCATGACCACGCCGGAGGGCACCCACGCCGAGGAGGCGGCCCACTTCGTCGAGCGTGGGGGCGCCCTGATCATGTCGGCGGCGAACGTCACCTATCTGGACATGAAGTACACGGAGGACTTCCCCCTCGGTCTCACCTGGGCCGCGATCATCGACGTCCGCAGTGCCTATGAATGGGAGCCGACCACGATCCTCGACGTGCCGGACACCGCCATCCTCGGCGTCGAGGCCCCGCTGTGGTCGGAGACCACCCGCACCCTCGACGACGTCGAGCAACTGGTGTTCCCGCGGGCCGCGGCCCAGGCCGAGGTGGCCTGGTCGCCGCGGGAGGCTCCGGAGCGCGTCTGGGAGTCCTTCCGCGTGCGACTCGGGTCTCTCGCGCCGCTGTGGAAGGCTGAAGGGGTCGACTTCCACCCCGCAGACGAGATCCCCTGGAGCGCCCGTTGAGCACCCACTCCTCCGCGACCGGTTCGCTGGTCATCCACTCCGCCCGCATCGTCGACCGCGGTGAGGTCGTCGAGAACGGCTGGATCCGCGTCGAGAACGGCGTGGTCACCGCCCGCGGGACGGGCGCCGAATGGACGCCCGCCGATGAGGTCGTCGATGCCGCGGCTGTCGCCGGCACCGGCGCCGTGCTCACCCCCGGCTTCATCGACATCCACGGGCACGGTGGGGCGGGAGCCGCCTTCGACGACGGCGTGGCGGCGATCCGCACCGGGCGCGATCTGCACCGCGCGCACGGCACCACTCGCGCCGTGATCTCGCTCGTCACCGCATCGCTGGACTCGCTCGCCCGCAGCGTCGCGATCATCGCGGATCTGACCGAGACGGATGCCGACATCCTCGGCTCGCATCTCGAGGGCCCCTTCCTCGATCCCGGTCACCACGGCGCCCACGAGCCGTCCCTGCTGCGGCATCCGACGGCCGACGACGTCGCCGGTCTGCTGGACGCCGGGCGCGGCACGGTGCGCCAGATCACGATCGCGCCGGAGCTTCCCGGCGGCCTCGACGCGATCAGGCAGATCGTGGCGGCGGGCTCCGCCGCGGCCGTGGGCCACACCGACGCGGATGCGACCATGGCCGTCGCCGCCTTCGAGGCAGGGGCGTCGATCCTCACGCATGCCTTCAACGCCATGCCCGGCATCCATCACCGCGCTCCCGGACCGGTGCTCGCTGCCGCGGCCGATCACCGCGTGGTGCTGGAGGCCATCGCCGACAACGTGCATCTCGACCCGCACGTCATCAAGCTCGTCTTCGACTCCGCTCCCGGCCGCGTGGCACTGATCACCGACGCGATGGCGGCGGCGGGCAGCGCCGACGGCCATTACGACCTCGGTGCGGTGAGCGTCACCGTCGAGAACGGCGTGGCACGGGCCGATGACACCGGATCGATCGCCGGCTCCACGCTCACGCAGGACGTGGCGCTGCAGCGGGCGATCCAGGCCGGGGTGATGCTCCCGGAGGCGGTTCGAGCGCTGACGGAGACGCCGGCGCGGGCGATCGCGCGCGACGCCGCACTCGGCGGTCTGCGCGTCGGCATGCTCGGCGATGCGGTGCTGCTGGATGCGGAACTGCGCGTCACGCGCGTGTGGACGGGCCCACGGCTCGTCCTCTAGCCGAGCGGGCAGCGCGCGACGCGCAGCTCTGCGCACTCCGGTCGTTCACATGCGGAGGATGGGGGGCCGCCGTTCCCCAGATCGGCGGCCCCGTTCCCCCTCCTGAGATGGGGGGCCGGGCTCTCCTCCCCCGAGGCTCCCGACCCACCCGACCGGTGCAGAATCTGTC
>NZ_PCOV01000007.1 GCF_002979435.1 Microbacterium sp. MYb66 | reverse complement strand
GGCGGGGCCGCTCGACGGATCGATCGGATCGTCGGAGGAGGTCACAGACATGCTGCCTTACGATGTGGCGGCCAAGGAAGAGCCCTGGTCGGGCGCTGGCCACTCTACCCGAGGGCCCTGATCAGACGGCCGAGGCGTACCGGCGTACCGGGATCCCCCAGTCTCAGCCGTTAGCGTGGAGCCATGCGACTGACTGCCGACGCCGATCCCCAGCTGTGGATTCCCGTGACGGACTCGCTCGGGTGGAAGGGCCGTCGGCACCGCAAGGCGGCCATCCGGATGCTGCTCGGCCAGGTCAACGCCGCCGTGGGTGCGACCGAGCGGCCGGGCTCGCGGTTCGGCGCGTGGGCGATGAGCCAGGCGGCGCCGATGCTGATGAAGCGGGCGGACGGACGCGTGCTCGTGTGGACGTGGAAGGCCGAGCCGGAGTTGGTCGTGGCGATGGCGACCGCTCAGGTCCTGACCCCGGACGTGCGCATCGCACGCGCCTCGATGCCGATGGACTACGACGACACGGAGTCGTTCCCGACCCGCCTCGGCGTGGGCGAGAAGCTGCTCGTGCCGATGCCGCCGTCGCCCGCGTCTCCGCCGTTCGCGACGTACACCTGGGACACGGGTACGCATCTGGTGACGCTGACCGCGGTGTGCAGCGACAAGGAGCGGTTCGGCACGCTGACCGGCGCGCTCGACGACCTGGCGCGCAGCCTCCGCATCGCCGACGACCTCACGGGCGGGGAATCCCCCGACGTGCTCCGGCTCGATCCGGCCTGATCGCACTCCGACTTCACAACGATCCGTCTCCCGGGGCTCGCACCCCGCGGCGGGCGGCAGGAAGTCACGAGCATCCGCTTCTGGGCCGACGAGCCCCGCGCGTTCCTCGACGCCGCGCGACCGTTCCTGACCGCCGCCGGCTGACCGCTCGCGACGCGCGTCTCAGCCCAGCCCGCGCTCCGCGAGCCACTCCTTCGCGACGCCGGCGGGCGCCCGCACCAGCCAGGCATCGGTGATGATCTCCTCCAGCCGATCGCGGTCGACGACGTCGAGCCGCACGAGCAGCCCGGGGTATCCGTCGAAGTGCGGGATCGCGAACAGCGCCTCGGGCTCGGCCGCGAGCAGGGCCTCCTTCTCACCGAGGTCGCCCACGCGTACCGCGAGCACAGGGCCTGCCGGCCAGTCCCGCCCGAGCTCGGAGAGCTGCCGCAGATCCGTCGCGCTCGGCCCGCGGACCCAGGCGAACTGCCCGCTCTTGACCCGCCACGCCGCCTCGCCGGTGTGACCGCTCACCGACTCCTCGGCCCCGGGGAGGGCGAGGGCGATCGCCCGGACGTCGTCGATGCTCGCCATCCCGCCATCGTCCACCCGCTCGCCCGCCGCCGCAATGGCCGGTCGTCACGACAGGCCGGCGCCCGTCTCAGCGAGCGATGCGCAGAGTGCGCACCTCGAACGGCCGCAGCCTCAGCTCGCCGCCGAGCCGCGCGTCGTCGATGTCGTCTTCGATCAGGCTCACCTCGCGCACCTCACGGTGCTCGAACCCGACCGACAGCTCGCCGGTCGCACGCCGTCCGAGCGCCTCGTACACGCGCACGATCACGTCGCCGGAGCCGTCGTCGGCGAGCTTGACCGCCGACACGACGATGCCCTCGCCCTCGACCGACACCAGCGGCTCGACCTCGCGTGCTCCGCGAACGACGCTCGGAAGCGCGTTGATCCGGATGCCCTCGGCCGTGGCGATCGCCGCATCCGCTCCGATCACGAAGCCGACCTCGATCTCGTGGTGACCGTGGTCGGTGTCGGGGTCGGGGAAGCGCGGAGCCCGCAGCAGCGAGAGCCGCACGGTCGTCGTCACGGCGTCGTCGGACACCTCTCGCGAGGTGTCGTAGCCGTAGATCGAGTCGTTCACGAGCGCGACTCCGAAGTCCTGCTCGCGCACCAGCACGAAGCGGTGCATCGAGGTCTCGAACTTCGCCGCCTCCCAGCTGGTGTTCGTGTGCGTCACGCGCGACTGGTACCCGAACTGCGTCTCAGCCTCGGTGTGCGCGGCCTGGACGTCGAGCGGGAAGGCGAGCTTGAGCAGCTTCTCGGTCTCGTGCCAGTCGACCTCGTTGCGCAGCAGCACGGTGCGCGATTCCGGGTGGAGGATGATCGTCTGCTCGACGGTCGACTCCGAGAACGGACGCACGACCACGATCCGCGCGGCGCGGCCCACCATCGACGCCTCGATGGACGAGACGGCGGTGAGGTCCTCGACGCTGTTGCGGTAGTACCGGTCGATGTCCCACGCGTCCCACATGTTCGGGAAGTCCTGGTGCAGCTGGAACAGGTTCGCCGCCATGCCCGCGGCGACCGCCTCGCGCCCCGATGCCTTGTCGACCGCCGAGACGATCAGGCCCTCGGCCGACACGAGCACGGAGACGAGCTCGTTCTCCAGACGCCAGCCGCCGTCTTCCTCGGTGAGCGAGACCGGCGCCGCCGTGGGCTCGGCCACGAAGGCCGCCCCGAGCGCGCGGCCGCGGCCGACCGAGGTCGGCTCGAACTGCAGCTCCCGGTCGCCCTCGCCGGCGAGCGAACGGCGGGCGGCGACGGCGATGTCCTGGGCATCCGACAACACGTCACTGAGCACCGCGACGGCCTCACGGTGCACCCAGGCGATCGAGGTGCCGGGCAGGATGTCGTGGAACTCGTGCAGCAGCACGGCCTTCCACAGCCGGTCGAGCTCGGCCTGGGGATAGACGGCACCGGTGCGCACGGCATCCGTCGCCGCCCACAGCTCGGCCTCGACGAGCGCGTGCTCCGCCCAGCGGTGCAGCGCCTTCGTGGCGTGCTGGCTGGTGAGCGTGCCGCGGTGCAGCTCGAGGTACAGCTCGCCGACCCAGACGGCCGGATGCGGCAGCTCGGCCCTGGCGGCATCGAAGAAGACATCCGGATGCTCCCACACGACCTGCGCGCTGCCCTCGAGGTCGCGCAGACGCTCGGCCTTGCCCGTCATCTCCCGCGTCGTGCCGCCACCGCCGTCGCCCCAGCCGACCGGGGCGATCGACCGCGAGCTCAGCCGGTTCTCCTTGAACTGGCGGGCGGCCTTCGCGACCTCCATGCCGCTCAGCTGCGAGTTGTAGGTGTCCATCGACGGGAAGTGCGTGAACACCTGCGAGCCGTCGATGCCCTCCCAGAGGAACGAGTGGTGCGGGAAGACGTTCTGCTGGTTCCACGAGATCTTCTGCGTGAAGAACCACTCGAATCCGGCACGGCGCATCAGCTGCGGCAGGGCCGGCGAGTACCCGAAGCTGTCCGGCAGCCACACGCCCTTCGACCGGATGCCGAACTCCTGCTCGAAGAACCTCTGTCCGTGCGAGAACTGCCGCACCAGCGACTCGCCCGTCGGCATCACGGTGTCGGACTCGACCCACATGCCGCCGAGGGGCAGGAAGCGTCCGTCGGCGACCGCGGCCTTGACCCGCTCCCACACCTCGGGGCGGTGCTCCTTGATCCAGGCGTACTGCTGCGCGCTGGACATGCCGTACTGGAACTCCGGCTGCTCCTCGAGCAGCGTCGTCATCGAGGAGGTGGTGCGTGCGACCTTGCGGATCGTCTCGCGCACGGGCCAGAGCCACGCCGAGTCGATGTGCGCGTGCCCGACGGCCGAGATGCGGTGCGCGCTCGCCTCGGCGGGAGCGGCCAGGACGCCGGCGAGACGGGCGCGGGCGTCGGGCGCGGTGTCCACGATGCGCTGCAGGTCGAGGACGTCGAGCGCGTCGTCCATGGCCTGCAGGATGCGCATCCGGCGCGGCGACGTGGGCGGCAGCTCCGCCTGCAGCTCGAACAGCACCTCGAGGTCGAGCGACAGGTCGAAGACCTCCTGCTCGAACACGGCCAGGTCCATCCGCCGCGCGCGGTAGAGCGGCTCCTTCGAGGAGGTGAGGATGTCGCCCTCCTGCGTCGGCAGGAAGGGGTGGTAGTCCAGCAGCACCGGGTTGGAGGCGGCCTCGAGGTACAGCTCGACGGGCTCGTCGCCCGCAGCCGTCTCGGTGATGGGCACCCACTGGTTGCGCGGGTTGATGCTCTTCACCGGGATCGGGTCCGACCCTGCGGCGTTCGGACGGTACGCGAGCGCCTCGCACTGGAAGCCGGTCATGTTCACGTCGAAGCCGAGGTCGATGAGCGCTTCCACGCGGCGCCCCGCCCACTCGGCGGGCACGCGTCCGGTGAGCTTGAACCAGGTGGTGCCCCACGCGGGACCCCAGGGCGCTCCGACGACGGCGGGCTCGAAGGCGAGGGCGAGCCCCTCGGCCGGAGCGATCGGCTCGCCGGGCAGTTCGTGGATCTCGACGTGCAGCGGCACCGCCGCCGAATGGATGGCCGGGCGGATGCGCTCTTCGAGGACCCGCTTGACGCGGCCGACGGTGAGCGAGGTGTCGTCATGCATGGGGATCTCCGGCTCGACGGTGGGTGGTGAGGGTGATGAGAAGGGACTTCTAAGACGTTGTATGAATCGATTCGGCGCACATGGGCTCGACGCTACCCGGCCGACCGCACAGGGGTGGTCGCAACACCGGTCGCCTGCCCGATGGCCGTGTCGATCGCGCGGAACTCGTCGTGCGAGAGGCTGCTCCCGCCGTTCCATGCACGCTCGGCCATGGCCCGGAGGGGCCCGCGGATGCCGGTCGCGACCTCGTCCGGCGACTGCGCCGACGCGTCATCCGACCAGACCGAGAACGACGCCCCGATGAGGGCCGGCGGAAAGGGCGGCGCGATCTCCTGGCGGAACCCGCCCGGCAGCGCGGGGAACAGCCCCGGGTGCCAGTCGGCCTCCCAGATGCGCCCGCTGGTCGGGTACGTGTACCCCGCCTTCTCGCCGAGCACGTAGTAGAAGAGCGCGTCGTGGAAGTTCACGAGGGGGTGGCCCGACTCGATCGCGGCGTCGAGCGGTCGCATCTCGGCGTGCCAGTTCGTCCACCAGGTGAGCACGAGGTCCGGGTCGAGGACGACGGCCTCACTGCGGAGCATCCCGTCGTTCCAGACCCGCGGGGCGAACCCCTTCGCGCGGAGGTGCCCCGCGATGTCGTTCACGAACGCGGTCAGCAGATCGAAGCCGGTGGATCCCGGGCCGTGGCGCTCACGAGCCGCCTCGGCGAGCGCGGGGTACTCGTCGATCCGGGCGAAGTCCACGAACTCGTCTCCGCCGAGATGCCAGTGCGTGCTCCGCGGGAACAGCACGGCGACGTCGTCGATCAGCGCTCGCGCGAACCGGACCGCCTCGCCGCTGGTGACGTCGAGCGCGTGGTCGGTCGGCAGGCCGCCGGGCGCGGGGAGCCGGTGTTCCGGGTGCGCGGCGAGCACGTGCCGGAGGTGGCCCGGCATGTCGAGCGAGGGTACGAGGTCGATGTGCAGGTCCGCGGCGGCATCCGCCACCTCGATCGCCTCGGCGCGGGTGACGTGGTCGGCCGACACGATCTCGGGAAAGGCCTCGGATCCGATGCGGAAGCCCTCGTTCTCGGAGACGTGCCACTGGAACGTGGTGATGCCCACGTCGGCGAGCGCGTGCAGCAGGTCGATGATCCAGGCTGCCGGGAAGTGCTTGCGGGCGGCGTCGAGGTGGAAGCCGCGCTCCCTCACCACCGGCGCGGACGACACCCGACCCCGCGGGACGCCGCCCTGCGCGCGCAGGTTGTGCAGCAGCTGACGGCTGGCACGGAAGACCCCGACGGCAGACCCCGCAGAGATCTCGACGTCGGATCCGACCTCGATCTCGAAGGACTCTCCACCGCTGTCGTCCTGCTGCAGTCGGATGACGGGACCGTCGCGTCCCGGTCGCCCGAGAGGATCGTCTCCGCTCGAGATGCCGAGCACGTCGAGCTCAGCCGCGAGACGGGACGCCTCCCGGGCGAGCCTCGGGTCTTCGGCCACGACCCGCACGGACGACGGTCGCCACAGCCCGGTAGCGAGCTCGATCGTCGTCGGCTGCGGGATCGCCGACCATCGGGCACGCTTCTCAGCGCCATCCGGAATCGCACTCACCCCTTGACGCTTCCCTCTTCGACGCCCTTGAAGAACTGCCTCTGCAGAACGGCGAACAGCAGGATGATCGGGACCAGCGCGATCATCGTGCCCGCGGCGATCACACGGGGATTCGCGGCGAAGTTCGAGCTCAGATACTGCATGCCGACGGTCAGGGTGTAGTTCGCCGGATCCGACAGCACCACGAGCGGCCAGAGGAAGTCGTCCCAGGCGCCGATGAAGGCGAACAGGGCGACGACGGAGACCATGCCGCGGACGTTCGGCCACACGATGTGGCGCAGACGCTGCATCGTGTTGGCGCCGTCGATGGTCGCGGCATCCAGGGTGTCCGGCTGGATCATGCGGCACGCGGCCATCATGAGCAGCACGTTGATCGCCGCGATCGCTCCGGGGAGGAACACGCCCCACAGGGTGTTCGCGAGGCCGAGCGATTTGACGGTGAGGTACTGGCTCGTCAGCGTGACCTCGCCCGGGATCAGCAGCGTCGAGAAGAAGATGGCGAGCACGATCCACTTGCCGCGGAACTTCATGGTGCCGAGCGCGTAGCCGCCGATCGTGGCGAAGACGACGTTCGTGAGCACGGTGCCCACGCCGACCAGCAGCGAGTGCCAGGCGTAGTCGAGCACCGGGATCGTGCGGAACACCTCGGCGTAGTTGTCGAGGGTCGGCGCCTTCGGGATCAGCGACGGCGGGAAGTCGTAGATGTTCTCGGCCGCGCCCTTGAACGACGTGGACATCTGCCACAGGAAGGGGAACACCATGATGGCGAGCACGACCAGAAGCAGCGCGTACTTGCCGATCAGACCGCCGAGCGAGGGCTTCATGATGTCGGCGGATCCGCGGGTGCGGTACGGCCGGTCTCTCCGCTCCCGGGGCGAGCTCTCGTGCGTGGTCATGGCGCGCGTCGTCATCGCCTCGTCGGTCCCCTCCGCGAGGGGTCGCCCTGCGGGCCGGGTCGTGGTCATCGCATGGCCTCCTCAGCGGCGGCGATCCGGGCGAGCTTCGCGTCCTTGGCCGCGCGCCGTCCGGCGAGCGCCTCCTTGATGGTGTCGCCGTTGTTCGCGATGCCCACGATCGCCAGGGGAACGAGCGTCAGCAGGAACAGCACGAGCGAGATGGCCGACGCGTAGCCGACCTGGCCGTTGAGCCCCTTGCCCATCGACTGGATGAGCATCACCATGCTCATGGCCTGACCGCCGGGACCGCCCGAGCCGTTGGAGAGCACGTACAGCTCGGTGAACACGCGCATCGCACCGACGCAGACCAGCACCGACACGAGCATCATCGGCCCGCGGACACCGGGGACGGTGACCGACCAGAACCGGCGCCAGCGTCCGGCGCCGTCCATCGCCGCGGCCTCGTGCAGCTCGCGGCCGACGTTTCCGAGGGCGGCGAGGTACACGACCATGTAGTACCCGAGGCCCTTCCAGACCGTGAGCCCGATGGCGCAGCCGATCAGCAGCCAGCGGTCGGAGAGGAACTCCACCGGGCGGTCGATGAGCCCGAAGAAGCTCAGCGCCGAGTTGATCGTGCCGCTGCCGGAGAAGAGGAACTCCCACACGATCGCCACCACGACCGCCGATGCGATGACGGGGAAGTAGAACGTCGTGCGGAAGAACCCGATCGCGGGGATCTTGTTGTGCACGAGGAGCGCGAGCAGCAGCGGGAGGAAGGTCAGCAGCGGCACGCACACCACCACGTAGACGAGCGACGTCGTCAGCGCGTAGCCGAACCGGTCGTCGCCGAGCATCTTCTCGAAGTTGTCGAGCCCGACGAACTGGGCGGGACGAAGGGGGCGGGCATCCGTGAACGCGAGTCCGATCGTGTTCAGGAACGGCCAGAGGGCGAACACGAACACCCAGATCACACCCGGCAGTACGAGCAGGTACGGCGTGTACCAGCGCTGTCGTCTCATGAGGCGTCCACCCCCTTCGTCTCGTCGTCGCCGGCTCAGCCGACGACGTTCTGCTCCGCGTACTCGACGGCCTTGTCCAGGGCCTCCTGGGCCGAGATGTCGCCCTTGACCGCGAGCGCGATCTGCTGCTTGGCGTAGGTCTCCATCGCCTCGGTGAACTGCGGGGCGCCGAGCATCCTGGCGTCGTTCATCTGCGAGGCGGCGAGATCGTTCGCGACAGCCTGCATCTCGTTCTGCGCGGTCTCCGCGAACACCGACGGGTCGTCGTTGGCGGCCTTGGTGCCGGGGAAGAAGCCGGTGGCGAGCTTGACGAACTCGATCTGGTTGTCGGTGTTCGTGAGGAACTCGGCGAAGGCGAGCGCGGTGGCCGCGTTGTCGGAGTTCGCCGAGACGCTGATGCCCTGCACGAACAGCGGCGGGTTGCCGAAGCCGTTGGTCACGTCGACGTCGGGGAGCAGCGTCGGGGCGTTGACCGCGACATCCTTGTCGATGTAGTTCGGCCCGGCTGTCGCCCAGGCGACCGTGCCCTTGTTGAAGTTGTTGATGTTGGCGTTCGCCGTCCCGGCGTTCTGCAGAGCCTCGGGCGAGATGGCCCCGGCCTTGTAGAGCTCGGCGTAGCGCTCGACGATCGCGACGGCCTCGGGGGTGTTGAAGACGAACTTCCCGTCCTTGTAGACATCCTGCGTGCCGCCGCCGTCGGACACCATGATCTGGAGCGACTTGGGGCTGGGCACATCGGAGATCGTCTGGATGCCGGCGGCGGCGAGCTGCTCGGCCGCGTCCATCGTGTCCTCGAAGGACTGCGGGGTCTCCGTGACGCCACCCTGCGCGAGGAGCGCCTTGTTCCAGTAGTTGAGCTCGGTGCCGAGGTACCAGGGGAACCCGAACGAGCCGTCGATGCCGTCGTAGGTGTAGGCCGCGACACCGCCGTCGACGTAGTCGTCGATGATGCTCGACGCGCTCCCGAGGTCGAGCAGCTGGCCGGCGGAGGCGAGCGAGTACGCGTACTCGGGCGGGAGGTTGACGACGTCGGGCAGCTCGCCGGACTCGGCCTGCTGGAGGATCTTGTCCTCGTAGCCGTCGGCCGGCTGGTCGATCCACTTCACCGTGGTGCCCGGGTTCTCCTCTTCGAAAGCGTCGATGACGCCCTCGAAGTACGGGGTGAACTTGTCGTTCTTGAGCGACCAGGTCTGGAAGGAGATCTCGCCCTTCACCTCCCCGTCCGCCGCGGACCCGCCGGAGGTCGGGGCGCCGCCCGTGCAGGCGGTGAGCGCGAATGCTGTGGCCACCGCGATGCCTGCGGCGACACTGGTGCGGATCTTCATGGACATTCTCCTTCGAAGTGATCCAGGCTGCGGCGTCTCGTTCGAGTCACTGTGACAACCCCTACTAAAACGATATAGTGACCATAGCATGCCATATCGGCGTTCGAGGCGTCCACCTCCGGACCTCCCCCGTCGATCTCGAAAGGACAGCGATGACCACGCCCACCGCTCCCCTGCGCTTCGGCGCCAACTACACCCCGCGCTCCCAGTGGATGCACGCGTGGATGTCTCTCGACCTCGACGAGGTCCGTCGCGACTTCGCCGCCCTCGCCGCGCTCGGCCTCGACCACGTGCGGGTCTTCCCGCTGTGGACCGTGCTGCAGCCGAACCGCACCCTGATCCGCGACGAAGCGGTCGCCGACGTGCGCGCCGTGATCGACGTCGCCGCGGAGTTCGGGCTCGACGCGAGCGTCGACGTGATCCAGGGGCACCTGTCGAGCTTCGACTTCATCCCCTCGTGGCTGTTCACCTGGCACGACAAGAACATGTTCACGCACCCCGATGCGCTGAGCGGCCAGGCGGAGCTCGTGACCCGTCTCGGCGAACGGCTCGGCGGCGCCTCCAATTTCCTGGGCTTCACGCTCGGCAACGAGACCAACCAGTTCTCGGCGCAGACGCATCCTTCCCCGTGGCCGGTCACCGAGGCCGAGGCCGCGAACTGGATCACCACCCTGCTGGATGCCGCGCACGCCGCAGCCCCCGCCCAGCAGCACGTGCACAGCGAGTACGACGCCGCCTGGTACATGGACGGCCACGGCTTCACCCCCGCGCTCGCGTCGCGCCTGGGCGACATCACGACCGTGCACTCCTGGATCTTCAACGGCACCGCGCAGAGATACGGCGGCCGCTCCGTGGCATCCGACCGGCACGCCGAGTACATGATCGAGCTCGCCCGCGGCTTCGCGGTCGACCCCGCGAAGCCCATCTGGCTGCAGGAGGTCGGCGCTCCGTCGAACTGCCTGACGCCGGAGCAGACGCCCGACTTCCTGGAGGCCACGCTGCGCTCGGTCGCGCGCACCGAGAACCTGTGGGGCGTGACCTGGTGGTGCTCGCACGACGTGAGCCGCAGCCTCGCGGACTTCCCCGAGCTCGAGTACACGCTGGGCCTGGTCGACCAGAACGGCGAGGCCAAGCCGATCGGCCGCCGCTTCGCCGAGCTGATCCCCGAGCTGCGGGAGCGACGGGCCGCCCCGGCCCGCACCCTCGGCATCGTGGTCGAGGTCGACGAGGACGAGACGCCGATCAGCCGAGGAGCCATGAGTCCCGGCGGCACCATCTTCCAGGCCTGGGTCGATGCGTGCGAGGGCGGAGCAGACCCCGCGATCGTCACGTCCGCGGATGCCGCGAAGCCCGAGATCCTCGCGGCCCGCGGCATCACCGAGCTCGTCCGCCCGGTGGTCGAGCGCACCGAGTACGCCTCGCGGAACACCGTCGTCTGAGCCGACGGGGTTCGCGCGAACGTCTCAGGCGGCGCCGCGTGTTCAGCGCGGTGCCGAGGTGCTCTCCCGCACGGTGAGCTGCGGCACCGGGGCACCACGGTCGGGAAGCAGCGCGGGAGCATCGATCTGCTCGAGCAGGAAGGCCGCGGCATCCGCCCCCAGCGCGAACGTGTCGCGCGTGATGCAGGTGATCGAGGGATGCACGAGACCAGCGACGACCGAGTCGTCGAAGGAGGCGATCGAGAGGTCTCCGGGAACCGACAGCCCCATCTCCTGCGCAACCCGCTGCCCGGCGATCGCCATCACGTCGTTGTCGAAGACGACGGCGGTCGGCCGGTCGGCCCGGCTGAGCAGGCGGCGCATGGTGGCGGATGCGGCGGCCGGTGAGAAGTCGGTCGCGATCGTCTCGCCGGCGACCCCCCGAGCGCTCAGGGCGCTGAGCACGTCGGTGCGCAGGCGGGTGTGCTGGAACTCTGCCGGACCCGCGACGTAGGCGATCGTGCGATGGCCGATCGCGACGAGGTAGTCGAAGAGCGAATGCGCGACCTGGCTGTCGTCGAGCCAGATCGTGGCGGGCTGCCCGTCTTCCGAGGCATCGCTGCCGATCACGACCGCAGGCATACCGAGATCGCGCAGCACGGGGAGACGGGGATCGTCGTCCCGCGGGTCGATCACGATCACGCCGTCGACCTGGTTGGCGCTGTGCCAGCGACGGTAGGTCGCGACCTCGTCCTCGACGGATGACACGAGCACCATCTGCATCGCGATGCGATGCTCGGCCAGCGCGGACTGCACCCCCGCGATGAGGTCGGTGAAGAACGCCTCGGCGCCGAGCGTGCCGGCGGAGCGGTTGACCGCGAATCCGATGACGCCGGCGCGCGAGCCGACGAGCGCCCGCGCCGCGGAACTCGGGAGCCACTGGTGCTCCTCCGCGATGTCGAGGATGCGCTGGCGGGTCTGCTCGCTGACTCCCGGCCGCCCGTTGAGCGCGAACGACACGGCACCGGGCGACACTCCGGCGAGCCTGGCGATGTCCGTGATGGTCACGCGCTTCGCTTTGGACATGCCCCCAACTGTAGCGATCTAGTTCTCCCCCGGTTCGCTCAGACCGTCACGTCCCCCACGAGGTTCACGCGGATCCCCATTCCCGCGAACATCGCGGCCTTGGCGATCAGCGCCCTGTCCGCCGTCTCCGCGTCGGGCGCGTAGACGAGCTGCGCGTGGTTGGCCTTGTGGCGAGCCATGAACTGGTCGCGCGAGATGCCGTGCAGCACCACGTGCGCGATCGGCCACTCCGGGTTCGTGGCGTCCTTGCGCCGCCGGGTCTCCTCGGCCGGCAGCTCGACGACCGACGCGCGGAAGATGTCCGCCTGCAGGATGCCGTCGGCGATGAACACGCGCGACAGCACGATCTCCCCCGGCTTCGAGACGCCGTTGATCGTCGCGCCGCCCGCGGGGAAGAAGACGTGCCCCTGACGCCACCCCTCCGCGTTCTGCCAGCCGCCCAGGTGCGAGGCGGGGACCGAGCCGGAGATCTCGTAGACCCACACGAACCGGCCGTCGAAGTCCTCACCCCAGCGCACGTCGTGCAGCGTGTTGTCGGGGACGAGCCCCATCGCCCGCCACACCCGATCGGTCACGAGCGCGTCGACGGCGACTCCTTCGTCGGCCTCGTTGAAGTGCGGGAACGCTCGCCCCTCATGGAGCACGCGCGATCCGTCGCGCGAGGTCACCGGCGGACGCTCGGTGGAGTTCAGGATGCCCTCGGCCAGGTCGGAGGCCGGGACCAGGTCCTTCAGCCCCTGCTGGTACTGGATGCCGACCGCGTCGAGGCCGAAGTCATCGGCGATGCGGAGTGCGGCGATGTACATCTTCATCTGCCACTGCACCTGCTCGCGCGTGAGCTCGGTGGCGGCATCCGTGCCGTATCGGAAGGTCATCCCGCGATCGATGAGCCAGTCGTAGGCGGCATCCGCCTCCTCGTCGGTGACGTTCAGCATCTCGGCGTACAGGGCCGACTGCGACAGACGCTCCTTGTAGATGCCGGTCGTGTTCAGCAGCTCGTCGTCGAAGATCGCGTTGTACATGCCCATGCAGCCCTCGTCGAAGACGCCGATGATGGCCTTCTCGGCGAGCAGCTCCGCGGCGAGCGCCTCGCCCAGCTGCTTCTCGGGGCTGTCCGGCAGCGCCGGGAGCGCGCGCACGTGCGAGGCGTCGTGGGTGATGGTGCCGGTCTCGGTCCACTCCCTGATGCCGTCCTTGAACCAGTCATCGGTGAAATCGACCGACCAGGTCGTCGCGTAGGGCTTGCCCATCTTGGTCAGCCCCGCGTTGAGGCCGAGGAGTCCGACGAGTCCCGGCCAGTCGCCGGCGAAGTTCGCGACCGTGAGGATCGGTCCTTCGTGCGTGCGCAGGCCGGCCAGCACATGGTGGGAGTACTGCCAGTTGGCGATCGCCACAACCAGCGGGGCGTCCACCGGGATGCTCTTGAAGACCTCGAGGCCCATGCGCTGGCTGGAGATGAATCCGTGGCCGGTCTCCGGGTCGACGCCGAAGGGGCGGACGACCTGCCAGCCGAGCTCGTCCAGCACGCCGGTGACACCGGTCTCGAGCTCGACCTGGGTGGGCCACCCCGCGACGTTCGCGGATTCGCGCAGGTCGCCGGAGGTGATCAGGTACGCCGTCTTCGGCGCGGACGTGGGTCGGGATGCCCGGGCGGGCAGGGTGTAGGTGGTCATGATGCCTCCGGGGTTGGGATGGGTGCGGCGCCGCGCTGCGCGGCGGCGAGATCGTGGATGACGGATTTCGAGTCCTCGTATAGGCGCACGTAGCGGTCGAAGAGGGTGTCGTAGAACGATCGGAGCGCCTCATCGGGTCGGATGCGCTCCGCGATCGGGTTCCAGTCGGCGATCGCCGGCGTCTCGTCCGGCTCGGCCGTCGCAGTCGCGGCGAGGAAGGCCGCCCCGTAGCTGGCGCCGATCGTGGTCTCCGGCACCTCCTGCACGAGACCGGTGACGTCGGAGACGATCTGCAGCCACAGCCGCCCCTGCGTGCCCCCGCCGACCGCGACGATGCGGCGGATGTCGGCGCCGGCGGCGCGCATGGTCTCGACGTTGTGCCGCACGCCGAGCGCGGTGGCCTCGAGCGCCGCGCGGTACAGATCGCCGCGCGTGTGCTCCAGGGTGAGACCCGCGATCACCCCCCGGGCATCGGGGTCCTGGATGGGGGTCCGCTCTCCGGCGAAATACGGCAGCACGAGCAGTCCGTGCGCGCCGGGTCCCGCGGTCTCGGCGTCGGCCAGCAGTTCGGGATAGTCGGCCCCCGTGAGGCCTTTCAGCCAGGCCGTCAGCGCACCCGAGGTGGACAGACCGCCCGCGAGGTTGCGGGTCCCCGCGAAGGCACCGGCCGTGGTCCACATCGACGGGGTCCGCAGAGTCTCCTCCCCGGTCGCGACACTGTTCGTGAAGACCATGAACATCGTCGTCCCGTACATCAGCATGAGGTCGCCGACCTCGTGCGCGCCCACGCTGACGGCCTCGGTCCAGGCGTCGATCGTGCCCGCGACGACCGGGGTGCCCGCGGGGATCCCGGTGACGGATTCCGCGTGCGCGGTCACCGCTCCGGCGACCTCGCCCGCCCAGAGCAGCGGGGGCTGTTCGACGGGCTCCGCATACCGCTCCCACCACGCGTCGTGCCAGCGCGCGCCGTCGATGTCGTAGAGCGGTGAGACCTGGCTGGCGGACTGGTGATCGAGCACGTAGGCCCCGGTCAGTCTCCGGACCAGCCACGAGGCGGGCATGTAGAGACGCCGCGCCCTCGACCAGGCCCCCGGCTCCTCGTCGCCGACCCAGGCGATCTTCGGACCGCCGGCCTGCGAGGTCAGGGTCGAGCCGCCGACCCGGGCGATCTCGTCGACCCCGAGCTCCGCCGTGATCCGGTCGATCTGCGCGGTCGAGCGGGTGTCGACCCCGTAGAGGATGGCCGGACGCACGGGCACGTCGCGCTCATCGGCCAGCAGGATGCACGGGCCCATGCCGCTCACTCCGACGCCGACGATGTCGGCATCCGGCGTGGCGGCGAGCAGTTCGCGGGCGAGGGAGACGAACTCGTCCCACCACACGTCGCCGTCCATCTCCACCCAGCCGGTGTGCGGACGGCTGACCTCGTGCGCACGCGTCGCCGTGGCGAGGATCGCGCCGTCGGGCCCGACGAGCACGCCCTTGCTGCTGGATGTGCCGATGTCCACCCCGAGGGTGCAGCGCATGAGTCCTCCTCGAAGCCGTGCACAGAATCCGAAACCTGTGGCCACTGTACGCGAAATCGATTTCATGCCGCAAGAAGTTCCACTCGTCCTGCACCTTCAGCGGGCAACCACACACTCCACACGCTTCGTGGATTCCCGCCTCTGCGGCACCGGAATACCGTGACAACCTGGCATTTCCCACGCAGGATGGAGCCATGCAGATGAACGAGCCTCAGGTCTGGACTTTGATCGGCGTCTTCGCCGCCTTCATGCTGGGCTCGCTCACACTGCTCATCCGACAGAACGACCGGATGATCACGTCCCTCCGCGGCGAGCTGTCCGCGAAGCTCGACGGCATGGACGCCAAGTTCGAGGCACGATTCGACGGCATGGACGCGAGATTCGACGGCATGGACGCCAAGTTCGATGCCCGACTCGGCTCGATCGACCGTCGGCTGGAAGACCTCGACAAGGAGGTCGCGAATCTGGCGATGCGCTTCTGGGGGTCTCGCTGACGCCGCTCAGGCGCGGGGGCTGGCGGGCTGGATCTCGTTGCGCAGCACGATGGTGCGCGCAGGCTGCTGATCGCCCTTGATGCGCTCGAGCAGCATCCGCGCGGCCGTCACGCCCATGTGCCGTGCGGGGAGGCGGACCACGGTGACCGCCGTGGGCGACAGGGTCGTGAACGGGAGCGAGCCGATGACCGCGACGCCGACCTCCGGTGGGGTGAGCCCGTGCTCGGTCAGCACCTGGATCGCGCCGACGCCGATGAGGTTGTTGCCGGCGACCACGGCATCGGGCGGCTCCGGCAGCGCGAGCAGATCCTCCATCGCGGCTCGCCCGCCGTCCACGCGGAAGGTCGCGAAACGCTCGAGCTCGTCGAGATCGAGATCCGGGTGCGCGGCGGCGAGCGCGGAGCGCCATCCTGCCGCGCGCTCGGCCGCCGTGTCGATGTGCTCCGGCCCGCCGATGTAGGCGATGCGCCGGTGGCCGGCGTTGATCAGGTCCTGGGTCGCCGAGGTGCCGGCCGCGCGATTGGCCATCACGACGCCGTCGATGTCATAGGTGGTGCTGCGGTCGACGGCGACGACCGGGCGGCCGGTGGCGAGGATCGTGTCGAGATCGGAGTGCTCGTCGGCGGTCGCGATGATCACGCCGGACATGTGCTCGGCGATCGCGATCCGAAGATAAGTCGCCTCCTTCTCCATCTGCGCGTCGGAGTTGCAGAGCACGACCGAGTAGCCCGCCTCGGAGGCGACATCCTCGACGCCACGGGCCATCTCGGTGAAGTAGGGGTTCTCGATGTCGGGGATGACGAGGGCGATGACCTCGGAGCTCTGCCGGCGCAGTGTGCGCGCCGTGCGGTTCGGAGTGAAATTCAGCTTCGCCGCGGCGTCGCGCACCGCCGCGACCTTCTCTTCCGACACGCTCGTGCCGTTGAACACGCGCGAGACCGTCGCGGGAGACACTCCTGCGAGTTCGGCGACGTCGTAGATCGTGGTCATGCACCCTCACTGCCTGTCCGATCACGCCGGACGTGAAGCAACAGTATCGCGCGCGTCGCTTCTCTGGTGATCTCAGATGAAATCGATTACATTGGCGGCCATGACTTCTGCCCCCTCTGACCTGGCATCCCTCGCAGCGCTGCGACCGGTGCAGACCCGATCCATCTCACCCGAGAACTTCGACGGCTCGGCGGGCGGTGGCGCCCGTGCCACGGAGGGCACCGGCGCCTCCTGCGCCCGTGACCTCGGTCCCGGCTGGAAGATCTCCCCGAGCGTCGACATCAAGGCGGGCGAGACGTTCGACCTCGCGAACATCCACGGGCCGGGCAAGATCACCCATATCTGGATCACCACGCACACCGACAACTGGCGAACGCTCCTCCTCCGCGCCTACTGGGACGGCGCGGAGGAGCCGGCGGTCGAGGTGCCCTACGGCGACTTCTTCTGCAACGGCTGGGGCGTGTTCGCGCAGGTGAACTCGCAGACCATCGCCGCCAACCCGCACGGCGGCTTCAACTCGTACTGGCCGATGCCGTTCCGCGACGGCGCGCGCCTGACCGTCGAGAACACCTCGGTGGTCGACGTGCGCGTGTACTACCAGGTGACCTACGAGATCGGCGGCGACCATTCGGACGACGCCTATTTCCACGCGCAGTGGCGGCGCTCGAACCCGCTCGAGGAGCTCACCCCGCACGTGATCCTCGAGGGCATCGAAGGCCAGGGGCAGTACGTCGGCACCTACATCGCGTGGGGCGTGAACTCCAACGGCTGGTGGGGGGAGGGCGAGATCAAGTTCTACCTCGACGACGACACCGACCACCCGACCATCTGCGGCACCGGCACCGAGGACTACTTCGGCGGCGCCTGGAACTTCGACATCCCCGGCCAGGGATACACCGCCTTCTCGACGCCCTATCTCGGGATGCCGCAGGTGATCCGCCCCGACGGTCTCTACGTGTCGCAGCAGCGCTTCGGCATGTATCGCTGGCACCTGCTCGACCCGATCCACTTCGCCACCGGCATCCCGAAGGTCGACATCCAGGCACTCGGCTGGCGCAGCGGCTGGCGGTACCTCCCACTGCGGGACGACATCGCCTCGACAGCGATGTTCTACCTCGACCGGCCGACCGCCCGGCGCCCGAAGACGCCGACGGCAGACGACCTGGAGGTGCACTTGGGAACCGCCCCGGTCCCGGACATCGGCGCCTCGCCCTCGCGCGCGCCCCAGGACTGAGCAGAACGGTGAGGGTGCGGACCGGATGACCCGGTCCACACCCTCATCAGCGGTCCCGCACCACCGTGAACGGGCAGTCGCCCTCGACGACATCGATCTCGACGTGCTCCCCGACCGTCACGGTCCCGTATCCGGCGGAGCTGATCCAGGGCCACCGTCCGTCGGCGCCGACGTGCAGCTCTCCGGCGGCCTCGTCGACCCGCACGCCCGACCTCGCCTGCAGCAGCGTCCACCCCGCCATGGCCCGCGCGTAGTGGTCTCCGCACTCGATCTCGTTGTAGGGATTGCGTCGACGGCCGTCGTGCCGATCCCACAGACCGTCCAGCACGGCCTGCCCCTCGGCATCCAGCCCCTCGAAGACGCAGTGCGCCGCGACCTGCCACTCGATCCCCGTCCACACCTCGTCGGCGTAGCGGGTCGGCACGTCGGGACGCCCGCCCTCGGGCCAGGTGCACATGAGGAGCCCGACGTCGTCCGCCGTGTCGGCGTAGACCCGGTACGGGTGCACGAAGTCCGCGAACCCGTGGCGCAGGTTCGAGGCGACGACGTGCCGCAGGGCGCTGCGCACATGGTCGGGCGGCAGGATCGCGCCGAGCCCGAGCTGGTGCGCCCACCACTGCCCGATGACCTGATCCGAGAGCACCCCGGTGCGCCACTGGAAGTCCTCCGGGTCGCCCTCGTCGAGCTCCTGGATGTAGTGGGTGCCGTCGAAGAGCCGCTCGTCGTAGAGTCGCGATCCGGACTCGAAGCGCGCCCGCGCCCCGGTCGCGGCGTCGCCGTCACCGACCAGCAGGGCCAGCTCCTCATAGGCCCGCAGTGCGGCGAGCCAGAGCGTGCCCATGAACGGGTTCGCCCCCGCCAGGTCGATGTCGTGCGTGCTCGGCTGGATGCCGCGCAGCATGCCGTCGCCATCGGCATCCCACCGCTCGACGATGTGGTCGTGGAGCCGGACGAGGCGCGGCCACCGATGCTCCAGCCACTCCTGGCCCGCCCCGCGCTGCACATCGCGGAGCGACTTGAGGATCGTCGCGAGCATCCCGTCGAGTGCCGGCTCCTCCGGTCCCCCGATGAACTCGTCGGTCATCTGCGGGAGGTAGGTCGGCACGCGCAGGCGGTGCGGGATCGCCCCGTTCTCCGCCTGCATGACGTCGAACTCGGTGTCGCGCATGTTCCGCTCGAGGCGGGGCCAGAGTCCGGCGAGCGCGGCCTCGTACTGCCACACGTGCGTGCAGTTCAGCGGACACGAGCCCCCGAAGACTCCGGACCACATCCAGGTCGAGTCGCCGAGAGACCCCTCGTACCCGTAGAACCGGCCGTCGGCGCCGATGAAGCACGTCGGACTCCGCACGTAGGCGGCCTGAGCCGCGAGGTGCTCGGCCTCTCGCGGGTCCAGGCTCGAGTCGACGAGGGTCGAGGTCCACCGGCGGGTCCGTTCGCTGAGCTCCTCCCAGCGCCGCTCGACCGTGGCCTGCACATCCATCGCGTCGAGGAAGCGCAGCCCGTAGGCGTTGCCGAGGAAGAACCGCGACGAACCCCATTCCGGATGCGGCCGACCGAACTGTTCGATGTCGACGAACCGGTTCGGCAGGTGCCAGGAGATCGAGAAGCGGATCGTGCGGGAGGCTCCGGGTTCCAGCGCGAACGGGACTCCGACCACTCCGAGCCAGGACCGCCCGGGGGCGCTCGCCCCCGACCCGCTCCGCGGCGCGTTGAGCTGCGGGTCGCCCACGGTGGGTGCGAGCGCGAGTCGGGCGCGTCCGTCGTTGGCGGCGCGGGAGCGGAGGAAGGCGTCGAGGTGCTCCAGGCCGCTGCACCGCGTGAGCACGGCCGCGCTCTCGTCGTCGGCCGCGAGCACGAGTTGACCGGCCAGCTGATCGCTCTCGTCCAAGGACGGGTTGTCCATCACGATCCGCGACCACCCCTTGCCGCGCCGGAGCCGGTTGACGTTGCCGCCGAGCCCGGGGGTGCTCTCGGCGATCGGGGTGATGCCGTCCCATCCGATCGCGTTGAGCAAGGATCCTGCCAGCGTGCCGTGGACCGCGATCGGTCCGGTGTTGGTGAGCGTGAACTCGAACATGCCCGTGGGGATCGAGCTGAACTCGACATCGCGCGGCGCGAGGGGATTCAGCACCCGCATCCGCACGGCCACCGGATGACGCGAGTCGGTCAACTCCACCTCGGCGATCGGATACGTGCCGCGGAAGGATGCGGACTCGAACGTGCCGAACGTCTCGGCGGCCGCGGTCATCCATTCCGGCATGTGGGCGTCGGTGGTGAGCGACGCCTTCGGGTCGGGCACCGGCGCTCCCTGCACCATCGAGATCACGTTGAGGGGCGGCTCCACCTGGGTGACGCGCATCCAGAACCCGGTGCCGGGGAGGGCCCCCAAATGGTTCGGCATCCCCTGCAGCTGCCACTGCCGCAGCGAGCCGTCGGCGTTCACCGCGAACCCGCCGGTGCCGATGCCGCCGACGGGCATCGCGAGAGCCGGGGCCTCGGTGTGCGGGCGGGACGTCGACAGGATGTCCGTCATGATTCTCCTCTGGCGGGTCGGCGGGCGGGGGCGAGCGGCGGCAGGGCCACTCCGGTCGCGGTGGCGACGGGCCAGGCCGCGGCCGCGGAGAGCACGATGAGCAGGGGTGCGACCAGCAGCAGCAGGCCGCCGAACCAGGTCAGCCCGAGCCAGGCGAGGGCCGCCGAGGCGGCCAGGGCGGCGAGCGGGCCGAGGGGACGACGCAGGGCCGCGACCGCCGACACCGTCACCAGGGTGCGCAGACTCACGTCGGCCCGCATCGCGCCGATCGGCACCGCGACCACCGCGACCACCGCGCAGAGCACGGCGACGATTGCGGCGGCGAGCGCCAGTACCGGGAACAGCGGCACCGTCGCGGCTTCGGCGACGACGGCCGTGAGGAAGGACCAGGCGAACGCGATCGCCGGAATCCCCGCACCGAGGAGTGTCAGGAGCAGTCGTCGTCCGTAGCGGACGGGCGGGCGGTCGAAGAGCCGGTCGTGCAGGGAGCCGATCGCCCAGGCGGCCGGGAACGCGCAGCACACCGCGACGAGCACCGGCACCAGGGGCGATCCGGGGCCGAACCCTGCGGTCGCGAAGGCCCAGGCCGCCAGCGCTGCCGTGCCGGTCACGGCGAGAGGCGCGAGCGCGCGCCAGGCTGCGGCGGGCAGTCGCAGCAGGACGGGATCGATCGTCGCGCGCGGGGGCGCGATCACCCCGGTCATCCCTTGAGTCCCGTCGACGCGACGCTCTCGACGATCTGTCGCTGGAACGCGAGGAACACCGCGAGCAGCGGCACCACGACCATCGTGATGGCGGCGAACACGATCACGGCCGGCGCGGCGCCGAACCCGTTCTGCAGCGTGACCAGTCCCAGCGGGAGCGTCATGTTCTCCGGGCTCGAGAGGAAGATGAGCGGGCCGAAGTATCCGTTCCAGGAGGCCTCGAACCCGAGGATCGCGAGAGCGGCGACTGCGGGTGCCGAGAGCGGGATGAGCATCCGGAACAGGATCCACAGGTGCCCGGCCCCGTCGAGTCGCGCTGCCTCGTCGAGTTCGCGCGGGATCGTCTTGAAGTACTGCGAGAGGAAGAAGATCTGGAACACGTTGATGAGCGCGGGCAGCCACAGCGACGCGAGCGTGTCGACGAGGCCGAGCTGGCGCATCATGATGAAGATCGGGATGATCACCAGCTGCCCGGGGACCATGAGCGCCGAGAGCATCACGACCAGCAGCACGCGGCTGCCCCGGAAGTCGATCCGGGCGAACGCGTAGGCGGCGAGCACCGAGAAGAACAGCGCTCCGGCCGTCGAGATCAGGGCGAGGGCGAGCGAGTTGCCGAACTGCTGGAAGAACGGCATGTACTCGAACACGTCGGCGAAGTTCTCGAACGTGAACGGGAGGGGGAGCCAGCGGGGCGGGGCCGCGAAGGCGAACTCGGCCTCGGTCAGGCTCTGCACGATGAGCCAGAGGAGCGGCGACAGCATGAGGATGCCGAAGACGACGAGGACGACGTCGACGATGACTCCGCCGACGGTGGGCTTGTGACGGTGCCGCAGGCGGCTCCGCTCGACGCGCGTCAGCACGTCGGTCTGCACCGGGTCGACGGCGGGCGGGAGGAGAGTCATGATTCGTGCACCCACTTCCGGCGGCCGACGAACTGCAGGACGGTGACCCCCATGATGATGAGGAACACCAGCAGCGCGACGGCGGCGGCGTAGCCCATGTCGAAGGCCTGGAAGCCCTTCTCGTAGAGGTACATGATGATCGTCGTCGTGGAGTTCTGCGGCCCGCCCTTCGTGATGATCTGGATGGGGTCGAAGATCTGGAACGCGCCGATGAAGGTGATGATGGTCGCGAAGAAGAGGGTGGGCGACATCAGCGGGAGCGTGACGTTCCAGAAGACCTGCCACGAGGTCGCACCGTCGGTGCGCGCGGCCTCGACGAGTTCGCTGGGGACCGTCTGGAGTCCGGCCAGCATGATGATGAACGTGAACCCGACCGTGTGCCAGAGGTCGATGAAGATGATGGCCGGCATCGCCCAGGCGGGGTCGGCGAAGAAGTTGGGCAGTTCGATGCCGAACCCCGCGGCGTACTGCGCCACGTATCCGAAGGTGGGATCGAGCACGTACTTCCACAGCAGTGCGACCGCGGCCCAGGAGATGAGGAACGGGAAGAAGATCGCCACCCGGGCGAAGTAGCCGAGGACCCGGCTGGCCACGCGGTTCACGGCCAGCGCGAGCAGCAGGCCGAAGACCAGGTGCGTGACGATCGATGCGAATGCGAACACGAACGTGTTCAGCAGCACCTGCGGCAGGATCGGGTCGGAGAACAGTGTCGCGAAGTTGTCGAGCCCGACGAACTCCGGCGGGGTGAGCATGTCCCATTTCAGGAACGCCAGGACGATCGCGAACACGAACGGACCGGCGACGAAGACCAGGAACAGCAGCAGCGCGGGGCTGACGAACATCCAGCCCGCGGTCGCGGCGCGACGCCGCTGGAGCTCAGCTCCAGGGCGCCGCACCGAGGGGGCGACGAGACTACTCACCGACCAGCTTCTCCAACTCGGCCTGCGCGGCGTCGAGGGTCTTCTGCGCTTCCCCCTGCCCGGCGATGATGGTGCCCCAGGCCTCCTCGATGACCTTCTGGGCTTCAGCGCCCTGGTCGATCGACGGGATGGGCGTCGCGAACGACATCGCCTCGCTCAGGCGGATCGTCCCCTCCGGGGCGTTGTCCGTGAAGGCGGGCGAGTTCGCCACCGATTCCCGGGCGGGCACGATGGTCCCGCCGATCTCGGCGAAGTAGCTGCCGGCCTCCTCCGACATCAGGAACTTGATGAAGGTCCATGCGGCCTGCTTGTTGTCGCTGTTCTTGGCGATGTTCCAGGCATCCCAGCCGACGGGCGAGCCGTTGCCGGTCTGGGTGGGCCAGTTCACGACCACGGTCTTGTCGACCATGTCGAGCTCACGCACGCCGAGCACGGGCCAGCGTCCGCCGCTGAGGATCGCGAGCTTGCCCTGCTTGAACGCGGTGTTTCCGTCGAACTGTCCGCCGGGCTTGGGCGCGAGGCCCAACTCGACGAGACTCCGGGCGAACTCCGCCGACTCGACGGCCTCGGCCGAGTTGTACGTGGGCTCGGTCCAGTCCTCGTTGAAGGTGCTGGCGCCGTTGGTGGTGAGCCACGGCATCACGTCGACGAAGTAGCCCGATCCGGCGCCGACCATGTAGGCGCCGGTCTTCTCCTTGATCTGCGTGCCCGCGGCGACGAACTCGTCCCACGTCCAGTTGCCGTCCTCGGGGATGGGCACTCCGGCCTTGTCGAAGACCTCCTTGTTGAGGTACATCGCCATGGTGTTGAACCCGCCCGGGATGAACACGGTCTCGCCGTCGGGGCCCGAGGCGAACTCCTCGTTGAACTTCTGGAGGTTGGGACTGATGTCGTCCCAGTAGCCGTCGACGACGTCCTTGTCCTGCTCGATGTAGGGCCCGAGGTCGGCGAGGATCCCCTTCGAGGCGAACAGCCGCTGCCCCTCCGTCGCGACCTGGATGATGTCGATCTTCTGGCCACCCGCGAGACGCGTGGCGACCGTGGTCGAGAACGTGGCCCAGTTGCCGCTCGGGATGCCGACGGCCTTGAGCTTGATGTCGGGATACTCCTTGTTGAACTCGGCGAACAGGGCGTTGAACGCCTTCTGCTGGTCGGCGTCGCCCATGTAGACGAAGTTCAGCTCACCGCTGTCCGGCTCGCCTTCGCTGCCCGTACCGCCGCCTCCCCCGCCCCCGGAACATCCGCTCAGAGCGATGCCCGCCACCGCGACGGATGCTGCGACCTTCCACATGCGACTGCGTGTCTTCCGCATTGGTCCTCCTCAGGACTCACTCATCTTCGAGTCGTGCTGTGCCTCGGCTCCTGCCGATGGGTACCGACCAGCGCACGTCGATCCGCTTTGATCGGGTATGCGTCAGAGTAGGCGAAATCGATTTCAGGCGCAATAGTCGAATCGGCGTCTCAGCCGTCGGCACGGTCGAGGTCCACCGCGAACCAGAACACGTTGTAGGGGTCCCAGAGTGAGAGCGTGAAATGGATCCGACGTCCGTCGTCCGACACGTATCGCGGGTTCAGATAGGGCCCGTAGAGACCTGGATGCTCCGCGCCGTCGACCATCTCGATCGGCTCCCCCCACGGCCCCCACGGCGTGATGCCCTCGCGGATGTACGCGTTCCCCGCATCCGAATACGTCATGATCCAGCGCTCGAGGTACGTCGACCACATCACCGAGAGCTCGCCGACGGTGCCTTCGACGACCGTCGCCGCGTCCGCCATGTCCGCACTCCAGAGAGGGCGATCGCCGTCGAGGCCGGCGAAGTACGAGTAGGCGCTCTGGTCCTCGACGGCCTCCTCCGTCGCGGGGACGCGCATCAGCTCGACCTCGCCGAAGCGGCCAGAGGGGATCGCCCACAGATAGATCCAGTCCTTTCCGCCCTCGGCGACGGGCGCGGCGGCGAACTGGATGAAGTTCGAGTCCCCCGGCCATTCCACGCCCTCCACCGGCGCCCAGCTCTGCCCGTCGTCGCGCGAGACGATGAGGGCGGATCTGTTGGCATCCCAGGCCCCGGGCTCTCCCCAGAAGCTCACCGACATGTACGACACGTAGATCGTGTCGCCGATCGCGAAGCCGGCGGTGGGGATCTTGGTGACCTCGCCCGTACCGTCGTTCTCGTCGTGATCGCCCTCGATCAGCGGCGCCGCGAGACCGATGCCGTCGGCCACCCAGCCGTCGAACAGGATGCCGTCGGTCGGGTCGTCGTCCGTGCTCCAGGCGGCGACGTTCGAGCGCCACTGGCCGCCCTGACCGCCTGTCGAACCGGGCGCTCGCTCGCCGAACGTGTCACCGAAGAAGAAGAACGTCTTGTCGCCGACCGTGGTCATCGAGCCCAGGTCGGTTCCGGCCACGCCGACGGACTCGGTGTCGTTGATGGCCGCCGGCCCGGTGAGCTGGGCGATCTCGGTCAGGCCCGAGACCCCCTCCAGCACGAACGGCTTGTCGGGGTCGGGGTCCACGCTCACGCCACCCCCTCCCCCGCAGCCGGCGAGGACGAGGCCCAGAGCGGCGGATGCCCCGACGGCGGCGGAGCGGAGACGGCGAGCGCGGCGGACGGCGGTGACGGACATGGTGCTCCTCGTCGAGCGGCAGGATGAAAGGCCGAATCTAGCGAAATCGATTTCAGAATGCTAGGGCTTTCGCTCCGCGGGAGCACCGGAGCACGTCGCCGCACCCCCGCCCCCGAAACGACGGATGCCGCGGGGTCTCCCCCACGGCATCCGAAGTCAGGTCGGGCTGGTGTCAGCCTCGACTCCCGTCGACATTGGTCCACTCGGAGGGCGCGGACCGCTCGCCCGCGCCGAATCCGTTCACCGCGGTCACCGTCACCCGGTACCGTCCGGGGTGCACATCGGTGAAGGTGGCACTCGTCGCTCCGGCGGCCACCTCGACACGGATCGTCCGTCCCGACTTCGCCACCCCTTCCACCACGTAGCCCGTGACGGCCGCGTCACCCGCATCGGCGGGCGCGCTCCAGGTCACCTGCAGCGTCCGGCCGGCGCCGGATGCTGTCGGCTGGGCCACCGCACCGGGGACGTCCCTCTGAGCGAGATCCTGGACGGGAACACGGGTGAGCTCGACGTCCTCCTTGTTCGTCCCGTAGGAGACGTAGAGGTAACCGTCCCAGAGGACGCTCTTCTGGTAGCTGTACCCGAGGTTCTTGGACTTGCCTTCGTAGCGGCGCGGCTGCAGATCGTCGGCGTCGCGCAGGACGTAGCCGTCGTCGAACGTCTCACCGTCGGCGCTCAGGACGATGACCAGGGGGTAGCGCGTCTTCGTCCCGGTCAGGCTGCCGACGAGGTAGGCGGTGCCGTCCGGCAGGTTTCCGGCGCTCTGCTTCGTCCGGGAATCCGGCACGTTCGTGACGACGGAATCCGACCAGGTGGCACCGTCGTCCTCGCTCACGGATGCGAGCTTGAACATCGAGCTGCCGCCCTGATCGCGGAAGGTCATCACGATCGAGCCGTCCTGCCTGACGTGCCAGCTCGGCTCGAGCTCGCGCGACATCTCGTCGGCCAGATAGGGCTGATTGTCGAACTCCCCCTGCGTCCATCCGCTCACGCCGAGGGGATCGTCGGTGTAGTACGGCTTCACCTGCAGGCCGGGCTGCACATGGAACGCGGTGAGCACGCGGCCGCTGGGCAGTGCCTTGACGTCCTGCTCGATGATGCCGTCGACGGGCTCGCCGTTCTCGTCGGTGACCCGCTGCGGAGCCGACCAGTTCTCCCCGTCGGTGCTGGTGATGTACTCGGTGTATCCGCCGCGGGGCTGCAGGGCGGCCGGCCACACGTTGAGGTAGGCGACCAGCGTCTCGCCGTCTGTCCACCATCCGCCGTTGGACGTGTAGCCGTCCGTGCGCGGCGCGGTGAGCGCGGCAGGTTCGGACCAGGTCTCCCCGTCGTCGCTGACGCTGTATTTCACGACGGTCTCCGGGGCGTCCTCGTCCAGCGCCGAGCTCTGCCACTGGGCGTACAGCCGTCCGCGGAACGGCAGCAGCACGGTTCCGTGATTGAACTTGTCATCCTCGTCTCCGGGTTCGAAGATGGTGACGGTCTCGGCGGTGTCGGCCTGCGGCAGCCCGAGCGAGATCAGATCTGTCGTGTCGATCAGTCCGTCGACGACCCGAATCGGAGCCGACTCCTCATCGGCGTGGGCGGGTCCCGCGAGACCGGCGACCAGCATCGCGGCGGTCAGCAGCGCACCCGCAGCGAGTGTTCGTCTGCGAGGCGTGACGTGTGAGGGCAGCATTGCAACTCCTTTGTCGTGCGACGCCCGTCATCGGACGCCGCTGTTTCAGTGGAAACGCGGCACGGCGCGTTCGAGACGCGCGAGCACCTCGGCATCCGGCTCGGGGATGGGCATGCGCCTGCCCCCGACCGGACGCCCGGCGAGGCGGTGGACAGCACGCATGCGCGCGGGGGATCCGTCCACGGCCTCGACGACTTCGTCGATGTCGGTCTGCAGCGTCGAGATCCGAGAGGCGTCCTCCGCGAGAAGAGCATCCCGCATGGCGACGAAGGGCACCGCGAATGCGGACGCGACACCGGAGATCACTCCATCCGCCCCCGCGCTTCCGGCGCGCGCGAAATCGCCGTCCGCTCCGGTGTAGATCCGGAAGCTCTCGGGCAGACGCTCCCGGAAGGACGAGATCAGGTCGAGCGATTCCCCGCTCACCTTCACCCCGACGACCCCGGGCAGCTCTGCGAGACGGACGAGGAGATCCGCATCGACGGGGATGCCGGTGCGGGCTTCGAACATGTAGACGTAGACATCGAGCCCGGCGGCCTCCGACGCGACCTCGCGGAAGAAGTCGTAGACCTCGTCGGGGGTCGCCGGAAGGTAGTAGGGGGTGAGGACGGCGATCTCCGTCGCCCCGGCATCGCGCGCCCCGCGGATGAGCTGCGACACCTCGAACCTGCTCGCCGCTCCCACGTGCACGATCACGCGCACTCCGGCCAGGATCTCCACCGACAGCCGGGCGACGGCATTGCGCTCCTCGATCGACAGCGCGGGGAACTCTCCGGTCGTCCCCAGGACGAGCGCGCCCTGCACACCGGATGCCGCGACGTATTCGAGGATCCGGCGCGAGCCGTCGAGGTCCAGTCCTCCGGCCGAGTCGAAGGAGAGGGGTACTGCGGTGATGATGTCGTGCGAGCGCATGGCGATGGAGTTCTTTCGAGCGAGGCGTGGAGGAGGACGGGCGTCGGATGCAGGCGTTCGCCGCCTGCATCCGACGGAGGGGTCAGCCGGCGAAGGCCTCATCCATGGCGCGCAGCACGTCGTCGACGCTCGCCTGGTCCGAGAACAGCTGCTGGGTGCCGATGAACAGCGCCGACTGGGCCTTGGCGTTCGGCCAGCCCTGATCGGGCATGGGCGCCGTGTCACCTGCGGCGATGATGTCGGCGGCGGACTGCATCACGGGATCGAGCTCGACCTCGGCGTCGCTGAGGGCGGGGATGCCGGGGGCGGCCGCGAACCAGATGGCGGTCGCCTCGGGAGTCGCCAGCCAGTCGACGAATTCCAGGGCGTTGACCTTGTTCTTGGCCGACTCGTTGACGGCGAAGCTCACACCGATGCCGCGCGGGATCGACGTCGTGCCGGAGTCGTCTCCGGGCAGGGCGAAGAAGCCGAACTCGGTTCCCTCCGGCGCGGTCGAGGCGATCTGCGGATACGACGCCAGCACCTGCACGACGCCCACCGCGGCGCCCGAGTTCACGAGCGCATAGGAGGCCGTCACGTCGGTTCCGAGCGGGTCGTCGTTGAAGCACCCGGCGTCACTCATCTCCAGGTACTTGTCGAAGGCGTCGCCCCAGCCCGACTCCGCGAAGGTCGCGGATCCGTCGGTCAGCTCGGCATCGAAGTCCGGGTCGTCGCCGTAGACGGTCGAGGCCACGAGCGCGTAGGGGATGAGCTGGGTGACCCAATCGGTCTGGATGCCGAGGGCGAACGCGACCTTGCCGGCGTCCTTCACGTCGGCGCAGTAGTCGAGCAGCTCGCTGTAGGTCGTCGGCACCTCGAGACCGAGTTCGTCGAGGGTGCCCGTGTTGTAGATGGCGCCCACGGCGTCGAGCTTCGACGGCAGGCCATAGGTCTTCCCGTCGATCTGCAGCGTCTCGGCGGTCCCCTCGTCGACCGTGTCGACCCAGGGCCGGTCCGAGAGGTCGGCGAGGTATCCGGCCCCCTGAAGGACATCGATCGCACCCGGGTTGCCGCCACCCGCCCACACGGTGAAGACGTCGGGCGCGGTGCCGCTGGAGAGCTGCGTGCGGACGGTGGTCTGGAACTGGGAGGTGTCGGCGACCGTCAGGTTGACATCGAGGCCGGTCTTGTCCTTGTACGCCTCGACCACGGCCTCCATCGGTCCCTGGTTGTTCGAGGTGGTCGCGATGGTGAGCGCATCGGTGGCCTCGTCCGGCGACGATGCCGGTTCCGACGGCGAGCACGCCGCGAGGCTCACTGCCGCGACGGCGACACCGGCGACGATGGCGATGTTACGCAGATTCATGGTGGATAAACTCCAATGCAGGAAGGGGGCGAGAGCCCCCGGAACAGGTGTAAGCGAGGTTTCAGGGGTCATCCGGCCGGAAGACGGAAGTTGAAGGTTCCGGATTCCAGCCGCAAGCGGATGCTCCCTTGGCCGTGGTCCATCAGGGTGACGCCTTGCGAGTGCGTCGTGTTCTCGCCTCCTTCCGTGATCTCGGATGCCGTGCGGCAGGGCAGATCGGCGATGGCCGGGGTGCCGGGGGGAACGGTGACGGTCCAGGCGATCTCATCGCCGTCGCGTCGCCAGGAGCTCTCGACCCGCCCCCGGGGAGTCTCGAGCGACCCCTGCGCGTGGGTCAGGAACGGGTCGAACCGAGGTGCGAGCCGGAGGTCGCGGTAGCCTGCGGATCCGCTCTGCTGAGTGATGCCGAGGATCCCGGAGAGGAACCACTGCCCGACCGAGCCCAGGGAGTAGTGGTTGAAGCTGTTCATGCGTGCCGACTGGAATCCGTGTTCCGGCGTCCAGCCGTCCCAGCGCTCCCAGATCGTCGTGGCCCCGTTGCGCACCGAGAACAGCCACGACGGGTAGCGGTCGTTGTGGAGCAGTCGGAACGCGAGGTCGTCCCGTCCGATCTCCGCCAACACGGGACAGAGCAGACCGACGGTGACGAAGCCCGTCGTCAAGGAGACGTCGCGGCGCAGGACGGACTCGACCAGCTTCTCCGCGATCCGGTCCCGCTCGGCGATGTCGCGGTACAGCCCGAACGAGAGCGCCAGCAGATACCCTCCCTGCGTGTCGCCGGCGACGGTGCCGTCGGGAGCGACGAAGGCCGATGCGAAGGTCGCGGCGATCCGGTCCCGCAGCTCCTCGATGCCGTCTGCATCCGCCTCCCTGCCGACGAGTCGGAGGGTGCGCGCGGTGAGGTCGGCGCTGTGTGCGAAGTAGGCGGTGGACAGCACGTCCTTGCGCGTCTCCTCACCGATCTGCAGCCAGTCGCCGTAGTCGTTGCCGACCTGTGCGCGCCAGATGAGGGAGGGGTTGTGTCGTTCGACGTGCCGCACCCAGGCGACCATGGAGTCGGCCGCCTCCTGGAGAACGGACAGGTCGCCGGTCGCGCGATGGATGTGCCACGGGATGGTCACGCCGCCGTCTCCCCATGCCGGAGCTCCCTCACGGAGGTGGATGAGGTGGGGAGCGATGTCGGGGAACGCCCCGTCGTCGTTCTGTGCGCTGCGCACGTCGCGCATCCATCGCCGCAGGAGCGGCGCGACGTCGGCGATGGCGAGGGCTGTCGGAGCGAACACCTGGGCATCGGCGAGCCAGCCGAGGCGCTCGTCGCGCTGCGGGCAATCCGTCGGGATGGAGACGAAGTTGCCCCGAAGGCCCCAGCAGATGTTCTGGAAGAGACGATCGAGCGGCGCGTCCGACGACGAGAAGTCGCCGAGGAACTCGACGTCGTTGTGCAGCACGACGGCCTCGACGTCGCCGGCGTCCAGCGAGCCTGCCAGGCCATCGATCTCGGCGAACCGGAACCCGTGCAGGGTGAACCGCGGCTCGAAGACCTGGGAAGACTCGCCATCGGTCCAGAACACGTCGAGAGGTTCGGCGGTTCGCAGGTTGGCGGTGTACAGCTCGCCGTGGTCGAGCACCTCGGCGTGGTTGATCTGGATCCGGGTGCCGGCTGCCTGCCCCCGCACGGTCAGCCGCACGCGGCCGACGAGGTTCTGCCCGAAGTCGACGATGTGCCGTCCCTCCCCGACCGCCTCGACGGAGACCGCCGGCAGCGTCAGGGTCGCCCGCACGCCCGGGTCCACCTCGGCGGTGAGCCGATCGACGTCGGTCCCGACGACGACGGCCGACGACCAGTCGGTGAGGTCCGTCTCGGGCAGGTGCCAGTCGGGCTGGGCGCGACGGGAATCCTCGTACTGCCCCATCAGCAGGTCCGCGTAGAGGATGTCGCTCGCCGTCTCCCGCCACGACTCATCGGTGCCGAGGACCGATCGACCGCCGTCGGCGGCATCCATCGTGAGCTGCACGAGGAGGGCGGGCTCCTTGCCGTAGTGCTGCGCCTGGTGTCGACGATCGGTGCCGATGAAGCCCACGTACCATCCGTCCCCGAGGAGGGCGGCGATGCTGTTCCGCCCGGGACGCAGGTGCTCGGTGACGTCCCAGGACTGGTACGTGATCCGGTCGCGGTACTCGGTCCAGCCCGGAGCCAGCTCGTCTGTGCCCACCCGCCGACCGTTGACGTACAAGCGGTAGACGCCCTGCGCAGAGGCGTGCACCTTCGCCACCGCCGGCACGGCATCGATGTCGAAGTGACGGACGAACCGTCGCACGGGCTGCAGCTTGTTCACGGTGAAGCTGATGTCGGTGTCCTGCGGCGGCAGCGCCACATGCCGGAACACCGGGTTGCGGCCGATCCACGCCGCCGCCCATTCGTCGGAGTGGACGATCCCGGTCGCGAACACGGCGGTGCGCTCGACGACCCCGCCGGCCTCGTCTTCGACGGTGAGCGTCCAGTCGTAGTCCCGGGACGACGCGAGCGGCGCCCCTCCGTAGCGGATGCCGGTCGTCTCGGACGACTCGACGCGGCCGGAGTCCCAGGCCCGAGCACTGCCGCCGCCCGGCAGGCGCGCGGCGACGACGATGCGGTAGGCGGTCTGCCGCGCACCCCTTCTGCCGGAGCGCAGGCGCCATGAGAACACGGGGGCGGCGACGATGCCCTGCGGAGCGTCCTGACCGTCGGCGCGCAACGCGTAGGGTTCGAGCGCGCTCATCCCTTCAGACCCCCGGCGAAGCCCTGGATGATCTGCTTCTGCATGAGGAAGTACACGAGGAGCACGGGGACCACGCTGATCACGAGACCGGCGAACACGACCGGCCAGTTCGAGACGAACTGCCCGACGAACGCGTACAGAGCGACGGTGACGGTCTGCTGCGGGGTGCCGCTCAGGTAGAGCAGCGGCACGAGGAAGTCGTTCCACACCGTGATGGCGTTCAGGATCACCACGGTGCCGGTGATGGGGCGCAGCAGCGGGAAGACGATGCTGAGGAATGTGCGGAACGTGCCGGCACCGTCGATCGCCGCCGCCTCCTCATAGTCGCGATCCAGCGTGCGCAGGAAGCCTGTGTACAGGAAGATCGAGAACGGCACCTGGCTGCCCGTGTAGAACAGGATCAGCGAGGCGAGCGAACCCAGCAGACCGAGGTCGCGCATGGTCTGGTAGAGCGGGATGAGCGCGACCTGGAACGGGATCATCATCCCGGCGAGCACGATCCAGAACAGGGTCGTCGACAGCCCGGACATCACCCGCGCCAGCGGGTACGCCGCCATCGACGAGATCGCGACGATGAGCGCCACGCTGGTCACGGTGACGATCGTGCTGTTGAGCAGCGCGGTCCCGAGGCCCGCCTGATTCCAGGCCTCGACGAAGTTGTCGAGCGTGGGCTGCGCGGCCGGGACGAGCGGCGACGAGGAGTCGTTCGCCGACCGCAGCGACATGTTCACCAGGATGTACACCGGGAACACGAAGATCAGCGCGATGGCGATCATCACGATCTCGCGCGCGAAGACGCCCTTCGTGTAGCGGAACATCAGTCATTCCCCTTCCGGGACAGACGCTGCTGGCCGACGGAGAAGATCGCGACCACCGCGGCGAGCACGAGGGCGAGGGCGATGCCGTAGCCGAACTCGTTGAACTGGAACGCCGACTTGTACAGCAGCGTCGAGAGGGTCTCGGTCGAGCCGCCGGGTCCGCCGGCGGTGAGGACGAACACCTCGGTGAACATCTTCAGTCCGCCGATGATCGTGAGCATCACGTTGATCGCCGTGGCGGGTGCGAGCAGGGGCCAGGTCACCGACCGGAAGCGGCGCCACGCGCCTGCCCCGTCGACGGCCGCCGCCTCGTTCAGCTCCTGCGGGATGGACTGGAGTCCGGCCAGGTAGATCACCATCGAATAGCCCGCGTGCTGCCAGACCACCATCATCACGATGGAGAACGCCGCCCAGAAGGGGTCGCCGAGCCAGCTGGGAGCGACGCCGCCGAGCCCGAGACCGTCGAGGACGCTGTTGACCGCGCCGTCCGGCGTCAGCATGAACTTCCAGAGATAGGCCACCACGACCGGCGTGATGACGACCGGAGCGAAGAACAGCACACGCAGGAAGTTGCGGGACTTCAGCCCCGAATTGACCCCGAGCGCGAGAAGCAGGCCGATGCCGTTCTGCAGCACCGTGACCGCGAACGCGAAGATGAGCGTCATCTTGAGCGCCTCGAGCGAGCTGTCACTCGTGAAGATGCGGACGAAGTTCGCGAAGCCGACGAAGTCGTAGCTCTGCGACAGGCCGTCCCAGTTGGTGAATGCGAGCACGGCGCCGCGGATGGACGGCACGATGACCGCGAATCCGTAGAACAGCAGGGCGGGGATCGCGAGGAGGAGCAACGTCTTCGACTGCGCGACGCCGACGAAGCGCCGACGCGCGTGGGGGGCTTCCTGCACGGGGTCCGCCTCGACGGCTCTGGAGTCCCGCGCCTCGAGGATGCTCATGAGGCGAGGTCTTTCGCGGATGCGGTCTCGGGTCCGATGAGGGCCTGGACAGCATGGCTCATGCGTCCGCGTGCGCCATCGAGGTGCTCGCGGAGCTCGGCGCGCACCTTCTCCACATCCCCCTCCTCGATGAGGTCGAGCAGCCGCCCGTGGTCGTGGGCGGAGGGGTGCAGGTCGACGTCCTCCTCGACCGTGAGCTGCATGAGACTGGCGAAGACGGGCTCGTACGCCTCCCACACGTCGATCAGGCGACGGTTGCCGCCGACTCGGTAGAGGAGCGCGTGGAAGCGCATGTCGGCGTCGGCGAAGTCCGCGGCGGCCGAGCGGTCGGCGCAGGCCACCATCTCCTCGACGATCTCGCGGCCGAGCCGGAGCTGATCGGAGGTCGCCTGGGCGATCGCGCGCGTCACGGCCACGAGCTCGATGGACTCGCGCAGCTCGTAGAGATCGTCGATGTCGCTCTCACTGAGCCCGACCACGAAGAAGCCGCGTCGCCGCGATTCGACGAGTCCCTGGGACTCGAGCAGACGCAGCGCATCGCGAACCGGTCCTCGACTGACGTCGTACTCCGCGGCGACCGAATCCTCGACCAGGTGCGTGCCCGGTTGCAGCTGTCGCCGCACGATCTGATCGCGCAGCACCGCTGCCAGCTGGTCTCCGAGCGCCGGCGCTCGGGTGGGCCTCATCGTGACCACTGCGTCACCCCTTCGTGTACCGTTAACGATCGACAGTTAACTGGAATCGATTTCAGAAGTCAACTCGACGCATGAAAAGCCCCGCCTCGCGAGAGCGGGACGGGGCGGGCGATTCGGCCGGCGCGAAGGCCGGAGAGAATGTGGCGGGCGCGACTGTGCGGTCAGGCGCTCCCGCGCGGATCCCAGAGCACGACCTCGGTCGAGCGGCGCAGGCGGCGGCCGGTCGGCATCGGGACGACACCGGCGGATCCGGCGGCGAACACCCGCACGCCCGGACGGTTCTCCCGCTCGGCGCGCAAGGCACTTTCGAGCACGGCGATGCGATTGCGCAGCATCCGGTTGTCGTCTTCGAGATCGAGCAGACGCGCGATCGCGGGAAGGCTCACGCCTTCGGAGGAGAGCTGGGCGACCTCGCGCAGCTGCTCGATGTTGCGGGGCGAATAGCGGCGGGAGCCGCCGGAGGTGCGTCCGGGGACGACGAGACCCATGCGGTCGTACTGACGGAGGGTCTGCGGGTGGAGACCGGAGAGTTCGGCGGCCGCGGCGATCGCGAACACCGGGGTGTCGGCGTTCATCATCAACGCCTCCGCCCCCGGTGCCCGCTTCGACGACTGGTCATCGCCGTGCCTTCGCCATCAGCTCGGCCCGCGGGTTCTCCTCGGGCTCGAGCTCCTGGAACTTCTGCAGCGCCGCGCGTGCGGCCTCGTCGAGGTGCGTCGGCACCGCGACCTGGAGTTCGGCGAGCAGGTCGCCCGTCCCCTTCGAGGTCGCGACACCGCGTCCCTTGACGCGCAGCACCCGCCCGGAGGGGGTGCCGGGCGCGACGCGGAGCTTGACCACGTCGCCGCCGAGCGTCGGGACCTCGATCGTCGCGCCGAGTGTCGCCTCGGTGAACGTCACCGGGACCACGACGCGCAGATTGAGACCGTCACGGGTGAAGACCGGGTGCGGCCGCACCGCGATCTGCACCACGATGTCACCGTTCTCCCCGCCGTCCGGCGAGGGGCGGCCCCGGCCCCGCAGACGGATCTTCTGCCCGTCGGCGACACCCGCAGGGATCTTCACCTTGAACGGCTTGCCGTCTTCGCCCTGCAGGGAGATGGTCTCTCCCTGCACAGCAGTGACGAAGTCGAGCGTGGTGCGGGCTGTGACGTCGGCGCCGCGCTGCGGACCGCCGTAGCCGCGATAGCCGCCGCTCGGCTGTCCGAACCGGCCGTTGCCGAAGCTCGCACCCTGCCCCTGGTTGAACATCGCGAAGATGTCCTCGAAGTCGGCGGACTGTCCGCGACCCTGCTGACCGAACCGACTGAACACGTCTTCGAAACCGCCGGCCCCGGCACCGCTCGCTGTGAAGCGAGCGCCCGAGCCCATGGCGCGGATCTCGTCGTATTCCTTGCGCTGTTCGGCATCGGAGAGCACCGAATAGGCCTCGCTGATCTCCTTGAACTTGGCCTCTGCTTTCGCATCACCCTGATTGGAGTCCGGGTGGTACTTCCGCGCGAGCTTGCGATACGTCTTCTTCAGATCCGCATCGCTGACGTCCTTGGAGACCCCGAGGGTCTTGTAGAAGTCCTTGTCGAACCAATCCTGGCTGGCCATCGATCACCTACTCCGCAGGGACAGCGACGACGACCTTCGCGGGACGCAGCTCGACATCGCCGAGGCGGTAACCCACCTCGACGACCTCGAGGATCGTGGTCTTCTCCGCGCCCGGGGTGGGCTGCTGGAAGATGGCCTCGTGGCGCTGCGGGTCGAACTCCTCGCCCTTCTCGCCGTACGCGACCACTCCGAGGCGCTCCACCACCGTGCGCACCTTGTCGGCGATCACGGCGAACGGCGTGCCGTCGACGAGGTCGCCGTGCTGAGCGGCGCGGTCGAGGTCATCGAGCACGGGGACCAGACCCTTGGCGGCCTCGCCCTTCGCCCGCTCGATCTCGACCTGGCGCTGCTCTTCCGTGCGGCGACGGTAGTTGGCGTACTCGGCCTGAAGGCGCTTGAGGTCGTTCAGCAGCGTGGACTCGAGGTCGGCGAGCACGGCGTCTTCCGCCGCGGCCTCGCCGGTCTGCGTGGCTCCGAGGATGTCGTCGACCGTCAGGTCGTCGGGCGCGCCGTCGACCGGGGTCTCGTCCGACCCCTCGGCGGCTGCCGCCTCAGTGGAATCCGGGTTGCCGAAATCCGGCTGGGGGCCGGACGCGTTCACGTCCGACCCCTCTTCCGGAACTCCGGCGTTGTCGTCGAAGTTCTTGTCCGTCATGATTACTTCTTCTCGTCCTCGTCGTCGACGACCTCGGCGTCGATGACATCTTCCTCGGAGGAGGAGGAATCACCGGCCGGAGCGTCGCCCTCGGGTGCGGCGCCGGGAGCGGCATCCGCCTGGGACTGCGCGTAGATGGCCTCGCCGAGCTTGCCCTGCGACTGGTTCAGCTTCTCGAACGCGGTCTTCACGGCCTCGTCGTCTTCGCCTGCCAGCGCCGTCTTGAGCGCGTCGACGTCGGCCTTGACCTCGGTCTTCACGTCTTCGGGCAGCTTGTCGTCGTTCTCGGTGATCAGCTTGTCGATCGAGTACGCGAGCGTCTCGGCCTGGTTGCGGACCTCGGCGGCCTCACGGCGCGCCTTGTCCTCAGCCGCGTGCTCCTCGGCCTCGCGCACCATGCGCTCGATGTCTTCCTTCGACAGCGAAGAACCGCCGGAGATGACGATCGACTTCTCGGTGCCGGTGCCCTTGTCCTTGGCGGACACGTGCACGATGCCGTTGGCGTCGATGTCGAAGGTGACCTCGATCTGCGGGATGCCGCGAGGGGCCGGGGCGATACCCGTCAGCTCGAACGTGCCGAGCGGCTTGTTGTCGCGCGTGAAGTCACGCTCGCCCTGGAAGACCTGGATCGCGACGGACGGCTGGTTGTCGTCTGCCGTGGTGAAGGTCTCGCTGCGCTTGGTCGGGATGGCCGTGTTGCGCTCGATGAGCTTGGTCATCATGCCGCCCTTGGTCTCGATACCGAGGCTCAGGGGGGTGACGTCGATGAGGAGGACGTCCTTGCGCTCGCCCTTGAGGACACCGGCCTGGAGGGCCGCGCCGACGGCGACGACCTCATCCGGGTTGACGCCCTTGTTCGCGTCCTTGCCGGTCTCGCGCTTGACGAGCTCGGCGACCGCGGGCATACGCGTCGATCCACCGACGAGCACGATGTGGTCGATCTCGGACACCTTGATGCCGGCTTCGCGGATGACGTCCTCGAACGGCTTCTTGGTGCGGTCGAGCAGGTCCTTCGTCAGGTCCTCGAACTTCGCGCGGGTGATGGTCTCGGACAGCGACACCGGTCCGGACTCGGTCAGCGACAGGTACGGCAGGTTGATGCTGGTCGAGGTCGAGGAGGAGAGCTCCTTCTTGGCCTGCTCCGCGGCCTCCTTGAGACGCTGCAGGGCGATCTTGTCACCCGAGACGTCGACGCCCGTGGTCTCCTTGAACTGCTTGATCAGGTAGTCGACGAGACGCTGGTCCCAGTCGTCTCCACCGAGACGGTTGTCACCGGCGGTCGCACGCACCTGGATCGTGGAGAAGTCGTCGTCCTTGCCCACCTCGAGGAGCGAGACGTCGAACGTTCCGCCACCCAGGTCGAAGACCAGGATGAGCTCGTCTTCCTTGCCCTTGTCGAGGCCGTAGGCCAGAGCGGCCGCGGTCGGCTCGTTGATGATGCGCAGGACGTTGAGGCCCGCGATCTCGCCAGCCTCCTTGGTGGCCTGACGCTCGGCGTCGTTGAAGTACGCGGGGACGGTGATGACCGCGTCGGTCACGGTGTCGCCCAGGTACGACTCGGCGTCGCGCTTGAGCTTCATGAGGATGCGCGCGGAGATCTCCTGCGGCGTCCACTTCTTGCCGTCGACGTCGAAGGTCCAGTCGGTGCCCATGTGGCGCTTGACGGAAGCGATCGTCCGGTCGACGTTGGTGACGGCCTGGCGCTTCGCGGTCTCACCGACGAGCACCTCCCCGTCTTTGGTGAAGGCCACGACCGAAGGGGTCGTGCGGAAGCCCTCGGCGTTGGCGATGACCTTGGGCTCGCCGCCCTCGAGGACGCTGACGACGGAGTTGGTGGTTCCGAGGTCGATACCGACAGCACGTGCCATGTGTTCTCTCCTTTGTTGGAAGTTTCGTTCTGGTGGGGAAATCTGCGGCGACCAGAGAAACCTGAGTCGCTATGGCTCAACTGTACTCCGCCCCCTCGGACCTGTCAAATGAACTTGATAGGAGGTGGCTCAACTTTGCGGATCTGCACCCCGGTGCTCCCGGCGCTCCTTCGCGGACTCCGGCTCAGAAGGGTGCGGGCGCACAGTCTTCGACGAACGTGACGGTGTTCTGAGGCTGCGGTCGGTCGATGTAGACCCTGCCCGTCGGGCTCGTCCAGACATAGGCGCCGCCACCCAGGGGCTCGACCGCCCACGGCGAGTGGTGCTTGAGCATGTGATGGCGTCGACACAGATGACCGAGATTCGATTCAGTCGTGGGGCCCCCGAGCGCGGCATCGTGATGATGGTCGATGTCGCAGTCGGTGGACGCGTACCCGCAGGCGGGGAATCGGCAGCGTTGGTCCCTGGCCCTCAGATGCCGTTTCAGCTCCGACCCCGGGCGATAGCGGTCGACGGCGAGGAGCGCTCCGCTGATCGGGTGAGTGAGGATGCGATCCCAGCCGGATGCCGCGTCGGCGAACCCGCGGGCGGTGGCCGGGTCGATCGGGGTGCGGCCGTTCAGCTCGGCCGCGGTCGCGTCGAGCCCCATCAGCGTGGTGACGGGAACGGTGACCGACACCGAGCCACGAATGGCTCCGAGGAGCCCACCCGGCACGTCGTGTCCGGCCGGAGCGCCCGTGAGGAGCAGATCGAGGGCGAGGTCGGCGCGGAGGTGCGCGATGGTGCGCGGGTCCGGCTCCCGCGATGCGAGCTCAGGAGAGGCGAGCTCCCGGGAATCCGACTCCTGCACAGCCGTGGACATCTGCGTCAGTCGCTCGAAGACGCCGTGGACGAGCGCCGACGGACCGAGCAGCCCGAGCTGCGTCATCCCGTCACCGAGGTCTCTCATCCACACGGATCTCTTCTCCCGTGCGTCGCGGTGGCGCTCGGTGATCGGCCGCGACGGGAACCGCTCGGCCACCCGCCGCGCCATCCGGCCGACCCGCGCCGGGGCTTCCGTCTCGGCGAAGACGATCATCTGCGTCGCATAGGCATCGCGGATCGCGGCATCGTCGAGGTGTTCGCCCGCTTCACAGACGGCGCGGGCGTGCGCGGCGCTGATGAGACCGGAGCCCTGCGCTTCCCACACCAGCGGGAAGCGCTCCACGACCCAGGCCGCATCCGCCATGCGGCGCTGCACCGTCCGATCACTCACGCGCAGCGCCGTGGCGAACTCTGCGGCCACGGTGCGCGCCGACATCTCCCCGTGGTCGGGATGCTCCGCCTGCTCGGCGACCTCGAGCGCGAGCCGCGATCCGACCGCCAGGATGCCGTCGCGCGCAGCCTGCAGACGGCTGATCGTTCGCTCGACCTCGACGAGCATGTCCGTGAGCGCAGAGAGCGCATCGATCTGCTCGATCGTCGCATCCGCCAGTGCTGCCATGCCTTCAGTGAATCAGTGACCACCGACATTCAAAGCCCCAGATCAGCACGGAAAAGCAATATCTCGGAACGTCGCACGACGCGATGCGATTCCCCGTCCGCCGCACACCCCCGCCGCACCCGAAGCGCACCCGCCCCTCCGCGATACTTGACTCTGACACTGTGGCAGGCGGGAGAACTGAGACATGTTGTCCATCGGAGCGTTCGCGCAGATCGGTCAGGTGACCCACCGCATGCTGCGGCACTGGGACACCGCCGGGCTGCTCGTGCCCGCGCACGTGAACGAGTTCAGCGGCTACCGCTCGTACGACCCCTCCCAGCTGGAGAGACTGCATCGGATCGTCGCCCTGCGCCAGCTGGGCTTCGGACTCGATGACATCTCGGCGATCCTCGAAAGCGGGGTCGACGCGGATCGCATCGCCGCGCTGCTGCGGATCCGCCGCGCCGAGGTCGAGCTCGAGCACCGGGTCGCCGCCGCGAGACTCGTCGACGTGGAACGGCGCCTCCACCTCATCGAGAAAGAGAAGCACATGTCCGACATCGAGATCATCGAGAAGCCCCTTCCCGCCGTCCGCCTCGCAGCCGTCCGCAGGGTCGTCGCCGATCAGCCCGCAGTCGCCGGCGTCGTCGGCCCCGCCTTCGACGCCGTCGCGGAGATCATCGGCGACACCCACTCCCTGGCCACCCCGATCGCCGAGTACGAGACGCTCGACGACGGACTGCAGGTCATCGTCGGCTACGCCTACACCGGGCCGGCGGCAGACGGGTTCGAGATCATCGAGCTCCCCGCAGCGGAGGAGGCGGTGTGCGGCATCCACCTCGGCTCGATGGAGCACATCGCCGAGAGCTGGCAGGCGATCCACGGGGAGATCTTCGCCCGCGGCCTGGTGCACGACGGCCCCTGCCGGGAGCTCTATGTGCGCGCGGTCTCGGAGGACCAGTCCGACTGGGTCACCGAGCTGCAGCAGCCGGTGCGACGCGGCTGAGCAGGATCCGCCCGTGTCGCGGACGGCATCGCGCGCGACACGGCTCTCGCCCGGGCGAACGATGGCAGGATGGGAGTAAGGCGAGCCTTACCGGGTCGCCCGGCGGTGTCGCCTCGGCAGACGCCGCGCGATGAACCGCCCTTCTCGGAAGGACGACGCGGATGACGACACCGGCGACACGCCTGACCGGGAGCGCCGATCACGACGTGCTCATCATCGGCGGAGGACCCGCCGGCCTCTCGGCGGCACTCAACCTCGGCCGCTCGCTCGCACGGGTGCTCGTGATCGACGCCGACCGGCCGCGCAACGCGGCGACGCTGCGCTCGCACGGATTCCTCACGCGCGACGGCGTCCCTCCCCAGGAGCTTCGGCGCCTGGCCAGGGAGGAGCTGACGACCTATCCGAACGTCGAGGTGCGCACCCGGATGCGGGTCACCGCGCTGCGTGCGACCGCGACCGGCTTCGCCGCGGAGATCGGGCGGCGGGACTCGGAGGAGACGGTGACGGCCGGAGCGGTGCTGCTGGCGAACGGACTGCGCGAGACGCTCCCCGCAGTGCCGAACCTGCGCGGCTACTACGGCATGAGCCTGTTCAGCTGCGCCGCCTGCGACGCGTGGGAGCTGCAGGGCCGCCGCCTCGCCCTCATCGGCGAGACGTCCGACCTCGCCGATCGAGCACGCCTCATCGGCCGCTGGACCGAGAGTCTCACCGTCTTCACCCACGGCGCCGACGTCGTGACCGCGACGGAGGAGGCCGAGCTCGCCGCTGCCGGGATCGCCGTGCAGCGGCATCCGATCGTCGAGCTCGTGGGCGACCGCGGCCGCCTCGAGGCCATCCGTCTCGCCGACGGAACCCTGGTCGAGCTCGACGGCGGGTTCGTCCGCCCGGAGTGGGAGAGCACGCTGTCGTTCCTCGACGGCATCGCGCCGACGCTCGACGAGGCAGGCCACCTGATCACCGACCGCTCGGGCCGCACCGACTTCCGCGGGCTCTACGCGGCCGGCGACGCCGCCGCGCCCGGACCTCAGCAGCTGATCGTCGCCGCGGGTGCCGGCGCGCGCGTCGCCGCGGTCATCGTGCACGATGCGATCGGCGTCGCGACCGCGCACTGATCCCCTCTCCCTTGCACCGAGCCACGGCTAAGCTGACCGGCATGACGCCCACCACGTCCGTCCCTCGCCCCCTGCTCCGTCTCACCGCCGCGGCGGTGGTGGCCGTCGCGGTGCTGCCGCTGGCCGGATGCCTGTACTCCCAGATCCCTGCCGCCGGGCCGTCGGAGAGCGCGACGACCGAGCCCGAGTCCACGGATGCGCCGGTCGACGAGCTCGCCGGATCGACGCTGACCTTCGCCGAAGGGCTCGACCTGCCGAGCACCGCCTACATCGAGTGGGGCGACGGCCTCCTCACCGACGACACGTGGGAGACGATCTCGCCGGACGACGGGAACGGCGGGTGGACCTACGGCACCGTCGACGGGACCTGCACCGCGCAGTTCTGGCAGGGACTCATCTCGGACGTGCCGGTCGTGGCCGACGACGACAGCGCCTCCTCCGATGCCATCCTCGGCGTGCTGCTGCAGACCCCGACCGCCGAGATCACCCCGCTCGCGAACACCGGAGAGTTCAGCTACCTCGTCGGCGGCACCGGGGGCGTCGAGAACCGCTGGGTCGCCGGGGAGGACGGAGACCGCTCCTGGATCATGGCCGCACGGGCGTTCACCCGCACCGGTGTCGGCCTCTACGTGATCGTCGACTGCACCGGCGCTGATCCGGAAGCGACGATGGATGCCGTCAACGAGGCGAACGCGATCGTCGTCACACCCTGACTTCTGCGAGCTCGAAGCCCTGGGGACTCAGACCTCGGGGGCTCAGACCCCGCGCGGATTCACTTGCCGCCGGGAGGGCCGACCAGCAGCAGGATGACGTAGAGCGCGACGATGCCGACCGCGAGCAGAGCCGCGAGCACCCACGGGCGCCGCAGGAACCAGCGCATGAGCCGGTCGTACCAGCGGCGATCGCGGGGATCGTCGCTCACCTCGAGTCGCCAGGCGCCGTCGAGCCGCCCGGTGCGGTGCAGCCAGATCTCGGTCGGGATCGTGGCGTACGGGACCACCGCGCTCGCGACCGCGAGCGCTCCGACCCCGAGGTGCCAGCGCTGGTTCAGCGCGACCAGGATCGCCGTCGCGGCGTATGCCAGGAAGACGAAGCCGTGGATGCCACCGCCCACGGTCACCACGACCCCGGGCGCACCGACGGCGCGGGCGATGATCGCGGCGATCAGGATCGTCCAGGTGATCGCCTCCGCGATCGCGAGAACTCGGAACAGGCGGTCGGGGGTGCGGAACACGGGTCTCCTCGGGTGGGGTCCTCCCACCGTATCCGGCGGTCATCCTCTTCGAATCAACCGAATGGTTGAGAACGTCAGGACGATGCGACCCGTTTCGCGCCTCGAAGAAGTCGGCTGCGGAATAGCAGGCCCCGCGGCGGCGTTGCCGAAGGCATGGTGACAGTGGACGCGGACGCGATCTCGCAGGTGCTCGGCACCGTCGATCTGCGCGTCGGCGTCGGTCGGCGGGTGCCGCTGGCATCCGGCGCCCTGCTGCCGATCCCCACCGGCACCATCACCCTCGTATACGTCGCCGAGGGCAGCGTGCACGGGCATCCTCCGCTCGGCGACGGGTGCCGCCTCGACGTGGATCCCGAGTCGCGCCGCATCACGGTCGACCCGCCCCTCCGTCGCGACCTGCTCGTGGCCGGAGACGCGTTCCTGACGCTCGGCGGCTCGCCCTTCGCCCTCGAGGCCGAGGACGCTGCGAGCCTCATGATCGCCGACATCGAGCTCGCCGACGAGACATCGCCGTTGCGCGCGCTGCTGCCGCCGTTCCTCACCGTCACCGGTTTCGACGCCCTGGAGCCCGCTGCGGCGGCCCTCGCCGTGAACATGGGCGTGGTCGATCCGGCCGCCTTCCCGGTGCGTCAGGGCGACCCGGTGATCTGCCGCATGATGGCGAAGACCGTGCTGCTCTCGGTCATCCGCGCCTGGGCGGACAACGGCTGCGCTCCCGCCGGCTGGCCCTCGCTGTCGAACGACCCGTTCCTGGACCGCGTCGTCGACGCCATCCACGAGGAGCCGGGCCGCGACTGGACGGTGGACCGCCTCGCCGGCATCAGCGCCATGTCGCGGTCGACCTTCGCGGAGCGGTTCCGCAGCGCGGTCGGCCGCTCTCCCGCGGACTACGTCACCGAGGTGCGTGTGGACGCGGCGAAGCGGATGCTGGATGCCGGGCGAAGCGTGTCGGAGATCTCGCGCGAGCTGGGCTATGCCTCGGACGAGGGGTTCAGCCGGGCGTTCCGTCGTCGCACCGGCATGACGCCGTCGTCGTGGCGGATGGCCCACCGCACGCCCGTCTCCGCCTGACGAGCGACGCCCGACGAGCGCCGCCCGACCCGCGTCAGGCTCGGCTGCTGAGGCGGTTCGAGGCGCCGAAGAGCACTGCACCGGCGAGCAGCGCGATCGCGCCGATCGCGTAGACCAGCTCGACGTTCAGCGTGTCGACGAGCAGTCCGCCGATGCCCGCCGCGAGCGTGATGGCACCCTGGAACCCGACGACGACGAGGCTGCCACCGGCCTCGAGTCGATCCGGCATCCGGTGCCCGACCCAGGTGTTCGCGACGATCAGCCAGGACGAGAAGAAGAAGCCCCACACCAGCACCACGATGCCGACGCCCAGGATCGATCCGGAGAACAGGATAATCGAGATCACCGAGACGGCGATCACCAAGGGCGCGAACACGGCGAAGAAGGCGAACGTGCGGTCGATGACGAGCCCGATCGTGATGTTGCCGAGGAGGCCGCCGACGCCGAACAGGGCGAGCAGCACCACGATCGTCGAGGCATCGACGTCGGGGATGCGCTCCAGCGCGAGGCGTACGTAGGTGTAGGCGAGGAAGTGCCCGAGCACCACGAGCACGTGCCCGATCATGCCCAGCCCGATGCCCGGGCGACGCAGCGTGTCGACGAGCAGCCGCAGGCTCGACGCCCGCTCGGCCGGCACCGACGGCAGCGTGAACCGCAGGACGACCGCGAGCACCACCATCAGCGCACCCGCGATGGCGAAGACCATCCGCCAGTCGACGAGCTCGCTCAACATCACACCCAGGGGCACACCCGCGACCGTCGCCAGCGAGACTCCGGCGGAGGTGAACATGACGCCGCGGCCGAGGTTCTCAGGCCCCGCGAGGCGGGCGGCGACCGTGATCGACATCGCCCAGAACGCGCTGATCGCAGCGCCCAGGAGGAAGCGCGCCAGCAGCACGATGATCAGGTTCGGCGCGATCGCCACGATGAGGTTCGATACCGCGGCGGCGAGGGCCATCCACACCAGCAGCGACCGACGGTCGAGCCTCGGGAAGATGAGTCCGACCGTCGGCGCGACGACGAGTCCGACCAGTGCCGTCACCGTCACGGTCTGCCCGGCCTGACCGGGAGTGACCCCGAGCCCGTCGGCCATCTCGGTGAGCACGCCGTTGGGCAGGAACTCGGCGGTGACCAGCAGGAAGCCCATCAGCATCAGCACGATCAGCCCGCCGTACCGGATGCGGGTGGCAGCGGTGGGCGGCACGGTCGGGACGGGCGCTGTGGTGGTCATGGTTCCACGGTCGCAGCATCCGGATGCCGCCGCCCGACCGGTCGTCCGCGCGATCCGACCATTCGTCCGACGGCACGGGCACACCGATCTCCCAGCCGGAGCTTGCAGAGTGTGGACATGCATCATCGGGGAGGGGCACGGCGGCGGATGCTGCGCGGCGCCGCGGTCATCGCAGCGATCATGTTCGTCTCCGGGTGCACGCCGCCCGCGCCGGGACCCGACGACTGGGCCCTGGAGCCGATCTCGTTCCAGACCTCCTTCGTCGGCTCCGGACCGCAGGCCACGCCGGCCGGTCCGCCGACCGACCTGACTTACGGGATGCACGTGCTGTCGGCCGATGGGGCGGGCGGGTTCTGGACCGCGTCCTCCGGGTCGTGGCTGCACGTCGGGGCCGATGGCGAGACGCTCGCCAGCTTCGCCACCGAGACCGGCGACCCGCTCTCGCTGATCGGGGCGATGGCGCCGCTGTCGCCGACCGAGCTCGTCGTGGTGCAGGGCGACCGGGCACACGTGATGCCGATGCTCTCGGTGGTCGACACCACGACCATGACGGTGCGAGATCTGCCGGGCGACGCCGTGGGCGACGAGGGCGCTCTCGACTTCGGGGACTTCGAGTTCGGCGACGTCGCCGTGCACGAGGGCGACGCGATCGTGGTGCGCTACCAGCCACGCCCTCCCGAGGACTACCTCGACTACGAGGTGCTGCGCGTCGACCTCGACAGCGGCGCGCGGACCGTCCTGCACAGCGGCCCGGTCGAAGTCGACGACGCTCCGAGCGCTCGACCCGGTGTCCCGCCGATCAGCATCGACGTCGACGATGCGGGGCGCATGTATCTCGCGACCCCGACCGCACGGATCGTGCTCGCGGCCGACGGCACGGAGCTGAGCCGCGAGCCGCAGGTCGCGAACCATCCGCTCGTCGCCGTCGCGCCCGACGGAACGGCACTGTGGTGGGGCGGAGAGCCGGAGCAGAGCGACGTGCAGGGCGTGGTCGTCGGCGGCTCCTCCGAAGCGCGAGAAGCGATCGAGCCCCGCCTGCACTGCGCCGAGACCTCGGGTGACGTCGTCCTCCGCCGCAGCGACGCCCTCCGCCTCAGCGACTCGGGCGGACAGCATCCGTTGCCCTTCCTGTGCGGAGCGAACGCCGCCGCGTGGACGGGCGGGTCCTGGGTGGTCGCGACCGGCGGCGAGGGTGACGGCGTGGTGATTCGGCTCACGCCGCCCGCCGGGACCTGAGGCGCGCCGGGTGGATCAGGCGGCGAGGCGGGCGGCCAGCAGCGTCACGAGCTCGTAGACCACGTGACTCGCGGCGATGCCGGTCATCTGCGCGTGGTCGTAGGCGGGCGACACCTCGACCACGTCGGCGCCGACGATGTTCTGCGAGGTCAGGGCACGCAGGATGCGCAGCAGCTCGCGGCTCGTCAGGCCGCCGGCCTCGGGGGTGCCGGTGCCGGGCGCGTGGGCGGGGTCGAGCACGTCGATGTCGATCGAGACGTACAGCGGCTTGTCCCCGATGCGCTGCAGGATGCGGGCGATGCCGGCCTCGACCCCGTGCTCCTCGATGTACTCGCTCGACACGATCGAGAAGCCCAGACGCTCGTCGTCTTCGAGATCCTGCTTCGAGTACAGGGGTCCACGGGTGCCGACGTGGCAGCTCGCGGTGAGGTCGATCAGGCCCTCTTCGCTCGCGCGGCGGAAGGGGGTGCCGTGCGTGATGGGAGCCCCGAAGTAGGTGTCCCACGTGTCGAGGTGGGCGTCGAAGTGCAGCACCGCGACCGGGCCGTGCTTCGCCGCCACCGCCCGCAGCAGCGGCAGAGCCACCGTGTGATCGCCGCCGATCGTGACGATGCGCTGCACCTGCTCGCCGAGGGCCAGCGCCGCACGCTCGACCTCGGTCACGGCCTCGGTCAGGTCGAACGGGTTGACAGGGATGTCACCGGCATCCACCACCTGCGCGATCGCGAACGGGGACACGTCCTGCGCGGGGTTGTACGGCCGCAGCAGGCGTGACGACTCGCGCACGTGCGACGGACCGAACCGCGTGCCCGGCCGGTAGCTCACGCCGGAGTCGAAGGGGATGCCGACGACGGCGATGTCGGCGCGCGGCACGTCTTCGATCCGCGGCAGCCGCGCGAAGGTCGCGATGCCGGAGTAGCGGGGGTTCACGGACGCATCGACGGGTCCCACGTTCTCGGTCATTGCTCGTTCCTGTTCGTCGGGGAGAGGGTTCATCTCGGAGTGCGGAGGTCAGAGGGCGTGCTGCGGGATGTGCACCAGCTGCACTCCCCCGTCGGCGATCGCGGCGCGGATGCTCGACGCGATGTCGTCGCGTCGCTCGACGCGCCGTCCACTCGCGCCGAAGGCCGTGGCGAGCGCGGCCCAGTCCGGCTGCACCAGGTCGACGCCGACCGGCGTCATGCCGCGGTCGACCTCGTTCTGACGGATCTCGGCGTAGCCGCCGTTGTCGACGCATACGACCGTGACGTCCAGGCGCTGCTCGACCGCGGTCACGAGCTCGTTCACGCAGAACATCAGGGCGCCGTCGCCGATCACGGTCACGACCGGGTGCTCGGTCTGCGCGACCCGTGCACCGATCGCGGCGGGGAGGCCGTAGCCGAGGGTCGCGTAGGTGGGCGTGTACAACAGGGAGTGGGGATGCTCGGATCGCAGCACGCTGCCCAGAGCCATGTACACGATCTGGGACGAGTCGCCCGCGACGATCGCATCGTCGGGCAGAGCTTCGGCGATGATCTCGGCCAGGGCCACCGTCTCGGGTGCGGTCTCCCGCATCTCGGCGTCGATCGCGGCACGTTCGGCGGACAGGTCGCGCGGCGGGCGGGCCTCGGCGGGGACCGCGGTCAGCAGCGCCTCCAGCACGGCGGCCGCGTCACCCGTGAGGCCCACGGTCGCGGCGAGGTTCTTGTCGCGCTGCGTGGGCGAGATGTCGATGCGGATCACGGTTCCGCGCGCCTCGAGTCGCGGCGCCCACAGCTCGGCCTCGCCCAGCTTCGACCCGACCACGAGGAGCACGTCCGCGTCTTCCGCGATCGCGCGGGCGGCGGCGAGCCGCAGGTTCGAGCCGAGGGAGAGCGGGTGATGCTCGTCGACCACGCCCTTGCCGTTCAGGGTGGTCAGCACCGGGGCTCCGAGGCGCTCGGCGAGAATGGTGACCTCGTGCGCGGCATCCACCGCTCCCCCGCCGGCGACGATCACCGGGGTGGTCGCGGCGGCCAGCAGCCGTGCCGCCTCGGCGAGCGCAGCCGGCTCACCGGAGACCCGCGGAGGGACCGGACGCGGCTGCCGCGCCTCGGCGGGGACGTCGGCCGGAGCCTCCAGCACGTCGAGGGGGATCTCGATGTGCACGGGGCGAGGGCGACCGGTGCGGAACAGGGCGAACGCGTCATGGACGGCTTCGACCGCCTCGGCCGCGCTGGTCACCCGGCGCGACCACTCGGCGATGGCGCCGACCATGGCCGTGGCATCCTTCGTCTCGTGCAGCGTGCCCACATCGGCGAACTCCGCACCGAGCGGCACTCCCGGGGAGAGGACGATGAGCGGCCGCGACTCGCAGAACGCCGTGCCGATCGCGCTCATGGCGTTCTGCAGTCCGGGGCCGGACGTCGTGATGACGACGCCGGGGAGGCCGGTCTGCTGCGCCCAGCCGTCGGCGCCGTAGCCGGAGCCCTGCTCGTGGCGGTTCGTCACCGCGCGGATGCCGAGGTCGGCGAGCGGCCGGTACAGCTCGAGGTTGTGGGTGCCGGGGATGCCGAAGATCGCGGTCACACCGTAGGCGCGGATCGTCTCCAGCACGGCCCGTCCGGCGGTATCGGCGTACTGCTCGGCGGGCGTGGTCTCGGGGCTCATCGAATCATCCTCACACCCGGTGACGGCGCACGCCGTCGACCCAGGTCTCGCGCACCGTGATCGCCGAGATCTCCTCGGCGGGAACAGCCAGCGGGTCGCCGGACAGCACCGCGAAGTCGGCGTACTTGCCGACCTCGAGCGAGCCCAGGTCGTCTTCGCGGCCGATCGACACCGCGCCCTCGATCGTGTGGGCGCGGAGGGCTGCCAGTGCCGAGACGCGCAGGTCGTCGGGGCCGAGCTTGTGGCCTCGGCGGGTGACGCGGGTGACCGCGGTCTGGATGGCCTCGAGCGGGATCGGCTCGGCGACCGGAGCATCCGACGAGATCGTGAACGGCACGCCGGCACGCTCGAACTCGCCCAGCGGATTGAAGCGCTCGCCCGGGGTGCCGATGGCCTCTTCCACGCCCTCGCCCCAGTTGAAGTAGTGCTGGGTCTGGTTGACCGGACGGATGCCGGACACGGCCATCCGCTCGATCTGCTCGGGCGTCGGCAGGCCGCAGTGCTCGATGCGGTGGCGGGCGTCGGCATCCGGATGCTCGGCGAGCGCTGCCTCGATCGCCGACACGACCATCTCGATCGCCGTCGGCGACTGCGCGTGCGTGGCGGTCTGGAGTCCTGCGGCGTGGGCCTTGCTGATGAGCCCGGCGTACTCGGCGGGCTCGTGGTAGAGCTGACCGGTGCGGCAGGGGTCGCCCACGTAGCCGTCGGGGAAGTACGCGGTCCAGCCGCCGAGGGTGCCGTCGGCGTAGAACTTGATGCCCGCGAAGCTCAGGTGCGCGTTGCCGAACTGGCCGACGAGACCCATCTCGAGCGCCTCGTCGAGCAGGTGCGAGAGCAGGTACATCGACACGCGCAGCTCGAGGCGCCCGGCCTCGGCGAGGCGCAGGTACATGTCGAACTCGCGCCGTGTGACCTGAGCGTCGCCGATCGAGGTGACGCCGCCGGCGAGGAAGCGCTGGGTCGCGGCGTCCAGCTGGCGCAGGTGCTCCTCCGGCTCGTCGGCGAGGTGGAAGTTCGGACCGTGGTGGCCGATCTTCACGCCGTGCACGCCGGTGAGGATGTTGCACGCGGCATCCGACAGCTCGCCCGTCAGCTCGCCGTCCGCATCGCGGAAGAACTCGCCGCCGTCGGGGTTCGGGGTGTCGCGGTCGACGCCGTTGACGGTGAGGGTGTGGGAGTTCACGACCCCGCCGTGACCCGACGCGTTCATGAGGTACACCTCGCGGTCGGCCGCGACCTCGTCGAGTTCGAAGCGGGTGGGATGCCGCTTCTCGGCCAGGTTGCGCTGCTCGTAGCCGTAGCCGCGCACCGGGCGCCCCTCGGGGAGGTCGGCGGCCGCCGCCTTCAGCAGGGCCACGATCTCGGGGATGCTGCCCGCCTTCTCCGGCCCGCAGTCGACCCAGCTCATCATCTGCCCGAACATGAGCGGATGCGCGTGGGCGTCGACGAAGCCGGGGACCACGACCGCGTCTCCGAGGTCGATGCGCTCCGGGGAGAGCCCACCCCGCTCGGCCGCCGCCTCGCACTCGGCGGGGGTGCCGATGGCGAGGATCCGCCCGCGCTCGGTCAGCATCGCCGTGGCCGTCGTGGCCGCGGCATCCGCCGTGTGGATCGCGTGCGCGGTCAGCAGGACGGGTGCCGTCTGGGCCGAGCGGTCGAAGGGGGTGAGCTTTCTCATGGCAGCCTGTTCGCGGTCGTGTCGGTGCGGGCGGTGAAGGACGCGGTGACCGGAGCCTCGTCGGAGTGCTGCGGCGCGAGGCGCGTGCAGATGCCGGCGATCACGGCCATCCCGATGAACATCGCGATGACGGCCCAGATGCTGCCCGTCCAGGCGATGAGCTGCGTCGCGAACCAGGGCGAGAATCCGGCCCAGATCGCGGCACCCACGCCGTAGGACAGCGCGATCGAGGTGTAGCGGGCCTGCGGGCGGAACATCTGCGAGAGCAGTGCGGCGATCGGGGCATACGTCGCACTCATCGCGATGCGCACCAGCGAGGCGAACAGGAAGATGAGCGGTTCGACGCGTCCCGGCAGGATCAGCAGGAACGGCACGAACGTGAGCACCGAGGTGATCAGGCCGATGTACATGACGTTCTTTCGACCCCACTTGTCGCCCAGCCAGGCGACCGGGAGCGTCACCACGAACTCGACGAACGAGGCGATCGTCATGGCGTCGAGGATGACCTGCTCGCTGATCGCGACCGTGTCGCCGGTGGCGTACGCCGTGGCGAAGGTGGTGGCCAGGTAGTAGCCGCCGGTCGAGATCGGGAGGATGCCGATGCCGAGGAGGATCGGACGCCAGTTGGTGCGCAGCGCGAAGGCCAGCGGCATCGACTGCTTGCGGCCCTCGATCTTCGCCTCGAAGACCGGGGACTCCTCGACGCGGTAGCGCACCCAGAAGCCGACGCCGACCAGCACGATCGACAGCAGGAACGGGATGCGCCATCCGCCGTTCATGATGAAGTCGTCGCCCATGCGGGTCATGATCGCGAAGATGCCGGAGGCCAGCAGGGCACCGGCCGGGTTGCCCAGCTGCGTGAAGCCGCCGTAGAACGTCTTGGACTTCTCGGGGGCGTGCTCGACGCTCATGAGCACCGCGCCGCCCCACTCGCCGCCGACGGCGAGGCCCTGCACCGCGCGGAGCAGGATCAGGAGGATCGGGGCCAGGATGCCGATGTTCTCGTAGGTCGGCAGGCAGCCGACGAGCACTGTGGCCGCGCCCATCATCAGCAGGGTGATGACGAGCGACACCCGGCGTCCGAGCTTGTCGCCGATGTGGCCGAAGATGATGCCGCCGAGGGGGCGGACGAGGAAGGCGACCGCGAAGGTCGCGAAGGCCGCTGCGGTCTCGGCCAGCCGGTCGCCGCTCGGGAAGAACAGCGGACCGAAGACGAGCGCCGCGGCGGTCGCGTAGACGTAGAAGTCGTACCACTCGATGGTGGTGCCGACGAAGGCGGCGATACCGGCACGTCGTGCCCGGCTGTGGGTGCCGCGGGTGGGGGTGGTGGTCATGGGGGTGCCCGCTCCTTTGCGGAAGATGTCGGATAGCGAAGGATGCTACGGACGTGCGGGGCCGTCAGCAAGGGCAGAACTCCAGCGAGAACGAGGATTCACTGGACATCTGATCGCGCGAGCGTGCATTGCGTGCCTTCCCGGCGGCGAACAGCCCGCTTACACTGAACATGCGCGCGCCGAAGCGTGCGATCGCGGGAAACTGAGGAAATGGGCGGAACCATGGATTTCGACGCTGAGCTGATCCGCGCGCTGCAGGAGGACGGGCGCGCCAGCATCCTCTCCCTCGCCCAGCGACTCGGGCAGTCGCGGGCCGCTGTCGCCGCCCGACTGCGCACCATGCTCGCCGACCGCACGGTGCGGGTCGTCGCTGCGGTCGACCCCGTGTTCCTCGGGCAGCACGTGCTCGCCCACGTCTCGATCCGCACCGACGGCACCGTCGAGCTCGTCGCCGAGCACCTTCGCGACATGAGCGAGACCGTGCTGGTGTCGGCGGTCGGCGGCGCGCACGACGTGGTCACCGAGGTGCGCGTCGGTTCGATGTCGGAACTGCACGACCTGCTCGCCCTGATCCGCGCGATCGACGGCGTGCTCGACATCAGCACGATCATCTACTCCACCGTGATCAAGGGATTCTTCGTCTCGGAGTATCACGGCGGCGTCACCCTCGACACGATCGACGAGGCGCTGATCGAGCGCCTCCAGGCCGATGGCCGCGAGAGCTTCCGTGCGCTGGGCGAGGAGGTGCGCCTGTCCCCCTCCGCCGTCGCCACCAGGGTGCAGCGGCTGATCGACGCCGGGGTCATCAAGATCAGCGCGGTCGAGGCGCGTGGCCTCGCGCACCGGCAGCTGTCGATGGGGGTCGGCATGACCCTCGGCGACGACGACGAGGCCGTGATCGACGAGCTGCGGCGTGGGCGCGGGGTGGACTTCGCCGCGCGCACGCTCGGTCGGTTCGATGCCGTGGCCACGCTGGTCGAGCCCTCGGCCGGCGCGCTGTACGCCAGCCTCGAGCGACTGCGCGCGCTGCCCGGAGTGACGCGCATCGAAGCCTGGCTGCACCTCGCGGTGCTCAAGGAGGACTACGCCCGCACGCTCCGGCCGCTGCGCACGGACTGAGCGCAGCATCCCCTGCACTCCCTCCCGTCGGCGGCAAGGAGGTACAGGGGATGCTTCGCGAGATCAGCGCTCTCCGGTGATCGACCAGAGGTCGTAGGAATAGAGCGAGTCGCAGGTGGCCTGGCTCCAGTCCTGGTCATCCACGGTCGGCAGGCTCGAGCACGAGCTCGTGAACACGACCTCCGGCGCGTCCGGCGATGCCAGAGTCCCGGTCCACGTGCGCACCAGCCCCGCGTTGTGCACCCGGTCGAATCCGGTCAGCTCCTCGTCGATGTCGCCGGACGGCGTCCACGTGCCCGCTCCGCGCAAGAAGTCTTTGAGCGGCATCCGATCCACCTGCACCGAGGGGCCGATCCACCAGGGGTTGTCGTTCGGGTACGGGTGCTGCTCGCGCACGACGACGATCTCCTTCCGCGCGGCGTCGAGGGCCATGTCGAAGCCGTTGAGATAGTCCGGGTCGCCGTCGGCGCCGGTCAGCCCGGCGATGGAGATCTGGCGCTCCGGCGCGACGCGCATCCGATCCGGCTTCGACAGATCGATCGTGGTGACGTAGGCGCGCGTCGAGGTGTCTCCCCGCGTGTAGCCCAGCAGGATTCGGCCGGATTCGGCGGACAGCGAGACTGCCGTCGGCTGCCCCACACCCCAGCTCGTGCCGTCGGGGGTGGTGATCACGGGATCGGGATACTTGACCCAGGGCCCGTCCGGCGTCACCGCGAATGCGACGCCGATCTGGTTGTGCGCGCTGGCGTCGACGTCATTCCCGAGGTAGAACATCGCGTACCGGTAGCGCGTACCGGCGTAGTCGAATCGGCCCTTCACCACGCTCGGGTCGCACGTGTGGAAGCTGTCCCAGGCCGGGGCCGGCGACGCCTGGAGCACGGAGGCCGTGCTGACGACCGATCCCGCCACGCGCTTGGTCAGGTAGATGTGATCCTCGATCACACGGAACTCGTCGTTGTGGCAGGTCCAGATCCATTCGGTGTCACCGTCGCGCACCACCGACGGCGCGTACGCGTAGTACCCGTCGGCCGGCGCGTACACCGATTCGACCGTGCCGGGATCCCAGTCGATACCGCCGGGCACGTCGGCTGCAGCCTGCGTCTGCACCGCGAGCGCCGCCACCACGACGGCCGCCGCTGCTCCCGCCCCCGCCATCGTCCATCGTCTCTTCCGTCCGAGCATCATCGCTCCTCTCCTCCGGGCACAGCGCCCGATCAGTGGTTCAACGGCCCCGCGTAGGTGCGGGGCTGCGGGTCGCGCAGGGTTCCCGTGGTCGACCCCTGCCACCCGGGCGGGACGAATCCGCAGTACAACGCCGGCAGCGCCTCCTGGAGAGCGCGCTCGTACTGCTCGGGATCGTCTCGCCGGAAGACGCGCACCCCGTCGTCGGCGACCACGTCGGTCTCGAACGTGTACAGCCCGGTCTCGTGCGTGCGCGCTCGCGCGGGGACGAGCTCGTTCGCGATCACCTCGTCGTCGGCGACGACGTCTGCGGCGTCGATGATCCGGTGCGTGCCGTCGGCGCGACGCACCAGCGCGGATCCGGAGACGATCATCCAGGCGGCGGTCTCCCATACCGCGTGCCGACGCTCGTACACCCGGCGTGCCACCGCGGGCGAGGGATCCTCATCGAGGGCGCGGAGGAAGTCGATCCGCGTCTCGCCGCCGAGCCCGTACAGGAGATAGCGGCGGAGGGCGGGATGCATCTGCTCGATCCAGGCGAGATCCTCGAGCCACCACACCGTGTTGTGGGCGTCGAGCGTGTAGCAGTCGACATCCGAAGCGCACGGATACAGCGCGAGAGGGAGCCCGGAGTCGACCACCCGGCGGGCGGCGATCGGATCGAGGTAGATGTTCCATTCGAGGTAGTCGAGAGTCGTCGACCCGGCTGACAGGTGCACCGCCGCGACCTTCTCCCGCATCAGCTCCGGGTCGCGGTTGAAAGCCACGGCGATCGGTCGCGCCGACCCGAACGACATGATGTGCACGGGTTCGCTCGACGTCCGCAGCACTTCGAGGAGCAGCTCCGGCCCCTGCTGCTGGAACCCCGGCACATCGCGCATCTCGTCATCGAGGCAGCGCATGCGGGCGAACGGCGAGATCCCCCACGGCACGCGCGTCCCGAAGAGCGCGTTGAGCTGCGCAACCGGGACCACGCCGGGGTCTCGGGGACCCGGATAGCCGATCACCCCTTCGCGCACGGACTCGCGCTTCTCGATGGAGACGTCGAGTATCACGGCGCGCAGGTCGACCCGTTCCGAGGCGAAGGGGAACAACAGATCGAAGTTGTCACCCGGGTCCTCCGGGGGCAGGTAGAGGTCGGTCACGACGACGACAGGGGTGGGCATGGCGTTAATCTACTCGAATAGACTCGCAGAACGAAGACATACTTGACTCGGGCAGTCCACCCGGAGAGGAAGCACCCCGTGCCGAAGCAGGATGCGCAAGAGCAGCCCAAGAGGGCGGCGACCCGCACGGATGTCGCCCGCCTCGCCGAAGTCAGCACGGCGGTCGTGAGCTACGTCGTCAACAACGGACCGCGCCCGGTCGCGGCATCGACGAGGACGCGGGTGCTCGCGGCCATGGAGGAGCTCGACTACCGACCGAACGCCGTCGCCCGAGCCCTGCGCATGCGCAGCGCACAGGCGGTCGGACTCGTGGTGCCCGATGTGAGCAACACGTACTTCGGCGCTCTCGCCCGGGAGTTGTCGGTACAGGCTTTCACCGCCGGCTACGCACTCCTGCTCGGCGACGCCGACAACGACATCGACCGCGAGCGCGCCCAGGTCGAGTCCCTCGTCAGCCACCAGATCGACGGCCTCGTGATCGTGAGCCTCGATCCGGCATCCGTCGCCGAGACGGGCACGACACCGACCGTGTTCCTCGACCAGCGCTCACGCCCCGGCCAGCTGTCCGTCATCGTCGACGACCGGGGCGGTGCGGCGCAGGCCGTCTCGCATCTGATCGGTCACGGGCGCACGCGCATCGCCCTGCTCAGCGGTCCCGTCGGTGCGCCCGGCGTCTCCGAGCGTGAGCAGGGCTGGCGGCAGGAGCTCGAGACCGCCGGGCTCCCGACCGGCGACGACCTGATCGCACGAAGCGAGTTCTCGCGCGCGGGCGGCTTCGAGGCGGGTCAGGATCTGCTCTCGCGCGCGCAGCGGCCGGACGCCGTGTTCGTGACCTCCGACGTGCAGGCGCTCGGGCTTCTGGCCGCGGCCCGACGGCGCGGAGTGGAGGTGCCCCGAGATCTCGCCGTGGTCTCCTTCGACGGCACCGAGGACGCCCTCTTCAGCGACCCGCCGCTGACGGCGATCGAGCAGCCGATCCACCGCATCGCCGAGGCCGCCCTCAGCGCCGTGCTGGAGAAGGGGCTGGAGCACTCGCCGCTGACGATCCCGGTCGAGCTCGTCGTGCGGGACTCGTGCGGCTGCGAGAGCACCGACGCCGAGAGTCGGTAGCCCGCGTCACCCCGCCTGCGTCCCGATCCATGCGCGCAGCTCCTCCGCGGTGGGATACGACGACTGGGTGCCCTCGCGGGTCGCGGCGAACGCCCCGACCCGGACCGCATGCTCCGCCGCCTCGGTGAGCGTGCGACCCGCGGCGAGCCTCTCGACCAGCGCCCCGAGGAACGCGTCGCCGCAACCGCTGGTGTCCACCGCCGCGACGGAGACCGCGGCCACCGACGTCACCGTACGGCGCTCGACCACCACGGCGCCTCGCGCTCCTCGCGTCACGACCACCGCCGTCGCCTGGAGTTCGGGAGGGACCTCCGGCGTGATCGCCGCGCCGTCGGAGGCGTCGTCGAGCACTCCGCCCAGCAGTGCGAACTCGTGTTCGTTGACGACCAGCACCTGCGGATGGGGCATCCCAACGGGCAGCGGACGATACGGCGAGGGATTGTGCACGACGATCGCTCCCGCAGCAGCGGCGTGCTCGGCCGCGGCGACCGCGACCGCATCCGTCAGCTCGTTCCCCGTCACCACCACGTCGGCGTCCGCAAGGTCGTCGCGCACGTGCTGCGGGTCGACCGACGCGTTGGCGCCGCCGTCCACGACGATCATGTTCTCGGCGGAGCGGTCGACCACGATGGTCGCCTGACCGGTCGCCCCCGGCACCAGACGCACGGTGGAGACGTCGACTCCCGCCTCGCGGGCGGCGGCGGTGAGCATCCGGCCGGCGGCATCGTCTCCCACGGCTCCGACGAGTGCCACGCGCGCACCGAGGAGCGCGGCGGCGACGGCCTGGTTCGCCCCCTTTCCTCCGGGCGAGCACAGAGCGGGCGCGGAATGCACGGTCTCCCCCGGCGCGGGCAGCCGATCGACGCGCAGGGTGCTGTCGAGATTGAGCGAGCCGACGACGACGATCCTTCCCGTCATCCCTTCAGCCCCGTGGTCGAGAGCGACTCGGTGTACTGCTTCTGGAAGAACAGCAGCAGCACCATCGGGATGACGCTCAGCACGAACGACCCGGCGAGGATCTGCCCCAGATCGACCGTGAAGGCGGTGCTGAGGTTCGCGAGCACGATCGGTGCGAGCTGACGCTCGGGCGAGGTGCCGATCAGCAGCGGCCACAGGTACGCCTGCCATTGCGAGAGGAACAGCATCATTCCCGCGCCGATCAGAGCGGGCTTCGACAGTGGCAGCACGATCCGCCACAGGGTGCCGAACCGGCCGAGTCCGTCGACCTCGGCCGCGTCGATGAGCTCGCCGGGCACCCCCATGAAGAACTGCCGCAGCACGAAGATCGCGAAGCCGTTCGCCAGCGCCGGCAGCACCAGACCCGCATACGAGTCGCTGAGACCCCAGCCCTGGAACAGCGACGACAGCGGGATCGCGATGGCATCGAACGGGATCATCGCGACCACGATGATGAAGCTGAAGATGATCCCCCGTCCGCGGAACTCCATGGTGGCGAGAGCGTACGCGGCGGGGATGGCGATCGCGAGACCGACGAGGATCGTCAACGCGGCCACGAGGAAGCTGTTGAACAGACCCAGCAGGAACGCGCCGGATCCGAGCGCCGAGTAGTTCGTGAAGTCACCGCCGATCGGGATGAAGGCCAGCCACGACAGCGGGGCCATGTTCTCGACGTAGCTGTTGCCCGGTCGCATCGACGAGGCGAACACCCACCACAACGGGAGGAAGACCGAGACGGCGACCAGCGCCGCTGCCGTGGTGAGCAGGATGGTGGCTCCGCGCCGACGCCTCATGAGCGGTCCTCCTTCAGGAGCCGGAACTGGACCAGCACGATGACCGAGAGGATCAGCATGAGAACGACCACCTCCGCCTGCCCCACTCCCATGTCGCCGAGCAGGTAGGCACGGTTGTAGATGTCGTACATGATCAGGTTCGTCGAGCCGTTCGGCCCGCCCTTCGTGAGGATCTGCACGGGCGCGAAGAGCAGGAACGACCCGACCGTGCAGGCGATCAGGACGAATGCCATCGGCCGCTTGAGCAGCGGGAGGGTGATGGCGAAGAGCCGCCGCCACCAGCCGGCACCGTCGAGCGCGGCTGCTTCATAGAGGGATCCGGGGATGTCCTTGAGACCCGCGATGATGAAGATCATCCAGTAGCCGAGCGCACCCCAGGTCACCATGATGCCGATCGAGAACGCCGCCTGGTTGGCCGAGGTCAGGAACGGCTGGGCGGGGAGGCCGACCGCTTCCAGCAGACCGTTGACCAGACCGTCCGGCTGGAGCGCGGTGCTCCAGATCAGCGCGACGACGGCTCCGGGCACGGCGGCCGGGACGAAGATCATCGAACGCCACAATCCCACCAGCGGGATGTTCTGCACGAGCAGCAGCGCCAGTGCGGTCGAGACGATCACGATCACCGGGTTGAGCACGAGGTTGAAGACGAGCGTCACCACGAGCACGGAGTGGAAGTTGGGATCGCCGAACAGGTAGATGTAGTTCGCGAGCCCGTCGAAAGTGGTCTCACCGGTGGCCAGGGACACGTGCTGGAAGCTGAGTCCAACCGCGCTGACCAACGGCACCACGCGCATCATCACGAGCGTGACGAGCGCCGGCGCGAGCATGGCCAACGCGATGAGGGTGATGCGCCGGGCTTTGCGGCGGCGGAGCGGACGGAGGTCGCCGCCCGCAGCGACCGGGGCCGGGGCCCCGATCGCTGCGGAACGGTCTGCACGGGTCTTTGTCATGTCACTTCACGGTCTGTGGCGGGTCATGCCACGTCGGGGCGGGTCACTTGAGGCGGGCGATCTGCGCTTCGATGTCTTTGTCCGCCTGAGCCGCCCGCTCTGCGGGATCGGATCCGTTGCGGATGTCGGAGAACATCTGGTTCGCCCCCGGCTCGAAGACGCTGTAACCGACGACTCCGGGACGGTGCACGGCGTTGTTCTCGAGCTGATACTGCATGATCGCCCCGAAGTTCGCGGTCGCGTCTCCGCCGACCGCGCTCATGCTCTCGGCGTAGGCGGCGTACGCTTCCTTGTTCGTCGGCGCGATGCCGGCGACCTCGGCCGATTCGGCATTGCCCTTCGGATCGATCGTGAGGTACTCGAGGAACTCCCTCGCTGCCTCTTCCTTGGCGGACTTCGCCGAGATCGCCACGGACCAGGAGTCGGTGGAGGTCGCGGCCTCGCCGCCCTCGAAGTAGGGGGCGGGGGCGACACCGTAGGCGATGTCACCGGCCTCCGCGACGCTCACTCCCCATGGGCCGGAGATGATGAACCCGGCTTTGCCGGTCTGGAATAGAGCGCCGTTCTTGTCGTTCGTGATGCCGCGGGGAGACAGGCCGTCCTCGAACAGGTCGTGGTACCAGGTCAGCGCCTTCTGCCATCCGTCGTTGGAGAAGTCGACATCACCGTCGGCATCGATGCCGTCACCGCCACCTGCCGAGGCGCCCACCATCTGCAGCTGGTAGTACGAGTCCCACTGGTCGAAGAGGAACGGATACTCAGCGGCTCCGGCATCCTTGATCTTCTGCGCGGCGGCGGTGAGTTCCTCGTACGTCCACGGCTGCTCGGGATCGTCGCTGGGCAGCTCGACGCCGGCCGCAGCGAGGATGTCGGGGTTGTAGTAGAGGAACTGCGACGTCGTCCAGGTCTCGAGCGCGTAGAGCTTGCCGTCGGCTTCCCGCGCGGTGACCATGTCCTCGCTGACGGCGGCGGCGACGGCGTCGTCCTTGAGGTCGGAGATGTCGGCGAGGAACCCGCGGTTCGCCCAGTCGAGCACCGCACCACCGGCATCGACGACCATGAGGTCGATGTCGCCGCCACCGCTCGTCATGCGCTGGTTGATGGTGCTGGTGTACTGCGCATACGGGATGTTGAGCTGCTTGACGGTGATGTTCGGGTGCGACTTCTCGAACGCCTTGATCACGACGGCCCAGGTCTCGGCCGGATCGGCGTTGGCGAAGGTCAGCGTGACTTTCTCGTCGCCGCCGGAACCGGCGTCGGACGGCGCGCAGGCGGCGAGGCCGACGGTGCCCATCGTCAGCGCCGCGGCGAAGGCGCCGAAACGGAGTGCTGTGGTCTTCATGGTGTTCTCCTCATTGAGTGGTGTTCGGGTTCGGTCTCGAAGGGGTGGGTCAGGGGCGGATCTGCGCGGCGCGCAGGATCCGGCCGAGGATCTCCGCAGCCACGGCATCCGCATCCATGTCGACGACGATCGAGTGCGGGCCTGCCCCCGGAGTGAAGCGGGTGCGGCCGGCGTCGACCCCGTCCGTCTGCACGGTGATCTCCCCCTGCGCGACCTCGAAGAGATCGGGACGGGCGAGAGTCAGGACGGCGATGGGGTCGTGCGGCACGTTGTAGTCCTGCTCGGCGAACGACCAGAAGCGGCGCATCTCCGCTCCGATCATCGCGCCCAGCGGTCCGGCATCCGCGATGCGGTCGAGTTCGGCGTGTGCGAGTCGGATCCGCTCGGTCTGCTCGAGCCCGACCGCCAGCGTCGGCACTCCCGAGCGGAAGACCGCATCGGCTGCGGCGACGTCGCAGCGAATGTTGTGCTCGACGACGCCCGCGGTGAACTCTCCGCCCATCATGACGATCCGCCGGATGCCGTGACCATCGGTCTCCACCGCGGCAGCGATGTCGGTGAGCGGGCCGATCGCGGCGATGGTCGCGGCCGCGGCGAGCTCGGCGACGCCGTCGCGGTCGGCGGCGTAGGTGTGCGCGGTGAGGTCGGCGATGGTCTCACCTTCATGACCGGGCCACCAGACCTCGCGACCGGAGCGGGTCTCCCGCTCGCCGAGCGCGATCGGCGGAGCCGGACGACCCACCGTCGAGAAGACGGCCGCTACGATCTGCGCACGCAGGTGCACGTCGCCGTATACCGTGCAGACCGCCTCGAGATCGAGCTCTGGACTGCCGAGGATCATCGCGATCGCGAGCAGGTCGTCGACATCCGTCCCGATGTCGGTGTCGAGCGTGAAGGCGGTGGTCGTCATCTGCATGTCCAGGACTCTACACGAGTAGACAGATGTGCTTCAACCCTCTTGTCGGCGCACCACCGCAGTCCGCCCCGCGGCGCGTCGTCACCCGCCGTTCACCGGGCGCGGCCAGACTTCGATCATGAGCGAACCCGAACCTCGCCCGGTCGTTCCGGAGCCCGTGGCGACCGCGAACAGCGGCGCCGTCGCCGTCGTCGGCCTCGATCTGCGCGGCGAGACTCCCGCCCCGAAGAAGCAGGTGTACTCGTGGGCGCTGTGGGACTGGGCGACGCAGCCCTTCAACACCGTCATCCTGACGTTCGTGTTCACGGCGCTCTACCTCGTCGGCGAGGGCTTCCTCCCCGCCGATATCGCCGCCCTCGATACGAACGACCCGGCTCGAATGGCCGCGGAGGCAGACCTCGCCTCCGGCCTGGGGCTCGGCTCGACCATCGCCGCCTTCGGGATCCTGCTGCTCGCCCCGGTGCTCGGACAGCGGGCGGATGCCGCAGGGCGCCAGAAGCTCTGGCTCGGCATCGGCACCGGAGCCCTGATCCTCTGCATGCTCGGCCTGTGGTTCGTCGAGCCCACCCCGAGCCTGTTCTGGCTGGGCGTCGCGCTGATCTCGGCCGCGACCGTGTTCCAGGAGATCGCCGCGGTGAACTCGAACGCGATGCTCATCGGCATCGCGAACCCGAAGAACGTCGGCCGCATCTCGGGGCTCGGGTGGGGCTTCGGCTACCTCGGCGGCATCATCGCCCTGGTGATCGTGGTCGTGCTCGACACCTTCGACTGGTTCGGCATGTCGACCGACAACGGCCTCGCCTATCGGCTGATCGCCGTCGGATGCGCCGTGTGGGCGATCATCTTCAGCATCCCGATCTTCCTCAACGTGCCGGAGCCGTCGCTCGGCCGCCCGGAGCGCAAGGTCGGCTTCTTCGCCTCCTACCCGCTTCTGGTGAAGGACGTCGCGGGGCTGTACCGCAACGAAGAGACGCGGCCCACGTTCTGGTACCTGCTGGCGAGCGCCGTCTTCCGCGACGGCCTCGGGGGCGTGTTCGCATTCGGAGCCATCATCGGCACGGCCGTCTTCACGTTCGACGCGCAGGAGATCATCATCTTCGGCATCGTCGCGAACCTGATCGCCGGCGTCTCCACGATCGCCGCCGGCCGGTTGGACGACCGGCTCGGCCCGAAGCGGATCATCCTCGCATCCATCGGATCGATGATCGTCGCCGGACTCGCGGTCTTCTTCCTGCGCGACGCCGGACCGATAGTGTTCTGGATCGGCGGCCTCATCCTGTGCGCCTTCGTCGGTCCGGCCCAAGCGGCGGCACGCTCGTTCCTGGCCCGCGTCACCCCGGCGGGGCGCGAAGGCGAGATCTTCGGCCTCTACGCCACGACGGGTCGAGCCGCGAGCTGGATGGCGTCCGGCGCCTGGACGGTCCTGATCGTACTGACGAGTCAGACCGCCTACGGCATCCTGGGCATCGTGGTCGTCCTGATCGCCGGCTTCCTGCTGCTGCTCCCGGTGAAGGCGCCCCGCTGAGGCCTGAACGCCCGCGGCGGGAGTAGCCTGACCGCGTGACCGTGATCCTCGCCTTCCTCGCCAACATCCTCGTCGCGGTGGCGAAGACGATCGCCGCGATCATCACCTCCTCGGCGTCGATGGTCGCCGAGGCGGCGCACTCGTGGGCGGATGCCGGCAACGAGGTGTTCCTCCTCATCGCCGACCGCCGAGGCGCGAAGGCGAAGGATGCCCGGCATCCGCTCGGATACGGGCGCAACGCGTTCGTGTGGTCGCTGATCGCCGCGTTCGGCATCTTCACTGCGGGGTCGATCGTGTCGATCATGCACGGCATCCAGGAGCTGTCCGACACCGGCCCCGTCGAGAGCCCGATGGTGGCCTACATCGTGCTGGGCATCTCGTTCGTGCTCGAGGGCGCGTCGTTCACGCAGGCGATGGTGAAGTCGCGCCGCCTCGCCAAGGAGCGCGGGGCCTCGACCTGGGACTTCGTGCTGGAGACGAGCGACACCACGCTCCGCGCCGTGTTCTTCGAGGACTCCGCCGCGCTCATCGGACTGGTCCTGGCCGGCGGCGCCATCGCGATGCATCAGATCACCGGCGTCGCCGCGTGGGATGCCGTCGGCTCGATCCTCGTCGGTGTGCTGCTCGGGGTGGTCGCGGTCATCCTGATCCGGCGGAACATCGCCTTCCTCGTCGGCGCTTCGGCCGCCCCCGAGCTTCGGGCCCGGGTCGGCACCGCCCTGTTGAGCCTCGATCGGATCGAACGGGTCACCTACCTGCACATCGAGTACGTGGGACCGAACCGGCTGTTCATCGTGGCCGAGATCGACCTGGCCGGCGACGCCCGCGAGCACGACGTGGCACGGCGCCTGCGCGAGGTCGAGCAGCGGATCGAGGCGCACGAGGCGGTCGAGACCGTCGTGCTGTCGCTCTCGGTCGACGACGAACCCTCACTCGACTTCGCGCACGTGTAGAAGTCGGAGCTGCCCGTCGTCGGCGAACTCGTTCAGCGCTGCCGGTCGTCGGCGAACTCGTTCAGCGCTGCCAGTTGTCGGCGAGCTTGTTCAGCAGCCGGGCGAGTTCGGCGCGCTCGTCATCGGTGAAGGACGAGAGTGCGGTCGAGAGCATCTCCCGGCGTTCGCCGCGCATGCCGCGGGCGAGTCGGCGCCCCTCGTCGGTCAACGCGATCCGGGTGCGACGCGCGTCGTCGGGGTCGGCCTCGCGCCGCACGTAGCCGTGGTCGACGCCCTGCTGCACCAGTCGCGAGGCACGCGGCTGGTCGACCCCGATCGCCGTACCCAGCGCGCTCACACTGAGCGGGGTGGATGCGGCGGCGAGCGCCTCGAGCATCCGCATGCGGGCAGGTCCCCCGAGGCGTCCGGAGGGATCGGCCATCCACGGCGGCATCCCGGGGTGTCCGCGGTGGTGCTCGAAGTGATCGCGCGGGTCCTCCCCCGGCCCGCCACCGTGGGGCCCTCCGCGCCAACCGTGGGGGCCACCGTGTCCACGTCCGCCGGATCCCCGCTCACCGGGACCACCCGGACGACGACCCCGCAGACGGGACAGCGCCCTGGCGATGGCTTCGGCGGGATCCTGCGCGGCGGAGTCGTGCGGTTCGGTGGTCACGTCTTGATTTTACATGCGACTTGACATGTATAACGACTCCATGTCACACTACATGTACATGCACTGTGACATCCACATGCACACTGACAACCAAGGACTTCCCATGAACACCTCTGAATCACAGAACCCCGAGAACACCACCCGCCCCTTCGGCTACTGGCTGAAGGCCGCCGACCGCCTGATGGCGGCCGAGTTCGCCGCCGCCTTCGACGGAGAGCATGCGAGCCGCCGTGATTGGCGGATCCTCAACATCGTCGACGGCACGGTCGCGTCCGACCGCCCGCTGAACGCGCACAAGCTGCACGGACTCGTCGAGCGCGGCTGGGTCGCCTCCGAGGGCGACGGCTGGACGCTCACCGACGAGGGACGTGCGGCGAAGGAGCGCCTCGGCGCCCTCGTCGACGGCATCCGCGCGAAGGTGTCGAGCGCCGTCTCCGACGAGGAGATGGCCACGACTCTCGCGTCGCTCGAGAAGATCGCCCGCGCCTTCGGCTGGGACGAGGAGACACCTCTTCCCCGCGGCCGTCGACACGGCTTCGGCGGACCGCGCCACGGCCGGGGCTTCCCGCGCGGGTTCGGTCGCGGCTTCGGTGCCGGCTTCGGTGCCGGTCACGACCGCGGCTTCGAGCACGGACACGACTCCGAGCACGGGCGCGACCGCGGCTTCGGCCCCGGACACGGGTTCGGGCCCGGACACGGATTCGGGCCGGATGCCGACTCCGAGCACGGATGCCGCGACGGCGAGCCGGGCTCGGACCACCGCGACCACGGACGCGGTCGCGGCCACGGACACCCCGGGCACGGCCACCGCGGCCATGGCCCGCACCGTGCCGAGCGGATCGCTCAGCATGCGTTCGAGCGCGGTTTCGACGCGGGCTTCACCCGCGGGCGCGACGCCTGACGCCTGCTCCGCTCCGAACCACACAAGGTCGAGCCACCCTGTTCCGTGCGAGCCACCCTCTTGAGTGCGAACTCAAGAGGGTGGCTCGCGTATAGGGGGGTGGCTCGGCGAGGTGGGCAGGACGGCGGCGGCTTCGGAAGTCAGCGCGAAGCGCGCCGCACCAGCGGGACGACGGCAGCAGCCGTCACCACGACGGCCGCCACGAGCACCGCCGCCACGAAACCGCCCGTGACGAGGACGGCGGCGATGGTCCCGAACACCGCGATGCCGAGCCCGCCTCCGAGCGCGAATCCCACCTCCTGGATCGCGCCCACCTGTCCGGCCTGATCCTCGGTCGTCACCTCGAACAGGGCGGTGGCGGCGAGCGTCGCTCCGACTCCGAAGCCCAGACCCACCAGCACGAGCGGCACCGCCACTACGGCGGGATCGAACGCGAGCCAGACCAGCCCCACCGCCTGCAGCATCAGCGCCAGGACGGTGAGGGCGTTCGCCGAGAGCCAGCGCAAGGCGAGCGGCGCCACGACACCGCCGATCGCGATGGCTACGGCCTGCGGCAGCAGTGCGATGCCCGCTTCAGCTGCACTCTGGCCCCGCGAGTCCTGCAGGTGCAGGCTCACCAGCAGCACCGACGCCGACGACACTCCGCTGCTCACGATGATCCGGATGATCGCGGGACTGAACCCGGGCATGCGGAACAGTCCGGTGTCGATGAGCGGGTCCCGCAACCGCCGCTGCCTGCGCACGAAGAACACCAGGCTCAGGATCGCGACCACGGCAGCGACCCCCGCCGACACCGGCGCCGCGAGAGCCTCGTGGAGCGCGAACACCAGAGCACCGAGCGCGACGATCGACGACAGGATGCTGGGCACATCCCACGAGGGCCGCAGCGAGCTGCGCGAATCGGGCACCAGCCACAGCGCCAGCACGCCGGCGAGCACCGCGAGCGGCACACTGCCCAGCAGCAGCCAGCGCCACCCCGGCCCCTCCGCCAGCACTCCACCGAGCACCGGCCCGAGCGCACTGCCCGTGCCGAAGGTCGCCGTCCACAGCCCGTATGCGAGCACACGTTCGCGCGCCTGGAACTTGGCGCCGATGGTCGCGACGACACCTGCGATGACGAACGCCTCGGCGACTCCCAGCAGGGCGCGCACGACGATGAGCACCAGCCCGCTGGTGGCGAGCCCGCCGACCACATTGAGGACCGCGAACCCCGCCAAGCCGATCAGGATGATGGTCTTGCGCCCGAACGCATCGCCGATCCTGGCGGCGACGATCAGGGTCGCCGCCAGGGACAGCGCGTACACGTCGACGAGCCAGAGTCCTTCTGTGCCGCTCAGGCCGAGGTCGCCGCGGATCGCGGGGAGGGCCGTCGAGACACTGCTGATCGCGAGGGCGCCGATGAGCACCCCGAGCAGGAGCGGGACCATCGCGAACCAGAGACGGACGGACGAACGGGTGCTGACGAGAGTGGGGGTGGAAGTCACGGTCTCAGTCTGTAAAGTACAGGCAGAGGCCACAAGTACGGTCATTTCTGATACGTACTGACACTTTGGATACCAAGGGAGCCGTACCGTGCGTGAGAAGACCGAGCGGATCGTCCGCGAGTGGACCGAGACCTGCGACGCCGAGGTGTCGATCGCGGTGCTCGGAGGGGCCTGGAAGCCCAGCATCCTGACTCTGCTCGGCGAGCACGAGGTGCTGCGCTTCGGCGAGCTCGGGCGCCTCCTGGAGAACCCGACCGCTCGCGTGCTCACCCGACAGCTGCGCGAGCTCGAGGAGGACGGCCTCATCACGCGGACCGTATACCGGGAGGTGCCGCCCAAGGTCGAGTATCGACTCAGCGAGCTCGGCGCGAGCGCCGGGCACCTGCTGACGGAGCTGACGCGGTGGGGCACCCTCTACGCCGGTCGGCAGCGGAACGCCGTGGACGAGCGTCTCGTCGCGGAGGCCACGCGCGAGCCGCTGAGCGAGGCGACCGCGTGATCACGTGCGTCGTGACGTACACGATCGACCCCGCCCGGATCGAGGCCTTCGAGGCGTTCGCGCGCGCATGGATGGACCTCGTGGATCGCCACGGCGGCATCCATCACGGATACTTCCTGCCGTCCGAGGGAGCCAGCGACGAAGCCCTCGCGCTGTTCACCTTCCCCTCCCTCGCGGATTACGAGGTGTACCGGACGAGGTTCGGCGTCGATCCGGAGTTCATCGCGGCCGACCGCATCCGCGACGAGAGCGGATGCGTGCTGCGCTACGAGCGCACGTTCATGCGGCCGCTGCTGCCGTCGGACCTCTGACCGAGGAGTCGACCGGCCCCCGGCGGACCGGCGTCAGATGCGGCGCGGTCCCGGCCCGTCGATGCCGAGCGCATCGTCGGGGTTCAGCAGACGGCACGCCTTGAGCGACAGGCAGCCGCAGCCGATGCAGCCGGTGAGCTCGCGCCGCAGGTGCTCGAGCTGCGTGCGTCGGAGGTCGAGCTGCTCGCGCCACAGTTTCGCGACCCGCTGCCAGTCGCGCTGCGAGGGCGGCTCATCCGTCGGCAGGCTCTGGAACACCTCGTGCACGTCGGTGAGAGGGATGCCGAGGCGCTTCGCGACCACGATGAGCGAGATCCGTCGCAGCATGTGACGCCGATAGCGGCGCTGATTGCCCGCGGTCCGCGTCGACACGATGAGCCCGAGCTGCTCATAGAAGTGCAACGCCGTCGCGGGCACGCCGCTGCGGCGGACGACCTCGCCGATCGCCAGCAGATCGTCGGGTTCCAACGACATCCGCACCCCCTCTTGACCTCGAGTTTACTCGAGGTATTAGCGTGACGATCGGCCGCCGAGGGACGGCGCCGCCGGGCGGATGACCGCCTGCTTCCGACGCCACGAAGGGCACCCCATGACCCACACCCCCGAGCGCAGCGCCACCGCAGGGAGCTGGCGCGAACTCCTCGGCAGCCGCTACGCCCCGATCGCCTCGGTCCTCGCGGGAGGCGTGCTCCTCGAGGCGAGCAACGTGTACCTCACCACCAGCCTGCTCCCCACGATCGTCGGAGATATCGGCGGCGCGGAGTTCTACGCCTGGACGATGATGACGTTCCTCCTGGCATCCGTCGTCAGCGCGATGATGGTGAGCAGGATCCTCACGCAGCAGGGCGCCGTACGCGCCTACCTGCTCGCCCTCGGCCTGTTCGCGCTCGGGTCGCTGCTGTGCGCCGCGAGTCCGTGGATGTGGGCGCTGCTCTCCGGCCGCGCCGTGCAGGGACTAGGCGGCGGACTGCTGGGCGGCCTGGGTTACGCGCTCATCCAGCGCGCCCTGCCCGAGCGGCTCTGGGCTCGAGGCGCGGCACTCGTCTCGGCCATGTGGGGCGTGGGCAACATCGTCGGCCCCGTCGTGGGCGGCGTGTTCGCGCAGTTGGACGCCTGGCGGGTGACGTTCGTCGGGCTCGCCGTCGTCTCCGCACTGATCGGCATCGTCGTGGTGCGCGCCCTGCCGAGGACCGCCCGAGCCCGTTCGAGTGAGTCGATACCGTGGACCTCGCTCGTCCTCCTCTCCGGCGGTGTCGCCGCCGTCGGCATCGCGAGCGTCGTCCCCACCGGCCTCGGCACCGGGGCCGCCCTGGTCGTCGGCGCCGTGCTGGGCGGATGGTTCCTGCGTCACGAGCGCCGCGGGCGCACCGGCATCCTCCCTCGTGTCACGTTCGTCTCCGGCTCGTCTCTGGGCTGGGTGTACCTGACGGTCGCGGTGCTGGCGTTCGCGATCGGCACCGAAGCGTTCATCCCGCTGTTCGGCCAGGAGATCGGCGGGCTGATGCCGTTCGTCGCCGGCCTGCTCGGCGCCGCGCTCTCGCTCGGCTGGTCCGTCACACAGATCTTCACGGCGAACGCGACGGGGATCCGCTCCCGTCGCGCGCTCATCACGATCGGCCCCCTCGTCGTCGCCGCGGGCCTCGCCTCGTTCGGCCTGCTCCAGCAGCAGGGCCCGTCCGCGCTCGTCATCACCCTGTGGTTCGTCACCCTGTTCCTCGCCGGCGCAGGTATCGGGCTCAGCTTCCCGCACCTGACCGTCGCCGCACTGGGCAGCACCTCGGGCGAGGAGGAGGGAGCGAAGGCGGCCGCCGCCGTGAACACCGTCTTCATCATCGCGAGCGCGTTCAGTGCCGCCCTGGCCGGAGTCCTGGTCAACCTCGCAGCCCCTGACCACGTCGCGTCGGCGCAGCTGCTGATGTTCGTCTTCGCCGGAATCACCGCGCTCGGCGCGTTCATCGCGCGCGGCGCCAGTTGGGGAATCGGTCTCGCCCGCGAGGACGAGCACGCGTCCACCACCCCGGCAACCGACTGAACGAAAGGAACAGACACATGAGCACGGATAGGAACACGAGAAGCGCCACGCGGGTCACGGTGGTCGGCCTCGGCAAGATGGGCTCCGCGATCGCGAAGGCCCTCCTCGATCATGGTCACCCCACGACCGTCTGGAACCGCACCGCGAGCAAGGCGGCTCCGCTGGCCGCGGCCGGCGCCGAGGCCGCCCCGACGGCGGCGGATGCTGTGGCGGCGAGCCCGCTCGTCATCCTGTGCCTGCTCGACAGCGCCGCGGTGGACGCGGTGCTCGGACCGCTCGACGGGGCGGTGGAGGGGAAAGTCGTGGTGAACGCGACCAGCGGCTCCCCCGCGCAGGCGCGACGCATCGCGGAGTGGGCCCGCACGCACGGCGCGAGGTACGTGGACGGGGGGATCATGGGAGACCCGGCGGAGGTCGGCACACCGAACGTCCTGCTCTCGTTCAGCGGCGATCGCGACGGCTTCGACGCCCACCGCGAGGTGCTGGACGACCTCGGCACCCTCACCTACTACGGCGAGGATGCGGGACTGGCCGCCGTCGAGTTCCTCGCTCAGGTCGCGGTCGGCTACGAGTTCCTCCTGGGTCTGCTGCACACGTTCGCCCTGGTGAAGGCGGAAGGCGCCGACGTCGAGGGGTTCGCCGCACGCGTCGCCGGTTCGGTCGGCGGCTACGTGCCCCTGGTCAACGCCTTCGGGGCCGCTGTGACGAGCGGGCAGTACGGCCCCGACCTCGGCCCGCTCTCCGTGCAGGCGGCGCTGATGGACGACCTGATCGACCACCGCGAGTCCCTCGGCGTCGACACCCTGCGCATGCGCGAGGTCAAGCGCCTGATGGACCGGCGCATCGCCGACGGCCACGGCGACCAGGGGTTCTCGAGCCTGTTCGAGCTGCTCGGCGGCGAGTGAGCGGCGCGATGCCGTGCGCCGCCCCGAGGTCAGGGCCGCGGCATCCGAGAGGCATCGGCGTGGTCGACGAGAGCGATCTCCTCGCGGAGGATGCGCTCGCGCAGCGACCGACGGCGACACCGTACTCGTGCTGATCGGCTTCGCCGTCGCTTACACGGGGATCGGCCCGGTGGCGGCGCTCGCGACCGACCTGGTGGTCGGGTCGGCTCCGCCGGAACGGGCCGGATCGGCGTCGGCGCTCAGCGAGACGAGCACGGAGATCGGGGGGTCGCTCGGCATCGAGTGATCAGGCGGGATCCGCGCCGCTTCCGAGCCGCCTGACCATGTCGAGGAACCCGGCGCGCTCCTCTTCCGCCAACGGCGCGAGGAAACGCTCCTGAGCGTGGTCGACGACCGCATCGAGACGGGCGAGCTCGGCGCGGCCGGGAGCGGTGAGCGCGACCAGGATCCGGCGCCGGTCCGAGGGATGCGGCGCACGCGTGACGAAGCCGCTCGCCTCGAGGGCGACGAGGGCGACCGAGACGTCGCTGCGATCGAGTTCGGCGGCTCGACCGAGGTCGGCCTGACTGATCGGCCCTGCTTCCTCGACCGCGGCGAGGAGTCGATAGTGGTACGCACGGGCGCCCGCGTCGGCGAAGAGTTCCTGCAGCAGCGCGTGCGCGCGGAGGTGCGCGCGGCTGACCCACCAGGTCGCCCTGCCCTCGAGTCGGTCCATGGCGTCACTCTACTCGTTGGTGATACCAATGATCTGTTATCGTTGGCGACACCAACGATATGGAGAAGTCATGATCCCCTTCGGACCCCCACTCATCGGACAGACCGAGAAGGCGCTGGGCGCTCTGCTGCAGACCGTCCTCGCCCGCCGCGACCTCACCGAGCGGGAATGGGTGACCCTGCGGCTCGCCTCGCAGTCCGACGGCGACCTCGACGCCTTCGTCGCCGAGCGGCTGCACGATCCGGACGCCGGTCTCCTCATCGCCGCTCTCCGTCGGCGCGGACTCCTCACCGGCTCCTCACTGAGCCCCGAAGGGGCGGCCCTGGTCGCCGACATCGGCGACGAGATCGCGGCGCTCACCCGGCCGCTCTGGGAAGACATCGAGCCGCAGGATGCCGAGGCCGCGGCGCGCGCGCTGAACATCGTCCTCGAACGGACCAGGGCGGTGCTGCGGGGGTGAGGCCGCCGGCCCCTCGAACGGAGGGGCCTCATCCGCGGGATCTCCGCATCACAGACGACGGTCGGCGGCGAGCGCTCCCAGCCAGGCGAGAGAAGGCTTCGGGGTGCGGGCGAAGGTCTCCCTGTCGACCGCGATCAGCCCGAATGTGGGCTCCCAGTTGCCCCACTCGAAGTTGTCGAGCAGGCTCCAGTGGAGGTATCCGCGCACATCGATCCCCTCCTCGAGACAACGGCCGAGACCCTGCAACGCGTCGCGGGTGTACGCGATCCGCTGCGAGTCATCGCGAGTCGAGATGCCGTTCTCCGTGACGAGCATGGGGACTCCGGGGATCACATCAGCGGTATGGCGGATCGCCTCTTCGAGCGCAGCGGGGTAGTACTCCCAGCCGGTGGTGGTGCGCGCGACGTGCGCTTCCGGTTCCACCTTCCCCTCCGGGCCGAAGACCGTGCGGGTGTAGGCCTGGACGCCGATGTGATCATCTTCCGCCGCCGCGCGCAGCCACACGTCCTCGATCGCCTCCCGGTACGCCGATGCGCGCTCCTCACCTCCGTCGACGAACTGCACCGCCTGGTTCGCCACCGACCACCCGACACGGAGTCCCCGGTGGCGGGTGTGCAGGAACTCTCTAGCTCCCTGGTGCACCCGGATGAGTGCATCCCTCACCCCTTCGTGCGGTAGCGGGAGCCCGCCCCCGAGACCGTTGTCGAGGTGGGCGTCTCCGGCGAGCACGCGGTGCATGATCGCGACCATGTTCGGCTCGTTGATCGTGATGACGCGTTCCACACCCGCGTCCAGTACGGGCGCGATCCGTTCGAGATAGGAGACGAAGCGTCGAGTGGCATCGGAATGCAGCCATCCGCCGCCGTCGACGAACCACGCGGGGTTGGTGAAGTGGTGCAGTGTGACGATCGGCTCCAGGCCACGCTCCCTCGCGCCGACAACCATCCGGCGATAGTGCTCGACGGCCTCGTCGGAGAACTCGCCGTTCACCGGCTCGATGCGAGACCATTCGATGCTGAAGCGGTATGCCTGCAGCCCTGCGGCGGCGAGAAGATCCATGTCCTCTGGCCACCGATGGAAGCTGTCGCAGGCTGAGCCGCTGGGCTGGAGGCGATCCGGGTGCGCTTGCTCGTATGCCCACCAGTCGCTGGCGGTGTTGCCGCCCTCGATCTGGTGCGCGGCGGTCGATGCGCCGACGATGAAGCCGTCCGGTAGAGCGGGGGTGTCCGCGCTCATGCGCCGAAGACCTCGACGGAGCGGTAGTACGACTCGAACCCGAGTCGTTCCCAGACCGAGGCCTGGGCGGCCGCGGCGGCGATGACATCCTTCCGATCGGCGCTCTCATCCCAAGCGCGCTGGGCGATCAGCGCCAACCGTGGGAGCAGCAGGGTGGCGACATCGTCGAAGTCGCGCACGGTCTCGCACCACAGCGCCGCTTCGATGCCGGCGACCCGGACACCGGCGTCGACGATGTCCTCCTGCGTCGACGGAGACCACTCCAGCACGGAGGTCGTCGAGGTCGCGTCGTAGCCCGGATTGCCCAGGCGCGCCCAGACATCATCCTGGGCGCGGTCACGGCTCGAGTCGGATGTTCGGCGATCGAGGTACAGCGGATCGCTGGATGAGACGATGGTGGGGATTCCCGCCGCACCGATGAGAGCCGCATCCTCGACCGAGAGCGCGAATAGCTCGGCCGCCTGGGTGAGGAGCGGGTGATACTCCTCCGGGAACGTCCTCTTCGCCTTGTCGAGGTCGAAGCGATCGCGCTCCGCGATCCACAACTGCACGAGGTCGCGATCTCCGAGCGCGTCCGCCCGCACCGCTTCCTGCCAGCCGAGAGGGGTGCGGCCGAGGCCCCGGATCACCTCGGCGCTGGCTCGAACGAACCGCACGTACTCGTCGTGCGGCGCCCCGAAGGCCTCGTCTCCCCCGAGATGCAGATACGGGCTCGCGAAGTGCTCGGCGAGCACCGCGAAGCCGTCCCGCACGAACCCGGCGACCCCGGCTCCGCCCCAGGTGAGGTAGCGGACGAACGGGTGGTCGCCTTCGACGACCTCGATGCCATCCACCTCGACGAGCGACGCGGCGACATGCCCCGGGACGTCGATCTCAGGCACGATCGTCACGTATCGAGCGCGCGCGTAGTCCTCCAGCACGCTGAGGTCTTTCAGCGAGTAGGACTCCCCCGGAGCAGCGACGCCGGGGTGGTCGGGAACCTCGAAGCGCCACGCCTGCGAGTCGGTGAGGTGCAGGTGCAGCACGTTCATCTTGTGCACGGCGAGGAGGTCGATGATCCGGGTGACCTCCTCGACCGGGAACCACCGTCGCACGACATCCAGCGAGAGCCCGCGCCAGCCGTGATCCGGGTGGTCGTCGACGTGCAGGGCGGGGAGGGTGCCGTCGGTGACAGCCCCGACGATCGTGAGGAGTCCACGGAACGCGCCCTCCCCACTCGCCGCGGTGAGCAGCAGCCCATCCTCTTCGACGCGGATCCGATAGGCCTCGGATTCGCCGCGGCGGTCAGCGGGACGCGGGTCCGCGCCCGTCGGTGCTGAGGTTCCTGCGTCGTCGTATCGGAGCACGACATCGGCATCCTCATCGACCACGACGATCACGATTCCGAAGGCGGCTGAACTCACGGCGGAGGCGGCCTCGATCATCGACGACGGCGCGGTGCGCACGCGCAGAACGCCATCGCGGAGCCCACGCAGCGTGCCACTCGCCTCCATACTCTTCGGAAGCGGGATGATTTCGGTGACGGTCATGCGGTGGCCTCTCTTCGGAATGTCTGATCGAATGCCTCACGACGTGCACGCTGGCGAGCGGGGTCGACGACAGGGGCGGCGAGCAGCAGCTTTCGGGTGTAGTCGTTCTGCGGGTTCTCGGTGACCTCCACGGTGTCGCCGTGCTCCACGATCTCCCCGCGATAGATCACCGCCACGCGGTGGCTCATGTGGCGGACCACCGTGAGATCGTGCGAGATGAAGAGGTAGGACACCCCCGTGTCTTCCTGGATCTCAGTGAGCAGCTCGAGCACGCGCGACTGCGTCGTGAGATCGAGGGCGGAGACCGGCTCGTCGCACACGATGAGCTTCGGCGCGAGCGCGAGTGCCCGTGCGATCGCGATGCGCTGGCGCTGGCCGCCGGAGAACTCGCGAGGGAGCCGCCCCGTCGCCGATGACGGCAGCTTGACACGGTCGAGGAGCTCCACGACCCGCACGCGGGCTCGCGCTCCTGAGACGCCCTGCGCGATGAGCGGCTCGGCAAGCGTGTCACCGATGGTGAGCGCAGGGTTGAGCGAAGTGTACGGATCCTGGAACACCACCTGGATGTCTCGCGAGAGCTCGCGGCGACGCCGACGCCGCGCGGTGTCGATACGCGTCCCCTCGAAGGTGATGGTCCCGGCGTCGATCGGGACGAGTCCGAGCACGGCACGACCGATCGTCGTCTTCCCCGAGCCGGACTCGCCGACCAGCCCCAGCGTCTCGCCTCTTCGGATGTCGAGGGAGACGCCCCTGAGCACCTCGTTGCGCGGCGCGCGCAAACCCTTCCCGGGGAAGGACACCCGCACCTGATCGATGGACAGCAGCGGAGCGATCATCGCACTCCTTCCTTCGCGGTCGTTTCTTGCCATGGCGAGCGCGTCACAGCTTCATCGGGCACCGCGGCGACGAGCTGCTGCGTGTACGGATCGCGGGGGCGGGTGAGAACGTCATCCACCGCTCCCTCTTCGACGATCCGGCCGCCGTTCATCACCGCGACCCGATCGCACAGATCGGCCACGACGCCGAGGTTGTGGGTGACGATGAGCACGCCGACACCACGCTCATCACGGAGCCTGCGCAGAATGCCGAGGACTTCGGCCTGCACGGTGACGTCGAGCGCCGTGGTCGGCTCGTCGGCGATCAGCAGATCCGGATCCGTGGACAACGCACCGGCGATCAGCACACGCTGAGCCATTCCGCCGGAGATCTCGTGCGGGTAGGAGGAGAACACTCGCGCGGGGTCGGCGATCTCGACGGCGGCGAGCAGTTCCAGCACCCGGGAACGGGCAGCAGCCGCCCCGACTCCGCTGACGCGGAGGGGCTCGGTCAGCTGCGAGCCGACGGTGAACGACGGGTCGAGGTTGCTCATCGGCTCCTGCGGCACGTAGCCCAGCGCGCGACGCGATCGCCGTGCGGTGTCTGCAGGAGCGTCGACGACCTCGGCGCCCTGGATCAGGATGCTCCCGGCGCTGACATATCCCCCGGCGGGAATGATACCCAGCGCGGAGAAGGCCGTCTGGCTCTTGCCGGACCCGGATTCGCCGACGAGTCCGACGATCTGGCCTCGCGCCACGTCGAGATCGACGCCGTGGACCACCTCGATGTCGTCATTCTCCGCCTGCCGGTACGCCACCCGGAGTCCGCGGATGGAGAGCAGATCGCCACGCCCCTGGCCCGGGAGCTCGGCCCTCGAGGCCGAGCGGTCTCGCGACGCCTGATCGCGGGAGCGCCGCGATACCGACCGCAGCTCTCCACCGCGGTCGTCGAGGGCGTCGCGGACGCCGGATGCGAGGAGGACCAGTGCCGCGCTGGTGAGCCCGAGCGCGAGGCCCGGCCACACCAGCAGCAGAGGCGCCCGATTGAAGTTCGTGAAGGCCTCGTTGAGCATCGCGCCCCAGGTGGGGATGTTGCCGCTGCCGATCCCGATGAACTCGAGCCCGGCCTGCAGCCCGATCGCGATGCCGGCCACGAGCGCGATCTGGATGATGACGGGGGCACGCACGACCGTGAGCACATGACGGCCGATGATCCGGGCGTCCGAGAGTCCGGAGACGCGTGCGGCGTCGACATAGAGCTCTCCACGCACTGCCGCGACGGCGCCACGTACGAGCCGGAAGAACGAGGGGGCGACGAGGAAGCCGAGCACGATCATGAGCACCCACACCGTGGGGCCGAGCACGGCCCTCGATGCCAGCAGGATGATCATGGCCGGAAGGGACATGACCAGGTTCGTCACCCAGTTGGACGCCGAATCGAACCAGCCGCCGTAGTACCCCGCGAGCAGACCGGACGGGAGCCCGACGACCAGAGCGACGACAAGGGCGATGACCGCTCCCCCCATCGTGTTCTGCGCCCCGTAGAGCAGGCGGGAAAGGACGTCGCGGCCCGCCGAGTCGAACCCGAGGAGATGACCGGCCTCCGGGCCGCCGAACGCGTTCTTCGGAACGGCGAAGTTCGCGTCGAAGGGTGCGAGGAGCGGCGCGAAGATCGCTGCGAGCACGATCAGGGCGAGCACGATCGCCGCGGCCACCGTGAGCGGCCGCGAGAGCAGCGCACGCCAGACGCCCCGCGGACGGATCTCGCGCAGTGCCGCGGTGGTGTCCGCGACGGGTGCGATGGTCTCGGTGGTCATGACACTCTCGCCTTCGGAAGCAGCCAGCCGATGCCGAGATCGACGAGCAGGTTGACGATGACGACTCCGATGGCGGAGAGCATCACCAGGCCCATGATGATCGGGATGTCCCCACGCGTCGTGTACTGGATCGCCATGCTGCCGATGCCGGGCAGACCGAAGATCTGCTCGACGATCACGGCGCCGCCGAGCAGCCCGACGAACTGCATACCGAGCACGGTCAGCGCCGGGGCCGACGCGTTGCGCAGCACGTGACGGAACAGGATGCGGCGCGGCGGCAGTCCGCGAGTTTGCAGGGTGCGGATGTAGTCGGAGCGGACCACTTCGATGACCGAGGAGCGCACCTGCTGCGCGATGCCGGCGACGGCGGAGATCGACAGGGCGATCACCGGGAGCGTGATCGTGGAGAGCCATCCGGTGAAGGACTGGGTGATCGGGATATACCCGATCGCCGGAAACCAGCGGAGCTGCACCGCGAACACGATGACGATGACGATGGTCACGAGGAAGCCGGGCAGGGCGTACCCGGCGACACTGAAGATCTGCACGAATCGGTCGATGCGTCCTCGGCGTACTCCCGCCCAGACACCGAGCAGGTAGCCGACGACGGCGGTCACGAGGGTCACACCGATCACGAGACTCAGCGTCACCGGAAGGCGATTCCCGATCGCGATGGTGACCTGCTCGCTGGAGAACCAGGAGCGACCGAGATCGCCCTGCATCGCGTGGGCGAGCCAGTCGAAGAACCGGATGAGGATCGGTCGGTCGAGACCGAGCTGGGCGTTCTTGGAGTCGATCGCGGCCTGCGAGGCGTTGATGCCGAGCAGCTGCCGACCGACGTCCTGATTCGGAATCGACAGCAGGACGAACGTGAGAAGGGCCGTCACGAACAGGAGCACGACGCTGGCGCCGAGTCGTCGCGCGATGAAGCCGACCATGGGGTCTCCGGGGGGACGGGTCGTGGGGCCGACTTGGGCCGGCCCCACGACAGGATCAATCAGTGAGCGAGTAGTTGTAGATCGACGGCACAGCCATACCCGACTGGGGCTGGGCTTCGATCCCTGCGACGGTGACGAGCTTGTACGTCATGCGGTAGAAGGGCAGGAACCACGCCTGTTCGACGATGTGCTCGTTCATCTGCGTGTACAGATCCGCAGACTCGTCCGTCGGGAGCGCGCGCGCCTCGGACGCCAGCTCCTGCACCGTGTCATCGCTCGTGCCGAAGAAGTTGAAGGTCCCGGGAGCGATCAGGCTGGTGTAGACGATCCAGTCATCGGACGACTGCCCCATGTTCATGACCATGCCGGAGAACTCCTTGTCGACGAAGATCTGCTGCAGTGCCGTGGCGCTGTCGATGTCCGCCCAGGTGAGGGTGACTCCCACCGCCGCCAGATCCGTCTGCAGAGCCGTGGCGATGTTGTCCGTGACGATCGTGGTGAGTCGGGGGAGCACGAGCTCGAAGCCGTCTTCGTAGCCCGCGTCTTCAAGGAGCTCAGCAGCCTTGTCGGGGTCATAGCCGTAGTAACCGTCCAGCGCCTCGTCGTACCCCTGGGTATCGACGCCCCATACCTGGCTGGTGATCTCGCCGCGTCCGTCCCGCACCACCTGGAGCAGAGTCTCGCGATCGATCGCATAATTGAGCGCCTGACGCACCTTCGGATCGGCGAGGGCGGGGGTGATCACGCCGTCTCTGTCGAAGAGCAGCACCCCCTGGAAGTCGAAGAGCACGTCCTGCAGCGTGAGGTTCGCGTCCTGCTCTGCTGCGAGCTGTTGGTCGGCCACCTGCAGCAGCGCCGAGTCGAGCTGACCCGTCTTCAGTCCGTTGACCATAGCGTTCTCGTTGTCGAAGACGGAGATCGTCAGCGTCGAGAAGTCGGGCTCGTCTCCCCAGTAGTCCTCTCGGCGGTCGTACGACCACGTGGTGCCGATGGCGGTCTCCTCGCTGTCCAGGACGAATGGCCCGGTGCCGTCGGGGGTGGTGACGAGGGCGTCGTCGGTGTCGAACTTCGACGGGTTGGCCATGAGGCCGGCCGAGTCGGACAACGAGAAGAGCAGACCGGGGTCCGGCTGAGGCAGCGTCAGAGTCACATGCGTGTCGTCGACGACAGCGACTTCGATGCCCGCGAGGTAGGCGGCGTTCGGCCCGCCTCCGTCACGGAAGCGGTCGAGGTTCGCCTTCGCGGCCGCGGCGTCGAAGGCTGTTCCGTCGTCGAAGGTCACGTCATTCCGAAGCGTCAGGGTCAGCACCGTCTGCGTGTCGTCGTACGACCATTCTTCGGCGAGCATCGGCTCGTAGGCGCCGTCGGGCGTGCGGTGCAGCAGGGTGTCGTATACCGCCTGGAAGAAGGGTAGACCGCTGCCGATCGCATCGATCGGATCCAGGCTGGTCGGTACGGTCATGGTGCCCAGGCGAAGTGCGTCGTCATGGCTGGCGGTCTCCGCTCCGCCCGCGCATCCGGACAGGACGAGCACCGACACCAACGCGGCACCGATGCCGCCGAGAGTTCTCTTCTTCATGTACAGACTCCGTTGTGTGCTGTGATTACGAGCGTTCCGGACGTGGAGCGCGGGGACAGTATTACACATTTTCTACCACGTGGTAGATTTTTGATTCCGTACCGAGGAAGGGCGAACATGAGCGAGGCGAAGATCGTCCGTCGAGGCACCAAAGGCGAGCGGACACGTGAGCGGATCCTCCAGGCCGCACTCGAGCTGTTCAGCGAGCAGGGGTTCACGGGCACGTCGGTGCGCGACATCGCCGCACGGGCGGAGATGACCCACGCGGGACTCCTCCATCACTTCCCCAGCAAGGACGGGATGCTCGTGGAGATCCTCCAGTACAGCGAACAGCAGGACGAGATCAATGCCCGCCGCTTCTCGGACTACGGGATCGACCGCCTCTTCGCGTGGATCATCGACGTCGTGGAGGTCAACGTCAGCCGGCCGGATCGCGTCACCCTGTACGTGCGGCTCTCCGCTGAGGCGACTGACGCGGAGCATCCGGCACGCGCGTACTTCACCCGCCGCTACACACGGATCGTCGCCGCGCTCGAAGGCGCCTTCGCCGAGCATTTCGTCGTCTCGCCGCCGAGTTACGAGCTCTCGGCCCGCGAGGCTGCGGTGAGCATCGTCGCACTCATGGACGGACTGCAACTGCAGTGGCTCCTGCTGCCGGGGACCATCGACATGCCGACCTTGGTTCGCACCCATCTCGCCTCTCTCGGCATCCACGTCCCCGCACACCCCTGGATCGAAGGACCTTCCCGTGACTGAACCGACGTTCGACGACAAGGCGCGACTCGTCGCCGGCGCATCGACCTGGAAGACCGTCGACGGCGGCCCCGGTCTGCCGCCACTTCTGCTTGCTGATGGTCCACACGGCCTTCGCAGCCAGGGCGCCTCGGGTGACTCGCTGGGAATCGGAGACAGCCTCCCCGCCGTCGCCTTTCCGCCCGCCGTCGCCCTGGGTTCCACGTGGAATGTCGAACTGGTGGAGCGCGTCGGACGAGCCCTCGGCGACGAATGTCGACGACTCGGCGTCAACGTCCTGCTCGGACCGGGCATGAACATCAAGCGCTCGCCGCTGGGTGGCCGCAATTTCGAGTACCTCTCCGAGGATCCTCGGCTGACTGGCACGCTCGCCTCCGCACTCGTGCGCGGCATCCAGTCACGAGGGGTGGCTGCGACACCGAAGCACTTCGCAGTCAACAATCAGGAGACCGATCGCATGCGGGTCGACGCGATCGTCGGCGAGCGTGCCCTCCGTGAGATCTATCTCGCTGGCTTCGAGCAGGTCGTCCGAGAGGCGAAGCCCTGGGCGATGATGTCGGCATACAACCGCATCAACGGAACATTCGCCAGCGAGAGCCGACACCTCCTCGAGGACATCCTTCGCGGGGAATGGGGTTTCGATGGTCTGGTGATGTCGGATTGGGGCGCCGTCGACGACCCTGCGGCCGCCGTGTCGGCTGGACTCGATCTCGAGATGCCACCAAGCGGGAGGCACCGGCGGATCGTCGACGCGCTCACCGCCGGAGAGCTCGACGAAGCGGTCGTCGACACGTCGATCGAGCGCCTGCGCGTGCTCGCCGCCCGGACGACAGAAGTGCTCCCGGTGGCTCCTGGCCCGGCAGCCGAGCTCGTCGCAGCAGAAGCGGCCAGGGAGGCGATCACCCTCCTGGAGAACGACGGGATCCTCCCTCTGACAGCAGAAGCCTCGACGCGGGTGCTCGTCATCGGCGAGTTCGCCCGCACGCCGCGCTTCCAGGGCGGAGGCTCATCGCGAGTTCGCCCGACGCGTGTCATCGCGGCGCTGGACGTCCTCCGCGAGCTCTCCGCGGCGACGATCGATTTCGCCGCCGGATTCACACTCGACGCCGGCGAGGAGACAGCCCTCGCCGACGCCGCGGTCGAAGCCGCTTCCTCGGCGGATGTGCTCGTCCTCTTCCTCGGCCTGCCCGACCATGCCGAGTCGGAGGGCTTCGATCGATCCGACATGCTGCTGCCGGCTGATCAGCTCGCACTCCTGGAACGCCTCAAACGCCTGGACGTGCCCATCGTGGTCGCCCTCTCGAACGGCTCGGTCATCGACATCGCCGGATGGCGCGACGGCGTGGCAGCGATCGTGGAAGGGTGGCTACTCGGCCAGGAAGGCGGGACGGCGATCGCCGAGGTGCTCGTGGGGCACACGAACCCGAGCGGGCGACTGGCGGAGAGCATCCCCCTGCGCCTTGAGGACTCTCCGAGCCACCTCACGTTCCCCGGTCAGGATTCGCAGGTGATCTACGGCGACGATATCTACGTCGGCTACCGTTCATACGACTCCCTGGGCACGCCCGTCGCCTACCCCTTCGGTCATGGCCTGTCGTACACGCGCTTCTCTCACGACGGGTTGGTCATCGCCGATCGCGGCGACAACTGCTGGTCGGTTCAGGCGACGATCCGCAACATCGGCGATCGCGACGGCGCCGAAGTCGTACAGCTGTACATCGCATCGGAGACCGACAGGATCCGCCGACCCGTCCATGAGCTCCGCGGGTTCACGAAGGTGCACCTTGCAGCCGGCGAGGAGAAGACCGTGAGCTTCGACATCACGCCGCGCGACCTCTCTTACTGGAACGCGCGTACCGGACGCTGGCAACTCGAGCCGGGGAACTACCGCGTCGAGATCGGGGCATCCTCGCGCGACATCCGCCTCGAGGGTACGATCTCGAGCGCCGGCGACGGAGTGATCGACCCTCTCCGGACCGATTCGACGCTCGCGGAATGGGCACGCAACCCGGTGAGTGCCCGGGTGCTCGACACGATCAAGGCGGGCCTGCCCGCGGGGCTGGCCGAAAAGGCACCCGAGCTGGTCGCTATGGTCCAAGCGACCCCCGTCATGAAGCTCACTACCTGGGGACTCGGTCTCACCGAGGACATCGTGCATGATGTGGTCGCGCAGGCCAACGGCGCGCTCGGCGCGGACACCCCGTGAGCACCCGCAAACGTCAGAGAAGCAGCGCGAACGTGGACTGCGAAACGGCGTCGGCCGCACCCGCGAAGGGGAAGCTCGTCGTGTTCAGCAGGTACACGCCCACGGCGATCGCGGCGACGAGGAGCAGGAACAGGAACGCGAAGATCACGATCGTGAGCACGCGGTAGCCGCCCGACGTCGGCACCTCGGGCGCGACCGACGGCTGCGCCCAGTCGTCGGCGACCGCGGCGGGCTGCTCGCCGTCGAGGATCGCCGGGGTCGGGCGCGGACGATCGGAACCGCGGCGGGTCGCCTGCGGAGACGGCGGGATCACCGCGTCGGCAGGAGGGATCTCCGACGGCGGCGGGGCGAGCAGGCCGTCCGGGATCGGGATCTCGGGCGGAGGCGGCGGGATGACGGCATCCGCGGGCGGGATCACCGGCTCGTCCGGAATCGCGCTCTCGTCCGGGATCGCGCTCTCCACCGGGCTGCCCGGCTCCGGCGAGGCGACCGGCTCCTCCGGGATGCCCGACTCCTGCGGGGACGTGCCGCTGCCATCGCTCATGTCAGCCTCCGACTGCTCCGATGTCGGTGGTTCCGACATCCGTCCGGTGGAAGTTCTGGAACGAGCGGGATGCCGTCGGTCCCCGCTGCCCCTGGTACCGGTTGCCATAGGGGCCCGAGCCGTAGGGGTTCTCGGCGGGCGAGGTGAGGTTGAAGAAGCAGAGCTGCCCGATCTTCATCCCCGGCCACAGCTTGATCGGAAGCGTCGCGACGTTCGCGAGCTCGAGCGTCACGTGGCCGGTGAATCCGGGGTCGATGAAGCCGGCGGTCGAGTGCGTGATGAGTCCGAGGCGCCCGAGCGACGACTTGCCCTCGAGGCGGGCGGCGATGTCGTCCGGCAGCGTGACCTGCTCGAACGTCGCGCCCAGCGCGAACTCGCCGGGGTGCAGGATGAACGGCTCGTCCGGGTCGACCTCGATCAGGCGGGTGAGTTCCGGCTGATCCTCCGACGGGTCGATGAACGGGTACTTGTGGTTGTCGAACAGCCGGAAGTACCGGTCCAGACGCACGTCGATGCTCGACGGCTGGATCATCCCCTCTTCGCGAGGATCGAGGCCGATGCGGCCGGAAGCGAGTTCTGCCTTGATGTCGCGGTCGCTGAGAAGCACGGCACCAGCCTAGTTGTCGACGCTGATCCCTTGGAGGTTCATCTCCTCGCGCATGCGCAGCACCGCGCGCCGCAGCGGCTCCACCATCGAGTGCGGCCACCGCTCGTCGGTACGGCTGGTCGGCATCGTGATGCTCAGCGCAGCAGCCACGCCGGTCTCCTCCGGCCACGTGAGCGGCATCGCGACGCACCGGCATCCGTCGATGAACTCCTCGTCGTCGACGAAGAACCCCAGTCCCCGCCCCTTGTCGATCACCGCGAGGATCTCGTCCGGATCGGTGATCGTGCGGGCGGTCAAGCGCGGGATCGCAACCTGGTGCAGGCGGCGGATCACGTCGTCGTCATCGAGGGTGCTCAGCAGCGCCTTGCCGATGCCGGTCGCGTGCGCGTGCAGCCGCATCCCGACGTTCGAGGCGAGACGCATCGGATTCGGGGAGGGACTGATCGCGATGTAGACGTTCTCCACGCCATCCAGCCGAGCCATCTGCACCGTCTCCCCCGTCTCGTCGGTGAGAGCACGCATGAGCGCCGGCCCCGACTCGAGCAGCAGGCGGTGCCCGTCGTAGCGCTGCCCGATCTGCCAGGCCTTGAGGCCCAGCGAGTAGCGCTTGCTCACCGGGTCGAACTCGACCCACCCGGCGTCGACGAGCGTGCGGAGCAGACCGTGCGCGCTCGAGCGCGGAAGCCCCAGTGCACCGAGGAGTTCCGGAAACGTCTGGGCGTCGGTCGCGGCGAGGTGCTCGATGATCTCGAGGGCCCGACCGGCGGATTTCACGGCACTCGGCGCCTGCGCGATGTCTGTCATGTCTCCCCCGGTGGATGAATTGTGTCCGACGCGAACGTGTGTCACACTATCGCGCGTTCAGGTCTGAGACATCAGATTCACATACGTGAACGCATTGGATTCCCTCGTCAATGGAGATGCACCGATGTCCACCCAGTCCCCCGCGCGGTCCGAACTCGCCGCCATCGTCCGCAAGGTCACGCTCCGGCTGATCCCGATCCTGCTCCTGATGTACATCCTGGCCTTCCTCGACCGGGCCAACCTCGGATTCGCGAAGGCCGCCTGGCAGGCCGATACCGGGATCTCGGATGCCGCCTACGCGCTCGGCGCCGGCATCTTCTTCCTCGGCTACGCGGTGTTCGAGGTTCCCTCGAACCTCATCATGCGCAAGGTCGGAGCCAAGATCTGGCTCGCCCGCATCATGGTCTCGTGGGGCATCGTCTCCGCGCTCATGATGTTCGCCACGAACGAGTGGATCTTCTACATCCTGCGTGTACTTCTCGGCATCACCGAAGCGGGCTTCTTCCCCGGAGTCATCCTGTTCCTCACTTACTGGATCCCGCTCAAGTTCCGCGCCCGCGTCAACGGCCTGTTCTACTTCGGCGCACCGCTCGCCTTCATCTTCGGCGGACCGCTGTCAGGCATGCTGCTCGACCTCGACGACAAGGTCGGCATCCACGGTTGGCAGCTCATGTTCCTCGTGACCGGCATCCTCACGGTGCTCGTCGGCATCGTCGCGTTCTTCTATCTCGACAACGGCCCGAAGGACGCGAAGTGGCTGAGCGACGGCGAGCGCTCGACGCTCCTGGCCGCCCTCGCAGCGGAGGACACCGCGAAGGAGAACCACTCGCCGCGGGGTGCCCTGCGCGCACTCGCCAACCCGGTCGTGCTGTACTTCGCCGCGATCTACCTCACGATCCAGATGAGCGTCTACGGGGTGACCTTCTATCTGCCCACCCAGATCGCCACGATCGTCGGCAAGCCCGTCGGTCTCGAGGTCGGTCTCCTCACGGCCGTGCCGTGGACCTTCGCGCTGATCGTCACCTTCGTGCTCTCGCGGCTCGCGGACAGCACGGGTCAGCGACGTCTGATCGCCACGTGCGCCCTCGCCGCGGCCGGCGTCGGCATCGTGCTCTCCGCCGTCATCCAGGACCCGCTGATCGCCCTGGCCGCGCTCAGCGTCGGTGCCGCGGGGTTCATCTCGGTGCAGCCGGTGTTCTGGACGCTGCCGACCTCGTTCCTCCTGGGGGCGGCGGCCGCGAGCGGCATCGCGCTCATCAACTCCCTCGGCAGCCTCGGCGGCTTCCTCGCCCCGGTGCTGAAGAACTGGGCCGATGCCACGTTCGGCGACAGTGCCGGGCTCATCATCCTGGCCGCCATCGCCCTGCTCGGCGCCGCCCTCATCGCCCTCAGCAAGGTCGTCAGCCCCACCGTCCGTGAGACGGACGGCGTCGGACTCGCCACGACCACCACCACCGGCCAGCGCTGACCGCGCCCGGCAGATCAAGGAGACACACGCCCATGCGCGAGCTCGTCCTCACCGAGATCGGACACCTCGACGTCCGTGAAGCCCCGACCCCGCAGCCCGGCCCCGGCGAGGCACTCATCCGGGTGGCCGCGACCGGGATCTGCGGATCCGACGTGCACGGCTACACCGGCGAGAACGGACGCCGCTTCCCCGGGCAGGTGATGGGACACGAGTCGAGCGGGACGATCGCCGCACTCGGCGCCGGTGTCGAGGAGCTCTCGGTCGGCACGGCCGTGACGTTCAACCCGGTCGTCGTGCCTGCCGCGGACGCCGCCGCATACGCCGGGCGCGAGCAGCATCATCCCGGCAAACACGTGATCGGAGTGGCGAAGGACATCCCCGCCGCGTTCGCGGACTACGTCGTCGTGCCGGCGCGCAACGTGGTCGCACTGCCCGATGGTCTGCCGATCGAACTGGGCGCACTGATCGAGCCGCTCGCCGTGGCTGTGCACGCCGTGCGCCGCCTCCCGGCCGGGAGCCTCGGACGCGTGCTCGTGATCGGCGGAGGTCCCATCGGCCAGTCCATCGTGATCGCCCTGCGCGACGCGGGTGCCGGGACGATCATCGTGAGCGAGATGGATGCCGCGCGCCGCGAACTCGCTCGGCGTCTCGGTGCCGAGACGATCGATCCGGCCGACGGTCCGGTCGCGGACCAGCTCCGGGCGAGCGGCGGGCTCGCCGATGCTGCGCTGGACGCGGTGGGGATCACCCCGACCCTGCGGGACGCCTTCACCAGCACGACTCTGGGAGCGCCGATCTGCCTGGTCGGGATGGGGGCCCCGCAGGTGACCATCGACGCGTTCCTGGTCAGCACCGAGGAGCGCTCGCTCATCGGCAGCTTCACCTACGGATCCGACGACTTCGCCGATGCCACCGAGATCATCGGCGCCGACCCCGACGTCTACCGCGCGCTCATCAGTCGCGAGATCGATGTCGCCGACGCAGACACCGCCTTCTCCACCCTCGCGGCGGGCGACGGCACCCCGGGCAAGGTCCTTGTCCGATTCGACCGAGAGAAAGAGACACGATGACCGGCACCCCCACCATCCGCGAGGTCCGCGCCTACACCGTCCGCGGCGGCGGAGCGGACTACCACGACCAGGGCGCCGACCACTGGATCGACGATCACATCGCGACGCCGATGAGCGTCTACCCCGAGTACCGGCAGTCGCGCCAGAGCTTCGGGCTGAACGTCCTCGGCACCCTGGTCGTCGAGATCGAGGCCAGCGACGGCACGGTCGGCTTCTCGGTGACGACCGCCGGCGAGATCGGCGCGTTCATCGTCGAGAAGCACCTCGCCCGCTTCCTCGAGGGTCGCAAGATCACCGACATCGAACGCATCTGGGATCAGATGTACAAGTCGACGCTGTACTACGGGCGCCGCGGCGTGGTCCTCAACGCCATCAGCGGTGTCGACCTCGCGCTGTACGACCTGCTCGGCCGCGTGCGACAGGTGCCCGTGTTCGAACTGCTGGGCGGCCCCGTGCGCGACGAGTTGCAGTTCTATGCGACCGGCGCACGCCCCGACCGCGCGAAGGAACTCGGCTTCCTGGGCGGCAAGATGCCGCTGCACCACGGCCCCGCCGAGGGCGAGGAGGGGATGCGGAAGAACATCGCCCTGCTCGCCGACATGCGCGAGAAGGTCGGCGACGACTTCTGGCTCATGTATGACTGCTGGATGTCGCTCGACGTCGAGTACGCGACGCGCCTCGCCCACGCCGCCGCCGAGCACGGGCTGAAGTGGATCGAAGAGGCGCTCATCCCCGACGACTACTGGGGATACGCGGAGCTGCGCAAGCGCGCACCCTCCACTGTGCTCGTCACCACCGGCGAGCACGAGGCGACGCGGTGGGGATTCCGCCAGCTGCTCGAGACCGGTGTCGACCTGATCCAGCCCGATGTGGGATGGTGCGGCGGCATCACCGAGCTGCTGAAGATCTCGGCCCTCGCCGACGCGCACGGCACGATGGTCGTTCCACACGGATCGTCGGTGTACTCGTACCACTTCGTCGTGACACGCACGAACAGCCCGTTCGCGGAGTTCCTCATGATGCACCCGACAGCCGAGGAGGTCGTACCGATGTTCTCGCCGATGCTCGTGGGCGAGCCCGTGCCCGTGAACGGCCGACTCAAGGTGCCCGAGACTCCCGGCTTCGGCGTCGAGCTCTCCGATGCCATCGACAAGCACCGCCCCTACACGCACTGACCCTGGAGACACGACACATGGAATTCCTCCGACTCGGCGCGGCCGGTGCCGAACGGCCCGCCGTGCGCAACGACGGTCGCATCCACGATCTGACCGCTCTCACCGACGACATCGACGCCACCTTCCTCTCCCGCGATGGCATCGCCCGCACGCGGGAGGCCCTCGCTGCCGGCATGCTCCCCGTGCTCGACGGTGCGGAGGCGCTGCGGGTCGGCCCGCCGATCGCGCGGCCGATGGCGGTACTGTGCATCGGCCAGAACTACGCCGCGCACGCCGCGGAGTCCGGCGACGCCCCGCCCACCGTGCCGATCCTCTTCCACAAGCACCCCAACACGATCGTCGGCCCGTTCGACGACGTGCTGATCCCGCCGGGGGCCGAGAAGGTGGACTGGGAGGTCGAGCTCGGCGTCGTGATCGGCACCACCGCCCGCTACCTCTCGAGCCCCGAGGAGGCGCTCGCGCACGTGGCGGGATACGTCGTCTCGCATGACGTCTCCGAGCGGGCGTTCCAGGTGGAGCAGTCCGGTGGGCAGTGGTCGAAGGGCAAGAACGCCGAGACCTTCAATCCGCTCGGCCCTGCACTCATCCCCGCCGATGAGGTCGATCCCCAGGCGCTGCGGCTCTGGTCGACGGTGAACGGCGAGGCGCGTCAGGACTCGAACACCGCCGACATGATCTTCACCGTGGCCCAGATCGTGCACCACCTGTCGCAGTACCTCGTGCTCGAGCCTGGCGACCTCATCAACACCGGCACCCCGCAGGGAGTCGCGCTCTCCGGACGCTTCCCCTACCTGCGCTCCGGCGACGTCGTGGAGATCGGCATCGACGGACTCGGGAGCCAGCGGCAGCGCCTGGTCGACGCGCGACGCTGAGTCGCACTTTGGCCAACGCCCGTGTGGCAGGTAGGCTTGCCCTCACCTGCTCTCGGGCGGGTTCGGGACTGTAGTTCAATGGTAGAACTTCTGCTTCCCAAGCAGATAGCGCGGGTTCGATTCCCGTCAGTCCCTCCAAGTACTTAATCCCAGGTCATCTCAGTTTTCCTAGCGGCCATTGTGGCCCGAAATCGATGATTCCGGACCAATGCATGCCACAGACGTGCCACTAACCGCCCGATTCCGACATACTGAGCACCATGGCACTGTTCACGCCCCCGGAGCCCCAGACGGTCGTGGATAAGTACCTGCGCGCCCTTCGCACGCCACACAAGTTGCTCAGCCTGCACCCAAGAGGGGTTGGGCATCCCGGCAACGCCGCGGTGCTGAGCCCCGCCATAGTTCTGACGTCAATCTCTGCGTTTGAAGGATTCGCCGAGGACTTTCTGGCAGTGACATTGGCTCACCAAGGCGCCGGGTTCGCTGAGATTGCGAAGGCGGTTGGCGCCTGGAACAATCCGGCGCTCCCGGAGTTTGCCGACCGGATGAGGGCCGTGGTTCCTCCAGCGGCCGCGGACATCGACAGTGCTGCAACGGTGACAATCCCAGTGTTCCCGACGATGAACTACAGGAGCCCAACACTGCGACCCTTCGGCTGGACGGAAGCGAAGAAGCAAAGTCGCGCCTGGATGCAAGTCAGGCACGCGCTGACCCATGGACTCACGACCGGCTGGCGCGCGGAGCAGTGGCCTCCGCCACTTCGTCAGAACGACCCTCACGCCAACACAGTATTGAGGCCTATGCGCCACGGTGATTACTCTTTGGTAATCGCAGGCTCGATCAGTTGCGCACGTATTTACTCTTTTGGGGCCCAGAAAATAGCCAATGCAGTAGCGGACGCGAATGGCTGGACGCTCAACTGGGACGCGATACCCGATTTCGACTGACGGGCGCCTCGGCCAGCGAGCGGGCGCCTAGCGCTCCTGTCAAGTAATCCATGCCGACAGCAATCGTCGCGTTCCGCTCCTCCGCCGCGTGTTGGTAGATGAGTGCCGCGCGCGCGGTCCGGTGACCGGCACGGGCCATGAGTTCACGCGTCGTGCCCCCGGCCTGGGCGGCCAGCGTGAGCCCGGCGTGCCGGACGTCATGGACGTGGAACTGCCCTAGCCCGACGCCGCGGGCCGCTTTCCGCCAGGCATGACTGAGGGCGTTTCCGGTGATGGCCTCGCCGTCCTGCCGGGGGAACATGGGGGACTTGGGGAATCCGGTCGTGCTGGCCAGATGCGCCTCGACCTCAGCGGCGATGCTCGGCGGGAGCACCACCGTGCGGGCCTCCCCCGTCTTCGTGGGGGTGATGGTGCCCTGACCTCGAACGTAGATGCGCTGGCGCTCGACCCGCACCGCCCCGTTGGCGTAGTCACCGCGCTGGAGCGCTTCCAACTCCCCGACCCGCAGGTGCGCTCCGAAGGCCACACGGATAGGCAAGTGCCACTTCTCCGGCATGGCCCCGACAATGGCGGCCAGGTGCTCCGGCGAGAGGTACGGGCGCTCCGGATCATTGACCTGCCCAGCCCCTTCAATCTGACAGGGGTTCTCACTGATGAGGCGGTCCTTCACCGCGGCGGTCAAGACCGTGCGGAGGAGGCTGTACGCCTGGCGGAGGCGGGCCTCTCCCGTGGCCCCGGGGCGATTCTTCACCGCCTTCGCCAGCACTTTTCGGGTGCGGGTGTACCAGGCGCGCACGTCCGCCGGGGTGATGGCGGACAGTGCACGGTCATGGAGCCCGGCGAGGGGGCCGGTCAGCAGGTCCTCATACAGCGCCTGAGTCTTGGGGGCGAGGCGTCCACGGGTGCCACCGTTTGCCACCCACTCGGCGGCGTAGGGGCCGAACGGCTGGAGTCCGGCGCGGTGGTCCCGGTAGGTGCCGCGCATGCGGTCCGCGCGAACCCCGGCGATGTGGTCCAGTGCCTCCCGCTTCGTGGGGAAGGTGGTGGGCGCGGTCATGGGCCGCCCGGCGGGGTCTGGGTAGCGGGCTTGCCAGCGCCCGGAGGGCAGTTGCCGGGTGCTCCCGAACGCCTGTCGATTGGCTTTCTGCCGCCGCTCTGCCATGGTTCCTCCGTCCGGGCCAGGTGGTGACACACTGTCACCAATTTAGACTCTGGCCTGGGGTTTTGTGTTTGCAACCCCAGCATACCGTGTGTTACCGTCGTGCCTCACAGGGAAGCGCCACCGACGACGCGACCGCCATCCAGGAAGGACCTGGGCTAGCCACCGCTAACCCGAAAGGACCTCCTGATGATCACCGCGACACCGAGCACCAGTGCCGCCACCCTGGCACGCATCCGTGAGACCCCGCCCGCGTTCCTGAAGGTCCCGGACGTGGCGATCCTCCTGGAGTGCCACCCCAGCAACGTCTACAAGATGGTGGCCAACGGCACCCTCCCGGCCCAGCGGTTCGGCAAGGCCATCCGCATCAGCACAGTCGCGTTCCTGGCCTTCATCGACGGCGAGGGCTGAGGTGACTACCGCCAGGGGCGACAACACCGGACCGGGCAGCACCTACCGCGGCGTACACGAGGCCCTTGTTCAGGCCCGCGGCTCCGCAGTAGGCCGCCCCTGCCATGGGTGCGGTCTACCGGCGAGAGGGTGGATGAGGATCGGCCCCGCAACGCACATAGGCCGGGACTCACATGGGAAGCGGGTGAAGTGGTCCACCGACCTGAGCGCCTACGCCCCCGGATGCGCCCGGTGCAACGCGCGCGCCGATCACGGCGGCTCACTGGTGCTCTGTCCCCGCAAACATGTGCGGGCGGCATGGGGCACCACTCCGAAGGGCGAGTGCCGCGGGTGCGTGCGCGAGCGCCGACGGAGGCTCTGATGGGGTTCGCGACCCTGGACCGCATGAAGGAAGCGCTCCTTTCAGCGCCCGTATCCCCGCTGGAGCGGATCGTGCTCCTCGACATGGCCGTGGCCGTCCAAGACGGCGCTCCGACCTACACGTGGGGGCATGACCGGCTGGCGCTGGCGCTGGGCCGTGAGCCGGGGCTGAAGGCGACCAAGAGCGCCCTGGAGCGCGTGCTGTCCGCGCTCACCAGCCGCGGGCTCATCGTCCGCACGGGAGCGGCGCACCGCGGCCGCCATGCGGAGTATCGGCTGGCCGTCCTGGACCTGAAAGGGCCCCGGTCTGAGCGAGGCCCATTCGTCGCGGATCCCGCCGAGAAAGGGCCCCGGTTCGAGGAAGAAAGGGCCCCGGATTTCCCGGTAAAGGGCCCCGGTCTGAGCGGGGCCCCACTACCTGTATCACTACCTGTTCCACTACCTGGTAATGGTCACCGCACGCGGCGACCGACCGCGAAGGTTGCTCCGCCTTCAGCCAAACAGCGTGCACACCTCGCGGACCTCCGCGCCGCACTCGAAGGGCTGGAGACGGAGCGCGAGCGCGTCACAGGACCGGCCAGCACCCAGGAGGCGGACGACCTCATTGGCCTCTACCGCGCTGAGGCCCACCGGCGAGCCCACAACGGCGAGCCCTTCGACTGCCCCATCACCGATCTGTCGCCGGATGCACGGCGCTACTACGAGGGCCGTGGACTCGCGGACCTATTCCCCGACCCCTGGGTCACTGAACGAGAGGAGACGGCATGAGCCCCGACACCATCACCATCGCCCGCGAGGAGGTCGCGGCGTTGCCGGGCCTCCCTGTGCCCGATCTGCCGCCGGACGTGGACCTCGCCGAGTACGCCCTCGGTGACACCCCCGGCCGCGCCGCCGCATGAAGCGCCTGGATCGGCTGACCCGCCGCGCCGAGGCATTCATGCTCCACCGCACAGGCGTGGCCATGACCACCATCGCCACGCAGATGGACGTGCACCCGAAGACGGTCCAGCGGTGGATTCGGGAGGAGGTTCAGCGCATCCCGGAGGAGGAGGCGGACGCTATCCGCACCCTGGAACTGGCCCGCCTCGACGCCATCCTGGTTCCGCAGATGCGCCTGGCCCTCGCTGGTGACGGGTTCGCGGTGGACCGGGTGCTGAGGATCATGGACCGCCGCGCGAAGTACCTCGGCCTGGACAACGCCAAGCCGGGCGGCTTCGAGCAAGTAGGCGCGCTCCTCGACCGGCTGGTCATGGGGGAATGACCATGGTCTACGCGCCCCGCCGCCCAAGCGCCATCGGCAACGCCACCCGGTCGAAGCGAGAAGCCCTGCCGGGATACCAGGCCGCGATGGACGCCATCCCGGCGCACCATGCGGACGCCATCCGGGCTTACATCGCGAGCCTCCACCAAGAGGCGGCCGTCCAGCGCACCGCCGCCGCACGTGCACGTGCGGCCCTGGAATCCCGAGCACAGGACGACGGAGATGCCGCTGACCACCCTCGACCTGACCCCCTCTCCAACCCCTCGCCCACCACGGGCAACCTCAACCGACAAGGAGCACAAGCATGACCCGCACCGACCTCACCACCACCGCCGTCCAGGCCCGCCGGGACCTCGCGGCCGCCGCCACCCTCAGGGACACTCACCTGACACCGGAAGGGCTACGAGCCCGCCAGCGCGCCGACGTGGACCGCATCCGCACCACCGTGCGCGCCGCCATCCCAGCGATCCCGGAGGCACCCGACCGGGGGCCGGTCCTGGACACCCTCCGCCCGCAGACCGCGGACGACCACGCCGCCCTCAGCCGGGAGCGGGAGAAGGTCCGCGCCCTCGTCTACGCCGGACAGGACCCCTCTCAGGGCTTCGAGCGTGAGCCGGGCATGCGCCTCCAGGACGTGATCGCCCGGGCGGACCGCACCCGCCTGGCGGCCATCCTGGACGATCTGGAAGTCATGCCGCACCTGCTGGTGCACGACGACCGGGACCGGCTCCTCGCCGCATACGAGGGCCTCGTCTGGGAACGCCTCACCCAGGTGGACCCGGCGGCGCTTGCTATCGCTGAGCAGGAGAGCGCCGCCGCTGAGCCCGCCGCGTGGGCCGCGGTCCTCACGGACCTGGCGGACACAGGGGACCTCACTCCGGAGTCGCTGGCACTCCTGCATGACGCTGACCTCGACGCCTACCGTCTCCTGGTGGACGGGGACCGGGTGCACATCGATGTGCCCGGCTCGCAGTCCGCCATCCCGTCCATGCTGGCGGGCGTGGACAGCGCTACCGCGTAGCGGAACTCGCGCACGGGCGGTCCGGGTTCCATGGTGGTGGCCGGACCGCCCTTCTTCGTCCGCTGAGCGGCCCTCTGCGCCCCACTGGCGGCCAACAGCGCGTCTTGTGCTTCACGGTGAGGGGAGCGCTCACCAAGGCCTCTACGGGCACAAAAGGTCACGCAGTGCTGGTGGAGATAGCGCCTCTGACCGGGTGGAAACCCTGCGGCGACCGGTTCAGGGAGCACACCGTAACCACCTCTGCCGAGCGGCGGAGCACACTCCACCCCCGCCGCCCCGCGGAGCCAGACGCAACCCCATGTAGGAACGCTCCCGCGGGTGACCTGCCTTACGTGTTCCGCTTCTTCGAGGGATACACCTCATGCTCGGCGTCCCACCACACGACATGGAAGACGTGCTCCCTGAGGAAACCGTAGAGCCGTGGACGACCGCCACACCTGAGCCGGACGATCTCCGTTTCGTCGTCTCGCTCAATCTCGCCCAGACGCTTGAGCGCGCGGGATGGGAGATCCTCGACCACGTAGCGCTTGCCGTGTTCCGAGCCAGGTTTGAAGATCTCCCCGAGCGTCATCGTTTCGAAGTCGCCCATCTTCTTCAGCAGATCCCCCATGGCATCCGCCCCGATAGCGGCAGGCGGCCAATCACCAGCCGCATCGATCTCACGAAATCGCCATACGAGACGACGGGAAGAGACTTCCGGATGATCGATATCCAACACGATGGCGCGCTTCTCGTCGCTCACCTCAGGGGTACTGGGCACGCCCTTTTTCTTGGCTTGCCAACCGCCCTCGGGGACTGTGACCTTGACGCGCTTTGGTTTCGGAGGCATTGCCGTCCGCGGGTCAGGCGGTGCGAGCCGAGTAGTACTCGTGCATCGAGGCAAGTGTGATCGGTCGGTTACTCCGAGCCCCGTCGCTCAGCCCTTCGCGTGCCATCAACCAGGGGTCTTCTTGGTGAGTCATCTCGCTCAACTGGTGAGCCGTGAAGGGAAAGTATGCGTCGATGACGGCATCGATCGAGCCCGTTTCATCCGCGCTGAGGTGCGACACATCACCCTCGGGCCAATCCGAGACTCGAAACTGGCCGGAGTGCTTCCGGTACAGGTCGTACACCACAGGGCCGTTCGCCCAGGCTTGGATTTCCTCATCAAAAAGAGGGCGCTCTGACCAGACGAGGTGCCAGGCCTGTGAGTAGTACACAAGTTTCTGCAACTTCATCGCGGTCATCTCGCCGCACTTCGTCACGATATACGCGGCAACATCTTGCACGTTGGCCATGGCTCCCCCTTTCCGACTGGCCCCAATGTAGCAGTGACACCTGATCACCGGCTGGGCCAAGACGTGGTGTCGGATGAGTGACGTTACACGCGACGTCGGACATGGAGCGCGGATGACTCTCCTTGTGCACAAGCGCAAACCTGCCTCCCCGCCGCTGGAGCCGTGCCAGAACCGTGCCATTAGAGGGAGGTACGTGCCACTAACCGGGGGTACTGGACGGTAGGCCTGCCCGTGGAGAGTGCGCCGTTCCGGGGTCAGGAGAAGGGCCGCCACCTGCTTCCCAAGCAGATAGCGCGGGTTCGATTCCCGTCAGTCCCTCCACTTAGAAACACCCGATCGTCGCGTATTTTCGGGTCGCTTCGGTGGCTGTATTGAGAGCGAGTTCAGACCCTCTCGTAACCTCCCGTGCACTCACGGGACAAGCGAGAGGCCAGAACATGGCACTTGAACACCCGTCCTCACCCGCCGCCCGCATCTCGTCCCAGGCCGGACTCGCCACTATCCGCAAGGGCGGCGCTCCCACGCCAACCCCAGGCGGACTGCTCACCCTGATCGACGCCTACGCGACCGCACGCGCCGTCCGCGACGAGAGCTATCGAGAGCACGCCGCACGGGCATTCGACGACGCACACGCGGCGATGCTCAACGCACGCGCCGCCGTAGCTGACGCACTCGGCATTCCCGCCGCGATGCTGCCGCCACTGAGCGATCCCATCAGCCACGAGGGAAATGCGCGTCTCGCCGCGACGGCGGGTGATGACCTGTGACCCGCCGCGTGAAGACCGCCACCCGTCGCGCGCCCGGGGCGCTCGGCACCGTGCGCCAACTACCCTCCGGGCGCTGGCGCGCGTTCTACCGCCGCGAGGGCCGAACGTTCAACGCGCCCCGCACCTTCACCACCAAGGCCGAAGCTGAGGCGTGGCTCGCTACCGAGTTCGCGGACCGGGTGCGCGGCACCTGGCGCGACCCCGAAGCCGGACGCGTAACCCTCGCCGCTTACGCCTGGGATTGGCTGGGATCGCGCCCCGACCTCGCGCCGCGCACACGCGACTTGTATCGCCGCAACCTCGATCGGTGGATTCTTCCGCGCGTCGGCCAGCACGACTCATCTCGCGGCGTCGAACTCGGGGCCATGGATGTCAGCGATCTGACCCCGGCGACTGTGCGCACCTGGCGCGCGGCTACGCTCACCGAAGCTCGCGCATCTGCCACGCGACAGTTGACGCGCGAGCATGAGCGCGCCGAGCACCCTGCGCGCGTCTGGGCGCGCAGCAAAGGCATTCACGTCGCCACCACGGGGCAACTGCCCGCCGCCGTCACGAAGGCATGGCGCGCGGCGGGCGAGCCACAGCCAGCACGACGCAAGTCGCCTGTCGTCGTGCCGATTGAAACAGCGGGGGAAACGACCGCCGCTCAGGCATACCGCGTGCTCCGCTCGATCCTCTCCACCGCTGTCACCGATGGACTGCTCACAGCGAACCCCTGCCAGATCAAGGGCGCGGGTCAGGTCGCGCATCGCGAGCGCCCCACCGCCAGTCCCGCCGAGGTGGCGCAGATCGCCGCGCACATGCCGTCGCGATACGCGGTTGCGGTGACGCTCGCCGCCTGGAGTGGGCTTCGCTACGGGGAACTGTTCGCTCTCGCGCGGCGGCACGTTGACCTCGCGACAGGTACGGTTCGGGTTGAGCGAGCACTTGAGCAAGTGCCAGGCCAGCCGATCCGATTCGGCAAGACGAAGACGGCGAAGAGCTACCGCACCGTTCACCTACCCGCGTTCATCGTCACGCAACTTCGCGAGCACATGGCCGCGCACGTCGCCGTCGAAGCGGACGCGCTGCTGTTCCCGAACGCGGACGGCTCCCCCACCGCGAACGCCACGCTCTCACGCCACTTCCGTGCCGCCCGCGCCAACGTCGGACGCACCGAACTGCGGTGGCATGACCTTCGCCATACCGGAGCAACGCTCGCCTACCGCGCGGGAGCATCCGTCCCTGAGGTACAGGCGCGACTCGGGCACGCCACCATGCGCGCGGCAAACATCTATGCGCACACTGCAGCCGAGTCAGATGCCGCCCTGGCTCGGAACATGGATGCCCTCTACGGGAAGCTCGCGGCGTCTGCCTGACGACAGCACAGCGCATCGCTCGTCAACCATTGGTTGACGCCAGAACGGCCCTTGCCTCACGGTGAGGGCCGTCTCTCGTCATGCAGCCGCTCTTGCAGCTCGAAGCCGAATAGGGCGACCCGTCCCAGGTCCAGAACGCCGACACGCCGAAGTTGCGGCAATGCGCCGTATGTGCGTCTCAGTACCGCTACTCTCGTCCCGAGATAACGTGCGGATGTGGCGTGTACCCGAGCCCATCCCAGACGGACATGTTCCTTCTGATCGTGAGATGTGCAGTTAGGCGAGGAACGGTACGCAAGCAAATGCGTATGACGGTTCTAGTCGGATAGTCCGGCGTATGTGTAGACCCCCACGGGAATGGGTCAGGGCAGTTTCTGTTGCCCGGGATGCGGCTCGATGCCGCGCCCGGGAACGGTCTGCCCAGACACATACGAAGGGCAACCCGCCATGGGCACTCTGCACCCCACCGAAGAAACCGAGTTCACTCTCTGGGACGTGAACGAAACCGCCGCCGCAACTGGTTTGGCACCGCGCTACGTGCGCAAGATCATCGATGAGCGACGTCTCCCCGTCGTCAAGATCGGACGATACGTCCGACTGCGCCCCGCCGATGTCCGCGAGTACATCGCCGCAAGCACACTCGCCCCAACGACGGGCGGTGCACGATGACCGCGCCTCGCGCCTCGTGGCATGTGCTCCGCGAACCGCGACCGTTTAGCCCACTCGCTGAGGCCGCTCCACTCACTGCCCAGTATCTGCACGGGGCGCTTGCCCACCTTTCGCCCTCAGTCGTCCGCGCCGTGAGCAACGAACAGGAGAACTCTCGACTCGTCCGGCTTGCCCTCGCGCAGTTCGCGGCCTTCTCGGGTCTGAGCGTGATGCCCTCGCGCGCAGATGTGTCGCGTGGTGCCGCGTATCTGCGGAAGGTGGGCGCACTGTGAACCGTCGTCCGCATCCCGCACACCGCCCGCGAGCGCTGCTGCTGTCGGGGCTGCGCTCGGTTGAGGTGACACTGCCCAGTGGGCAACCCGAGTATGTGCGCGCCGCCGCATACGCGTACTCGCAGTTCAATCACGACGTGCGAGGAAGCGTGCGCCGTGGCGACTACACGGCCCGAGTCGAAGCCGCATTCACGGCGGTCGAACGCCGGGGCGACGTGCTGCACCCGCTCACAGAGGTGGAGCGGCGGTCAGCCGTGCAGATCCTCTCTCGCCTGAATCGGGAGATGGGGTGTCTACGATGACTGGTTACCTGCTCCCGTCCCGAGCGGATGCGCTGCGGCTCGCGGCGAAGGGGTGGCCCGTGCTGCCCCTCAACGGCAAGGTGCCGCGAACTCGGCACGGCGTAAAGGATGCGACGACCGACGCGGCGCAGATCGCACGTTGGTGGCCGAACGGCACGGCTCACAATGTCGGCGCTCGCGTGCCGTCATCGCTGCTGGTGCTCGATATCGACCCTCAGAACGGCGGTTCGCTCGACGCACTTACGGCGGCGGCAGGCGAGCCTCTCCCGGCAACTCTGACCGTACACTCGGGGCGTGGTACGGGCGGGCGACACCTGTACTTCCGGCATCCAGGCGGGCAGGTCTCCGCCGTCCGACTGCCGTCTGGGATTGATGTGAAGACCGATCGCGGGTACTGCGTGATGCCGCCGAGTTTGCACCCGTCGACCGGCGACCCGTACCGGTGGGAGCATCACCCGGTGGCCGACATCCCGGCACCCTTGCTCGCGCTGTTGCGCCCCGCCACTGTCCGCACACCGACACACACGGCAACGCGGCAGGGCGTACCCCTATCCGCGCGAGCATTGCATCTTGTGGAGGCCGTGCAGGGTGCCGCCGAAGGCAAGCGCAACGAGATGCTGTTCTGGGCCGCATGTCAAGCCGTCCGGGACGGACACCCCCCTGAGACGTTCGACCTACTCGAAGGTGCCGGAATCGTCGCCGGACTGTCCCAAGTCGAGTCCGCTCGCACCATTGCCTCTGCCCTCCGAGCGCAGGGGCGCGGCCTGTGACTGCGAACGATTCGCCGCGCGCACCCTCACTGCCGCCCGCCACCGCGTTCTGGGACAGTGACCGCCCGGAACTGGTTGCGTTGCGATGGGAAGCGCGACGGCGAATCGCGTCACCGTGGGCGTTGCTCGCGATCGCACTCACGCGGGCACTGCTCACGATCCCGCACCCGGTGCGGTATCGCTCGGCACTGCGCCCCGAGGGGTCTCCAATCAATCTGGCGGTGGGTCTCGTTGGCCGCTCGGGCGCAGGGAAGTCAACGGCGGTGAGCGCCGCTGAGACCGCCGTGCATTGGATCGGTGAAGACGTACCCGAGAGCACGATGGTGCGCAGTGGTGAGGGCATCCCCGCGCTTCTCGGATACATGAGTGCAGACAAGGGGAGCGACGGCGACCCGGCACTGGCATGGCGGCGACACGACCGGGCGGCGTGGCTGCACTGGGATGAGGTCGGTCAACTCGGCGCTCAGGGTGCGCGAAGCGGATCGACCGTACTCGACTCCATCAAGTCGCTGACATCGGGTGAACGGCTGGGCGGGCAGAACTCGCGCGGTGACGGCCTCTCGATTCCGCCCGGTTCGTATCGCGCAGTGGTCACAATCGCCGTCCAGCCACGCCGTGCCGAACCTCTGCTGAACGAGTCCGCCGTGGCAGGTGGACTTACAGCGCGGTTCCTGTGGTTCTCAACCGAGGACGCGGAAGCCGCTGACGCTATGCGCCCCGGCGCTGAGACCGACGCGGTCGCAGTACCGCTAGATCAGTGGGATAGCGTGCGCTACGTCGATGCCCTGCCTGAGATGGATGCAGCGCACGAAGCGGATCAGCGGGCGGCCATGCGCGGAGAGCGCGACCCCGAGGACAGTCGCCGTGTCCTGAACCGTGCGTTCATCGCGATTGCGCTCGCGAACATGGCCGGACGATCCGTGCTCACCTCCGAGGACTGGCACCTGGCAGGCGCGGTACTCCGTCACTCCGATGACACGCTGGCTGATATGCGCGCAGAAGCGCTCGCGCCCGACCCGAGCGAGCTACGTGCGGAGGCCGCCCAAGAGGACCGCATCGTCGCCAAGGTGGCGGAGGTGCGGGCGACGGGCGCAGCGTGGGGCTACGTCAAACGGGCGCTTACACGTGGAGACCGGCCCGTGCTCGATCAGATGGTGCGGGAGGGGCTGGTGATCAAGTGGTGAAGTCATGTGCTAATCTCTTGAAACCGCGAGTTCCCGATAGGGGGGAAAGGGGGGTGCTATGTTCTCACTAGGCAGAGCACCCAGGCCAACCTCTTGCCTCAGGCACACATCTAGAGTGCATGACTTCATGTGAGCAGTCGCCCCGGGACCGAACCGCAAGGATCATCCCGGGGCGATTGTCTCTGGCGTGTGGCGATGTGGCGGTGTGGCAGACGATCAATCTGACGCAAGAACGCCACAACACCACAACATCACTCGCCGCCACAAGCAATGATGACTTCTGATCAGGTGATTTATGACCCTGTGGCGATGTGGCGTGTGGCACGCCCTCCCGCGCGAAACCGTTGCGTCAGTAGGTCTATGCAGCCACTGGCATGACACCTTCTGCCGCAAGCTGCGGCGGAGCATCGATGCTGACGATGCGGTAGAGGATGAGAGGGCGTTGACTTGGACGATCGAGGATGTCGTCGGTGAGTCTTTCCTCGTACATGATCACGGCTGTCTCTGGCATGGCGCGGAGTCTAGGGTGCCGCTTCGGCATTCGGCCCACCTTTCGCTATCAGTCTGGTTTCGACGCGAGCGCTTCGCTCACACGTACCAAGCTAGGCGAGATATCCGGCCTTAATTCTGGGCCTCGGTGCACCTTCTCCGGCGAGCATGAAGCATAGAGCGCGGCTGACCCAGGGGCAACGCAAGACCCTTTTTTAGTGGCCGCGAAGCAACCCCCGCCTATGGCTCTACAGGCGTGTTTTTCCCCGGAACATCAGTAGATGCCCGCCTGGGGGAAGCAGCGATCGCGTGGTGACAACTCACCCAGGGTTCGACGCAATCCACTCTTCGACGCCAACACAAGCGGGCTGGGTTTCACTTCCCGTACACCAGTGCTGAAGGTCCTCAGGGCTTAGGTAGTCGGTGCCGGTAAGCCCTGCTATTCCTGGATACTTGTTCGCCGCCGCCCACCAATCGGCGGGACTCTCGCAGTTAGCGTAGACGGGAGCATAGATCGCGGTCCATTGCGCCTCTTCATCCGCTTGCAAAGCCTCGTATGCGGCGAACTCCTCGTCGCTTGCATCGACGCCTGGGACAGCAACATCCCAAAGCGGATGCGTGTCGTACAGGTTTTTCTCGGCGGCCAGGACGTCCACAACCGTCTGCTCGCATACCGCCGACGGGTCCCCCGGTCCCGAAGAGCAAGACACAAGACCCGCTGCCAGGACCGGCAACACCATGAGCACAAGGAACCTTCGTTGACCAGCCACAGTCCGAGCGTACCGATTCTCCATGCTGTGCCTGCCGATGTATGCCCCAAGAGTTGCTGAAGCGCGCCAAGCCGCCGTCTAGTGTGCGACAGTCAGAGCCAGGAACTCAACGGCATCTGCCGTCTTTCGGACCGCCGCAGCTAGCTCGGCGGCGGTGCTGAACTCAGCGGCGGCACTTACGTCGCCACCCGCAAGTTCCCATGTCAGTGGCCCCGCACCCTCTCGGTGCCAACTCACTCGAATCCCCGGGGTTACCTGGTAGACCTCGGAGGCGTGCAACCATCGATCGGGCGCGCCCTCGGAATGCTCGTCCCAACCTCCCCGACACCATGAGATGGGGCACTCAAAGACCCGATCGTGTGCTCTGCTCACCATGCCACCGCCTCCACCAGAGCGCGCATCTTCTCGTCGCTGATCTGGACGTAGCGTTGCGTCGTTGCCGGGGACGAGTGCCCTAGCAGCCGCTGAGTACTCAGGAGGTCACGGTTCACGTTGTACACGCGGGTGGCGAACCGATGCCGCAGCGTGTGCATCGTGATCCCCGGGGGCAGGAGCTCAGCGATGCGCTTACCCATGTAGCGCGGCGACAGGTGCCCGTCACTGGTGGCGTGCGCTTGCATCTCTACCATCCGACCGGGGAAGACATAGCCCGGCGACAACTCACGGAGGATAACCGCGAGTGACGGAGGGACCGGGAGAACACGGATCTTTGCCCCCTTTCCATGCACCGTCAGAAGGGACCGCCCCGCCGCATCTTGGCGAAGGTCCTTCGTGTGAATGCGCACGACCTCAGCACGCCGCAACCCCATCTCAGCCGCAAGCCTGAGGGCGAGATGCCAGCGCGGATCGCGCGCGGCCCGCAGGGCACTCGCGTACTCGTCGTCGGTGGCGGGGCGAGCCACCGGGTCGCCAGCCTTGACCTTCGGCAACGCGCGTGTCGGATCGCTGTCGGTTCGCCCAGTGTCAACAGCCCAGCCATAGAACGTGCGCAGGAGACTCTTGGTATTTCGTCGCGTCTCCCGCGCCCACCGCTTGCCCGCCATCCATTCGTACAGATCATCGGCGGTCACGTCGTAGGGCGCTCGCGTGGCCTGGGCACGCGCAAAGGTCCGCAGGCGCTCCCCCCAGGAATGCACCGTGGACGGCAGCATTCCCAGGGCGAAGCATTGCCGCTCAAACGCAACTAGCTCAGGACGCCACTGCTCAGGAGTCGGCAACCGAAGCCGGTCGCGCCCGAGGGCTTGGGTCGGATCGGATGTCGCCCGCCCGTCGGCCAGCCCCCATCGATAGAAGGTCCGCAGCGATCCACGCATCGTCGCACTCGTTGTCGGCGCGAGCGAACCGAGCGATTCAGTCCACGCCTGAACATCTTCGGACGAGACGTGCCACGGCGAGACATGAGCGTGCAGGGCGAATCGCCGGACGTGCTTGATGCGATTCGTGATCAGCCCCGCGCTAACGCCACGCCCTCTCTGCGCATCAGAGAACGCCGCGAGAGCTTCGATCCACCGGGAACGAACCTCAGGGCGAAGGGCGTCAGCGGCGCGCCAGGCGCTTGTGGTTAGTACTTTCGAGTCCATGCCGGGGACCTTAACGCGGATGACTTGCCGGTGTCGACTTCGTGCACTCGCGTGCACTCCAGGAGCCGCATTCAGATGCACTGAGAGGTACTGACGTGTTAAGGTTAATCGCCGCTGATCTCGGGTTTCCGTGTGAAATCGGTAGTCCCTGAGAGGGTTTGAATTAGATTCCCAAGCAGATAGCGCGGGTTCGATTCCCGTCAGTCCCTCCACCTCTCCCTTTCCAGCGATTCCGGACGGCCTTTCGTCTGGCTTCTGCCTATGGTGGGTCGACGACGGCTTCGGTCACTGACACTTCTCCGGAGTCCTGACGACCCGAGAGCAAGGAGCTGGTGCTCATGCCCGCCATCGTCTGGATCTGCGTCATCGCCGCCTCCTGGCTCGGGGGAACATGTGCGCAGCTCAGCAGCGTGCTGAACGTGCCGTCGCCCACCGTCGGTGCAGCGCTGTACTGGCTCACGATCCTGCAGCTGGGCAGCATCCCCGTCACGCTGCTCGCCACACTGCCCCTGCTTTTCCTGAGCGGGGCATTCGAGCGACGGGAGACCCCTCTGCGAACGAGGAGTATCGCGCTCACGCTCACAGCACTCGCCACTCTTGCGATCTCCATCCTCGGATACGTGGTGCTGAACGGGGCCTCCGCGGGCCCGCTGGACGACGGGAATCCCTTCGACGGCATCGCTCGCGACGCAGCCACCCTCACGGCTTTCCACCTCATGCCGCTGCTCGTTCTCCTCGCCGTGCAGGCCGCGAACCCGGTGGCGAGAGCGCGTCGAGCTGACGGGAAGACTGCGACAGCAGCCCAGAGCATCCGCCGCTAGCGCGGAGCGAGGGCCGAGGAGCACGTCGTCACGTCAGTTTCGGGAGTTCCTTGATCGCGTCCACGACCAGGTCGTGGTCCTGATCGGATGCCAGTCCCGACACCGTCGCGACCGCGACGACGCCTGCGCCGCGAACACGGATGGGGACGGCACCGCCCGCCACCGCATAAGTGCCGGGGTCGAGCCAGCCCGGCTCGTACATGTCCCGCCCGCCGGCATTGATGCGTGCCTCCAGCAGCGCGGTGGCGGCTTCGAAGCGAAGGGCGGTCGCCGCCTTCTTCGCGACCCACGTCTCGTTGTCGCTCGTGGCGCCGGGCAGCGACGCATGGAACAGGATGCCGGCGGCAGTGCGCACGTCCACGGCGACCGGGTAGCCCGCGGCCAGCGCCTTGTCCGCGAGGTAGCGGCCGAGCTCCCAGGCGTCGCTGCGCTCGAAGCGCTCCACCGTCAACGTCTCGTGCTGCTCTTCCAACTCGGCCAGTCTCGCCTTCGCCTCGTCGCTCATCGGCTGCACCTTTCCCGTAGACGGTCGACTGCGACTGTACTGCGCAATCCGGGAAAGGAGCGCTGTCGGTTCGGCCGGTGATCGCTGCTCCTACGACGTTCCCCCATCGTCCCGTGCTCGTGAGGCAGGGAGTACAGCTCGAAACGCTCTCCTGACGGTCAGTTCGTGGCGCTCGCAGCGAGGGCCTTCAGGGCAGCGAGATGGTCGTGGAACGCGCGCCGCCCCGAGGGGGCGAGATGCACCCAGACTCGGCTCTTCCCGCCGCGGGTTGCGCGACGCTGCGCGACGTAGCCCGCGTCAGCTCCTCAGGGGAAACAGACGAGGGCACCCACCGCATAGTTGCCCTTTGGGAAACTACCTGTTAGTTTCTTGAAAGGAAACAATGAGGAGGGAAGAAGACATGGACCGCAGCGAAGCAGCAGCCCGACTCGCCGAGGTGCAGCGGGTGAACCGCCTCTCGGCCGGCAGGGGCGCGTGGGTGACGTCCCTCGTCGCGTCTGTCGGCGCGGTGGCGATCGGGGCGGCGATCGATCTGGACCTGGTGTATCTCACGGGACTCATCGTGCTGGCGGTGGTGGCTCTGCTGTCGATCCGGTCGATCCGGCCGCGATTGGCCTGGTCCGATCGCGCCGGTGCCTGGTTGGTCGGCGGCGGTGCCGCTCTGGCCCTCGCCGCGTACGTCGCTGTGCAGTTTCCGGTGCGCGCGGCGGGATGGAGCGCCCCCAACACGATCGGAGCCCTCGCCGCCGCCGTGATGATCCTCATCTTCTGCCGGGCCGGTCTGCAACGCCTCGCGAACGCCTCCGCGGCGGAGGCATCCGGAAAGATACGATGAGCGACGAGCAGGGAGGGAACGCGGCCGCTCTGCGTCTCGATCCATTGCTGCATGAGCCGGTGCGATTGACCATCCTCGCCGCTCTCGCGCCCACGGACTACGTCGAGTTCTCGACCCTCCTCGGCATCGTGGGAGTGAGCAAATCCGCGCTGTCGAAGCACGTGTCCGCTCTGACCGATGCGGGTGTCGTCGTCGTCACGAGCAGCCCGACCGACAGGCGCGCCCGGCGCATCGCGCTCAGCGAAACGGGTCGGGAGTCGTTCAACGCCTACCTGCGACGACTGGAGGACATCGTTCGATCCGCACGAGGGTGACGGCGCACCCGGATCACGGGTGAGCAGCGGAGAGCGCCGTCACGCGTCCACGCGCTGCAGGCCGCTCTCCCCGTACTTCGCGATGTAGTAGTGCACAGCCCGGGTCGCGACCTCGGTCATCACCTCGACCATCTCGGCACGCGACCACGCCGCCTGCCGGAAGTAGAAGCTCCCCCGGTTGAATCTCCCGTCCTCGCCCTCGGGAACGACGTTGACGCGGTTGAGCTCGCCGAACATGGCGATCGTGCGGACCCGGTCGAGGATCGAGCTCCCATCCTGGAAGTCGTACCCGTAGCCGAAGCAGACGAAGGGATTGATGCCCTCGTCGAGCATCATCGTCCGGAAGCCGATGACGTTCTTGCCGAGCCGCTCGATGGCGTTGCCCATCGCATGCGCCTTCTTCCCCTCGGCGAGGCGGAGGTCGTTGGTCCCCTGGTTCTTCACCTCGGTGATGAGGATCGGCAGGGACTTCCCGTCGCTGGAGACCACCGAGAGGATCCCCCCGTCCGGACTCATGCTCGACCTGGGGAGCGGATCCTGAAACGGCACGGTGGGGAACTGCGCCCGGAGGTCGGCGACGATCTCCGAGATGAGGATGCTCTTGCGCTGGACGAGCCTGAGCCCGAACTTGGCCGTGACCGCCTCCGTCGTCTCGAGCATCGCCTCCGCCAGCTCGATCTCCTGCTTGGAGGAGGTGACGTTGATGACCGTGCCGTAACGGTTCTGTCGAAGTCGGTCTTTCTGCGCCACGGTTTCTTCTCTCTCTAGCCTCGGTCCAACAGGAACAGGTGCTCGTTGACGTGCACGTCGCGGTCGCGGAGGTTCCGGCTCCCGCGGAAGGTGTTGTAGGGGATCACGACCTCCTCCACCGTGCCGTGCCGCTCCATCTCTCCGCGGAGCTCCTCGGTCGCGACATATCCCTCGGCATTGAACGAGACGAGCAGGAACCGCGCGGGGGCCGTCGCGACGATGTCGGCGAGGAGCGGGAAGGAGCGCTTGCGGACGTTGAAGCCGGAGCGGTTCCAGTCGGTGGGGATGCCCGACACCGCGCTGACCTCGGCCGGAGCTTCGTATCGCGCGACGAGATTGAGCATGAAGTAGTTCGAGCCGTAGGGATGCTGATTGTAGGGAGGATCGAGATAGACGAGGTCCTGCTCGTCGAGCGCCTCGACCGCCGCGTTGGCATCGGACTGCATGACCTCGGTGGCGGTGGAGAACCGGCTCAGAGTGGGCATCTCCAGCCGGATCGGCTCGAGGATGCGCTTCAGCGCGTCGCCGGCCGCACCGCCGAACTTGCCGATCCCGGTGTGCTTGTCCTTGTAGAAGCCCTTGAACACCCCGCTGGTGTTCGCGTGCATCGACGCCCGGGACAGCAACGGCCCCAGGACCAGGTGCCGCAGGTGCTCGGGCAGCTCCGCGACCTCCTGGGAGAAGAAGTCGAGCCGTCGTGCGTTCTCGTTGGTGTAGAAGGCGCGCTCGCCGGGCTGGATGTCCTGGTCGTCCGCGGGAGAGTACAGCTCCGCGAAGAAGCCCGGGTGCGAGGCGCCGCCGTCGGCATCGCGGTTGAGACGGTCGATCACGGCGGCCAGCTCATCGAGCGGAGCATCCTCGCGGTTCGTGAGGAAGCAGCGGTTCACCTCGTACGAGTAGAGCTCCAGGTCGTTCGCGATCACGCGCGACGAGTGCTGCTTCAGGAACCGGGCCACGTAGCCGGTGCCGGAGAACAGGTCGACCGTGCGGAGCGGCCGGCCGCCGAGGCGTTCGCGGACGGTCCCGACGGCACGGGCGAGGTGCTTTCCGAGCGCCCGCTTGTTGCCGAGGTAGGTGATCAGCTGGCGGCTGAGGAACTCCGGGTCCTCGTACTGCTCCTGCGCCTCGTCGCCGAACAGGTCGAGCATCGGCGGTTCGAAGGAGGTCACCTTGGCATCGTATTCGAGTGCAGGACGCTCGCACCTCGACGAGGCGCGGCACCCGCCTCCGGGCTCACCCCGGCCCGTCGCTCGTCGCCGCGAGAAGGGTCGTCACCACATCGCCGACCGGTGTGGGGATGCCGTGCGCGCGGCCGAGGCGAGAGACGACGCCGTTGCGGATGTCCCACTCCAAGGGCCGAGACGATTCGCGGTCGGTGAGGATCGACGTGCTCATGTCGGCGGGCGACGACTGGAAGCGCGCCAGGATCTCGCCGGGAACGTCATCGCCGAGCCGTGCACCCTCGGCCCGCGCGACGCTCAGGCACTCCTGCAGATAGGCCAGCGTCAGATCGGCGACGTCGTGACGGGCGAACACCCCCGACCGGCGGCCGGTGAGAGCCATCAGACCGGCCGCCGCATTCTGGAGCAGCTTGCGCCAGGCGACGGAGGCGAAGTCGGACGACACCTCCACGGTGCAGCGGGTGCCCTGCAGCGCCTCGACGACCCGCTCCGCACCCGTCGCCTCCGGAAGGGTCAGCCGCGGCTCTGCGCGCAGCCGCACCGAGCCGTCGGCCTCCGCCTGGGCGGGGAACCACACGACCGACGGAAGGACCACCGTCCCGGGCGGAACGTGGGGCGAGACCGTCGACGTCTGCTCGACCCCGTTCTGGAGGACGCACAGCACGGTGTCGGGACCGCAGAGCGCCGTCAGCCACGGCGCCGCCGCGGCGATCTGCGTGGCCTTGACCGCGAGGAACACCACCTCGGCCGGCCCCTCCACCGCCGCGGGATCGGTGAGGACCGGACCCGGGACGAGGATGCGTTCCTCGCCCGCGAAGACCTCGAGGCCATCGCGTGCCGTCCGCCCGAACAGACCGGGCGAGCGACCGACCTCATGGAGGACCGCGGCGATGGTCGCGCCGATCGCGCCCGGGCCGATGATCGCGACCGGCGGGGTGTGCCCGCGCGCCGCGCCGTGCGGGTTCTGGGGTTCCGTCACAGCCACTCCGTCTCCTCGGTGCTCAGCATCCTGTCAGCCCGAACTCCTCACGCCGGCAGCGTCGGCACGAGTTCCTCGAGGTAGGCGGCGGTGTCCTCCCACCCGGTCACGGCATGGCACGCCACGCCCAGGGCGAGCACGGGGTAGTCGTTCCCCTCGGGGTCGAGGCGGTCCCCGACGAAGAGCATGTCGTCGAGCGGGATGCCGCTCTGCTCGACGAGTCGGTTCATCCCGTAGGCCTTGTCGATGCCGCGTTCGGTGATGTCGATCGACGTCGACCCCCCGGAGCGCACCTCCAGCCGGGGCAGCCGGGCCGCGATGGCGGCGCGCAGCGCGTTCTTCTTCTCGCCGGTCGGATCCCACGCGGACTTCGCCTCGATCGGCGCCCGCTGCCCGAGGGCCGAGAACGTGATCTGCGACCCGCGGTCCTCGACGATGTCACCCCAGGTCTCGTCGGCCCAGAGTCCCAGCCGCCGCGCCTCCTCCTCGACCACGACCATGGCCTCCGCCCGCTGCGCCGCGTCGAGGTCGAGCGCGTACACGGTCTCGATGCCGTCGGGGCGGATGCGGTAGTACTGGGTGCCGCACGCCGGCAGCAGGTGGAAGCGCTCGAGCGTCTCGGCACTCGCCGGCGGCAGCCTGTCGACGACCTGCGCCGTGAACTGCTCGAGCCTGCCCCCGGAGATGATCGCCACCTCGACGCGCTCCGCGAGAGCCAGCAGCAGCCTGCCGATCCGGGGGTCGATCGCGCTCTTCGACGGCGCGAGAGTGTCGTCGAGATCGAACGCCACCAGCCGCGGAGGGGCGGCGTTCACTCGCCGACCTCAGGCGCCGCATCCTGGCCGCGGACCGGTCCTGTGCTTCCCCGGACGATGAACTCGACCGGGGGCAGGTCGACCGCACCCGGCTCGCCGCCCTCGACGATCGCGACGAGGGTGCGCGCACAGGCGCTGCCCCACTGGAACACGTCCTGGCGCACCGTGGTCAGCGGCGGGATGATGTACGGCGCCAGCGGGATGTCGTCGAAGCCGATGATCGAGAGGTCCTGGGGAACCCGCACCCCCCGGTCGATCGCGGCGGAGATGCCCGCGATCGCCATGATGTCGTTGGCGTAGATGATCGCCGTCGGCGGTTCGGGGTGATCGAGGAGCTCGTGGGTGGCGCGCGCACCCGAGGCGCCGGTGAAGTCGGCGACCGCGATGCCCCCGGGTTCGAGGCCGAGCCGGCGCACCTCGGACTCCCACGCCTCGCGGCGCACACGGGAGTGCACGTACCGATCGGCGCCCGCCACGTGGGCGATGCGCTGGTGTCCGAGCGCGTGCAGGTGACGCACGGCGCGGCGGATGCCCGCGGCATCGTCGAGACCGATGGGCGCCGTGTCTTCGCCGCCGCCCGATCCGAGCAGCACGCAGGGCATGCCGAGAGCCGCCAGCTCCGCCGGCCTCTCGTCCTCGATGCGCAGGTCGGTGAGGAAGACTCCGTCCACGCGCGCCTCATGGGCGAAGCGCGAGTAGGCGTCATGCTCGGCCTGCTCGCCGTCGACGACCTGGAGCACCAGTGCATAGCCGACCGTCGACAGGTGGCTCTCCACTCCGGCGACGAACTGCGGGAAGAAGGGGTCGGTGCTGAGGAGCTCCGGCTCGCGTCGGATCACCAGGCCCAGCGCCTGCGCCCGACTGCGAGACAGCGCGCGCGCCCGAGCATCCGGCCGCCATTCGAGCTCGCGTGCGGCCTCGAGGATGCGCTCCCTGGCGCCCTCGCCGACGCCCGGGCGTCCGTTGAACACGAACGAGACCGCGCTCTTCGACACCCCGGCCCGTGCGGCGACGTCGCCGATCGTGATCCGGCGGTCGCGAGGCGCGCCCGCAGGAGAGGCGGATGCCGTTGCTCCGGCGCCTGGTTCGTCGGGCGAGATCGCGTTCATGATTGGTAGTGTAGCCGACCGTTTAGCGATATTTAGTCAGGGATCGCGGCGAGAATATCCGCTTCATGACGGTGCCTCGGCGCGGATCTTCCCCCTCCGCTGGTGCAGGTTGACCCTCAGCGCCAAAACCGGTTTACTAAGAGGGTTGTCAACGCCGGGACCCCACCGAAGCTCGATGTGCGGGCACCGGCGGACGGTCGTATCAGTGAGGAACAAACGCCATGGGCAGTGACGCACCAGCGCAGGAATCGACGGTCGGGGTCCGCCGACGCGGGAGCACGCTGCGTCGCTGGCTCGGCGAGAATCCGCTCGGCCTGCTGCTGAGCGCCCCCTACACTCTCTTCGTCATCGTGGTGTTCCTGATCCCCTTCGGCTTCGGGATCTGGATGTCGGTGCATGACTTCTACTTCACCGCCCCGGGCGTGGAGGTGCCCCACCCCTTCGTGGGCTTCGAGAACTTCGCGACGGTCCTCGGCGACCCCGTCGTGCATCAGGCGTTCGGCAATCTCCTGATCTTCCTGGTCATCAACGTGCCGCTCACTGTCGTCCTCGGCCTGGTGCTCTCGTCCGGACTCGACGCCGTCGTGCACTGGAAGGGCTTCTTCCGCATCTCGTACTACGTCCCGTACGTCACGGCATCCGTCGCGACGCTCGCGGTCTGGATCTTCCTCTTCAACGGCAACGGCGTCGTGAACTCGATGCTCGGATCGCTCGCGCCCGATCCCTCGTGGCTCGCGAACCCGGCTCTGATCATGCCGCTCATCGCGGTGTACGTCACGTGGAAGAACCTCGGCTTCTACATCCTGCTCTACCTCGCCGCCCTGCAGAACGTGCCGAAGGAGCTGCACGAGGCCGCGCAGCTCGACGGCGCGGGACGCTGGCAGCGCTTCCGCTCGGTCACGCTCCCCGCGGTGCGCCCCGTGACCTCGCTCGTCGTGCTGCTGTCGATCATCACCACCGGCCAGATCTTCACCGAGCCGTACCTGCTGACCGGCGGCGGGCCGAACGGCGCATCCATGACACCGGCCCTGCTCATGTACCAGCAGGGGATCCAGCAGGGCAAGCCCGACATCGCCGCCGCGATCGGGATGATCCTCGTCGTCGCCGTGATGATCGTCTCGCTCGTCTCGCGCCGCATCACGGAAGGCAGGACCCGATGACCGCCGAGACCACCCGGACGACGCGCTCCGGCCGCAGCGGTCGAGTGATCTCCGCCCTGCGATTCGCCCTGCTCCTCGTCGGAGCCCTCGCCGCACTCGTGCCGTTCTACTACATGGTGATCGGCGCCCTCCAGCGCAAACGCGACACCAGCCTCCTCGGCCTTCTCCCGCTGCCGCAGAACCTCACCTTCGACAACTTCGTCGAGATCAACGAATCGGTGAACCTGTTCGGCTCGCTGCTGAACTCGCTCATCTTCACCGCCGGCGTGGTCGGCTGCACGCTCGTCTTCGGGCTGCTCGTGGGCTACGCGCTCGCGGTCCTGTCGTTCCGCGGACGCGGACTCGTGTTCGCGCTCGTGCTGCTCGTGCAGGCGATCCCGTTCCAGCTGCTCATGATCCCGCTGTACGTCATGGTCGTGCGCTACTTCGGCCTGGCCGACAACTTCATCGGGATGATCCTGCCGTTCGCGATCAACTCGGTCGCCGTGCTGATCTTCCGCCAGTACTTCCTGCAGATCCCTCGTGACGTGTTCGACGCCGCTCGCATCGACGGAGCCAGCGAACTGCGCATCCTGCTCCTCATCGCGGTCCCGCTCGTGCGCCCGGCCGTGCTCACGGCGATGCTGGTGACGTTCATCGGTCCGTGGAACGAGTTCCTCTGGCCGTTCCTCGTCACCAAGGATGCGACGAAGCAGACGCTCGCCGTCAGCCTCGCGAACTTCTCGCAGACGAACGGCTCGTTCCTCGAGAACCCGATGGGAGCCGTCCTCGCGGGTGCGTGCGTGCTCGCCGTGCCCGTGGTCGTGCTGTTCCTGATGTTCCAGCGACACTTCACGTCCGCGAACCTCGGCTCCGCCATCAAGGGCTGAGCCGTCGACCCCGAAACACCCCGAAAGCAAGGCAATGACCCCATCCCCCTCCCCCGCTCCGACCACGGCCATCCCCTACGCCCTGACGCGACTGGGGACGATCATGACAGCCGATCCCGCCGACCCGCTCGAGGTCGAGGGCGTCCTCAACCCCGGCACCGCCTGGGGACCGGACGGCGAGCTCTACCTCTACCCCCGAGTCGTGGCCGAGGGCAACGTCTCGCGCATCGCCCGGGCGCGCGTCCTCATCGACGACGGCGTGCCGACGGGGGTCGAGCGCCTCGGCGTCGTGCTCTCCCCCGACGAGCAGTGGGAGCACGGCCACCAGAACGCCGGAGTCGAAGACCCGCGCATCACCTTCCTGGAGCCGCTCGGCCTGCACGTCATGACGTACATCGCCTACGGACCGCTGGGGCCCCGACCGGCGCTCGCCTACTCGCGCGACACCGTCACCTGGCACCGTCTCGGCCCGATCCAGTTCGCCTACCAGCCCGAGCTCGCGACCGACCTGAACCTGTTCGCCAACAAGGACATCGTCTTCTTCCCCGAGCCGGTGCCCGGTCCTGACGGGAAGCCGCGCATCGCCGTGCTGCACCGTCCGATGTGGGATCTCGACTGGTTGCGACCCGGCGAGGGCGCACGACCCCCGGCGGGCATCGACGAGGTGCGCCCCTCGATCTGGATCGGCTACATCGACCTCGACGCGGCGACGGCAGACGTCACGGCCCTCACCCGCGTGCACGACTCGGCGATGATCGTCGGGCCCGAGATGGCCTACGAGAGCGCGAAGATCGGCGCCGGCCCCTCGCCGCTGCGCGTACCGGAGGGCTGGCTGCTGCTGCACCACGGCGTCTCCGGCGCCACCCCGAAGGGCTTCGAGCTGGCGTACGGCTCGCGCTACTCGGCCGGCGCGATCCTGCTCGACGCGGAGGACCCGCGCCGCGTGCTCGCCCGCTCAGAGGAGCCCCTGCTCGCACCCGAGACCGCGGAGGAGCTGCAGGGAACCCTCGGAAACGTCGTGTTCCCCACCGCGGTCGAGGAGATCGGCGGACGGACGTTCGTCTTCTACGGCATGGCCGACTCGTCGATCGGTGTCGCGGAGCTCACCCGCCTCTGATCCGAAGCCTCAGAAGGGCCGCCTCCCGCCCGGGGAGGCGGCCCTTCTGCATGTCCGGTCCCCCACCCCCCCACACAGGGCCAGGCGTTCGTGGAGGGCATGACGAAGGGGCCGCCTCCCGGAGGAGACGGCCCCTTCGTCGGTTCCGCCATTCAGTCGCGGGGCTGCCGTCGCGCCTTCATCGCTGCGGCGCCCGAGAGCAGCAGCAGCAGCGCCATGGCGAGTGTCCACGGCAGCCAGGCGAGGTCGCCCCCGGTGGCGGGGAGTGCGCCGGATCCGTCGGTTCCGCCGCCGGGACCACCCGGAGCACCGGGGCCCCCTGCCGCCGCGATCCGCACCGATGTCGAGGCGATGTCCGCACCGCCGAGCATCACGACGAGCGTGTGCGCGCCGGCCTCGATGTCGTCGGGCACGACGCCGCGGAAGGCGAAGGTGCCGTCTGCCTCGGCGGTCACGGTGCCGAGATCGGCGGGAGTGGAACGCAGCTGGACGGTGTACTCGACCCCCGGCTCGAACCCGACGCCGCTGACATCGATGCGTCCGCCGACCTTCGGCGAGCCTTCGACCGTCACGCGCGGGGTCACCACCTCGGGATCGACCGCGACGACGACCGGGGCGGAGGGCACGGACCACCCGCCCGCGTTCTGCGCCCGCACCGTCACGGCGTACTCGCCGGCGGCGAGCCCGGTCACGGCTGCGGTGAGCACGGCACCTTCGGCCTGCACGACGCGGTCGCCCACGGCGACCTCGTACGCGATGATCGGCGATCCGCCCACGCTCTCGGGCGCCGTCCACTGCACGTTCACCCGGCTGCCGGAAGCGGTCGCGATGACATCGCGCGGCGCGCTCGGAGCGGCATCCAGTCGGACGAGCCCGGCGAGTGCCGCCGCAAGAGCGTCGGCCGCCGCATCCACCTGCGCCTGCGGTGACCCGGGCGCGGCCAGCACGTCCTTGGCCGCCTCGAGCGCGGGCAGCAGCGGCTTCCAGCTGGCCGGCGTGTAAGCCGTGCTGTCGAGGGTGTTCGCCGCGTCGACCTGCGCCTGCAGCCCACCCGTGTCGGCGACCACCGTGACCGTGCACCAGGCGATCTCGCTGCCGCCCTGGTGGCGGATGCCGACGGTCGTGCGTCCGGGTTCGCGGGTCGCGAGGTCGACCTCGACCCGGCCGTCTGCCGAGACGCGGGCGTCGCCCTTCACGGTCGCGACGGAGTCGTCCGTCACCACTGCCGAGAACGTGTCGGCGGGGTTCACCGGCGACACCGTCGCGGCGACGACCGCCGTGCCGTCGCGCCCGGCCGAGACCGGTCCCGCACACTCGAAGGTGTACCCGCCGTACAGCTCGAGCTCCCAGATGTTCAGCCCGTACTGCGTCGCCGGCATGCCGGACAGGCGCACGTACCGTACGTCGGTCGCCGCGAAGTCGTGCTGATGGATGAGCGTCGGCTGCGCCGCCTGGACGCGCGCCATGGGCACCCAGGTCGTTCCGTCGACCGAGCCCTCGATGCGGTAGTCGTTGGACGTGCCTGCCTCCCAGGCGACCACGGCGCGCGAGACCGACCGCACGCTCTCCAGGTCGACCTGCAGCCAGTGCTCGGCGGCCGCTCGGGCCGACGACCACTTGGTCGAGCGGGAGCCGTCGGTCGCCTTCGGCCCGGTGATCGTGGCGTTGTTCTGGTGGACGCTGTCGGCCGTCGTCGGGCGGCCGAGCGCGAGGTTGGCGTTGCCCACCGGCACGGCGGGGGCCTCGGCGACCAGCCGGTCGGAGAAGATCTCGAACTCCCACAGCGAGGGTCCGTAGTCGAGAGCACGCGTGACGGTCTGCATGCGCACGAAACGGGCGCTCTGGTCGTTCAGGGTGATCACATCGACACCGCCGTCGCTCCCCGCGGAAGGGGTGACATAGGCGTCGCGCCAGCTCCGGCCGTCGTCGGACAGCTGGATCCGGTACGCCTTGGCGTACGCCGCCTCCCACGAGAGGCGCACCGTCGACACCGGCTTCGATTCGCCGAGATCGATCTGCGCCCAGGCGCTGTTGGCGTTGTTGCCGCGCCAGCGCGTGGACGGATCGCCGTCGGCGAGGGCGTGGACGAGGTTGTATCCCGCGTAGCCCGAAGCCCGCGTCGCACTGTCGATCGAGAGGTTGATGCTCGACGCCACCGACAGCTCGCGGATGCCGTAGGCCTCTCCCTCGCCGTCGAGCAGCAGTACGCGCACGTGCTCCGCCGGGGTCGGGTCGAGGGGGATCTCGTCGACCCCGCCGTCGCCGTCGGTGACATGGGCCCGGTCGGCCCAGTCGACCCCGTTCCGCGATGTCTGCACGACGAAGTCGCCGGCGGGAGCGTCCGTCCAGTCGATGGTCGCCTTCGTGACCCACGATCCGCGGGGCAGCGTGACGGCCGCCCACTGCGTGCCGTCACCGGCCGATCGCCACGCGGTGTCCCGGTCGTCATCCCCGAGCGCAGCGACGGACGAGCCGTCGGCGGTGCTGCTCGCCGAGAACGCAGAGGTCGCCGGCAGCGGGCCCGCGGCGAGTGCGGAAGTGACGGTCCTGCCCATGTTCTCGCCCGACCCCAGCGCGAACCTCGCGTGCCGGTCCTGGCCGGCGCCGGTGAGGGAGACCCCGACGGACAGCCCGGGGCGGTCGGGGTTGGAGAGGCTGACGACGGGGGTCTCGCCGCGCTCGTCCAGCAGGACGATGCTGGGCTGATCGACGGTCAGCGCGCGGCCGCCGCCGAGGTCCAGCGTCCCGGCGGCGTAGAACGTCGCCATGGTGATCCCCGCCGCGTCGTGCCGCACCGCCTGCACCGAGGTGTCGTTGCGGAGCGTCCGCATGGCGGGCTCGTCGGCGAACGCCTCGACCTCGGCGGGGGTGGCCGCCGGCAGCACCGTGTAGTCGTACGTGCCCGCGGTCGGCTTGGTCCCGTGGTCCACGTACAGCGTGAACGCGTCGCGACTGACGGCTTCCTGACCCTCCCAGCTGCCGGACTGGGCCCGGTTCGAGACCTTCACGTCCTGGCCGCCTGCGAAGACGTATCCGACCTCGTCGTTGTAGGCCCACCGGGCTCCACCGACACTCTGGCCGTCCGCCTCGCCCGCGACGGGCTTGCCGCCGACGGTCGCGTTCTCCTTGGCGGAGGCCTGATTGATCGTCGTGTGCACGGCGGCGTCACTCGTCGAGGCGATGCCGGCGCCGAGCGCGACCATGCCCTCGTCGAAGGTGAAGTAGCTCTTCCGCGCGCCGGTGCCCGCGGCGTCGAGGGTGAGCACGCTCGCGCCGAACTCCCCGTCGGACGTGCCGCCGGTGAAGCTCGCGCCGTCTCCGTTGCGGCCGCGGTTCTCGAACCCGCGCTCCGTGCGCTTCTCGTCGGGTGCGGTCACTCCGGGGTAGTGCCACCAGTCGAACGCGGGTCCCAGATCGAGGTACTCGCGGTTGTTGACCTGGATGGCGGTCGAGCCCATCGCGTTCCAGAAGACGGGGTTGCCGAGATCGTCGCGGTAGGACGTGCGCAGCTCGACGCCGAACGTACGAGACGAGTTCAGGCGGGTGAAGATGCCGTAGTCGTCGCGCTGGTGAGAGGCGAACTCGGAGCGCCAGAAGTACTTCGCGCCGGTCACGCCGTTCGTCTCGGTCTTGCCGAGCACCCCGTCGAGCACGGCCTGGTAGGCGGTCGAGTAGAGGGCGTCCGTGCGCACCATGCGCTGCAGCGGCTCGATGAACTCGGAGGCGTGGCTGGTGATGTCGCTCACGGTCTTCGGCGGTCGATAGTTGAGGTAGAGCATGCCGATCTCGCCGCGGATGAGCCAGCGGGTTCCCTCGATGAAGTAGAAGGCGATCGAATCCAGCTGCTCGCGCGTGAACGCGAGTCCGGTGCCGCGGGCGACGTCCGACCACAGGGCCGCGTAGGTGAACAGCACCATCCCGTAGCCCTCGCTGTACAGCTGCGCACCGTGGGCCCAGAAGCTGGCGTCCGGCTGGACCGCCTCCTTCACGGTGCCGGAGTGGTCGACCGCGATGGTCGCGACGATCGTCGCGAACCCCTCCTTCACCTTGGCGATGTCGCCGGTGGAGAGGGCTTCGAAGATGTAGTTCGAGGTGCGCCATGCGCCGTTCGCCCCGACGGGGTCGAGCTTGCCGGTGTTGTGCGCGAGGCTGACGCGGAAGGCGTCCTCGCTGAGCTCGGAGCCGAGGAACATCGAGATGCGTCCCATCGCGATCGACTCGCCGATCTCGGTCTCCCACCAGTTGGTGTTGCCGGGGTTCACCCGGTCCCAGTGCAGCAGCGCCCGCTGCACCGCCTCGACGAGGCGCTTGTCACCGTGGCCCGCGGCCTTCGGGTCCTTGTACGCCTGCGTCATCGCGAGCATCCGGTAGAGCGCGGTGTAGGCCGACCAGACGCTGCCGTTCGCCGAGCTCGTGCGATCGGCGTAGTCCACGTCGGCCCACGATCCGTCCTCCTTCTGCGACGCGACGTACTCCAGCGCCTCCGAGGTCTTGGCGAGGTAGATGCCGTTCGCGATGATGATGTCGTCGCCCTGCCCCAGGTAGTACTCCTCGAGGCGGTCGATGACCGTCGCGACATCGTCTTGGGGGGCGGCGGAGGCCGGCGCCGTGGTGAGCGCGGACGAGCCGATGACGAGGGCGACGGTGAAGGCGATGAACGCGGTGATGCGTCTCATGGCTGGGCTCCTTTGCCGGTGTGCCGAAGGGCAGGCGAGGCGGACGCCTCGGAGGGAGGGAGAACGCGACCGCGCGCGCCTGCGGGTGCACGGAGCGGAGCCCGGGGTGCGCGATCGCGCGCACCCCGGGGTGATCGGCGGGGGAACCGATCCGATCGATCAGCCCTGGGCGATCAGGGCGTCGATCTTGTCTGCGGCGGTCGAGAAGGTCTCCTTCAGATCACCCTCGCCGGCCTGCACGGCCTGACCCCACGCGTCGCGGAAGGTCTGCCACATCTCGGTCGCACCGGCGACGTTCGGCACGTCGACGGTGAGCGGGACGGAGGCGGCGAACGTCGACAGCACCGGGTCGCCGGCCAGGAAGTCCCCGGCGATCGCGTCGATGTCACCGCGGATGGGGAACTGCCCGGTGGTCTCGAGCAGGGCGAGGTCGTTGTCGGCATCCATCGAGAACTTCACGAAGTCCCAGGCGGTCTGCTTGTTCTCGCACGAGGTGTAGAGGCCGACGTTCTTCGAGTCGCCGAACGTGTAGGTCTCCTCGGGCGCGGTGCCGTCGGCGGTCGGAAGCGGCACGATGCCGTAGTCGACCTTGCCGTCGAACGCCCCGGCGCCCCACGGGCCCGCGATGCCCATGGCAGAGACCCCGTCGGCGAAGGGCCCGGCCCAGGCGTCGCCGCTGTACGCCTCGGCCGAGGAGTAGCCCTCGGCGTAGAGGGTCTTCCAGAACTCGAGGGTCTCGAGGCCCTCGTCGCTGGTGAACGCGGCGGCGCCGTCGCTGACCAGCTGCGTGCCGCCGGAGTTGGCGAGGAAGAACGGATAGAAGTCGAAGAGCGCGTTGGTGTAATCGCCGGATGCCGGCGGGTAGAGCGAGAAGTCGGCGGCACCGCTCTCCTTGATCGCCGCCGCGGCCGCGAGCACGTCGTCATAGGTCGCCAGCTCGGGGTTCTCGGGGTCGAGTCCGGCCGCCGCGAAGACGTCCTTGTTGTAGTAGAGCATGAAGGGGTTGGCCTTCCACGGCACCTGGTACAGGTCGCCGTCGGGCGAGCGGAAGCCGTCTGCCGCGGCCCCCGACCGCTCGGTGATGAACGACTCCCCGTCGTCGAAGGTCGTCGAGATGTTGACCAGTCCACCCTGCTTCTGGAAGGCGGGCACTGCGGCCGGGGCCGTGTTGTAGACGAGGCACGGCGTGTTGCCCGCCGTGATCGCCGCGCCGATCGCGTCTTCGGACGACTTGCCGGACGGGATCGCGGCGGCCTTGACCTTCTCATCGGGGTGATCGGCATTCCAGGCCTCGACCACGGCTTCCGCCCAGGCGATCTCCTGCTCGTTCGTGGAGTACCAGATCGTGATCGGACCCGAGGTCAGCTCTGCGCTCTCGGGGGCGTCGCCGCCGCCGGTCGAGCCGCAGGCGGCGAGGGGCAGGGCGAGGGCGGCCAAGGCGAGGACACCTGCATAACGCTTCATTGCGAGAAACTCCTTCGTTCGGAAGCTCGGGTGCCGGCTTCCTTGCTGTGCGGCGCACGGCCTTTACGGGAGGCCGAACACGCTTAGTAAACCGGTTTTGCCGACTTAAGTCAACAAGGCGAGTCAGCGCCCGAAAGTCGGCGCGAAAATAGGCATACAACGTGGTGGGTTGGGATTCGAATCCACTAAACAGACCTAAACCACGAGATGTCGCGCGCGGTAGGAGACCGCCGGCGCCTCCTCAGCCGGCGTACATCTCCCCGACGGGGACCGCCACCGGGAGCACGTTGCCCGGCTGCGCCAGGGGGCAGGCCCACGCGGGGTCGTAGGCGCACGACGGGTTGTACGCGAAGTTGAAGTCGAGCACGATCGTCCCGCGCTCGGCGTCGGAGCCGAGGTCGGCGCCCTTGACCGTGTCGAGCAGGTAGCGTCCCCCGCCGTAGGTGCCCCCGGGGCGCCCGGCGAGCGCATCGCGCACCGGCACGAAGAGACCTCCGCCGTACGACTTCAGCCGCCACACGTCGAGCGATCCGGCATCCGGGATCTCGACCCTGCCGACCCGCTCGAACGGCACGACGCCGTCGGTTCCGGTCGCGAACTCGAACCCGCCGGGATCCGCGGGCACGATCGGAAGCTCGAAGCGCCACTGCGGATCGTACGAGGCGATCGGCAGCCCCTCGAACAGCGCGCGCGCGTCCGGCAGCAGGGGCGTGGCGGGATGCCGGAGCATCAGGTCGTCCCGTTCGATCCGCCAGAGCTCGTGCGCCTCCTCCGGCTCGTCGGCGTGACGCACCGCGGCATACAGGGCGAAGACGCGGCGCCGCCAGTCGACGACCTCGACGGCCGTGCGTGCAGGTGTGATCGTCATGGCCCCAGGCTACGGCTCGCGCGATCCATCGGCCCCCCGAGGTCAGGCCGCGACGGCGACGCCCATCCGCCGCGGGTCGCCGCACGACCGCATCTCCCCGGTGACGGGATCGATCGTGATGCCGTCGAAGTTCCCGGCCATCGAGTTCCACGGCCCGATCTCCCGCGTCCAGAGGCGATTGCGCCCGGCCCAGCGCTGCACCTCGGCCAGCACCGTGTCGGGGAAGCCGGATTCGAGCGTCGTTCCCGGCACCCATCCCCGGGCGGGCTCGTGCGGGCGCGCACCGAAGCGCGGCTCGGCGACGCTCTGCTCGATCGGCATGCCGAAGTCCATGAGGTTCACCAGGTTCTGCAGGACGCAGGCCACGAGAGACACCGAGGGCGACCCCGACGCGATCACCGGCGCACCGTCGCGCAGGACCATGCTCGGTGCCAGATAGATGGTCGCGCGCTCACCCGGCTGCGGCATCACGCGCTGGAAGAAGGATCCTCCGCCGGCGAGCTGGAACCCCTCGGCGAACAGCCCGTTCACCCACGGGGAGGCCATGTGCGAGTGGGTGAGGGTGGCGACGTTGTGGTCGGCGTCGACGACGGACAGGTGGATGGTGCCCGGCGAGGGCGGCGCAGCTCCGGCGGGGCCGGCGAGCGTGTCGAGCAGCTCGAACCGCTGGCGGCCGTACTCCTTCGACAGCAGCACGTCCATGATGCGCTCGTTCTCACGGAAGCGCCGTTCGCGAGGGGCCGCGTAGTAGACGGCGTTGTGGACGGCGATGAGCGCCGACAGCGTCTCGGGCGAGGCGCTCGCCGGACCCAGTGCCGCGAGGTCGAGGTTCTCCAGGATGTTGAAGGCCTCGACCAGCTGCAGCCCGCCGTCGTCCGGGGGAGCCGAGCCGATGACCTCGAACCCCCGATACGTCCCCCGCACCGGGTCGGCCCACTCCGGCCGGTACGCCTCGAAGTCGGCCCTCGAGATGACCCCGCCGTCCGAATCGCTCGCCGCGCAGAAGGCCCGCGCGAAGTCGCCGAGGTAGTAGCTCATACCCTCGTCGCGCAGCCGCTCCAGCGTGCGCGCGACCCGCTCCTGCACGAGGGCCTGGCCCGGACCGATGATCGACCCGTCCCGGAAGTACATCTCCCGGGACTCCGGGTTGCGCCCGAGGTTCTGCCGCGCGTTGTACATCTCGCCGAAGAGATACGGCGACACCGCGAAGCCCTCCCGCGCCGCATCGATCGCCGGAGCGAGCAGTCGGCCCACCGAGAGCGATCCGAAGCGCGCGTGGGCGGCCGTGAACGCCGGCCACCATCCGGGCACGGGCACGCCGCGCGCCCGGGTGAGGTCGGCGCCGCCGAAGTCCGACAGCTCCGCCAGAGGTGCGTTGACGTTGCCGGAGAGATACGCGGCAGCGCCGGACGACGCCTCGCGGTACACGAGCGAGATGCCCCCGGTGAGCGAGGTCATGTGCGGCTCGGTCACCAGCTGCGTCGCGGCGACGGCGAGCGCGGCATCCAGGGCGTTGCCTCCGTCGCGCAGCACGGCGGCTCCCGCCTCGACGGCGATCGGCTCCGAGCTGACCACCATCCCGCGCGTGCCGACGGCCACCTCCTTGGCGCCGTACCGGCCGGGCGTCGCGTACTCGGGCCGCATCACAGATCTCCTCCCGGAGACCACACGGACTCCTCCGCATCGCGCCGCGCCCGCTGCGCCACCGGATCCGGCACCGGGATGGCGCCGAGCAGCGTGCGGGTGTACTCGTTCTCCGGGTCATGGATGACGTCGGCGGTCGCGCCGCTCTCGACGATCCGCCCGTCCTTCATCACGAGCACCCGGTCGGAGATGGTCGACACGACGTACAGATCGTGGCTGATGAAGATGCAGGCGAAGTCGTGCTCGCGCTGCAGACGCGCCAGCAGCTCGAGCACGGTCACCTGCACCGTCACGTCGAGCGCCGAGGTCGGCTCGTCCGCGATCAGCACGTCGGGGCGGTGCGAGACGGCCCGGGCGATGGCGACGCGCTGCCGCTGCCCGCCCGACAGCTCGTGGCGTCGGCGGTCGATCCAGGTCGGGTCGAGATCGACGTCGACCAGCAGCTCGCGCGCACGTCGCCGAAGCTCCCTGGTGTCGCGCACGGTGCCGCTGCGCCAGAGCGGCTCGGTCACCACACGCCAGAGCGGAAGACTCGGATCGAGCGACGAGGTGGGGTCCTGGAAGACGACCCCGAGTCGCGAGAGCGCCCGTCGGCGACGACGACCGCGCAGTCCCACGAGCTCGACGCCCGCGAGCGAGACCGAACCGCCGGTGACGGGCGCGAGCCCGAGGATCGCCCGCGCGATCGTGGATTTGCCCGAGCCGGACTCCCCCACGATGCCGAGGGTCTCGCCGCGGGCGACGGTGAGCTTCCCGTCCTGCACCGCGGCACGCCGGTTCTCCTCGGTCCGCGGGCGCCGCAGCCCCGAACGCCGGTACTCGACCACGAGGTCGCGCACCTCCAGCGCCACGGCAGGCGCCGCATCCGACGTCGGTGTCTGTGCGGCCGACTCCGACTCCGGCACCGACTCCGGCACCGACTCCGACCGGGCCGTTCCGGCGGCATCCGCATCATGGGCGACCGTCTGCTCGTGTGCCGGGGCCGCGATGTCGGCCTGAGCGCCGTGCAGCGCGCGGGCCGCGCCCAGCAGCGAGCGGGTGTAGTCGTGCTGCGGGCTCGCGAAGATCGAGTAGACGTCACCGGTCTCGACGACGAGGCCGTCGCGCATCACCACGACCGAGTCGGCGATGTCCGCGACGACACCCATGTCGTGCGTCACGAAGATCATCGCCATGCCCTCGCGGCGCACCACCTCGCGGAACATCGCGAGCAGGTTCTTCTGCGTCGTGACGTCGAGAGCGGTCGTCGGCTCGTCGGCGATGAGCAGCTTCGGCTCCCACGCGACGGCGCCCGCGGCCATGATCCGCTGACGCTGGCCACCGGAGAGCTGATGCGGATAGCGCCTGAGGAGGTCGTCGTACCCGCCGAGCCCGACGAGCTCGAGCAGCTCCTGCGGTTCGCGGCGGCGCCCGGTCGTCGCGTTCTCATGCGCGCCGATGGCCTCCGCGAGGAAGTCGCCCACCGTGTGCAGAGGGTTCAGCGCCGTCATCGGCTCCTGGTACACGCAGGCGATCTCGGCGCCGCGGTAGCGCTGCATCTCCGCCTCGGACGCGTCGAGCAGCTCTTTGCCCTCGAAGCGGATCGAACCGCCGCGGGTCGTGCCGGGCGGGAGGAGATCGGGGATCGCCATCGCCGTCATGGATTTGCCGGCGCCCGACTCCCCGACGATCGCGACGACCTCGCCGCGGGCGACGGTGAACGAGGCGCCGTGCACGATCGCCTTGCCCGCGACCCCGATGTCGAGGCCGGAGACCGTCAGCAGGTTCTCTCCCTGAGCGTTCATGCGTTGACCCCTTGTCCGGACGGCAGGCTGTTGCGGCGCTGTGCGGCGATCGTCCTCGCCGGACGACGACGCCGGGTCACTCCGCGCGGATCCAGCAGATCGCGCACCCAGTCGGCGACGTACCCGAGCGAGACGAGCAGGGCGACCAGGACGATGCTCGGGATGAGCAGCTGCCAGGGACTCTGCATGAAGTACTGCTGACCGGTGGCGATCATGAGGCCGAGCGAAGGACGCGGCGGCGTGATCCCGAGACCGAGGAAGCTGAGGCCCGACTCGAGTCCGACCGCGAAGGCGAGGGTGAGGAATCCCTGCGCGAGAACCAGCGGGCCGACCCCGCGCAGCAGCGGGCCGCGGATGATCTGCCAGCGGGTGCCGCCGAACAGCTCGGCCGACTCCACGTACAGCGCCTGGCGCAGCGAGAGCACCTCGCCGTAGGTGAGACGGGCGAAGCTCGGGAAGAACGCGATCGCGCAGACCGCCACGACCGTCAGGTCGCTGGCGCCGTAGAGCGAGACGATGAGCATCGCGAAAACGAGGTTCGGGAAGGCGAGCACGACGTCGACGACCCGCATCAGCAGAAGGTCCGCGAACCCGCGGAAGTAGGCCGCGAGGATGCCGATGAGCGTCCCGATGAGCGCGGCGAGCAGGGTGCCGGACGCGCAGACGATGATCTCGGTCCGCAGTCCGACGATCAGTCGGGCGAAGGTGTCGCGACCCAGGTTGTCGGTCCCGAGCGGGTGGCCGGGGGTCCCGATCGGGGCGAAGGCGTTCGCGACGTCCTGCGTGAGCGGGTTGACGACGCTGAAGAGCGGATAGATGAAGATGAACAGCAGCACCACGAGCATGACGCACGTCGTGATGAAGAGTCCGGGGCTGGACCTGTTCCAGACGGTTCGAAACGCGTTGCGCATCGGGATCAGCCCTCCACTCGGGGATCGAGGAATCGGTAAAGGAGATCGACGACGAGGTTCGTCACGATGAACACCACGGCGAACAGGATGACGATCCCCTGCACGAGCGGATAGTCGCGGCCGTTGATGGCGTTGAGCAGCGTGCTGCCGATGCCCGGCCAGTTGAAGACCTGCTCGATCAGGACGGTGGCGCCGAGCAGTCCGCCCAGCTGCAGGCCGGCGACGGTCACCACCGGGTTGACCGCGTTGCGGAAGACGTGACGCCGGAACACCCGCGTCCGCGGCAGGCCCATCCCTCGAGCGGTGCGGACCCAGTCCTCGCGTCTCACGGAGAGGATCGACGTCCGCATGACCCGTCCGACGATCGCGAGGAAGCCGAACGACAGCGCCAGGCTCGGCAGGAAGGCGTAGGAGAGGAACGGGCCGATGCCGTCTTCCGGCGGACTGTAGCCGAGAGACGGGAACCAGCCCAGGCTGAGGCCGACGACGAGGGAGAGGAAGATCGCGATCACGAAGCCGGGCGTCGAGACGGCCACCGAGATGAGTCCCGACAGCACCCGATCGACGACGCTCCCCGGCCAGTTGCCCGACACGACGCCGAAGGCGACACCGACCACGCCGCCGATGACGAGCGCCATGACGACCAGGGCCACGGTGTTCCCGAGCGGCGACGCGATGATCTCGGTCACCGGCGTCGCGTACTTGATCGAGTCGCCGAGGTCACCGCGCAGCAGGTCGCCGAGGTACGTGAAGTACTGGACGAGCAGCGGCTGGTCCAGCCCCAGCTCCTTCTCGAGGGCGGCGACGGCGGCGGGGTTGACGTCCCCGCCGCCGGCACCCCCCTGGAGGATGATCGATGCCGGTCCGCCGGGGACGGCGTGCAGCGCCAGGAAGACGGCTGTCACGGCACCCCAGACGGTGACGACACCCAGTCCGAGTCGAAGCAGTATGTAGCGAATCATTGAGAACCCATTCGAGTCAGAGGGCGCCGTCGTGGCGCGGCTCAGTCGGTGAGCCGTGCTCCGGCCAGGCTGTACATCGACGAGTAGACGATCGGCCCGCTGAGCATCTCGAATCCTTCCAGGTCGTCGGAGTACGCGTAGGCGGCAGCACCCTGCCCCCATGTCACGAACGGCACGTCCTCGAGGTAGATCTCGCCCAGCTCGTGGTAGATCGCCTTGCGCTCCGGGCCGTCCGCGGTCTTGGCGCCTTCGTCGAGCAGGCTCGCGTAGAGCTCCTGGTCGATGCCGAAGCTGCGGACGAAGGTCGGACCGCCGATGAAGGCTCCGGTGAGGGCGGAGGGGTCGTTGATCGCCGCGGGCGGTCCCCCGATCATGAGGTCGTACGAGCCGCTGTTGCCCTTGGCGATCTGGTTGGCGTAGTCGCCGGTCTCGATCTCCACGGTGATGCCGATCTTCTCCAGGTCGCTCTTGATGACCTGCGCCCGCTCGCTGTAGCCGAAGTACTGCGAGTTGGTGAGCAGCGTCAGGCTGAAGCCGCCGTCGGCGTACCCGCCCTCGGCGAGGAGATCCTTCGCCTTGTCGACGTCCTGGGCGAAATGGTTCGCCTGCTCCTCGTCGAAGTACTCGCTGTCCTCCGGGATCGGCAGGCCGCCGTTCGAGGTGCCGTATCCGAGGGTGCCGACCTCGTTCAGCGACTCCAGGTCGAGCGCGTAGGCGATGGCCTGACGCACCTCCGGAACCGCCAGCGGGCCCTCGGTCAGGTTGAACTGGAGCGCGCCGTAGAGACCGTGCGCCGTGTCGAGCGTGACGCCGTTCGCGTTCTCGAGGGTGGCGTAGTCCGCTGCCGGCACGTAGTCGATGAAGTCGACCTGACCGCCGACGAGCGCCTTCACACGGGTCTGCGCGTCGGCCATGAACGTCATCACGATCTTGTCGAGCTCGACGGAGTCGGCCTCGTAGTAGTGGGGGTCGGCCTCGAGCGTGTACGAGACGCCCTTCTTGTAGTCGGTGACCATGAAGGGTCCGGCACCGACGGGCACGCCGTCCGCGTCGACGGCCTCTTCGGGCACGATCGCGTTCAGGGGGTTGGCGATCACCTTCGGCAGCGCGGTCTGCGGCTCGGAGAGCGTGAGCACCACCGTGGTGTCGTCCGGCGTCTCGATGCCGGCGATGTTCGCGAACGAGGTCTGGTCGGCGGCGCCGTTCTCGGGCACGGCCAGGAACTCGAAGGTCCGCTTCACGTCCTCGGAGGTGAGGTCCTCGTCATTGGAGAACGCGAGTCCGTCGCGGAGGGTGAAGGTGTAGGTGAGTCCGTCGTCGCTCACCTCGTAGTCGGAGGCCAGCGCGGGGACCACCTCGCCGTCGGGGCCGTACGAGAGCAGGCCGCGGCGCACGAGAGTGGTGAGCTGTCGGTTCGCCGACCCCTGGTCGACACCGGTCTTGAACCCGGGGGGCTCGGCCGAGAACCCGATCTTGAGGGTCTGGTCGGCGGCGGCCGCACCGCCGCCGCTGTCGGAGCCGCTCGCGCAGCCGGCGAGGCCCAGGGTCAGTGCCATCGTCGCGGCGCCGACCAGGCCGATGATCCGCGCCCCGCGAGCGCGGGTGCCGCGCGGGAATCGGGTGGTGAGAGTGTTCATGCTGTGAGTCCGTCTCTTGAGGGCCCTTTAGGGCGGGAAGAAGAGAAAGTGCGTGCTCGGCGTCGATGCCGAGAGCCGGGCTGTGGACGCGGTGAGCCGTTCGGGTGCTCGCTCGCCCGCTGTGACCGGGTTCTGCGGTGAACCTCCTCCTCCTGTCTTCTTCGGTGGGAGAAACTGCATTTCAACACCATATTGGGAACGTTCCCGCTTGGTATTCGTCTTACTCTTACGCACGTTGGGAACGATGTCAATATCATTGAGGAAGATTTACCGCACGGTGATCTGCCGCGATGGTGGAGGACGTCTCGTCCGCTACGATGCCATCGACCGACGAGGGGACCACGCATGGCGCACGGAGCAGTGACGATCATCGACGTCGCAGAGGCCGCGGGGGTGTCCAAGTCCGCCGCGGCGCGCGTGCTGGCGCAGAACGGGTCGGCCAGCGACAAGACGCGCAAGAAGGTCCTCGAGGCCGCCGACCGCCTGGGCTACCGCCCGAACCAGCTGGCCAGGGCCATGAAGTCCGGCGCCACCAACACCATCGGCATCGTCGTCCCGGACGTGGCCATCCCGTTCTTCTCGGCGGTCCTGCGCGGCCTGGCCGACACCGCCAGAGCGGCGGGATTCGAAGTGCTCGTGAGCAACACCGACAACGACGCCGACATCGAGGCGCGCTCGCTGGAGCTCCTCGCCGAGCAGCGGGTGGACGGCATCGTGATCGCGCCCGTGTTCCAACCCGACCCCTCGGCGATCATCCGCCTCGAGAGCGAGGGCATGCCCATCGTGCTGCTGGACCGCCGGATGCCGGGACTCGAGAACCTGCCCCTGGTCTCCGTGGACCACGTCGACGCGACCGAGCAGGCCGTGCGAGCGCTCATCGCCGACGGCCACCGCCGGATCGCTCTGGTCACCGAGGCTTCGCAGGTGCGCTCCACGCTCGAGAGCTTCACCGATCGACCGGCGGAGGACTTCGACCTCTCGCTCCTGAGGCCGTCGGCACAGCGCCTCGTCGGCTACCTCCGTGCGCTGCGGCAGGCCGACATCGAGATCGACGACGCCCTGATCATCCGCTCCGGTTACACGACCGCCGACGCGCAGAAGGCGGTCGAGGAGTTCTTCGCGCGCGGCATCGAGGCCACGGCGCTGCACGCCACCGACGCGGTGCTGAGCTCGGGCGCGTTCCGCGGCATCCGCTCCGCCGGTCTGGTCATCCCCGACGACCTGTCGTTCATCGCCTTCGACGACCAGGACTGGACGACCATGGTGCAGCCGGCCGTCACCGTCATCGAGCAGCCGCGTCAGCGACTCGGGGCGACCGCGACGACGACCCTCGTCGGGATCATCCGCGGAGGAACGGCGGAGCCCGCGCGCCAGATGCTCACCGCCGAGCTGCTGGTGCGGGACTCCGCCGCGGCCGTCTGAGGAGACGCGGCTCAGTCTCGGTGCCGTCGGGCCGTCTCCGCCGACACCCGGCCGTCGCGGACGTCCGCCTCGAGGGCCGCGTCCGGACGGGCTGCCGGATCGCCGTAGCCGCCCGCTCCCGCGGTCTCGATCGAGGCCCACTGCCCCGGCTGCAGCACGGTGTAGCCGTGATCGATCGGGGTCGCGTCCTCGCTCAGGGTGCATCGCGCCGAAGCACCGGAACCGCCGCCGAACACGCCCCAGGGCTGCGACTTCTGCCGGCTCGTGTCGAGCCAGAAGTGCACGTCCTCGGCCTCCGCCCGGATGCGCCGCCGGATGCCCATGCCCCCGCGGTGCTCCCCCGTGCCTCCGGAGTCCTCGATGAACTCGTAGGCCTCGACCATGAGCGGGTACTCCGTCTCGAGGCTCTCGACCGGCAGGTTCGAGGTGTTCGTCATGTGCACCTGCACGCCGTCGAGACCGTCCTTGTTGTACCGGGCCCCGCTGCCGCCGCCGATGGTCTCGAGGTAGACGAAGTCCCGGCCGCGCGCACGGTCGTGCCCGGAGAAGTGCACGCCGGTGTTCGCACCGTTCGACGCCCCCGTGATGCGCTCGGGCACCGCCGGGGCGAGTGCGCCCTGGATCAGGTCGACGATGCGCTGGCACGTCTCGCTGCGTCCGTTCACCGCCGCCGGCGCCGAGCAGTTGATGATCGACCCCTCCGGCGCTTCGATCGTCACCGGCCGGTAGAGGCCCGCGTTCGGCGCGATGTCCGGATCGATCAGCGTCTTGATCGTGTAGTAGACCGCCGCGTACAGACCGGTCCACACGACGTTGACGCTGGCGCGGACCTGCGGAGGATTGCCGGCGAAGTCGAACAGCATCCGGTCGCCGCTCACGACGATGCGGACACGGAGGGTGAGCTCGTCGTCCAGCTCCGGGCAGTCGAAGCGATCCTCGAACGAGTACTCCCCATCCGGGAACTCCAGGATGGCGGCACGGGTCCGGCGCTCGGTGTAGTCGAGCAGCTCCGCGCCGATCGCGCGCACGACGTCGACGCCGTACCGCTCGCACAGCTCGCGGTAGCGGGTGTCCGCCACGCGCAGCGCGGCTTCCTGAGCCCGCAGGTCGGCGATGCGCTCCTCCGGCACCTGGCAGTTGAGCAGGATGAGCTGGAGCAGCTCGTCCTGCCGCACGCCCTCGCGCACCAGGTGGACCGGGGGGATGCGGATCGCCTCCTGGAAGATGTGCGCGTGCCCGCGGTCGCCGAAGTCGGCGTGGTGGGCCAGCGTCGCCGCCCAGGCGGTGAGCTCCCCGTCGACGAAGATCGGGGTCGCCAGCACGATGTCGGGAAGGTGCGATCCGCCACCCGTGTAGGGGTCGTTGCCGATGAACACGTCTCCCGGTCGGATCTGATCCAGCGGGTACTGCTCACGCAGCGCGGACACGATGCCCATGAGCGAACCCAGATGCAGGGGCGAGCCGCCCTCGTCCTGGGCGATCGCCTGCCCCTCGGCGTCGAACAGGCTCGCGGTGCAGTCGCGACGCTCCTTGATGTTCGGCGAGTACGCCGCCTTCACCAGGGTCTCGCTCATCTCCTCGACGATGGTCGACAGCGCGGAGCCGACGACCTCCACCAGCACGGGGTCCAACTCGACAGCGGTCATCGCTGTTCTCCGATCTCCACGATGAGGTTCCGATATTCGTCGACGCGGCACGCGTCGGACGGCAGCAGCACGGTCGTGGTGTCCATCTGCTCCACGATCGCCGGCCCGGTGAACACGTCACCCGGGGTGAGGAGGGAGCGGTCGTACACCGGGGTGTCGACGTATCCCTCCGCAGGGTCGAAGCACGTGCTCCGTGTCTCCACGATCGCCTTCGCCGGATCCGACGGGCTCGTCTCGTCACGGCGGACGTCGACGTGCGCAGCCGAGCCCGAGGCCTCCAGGCGGAAGGTGACGACCTCGACGGCGGCGTCTTCCGAGCGGTAGCCGTAGACGCGCTCGTGCGCCTCATGGAACAGCTCGATCACGGCGCCGACCCCGTGCTCGACGAAGCCGTGTCCCTCGGGCACCTCGACGGCGAGCTCGAAGTTCTGGCCGCGGTAGCGCAGGTCCATGCGCCGACGCAGCTCGCGTCCGCCCTCGTCGACCTCCTCCTCGACGAACCACTCCTGGGCGCGCCGGGCGAGCTCGTCGAAGACCGCATCCACGGTCGCGGCGGACGAGTCGTCGATCGCCGTGATCAGCGTGCGCATGAAGTCCGTCTTCACATCGGTCATGAGCAGGCCCAGGGCGGACTGCGCTCCCGGGATCTCCGGGACGACGATGGTGCGCATCCCGAGTTCGCGCGCGAGCCGGGAGGCGTGGAGGGGCCCCGCCCCGCCGAACGGGACGAGAGCGTACTCGCGGGGGTCGTAGCCGCGCTGGACGCTGACGACGCGGATCGCCCTGGCCATGTTGGCCGTGACGACCCGGAGGATGCCGAGCGCCGTCTCCTCCACGGACAGACCGAGCGGTTCCGCCAGGCGCTGCACCGCGGCGACCGAGGCGCTGCGGTCGATCTTCATCTGCCCGTTGAGCAGGTACTCCGGGTTCAGCATCCGCAGCACGACGTTCGCGTCGGTCACCGCCGCGTCATCGCCGTTGCCGTAGCACGCGGGTCCCGGGAAGGCCCCGGCGCTCTGCGGGCCGACGCGCAGGTGGTTCCCGCTGTCGATCCAGGCGAGCGATCCGCCGCCCGCACCGACGGTGTGGATGTCGAGCATGGGCGACCGCACCGGGCGTCCATCGAGCTCCATCCCCGCCGTCACCTTCGGGCGGCCCTCCTGCACCAGCGAGATGTCCGAGGACGTGCCGCCCATGTCGAAGGTGATGATGTCGTCGAACCCTGCGGCCGAGCAGATCTGCGCAGCGCCCACGACCCCGGTGCTCGGGCCCGACAGGACGAGCCGCACGGGCAGCGCCTCGGCGGTGGAGAACGGGATGACGCCGCCGTTGCTCTGCGTGACGTGCGGCACCGCGGTGAGTCCGCGATCCGCGAGCACCTGCCGCAGACGCGCCAGGTAGTTCGCCACGACCGGGCCGACGTAGGAGTTCGTGACGACCGTGGACAGCCGCTCGTACTCGCGGAACTCGGGCAGCACGTCGCACGACAGCGAGACGTAGACGTCGGGCATCTCCTCGCGGATGATCTCGCCGATGCGGCGTTCATGATCCGCGTTCAGGTAGCTGTAGAGGAGGCAGACGGCGATCGAGTCCACGGCCGCATCCTTGAGCTCCCGCACGGCACGACGCACGTCGTCCTCGTCCAGAGGAGTCTCCACGAGACCGGTGTGACGGACCCGCTCGGTGACCTCCATGCGCAGATGACGCGGAACCTGCGGCGTGGGCTTATCGGCCTGCGGGTCGTACATGCTGGGGCGGCGACCGCGGCCGAGCTCGAGCAGGTCGCGGAACCCGCGGGTGGTGATGAGTCCCGTGCGGGCACCGCGGCCGGTGAGGAGCGCGTTCGTGCCGACCGTCGTGCCGTGCGCGAAGTAGCCGACCTCGTCGATCGTGCGCCCGCCGATCTGGTCGAGGATCTCGGTGACCCCCTGGACGATCGCGCGCCCCGGGTCGTCCGGGGTGCTCGAGACCTTGCGCACGTGCACGCGCCCGGTCTCCTCGTCGAACGCGCAGACGTCCGTGAACGTCCCACCCGTGTCCACTCCGATGCGCAGGCTCATGCCTTCACCGCTTCCTGGTCGTCGTTGCTCTGTCGTGTGTTCCCATGCTGGCGGCGCACGGCCTCGGCGTCGAACGGGATCCCGTGCTCGAAGGCGCCGTTGACCTGGCAGACCTGGGCGGCCTGGGCGCTCGCGGCGACCAGCGTGGAGCGGATGTCGCGGCCCGTGCCGATGCCCACGAGCACTCCGGCGATGAACGCGTCGCCCGCGCCGAGGGTGTCGCGGACGTTGACCCGGTCGGCCGCCTGCTGGCTGATCCCCTCGGCGGAGCCGAGCAGCGCCCCGTGTGCGCCGAGCGTGACGAGCGCGTATTCCGCACCTGCGTCGAGAACCCGCTGCACGAGCATCCGCGCCTCTTCCCCGTCCATGTGCCCACCGGAGAAGCTCGCGAGGTGGAGGTGCGACAGGTACGGCCGCACCTCCTCCGCGTCGAAGCGGCTTCCGAAGTCGAACGAGACGCGCGCCTTCTGCGCCATGTCGGGGATGCGCGTCAGCAGCGGCCCGGCGTATCCCGAGTGCACCACGTCATAGTCGGCCATCGCCTCGAGCTGAGCGTCGTCGAGCTCGAAGAGCGCCGTCGTGCGATCCGAACGGAGGAAGACACGATCGTTGCCGACCAGCTCCACGTCGGCAGTCGCGTTGGGCGCGTGCACGACCCGCGTGAGGGCGGTGTCGACGTGCTCGGCCTCCAGCGCCCGCAGGATCTGCCGCCCCGCCGCGTCATCGCCCAGAACGCCGAGGTAGCCGGCGCGCGCACCGAGCCGGGCGGCGAAGACGGCGACGTTCACGGCGTTCCCGCCGGGGTACAGCATCGCCTGATGCAGGTATCGATCGGCGACGTTGTCACCGGCACCGAGGACTCTCATCGGAAGCTCCCGCCCGCCGCTCAGTAGGCGATCTTGTACATGTAGCGGCGCTGGGACGTGTCGTGCCCCCGGCGCGCCGCCACGTGATCGAGCACACGGCGCTCCGCGCTCATCAGCGCGATCACGCTCAGGTCGGGGCGCGAGTCGGCGGGGATGCCGGGCAGCGAGAACTTCGCGGTGTCGACCGCGGCGGAGTTGCGGGTCTGCTTCTCGGCGAAGCGGACGACGCGCTCGCCGAGCTCGCGGCTCGCGTCCTCGGCCACGAGCGTGACGACCGTGGTGTCCTCGAGCACCATCTCCAGCGGGCCGTGGAAGAAGTCGCCGGCGTTGAGAGCGGCGGAGTTCATCCAGCTCATCTCCTGGAAGTAGCACCACGCCATCATCTTCGCCATGCCGTAGGCCGGCCCGCCTCCGACGATGTAGCTCAGCGGCGCATCGGCGGCGGCGAGGAGGTCGGCGACCCGCTCGCCTGCCTCGGCGACCTCGTCCTTCACCGCACGCAGCGCGCCTGGGAGGGCCGGGATGCCGGCCCGCAGCTCGGCAGCCTTCTCGGGCGCACCGTAGGCGTCCAGCAGCGCGGCGGCGATCTGCTCGTTGTGCACGAGCTTCGGCTCGGTGATCGAGATCGTGTCCGGGTAGTCGAGGTGCACGTCGCCGATGCGGGAGAGACCGTTGTCACCCTGACGCGAGATGCCGGCGACGAGGGCGCCGCGCACCTTCGCGAACTCCGCCGCGGCGACGGTCTCGGGGGTGTTGCCCGAGTGCGATGCGGCGACGACGAGCGCCTTTTCGTCGAGCCCGATCGGCGCCCGCGAGGTCAGCTCGGCGCTGGTGATGCGCTGCGAGACGATGCCGGGTGCGTAGCGGTCGAGCAGGTCGAACGCGGGGTAGGTGCCGAAGTGCGATCCGCCGCAGCCGACGAGGTAGACGCGCTCGACGCCCCGCTCCACCGCCTGCTCGACCAGGGAACGCGCCTTGCCGTCCTGGTCGATGGCGTGCTGCACGCATGCCTCGAAGTCGTCGGGAACCGGGATCAGGTCGCTCATCGATATCGCTTTCTCTGCGGTGGATCGTCGTGATGACTAAATGTGGAACGTTCCCACGTCAGTACTCTTGCGCAGATTGGGAACGGTGTCAATAGTCGCGATCGAGGAACGGGAGTGCGCGTCGAGATGCGTCGGGGCACGCGGGATCGGCGGGACCCCGCGTGAATCCGACCGGCGTCAGCGGGTGGAGACCGGCGTCCAGGCCGCGCTGTCTGCCCCGGCCGCGACGATGCCCGTCGAGAAGCGCTCGATCCGATAGGGCGTCAGCACCGGCGACGGGTTCCCCGTGACGAGCTCCTCGGCGACCAGTTCTCCGAGGATGAGGCCGAGCGTCGCGCCGGAGTGCGTGAACAGGACGGACAGGCCGGGCACCGCATCCACCGCGCCGACGACGGGCTCGCCGTCGCCCGGGATCGGCTTCGGACCGACGCCGATGCGTCGCACCGTCAGGGACGGCTGTCCGGCGAGCACCTCCGCCGCCTCGGCGAGCAGTCCGTCGATCGTCTCCGCGGGCGCCGTGAGCGTGCCGTCCGCGCCGACCACGATCGAGCGCTCCGCCCATCCCGCGTCGAGCGACACGCCTCCGTCGGGCATCGGGCGGACGGCGACGCGCGGCGTGTTCAGCACGGTGCGAACAGGGGCGGGCAGCGGCTCCGTGACGACGATGCACGCGGGAACCGTCGCATCCGGCACGGCGACGCCGAGCGCGGCCAGCTGCGCGGGAGCCCCGGCCCCCGTCGCGAGCACGACCCGATCCGCATCGATCCGCTGTCCGTCCGCGAAGCGCACGCCGCGAACCCGGGCGTCGTCGACCACGACGTCGACCGATCCCGTGTGCTCCAGGATGCGCGCCCCGCCCGCGACGGCCTCGGCCACGAGACCGGGGATCAGGTGCGGCAGATCGACCCACCCCTCCCCCGGGTTGAAGATCGCGCCCTCGTCGGGGACCGCCTCCGACCGCACGTCCGGCAGTCGCGCCGCGACCGCGTCACGGTCGAGCCAGACGGCGTCGTAGCCGCGCGAACGCTCACGGTCGAAGGTCTCTCGCAGGCTCTGCCCCGGTCGCGCCCACTTCAGCGCGCCGTCGAAACGGAGGAATCGGGCGCTGTCGGGATGCCGCGCACTCCAGGTGCGATACCGGTCGAGGCCCAGCAGGCGCAGGTAGTGGTAGTCGCGGGAGCGTTCGCCCGAGGAGTTGAGCCAGGACAGCGAACGCCCGGATGCTCCATCGGCGAACGTCGCGGCGGCCAGCATCGTCACACGCGCCCCGGCGCGGATCAGGTGCGCGGCGGTCGAAGCGCCGAGGATGCCACCGCCGACGACGACGACGTGAGGCGGACGGGGCACGGGCATCGCTTCCTTCGTCGAGAGACTCGGACGTCGCCAGTCTGGAGGGAGAGTGGGACGACTGCAACCCACCACCCCGGTCGCGCCCATGTTCACCGCCTAAGCTCCCGGGTGCGGCGGGATCGGATCGACGAGGCGGGGGTGACCGACCCGTCGAGGGGGAAGACATGAAGACACCGGAATGGGTGAGGCGAGTCCTCGGCCTTCCCGGCGCGGCCTCGGTCGCGCGCCAGAGCACCGTGGTGGATGCCGCGCTCGAGAGGCGTGAAGCGCTGCAGGGCCTCACCGCGGAGCAGTTGCGGGAGCGTGCACAGACGACCGCATCCGACTCCCCGCACGCGGAGGTGCTCGCCCTCGCCGGGGAGGCCGCACAGCGGGGCCTGGGGACCGAGCCGTTCCGCGAGCAGTACCTCGCGGCGGCCGCGATGCTGGACGGCTCTGCGGTCGAGATGGACACGGGCGAGGGGAAGACGCTCGCCGGGGCCCTCGCCGCCGCGGCGTTCGCGCTCCTCGGCCGAAGCGTGCACGTCATCTCGGTCAACGACTACCTCGCCGCCCGCGACGCCGAATGGATGGGGCCGCTGTATTCGGCGCTCGGCATCTCGTCCGCGGCCGTCGCGCAGCCCCACACGTCGAAGGAGCGTCGCGCGGCCTACCGTGCACAGGTCACGTACGTCAGCGTCAGCGAGGTCGGCTACGACGTGCTCCGTGACCGGTTCCGGCTGAGTCCGACGGAGCGAGTGGCTCCGGCGCGCGACGTCGCGATCGTCGACGAGGCGGATGCCGTGATGATCGACGAGGCGATGGTGCCGCTCGTCCTCGCCGGCACGACCCCCGCGTCCGGCGACGACACCGCCGAAGCGGCGGAACTGGTCACCGGACTCGAAGCGGGAACCCACTACGAGGTCGACCACGACGGTGCGACGGTCTCCTTCACCGACGCGGGACTCGATCTTCTGGAGGCGCGTCTCGGAGGTGTCAACCTCTTCGCCGACGAGAACATCCCGACCTTCACGCGTCTCAACCTGGCGCTCCACGCCGACGTCCTCATGCGCCGTGACGTCGACTACGTCGTGGAGGACGGTCGACTCCGTCTCGTGAACACCAGCCGGGGCCGGATCGCCCCCGGGCAGCGGTGGCCGGACGGGCTGCACGCGGCCGTCGAGGCCAAGGAGGGGCTCACCGCCAGCGGGGCGGGCATCATCCTCGACTCGCTCACTGTGCAGGACCTGCTCCTCGGCTACGACCTGCTGACCGGCATGAGCGGCACCGTGATCGCCGTCGCCGAAGAGCTGACCGAGTTCTACAGCCTCCGCTCCGGTCGCGTGGAGCGTCGGCTCCCGCTGCGCCGGACAGACGAGGACGACGTCGTGCTCGCCACGCCGGAGGCCGCGGCCGCCGCAGCCGTCGACGAGGTCGAGCGCCGGCACCGCACCGGCCAGCCGATCCTCGTGGGCACCCAGAGCATCGCGGAATCCGAGCGGATGGCCGATCTCCTCGGCGGACGCGGCATCGAGGCGCGCGTGCTGAACGCCAAGAACGACCGCGACGAAGCGCACACCGTCGCCCGGGCCGGAGAGCTCGGCGCCCTCACCATCTCCACGCAGATGTCCGGTCGCGGCACCGACATCGTGCTCGGCGGCGTCGACGGGGCCGCTCATGACGCGGTGGCCGCACGCGGCGGGCTCGCCGTCATCCAGGTCGGCATGTATCCGTCGCGCCGACTGGATGCGCAGCTGCGCGGTCGCGCCGGCCGCCAGGGAGACCCCGGATCCGCGATCCGCTTCAGCAGCGTCACGGACGAGCTGGTGCTGAACAACGCGACGCGCACGATCCGCGAGCAGGTCGAGGACCCGTCACGTCTCGACGACGCGCGCAGGCACGTCATCACCGAGACCGCCCAGCGCATCTCGGAGGCGATCCGCGCCGACCTGCACCGCTCGACCTGGGGATACACCCGCGCCATCCGCAGGCAGCGCGACACCGTGCTGTTCGAGCGCGAGCGGCTGATGCCTCGGACGATGCGGTGCGCGAGCGGATCGGCGATCTCGGAGGACACTCCCCGGATGCCGCGGCCATCGACGGCATCCGCGAGGTGCTGCTGATGCACCTCGACGACCAGTGGACCGAGCACCTGGGCCTGCTGCAGGCCACACGGGACGGGATCCATCTTCGTGCGCTCGGCGGCCAGAACCCGCTCGACGAGTTCCACACGATCGCGCTGAAGGAGTTCGACGGCTTCTTCGACCGCGCGTACGCCGCCGCCGGCGAGGCGCTCCGCCAGGACGGCGACCTCGACATCCAGGCCGCCCTCGACGCCGGCCGGGCTCGTCGCCCCTCGGCCACCTGGACCTACATGGTCACCGACAACCCGCTCGGAGACGCCTCGTCGCGGGCGGCCGAGGCGCTGCGGGCGATGTGGAAGGGCCGGAGTCGGCGCTGAGACGCGGGGAGCCGTGCCGGAGAGTGCATCGACCGACCCGCGACGAAGGAGTCGGTGTCCGACGTAGGCTGGATCGGTGGCGGATTCCCGGGGTCGAGTGTGGACCGGCGTCCTGCGCGTCGAACCGCATCGCGGCGACCACCGGGTGGCCTTGCGCGCCGCGGTCAGCGTGGCGGTGCCGCTCCTCGTCCTGTGGATGCTGGGCCGTCTCGACCTGAGCATCTACGCCAGCTTCGGCGCCTTCGCCGCCCTGTACGGGCGCCACGACGTGTTCCGCGACCGCATCCGGATGCAGGCGAGCGCGGGCGGCATCCTCCTCCTCGCGATGCTCATCGGCACGGCACTCTCGGTGGTGTCCGCGCCTGCCGCCGTCAGCGTCCTCGTCGTCGCGGTCATCGCGTCGGCCGTGACCCTGCTCGCCTACTCGATGCAGTGGCATCCACCCGGGCCGCTGTTCCCGGTGTTCGCAGTCGGCGCCTGCGCGACCATCCCGGCGACGGCATCCGCTTTCGGTTCCGTGCTGCTCGTCGGCGGGGCGAGCGTGCTGTTCGGCCTGGCAATCACGACGACCGTCACCCTCTTCACCCGGGCACAGGCGGAGACCCCGCGCAAGAGCCTCCGCCCGGTGGAGGCGACCGCGTGGGAGATGTCGATCACCGTCGGCATCGCGACCGTCGCCGCAGGGATCGCGGGTCTGCTCATCATGGAATCGCACTGGTACTGGGCGGCCGTGGGAGCCGTGGCCGCCGTGAGCGGAGCCCACGTGACGGCGCGCGTGATCCGGGGCGTGCAGCGACTCGTGGGCACGCTGCTGGGAATCCTCGTCGCCGCCGGCATCCTCGCCCTCGACCTGCCGCCGCTGGCGATCATCGGGGTCGCGGTTCTGCTGCAGGCGTCCGCCGAGATGTTCGTGGGTCGCAACTACGGGATCGCGATGGTCTTCGTCACCCCGCTGGCTCTGCTCATGGTCGGGCTGGCCGCCCCCATCCCCGCCGACGTCCTGCTGCGCGACCGGGCCGTCGAGACCACCATCGGCGTCGTCGTCGGCACGATCGTCGCGGTCGTGTCCGCCGCGCTCCGCCGACGCCGCTGACCCGCGCCGCGGGGAGCTTTCAGACCCCTGGGCCCCGCCCCGCGGATCCGGCGATCATCTCCGCGTACCCGGTCTCGTACGTGGGGTGGTCGAGGCTCCCCAGCAGGGAGTGGAGCAGGGACCCGTCGTAGACGAGCCCGCTCGGGGAAGCCGAGGGATCGTCGGGCGGTGCGCTCACGTCGAGGGTCCGCGCGATGTACCCGACGACGTCTCCGAGGGGGGCCGGTGCCGCATCGACGGCATGCACGAGTCGGGGCGGCTCATCCATGCGCAGCAGCAGGTCGAGCGCCCGCACCAGATCCGCCTCATGGATGCGATTCGTCCGCCGCCGGTGGTTCACCGGCGAACCCTCGCGCACCTTCCGCAACAGGAACTCCCGACTGGGGCCGTAGATCCCCGCAGGGCGCACGACCACGGCGTCGAACAGCTCGATCGCCGCCCTCTCGCCGTCGTACAGTCCGCGGGATCGCTCGGTCGCCGGCACCGGCTCGTCCTGCTCGGTGAGCGGATGCGCGGCGTCCACTCCCTCGAACACCCCCGTCGACGACACGAACACGGTCCGGGCGGGAACGGCGGGCAGAGCCTCCGCGAGATTCGTCAATGCGGTGCGGTATGCGCTCGAGGTGTCACCGGGCGGCAGGGTGACGAGCATCGCGTCGACCGCGGGTAGCGGGGTCGACAGCGGGAGGGACAGGTCCGCACGCAGTCCGACCACCCCCGGCGGCAGCGCACCGTCGCTGCGCCGCAACGCGATGACCTCGCCCCCGCGCTCGAGAAGTCGCGGCGCGAGGCGAGCGGCGAGCTTGCCCGAGCCGACGAGGAGCGTGCGGCGGAGCGGAGCTTCGCGGTCGGACGGGATCGTGTCGTTCATCTCCCTCAGTCTCCCGCACTCGTCGGGTCGGACCCCGACCGGTTCACCCCGCGGCGAGCGCGGGCAGGGCGACGCCGTGCAGCGCGTCGACCACCGGAGCCAGCTCGGGCTGCGCGGCCGCATCCTCCAGCACCTGCTCGAGGGCGGCGTCGTGGATCGGGCGGGCGCGCTCGTAGAGTTCTCGACCCGCGGGGGTGAGCTCGGTGTAGATGCCGCGGCGGTCGTCCGCGCAGAGGATGCGGGTGAGGAGCCCGCGGTCTTCCAGGCGGTTCACCAGGCGGGTCGTGGCGCTCGGGCTCAGGGCCGCGGCGCGCGCGAGCTGCTGCATGCGCATGTGCCACCCGTCCTGCCGGTCGAGAGCGTCGAGCACGGTGTACTCGACCACGGACAGTCCGATGGATTCGCCGAGGCTGCGCTCGAGCGCGGACTCGATCAGGCCGTGCAGCGCGGCGAGCGTCCGCCACCCCTGCGCGCGCACCTCGACCGCGTCGTCGCCGATACCCATGGTCATCCTCCGAGATAGTTGCTTGCGCTGGATACTTGCGCGTGCAATCATTGTCTTTCGACGCGCAATATGCCGCGTCTGCAAGTATCCCCCTCAATGTACCAGGAGAATCGTCATGCCTCTAGGACTGATCGCCCTCGCCATCGGGGCGTTCGGCATCGGACTCACCGAGTTCGTCATCATGGGCCTGCTCCCCGAGGTCGCCAGCGACTTCGGGGTCACCGAGTCCGCCGCCGGCTGGCTCATCTCCGGTTACGCGCTGGCCGTGGTCGTCGGCGCGCTCCTCCTCACCGCCGCGGCCACACGGCTCCCCCGCAAGCCCGTGCTGCTGGGGCTGATCGTGCTCTTCATCATCGGCAACGTGCTGACCGCCCTCGCCGAGGACTACGGCGTCGCCATGCTCGGCCGCATCATCGCCGCCCTCTGCCACGGCGCCTTCTTCGGCATCGGATCCGTCGTCGCCGCAGGTCTCGTCTCCCCGGAGAAGAAGGCCGGGGCCATCGCGATCATGTTCACCGGACTCACGGCGGCGAACGTCTTCGGCGTGCCGTTCGGCACCTTCCTCGGTCAGGAACTGGGCTGGCGCTCGACCTTCTGGGCGATCTCCGGCATCGGCGTGCTGGCGTTCATCGGCATCGCGGCACTCGTGCCCCGACTCCCCCGGCCGTCGGAGCACGTCAGCCTCCGCACCGAGCTCGCCGCGTTCCGCTCGGGTCAGGTGTGGTTCTCGCTGGTCGTCACGATCCTCGCGTTCGGCGGGATGTTCGGGGCCTTCACCTACATCGCCTACACACTGACCGAGGTGAGCGGCTTCGCCTCCTCGGCCGTGCCGTGGCTGCTGGTGCTGTTCGGAGCCGGTCTCGTGCTGGGCAACTGGCTCGGCGGACGCCTGGCCGACCGCGCCGTCGACCGCACGCTGATCGTGTTCATCGCAGCGCTCGTGGTCGTCCTCGCCCTGTTCGCCGTATCGGCGCAGTCGGGCATCGCCACGATCATCGCCCTGTTCCTCATGGGCGGCTTCGGATTCGGCACCGTGCCGGGGCTGCAGAGCCGGGTCATGCACTACGCCGGCGGGGCGCCCACCCTCGCCTCCGGCGCCAACATCGGTGCGTTCAACGTCGGCAACGCCCTCGGCGCCTGGGCCGGAGGGGTCGGCATCTCCGCCGGGCTCGGCTACACCTCGCCGATCTGGATGGGCGCGATCCTCACCGCCGTCGCCCTGGTGATCATGGTCGTGGCGGCCGCGCGGGCCAAGGACGTCGGTCCCGTGGCCGTGGACGAAGCGCCGACGGCGTCCGTGCCGGTCGGCTGACCCCGACCCTCCCGCGGCCCCTAGGCTGGCCGCATGATCTCCGACCAGGCGACCGGGAAGATCGTGCTCACCACCGCCGACGCGGGAGCCTCCGAGCTCAGCCGACGGTCGCGGCGACGAACACCGGGGTCATGGCGACCATGAGGGCCGCAGCCACGGCGGCGTTCACGGCCTTCGCGACGGCGTCTCCCGCGGGCGAGCCGGCGGTCAGCTGCTCGATCCGCTTCTTGAGCTGACCGGACGAGGCGCCGTTCGACTCCTCACGCAGGATCGCGTGGGCCGCGTTCAGCCCCTGCAGCACGGACAGGAGCGTGAGGTCCGCTGAGGTCGGCGGCGTCGTCCCCGCGAGCACCGCGGCCAGGCGCGAGCGCAGCAGCGCCTCGGGTCCGGGGTCGGCCTCCGGCGTGCGCTCGGCGCCCAGCCCGAAGAAGCCGCGCTCCCCGCGCACGAGAACGCCCTGACCGACGAGCGAGGCGACGACATCGTCGAGCGGGTCGAGCTTCGAGCGCATCAGCAGCGACTGCAGGCGCTTGCCGCTGAGCGGGGCGAGCCGGGTCAACGACGCATCGAGCACCGGATGACCCGTCGGCTCCGCGGAGATGACCTGCACCGCGGGGTTCTTCTCCGCGGTCACCGTCACCCGGCCGTGCAGGGCGAGGTCGACGATCACGGCCGCGATCTCGCCGTACAGCCGGTGCACGCTCGCGGCGCTCTCGACACGTCCGTCGGACCGCAGGAGCAGCAGATGGAGTTCCTCGACGATCAGCATGACTCCACGCTACGGAGCCGCACGGTGTCGGGCATCCCCCGCACGACGGATTCGGACGACGGTCGCCGGATGCCGACGCAGAAGCGCCGCACCCTCCGGGGAGGATGCGGCGCTTCGAGAAGGCGGCAGCGTTACTCGGCTGCGGCGATCTTCTTGGCGTCGTCCGCATTGAGCACGCGGAACAGGATCGCGGCGATCACGCCGCCGACGACCGGGGCGACGATGTAGAGCCACAGCGAGCTCCATGCGAAGTGGCCGCTGACCGAGAGGCCCAGCGCCACGGCGGGGTTGAAGCCGCCGCCCGAGATCGAGCCGACGGTGGCCGCACCGACGAACACGGTCGCACCGATCGCGAGGCCGTAGAAGGAGTTTCCTGCGGTGTCCTTCGAGGTGGCGCTGTTGAGCACGACCCAGACGAGGATGAGCGTGAAGAGCGCCTCGACGAGGAATGCCGGGCCGACCTCGATGACCATGGCCTTGTCGCCGGCGGGCCACACGGCGAGCGCGACGAGTGCGGCCACCGCGCCACCGACGAACTGGGCGATGAGGTAGGCGATGAAGTCGACGACACTGAGGCCGCCGCGCAGGAAGACACCGACCGAGACGGCCGGGTTGAGGTGGGCGCCCGAGATGTGACCCGTCGAGTACACGAGCACCATCAGGGTGAAGCCGATCGCGAGGGGCGTCAGCGGGCTGCCGCTGTTCACCGCTGCGATGATCGCGAGGACGAAGAGGAAGGTGGCGATCGCCTCTGCGAGCGCCTTGCGTGCCGTACCGGTCATGAGAGACCCCTTATTCGTTGGGATTCGAGAGAGGGGAGCCACCCGCTTGCCCGCTCACTCCAGCCGGCGCACCCCTCGTGCGGCACCGACGCTATCGCTGGGCAGAGCGGAATATCAGGATGCCGCGCGGGATTTCTGTGAATCAGCTGAACCTAGGCGCGTGCGGCGATCGCGGCGATGTCGAGGCCTCTCGGGAGCGCACCGAACAGTCCGGCGACGCCGTCGAGGCGGGCGGCGATGAACCCCTCGGCCACCTCCGAGGGGGCGGTCCGCAGCAGCTGGGCCGCCGACAGCGTCAGGGCGAGCGCCTCGACGAGCCGCCGCGCCGAGGCATCCGGCGCCGGGTCTGCGGCGACCTCCGCGACCAGCGCCCTCGTGCGCTCCAGATGCGCATCGAAGCGCGGATCCGCCCCGCGAACGGACGAGACCTCGGCATCGAACGCCTCCAGCGACTCCGGCTCGCGGGCCATCGCCCGCAGCACGTCGAGCGCGATCACGTTTCCCGAGCCCTCCCAGATCGCCATCACGGGCTGCTCGCGGTACCGCATCTCGAGCGGCCAGTCGGTGGTGACGCCGTTGCCGCCGAGGCACTCCAGCGCCTCGGCAGCATGGCCCGGAGCGCGCTTGCACACCCAGTACTTCATGACCGCCGTCGCGAGTCGACGGAAGGCCGCCTCCTGCGCGGACGCGTCATCGTCGTAGGCGCGCGCCAGCCGCAGCGCGACCGCGGTGCCCGCCTCGACCTCGAGCTGCAGGTCGGCGATCACCGCCGTCATGGCGGGCTGATCGATCAGCGTGCGCCCGAAGGCCGCGCGATGACGGACATGCCAGCCGGCTTCGGCCACGCCCTGCCGCATTCCGGCGAGCGAGCCGAGCATCGAGTCGAGCCTCGTACGGGTCACCATGTCGATGATGGTGCGCACCCCGCGCCCCTCCTCGCCCACGAGCGTCGCCTCCGCCTGCTCGTACTCCACCTCGCTCGACGCGTTGGAGCGGTTGCCCAGCTTCTCCTTGAGCCGCTGGAACCGGAGCGCATTGCGCGTCCCGTCCTCGAGCAGACGCGGCATCAGGAAGCACGACAGCCCGCCCGGGGCCTGCGCGAGCACGAGGAACGCATCCGACATCGGCGCCGAGCAGAACCACTTGTGCCCCGTCAGTGCGTACCGCCCTCCGCCGAGCGGCGCGGCAGTCGTGGTGTTCGCCCGCACGTCGGAGCCGCCCTGCTTCTCGGTCATCGCCATGCCGAACAGCGCGCCGGGCTTCCCCGGGCGCAGTTCCGGATCATAGGCGCGAGACAGCAGCCGCGGCATCCACTCCTCCGCGAGCTGCGGATGCTGCGCGATCACGGGCACGGCGGAGTGCGTCATCGACATCGGACACGCATGCCCCGGCTCGATCTGCGCGTAGAGCATGAACGTGGCGGCTCTGGCCGCGCTCGCACCGGGGCGCGGGTCCGCGAACGCGGCCGTGTGGGCACCGTCGCCGACGGCCGCGGCGATCACGCGATGGTAAGCGGGGTCGTACTCGACCTCGTCGACGCGCTCACCCCAGCGGTCGTGCGTCCGCAGGACGGGTTCGTTCCGGTTCGCCCGCCGGGCGTCGTCCTGGAAGCCGGCCGATCCGACGCGGCGCCCGACGCCGTGCAGCGACTCGGCCGCCCACCCGGCCCCCTGGAGCCGCACGGCCTCGATCAGCGCGACGTTCGCCCCGTACTCGTCGACGTCGACGCGCGGCGGGACCTGGTTGAAGACGGTGTGCGTGCTCACGATGCTCCGGATCAAATCACGGATGCCGTCGCCGGGCAATGCTCGACCCGGTGCACGACCCACGCCGCACGTCGGTGTCAACCCCGTCGCCACCCCCTCGACTGCTCCGTATTCTGCAGGGATGACGACCGAGACCGCGCCCCGCGCCGAGAATCCGACCCGGCTGCGGAGGGCGATCACCGGCCCGCTGCTGTTCGCCTTCATCCTGGGCGACGTGCTCGGCGCGGGCATCTACGCGCTGATGGGCGTGCTCTCCGCGAAGGTCGGCGGAATGCTCTGGGCGCCGCTGCTCCTGGCCCTGTTGCTCGCCCTGCTCACCGCCGGCTCCTATGCGGAGCTCGTCACCAAGTACCCCAGGGCCGGAGGAGCCGCAGTCTTCGCCGAGCGCGCGTTCCACAGCCCGCTGATCTCGTTCCTGGTGGGCTTCAGCATGCTCGCGGCCGGAGTGACCAGCGCCGCCGGGCTCGCCATCGCCTTCTCCGGCGACTATCTGAGCACCTTCATCGACCTGCCGACGATCCCCGTCGCCATCGTCTTCCTCGCCATCGTCGGCCTCCTGAACGCCCGCGGCATCCGCGAGTCGATGGGGGCGAACCTCGTGATGACGGCGATCGAGCTCAGCGGCCTCGTGATCGTCATCGTCGTCGTCGCGGTGTTCGTCGGCGGCGGGGGCGGCGACGTCTCCCGCGTCACCGAGGTGCCGGAGGGCACCAGCGTCGCCGTCGCCGTGCTGTCCGGCGCGGTGATCGCGTACTACTCCTTCGTCGGCTTCGAAACGTCGGCGAACATGATCGAAGAGGTCAAGGATCCGCGCCGCACATACCCGCGCGCCCTCTTCGGAGCGCTCTTCACCGCCGGAGCCGTCTACGTCCTGGTGGGGCTGGCCAGCTCGATCGCGCTGCCAGCCGCAGAACTGCAGGAGTCGAGCGGTCCGCTGCTCGCGGTCGTCGAGGCCACCGGGGTCAGCATCCCGTCATGGCTGTTCAGCCTCATCGCCCTCATCGCCGTCGCGAACGGGGCCCTGCTGACCATGATCATGGTCAGCCGTCTGACCTACGGCATGGCCGAGCAGGGACTGCTTCCCGCCGCTCTCGGACGCGTGCTCCCGAAGCGGAAGACGCCGTGGGTGGCGATCCTCACCACCACTCTCGTCGCGATGGGCCTCACGCTCGTCGGCGACCTGGCCACCCTCGCGGAGACGGTGGTGCTGCTGCTCCTCGTCGTCTTCCTCAGCGTGAACGTGTCCGTCCTGGTGCTGCGCCGCGACCACGTCGAGCACGACCACTTCCGCGTGTGGACGTTCGTCCCGGTGCTCGGCGTCGCGTCGTGCATCCTGCTGCTCACCCAGCAGCGGCCGGTGGTCTGGCTCTTCGGAGCGATCCTGCTGGCGGTCGGCGGCGTCCTGTACGTGCTCGCACGGTGGGGACGCAAGTACGCCGAGAAGCGCGACGGCCACCCCGGCGACGGTCCCGCAGATGACGAGAACCGGCCCGACGGCGATCCCGTCGAAGACAAGAAGGAGAGAGCCATGACCACCCCAGATCGCACGCCCGCCGAGGAGATGACGAACGCCGACGAGATGACGAGCGCCGAGAAGCGTCACGATCAGCTGACCGCCGCACCGGATGCCACGGAGGCCGACGCCGCGCCCCGCATCGAGGTCAGCGAGCACGACGGCAACACGCGCATCGACATCGCCCCAGATGCTCCGGTCCGCCCCGGCGCCGGCCCCGGGATGCCCGAAGCCGACCCGGAGCACTGAGACCCTCGCACCCGTCTCCGGCATCCGCCCCGACGGGAGGGCGGCGCGATCAGGCGGCCGGCGCGCCGACCCTCCGCCCGGTCTGCGTGATCGTCGCGAAACCGCGGGCGGAGAGGATGCTCTCGGTGCGGCGCATGATGTCCGCACCGGAGACGGCGGCGAGCGCACCCTCCGCCGGGATGCCCGACGTCGTGGTGGCGTCCGTGACGAACTCGACCGTGTAGCCGAGGTCCGCGGCCACGCGCGCCGTCGTCTCGCAGCACTGCTCGGTGCGGATGCCGCAGATCACGACGCGGCGGACACCGGCCTCGCGCAGCCGTTCGTCGAGATCGGTCGAGGTGAAGGCGTTGATCGTGGTCTTCGTGACGGCGGCCTCGGTCTGCCGCGGGTCGAGTTCGTCGATCACGCGCACGAAGCCCGACTCCGGGTCGAACACTCCCCTGCTCCCCGGCTCGGAGTGGGTGATCCACACGACCGGATCGCCGACGTCGCGGGCATGCGCGACGAGGAGCGCGATGTTGTCGAGCACTGCGGGGTTCGCGGTCGCCGCCCAGTCGGCGGAACGCTGCCGGAAGGACTCCTGCGCGTCGATCACGAGCAGGGCGGTGTCGGAGGAGGTCGTCATGCGCTCATGGTGCCCGGCACGGACGCCAGGGACAAGGTGCCGCTCGGCCAACGACCGCACGGATCCGGACAGCCGGCTCGAGCCGACCGGATTCGGGGCGGGGCCGAAGAGCAGCGGATGCCGCCGGAACGGATCCCGACGGCATCCGCTCGTCCGCTCAGAACAGCGTGTAGCCGCCGTCGACGACGAGCACCGTGCCCGACATGAAGCTCGCCGCGTCCGAGGCGAGGAACACGACCGACGGGCTGACCTCGTCGGGTGTCGCGTAGCGCTGCTGAGCCGAGTCCTCGATCCAGAAGCGGCGGAACCGCGGCTCGTCGACCGGCGACATGTCCGTCTTGATGTATCCGGGAGCGACGGCGTTGACGCGCACGCCGGCCGGCGCCCACTCCGCCGCGAGCGACTTCGTGAGGTGGTGGACCGCGGCCTTGGAGGCGTTGTACGCGGGCTGGAACTGCGGGCGGTTGACGATCTGCGCCGAGATCGAGCCGACGTTCACGATCGAGCCGGAGCCGCGGGCGACCATGTGCCCGCCGACGGCCTGCGACATGCGCCACAGGGCCGTGAGGTTGGTGTCGATGACGTGCGACCACTCGTCGTCGGTGACCTCGAGCGCCGGGCGGTGGATGCACGCGCCGGCGTTGTTGATGAGGATGTCGAGGTGGCCGGCGGCCCCGATGGCTTCGGCGACGACGCGGTCGACGGAGTCGCGCTCGGTCAGGTCTCCGAGCACGATCCACGCGCGGCGTCCGCGGGCCTCGATCTCGGCCGCGACCTCCTTGGCCGCCTCCTCGTCGCGGCCGTGCACGACGATGTCGGCGCCGGCCTCGGCGAGGGCGCGGGCGAACTCGCGTCCCAGCCCTCGGGTGGCGCCGGTCACGAGGGCCGTGCGGTCGGTGAGGTCGAATGCATCCATGACGCTCATGCGTCTTCTCCTTCGGTCAGGGTGATGATCGCGTCCGCCCGGTGGCGGGTCGCGCGGATGAGGACGGCGTTGGGGCCGTCGACGTCGGAGGCCCAGCGCACGGCGTCGTCGTGCGTTCGGCCGAAGGACTCGTGGCGGGCGACGAGTCGGCGGAGTCGGAGGTCTTCCGGCACGTCGATGTACCAGACCTCGTCGAGCAGCGGGCGGACCCTCTCCCAGCCGTCGGAGTCGTGGAGCAGATAGTTGCCCTCGACGACGATCAGGCGGTCGCGGGCGGAGAGCGGGAGGGCACCGGCGACGGCGGCGTCGATGTCGCGATCGAAGCGGGGGGCGACCACGTCCTCCCCCGCGCGGAGGCGACCGAGCTGAGCGGCGAAGCCGTCGACGTCGAAGGTCGCTGGCGCTCCCTTCCGGTCGCGCAGGCCGAGCCGATCGAGGTGCTCGTTGGCGTAGTGGAACCCGTCCATCGGGAAGGCGGGCTCGCCGAGCGCCTCGGCGAGAGTGGACTTGCCGGCCCCGGGCGGGCCGACGATCCCCAGCAGGAAGGGGCGCCCGTCCTGGGCGAGCCGCCGCGCGCGGTCACGGGCGTCGGCGAGTGCGAGAGCGAGCATCGCGGGGTCTACCTTCCGGGGGGATGTGCGGGCATGCGTCGGGGGAACAGGCGGGCGCCTGCTCCCCCGACGTGGTGTCACTGGACCGGTGGCATCACTCGTCGAGGAGTCCGGCTTCCTTGTACAGGTCGATGTACTCCTGGACGTTCTCCTTCGTGATCAGCGGGTTGCCGATGTCGACGTTCACCTCGTCCTCCGCGCCCGTGAGCAGGTCGTGCACGGCCTTGAGGTTGAGCTGCGCCAGCTCGCGGGCGTTCTGCAGCGACGTCGCCGTCATCGTGCCGGCCTCGATCAGGAGCACGGCCTCCGGGGTGCCGTCGACGCCGTAGGCGAGGATGCCGTCGAAGCCGCCCTTGCCCTTCACGGCCTCGAGCGCGCCCGATGCCATGTTGTCGTTCATCGAGATGATCGCGTCGACGTCGGGGTTGGCGAGCGACCAGTCCTCCATGAGGGTCATGGCCTCGTCCTTGTTCCAGTTCGCGATGTCCTCCGCGACGATCTTCACGTCCGGACGCTTCTCGAAGAACTCGGCCTGCCACGCGTCGCGACGTGCGGTGCTGTGGAAGTTGCCCGCGGGGCCGTTGAGCACGACCACGTTCGCGTTCTCCGGGATCTCCTCGACCGCGAGCTCCGCGACGACCGCACCCTGCTTGTACGGGTCGGCGTCGACGGAGTTGCCGCCGGTGAGGTCCTCGACGCGGGGGTTGGTCGTGATGGTCACGATGCCCGCGTCGATCGCCTGCTGGATGTACGGCAGCTGGGCGTCGGCGTTGTTCGCCTGGATGATGATCGCGTCGAACCGGTTGGCGATCGCGTTCTCGATCATCTTGTTCTCGATCTCGTCGTCGGCCTGGCCGTCGAACACCTCGAGGGTGATGTCGTCGTAGTTTCCGGCTTCCGCCTTCATCTCGTTGGCGAGCCATGCCGCGAACGAGTCGGCCTGGGCACGGGCGATGTACGCGACGCGGTACTCGTCCTTGTCCTCGGATGCGCCGCCGCTGTCACCGGTCGGGTTCCCGGTGGTGACGGCGCAGCCGGCGAGACTGATCGCGGTGACGGCTGCGGCGCCGAGAGCGACGATCCTGCGGGTAAGACTCTTCATTGTCTTCTCCTGTTTTCTGTGTGTGTGGGTGAAGCGAGAGGGAATGGGAGGGGGGTCAGGATTTCACCCGACCGCCTCCCGGATCGGACGCGGAGGACCCGACGGGGAAGGGATCGCCCTTCGAGTCGGACTTGAGGATCGTGGTCTTCGCCTTGCCGCGCTTGCTGAAGACGTCGTAGGCGACGGCGACGACGATGATCGCGCCCATCACGATCTGCTGGATGTACGAGCCGATCCCGATGAGGTTCATGATGTTGCCGAGGATGCCGACGATGAGCGCACCGGCGAGGGTTCCCATCACCGTTCCGACACCGCCGGAGAAGCTCGTGCCACCGATGATCGGAGCGGTGATCGCCTGGAGCTCGTAGCCGACACCCGCGTTCGGGAGGCCGGCGTTGACGCGCGACATGAAGATGACACCGGCGATGCCGACCAGCGCTCCGTTGACGAGGAACGCCTGGTACTTCACGCGGGCGACGGAGATGCCGGCGGCGCGCGCCGCTTCCTCGTTGCCGCCGACGGCGTACACCGAGCGGCCGTAGCGGGTCTGGTTCATCAGGTACCAGATCACGATCGTGACGCCGATGAGCACCAGTACGGGGATCGGCAGCCAGCCGAGGTTGCCCTGGCCGATGAGGACGAAGTCGCCCAGCTGCAGCACGTTCTGCCCCTGGGTCAGCTCGAGCACCGCGCCGCGGGCCATGAGCATCATGCCGAGCGTGACGATGAACGCGGGTGTCTTCAGCGTCGCGACGAGGAAGGCGTTGACGAGGTTGCAGATCATGCCGATCGCGATGCCGGCGAGGATCGCGAGGAGCAGGTTGCCGCTGGACTTGTAGACCATGACCGACACGACGCCGGCGAAGGCCATCACCGCTCCGGCGGAGAGGTCGATCATGCCGCCGATGATCAGGGTCATCGCGCCGAACGCGAGGATCGTGATCACCGACACCTGGCGGAGCACGTTGAACAGGTTGTCCGAACTCAGGAAGTTCGGGCTCAGGAAGCTCGCCGCGACGATCACGATCAGAAGGATGATGTAGATCGAGAACCGGCTCACCTCGAGTCTCTTCAGGTTGGAGAGCATTTTCATGCCACCTCGATTTCATTCATGGCGTAGGTGAGGATGGTTTCCTGCGAGAACTGATCGGGTGTCAGTTCCGCGGTGAGACGTCCGGCCGACATCACGTAGATGCGGTCGCACATCCCGATGAGCTCGGGCAGCTCGGACGAGATCATGAGGATGCCGCGCCCCTGCTTGGCGAGCTCGGTCATGATCTTGTAGATCTCGAACTTCGCTCCGACGTCGATGCCGCGGGTGGGCTCGTCGAGGAGGAGGACCTTCGGGTCGGAGATCAGCCAGCGGGCGAGGAGCACCTTCTGCTGGTTGCCGCCGCTGAGGTTCGCGATGCGCGTCTGCAGGCTCGGCGCCTTGACGTTCAGCTTGTCGAAGTACTCGGTGACGAGCTTCTCCTCTTCGCGGCGCCGGGCGAAGCCGCCGTGGATCACCTTGCGCATGCTGGCGAGCGTGGCGTTCTTCATGATGCTGAGCTGCGGCACGATGCCGACCAGGCGGCGGTCTTCCGAGAGCATCGCGACACCGGCCTTGATGGCCTGGGTCGGGTTCTTGATCTTCACGGTGGCCGTGTCGACCTCGATCTCGCCCGCGTCGAGCTTGTCGAGCCCGAACACCGCGCGGATGACCTCGCTGCGACCGGCGCCGATGAGTCCGGCGAGTCCGACGATCTCCCCCGCCCGGATGTTCAGGTCGATGTTCTCGAACATGTGCGCGGAGGACAGCCCGGTGGCGCGGAAGACCGTATCGCCGATCTCGACCTGCTCCTTGGGGTACGACTGGTGGTCGAGGTCACGGCCGACCATCTGCGCGATGATCTGGCTGGAGCTGATCTCCTCGGTGGGCTGCGAGCTCACGACGGTGCCGTCGCGGAGCACGCTGACGTCGTCCGCGAGTTCGAAGACCTCGTCCATCTTGTGCGAGATGTAGATGATCGACTTGCCCCGGGCACGAAGGTCGCGGATCTTCGCGAAGAGCGATTCGACCTCCTTGTGCGCGATCGCCGACGTCGGCTCGTCCATGATCAGCACGTCGGCGCTGTGGTAGACGGCCCGCAGGATCTCCAGGGTCTGGATCTCCGAGACGGTGAGCGTTCCGAGCCGGCGGTTGATCGAGAAGTCCAGCCCTTCCTCGGCGAGGATGCGGCGGGCCTCGCTGCGGATGAACTTCCAGTCGATCTTGCCGAACTTCATCGGCAGCCGACCGAGGAAGAAGCTCTCCGCGATCGTCATGCCCGGCACGTAGTTGAGCTCCTGCGAGATCATCGCGATGCCGCGGGCGCGGGCGTCGATCGGGTTCTTGATCCGCACCTCCTCGCCGCGGACGCTGATGGTGCCGGCATCGGGCTGGTAGATCCCGTTGATGATCTTCATCAGCGTCGACTTGCCGGCGCCGTTCTCGCCGCAGAGCGCGTGGACGGTTCCCGGACGCACGTCGAACGAGACGTCGTCGAGCGCCTTCACACCGGGGAACGACTTCGAGATCCCCTGGACGGACAGCAGTGTGTCGCTCATGGCGCCTTCCTGACCTCTGGCTCGTCGACCCGACGCACGCGCGGCAGGACGATGCGCTTCAGCGAGTCGACCGATCCTTCGCCGGACAGCGCCTCTTCGACCTGCTCGATGCCGTACACGTGGGTGACGAGCGAGTCGAGCTCGACCTGGCCGGATTCGAGGAGCGCGCGGGCGATGGGCCAGGTGCCCGTGTACCGGAAGATCCCGGTCACGTTCAGCTCGCGCATCGCGACGTCGGGCACCGAGAGCGGGAACTCGTCGGCGCTGCCGACCAGGACCACGGTCCCCCCGGCACGGGTGGAGCGGATGCCGTTGACGATGGCGGGAGTCGCCCCGGAGGCGTCGATGAAGACGTTCGCCTCGAGCTCGACGGTCGACTCGGCGGCGGGGTCGACGACGCGCGCGCCGTAGGAGGCGGCGAGCTCGCGGCGGGCCGGGTTGATGTCGGCCACGACCACGTCGACGGCTCCGAACGCCTTGGCGACCTGGGCGGCGATGATGCCGATCGGTCCGCCGCCGGCGATGAGCACGGTGTCACCGACCTTGATGCCGCCCTTCTGGGCCGCGGCGATGCCGACGGAGAGCGGCTCCATGAGCGCTGCGGCATGGTCGCTGATCGAGTCCGGCACGTCGTAGGCGAAGTCGTCCTGGATGAGGACGTAGTCGCAGAACGCGCCGTCGATCGGCGGGGTCGCGTAGAACTCCATCTGCGGGCAGAGGTTGTAGTCGCCGGCGCGGCAGAAGTCGCAGCGACGGCACGGGCGCTGCGGCTCGACCGCCACGCGCCGACCGATCCGCGACGGGTCGACGTCGGCCCCCACGGCGACGATGCGACCGCTCACCTCGTGGCCGAGGATCAGCGGGCTGTCGACCACGTACGGACCGATGCGGCCGTGCTCGTAGTAGTGCACGTCCGAGCCGCAGACACCGACGCTCGCGACTTCGATGAGCACCTCGTCGGCGGCGGGCACCGGAACGGGACGCTCTTCCAGCACCAGGTCCTTCACCCCTCGCAGCACGCTGGCGGTCATCGTCGACGGGATCTCAGTCATGAGAATCCTCTCTCTCCTGTGAGAACGGGGTGGTGCGGAGCTTCGGGCTCCTGCGCCCGGAGCGCTTCGGGTCCAGCCGAGGGCTCGTGGTCGGTTGAATATTAGAACGTAAATGTAATGGCGTCAACACTGCTTCATCCATCCCTGTATTTCCAACGATTTGCGCGCGCCAGCGTTCGCGCTCTGGTACTTGAAACGTCAAATCCACTAGGCTGAGGAAATGACCAAGACGCCCGGAGCGCCGCCCCCGACGCTGACGAGCATCGCCCGGTCGCTCGGCCTGTCTCCGGCGACGATCTCGAACGTCTACAACCACCCCGAGCGCGTCAGCGACGACGTCAGGGAGCGTGTGCTCGCGACGGCCGATGCGGTGGGCTACGCCGGCCCGGATGCCGCGGCACGCCGTTTCCGCCGCGGCAAGTCCGAGACGATCGGCGTCGTCTTCACCGACGAGATGCCCTTCGCTCTCGCCGACCCCGCCTCCGTCGCGCTGCTCGCCGGCCTCTCGACGACGCTGCAGGAGGCGCGACTCAACCTGCTGCTCCTCCCCACCGGCCCCCCGGTCGATGAGTCGCGGGTGTCGAACGTGATGGGCGCCGTCGTCGACGGCTTCGTCTTCTACTCGGTCCCCGAGGGCGACCCCCACCTGAACGCCGCGCTGCGCCGCCGTCTGCCGACCGTCGTCGTCGACGAACCGCGTGACGACCTCGCCGCCGACTGGGTCGGCCTCGACGATCGCGCCGCCGCCGCGGAGCTCGGGGAGCACCTGGCCCGCCTCGGCCACCGAAAGGTCGGCGTCATCACCTCGCGACTGGGGCGCGCACGCTACAACGGTCCCGCCGACGAGGAGCGCTGGACCCGGGCGGTCTACTCCGTCCAGCGCAACCGGATCGCCGGTCTCCGCGACGGTCTGGGCGGCGTGCCCATCGTCGTGGAGGAGCGGTTCGAGAACGCCGTCGAGTCCGGGGCCGCCGCACTCCAGGCGCTGCGACAGCGGCACCCCGACCTCACAGCGGTCTGCTGCTTCGGCGACGTGCTCGCGATCGGCGCGCTCGAGGCCGCGCGTCGCCAGGGGCTCAGCGTGCCGGGCGATCTCACGATCACCGGCTTCGACGACATCCCCGAGGCAGGACGCGTCGGTCTCACCACGGTGAGCCAGCCGCTGGTCGAGAAGGGGCGCATCGCCGGCGAGCTGCTGCTCAGTCATGCGCTGGCCGTGACGCCGCGCCGTCGATTCCTGCCGACCTCGCTCGAGGTCAGGGCGACGAGCGGTCCGCCGCGCGCCTGACGGCATCGAGCACGTCCCCGCGCTCATAGCGGCACCGCCGGGGTGCGTGTGCTCGCGGCGACGAGTGCCTCGAACTCCGCGCTGGCCGCGAGGGTGAGCTCATCCTCGAAGAGCGCGCGGGCGATGGCGGGTGCGAGGGTGAGGTCGTGTGCGCCGGCCGCCGCCACGGCGGCGACCTGGTCGGACGAGCGCAGGCTCGCGGCGAGGATCCGCACGCTCGGCGCACTGCGGGCGATCGCGGCGACGAGCGCGATGCCATCGCGGCCGTTCTCGCTCGTCCTGCCCACGTAGGGCGCGATCTCCTGCGCTCCCGCGGCCGCCGCGAGAAGCGCCTGCGCGGGATGGTAGACGGCGGTGACGAGCACCTCACGCCCGGCATCCGTCAGCTCACGGGCCACGGCGAGCGCCGGCTCGGTGGCGACGAGCTTGATCACGACGTCGTCGCCGAGATCGGCGATCCGCTGCGCGGTCGCACGCAGCTCCTCCACCGTCGTCCCCGTTGCCTGCGCGTAGAAGCGGGTGACTCCCCCGGCACGCAGCCAGGCCGCCAGCTCGGGGAGGTCGTCGGCCGTGAGGCCGGCGCGGGCGAGGATCGTCGGGTTGGTGGTGACGCCGGCGAAGAGACCCGTCGCGAGGAGCGGAGCGAGCTGGTCGCGGTCTGCGCTGTCGATGTAGAGCATGGGTCCTCCTAGAACCGGTCGCCGTCGGCCTGCACGTCGGCCAGGTGGATGTAGCGGTCCCAGATGTCGCTGCGGTCGGCGCGCGGCTCGGTCACGGAGGTGACCTCCGGGCGCCAGGCGGATGTCACGGCGGCCACGGTCTCGCCGCGCACGACGGCGGCGGCCTGGATCGCCGCTCCGCGGGCGGTGCCCTCCGGGGCGTCGACGGTGTGCACCGCACGGCCCGTCAGGTCGGCGATGATCTGGCGGTACGCCCGCGAACGCGCTCCCCCGCCGATCGCGATGGTGCGGCCCGAGACGGGGATGCCGAGGGCGGCGAGCGCCCGCTCCCCGCGGACGAGTCCCAACGCGACACCCTCGAAGGCGGCGAGCGCCAGCTCTTCGCGGCTCGTCGCGGTGGTGAGACCCGCCAGCATCCCTCGTGCCGAGGGCAGCCGCGGCGAGCGCTCTCCGTCCAGGTACGCGGCGAGCACGGGGCGCTCGGGATCGAGCGGTGCGGCCAGGGCCAGGTCGGTGAGCTCGGCGTGGTCGACCGCGAGCAGTCGCGCCATCGCGTCGGTGACCTTGGTGGCGTTGAGGGTGCAGACGAGGGGAAGGTAGCCGCCCGTGACGTTGGCGACGCCGTCGACGGATCCGGTGACGTCGACGACCGGGTCGGGGGTGGTCGCGAACACGACGCCCGAGGTGCCGAGGCTGTAGGCCACGTCTCCGTCGCCGAGTCCGATGCCCTGCGCGGCCAGGTGCTGGTCGCCGCCGCCCGGGCCGACCAGGGCGTCGGGATCGATGCCGAGCTCTGCGGCGGCAGCCGGCGTGATCCGCCCGGCTGCCTCGTCGGGCGCGAGCACCTCGGGCAGCAGCGGCGCCCAGTCGCGCTCGGCCACGACCTCGTCGAGGATGTCGGTGCGCCAGCGACCCGTGTCGGCGGAGAAGTACCCGGTGCCCGAGGCATCGGAGCGATCGGTGACGCGGCGTCCGGTCAGCCGGAAGGTCAGCCAGTCGTGCGGCACGGAGAGGTGGCGGACGCGGGCGAACGTGTCGGGTTCCGTCTCGGCCAGGAGGGCGAGCTTGGAGATGGTGATGGCCGCCGACGGCACGATGCCGATCTGCTGCGCCCACCAGGAGGCGGGGTGCCGGTCGAGGAGCGCTGCGGCCTGCGGGCCCGACGTGGTGTCGTTCCACAGGCGCGCGGGGCGCAGGACCCGACCCGCCTCATCCGACACGACCAGGCCGTGGCACTGGGCGCCGACGCTGACGCCGATGACACGCACGTCGACGTCGCGGCGCGCCTCGGCCATCGCCGACACGAGCGCCTGCCACCAGGACTCGGGGTCCTGCTCGCTGACCGGCGGGTGGGTGACCGGGTGCGGAGCACGGCCGGTCGACACGAGCACCCCCGTGGCGGCGTCGCGCAGCTCGACCGTGCACGACTGCGTGGAGCTGTCGACTCCGGCGACGACGTCGATCATCGCGCGACCTCCTGGTGCACGGGGATCTCGATCCGGGGCGGATCCGCCGGCAGGTCCTCGAGGCGTCCGACGGCACCGGCCGGGTGGGTGGTCATGAACTCCGCCCAGGTGTAGCCGCGACCGCGCATCAGCACCTCGGCCAGGGCGTCGCCCCACGCCGACTGCGCGATGGTGATGCCCGTCGCGACGATGCCGCCGATGTCGGCTGCGGGGCGCACGGCGACGGCGACGCTGTGGTCGGCCAGCTGAGCGAGCGGAGTCTCGTGACTGCGCGAGAGGGAGATCACCCTGGCGCCGCGGCCGCGGGCGATGCGGGCGAGCTGCACCACCTCGTCGGATGCTCCGCCGTTGGAGATGAGCAGCACGATGTCGTTGGCCGAGATGGCTCCCGACGCTCCGTGCAGCCCGTCCATGGGCGAGAAGGGCAGCGAGGGGGTGCCGGTCACCGAGAGGATGTGCGCCATCCGTCGCGCGACCGTGCCCGAGGTGCCGGAGCCGCCGATGAAGAGCTTGCCGGTGCCGGAGAGGATCAGCGATGCCGCCGTGACGAGGGTGTCGTCGACCGTGTCGATCAGCGCCGCCACGGCATCGGCTTCCGCCTGAAGCCGACCGCGCGCTACCGCCAGGATGTCGTCATTGACCGTCAACACTTGCTCCTTCAATCGCACGATGGAATCAGTCGCGCTCATCTGTGATGCTTGGATGTACGTTTGAGCATAGGAAGTGTCCCGTGCCGAAGGAAAGGCAACCGTCACATATGTCACAGTTTCGTGATTTCAACGCTCAAATGAGCGAGGTCTCGACCGGCATGGACCACGATCGAGCCCTCATGGCGGCCGTCGCCCGCGCCCACTACCTCGAAGACCGCTCACGTGTGGACATCTCCGACGCTCTGGGCATCTCCCGCTTCAAGGTGGCGCGCCTGCTCACCCGCGCCAGGGAAGAGGGCGTGGTCACCATCGAGATCCACGACTGGGGCCTGCCGGATGTGGAGCTCAGTCAGCGGCTGCAGGACAAGCTCGGCCTGGAGCACTGCCTCGTGGTGCGCTCGCACGGCGACGACGACACCGTACGTCGGCAGATCGGCGGCGCCGCGGCACGGGCGCTCAGCGAGAGCCTGCACGAGGACGAGGTCCTCGGCGTCACCTGGGGCCGCACCCTGACCGCGACGGTCAGCCAGTTCGACCATCTCCCGCGACTCTCGATCGTGCAGCTCACCGGCGTCGTCGCCGGCGACCTGGCATCCTCGCCCATCGAGGTCGTGCGTCAGACGTCGCACCGCTCGGGCGGCGACGTCTATCCGATCTTCTCCCCGCTGATCGTCGACGACCTCGAGACGGCGAAGAGCCTGCGCCGGCACCCCGACATCCGCTCGGCCATGGACCTGTTCCCCGCGGTCACGACGGCACTGCTCTCGGTCGGCGCCTGGAACCCGCCCGTATCCCAGGTGCGCGACGTGCTGCCGATCGACGACCTCGCGAACGCTCTGAGCAAGGGCTGCGTCGCCGACATCGCCGGCATCCTGATCCGGAGCGACGGCACCCCGGTCGATGCGGACTTCCAGGACCGCTGCGTCAACATCTCGTACGAGCAGCTGCAGAAGGTGCCCCGCGTGGTCGCCGTCGCCGGCGGAGCGGCCAAGGCCGATGCGATCCGCACGGTCTCCCGGGTCGGCCTCATCACCGAGCTGTTCACCGACCACACCCTCGCCGAGGCCGTGCTCGCGGAGGACCGCTGATGCAGATCGCCGGATCCCTCTGGTCGGTGCCCGTCGACGACCGCCTGGACACCTCGCTGCGGCTGCGCGACGCCGGACTCGCGCGCCTGCATTGGGACACGACCGACGGCAGCTTCGCCGCGGCCGGCGGGTTCTCCCCGGAGTCGGCGGCCGAACTCGCCGCCGCGACCGGCCTCACGGCCGAAGCGCATCTGATGGCCCATCGGACCGCGGGCGAGGTGGATGCCTGGACCGCCTTCTGCGACCTCGTGATCGTCCACATCGAGAGCGACGACTGGCAGGCGGCGCTCGACCGCATCGAACGGCGAGGCGCCGTTCCCGGCCTCGCGGTCTCTCCGCAGACGCCCGCCGACAGCGTGCCCTCCGACATCGCGGTGCTGTGCATGTCGATCGTGCCCGGTCAAGCGGGGAGCACCTTCGACACCGCCGTGCTGGACAAGCTCACGGCCCTGCGCACGGCCTCGCCCGAGCGACGGCTCGGAGTCGACGGCGGCGTGCGGCGCATCCATGCCGAAGCGCTCGCCTCCGCGGGGGCGGACTGGGCGGTCGTCGGCACCGACCTCGTGTTCGACCGCGAGGGCGCCTGGGCGGATCTGCTCGACCCCCGAGGGTCGGCCGCTCCGGCCTGACCGAGCTCCCGCTCGGGCCGTCGGTCCGAGCTAGGCCGCGGGCGGCAGCTCCAGGCCGAGCGTCCGCGCCGCCTGCCGCGCCATGCCCCACGCGACGAACTCGCCGGCGGGAGGCGCGGTCATCGGGATGTCGAGGATCTCGGGCGCCATCGCGCGCACCGCGGCGGAACGGGCGCCGCCGCCGATGAGGATCCCGCGCTCGGTCGGCACACCGAGATCGCGGATCGCATTGAGGCCGTACAGCAGGCCGCCGAGCACCCCTTCGAAGGCCGACCGGGCGAGGTTCTCGCGCGTGGTCGAAGCCAGGGTCATGCCGAACAGGGTCCCGGTCGCGTCCGGCAGGTTCGGCGTCCGCTCTCCTTCGAGATACGGCTCGAGCACGAGCCCGCCCGCACCGGGGGCCGCGGCCAGCGCGAGCCGGCTCAGCTCCTCGTGATCCACCGCGAGCAGCGTCGCGAGCGTGTCGAGCACGCGGGCGGCGCTGAGGGTGGCGACGAGCGGCAGGTGCCCGCCGGCCGCGTCCGCGAATCCGGCGACCGTGCCGGACGGGTCGATCGTGCGGTGCGCGCTCGTCGCGAAGACGGTTCCGCTGGTGCCGATCGACACCACCACATCGCCCACCTGCGCGCCCAGTCCCAGCGCGGCACCGGCGTTGTCTCCGGATCCGGGTCCGACGGAGCGGCCGTCCGCGTCGCGGACCGCGGCGTCGTGCGCGAGGACTCGCGGCAGCATCGCATCGCGCCCCAGCGCCTCGCCGAAGAGCTCCCGGTCATAGCCGGCATCCGTCCAATACCCCGTGCCCGAGGCCTCCGAGCGATCGGTGACGAGCTCGTCGAGATCGGGACCGAGGCGATCATCGGGACCGAACCCTCGAAGACGCCACGTCAGCCAGTCGTGCGGGAGCGCGACGGCGCCGACGCGGCGGGCGTGCTCCGGTTCGTGCTCGCGCAGCCAGCGCACCTTCGTGAGGGTGAACGAGGGCACCGGCACGAGGCCGGTGCGCTCGGCGAGTGCGGTCGCTCCGTACTGCGCGATCAGGGCCGACGCGGCGTCCGCGGAGCGCATGTCGTTCCACAGGAGTGCCGGGCGCACGACTCTGCCCGCAGCGTCCAGGGCCACCATCCCGTGCTGCTGGCCGCTCAGCGCCCAGGCGCGCACATCGTCGAGACCGCCGGCCGCGGCGATCGCGGCCTGCAGCGCCCGCCACCACTCCTCCGGGTCGACCTCGGTACCCGGCGGGTGCGCCGCCCGTCCTTCCCGGACCACCAGACCGGAGACGGCATCCGCGATGACGACCTTGCAGGACTGGGTCGAGGAATCGATTCCCGCCACGAGTTCCATGTTGCGATCATCCCATGCGCGGCATGATGCGCCGTGCGGTCGGCGTCAGAGCCAGCCCTTGCGCTTGAACACCGCGTACAGACCGAAACCCAGGGCCACCATCAGGCCGAGGGCCATCGGGTAGCCGAGCAGCCAGTGCAGCTCGGGCATGTGGTCGAAGTTCATGCCGTAGATCGTGCCGACGAGCGTGGGCGCGAACAGGATCGCCGCCCACCCGGAGATCTTCTTCACCTCGTCGTTCTGGCGGATGCTGAGCTCCGTCATCCGCCGCATCTCCTCGTTCTGCCGCCGGGCCACGATGGTCGACTCGACCGTGAGGGCGTTGTCGAGCACGGTGCGGAAGGTCGTCGCCCGGTCGGTGACGCGCAGCGTGTGGTCGAGCACATCCCGCAGGTAGCGCTGCAGCTCATCGCTGACGCGGTACTTGTCCGATCCGCGCAGCAGCGCCTCCAGCATCCCCGAGAGCGGCTGCGTCGCCCGCTGGAAGTCGATGACCTCCCTGCCCAGGTCGTAGATGCGCTGAGTGGCGTCCGTGTCCTCCTCGAACAGCTGGCTCTCGATCTCGTCGATGTCGTTCTCGAGTCCGGCCAGGACCGGCGCGTACTCGTCGACGACCTCGTCGAGGATCGCGTACAGCACCGCTTCGGGGCCGTGGGCGAGAAGGGCCGGGTCGTTCTCCAGCCGGCGCCGGACGCGGGCGAGATCGGGAGACTCGGCATGACGGATCGTCACGACGAAGTCCGGTCCGACGAGCACGTGCACCTCACCGAACTCGACCTCCTCGACGGCATCGAGGTAGCGGGCCGGACGCAGCACCATGAACAGCACGTCGCCGTACCGCTCCAGCTTGGAGCGCTGGTGCCCCGAGAGCGCATCCTCGACGACGAGGGCATGGATGCCGAACTCGTCCGCGACCTCGCGGATCTCCTCTTCGCTCGGCCGGTAGAGACCGATCCAGCTCATGCCGCCGCGTTCCCGCATGCGCTCGAACGTCTCGCTGAGACTCTGCGGATTCTCGGTGCGGACGCCGTCGACGTAGATCGCGTTGTCGATGATCGCCATCGTCGCCTCCTCGCGCGCGGCCGGTCAGGCCGGGGTCACTCGGCCGGCGGCACGCAGACGAGCGCGGCGTCGGTGGTCGCCTGGTGGTACTGCTCGGCCGTGAACGGCAGACCGAACTCCGGCGCCGTCTGCCCGGCCGCGGCCGGAGCCTTCGACGCGATGGCCGCGAGTTCCCAGGAGAGCTGCTGGGCGAACAGGGCCCCCGCGGTGGAATCGTTCAGCACGACGGCGACCGTGAACCCGGTCGTCGGGTCGGAGTACGCCGCCGTGGCGTAGCCGGGGGTCCACCCCTGCTGACCGATCATCGAGCCGACGAGATACCCGCCGCCCGTCGCCTGGTACCACGACGCGGCGCCCTCGGCGGCCGGGAGCGGAGCGCCGAAGCGATCCGGCTTCTCCTTCGTGCGGAGCTTCTGCGCCGCCTCGGCCTGCACGTACCGACCGAGGTCGGTGATGGTCGACACCGCACCGGAATCGGTGAAGCCCGAGCTCGCCGACATCTTCGTGATGTCGACGGGCGCCGTGCAGTCGTAGCCGCCCTCGACCGCGTTGAGGAAATGGCCCTCCATCGCCGGTCCGGGTCCCGGCACCGCGGGCGCCGAACCGGGAAGCGAGGTGCCCGCGAGGTCGAGCGGCTTCGTGACGTACTCCGCGATCAGTTCGGATGCCGACATCCCCGAGGCCCGCTCGAGCGCGAGGCCGAGCAGGAGATAGCCCGCGTCCGAGTCGCGGTAGGTCGTCGCCGGCGCCAGGCGAGGGCGCGCGAGGCCGTAGCCGGCGAGCTCCAGCGGGGCCCAGACGCGTTCCGGCGTGTTCAGCCAGGCCGACTTGACGGTCGCCTCGGAGGATCCCGCGCCGCTGGTGCCGTTGCACAGGTCGAGGAGCGTGACGCCCTGCTCGCGCATGTCCGCGACGCCCGAGACGTAGTCGGCGACGTTCGCGTCGAGCTCGACCGTTCCCTCGTCGGCGAGGGCGTAGAGCACATCGCAGGTCATCAGCCGGGTCACGTCCGCGATGCGGAACGACATCTCGGTGCTCAGCTCGCCGCCTTCCCGGTTCTGGGTCCCGGACGCGGTGACCCAGCTGCCGCTCCACGGCACCCAGACGCCGACGATCGCACCGGATGCGCCGGAGGCGGTGAGCGCGTTGTCGACCGCGTCCTGCATCGCCGCGACCGTGTCATCGGGCAGAGCGCCGTCGACCTGGGCCGGTGGCGTGTACGTGAAGGAGTCTTCAGATGAGCATCCGGTGAGGACGAGAGCGAGCACGGCCGCCGTGGCCGTTGCGGCGCGCCACCGGCGCGACGAGAGAAGCTGCATGGAAGGAACCCCCGAAGACGTGTCTCCCGAGTCTAGAGCGCGGATGCTGAAAGTCGGCCCCGTGCCGCGTTCCGACCCGCGCGTAAGGTTGTGGGCGTGCCCCACACCTTCGATGCCGACGTGATCACCGCGGTCCTCCGCCACATGAACGGCGACCACACCGACGACAACATCCTCATCGCCCGAGCCTTCGCCGAGCCGTCCGGTTCCGAGATCTCGGACTCCGTGATGACCGGCTTCGACGGAGAGGCGGGAGTGTGGGAGATCACGCGCGACGGCGCCGTCTCCGAGTTGCGCGTCCCCTGGCCCGGCGGCCCGATCGCCGACCGGCCGTCCGTGCGCCGCGAGGTCGTGGCGCTGTACGACGCCGCGTGCGCCCGTCTCGGCGTCGAGCCCCGCCCGCACGCCTGAGGACTCCGACTTTCGCCCAGGGTTAGGTAAGCCTTACACTGGCTCCATGCCCGAGATCCTCTCCTTCTCCGCCGCCCTGCGCGAGCGCTCGTCCGGATCGCACTCCCGCAGTGAGACCGCCGGATTCATGTCCGACCTCCTGAAGGGTGAGGGCTCTCGCGAGGACTACATCTCCCTGGTCGCGCAGCACTACTTCATCTACGACGCTCTCGAGAGCGCCGGCGAGCGGATGCGGAAGGACCCGGTGGCGGCGGTGTTCATCAGCGACAAGCTGACCCGTCTCCCCGCGCTCGAGGCCGACCTCGAGTTCCTGCTCGGGGCGGACTGGCGCGAGCAGATCACGGCGCTGCCCACGACGCAGCGCTACGTCGAGCGCATCCGCCAGGTCGGCGCGACGTGGGCCGGCGGCTTCGTCGCACACCACTACACGCGCTATCTCGGCGACCTCTCCGGCGGCATCTTCATCGGTCGGGTGATGGCGCGCCGCTTCGGCTTCGAGACCAACGGCATCGGGTTCTACCTGTTCGACGACATCGCCGACCCGGCAGCATTCAAAGACGTCTACCGCGAGCAGCTCGACTCCGCTCCCTGGGACGAGGCGGAGCGCGAGCGCGTGATCGACGAGGTGCTGCTCGCGTACCGCTTCAACACGGAGCTCTTCGAAGACCTCGACCGGGCCCGCGCCGCCGCCTGAATCTGAGCCCGGGTTCAGCTCTTCGGCAGCTCGGGCGTCGATGCCGCGAGCCACGCGTCGCGCATGAACCGCCGCACGTCCTCGTCCACCCGGATGTCGCGGGGTCGCAGCGCCCGCGAGAGATAGAGCCCCTCGAGCGAGGTCAGCCGGCTCAGCGCCACATACGTCTGTCCGGGGGCGAAAGCCCCGGAGCCGAGGTCGATGATCGCGCGCTCGTAGGTCTTGCCCTGCGACTTGTGGATCGTGACCGCCCAGGCCAGCCGCAGCGGGAACTGCGTGAACTCGGCGACCACGTCGCGGGAGAGCTTCTTGGTGTTCTGGTCGTACGCGTACCGGAACCGTTCCCACACAGCGGGTTCGACGTCGACCTCCTCGCCGTCGATGTCGACGCGCACCGCGCTTCCGAGGATGCGCGTCACGGTGCCGATGGTGCCGTTGACCCATCGGGGCGGCTCACCGGACATCGCGGTGTCGTTGCGCAGGAACATCACCTGTGCGCCGACCTTCAGCTTCAGCTCGGACTCGGCCGGCAGCGAGGCCTCCCCGCGTCCGAAGTCGCCGCTGACCTCGGCCCGTGCGGTCTGCTCCTTGCCGGGCAGCGCCGCGAGGTGTCGGCTGTTGATGCTGTTCACGATGTCGTTGCGGGTCGCGAGGGTGATCATGGGCACCTCGCCCGGCTCCGGGTCGGGGGGCGTGCGCGCACCCTGCGTGTTCAGCACCCCGGCGATCTCGGCCGTCACCCGGCCGTAGCGCACGGCATTCAGCATCGACTTGAACCCGTCGTCGGACTGTCGGTGGATCTGCACCAGCTCGCGCACGTGCAGCTCCGCACGCGTGTCGACCTGGAACAGTCCCTCCTGGTCCGAGATCCCCGACCCTCCGGCCCAGACCTTCGCGTCGAAGAACCAGAACGAGCGGTAGTGGTCCTGCACGTAGCGGGCCTCGTCGCCGCGCGGCGGGACGGGGGCGAGCTGGTACGGGTCGCCGAACATGATCACCTGCACGCCGCCGAACGGCTCGCCCCTGCGCCCTCTGGCCTGCCGCAGCGAGCGGTCGATCGCATCCATCAGGTCGGCGTTCACCATGGAGATCTCGTCGATCACGAGCGTCTCGATGGCGTTCAGGATGCGGCGGGTCGCATCGTTCTGGTCGATGTCGGCGTCGCCGATCAGTCCGATCGGGAGGCGGAACAGCGAGTGGATCGTCTGTCCCTCGACGTTGAGCGCCGCGACCCCGGTCGGCGCGCAGATCGCGATCTGCTTCTTCGTGTGCCAGGCGAAGTGCTGCAGCAGAGTCGACTTCCCGGTGCCGGCCCGGCCGGTGATGAACACGTGCTCGCCGGTGTCCTCGATGAGCCGGAACAGCTCTTGCTGCTCCTCGGACAGGGCGGGAAGGGACACGGCACTCACAGGGGAAGCGGGCGGAAAACGGGGCGCCACCCATGCTACGTCCCGGTATCGGCCCGCGGCCGCCGACGCTCGGCGTCCCCCCAGGACGCCCTCCTAGACTGACGCCATGGAGCGGGCCCGTACGAGCGCGCCCCGGCGTTCGCGCCTGGGGGTCGATCTGGCGATGCTCGTCGTCGTCGGCCTGGTGCTCGTCGCGGCACTCGGCGCCGGCGGCGCCACGCTCTACCAGCAGTTCTACGGGCCGTCGGCTTTCGTGGTGCGCTACCTCGACCTGCTGTCCTCCGGTCGCGCCGCCGATGCGCTGCGCGTCCCGGGCGTCGCGATCGACCGCGAGACCCTCGAGAAGGCCGGCATCACGCCCACGGCATCCGAGGCGATGCTGCGTCGCTCGGCCCTCGCTCCGCTGACCGACGTGAAGGTCGAGTCCGAGAAGCCGGTGGACGGGAAGACGGCCGTCACCGTCAGCTACGAGGCGAGCGGCCACCCCGGCACCAGCACCTTCCTGATCGAACAGGACGGCTGGGCGGGCGTCACCCCGAACTGGCGCTTCACCACCAGCCCGCTGGCCGTGGTGGAGCTCACCCTGCTCGGCGCGGACCGCTTCGCGTTCAACGGATTCGAGGTCGACCGGCGCCAGGTGTCGGCCGACGGCCCCGATGCCGGCGCGCTCGATCCCCTGCCGCTGCTGGTCTTCACACCGGGGCTGTACTCGGTGACCGTGGAGACGCCGATCGCGACGGCATCCGGTCACGGAGTGCTCGCCGACACGCCCCTCGCCGTCACCCCGCTCGACGTGCAGACCACGCCGACGGAGGAGTTCATCGACGTCGTGCAGGAGCGGGTGGAGGAGTTCCTCCTCCAGTGCACGACGCAGGAGGTGCTGCAGCCGACCGCCTGTCCGTTCGGGCTGCGGGTCACGAACCGCATCGCCTCGCCTCCGAAGTGGTCGATCGCCGCGCAGCCCGAGGTGACGGTCGCTCCCGACGGAGGCCAGTGGCAGATCCCGACGACGGATGCCGTGGCTCACGTCGAGGTCGAGATCCGATCGCTGTTCGACGGCTCCATCGAGCCGATGTCGGAGGACGTGCCGTTCCAGCTCAACGGGACGATCGCAATCCTGCCCGATGGGAAGGCCTCGATCAGGATCGGCTCTCCGGGCGAAGCCCCCGCCGACTGACGGGTCGGGTGACCGCTCTCAGCGGCCGTCACGCTCCTCGCGCCGTTGGTCGCGTTCGGCGAGGGCGGCGAGCTTGGCGTTGTACTCCTCCAGCTCGGCGTCTCCGGTGCGATCTGCGTGCCTGTCACGCCGCCGCTGCAGCTTCGTGTCGCTGCGGCTCCACTGGATCGCGACCGTGATCGCGAGGATCAGGGTCGGGATCTCGCCGATCGACCAGGCGATGCCACCGCCGACGTACTGGTCCTCCATCGGGCTCACGCCCCAATCGCGCCCCATCGCCCCGAACCAGTCGGCGACCATCAGGCCCTCCTGCATCATGATCGCGATGCCGAAGAAGGCGTGCATCGCCATGACAGCGATCAGGGTGATCAGGCGTCCGGGATACGGCAGCCGGTACGGCACCGGGTCGGCGCCGATCAGGCTCATCACGAACAGGTAGCCCGAGAGGAGGAAGTGGATGACCATCCACTCGTGCCCGAGGTGCTCGAACATCGACCAGCGCACCAGATCGGTGAAGTAGAAGGCCCACAGCGACAGGATGAAGATCGCGGCCGCGACGAACGGATGCGTCACCACGCGGGCGAACGGCGAGTGCACGGCCCACATGATCCACTCGCGACCGCCGCGGGTACCGTCGTCGCGCTTGTGGATCGCGCGCAGGGCGAGCGTGATCGGCGCTCCCGAGACCAGGAGCAGCGGGATGGCCATCGACAGCATCATGTGGCCCATCATGTGGATGCTGAACAGGTACTCCTGGTACGCGTTGATCGGCCCACCGGTCACCCAGACGAGCAGCAGCATCCCGAGCACCCAGAACACCGTTCGATGGATGGGCCAGCGATCCCCCCGCAGCCGCAGACGCCGCACACCGGCGAGATAGAGGAACAGTCCGAATCCGGCCACCACGACCCAGAGCACGTCGAAGTCCCACGCCGTGAACCAGCGTTCGAACGTGAGCTCGGGAGGCAGCGTCCCCCCGGTCAGGATCTGCGCCGGGGTCTGCAGGAAGGCCGCGGTCTCACCGGTCGGCGGGGGCGTGCGGGCGAGCGCGGCGGCCGCACCGGAGGCGAGGCCCATCAGCGCCACCTCGCACAGCACGAGCAGCCAGAACCAGCCGGCCGCACGGGCTCCCGCGAGCTTCGGGATGAGGCGGGCGCGGTACCAGGCGCCCAGCAGCCCCATCCCGCCGAGCAGCACGGCCTTCGCGAGCACGATCCAGCCGTACGGCGTCGTCCAGAGCGCATCCCAGCTGCCGACGGCCACGATCGACCGGGTGATGCCGGAGAAGGCGACCACGGCGAAGGCGGCGATCGCGAGCGAGGAGTAGCGTCCGACGAGGAGGGCGGTGTCGACGTCGGCTCGTCCGCGCAGCAGCACGAGGAGCAGGAGGCCACCGAGCCACACGGCCGCGCCGATCGTGTGCAGCAGGATCGAGTTGACGGCCATGTTGTGCCCGGCGAGATCACCGGCGTGGCCCTGGGTCGCCAGCGGGAGGAAGGATGCCGCGGCGAGCATCGCCGTGATGAGCGTCGGAGTCCACGAGCGCCACGCGAACGCCAGCACCGTGATGACCGCTCCGAAGATGGTCGTGATGAGCCAGGACTGGCCGATAGGACGCTCGATCAGGTACCGTCCGAGCTGCGCGCCGAACTCACGCTCGATGCTGAGCTTCGGGTTGAAAGCGGCCATGAACGCGAGGAAGCCCGCCAGACCTGCGGAGACCGTGAAGACGGCGGCGCCGACCGAGGCGATGTTCAGTGCCGCGTCGAACGACCGCTCGCCCGCGCGCAGGCCGAACAGCGCCAGAACCAGGGAGCCGAGCATGACCGCGCCCGACATGTTCATCACGAGCTTCGCGATCGGAGTGCCCCAGAGCACGAACGGTCCCGGATCCTGCAGGAGCGGCGGTCTAGCGCCGCCGCCGACGAGGAGCGCCAGCACCAGCGCCACGAGGGCTGCGATGAGGAGGATGACGATCCCGGCGATTCGATACGCCGACGTTCGGCTGGTCATCTCGGTGCGGGAACTCACCCCTCCAGCCTAGGCGCGCCCGGCGGGGAGAAAGCACGAAGGCCGCCCCCGTCGAAACGGGAGCGGCCTTCGAAGAGGTGCGGCCTGATTACTTGACGGCAGCCTTGAGCTTGGAGCCAGCGGTCACCTTGACGCGCTTGCCGGCCGGGATCTTGATCTCGGCGCCGGTCTGCGGGTTGCGGCCCGTGCGAGCAGCGGTGTCGACCTGCTCGAAGGAGATCCAGCCCGGGATGGAGACCTTGCTGCCCTTGGCAACAGCGTCGGAGACCGTGGCGAACAGCGAGTCGAGGACACCGGAGACGGTGGCCTGGCTCTGGCCCGTGGCGCTTGCGATGCTCGCGACGAGCTCGGTCTTGGTGATGGACTTGTCAGCCATGTCATCCTCCAGCGACGAGTTCCCGTCGCATCGTTGTGGGTATCGGAGCGGATGCTCCTGGTCTAGTGACCGCCTTGAATGTATCAACCACCACCCGCATTTCCGCGTCATTTCGCGGGTTTTGGGCAATTACATGGCGTGTCGCGTCACTTTCGTCACTCCAGTCACAGAATCGGGGGCGCTCAGCGGGCTCGGTGCGCCTCGATCACGGCGCCCGCCGTGCGCTCGAACGCGGGGGCGACGCGGTCCTCCCCATCCAGATATCCGCCCACGAGGGCCGCATCCCGCAGGAGGACCAGGGAGGCGGCGACCTCGTCCGGACGTTCGAGCCCCGAGGCCTCGGCGACCTGCCGGAGTGTGGAGCGGAACCACTCCCGGTGCTCGTCGATGAGCTGCCGCACGGCGCCACCGGCATCCGGGAACTCGGCGGCCGCGTTGATGAACGGGCACCCTCGTGTGTGGCGACCACGGATGTCGGCCGCGATGCCCTGGACCACCGCGTCGAGCAGAGCATCCGGATCGGTCACGGTCTCCCCGGCGGCGGTGAACATCGCGCGGAGGCTCTGGTCCTCACCTGCGAGGTACGCGAGGACCAGGTTCTCCTTGCCGCCGAACTGCTTGTAGAGCGTGGCGCGGGTGACCCCGGCCTCCTCGATCACCCGGTCGACGCCCACCGCGTGGATGCCCTCCTCATAGAAGAGCCGGGTGGCGGCGTCGATCAATCGGGAGCGGGCGGGGCTGGGGCGCTTCGTCGTGGTGTTCATGATTGTCCTTCCTCATCGTGGCATCCGAATCGCGGCATCCGAACGCCGACTTCACGACTTTCGGGAATATGTTGCAGTAGATAGAACGTTCGGTCTACTATCAGCGTAACGCACTCCCGATCAGCGGGATCCGAAACAGAGAGAAGAAGATCATGAACACCACCGACAAGACCCCCATCGTCCTCATCCACGGCCTCTGGATGACGCCCGCCAGTTGGAACACCTGGGCCGAGCGCTTCCGCGCGAAGGGTCACGAGGTCATCGTCCCGGGCTGGCCCGGCATCGATGACCGCTCGGTGGAAGACATCCGCCGCGACCCGTCCGCCCTGAAGGGCATCGGCCTGAAGCAGATCGTCGACCACTACGAGCGCATCATCCGCGCCCTCCCCGTGAAGCCGATCGTCATGGGCCACTCGTTCGGCGGAGTCATCACCCAGATGCTCGCCGACCGCGGTGTCGGAGCAGCGTACGTGGGCGTGGCCCCCGGGCAGACCGCGGGCATCACCACCCTGCCGTTGTCGACGCTGTGGACCGGCACGCCGATCCTCGCGAACCCCTTCGGCCGCAACGGCGCCAAGCCCCTGTCGAAGCGGCACTTCCACTTCACGTTCGGCAACGACCTGAGCCGCGCCGATTCCGACCGCCTCTGGGAGGAGTCGGCCGTGAACTCCTACAACCGGGTCTTCTTCGAGGGCGTGGCATCCGCGTTCAACGAGAAGGGCGGCGTCACGCACGTCGACTACGCCCGGACCGACCGGGCACCGCTCTCCGTGATCACCGGCGAGATCGACCACGTCGTGCCGCCGGCGATCGGGCGTGCGATCGTGAAGAAGTACCTCTCCACCGGCAGCCCCGCCGTCGTCGAGTACAAGGAGTACCCCGGGCGCACGCACCGGCTCGTCAGCCAGGACGGCTGGGAGGAGATCGCCGACGATGCTCTCGCCTGGGCCGTCGCGCACGCCACGGCATCCGTCGCGTGAAGCCGGGGACGCAGAAGGGGCGAGGATCCGAAGATCCTCGCCCCTTCTGTCTGCGGAGACTTACCAGCTCGACTTGGTCACGCCGGGCAGCTCGCCACGGTGTGCCATGTCACGGAAGCGGACACGCGAGATGCCGAACTTCGTGAGGACACCGCGGGGGCGGCCGTCGATGACGTCGCGCGAACGCACGCGAGCCGGCGACGCGTTGCGCGGCAGCTTCTGCAGGCCGACGCGTGCGGCCTCGCGGGCCTCGTCGGTGGCGTTCGGGTCGACCAGGGTCTTCTTCAGCTCGGCGCGACGCTCGGCGTAACGCTCGACGATGACCTTGCGCTGCTCGTTGCGAGCGATCTTGCTCTTCTTAGCCATTGATCAACGCTCCTCTCGGAATTCGACGTGCTGACGGATGACCGGGTCGTACTTCTTGAGCACGAGGCGGTCGGGGGTGTTGCGGCGGTTCTTCTTCGTCACGTACGTGTAACCCGTACCTGCCGTCGAACGCAGCTTGATGATCGGACGTACGTCCTGAGCCTTCTTGGCCATTAGAGCTTCACACCCTTCGCCTGGAGGTCCTTGACCACGTTCTCGATGCCGCGGACGTCGATCACCTTGATGCCCTTGGCGGACACGTTGAGCGTGATCTTACGACCGAGCGACGGGACGAAATAGGTCTTCTTCTGCACGTTCGGGTCGAAGCGGCGCTTCGTCCGGCGGTGCGAGTGCGAGACATTGTGTCCGAAGCCGGGAACAGCTCCGGTCACCTGGCACACTGCTGCCATGATGTGACTCCTTCTATACCGTGAGGCCGGACGGCCTCACCCAAGATCCCTTGTCTGCACGCAACCACGACCCGCCGATCTCTCGGCCGCAGAAGGGGAAGCACGCGAACTGCGCACAGGAGTGTGCGCAGACAAAGAGTCAGTTTAGCACGGGAGTTCAGCGCCCCGAGTCACGCGTCGGGTCCACGAGCAGAGCGGCGTCCGCCGCACCTCGCCCCCAGCGGAACGGCGACACCGTCGGATCCGCCTCGATCCAGAAGCGCCACGGGAACGCGTCGGTCCCGGCGACGCCGGCGACACCCACTCGCGGCCCGCTCACCACGTCGTCTCGCGGCTCTCCCAGCCACAGCTCGGCCCGTGCACCGTGCCGGATCTCCCCGGTCACCGCGTCGATGCCGTCGTGCACCGGATGCCGCAACCCCACGGCCTGCCCGAGCCGCCCCGGTCCACGCGCGAGGTCACGGAGCGCGATGCGCCCGAGCGGCAGTGCCGCACCACGCCGCCGAGCGGCAGCATCCGCTCCGACCACGATCTCACCCGCACGCAGCAGCACGCCGTCGCCCTGCCCCTCCGGTCCGCACACGACGTTGACGCACGAGTGGATGCCGTGGCTCAGGTAGACGTACAGGTGCCCCGGCTCGCCCCACATCGTGGCGTTGCGGTCCGTGCGCCCCATCCGCGCGTGCGACCCGGGATCGGCGGTCTCGCCCGTGCCCTGCCCGTGATAGGCCTCGACCTCGGTGATGCGCAGCCGCACCTCGACCGGGGCGGCGTCGGATGCCGTCGTCACGAACGTGCGCAGCTCGCCGCCGAGGAGGCGCGGTGCGACGTCGACCGCGGACGACATCAGATCTGCGCGGACCGCACGGCGCAGAGCATCCTGCAGCGGCATCTCAGAACCGCGGAGCCGTCTGGCACCAGGAGGCGTCGAAGCCGGTGAGGGCGACGGTCTCCTTGCCGGATTCCATGTCGATCAGATGCGTCTCGACGTTCTCGGGAAGGGGGAGCAGCATCCCGTCGTACGGGTTGTTCGCCAGGTCGGGAGCGATCACGACCGCGGCATACTGTCCGCTCGGCGAGGCGCACGCCTGCAGGATCGAATCGGTGGATCCGACCTCGACCAGCGGGGTCGCCGTACCGTCGTCGTCGACGCGGATCACGGCCTGACCGACCGGGAGCCCCGAGTCGTCACGGGCGACGACGTGTCGCAGCGTGCCGCCGGGGAAGGGCGTGATCGAGGTCGCGGTGCCGTAGTCGGGATCGGATGCCGCGAGCGGCTGCTCCGTTCCGTCGGCGAGGTTCAGCTCCACCGCCGAGCCGTCGAGCCGTTCGACGATCGCCGTGTAGGTGCCGCGGGAGATGCCCTGGATCATGGCCGCGAGGCCGAGCGACTGCACACCCGCGTCACTCGAGCGGTCGACGAGGGAGAGGGCGCCGTCGAAGTCGATGAACAGCACGGCCGCGCTGTCGGGCACGAACTGCCAGACGAAGACGCTGGCCTCCTCGTCCGCGACCTCGATGATCTGCGGTTCGTCGCCGCCGCTCAGCGACTGGGTGACGAGCACGCTCGCGCGCCCCTCGGTGTCGCTCAGCTCGCGATCGGAGTAGCTGTAGCCGACGAGTCCGCCTCGCTCGGAGACCTGGATCGCACCCACGTAGCCGTCGCCGGGCAGGCTCAGCTCGCGCTGGTTGGCGCCGTCACGGTCCATCACGAGCAGACGGGAGCCGTCGTCCTCCTCCACCGAGACGACGAGCTGGGTCGACGTCGCCCGGAAGTCGTTGATCTTGTCATGCTCGAAGACGGGCACGGCCTTCTCGCCGCTGAGGTCGGTGAGGAAGATCTTGTCCTTGCCGTCGACCTCTCGACGCAGCAGGAAGATGTTCGACGGCGGCGTCTCGAAGCTCGTCGTCAGCGTGGTCGACGGCCCCCCGCCGGCACCGACGACATCGGCGACGCGCACCGTGTACGTGGTGGAGTCGTCGAGCGGGACCGTGAAGCGGATGCCGACGCCGCGGCCGGAGGCGTCGACGGTGAACGGTACGGCCGGTTCGACGCTCACCTGGGCGGGATCGACGTCCGCCAGCGCCTGATTCGCGGTGAGGATGACCCGGCTCCCGGACGACTCGATCGCCTGCGCGGCATCCACCTGCACGTCGCTGAGTCGGGGCCCCTGCAGCAGGCTGACGATGCCCAGCCCCGCGCCGACGAGCACCAGGACGCCGAGGACCGCGACGAGCGTGAGCGCGAACCGGCGGGAGCTCCCGGGCGTGGGAGCGGGATCGTCACCTGAGCGGACGCTCCAGGGCGGGGGTGCGTACGGCGCGTCAGGCGTCTCGGCCTCGGCCACGATGTCGGTGACGCCGAGGGGAGCCGCCCCCACGAAGATGGGTCCGGAAGCGACGGGGACCGGAGGGAGCGCCGTCGCCTCGGCATCCTCGCGGGCAGCGGCCTCGAAGGCGGCCATCTTCCGGGCGGCGGCTTCCTGCTCGGCGACCGCTCGGTCGCCGGCCTCGCGGACGGCAGCCTCCCGGGCAGCGGCGTCGTCTGCGCCGGCGTCGTCTGCGCCGGCGTCATCTGAGCCGGCGCCATCTGGGCCGGCGCCATCTGAGCCGGCGCCATCTGAGCCGGCGTCGTCCGAGTCGGCCTCGGCCTGCTCGGGCGGCGCGACCGCGCGGGCGATCCGCTCCGCCTCCGCGGCTTCGGCAGCCTCGCGGGCGGCACGCATCTCCGCGCGGGTGCGCGGGACGGCGGGCACTTCGGGGCGCTCGTCGTCAGTACTCATACGGATCCCCCGGCTCGTCGATCGCGACCACGTCGGTCGGCTCGATGTGGAGCTTTCCGTCGGCATCCGCCCGCACGGTCCCGGTGATCTCGACCCACTGGCCGGTCGCGTAGTCGTCCGGGTCGACGGTGACCGGGAGCACGGCCGTCTGCGCATCGATCACGCAGTGGGTGATGATCAGCCGCGTCAGGTTCACACCGTCGTCACCGGCCTTGCCCGGAGTGACGAAGCCGGTGAGCGTCACGGGGGCGCCGTCGTAGGCGGCGGTGTTCGTGGATGCGGCGAACACGCTCGCCCAGTCGCCGACGCCGAACGTGGAGGTGTCGGCCACGCCGAGCGCGACCGTGTCGGCGCCGACGAACAGCGCGGTCTGCTCCCCCGCGCGGGACATCGCGAGCTCGACCGACAGCGATGCCGGCGGCAGCACGAGCGCCGCCGCGACGACGCCCGTCGCGATCACGCCGCCGGCGACCGCTCCGACCCCGGCGAGAGTGCGGCGGGAGGATGCCGGTGCCGCGAAGTGGTCCGGGTCGTCCGCAGCATCCGTGGCGTGCCCGTGGTCGTGACCGTGGTCGCCTTCCTCTCCCAGCGGGAGAGCGCAGGACCAGATCGCGCCGGCGAGGGTGACGACGGCCGCCGTGCACGCGAACCACACCGACTCGGGGCTGATGTAGAGCGTGAGGCGGCCGGTGACGCCGAGGCCGAGGGTGACCACCGCGATCACGGCGGCGAGCCCCACGCCCAGCCAACGGGTGGCGAGGGCGCGCGCACGGGGGACGGACTGCTCAGGCAAAGACGTTCACCCCGATCCCGATCGCGAACGCGGCGGTGACCACGATCCCCACGATCCCGGCGAGAGTGCGGCCGGTGAAGGTGGTGCGCATGAGGGCGAGCATCTTGATGTCGACGAGAGGGCCGACCAGGAGGAAGGCGACGATCGCCCCCGAGGAGAACGTCGAGGCGAACGACAGCGCGAAGAAGGCGTCGACGTTCGAGCAGATCGCGACCGTCATCGCGAGCACCATCATCGCGACGATCGACAGCACCGGGTTCGACCCGATCGCGAGCAGCCACTCCCGCGGGATCAGCACCTGCACGGCTCCGGCGAGCGCCGATCCGATCACCAGCGCGGGCATCACGGCGCGCAGCTCGATGAGGAACTGGGTCAGGCTGCGACGCACCGGGGTGCCGGGCTCGTGCGTGACACGGTCGCAGGTGTCGATGAAGCGCTGCGTGAGCATGCCGTCGGGATCGGGGTGGCGGCTGTAGATCCAGCCGATCAGGTTCGCGATCAGGTAGCCGCCGACCAGACGGGCGACCAGGATGCCGCCGTCCCAGCCGAACGCGGCATGGGTGGTGAGGATCACGATCGGGTTCACGATCGGCGCAGCGATGAGGAAGGTCATCGCCTCCGCCGGGGCGAGGCCGCGCATCATCAGGCCGCGGGCGAACGGGACGTTGCCGCACTCGCATACCGGGATCAGCATGCCGAGCAGCGACAGCACGGCACGGCGCGCCCAGGCCCGCTTCGGCAGCCAGCGGTGGATGACGTCGGCGGGGAGCCACACCTGCACGACGATCGACAGCAGCACGCCGAGGATGACGAACGGGAGGGCCTCGATGAGCACGCTCAGAGCGAGGGTGAGGCCGTCCTGCGCGCGGGTCGGCAGCGATGCCGGGAACAGCGTCGGCAGGAAGGCGTCGATCAGGAACAGCGCGGCGATGATGGCAGCACCGAGACCGACGCCGACCCAGGCCGAGCGCGGCGAGGGTGCCGGTCGGTGGGAGTGGCCGTGACGCGTCGCCGTCGCTGCGGAGGGACTCACGCCGTCGCAGCCCTTTCGGCGTCGCGCTTGTTCGCGCACGGGGTGCACAGGCCGAAGATGTCGACGACGTGCGCGGCATCCGTGAATCCGTGCAGCGCCGCGGTGCGGTGCGCCCACTGCTCGACGTCCTTGGCCTCGATCTCGACGGTCAGCCCGCAGGATCGGCAGATGAGGTGGTGATGATGGCCCTGGGTCGTGCAGGCGCGGTACAGCGCCTCGCCCTCGGGGCTCTGCAGGGAGTCGGCGTCGCCGGATGCGGCGAGACCGGCGAGCGCCCGGTAGACCGTGGCGAGCCCGATGCCCGTGTTGTCGTCTCGCAGCGAGGCGTGCAGGGTCTGTGCGCTCACGAATCCGCGTGCGTCGGCGAGCGCTTCGCGCACGCGTTCGCGCTGCCAGGTGTTCCGCTGAGCCATACGACGAGTCTAGGCCGCGGGGGTTGGGGAGGGCTGGGAGTGCGGCTCAGGCAGGGACACGGCGCACCCGGGCACGCGCCCGCTGCACGATCCAGCACACGACGTAGATCGTGAACGACAGCGTGGTGATGTACGGGCTCACCGGCAGGGTGCCGGCGAGCGCGAGCAGGATTCCGCCGACCGCCGAGACGAACCCGAACAGCGCGGCCAGCAGCGGCACGGCGATCGGACCGGCGGTGACCCGCATCGCGGCGGCCGCGGGCGTGACCAGCAGCGCCATCACGAGCAGCGCGCCGATGATGTGCACGCTCACCGCGACGATGAGCCCGAGCAGCACCATGAAGAGCAGGCTCACGGCCCGGGTCGGCACTCCGCGCGCGGCGGCCGATTCCGGGTCGAGCGAGTCGAACCGCAGAGGGTTCCACATCACCAGCAGCCCGAGCAGCACGACGATGCTGATGCCGATGAGCCAGCCGAGGTCCGGGCTCGACACCGAGACGATCTGGCCGGTCAGCAGACTGAACCGGTTGGCGCTGCGGCCGTCGTAGAGCGACAGGAACAGGATGCCGAGGCCGAGGCCGAACGGCATCAGGACTCCGACGATCGAGTTCCGATCGCGTGCCTTGGCTCCGAGGATGCCGATCAGGATCGCGGCGACGAGGGCTCCGCCGAGGGAGCCGACCACGACACTGCCCCCGAACAGCAGGGCGGCGGCGGCACCCGCGAACGACAGCTCGCTCACCCCGTGCACCGCGAAGGCGAGATCCCGCTGCATCACGAAGACGCCGATCAGTCCGCCGACGATGCCGAGGACGGCGCCGGCGATGATCGAGTTCGCGAGGAGGGCGACCAGATCGCCGTAGTCCTGGAACGAGAAGACGTCGCTCCAGTCGACGATCGGCACCATGCCCGACACGGCGCTCATGCGGCACCTCCGTGCTCGTGATCCCCGTGGTCGTGGTGGGGCTCGGCATCGGGCACGCCCACGACGACCAGACGGTCGCCCGCCCGGAGCACGAACACCGGGGTGCCGTAGAGGTCGGTGAGCACCCGCGTCTGCAGCACCTCGTCGGGGGTTCCGAGCAGGAAGCGGCCGCCGGCGATGTAGAGGATGCGATCGACCCGACCGAGGATGGGATTGATGTCGTGGGTGACGAACAGCACCGCCGCCTCGCGCTCGCGGCGCTGACGGTCGATGATGTCGGTCACGGCGAGCTGGTTGGCGAGGTCGAGGTTCGACAGCGGCTCGTCGCACAGCAGCAGGGCGGGCTCGTCGGCGAGGGCCTGCCCGACCCGGAGGCGCTGCTGCTCACCGCCCGAGAGCAGCCCGACCCGGCGCTCGGCGAAGTGCGAGGCTCCGACGGATTCGAGCAGACGGTCGACCTTCGCCCGGTCGCCGCGGTGCGGGATCGGGAAGCCGAAGCGACTCCCCTGCACTCCGAGGGCGACCAGGTCCCGTGCCCGCATGCTCGTGTCGGGGGCGAGCGAGCGCTGCTGCGGGATGTAGCCGATGCGGGGGTTGCCCCGATGCACGGGCTCGCCCGCGACCCGGATCGACCCCGACGACAGCGGTTGCAGGCCCAGGATGCTGCGCAGCAGGGTGGTCTTTCCCGATCCGGAGGGGCCGAGCACCGCGATGAACTCGCCCGGCTGCACCGTGAGGTCGAGTCCCGACCAGAGTTCGCGATCGCCGCGGTGCAGTGACGCGTCCGAGATCTCGAGGACGGGTGTCTCGCGCTGTGCGGTGCCGCTCACGACTGGACGGCGGCGGCGAGGCTCTGGATCGCGTCACTCATCCACTCAGAGTACGACGATCCGTCCTCGAGCAGCTCCGTGAAGGCGACGACGGGGATGCCGGCATCCTTCGCGGCGGCCTCGACGCGCTCGGTCTCGGCTCCCCCTGTCTGGGCGTTGGTCAGCAGCGCCGTGACTTCGCCGCCGTCGATGACCTTGAGCGCCTCGAGCAGCACGGCCGGGGCGACGTCGGTGCCCTCTTCGACCGACTCGGCGAATCCTTCCGGCGTGACGTCGGTCAGGCCGGCGGCCGCGGCGAGGTAGCCCGGAAGCGGCTCGGTGATGAAGACGTTCACGCCCGTGGCATCCGTCTTGATGGTCTCGAGGTCGGTCTCGAAGCCCTCCAGGTCGGAGATGATGTCGTCGGCGTTGGCGGCGAACTCCTTCGCGCCGTCGGGGTCGAGTTCGGACAGCTCGTCGGAGATCGCCTCGACCACGTGGATCATCGTGTGCGGATCGAACCAGACGTGCTCGTTGAAGCCCTCGATGTGGTTGTGACCCTCGTGGCCCTCTTCGCCGTCGGCGTGGTCGTGGTCATGCGCCTCTTCCTCCGGCGCCTCGGTGGCGGACTCGTCGTCGGCATGATCGTGCTCGGCCTCGTCGTGGCCCTCGTTGCCGGGGAAGTCGTGCGAGTACTCGACGGCGGTGACCACGTGCGGGTCCTGCGCGTCCTGCAGCAGCGTGTCGATGAACGCGTCGTAGCCGCCGCCGTTCTCGATCACGAGATCGGCCTTCTGCACCGTGAGGCGGTCGCGCGCGGTCGCCTCGTAGGAGTGCGGATCCTGCGAGGCGGAGGTGATGATCGACTCGACCTCGACGCGGTCGCCGCCGATCTGCGCGGCGATGTCGCCGTAGACGTTGGTGCTCGCGACGACGGTGATGGTGCCGTCATCGCCCTCTCCCGCAGCGGGGGTGGTGGAGCATCCGGCCAGCGCGAGAGCGGTGACGGATGCGAGGGCGAGGGCGACGACGGGCTTCTTCATGCTCCCACTCTAAACGCTAATGAGAACCATTATCAACTCGGTGCCGCGGCGCGATCCGAACGCCCGGCCGCGCCTCACCTCACTCGACCAGCAGCGCGGGCTCCTCGAGGACGGAGGCCACGTCGGCGATGAAGCGGCTCATGCCGTCGCCGTCGATCACGCGGTGGTCGAACGATCCGGCGACCGTGGTCACCCAGCGCGGGCGCACCTCGCCGTCGACGACCCACGGCTTCTGGCTGATGGTGCCCATCGCCACGATGCCCGCTTCACCGGGATTGATGATCGGGGTGCCGGCATCCATCCCGAACACGCCGATGTTGGTGATCGTGATCGTGCCGCCCTGCTGATCCGCCGGCGGCGTCTTGCCCTCGCGAGCCGTGAGCGTCAGGCGGTTCAGCGCCCGCGCCAGGTCCTTCATGCTCAGGTCCTGCGCGTCCTTGATGTTCGGCACGAGCAGGCCGCGCGGGGTGGCGGCGGCGATTCCGAGGTTCACGTAGTGGCGCACGGCGATCTCGGCGCCGGCATCCGTCTCGATCCAGGCCGCGTTCACCATCGGCGTCCGACGCGCAGCCCAGATCACGGCCCTGGCCACGATGAGCAGCGGCGACACCTTGATGTCGGCGTAGTCGGGCGAGGCCTTGAGGCGCTTCACGAGCTCCATCGTTCGGCTCGCATCGACCTCCTTCCACACCGTCACGTGCGGAGCCGAGTACGCGCTCTGCACCATGGCCGAGGACGTGGCCTTGCGCACACCCTTGACCGGGATGGACTCGGTGCGGTCGTCGCCGGCGGCGGAGGGACGCGTCGCGGTGAGGCCGCGCGCGAGTCCGGCCGGAGCGGCCTGCGGCGCTGGCACGGTCTCTTCGCGGACGTCGCCCCACTCCGGCGTCTCGATGTTGCGGAAGACACTCGCCTGGGATGCGTGCTTGACCACGTCGTCGCGGGTGACCTCGCCGTCGGCGCCGGTCGCGGCGACCGCGGTGAGGTCGACCCCGAGATCGCGGGCGAGCTTGCGGATCGGCGGCTTCGCGATCACGCCCACCGAGGAGCGGACCGGGCGTTCCGCCGGACGCTTGCGGCGCGAGGTCGCACCACCGCCCGTGCCGTAGCCGACCAGCACCGAGCCACCACCCTCCTCCGCCGCGGGAGCCTCCGCCGTGGCGACGACACCGGGCCCCGCGTCGTCGCGCGCATCCGTCACGAAGGTGATGATCGGCGAGCCGACCTCGACCGTCGCTCCTTCGGCGGCGAGCAGCTCACCGACGACGCCCGCGTGCGGGGACGGCAGCTCGACGAGCGACTTGGCCGTCTCGATCTCGCAGATGACGTCGTTGATCGCGACCGTGTCACCCGGGGCGACCTTCCAGGCGACGATCTCCGCCTCGGTCAGGCCCTCCCCGACGTCGGGGAGGTTGAAGTTCTGCGTGCTCATGACGAGTCCTTTCGGCCGAGCGGGGATGTCAGTAGGCCAGCGAGCGGTCGACGGCCTCGAGGATGCGATCGGCATCCGGGAGGTACGCGCCCTCGAGCTTCGCGGGCGGGAACGGGGTGTCGTAGCCGGAGACGCGCAGCACCGGAGCCTCGAGCGCGTAGAACGCGCGCTCCATGACGGTCGCCGCGATCTCGCCGCCGATGCTCCCGAAGCCCTGCGCCTCCTGCGCGTAGACCATGCGGCCGGTCTTGCGCACCGAGTCGAGGATGGGCTCGTAGTCCACCGGCGACAGCGAGCGCACGTCGACGACCTCGCAGCTCGTGCCCTCGGCCTCGGCGAGAGCCGCGGCCTGCAGCAGCGTGGTGACCATCGCGCCGTGGCCGACGAGCGTCACATCGCTGCCCGTGCGGACGACACGCGACGAGTGCAGCGGGACGGCGGAGGCGTCGAGCTCGACCTCGCCCTTCTGCCAGTAGCGGCTCTTGGGCTCCATGAAGATCACGGGGTCGTTCGAGGCGATCGCCTCCTGGATCATCCAGTAGGCGTCGTTCGGCGTCGAGGGCGAGACCACACGCAGGCCCGGAGTGTGCGCGAAGTACGCCTCCGGACTCTCCTGATGGTGCTCGACCGCGCCGATGTGCCCGCCATAGGGGATCCGGATCACGATCGGCATGCTGATCGCGCCCTCGTGCCGGTTGGTGAGCTTCGCGAGCTGGGTGGTGATCTGGTCGAACGCCGGGAACACGAACCCGTCGAACTGGATCTCGATGACCGGGCGGTACCCGACCATCGCCATCCCGATCGCGGTGCCGACGATCCCCGATTCGGCGAGCGGGGTGTCCAGCACCCGACGGTCGCCGAAGTCGCGCTGCAGATGCTCCGTCACGCGGAAGACGCCGCCGAGCTTTCCGATGTCCTCACCCATGAGCAGGACCTTCGGGTCGTTCTCCATGGCCTTGCGCATCCCTGCGTTCAGCGCCTTGCTGAGCGGCATCGTCTCCAGGGTCACAGTGCGCCTCCTTCGAACGACGCCTCGTACCGCGCGCGCCATGCCTTCTGCTCGTCGATCAGCGGATGCGGCTCGCTGTAGACGTGGTCGAACATCTTGTCGGCACTGGGCGGAGTGAGCTCGACGCTGCGCGCGCGCAGGTCCTCCGCGGCATCCGCTGCTTCGGCCTCGACGTCGGCGAACAGCTGCGCGGATGCGCCACGGCCCTCGAGGAAGGCGCGCATCCGGACGATCGGATCGCGGCCGGCCCAGTACTGCTCCTCGTCGCTGCCGCGGTACTTCGTCGGATCGTCGCTCGTGGTGTGCGCACCGAGTCGGTAGGTGACGGCCTCGATCGCCTGCGGACCCTTGCCGCTGCGGGCCTCGTCGAGAGCTGTGCGGGAGACCGCATAGCTGGCGAGCACGTCGTTGCCGTCGACGCGGACGCTCGGGATGCCGTAGCCGGCGCTGCGCTGCACCAGGGGCACGCGCGACTGCGTGGACACGGGCACCGAGATCGCCCAGTGGTTGTTCTGGAGGAAGAAGACCGTGGGCGCCTGGTAGCTCGCGGCGAAGACCATCGCCTCGTGCACGTCGCCCTGGCTCGAGGCGCCGTCGCCGTAGTACGTGATGACAGCCTCGTCGCGGTCGACATCTCCGGTGCCGGTACGGCCGTCGAAGACCAGGCCCATGCCGTAGCCGGCGGCGTGCAGCACCTGCGAGCCGAGCACGAGCGTGTAGAGACGCGTGTTGCCGTTCTTCGGGTCGGTCGGGTCCCACCCGCCGTGGGAGACGCCGCGCATCAGCTTGATGATGTCGACCGGGTCGACGCCGCGGATGCGCGTGACCGCGTGCTCGCGGTAGGAGGGGAAGATCGTGTCCTGCCGACGGGCGGCGCGACCGGAGCCGACCTGCGCCGCCTCCTGTCCACGGCTCGGCGGCCACAAGGCGAGCTGCCCCTGCCGCTGCAGGTTCGTCGCCTGGGTGTCGATCGCGCGGATGACGACCATGTCCCGATAGAACTGCTCGAGTTCGGCGTCGCCGATCGCCTCGATCAGCGGAAGATATCGCTCGGCGGCGGGGGACGGTGCGAACCGTCCCGCCTCGTCCAGAACGCTCACAAGGGGTGTCTCGGAGGTGCTCACGGTCTCACGCTACCGGCGCGCGCATGCTCGGTCACGCATACCTAGGACGCCCTTGTAACTGCCCGGAAACCGGAGAATCACGGCGCAGTCGCGCGTCGGAGAGGTCAGCGGAGCGAGGCGGCGACCTCGAGCACGCGGGCGATGGAGCCTTCCTCGCCGACCGAGATGCGGATGCCGTCGCCTGCGAACGGCCGGACCACGAGGTCGTTCTCGACGAAGGCCGCAGCGACCTGGTCGGTGCGCTCGCCTGCCGGGAGCCAGACGAAGTTGGCCTGTGAGTCGGGCACATCCCAGCCCTGCGCACGGAGCCCCTCCACGAGGCGGGTGCGTCGCTCGACGATCACGGCGACGCGCTCGAGGAGCTCCGGTTCGGCGTCGAGGCTCGCGATCGCGGCGTTCTCCGCCGCGGACGTGACCGAGAGCGGGATGCCGGTCGTGCGCGCCGCATCCAGCACCTTCTCGTGTCCGATCGCGTAGCCGACGCGGAGCCCCGCCAGACCGTAGGCCTTCGAGAAGGTGCGCAGCACCACGACGTTCGGATGCTGCTCGAACACGCGCTCGGCGAGGCCGTCGACCGCGTCGGGCGCGGTCACGAACTCGGCGTACGCCTCGTCGAGGATGATCAGGATGTCGGAGGGCACGCGTGCGACGAACGACGCGAACTCAGCCGACGTGATGATCGGGCCGGTCGGGTTGTTGGGCGTGCACAGGATGATCGCGCGGGTGCGATCGGTCACGGCATCCGCCATCGCCTCGAGGTCGTGGCGGGAGTCGGCGGTCAGCGGCACCTGCACGCCGGTCGCGCCGGCGACGAGCGGCAGGCTCGGGTACGCCTCGAAGGAGCGCCACGCGTAGATGACCTCGTCGTCCACCGACGAGGTCGCCAGGATCAGCTGGTGCAGGATCGACACGCTGCCGGATGCGACGTGCACCTGGTCGGGGTCGACGCCGTAGCGCGCACCCAGTCGCTCGCGCAGGCGGGCCGCGGTCGCGTCCGGGTACCGGTTGATCGGCGTCGTGTGCTGCAGCGCTTCGAGGACCGACGGCAGCGGATCGAAGGGGTTCTCGTTGCTGGACAGCTTGAACGCGTCGGGTCCCGCCTGCTTCCCCTGCCGATACGGCGCGAGGGCGGCGATGGCGGGGCGGATGCGGGGCAGGAGCGGCTCGGTCACGCGTCGAGTCTACGAGGGCGGCCATCTCGACGACGGCCGGAACGGCCATGGTCGAGCGGCTCCCGGGTGCGAGGCGGTCGACTTCGTCCTCGACATGGCGCAGAGAGCCGCCCGGGGTTGATGCAGATCGCGCAGGCCATCGCGGCGCACATCCGGGAAGGCACCGCAGGCTGACTCTCGCAGGCGTCCATGCGAAACTGGTCGGACTATGCGCTTCATCATCCGTGTCGTCGTCAACGCCTTCGCCCTCTGGGTCGTCACACTGATCCCCGCACTGCAGGTCGTGATCACGGCCTTCCCTCCGGGCGAGACGCTGCAGCTGGTGCTGACCCTGCTCGCGGTCGCGGCGATCTTCGCGCTCGTGAACACGATCATCGGCACGGTCGTGAAGATCGTCGCCTTCCCGCTCTACATCATCACGTTCGGGCTGATCGGCTTCCTGATCAACGGCTTCCTGCTGTGGCTGACGGCGTGGATCACGAGCGGCTTCGGCTGGGGCCTGACCGTCGGTGACTTCTGGTGGGGCGTGCTGGCCGCGCTCATCATCTCGGTGATCAACGGCATCTTCGGCTTCATCCTGCGCCCGCAGAACAAGAAGTCCCGTCGCGACTGAGACGGCGCGCGAGTCCAGCGGCTCGAGCCGCAGCGGACCGATCTCGGCGAGGAACGTGAAGTCGCGATCCTGCCCTGGCCAGCGGGGACGGACACCTCCCCTGCACAGCCGTCCTGATCACCCCGTCCGCTGGGCATGGAACTCGGTGCGCTCGACGGCCACGGCCTCGCCGAGGTCGCTCCAGTAGACGTCGAGGGCCTCCGCCCGGGGGTCGTGGGACTCGTCCACCATCTCCGCCGTCTCGATGTACGTCTCGAGCCCGTGGGTCTTCAGTGTGAAGTCCTGGAACCCGTCGTCGGGGTCGCCGACGCGAGTCGCGGTGAAGCTGTCAGGGGATCCGGTCCCTTCCGCCGACCCGCCTGCGGCGAGCGCGGAGACGACGTCGTCCGTGTGCCGGAGTTGGACGATGGTCTGGTCGTCTCGGAGCGTCGGCTCTTCGGGGCTTCCCGCCGTCAGCTGCAGCGAGACGTCGAACTCGCTCTCCATCGCGAGGCGGGCGGCGATCATCCCGCCCTGCGAATGAGCGACCACGTCGACCTGATCGCCGGGCTCCGCACCCGCGAGTGCGAGCGCATCGAGGGTGGCCTGATACGACGCCGACCTCTGTCCGCGGTACAGCTCGACGTTCGACTTCATGTCCCACGGCTCCGCGGCACCCGCCTGCCACGGCGCGGAGTTCTGGGTGCCCTTGACGTACGCCACGTACCGGGTCGTGCCGTCGGCCATCGTGTACTTCTCGACCGCCACCTGTGCGCTCGCCTTCGGCATCCGTCCGAGGGCGGCGGCGAGGTCCTTCGGTGCGGCGGCGGGCGTCGACGTGCGCACCGGGTCGACCCGCACGGGGTCGGCCGCCCCCTTCAGCGGCGCACCCGGGGCGACCTTCCCGAGCCCTGAGACGACCCCGACGAACGCCCCCGCCAGGAACAGGTGCGGAAGGGCTCCTCCCAGGTCGTACTGACCTCCCAGCCCTTCGAAACGGCGCGCCTTCCCGTCCGCCACCAGCCGGTCGGCGAGGGCATCGATCCGCTCGTCTCCGGCGGTCAGACGGTCGATGCGCACCTGGACGGCATCCGCTGCGGCGGCGTCGGTGAGGGCCAGCGCCTCAGCCCGCGCGCGCAGCTCGACCAGCTCGAAGGCATCCACCATCAGCAGCACACCCCCACACGCCTCCCCGATCTCATCGCGCAGCGCACCGACACGCTCCCCGCTCCACCGCAGCGCGCCGACGTCGACCAGCGGGAAGCTCCTCGGCGCGGAGGTGATGAGCGCGAGCGCCCGGCCGATCGCCTCCCGAGCGTCGGCATACTGGTACGCCACCGCAAGCATCCGGGCGCCGACGACGCGCAGCTGCTCGGTGTCGACGGCGATCGCGCCGCCATGGTCGATGTCCAGCCCGCCGATGCTCCCCGGCGTCACAGCTCCGGCCGTTCCGCTCATGCCGCGCCCCCGCGTCCCAGCTCCCATTCGCGGGCCGTGAGGTGTCCGACCTCGACGCCCGTCTCGCCGCGGAGCCGCTCGAGCAGTTCGTGCAGCGCGCGCAGCCCGGCAGACTGCCAGTCCGAGCTGTCGGCGAGCCCGACGAGGAAAGCTCCGGCCGCGTCCAGGGTCGAGATCGCCGCTGCGATCTCGCGGCAGGCCAGGAACCAGATCCCGGGGTCATCGGAAGCGGCGGCCGGCTGTTGTGCGATCTCGTACATGGCCTCCAGCATCCGCGATCACCGTCCGCTCGCCCGGCGCGATTCGCGCGACCAGTGGATACCTGGATGCCCGCTCAGGGTGTGCAGGGATCGCGCGGGTCGGCCGGCCGCTGTGCAGGACGGCCGCGGCCGGGCAGAATGTATCTGTGACATCCCCGGTTCCCTTCCGCGTGATCTTCGTCTGCACGGGGAACATCTGCCGCTCTCCCATGGCCGAGGTCGTGTTCCGCGACCTCGCCGAGCGCCAGGGCCTCGGCTCGCGCATCGTCTCGCGCAGCGCAGGCACCGGCGACTGGCATCTGGGCGAACGCGCCGACCATCGCACGATCGACTCCCTGGCCCGCCGCGGCTACGACGGCTCCCGGCACCGAGCCCGGCAGTTCACCGCCGCGACCTTCGCCGACAACGATCTCGTCGTCGCGCTCGACCGCACGCACGAGCGCATCCTGCGGGAGTGGGCGCACGACGAAGACGAAGAGGGCAAGGTGACCCTCCTGCTCGCCTTCGACCCGAACGCGTCGACGCACGACGTGCCCGACCCCTACTACGCAGGCGCGGAGATGTTCGATTCGGTGCTCGGTATGATTGAGGCGGCGACTCGGGGCCTGTTCCGTCAGCTCGAACCCGCTCTTCGTCTCCCCCGCTCGCCCCGGACCTTCGGGGCCCCATCAGGAGGACTCCCCTGACTTTCCAGCCCTCGCTCCCCCCGCAGCCCCTGAGCCCCCTCGACGGCCGCTACCGCGGCGCCGTCACCGGCCTCGCCGACTTCCTGTCCGAGGCGGGCCTGAACCGGGCTCGTGTCGAGGTCGAGGTCGAGTGGCTGATCGCGCTCACCGATCGCTCGCTGTTCGAGACATCGCCGCTGTCGGATGCCGACAAGGACCGCCTGCGAGCGCTGTACCGCGACTTCGGGCAGGCGGAGATCGACTGGCTCGCCGAGAAGGAAGCCGTCACCCAGCACGACGTCAAGGCGATCGAGTACCTCGTGCGCGACCGGCTGTCGACGCTCGGGCTCGACGGCATCGCGGAGCTCACGCACTTCGCCGCCACGAGCGAGGACATCAACTCCGCCTCGTACGCGCTCACCGTCAAGCGCGCCGTCGAGGAGGTCTGGCTTCCGGCGCTCGACACCGTGATCGCCAAGCTCCGCGAGCTCGCGGTCGAGCACGCCGACGCCCCGATGCTCTCCCGCACGCACGGCCAGCCCGCGACGCCGTCGACCATGGGCAAGGAGATCGCCGTCTTCGCATGGCGCCTCGAGCGCGTGCGCGGTCAGATCGCGGCATCCGACTACCTCGCGAAGTTCTCCGGCGCCACCGGCACCTGGTCGGCGCACCTCGCGGCCGACCCCGACGCCGACTGGCCGACCATCGCCCGCGAGTACATCGAGGGTCTGGGTCTCAGCTTCAACATCCTGACGACCCAGATCGAATCGCACGACTGGCAGGTCGAGCTCTACGACCGCGTGCGTCACGCCGGCGGCATCCTCCACAACCTCGCCACCGACATCTGGACCTACATCTCGCTCGGCTACTTCGCGCAGATCCCGGTCGCCGGCGCCACCGGCTCGTCGACGATGCCGCACAAGATCAATCCGATCCGCTTCGAGAACGCCGAGGCCAACCTCGAGATCTCGGGCGCCCTGCTCGCCTCCCTCGGCCAGACGCTCGTCACCAGCCGCCTGCAGCGCGACCTCACCGACTCCACCACGCAGCGCAACATCGGCGTGGCATTCGGTCACTCGCTGCTCGCGCTCGACAACCTGCGCCGCGGCCTGAACGCGATCTCGCTGTCGCGCGACGTGCTGCTCGCCGACCTCGACGTGAACTGGGAGGTGCTGGCCGAGGCCATCCAGACCGTCATCCGCGCCGAGGTCGTCGCCGGCCGCTCCACGATCACCGACCCGTACGCGCTGCTCAAGGAGCTCACACGCGGACACCGGGTGGGTGCTGCCGACCTCGCCGCGTTCGTCGAGGGGCTCGAGATCGGGGATGCCGCCAAGCAGCGCCTCCTCGCCCTGACCCCCGCGACCTACACCGGCATCGCGGAGCGCCTGGCGCGCTGACCCCGGCAGGGGCGGTTCAGGAGGTCGGCTCCCCGGAGTGATCGGCCACGGTGTCGCGAGGCATGAACGACGCGGCGAGCAGCGTGAGCAGGGCCGTCGCGGCGACCGCGACGAACACCCACACCGACGCGTGGATGATCGTGCCGGGATCGTCGGGGCCCGCGCCCCGGGCGATGACCGCGTTGGAGATCGCTCCGAACACGGCGACGCCCACGGCGCTTCCGGCCGAGCGCGCGAACGCGTTCATCCCGGTCACGGCCCCGCGTTCGCTCCAGCCCACCGACGACTGGGCGACGATCAGGGTCGGGGCCGCGGTCCAGCCGAGCCCGAAGCCGAGGACGAACGCGATCAGCGCCAGCACGAACGGGTTCGGCCAGGAAGACACCGACGCCAGGACGATCGCGGCGACCGTCGTGATGCTGATTCCGATCAGCGTGGTGCGGCGGAAGCCGATGCGGAGGTAGAGGCGTCCGACGTTCGCGGCGGCGATCGGCCAGCCGAGGGTCAGCGCCGCGACCGCCAGCCCCGACAGCAGGGGCGCGATGCCGAGGGAGCCCTCGAGGTAGGCCGGCGCGAAGCTGGTGACGCCGATCATCAGCGCGCCCACTCCCAGCGAGACGAGCGTGGTCGTGAGGATGAGCGGCCGGGCGGCCAGCCGGAGGTCGACGATGGGCTCCGCGGCGCGACGCTCGACGACCGCGAAGAGCGCGAGCGCGATCAGTCCCACCCCGAAGCAGAGCGCGCTCGGGACGGAGAGCCACGCCCACGCGTTCCCGCCCTCGAGCATCCCGAGGATGAGACCGGTCAGTCCGATCGTGAGCAGGGCGGCGCCCGCATAGTCGATGCGGTGCCGCTGAGTCTGCTTCTGCTCCTTGTACTTGACCTGCAGCATCCACCCGGCGATCAGACACAGGGGGATGTTCACCCAGAAGATCCATCGCCATGCGTCGAGCTGCGCGAAGACGCCGCCGAGCGCCGGGCCGACGACCGACGACATCGCCCAGACGCTGGCGATGTAGCCCTGCACCTTGGCGCGCTCGGCGAGCGTGTAGATGTCTCCGACGATCGTCATCGCCATCGGCGCGACCGCTCCGGCGCCGAGACCCTGGATGACGCGGAAGACGATAAGCGCGGGCATGCTCCACGCGAAGCCGCAGAGCACGGATCCGAGGAGGAACAGGGCGATGCCGAGGAGGATGATCGGCTTGCGGCCGACCGTGTCGGCGAAGCGCGAATAGATGGGGACGCTCACGGCCTGCGCCAGCAGGTACACCGAGAACAGCCAGGGGAACTGCTGGTAGCTGCCGAGATCGCGAACGATGCTGGGCACCGCCGTCGCGAGGATCGTGGCGTCGATCGCGATGATCCCGGTGGCGAGCATCAGGGCGCCGAGGATCGGTCCTCGGGTCGACCGGAGTCCGATGGAGGCGCGGTCGACGGAGGCGGTCACGACAGGGACGAGTCGTCGCGTCGGACGTCTCTTCCGAAGATGCCCGGAAGAGGCGGGAAACCCGGCCCCGAGCCGGTCACGAGGACGCCGGGCGTCCGGGAGCCTCGGAGTCGGGGTCTTCGTCGTCGGGCTCCGGGTCGTAGAGCACCGGACGATCGATCGTCTTGGTGACATCGGCGGGATCGACGGCGAGGATCAGCATCGCGAGGATCAGCAGCGTGACGATGAACGCCCCGCCGCCCACGACGAGTCCCAGTGCCACCGGGGTCAGCCCGTCGTAGGTGCCGTTCGCGATCGCCGTGTTCACGCGCGACGTGAAGGCGCCGGTCGAGACGAGCGTGACGACCATGGCGAAGACGCCGCAGGCCAGGGCGATGCCCAGGAGGTGCAGCGGGCGCAGGATGTCCCGACGTGTGGGCTTCTCGTCGCTCATCGCTCTCCTCCGTGCTCCGCAGGGGCGGCGCTGTCATTCGCTGCGGAGGCCGCGACGGCATCCACTCGCTTCGGCGTGAGCCCGGCGATGCCGAGGAACACGGCGACGATCGCCGCGTACCCGCCGAACATCCCGACCCCGAGGATGATGCCCGAGAGCACGAACGTCCCCGCCTTCTCGATCGTGTACTCCTGCAGGAAACCGGCCGGGATCAGCAGGAGGACGACGCCGAGCAGCACGCCCAGCGCTCCGACCGTGATCGCATCGCGCGACAGGACGTCGCCGGTTCGACGGGAGCGGATGCCGGCGAGGAGTTCGATACCGCCGGTGATGATCGCCCAGGCCGAGACGACGATGAAGAACAGGTCGTCGGAACGCCACCCGGGGACGCCGCTCACCATGCCGGCGATGACGCTGACCGCCGCGAGCAGCACATACGACCAGCGCGATCCCGCCGGCACCACCAGCCAGGCGGCGAGCACCTGCACGAGGGCGGTGACGAAGACGAAGCCGCTGAAGACGGACAGTCCGACGGGTGCGGAGTGATCAGACGAGAAAGTGATCATCAGCGCGGCGACCGCGGCGAACAGCGCGCGCAGCAATTGCACGTGGCGCATGGTGAATGCGCGAGCAGGGGCAGACATGACGGTCCAGAGTCCTCCGGGGTGTTCCCCCCAGTCTACGCGGGGCCGCGGAGGCCTTCCGCCGGGAGGCGTGCGGGAGGAGGATTCGTGAAGCCCGGCGGATCTCCCCAGATCGATTGCCGGGCTTCACGACATACGCAGCAAGGGGGGCATCACTGCGTCAGACCGGTCGTCGCAGGTTCGGGCACCCGTCCCGCGATGACGGCCAAGTGACCCCACATGCCCACCCGGTCCCCTGAGGTGCGCGCGTGCGGTCGTATGCTCACTTTAGGGCGGTGCGCTTCACATACCGGACGGGGGCTGTGATGAGTTACGAATATGACGAACGCAGATCCGGATCCGAGACTTTCGCAGCGGCGCTGCGGGACGCGGTCAACGCGAAGGACGTGACACTGTCGTGGCTGCAGCGGCAGCTCAAGGCCCGGGGGAACCGCGTCTCGATGGCCACGCTGAGCTACTGGCGTTCGGGAGCGCGACGCCCGGAAGGCGCGCAGTCGCTGGCCGCCTTGACGGACATCGAGGATCTCCTGGGACTCGACGTCGGCACGCTGACCAGGCACCTCCGCTCCACGAACCGCACCGGTCCGCTCGGACCGAACCAGTTCCCGATCGACGAGGAGGAATTGGAGCAGGCGGTCATCGACGCCTTCCAGGCGCTCGGCGCGTCGTACCCCGACACCTCCCGGGAGATCACGACCCACTCCGTGACCGATGTCGGCCCCGACGGGAACGTCGCGTACAGCATCACCCGCAGCATCGTGCAGTCGACGGTCGGGACGATCACCGCGATCCCGTTCCTCGAGATCAGCCCCGGCATCGCCACCCCGGCCCCCCTGCTGAACGCGGTGTCCGGCGGGCGGATCGCCGCACGGTACTCCCACCCCGACGGCGAGGTGCACGGCGTGCTCTTCGAGCTCGATCTTCCGCTGACGGCCCCGGAGACGGCGATGGTCGAGTGGTCGGTCGAGTACCCGCCCGACTATCCGCCGACACGCGAGACCGGACACGCGCTGGCTCAGAAATGCCGGGAGCTGCTGGTGTGGACGCGTTTCCACCCGGATGCTCTCCCCGACTGGTGCGAGGAGCACGTCGAGACCCCGGACGGCGTCACCGTGTCGCCGGTGCCGCTCACCCGGGGGACGTCGGTGCATCTCGTGCGCCGGGCGTTCGGTCCGGGCGCCCTGGAACTGCGCTGGGGCTACGGCCCGCGGGACTGACGCGGACTCAGCCGGGCTGGTCGCCCGTCGCGACCGGGCGGCCGGGGGTGTTCGACCACTGGCTCCACGAACCGGGGAAGACCTTCGCGTCGATCCCGACCTCGTGCAGGACCAGGGCGGTGTGCGCGGCCGTGACCCCGGAACCGCAGTAGGCGGCGACCGGGGTGCCCGGGGTGACGCCGACCTCGGCGAAGCGCGCCAGGATCGTCTCGCGGTCGAGGATCCGGCCCTCCGCATCGAAGTGCACGGGCTCGGGGAGGTTGCGCGCGCCGGGGATGTGTCCGCCCACCGGATCGTAGGGCTCGGAATCGCCGCGGTACCGATCGGCGGCCCGCGCGTCGAGCAGCACGCCGGATGCCGGGAACGCCGCGGCCTCGTCGATCGACAGCGCCTCGCCGCCGATCTCGTCGAGCACGACGTCGCCGGGCTCCGGGTGCACGTCATCGGTCGCGACCTCGAACCCCTCCGCCTGCCAGCCTCGGATGCCGCCGTCGAGCACGCGCACGTCGACGCCGCCCTGACGCAGGAGCCACCAGGCACGGGCCGCCGAGATGCCGTTGAAATCGTCGTATGCGACGACGAGGTCGCCCGCCCGGACACCCCAGCGCCGTGCCGCGGCCTGGAGCGTCGCGGTCGACGGCAGCGGGTGCCGCCCCTCCGACGGCTCGCCGTGGGTGGAGAGCTCGGTGTCGAGTGCAGCGAACACGGCGCCGGGGATGTGCCCGGTCAGGTAGTCGTCGTGCCCGGACTCCGGACGATCCAGCCGCCACCGCACATCGATCACGCGCACGGGCGCACCCCGGGTCAGAAGGTCGCTCAGCTCGACGGCACTCACGAAGTCGCTCATCCTGCGAGGCTACCGAGTCGGCGGCGGCATCCGGCGCATCGTCGCCTTCTCCCGTCACGGGGCGAATCGAAGAAGGGCCGCGGGTGACTATGCTCGATCCGGCAACGTCGAGAAAGGGCCCGCGATGTCCTCTCGTCTCCGCTGGATGCGCTTCCGCCCGCAGGAAGCCGCGCTCATCGCGATCACCGCGGTGTGGGGCGGCACGTTCCTGCTCGTGCATTGGGCGATGGAGCACTCCGGTCCCTGGTTCTTCGTCGGCATCCGGTTCCTGATCGCCGGCGCCATCAGCGTCGTGATCTTCCGTCGCGTGCTGCGCGGCATCCGCTGGCGTGACGTCGGGGCGGGCGTCGCGATCGGCGTGATGATCTACCTCGGCTACGGCCTGCAGACGCTCGGCCTGCAGACGATCGACAGCAGCACCTCCGCCTTCATCACCGCGATGTACGTGCCGCTCGTGCCGCTGGCGCAGTGGGCCGTGTTCCGCAAGCGCCCGCCGGCCATGGCCTTCGTCGGGGCGGGCCTCGCGTTCGTGGGGCTGCTGTTCATCGCCGGCCCCGACGCCTTCGCACTGACGCTCGGCGCGGGCGAGATCGCCACCATGATCAGCACTCTTCCGATCGCCGCCGAGATCATCCTGATCAGTCTCTTCGCCGGGAAGATCGACCTCGGCCGCATCACGGTCATCCAGCTGCTGACCGCCGGCGTGCTGGGCCTGCTCACGATGCCGGTGGTCGGCGAAGACGTGCCGGAGTTCTCGTGGATCTGGGTCGGCTGCGCGGTCGGCCTGGGTGCGGCGAGCTGCCTGATCCAGCTGACCATGAACTGGGCGCAGAAGTCGGTCTCCCCGACCCGCGCGACCATCATCTACGCCGGAGAGCCGGTGTGGGCAGGGGTCATCGGTCGCATCGCCGGTGAGCGTCTGCCCGCGACCGCGCTGATCGGCGGGGCTCTCGTCGTGCTCGGCATCCTCGCCAGCGAGCTGAAGATCGTGCGGCGGCGGGGGCGGGAGTCGTCGCATCCGGGAATACTCCGCGGGACTGCGCGTTGCACCCGGCATGATTGAAACTTCAACCGTCGCTCCGGTCCCCACGGAACGCACTCGCGTCCGCGTGCCGCTGCGCTTCGGCGACGGCTTCTCCACGACCGCCGACGTGGTCACCTTCGACGGCCTCATCGACGGCCGTGAGCACCTGCTGCTCGGGCTCGGCGACTGGCGCGCAGCGCTCGACCGCTCTGTCGACGGCGGCGCCGCACCGCTGGTCCGTCCGCACAGCGAGTGCCTCACCGGCGACGTGTTCGGCTCGGAGCGCTGCGACTGCGGCCCCCAGCTGCGCGAGGCCGTCGAGCGCATCGCCGACGAGGGCGGGTTCCTGCTGTACCTGCGCCAGGAGGGCCGGGGCATCGGCCTGTACGCGAAGCTCGACGCCTACGCGCTGCAGGATGCAGGGCTCGACACCTACGAGGCGAACGTCGCCCTGGGCCACGGCGAGGACGAGCGGGACTACACCGTCGCCGCCCAGATGCTGCGCGCGCTCGGCGTCGACGGCATCCGCCTGCTCAGCAACAACCCCGACAAGGCCGTGCAGCTCGAGGCGCTCGGCATCCGCGTCACGGAGCGGGTCCCCACCGAGGTGCACCTGTCGGAGGCGAACACCCGCTACCTGCAGGCCAAGCGCGACCACACCGCGCACACGCTCGACCTGTCGGCGGCGTGACACCCGCGTGACAGTCCAGGAGGGCATGATGACGGCGGAGCAGCAGCATCCGCGTCGACTCGACGACACCGAGATGGAGACCTGGCTGCCCGTCATCCGGTTCGTCCAGCTGCTGCCGCAGGTGCTCGACCGCACCCTGAAGGAAGAGGTCGGGCTCAATCACGCGCGCTACGCGATCCTCGTCACCCTCGCAGGACAGGGCGAGGGCACCGTGACGATGACGGAGCTCGCCCGCATCGCCGGACTCAGCCGCTCGCGGTTGAGCCATGCGCTGGACTCGCTCGAGCAGCGCGGCTGGGTGGAGCGCACCTCGTGCAGCTCCGACAAGCGCACGCTGTCCGCCACGCTCACGCCCGCCGGTCGGGAGATGCTGCGCACCGCCGCTCCGGTGCACGTCGAGCAGGTGCGGGAGCTGGTGCTCGATCCGCTGAGCGCCGAGGAGCGCGAGCAGCTCGGGGCGATCCTCGGCAAGCTCCTGCCCGCCGTGACCGCGGCGCTGTAGGCGGACGGCGGGTTTCACCCGCGGGGCGAGCGCGGACCGATCATGCTTCCGGGATCGCGCGACCGAAGCTCTCGAGGGTGACGTCCTCGGGCTCCGGGCCGCGACGCTCGCCCGTGTCGAGCCCGTCGATCGACGACAGCTCCGACGCCGAGAGCTCGAAGTCGAAGACGTCGAAGTTCTCGGCGATGCGTGCCGGACGCACTGACTTCGGCAGGGCCGAGCGGCCTTGCTGCAGGTGCCAGCGGAGCATCACCTGGGCGGGCGACTTGCCGTGCGAGGCGGCGATCGCCCGGAGGGTCTCGTCGTCGAAGACGGAGGCCCCGTTGGGGCGGTACGCCGTGATCCCGCCGATCGGCGACCACGCCTGGGTGACCGTGCCGGCCGCGGCATCAGCCTCCTGCACCGCGCGCTGCGAGAAGTAGGGGTGCACCTCGATCTGGTTGATCGCCGGCACGATGCTCGTCTGCTCGGCGAGACGCGCGAGGTGGTCGACCATGAAGTTGCTGACCCCGATCGCGCGGACCCGGCCGTCGGCAAGCAGCGTCTCGAGCGCCTTGTAGGCCCCGACGGTCAGGTCGAACCGGGTCGGCAGCGCCTGGTGGAGGATCAGCAGATCGAGCTGGTCGACGTCGAGCTTGCCGGTCGACTTCTCGAACGCGTGCAGCGTCTCGTCGTATCCGTAGTCGCTGATCCAGACCTTCGTCTCGATGAAGACGTCTTCGCGCGGGATACCGGAACGACGGATCGCCTCCCCGACCTCGCGCTCGTTGCCGTACGCAGCGGCGGTGTCGATCAGGCGGTAGCCCGTCTCGAGGGCTGTGCTGACGGCATCGACGGTCTCGTCCGGGGCGGCCTGGAACACTCCGAAGCCGAGGGCGGGCATCTCGATGCCGTTGTTGAGGGTGAGATTCATGGTCATGCCTCCAGTGTGCGCCGCCGTCGAGATCAGAGGGAGGTCCTGGCATGCCCCCTCTGCCCGGTACTGCCGGTACCTCCCTCCTCGGACTCGGAAGGCGTAGCGTCGGAGCATGGACACCCGCAGCGAGGTGCGCGAGTTCCTCTCCACGAGACGCGCACGCATCACACCCGAGAAGGCGGGCCTGCCCGCATTCGGCGGCAACCGCCGCGTTCCGGGACTGCGACGCGAAGAGGTCTCGCTCCTGGCCGGTGTCAGCGTCGACTACTACACGCGCCTCGAACGCGGCGACCTGTCCGGGGCTTCCGACAGCGTGCTCGACGCCCTCGCCCGTGCGCTGCAGCTGGACGAGGCCGAGACCGCACACCTGTTCGACCTCGCCCGGGTCGCGAACGCCTCGCCGATCGTGCGGACGCCGCGGAAGAAGCCCGGCGAGCTGCGGGCCAGCATCCTCCGCCTGCTCGATGCGATGACCGAGGCCCCGGCTGTCGTGCGGAACAGCTACTTCGACTACCTGGCCGCCAACGCGCTGGGCCGCGCGCTCTACGCGCCGGTGTTCGCACAGCCGCAGCCGAACAGCGCGCGCTTCGCCTTCCTCGATCCGGCCGCGCAGGACTTCTACCCCGAGTGGGATCGCAACACCCGCGAGCTCGTCGCGGCGATGCGAGGCGAGGCGGGTCGCAACCCGTTCGACCGGAAGCTGACCGACCTCGTCGGCGAGCTCTCCACGAGAAGCGAACGATTCCGCACACTGTGGGCCGCGCATGATGTGCGGTTCCACCGGACGGGCGTGAAGCGCATCGCCCATCCCGTGGTCGGCGAGATCGAATTGACGTACGAAGCGTTCGCGCTGCCTGCCGACCCCGGCCTGCACCTGTCGACCTACACCGCCGAGCCGGGAACGGCATCGGCCGACAAGCTCAAGATGCTCGCCAGCTGGGCGGCCACCGATGCCGCGGCGCCCGAACCGGCAGCATCCGAACAGACGCACGATGTCGACGCCGCGCCCGAACGCACCTCCGGTCGCGCCGACGCCTGACCTCGCGGTTCTGCTCTGAGCAGAACCGCTCGAACCGGCCGGATGCCGCGGATTATCGTGAGGCATGGCCGACATCGTCCCGTTCCCGCGCGCACCGCGCCCCGACCGTCCGCAGCCGAGCGACCCCGAGCCGCTGTGGCGCCATCTGCTGGGCGACCAGTTGCGCCGCCGCCGCCACGACCGCGAGGAGACGCTGACCGAGACCGCCGAGAAGGCCGGCGTCTCGCCCCAGTACCTCTCCGAGGTCGAGCGCGGGCGGAAGGAGCCCTCGAGCGAGATGATCGCCGCGATCGCCGGAGCCCTCGACACGAGCCTCATCGAGTTGACGAGCGCCGTGGCCGACGAACTGCGGTCGGTGCCGGCATCCGCTGCCGTCTCGGTCTCGGTGTCGCGCGGCTCCTTCGCCCTCGCCGCCTGATTCACACCCCCCGCGGCCCCAGCACGTTGTCGATCAGTCCGTAGTCCAGCGCCGCGGATGCCGTGAACACCCGGTCGCGGTCGGTGTCGGCACGGAGCTCTCCGACCGTGCGGCCGCTGTGCCTGGCGAGGATCTCCTCCATGTCGGAGCGCACCCGCACGACCTCGTCGGCCGCGAGGATCAGATCGGGGATGGCGCCCCTCGACTGTCCGGCCGGCTGATGCAGCACGATGCGGGCGTGGGCCAGCGCGGCCCTCTCCCCCGAGGCGCCGGCGGCGACGAGCAGCGCCGCGGGACCGATGGCCTGACCGACGCACGTCGTCGCGATGCGCGGACGGATGTGCTGCATGGTGTCGTAGATCGCCAGCGCCGCGCCGGGATCGCCACCCTCGCTGTTGATGTAGAACTGGATTCCGGAGTCCGGGCTGTCCGCGTCGAGATGCAGCAGCTGCGCGATGAGGGCGTTCGCGACCCCCGCATCGATGCTGGTGCCGAGATAGATGACGCGTTCCGCGAGCAGGTGCGAATAGACGTCCATGATGCGTTCCCCGCGCGGATGCTGCGCGATGACGTTCGGGATCGTGTACCCGCTCATGCGTCCGCCCCCAGTCCGACGCGCGCGCGTCGTCGCGGCATCACCTCGGTGATCGAGGCGACGATCCCGTCGATGAACCCGTAGTCCTGCGCCTGGGTGGCGGTGTACCAGCGGTCGTGCAGCGAGTCCTCGAAGATGCACTCGAGCGGCTGACCCGTGTCGGCGGAGATGAGCCCGAGCACGGTGTCGCGCGTGTGCCGCAGGTCGTCGGCCTGCGTCTCGATCTCGCCCGCGGAGCCGCCGATGCCCGCCGATCCCTGATGCATGAGGATGCGCGCGTGCGGCAGCGCCCGCCGCTTGCCCGGGGTGCCGGCGGAGAGCAGGAACTGCCCCGCGCTGCAGGCGAGCCCGAGGGCGAGGGTCGCCACGTCGTTGGGGATGAGTCGCATGATGTCGCGGATCGCGAGCATCGACGGCACCGAGCCGCCGGGCGAGTGGATCCAGAGGGCGATGTCGGCCACGGGGTCCTCGGCCGACAGCGCGAGCAGCTGCGTCATCAGCAGCGTGCCGTTGTCGTCGTCGAGCGCACCGTCGAGCACGAGCACGCGCTCGTGGAACAGCGCGCGCCGGGCCTCGGGGCCGAACTGCGGGATGGGGTTGTCTTCGCTCATGTCCCCAGCATCCGTCGCCGCCCGTCGCACTCGGCCGGATTCTGCCCTGGGCCGCTCTGCCCGCAGCAGATCCTCCTCCTCTTCTCCCCTCTTCCTCCCTCGTGCTCTCTCTTCCTCTTTCCTGCTCCCTGCCGACCCGGCCCCTTGGGACGAGCCACCCCCTTCCGCACGTCCGCAAAGGGGTGGCTCGTACAGAAAGGGGTGGCTCGTCCCAAGGGGCCGGGTCGGCAGG
>NZ_PCOV01000006.1 GCF_002979435.1 Microbacterium sp. MYb66 | reverse complement strand
GTGGCGGTGGGCGCCGACGTGGCCGATCCGTCGTCGCCGACGGTGACCGTGAAGGAGTACTCGCCGGAGGTGGGATGTCCGTCGCTCGAGACGACCTTCCAGATCACGTGGTACTCGCCGGCAGGTCCTGCTCCCTGCAGCGGCTGGGTGACGATCGCGCCCTCCACCGCCGCGGCTCCGTCGGTGACCGATGTTCCGTCCGGGGCGGTCACGACGACCTCGGTGGCGCCCTCGCCGTCGATGAGCTTCGCGCTGAACGTGAGTGTCAGCTCTGTCGGCACGGTCTCGACCGACTCGTCGGCTGCCGGGGATGACGACACGAGGGCGTCGTGTGCGGAAGCGGAGAGAGGGGCGAAGAGCACCAGGAAGGCGGCGAGCAGTGCCGCGGCGAGGGCGATCGGAGTGGCCGAGTGGCGCAGGGCTATGGTCTTCACGACTCCACCCTATGAATACCCGGTATGTGATGGCTGAGTATGAAGCGGCCTCCCGCGACCGCCTCGGGATCCGTTAGTCTGGACAATCAGGAGGGCACAGTGACAGACAGCGACAGCCGACCGGCCGGAGAAGCCGCGATTCACCGTTCCGGTGAACAAAAACACGACGTGACGCAGACGTTCGGACACGATTCCGATCTGTCCTTCGTGCCGTTCGGTGTGGAACTGACCGACGTCGAGCAGAGCGCGATCTCTGCCCTGCCCGCGGGATCGGCGCTGCTGCTGGTGCGCTCCGGCGCGCTCGCCGGTGCTCGCTACCTCCTCGACACCGACGTGACCACCGTGGGTCGTCACCCGGAGGCCGACATCTTCTTCGACGACGTGACGGTCTCGCGTCGGCATGCCGAGATCACCCGCACCGGCTCGACGTTCGAGATCATCGATCAGCGCTCGCTCAACGGGACGTACGTGAACGGTGAGCGCGTCGACCGCAGCACGCTGGTCGACGGTTCCGAGCTCCGTGTCGGCAAGTTCCGTCTGAACTTCTTCGCCTCTCCCCGCGACCGCGTGGCGGCGAACGCCTGATGGCGGCTTCCCCCGCCCGCGAACGCTCTGCGTCCGCGGGCCTGCTGAGTATCGGCCAGGTCCTTGCTCGGCTCACGCCGGAGTTCCCCGACCTCACCTCCAGCAAGCTGCGCTTCCTCGAAGTGCAGGGCATCGTCAGCCCCTCCCGCACGGAATCCGGCTACCGCAAGTTCTCGGCAGCAGACATCGAGCGCCTCCGCCTCGGTCTCACGCTGCAGCGCGACCACTACCTTCCGCTGAGCGTCATCCGCGAGCAGCTCGACGAGGCCGACGCCGGCGGGGAGACGACGTCGCTCGTGCCGCCGCCGTCGATCGCCCCGGCGCCCCGGCGCTATCGCCGCGACGAGCTCCTCGCCGCTGCGGGAGCCGGCCCGCAGCTCCTCAACGACGCGATCAGCACCGGCGTGATCACCGCCCAGGAGAGCTACCAGGAGGCGACGGTGACGCTGCTGCGCGGACTCGTCGCGCTGGACCGGCACGGAATCGAACCGCGGCACCTGCGTTCTCTGCGTCAGGGAGCCGAGCGCGAGGTCGCCCTCATCGAATCGGCGATGTCCTCGCTGCTTCGCCGGACGGATGCGGCGTCCCGTGCGAAGGCCAGCGAACTGGGTCCGGAGCTGGCCTCGAGGATCGACGAAGTGCGATCGCTCTTCGTCAAGGACGCGCTCTCGCGCGCGCTTTCGTAACGAACTGATTGCGACACACCTTCGCCGTCGCACGGATGTGATTGCCGGTGCACAGGCACTGCTCTACCGTGGAAGATAACCGTTCCAGGGAGGATTTCAGATGAATGCGGATGAGCTCACAGGCGACCCGCGGTTCGTACCCGAACTCCTCTTCACGGACGGTCTCCCGGCCATGGATGACGAGGTCGGCTACCGCGGGGCAGTCGCCGCTCGCGCAGCCGGTATCACCTACCGTCAGCTGGACTACTGGGCCCGCACCGAGCTGGTCGAGCCCACGGTCCGTGGTGCCAGCGGCTCCGGCTCGCAGCGTCTCTACGGCTTCCGCGACATCCTGGTGCTGAAGCTCGTGAAGAGCCTCCTCGACACCGGTATCTCGCTGCAGCAGATCCGCACCGCCGTGGAAGAGCTGCGCCGCGCCGGCATCCGCGATCTCGCAGGCACCACGCTCATGAGCGACGGCGCCTCCGTCTACCTCTGCACGTCGAACGACGAGGTCATCGACCTCGTCAGCCGCGGGCAGGGCGTGTTCGGCATCGCCGTCGGAAAGGTGCTCCGCGAGGTGGAGTCGACTCTCGTCGCCTTCGACGCGACCGCACCCGATCCCGTCGACGAATTGTCCGCCCGTCGGACGAAGCGCTCCGCCTGACGACGCTTCCGCGATCTGCGGAGAGCGTCGAAGCGCTCGGCGCCCCACGCACGACGGCCACCCTCGATGAGGATGGCCGTTTCGTCTGTGCGCGTCGCGCGGGTCAGCTCTGAGTGCCGCTCTCGGGTACGGGGATCCGTCCGGTGCGGATGATCCGGTCGAGCAGCTGGTCGAAGTCGGACGCCAGCTCCTGCGCGGAGTCGCCCGGCCAGATGTGCAGCGGCTTGGCGGCTCCCTGAGCCTGCTGCAGCGACGTGCGCTCCGGCAGCTGCGGGGAGAGGACGAGCGGTCCGAACATGTCGCGCAGCTCCTTGATGCGGAACTGGTGCTCGATGGACTGAGGGCGCACGCGGTTCACGACGATGCCCAGCGGCTGGAGACGCGGCGAGAGGCCCCGGCGGATCTCCTCGATCGCACGCAGCGCACGGTCGGCTGCGGCGACGGAGAAGAGCCCGGGCTCGGTCACGACCATGACACGGTCGCTCGCGGCCCATGCCGTGCGCGTCAGTGCGTTCAGCGAGGGTGCGCAGTCGACGAGCACGAGGTCGTAGTCGGCCTCGACGGAGGCGAGTGCCTCCTCGAGCTTCCACACGTCGCGGACACTCGGGTGCGGGCCGTCGAAGTTGATCGCGGAGGGGCTGCCGATGAGCACGTCGATCGTGCCGGGGTGCACCTTCGCCCATCCGCTGGAGGTGATCGCCTGACGGACGACCTTCTCCTTCGGGTTCGCCAGGACGTCGGCGATGTTGAGTCGTCCGGCAACCTGGATATCCATCCCGGTGGAGACGTCGGACTGCGGGTCGAGGTCGACGACGAGAGTCCGGACGCCTCGGGCGAAGGCCGCGGAGGCCAGCCCGAGAGTCACGGTCGTCTTGCCGACGCCCCCCTTGAGAGAGCTGACGCTGAGTACGTGCACGGACACCACGTTACCTTCCCCTAGGCTGGGGGAACACTCAGCCCCGCCCCATGCGCATCGAAAACGCTGCGCATCGAGCTCCCAGAGGTGTGCATGTTCCAGAAGATCCTTGTGGCGAACCGCGGCGAGATCGCGATCCGCGCCTTCCGTGCGGCAGTCGAAGTCGGGGCGCGCACCGTCGCGGTCTTCCCGCACGAAGACCGTGGTTCGGTGCATCGGCTGAAGGCCGACGAGGCCTACGAGATCGGCGAGCGCGGGCATCCCGTGCGCGCGTACCTGAACGTCGACGAGATCATCCGCGTCGCGCTCGAGTCGGGTGCAGATGCGATCTACCCCGGTTACGGGTTCCTCTCCGAGAACCCCGAGCTCGCGGAGAAGGCGGCCGCGAACGGCATCGTGTTCATCGGCCCGCCTTCCAACGTGCTCGAGATGGCAGGCAACAAGGTCGAGGCGAAGCGTCACGCGATCGAGGCGGGCGTTCCCGTGCTCCGCTCCACCGAGGCGTCCGACGATGTCGATGCCCTCGTCGCGCAGGCGGACGAGATCGGCTTCCCGCTCTTCGCCAAGGCCGTCGCCGGCGGTGGCGGTCGGGGCATGCGCCGCGTGGAGACATCCGGTGATCTCGCTCCGGCGCTGGCAGAAGCCATGCGCGAGGCATCCAGCGCCTTCGGAGACGCCCGGATGTTCCTGGAGCAGGCGGTGGTGCGTCCCCGGCACATCGAGGTGCAGATCCTCGCCGACAAGACGGGCGAGACCGTGCACCTGTTCGAGCGTGACTGCTCGGTTCAGCGGCGTCACCAGAAGGTGGTCGAGATCGCTCCGGCGCCGAACCTCGACGACAGCGTCCGCACCGCATTGCACGGCTACGCGGTCGCCTTCGCCCGGTCCATCGGCTACGAGAACGCCGGCACGGTCGAGTTCCTCCTGGAGACCGCGGGGGAGCGCACCGGCGAGGTCGTCTTCATCGAGATGAACCCGCGCATCCAGGTCGAGCACACCGTGACGGAGGAGGTCACCGACGTCGATCTGGTGCAGAGCCAGATGCGGATCGCGTCAGGGCAGACGCTGGCCGACCTCGGACTGCAGCAGGAGAACCTGCATCTGCGGGGGGCTGCGCTGCAGTGCCGGATCACGACGGAGGACCCGACCCAGGGCTTCCGTCCCGACACGGGCAAGATCACCACGTACCGCTCGCCCGGCGGCGCCGGCATCCGTCTCGACGGCGGCACGGTCCACCAGGGCGCGCAGATCAGCCCTCATTTCGACTCCATGCTGGCGAAGCTGACCTGCCGTGGGCGGGATTTCCCCGCGGCCGTCGCCCGGGCACGCCGTGCCCTCGCGGAGTTCCGCATCCGAGGCGTCTCCACCAACATCCCGTTCCTGCAGGCGCTGCTCGAAGACGACGCCTTCATCGCCGGCGACGTCAGCACCTCGTTCATCGATGAGCGTCCGGAGCTGCTGCGCGGACGCGTCTCCAAGGACCGCGGCACCAAGCTGCTGAACTGGCTGGTCGACGTCACCGTCAACAAGCCGCATGGCGCCCACCCCGGCGTCGTGGATCCGGTCACCAAGCTGCCCGCGGTCGACTTGACGTCGACGCCGGAACCCGGCTCGCGCCAGCGACTCCTCGAACTCGGACCGGAGGGCTTCGCCCGCAGCCTGCGTGAGCAGACCGCCCTGGCGATCACCGACACCACCTTCCGCGACGCGCATCAGTCCCTGTTGGCGACACGGGTGCGCACGAAGGACCTCGTCGCCGCGGCCCCCTACCTCGCCAGGTCGACCCCCGGTCTGCTCTCGGTCGAGGCCTGGGGCGGCGCGACCTACGACGTCGCGCTGCGATTCCTCGGGGAAGACCCCTGGGAGCGCCTCGACAAGCTGCGCGCGGCGCTGCCGAACATCGCGATCCAGATGCTCCTGCGCGGGCGCAACACGGTCGGCTACACCCCGTACCCGACCGCCGTGACGGAGGCATTCGTCACGGAGGCCGCGGCCAGCGGGGTCGACATCTTCCGTATCTTCGACGCGCTCAACGACGTGGAGCAGATGCGTCCGGCGATCGAGGCGGTCCGCAACACCGGCACCGCCGTCGCGGAGGTCGCTCTCTGCTACACCGGCGACCTGCTCGATCCGGCCGAAGACCTCTACACCCTCGACTACTACCTGGGCCTGGCGGACCAGATCGTGGCGGCCGGAGCGCACATCATCGCGATCAAGGACATGGCGGGCCTGCTTCGTCCGGCCGCGGCAGCCAAGCTCGTCGCGGCGCTGCGCGAGCGCTTCGATCTTCCGATCCACCTGCACACGCACGACACCCCCGGCGGGCAGCTCGCGACGCTCCTCGCGGCCAGCGCCGCCGGAGTGGATGCAGTGGATGCCGCCTCGGCGCCGCTGTCCGGAACCACCAGCCAGCCTTCGCTCTCCTCACTGGTCGCCGCGCTCGCGCACACCGAACGCGACAGCGGCATCTCGCTCGACGGGGTCTCCGACCTCGAGCCCTACTGGGAGGCGGTCCGTCGGCAGTACGCACCGTTCGAGTCGGGTCTTCCCGGACCCACGGGGCGCGTCTACCACCACGAGATCCCCGGCGGTCAGCTGTCCAACCTGCGGCAGCAGGCCAAGGCGCTCGGTCTCGCGGACGACTTCGAGCTCATCGAGGACATGTACGCCGCGGCGGACCGGATCCTGGGCCGCGTCCCCAAGGTGACTCCCTCGTCGAAGGTCGTAGGAGATCTCGCTCTCCATCTGGCAGCGGTGAAGGCGGATCCGGCCGACTTCGAGGCCAACCCGGAGAAGTACGACGTGCCGGACTCGGTCGTCGGCTTCATGGCGGGGGAGCTCGGCGACCTGCCCGGCGGATGGCCCGAGCCGTTCCGCACCAAGGTCCTGGCAGGGCGTTCGGTGCGCATCGGACTGACCGAGATCACGAAGGACGACGAGGCAGCGCTCGCGGGCACCAGTGCGGAGCGGCGGACGCGGCTCAACTCGCTGCTGTTCCCCGCCCCCACAGCGGAGTTCGCCGAACGCCGGGAGCTGTTCGGCGACCTGTCGGTCCTCGACACGAGCGACTACCTCTACGGCCTGGTAGCGGGTCAGGAGCACCAGATCGAGATCGATCGCGGCGTGCGGCTGTACATCGGACTCGAAGCGATCGGCGACGCGGACGACAAGGGCATGCGCACGGTCATGACGACGTTGAACGGACAGCTCCGTCCGGTGTTCGTCCGCGACCGGTCCATCACGGTGGATGCGCACGAAGTCGAGAAGGCGGACACCTCCGTACCCGGCCAGGTCGCGGCTCCGTTCTCGGGTGTCGTCACTCTGAAGGCCGAGGTCGGAGCAGCGGTCCGCGCCGGAGAACCGGTCGCATCCATCGAGGCGATGAAGATGGAGGCGGCCATCACCGCGCCCGTCGACGGTGTCATCGAGCGTCACGCGATCGCCGAGACCCAGCAGGTGGATGCGGGAGATCTTTTGGTCGTGATCCGTCCGGCGCACTAATCTTGGGCGGGCGAGGGCCGCGCATCGCATGCGCACCCGAGGCCCGCGCAGGCTGGGAGCGACATCGTGACACCGAAGAACACCACCGACCCCGAGGAGAACCCGCTGGGGGTGCTCGACGAAGCCGCGTCACTCGACACGGCGGGCATCGGCATCCTCGGCGGGACCGCCCAGGTCAGCGTGACTCTGCCGATCGACGAGGACGACGACCTCGCCGACGACGGGGTCGTGGAGGGCGAGGTCATCGGCGACCTCGTGATCGATCCGCCCCGCGAGGTGAAGTCGAAGTCGCCGGCGAAGGCGAAGCCGCTCCCGAAGGTGGCATCGACTCCGCAGCCCCTGTCCACACCTGCCTCGGCATCGGCCGAGCAGACGGCGAGGCCCTCGACCTTCGAGCCCGCATCGGTGACGAAGCCCAGCGTGGAGCCCCCTGCGGTGACCGGAGTGATCGAAGAGACTCCGGTCATCGAATCGATCGTGATCGAGGTCTCGGAGCCTTCTCACGCAGACGACGTCGTCGATGCGATCGTCGTCGAGGACCTCGAGCCCGAGCCTGGTCCCGAGTCCAAGCCTGGGCCTGAGCCTGAGCCTGAGCCTGAGCCTGAGCCTGAGCCTGAGCCTGAGCCCGAGCCCGAGTCCGCCGCGGAGCCCCGACCCGAACCGGTCATCGAAGATCACGAAGCCGCGGCGGAACGGGTGGCAGAAGAAGCCGCCGCCGCCCGGTTCCTCGCAGGCGCCCGTTCCGAGATCGAGACGGTTTCTCCCGCTCCGGCGTCCGCCGAACGGGCATCCGTCGAGAAGGAGACCAGGACCATGTCTACCCCCGAAGAGAAGTCCGTCGTGCCGCAGCCTGCGCGGGCGACATCCCGCGCGGACGTGACCCTCACCTCCAAGCGCTTGGACGATCTGGGCGACTCGTCCCGCGAATCTGCGGACCTGCTGACCGCCGACCGGCTGCTCGACCCCCACCGGGTCGCGAAGCCGGAGCCCGAGGGAGCGTGGAGTCACTTCCTCTACACCGTCTCGGGGCGACGCATCAACATCGGCGACGGGCGGCGTGCGCGTGAGCGCAAGGCGCTGTCGGCACGGATCGCGGCCCCGCTCTCCGGGGGAGCCCGCTTCGTGCCCGTGCTCTCGCGCAAGGGCGGCGTCGGCAAGACGACGATCACCGCACTGCTCGGCATGGCACTGGCCGACGCCCGCGAGGATCGCGTGATCGCTGTGGATGCCAACCCCGATCGGGGAACGCTCGCCGAGCGCATCGTGCGCCCGCACCACAGCAAGTCGGTGCGTGACCTCGTCCGGATCCATGACGACGTCAAGGGCTACCACGACATCTCGGCGATCGTGGCGCGGGACGCGACGCGTCTCGATGTGCTCGCCTCTGATTCCGACCCGCGGATCGCAGAGGCCTTCAGTGACAGCGACTACCGTGATGTGGCCGGGGTGGCGGCGCATTACTACTCGCTCGTGCTCACCGACACCGGAACGGGGATCGTGCATTCGGTGATGTCGGCGACCCTCGATCTGGCGGATCAGATCGTGATCGTCTCGGGGCTCAGCGTCGACGAAGCCCGGCTGGCCTCCGAGACTCTCACCTGGCTCGAGACCAATGGATACGCCGAGCAGGCACGCGAGGCGATCGTGGTGCTCAACCAATCGACGCCGGGCGCGCCCCTCGTTCGCCTGAACGAGCTGCAGGCCCATTTCGCCACCCGGGCACGCCGTGTCGTCCGGGTTCCGTACGACCCGCAGATCGCGGGTGGGGGGACGATCGTGTTCGCAAATCTCCTTCCGGAGACCCGGATCGCCGCCCGCGAGCTGGCGGCGCTGCTGGTCGAGGGCCTGCGGGCAAGGGCCGCCTGATGGCGGTTCGTGAGATCCGCATCTTCGGCGACCCCGTGCTGCGCACCGTGTGCTCGCCGATCGAGGAGATCGACGACGGGGTGCGGGCTCTGGTCGCAGACCTCGTCGACACGGTCGAGCTGCCCGGCCGCGCGGGCGTCGCGGCTCCGCAGATCGGAGTCGCCCTGCGCGCCTTCAGCTACAACATAGACGGCGACATCGGGTACGTGCTCAATCCCGTCCTCACCGAGGTCCGCGGCGAGCCGCAGCCGACGGGGGAGGGGTGCCTGTCTGTTCCCGGACTCTGGCACGACGCCCAGCGTCATCCGTGGGCGCGCGTCGAGGGGATCGACCTCGACGGCAACGCCGTGGTGCTCGAGGGCGAGGGGCTGCTCGCCCAGGCTCTGCAGCACGAGACCGACCACCTCGACGGAAAGCTCTTCTTGACGCGGCTCGATCCGGAGACCCGCAAGACCGCCATGCGCGAGGTTCGGGAGAGCGCCTGGTTCTGAACGCATGAAGAAGGGCCCCGCGCGAGCGGGGCCCTTCTTCATGCGTCGGAGCGTCAGCCGCCGATCGGGACGTTCGTCGTCGCGACGGGCTCGTCGTAGATCGCGGCGATCTCGTCGGCGAAATCGTTCATGATGACGTTGCGCTTGATCGAGAGCTTCGGGGTCAGGTGGCCGGAGGCCTCGGTCCACTCGGATTCGAGGATCGTGAACTTCCGGATCGATTCCGCACGCGACACCCGGTTGTTCGCGGCGTCCACCGCCCGCTGCACCTCGGCGCGGACAGCGGCATTCTTCGATGCGTCCGCGAGCGACATGGTGGACTCGAGTCCGTTGTTCGCGAGCCAAGTCGGGAGCATCTCGGGGTCCAGCGTGACGAGCGCGGAGATGAACGGACGCTGATCGCCGACGACGACGACCTGCCCGATGATCGGGTTCGCGCGGATCGGGTCCTCGAGTGCGGCAGGGGCGACGTTCTTTCCGCCGGCGGTGACGATGATCTCCTTCTTGCGTCCGGTGATCGTGAGGAAGCCTTCAGAATCGAAGCTGCCGATGTCGCCGGTGTGGAACCATCCGCCCTCGCTGAAGGCCTCAGCGGTCGCTTCCGGGTTGTTCCAGTACTCCTTGAAGACGTTGATGCCGCGGACCTCGATCTCGCCGTCCTCCGCGAGACGCACGCCGACGCCCGGGAGTGCGGGGCCGACCGTGCCGATCTTCGACTTGTCGGCGAGGTTCACCGTGGCCGGAGCCGTCGTCTCGGTGAGGCCGTATCCCTCGAGGATGACGACGCCGAGGCTGTGGAAGAAGTGTCCGAGGCGCGAACCGAGGGGAGCGGAGCCGGAGACGGCGTAGACGACGTTGCCGCCCATGGCCTCGCGAAGCTTGCTGTACACGAGCTTGTTGAACAGGGCGAACTTGAGCTTGGTGCCGAAGGGGATCTTCTTCCCCTCTTCGACGAGCTTCGAGTGCTCGATGGCGACATCCGCTGCGGCGCGGAAGATCTTGCCCTTCCCGCCGGCTTCGGCCTTCTGCTCGGCGGAGTTGTAGACCTTCTCGAACACGCGGGGGACCGCGAGGAGGAAGGTCGGCTTGAACGAGCCGAGGGCCGGAAGAAGCTGGCGGGTGTCGGGCTGGTGCCCGGTGCGCACGCCGGCGTGGACGTCGAGGATCGAGATGAACCGCGCGAAGACGTGCGCGGTCGTGATGAACAGCAGCGTGGATGCGCCCGGTGTCTGGACGACCGCGTCCAGCGCCTTCGCCGAGTTGCGGGAGAGCTCGACGAAGTTGCTGTGGGTGAGCACGCAGCCCTTCGGGCGTCCGGTGGAGCCCGACGTGTAGATGAGAGTCGCGATGTCAGATCCGACCGCGAGGGTGCGGCGACGCTCGATCTCGTCGTCGGTCACGGCGGCGCCCTGTGCGGTCAGCGTGTCGATCGCTCCGAGGTGCAGCTGCCAGATCTCGCGGATCAGGGGAAGGTCGCCGCGGACCTCGTCGACTCGGGCGAAGTGCTCTGGCGATTCGACGATCAGGGCGATCGCACCGGAGTCCTCGAGGATCCACTGGATCTGCGAAGGAGAGCTGGTCTCGTAGATCGGCACCATCACCGCGCCGGCATAGAACAGCGCGAAGTCGACGAGGGTCCATTCGTAGGTGGTTCGCGCGAGGAATCCGACCTTCTCTCCGGGCTGGATGCCCGCGGCGGCGAAGCCCTTGGCCAGGGCGATCACTGCCGTCTGGAAGTCGGCGGCGGAGATGTCGCGCCATCCGTCGCCCTCGGGAACGGAGAAGAGCGCCCGATCCGGCGTGGCTTCGACGCGCTTCACCAGGAGGTCGGCGACGTTCGCGTCGGGGTCGGCGGGGACGATCGCAGGGACTTCAAACTGGACCACGGCAGCTCCTTCGGTACCGGTCGGGCACGGGTGTGATTTCGAGTCTAGGGCATGGGACCGGGTCGCGCTCGGGGTGAAACTCAGTCGCGTGCCACGGTGCTGCGTGAAGATCACCCGGGCGGACGCCGACGGCGGCGCTAGACTTCACCTCGATGTTCTACTGGCTGATGAAGTACGTCGTGATCGGGCCCGTGGTCAAAGCGGTCTTCCGCCCGTGGATCGTGGGGCGGAAGAACGTGCCTGCGAACGGTGCGGCGATCCTCGCCAGCAACCATCTCTCCTTCGCCGACTCCATCTTCCTTCCGTTGGTGATCGACAGATCGATGTCCTTCCTGGCGAAGAGCGATTACTTCACCGGACGCGGCATCAAGGGCTGGGCCACGAAGTTCTTCATGAAGGCCACGGGTCAGATCCCGATCGATCGATCGGGAGGCAAGGCCTCAGAGGCCTCTCTCAACACCGGACTGCAGGTGCTCGGAGGGGGAGACCTGCTCGGGATCTATCCGGAGGGGACGCGAAGCCCCGACGGCAAGCTGTACCGCGGGCGCACGGGCATCGCCAGGATGGCGTTGGAGGCGAAGGTTCCCGTCGTGCCCGTCATCATGGTCGACACCGACACGGCGATGCCGATCGGCAGGCGTCTGCCCCGCATCGTTCGTGTCGGCATCGTGATCGGGGAGCCGCTCGACTTCTCCCGTTACGCGGGCATGGAGAACGACCGATACATCCTGCGATCCGTCACGGACGAGATCATGGTCGCCCTGCAGCGCCTGGGTGAGCAGAAGTACGAAGACGTCTACGCTTCGACCGTGAAGGACCGCATTCCCACCCGCGTCACATAGGCTTCGCGCGGATCTGGGCGGTACCCACGACCACTAGGCTGGACGCATGCTCCCGCACCACATCGAAGCCCTTGATGCATGGCGCTCGCTTCCCATCAAGCAGCAGCCGCAGTGGCCCGACGCGGACCGCGTCGCCGACGTCTCCCAGCAGATCGCGACCCTGCCGCCGCTCGTCTTCGCGGGTGAGGTCGACAACCTCCGTGACCGACTCGCCAGAGCGGCATCCGGGCAGGCATTCCTCCTTCAGGGAGGCGACTGCGCAGAGACCTTCGCCGGTGCGACAGCCGAGCAGATCCGCAACCGCATCAAGACGGTGCTGCAGATGGCGGTCGTCCTGACCTACGGCGCCTCGATGCCCATCGTCAAGATGGGCCGCATGGCGGGCCAGTTCGCGAAGCCGCGTTCGAGCGACTCCGAGACGCGGGGCGACGTCACTCTGCCCGCCTACCGCGGCGACATCGTGAACGGCTACGACTTCACGGAAGGCTCGCGTACGGCCGACCCCGGTCGCCTGCTCCAGGGGTACCACACGGCGGCATCGACGTTGAACCTGATCCGCGCATTCACCCAGGGCGGATTCGCCGATCTCCGCGAGGTGCACTCGTGGAACAAGGGTTTCGCGCAGAACCCGGCCAACCAGCGCTACGAGCGCATGGCGGCCGAGATCGACCGTGCGATCAAGTTCATGGAGGCCGCCGGCGCGGACTTCGACGAGCTCAAGCGCGTCGAGTTCTTCACCGGCCACGAGGGTCTGCTGATGGACTACGAGCGTCCGATGACGCGCATCGACTCCCGGACGGACACTCCGTACAACACGTCTGCGCACTTCCTCTGGATCGGCGAGCGCACACGCGAGCTCGACGGCGCGCACGTCGACTACTTCTCCAAGATCCGCAACCCCATCGGCGTGAAGCTGGGGCCGACCACGACCCCCGAGACGGCGCTCGCCCTGATCGACAAGCTCGACCCCGAGCGCGAGCCGGGACGACTGACGTTCATCACGCGCATGGGCGCGGGCAAGATCCGCGACGCGCTGCCGCCGCTGCTGGAAGCGGTCCGTGACTCGGGGGCGCAGCCCCTGTGGGTGACCGACCCGATGCACGGCAACGGCATCACCACCCCGACCGGCTACAAGACGCGTCGCTTCGACGATGTCGTCGACGAGGTGCGCGGATTCTTCGAGGCCCACCGTGCCGTGGGCACCTTCCCCGGGGGCATCCACGTGGAACTGACCGGCGACGACGTCACCGAGTGCCTCGGTGGGTCGGAGCGGATCGACGAGGCGGCGCTGGCGACTCGGTACGAGAGCCTCTGCGACCCGCGTCTGAACCACATGCAGTCGCTCGAGCTCGCGTTCCTCGTCGCTGAGGAGCTCGAGAAGCGCTGACGCACGGCAGACATCCCCCTCACGAAGGCCGCCCTCCCGAATCCTCGGGAGGGCGGCCTTCGTGAGGGGACCGTGCGGTTCAGCCGGCCAGCTGGATCGACAGGTTCACCGTGCCGCCGCGGGGGAGTGACTTGTCCGAGCCGGGATCCTGGCCGGTGACCGTGGCCATCTCTCCGAATCCGGGCAGGTCGCCCCACGCGGCATACGTCGACTTGAAGCCGTTGTCGGTGAGGATCTGCTTGGCCTCATTCAGGGTCCTGCCCGTGACATCGGGCACAGGGAAGAGCTCGGGGCCCTTCGAGACGATGAGCTGCACGCTGTCGCCCGGGCGCCAGTTGCCCTGCTCCGCTCGGTCCGCGACTCCGATGACGAGGTCCTTGGCGACGCTCTCGCTGAATGCGTACTGGGGCTCGTCCGTGACGAGGAGACCCTTGTCGGTGAGAGTGCTCCGCGCCTCATCGACGGACATCTCGGACACGTCGGGGAAGGCCCCGGCGGAGACGTACAACTCCACCGAGTCGTCCTCGAAGATCTCGCAGCCGTCGCCGCAGGGATACGCCTCGCTGCCGTCTCGCGGGGTGACGTACGCGTTGATGACGATGTCGGCATCGGCATCGGAGAACAGGATGAGCGACTCCTCATCGACATTGACGTTGAGGCTGGCCAAGTAGGCGCGAGCGTCATCCTCGGTGCGACCGTTCAGCGCCTCGAGCGTGTGATTCGCGGGACCGGCGGAGACGATCACCGTGACCGGATCGCCCTTGTCGAGGCGCGTCCCTTCGCCGGGGTCGGTCTCGATCACCGTGCCCTTCTCGATGTCGACGGAGAACTCATCTTTCTGCGTCGGGACGAAGCCTGCTTCCGTGAGTACGGACGCGGCCTGGTCATATGTGCTCCCCGCGACGCCGGGGACGGCGACGAGAGATCCGGGACCGGAGCCGAACCACCAGCCGACACCGCCGGCGAGCACGGCCAGCAGAAGCACGAGCGTGAGCAGGAAAGCACCTCGCGCGCGGCGCTTCGACGCCCGTCGACGCAGGAGAGTCGCGTTGTCGACCGCTGCGGGAACAGGTGCGGTCGGGTCGGAGATGACCATGGTGCCCGGCATCACCTTGGTGAGGTCGCCGGAGTCGGCGTTGCTGTGCTGCGGAGCAGTGGCCCGGGCGGCGGTCGGCGTGACGCCGAGGTCGCGCTCGATCTCGCGCAGTCGCTCCAGCATCTGCTGCGCGTCGTCCGGGCGTTCGTCAGGGGACTTCTCGGTCGCCCAGAGCACGAGTTCGTCGAGCTGCTCCGGGACGGCCGGGTTGCGGACGCTCGGGCGCGGAACCGACTCGGTGGCGTGCTGGAAGGCGATCTGCATCGGCTGCTCGCCCTTGTACGGCTGTTCGCCGACCAGCATCTCGTACAGCATGATCCCGAGCGCATAGATGTCGCTGCGGGCGTCGGCGGTGCCGCGGGTGACGAGTTCGGGCGCGAGATATGCGATCGTGCCGAGCAGCTGCTGTCCGGTGGCCGTGTTCGCGGTCGTCGCTCTGGCCAGGCCGAAGTCGCCGATCTTGATGCGGCCGTCTTCCGCCAGGAGCACGTTCTCGGGCTTGACGTCGCGATGCACGATGCCCGCCCGGTGCGCAGCGGAGAGGCCCGCGAGGATCGCATCCATGATCGTGATGGTCTGCGGGATCGTCAGGCGCTTCTGCTCGCGGAGGAGCTCACGTAGCGTGATTCCGGGCAGGTACTCCATCACGAGGTAGGCGAGCTCGCCGTCCTGCCCCTGATCGAAGACGTTGACGACATGCGGGTCCGCCAACCGCGCGGCCGCACGGGCCTCCTGGATGAACCGGCTCTGGAACGCGGAGTCGTCGCTGAGATGGGCGTGCATCACCTTGAGGGCGATGCGGCGCTCGAGTCGGAGGTCCGTCGCCACGTACACCGTGGCCATGCCCCCGCGGGCGATGCGGGCGCGCACGCGGTAGCGGCCGTCGACAAGCCGCCCGATGAGGGGGTCGGCCTGCTGATTGGTCGTCACGACAGAAGTCTAGAGAGAACTGCCTGAAAGCTCCGGGAACGGCTCACCCCTGGCGCCTTCGGGTTTTCCGAGAAGGTCACCCGTAGAGCCCGAGCCACGCGTAGGCCTGGGTCTCCCACTGCCCGTATTTGTCGGGGTAGGCGGAGATCTGAACGGCCTGGGCTGCTGCCGTGAACGACATGCTCTCCCAGCCGGGGATGTCGAGCAGCCCTCGCGTCATCTGGCCGTTCGGATCGCCCTGTCCGCCATAGAACACCCGGGTGCTCCGGTCGGGATCCATGATCTGGGCGGGGGTTCCCCACCCGGTGCTCGGACGCTGCTGGAAGATGCCGAGGGAGTCGCGATCGCCCCAGTCGAGGTTGCGCAGCCCTGATTCCACCATGCCGGTCGCGAGCGCGAGGGCGATGGCCCGATCGGAGACCCCGAGCTCACGGCCGATGCGGATGATGAGTGCGGCATTGGCGGCCTGCTCCGTGCTGAGAGCCGCGCTCTGCTGGCCGCCGGTCGATGACGGCGCGGGCGCGGGCGCGGGTGTGCCGTGCACGGCGAGCTGTTGGCCGGGGTAGATGATCGACGAGGGGCCGAGACCGTTCAGGGCGAAAAGCGTCTGCGTCGTCGTGCCGTACTTCTGGGCGATGCCGAAGACCGTGTCGCCTGCGACGACGGTATGCGTCGTTGCGGTTGCGGTTGCGGGTGCGGGTGCGGGTGCGGGTGCGGGTGCCGCTGCGGCCGCCGGCGGAGCGACGGCTCCGGAGACGACCAGGCTCTGACCGGGGAAGATGATCGAGGCGCGCGTCAGTCCGTTCGCGGTGAGCACGGCGTCGACCGTGGTCCCGTACCGCTGCGCGATGGCGTACACGGTGTCTCCGGCGACGACCTGGTGGGTCGCGGCGACCGGGGCAGGTGCGGGTGCGACCGCAGGTGCCGCCGCGGGGGCTGTCGCGTGGAGGCTCAGAGTCTGTCCGGGATAGATCACCGAACGCCAGGAAAGGCCGTTCCAGGTCAGGACGTCGACCGTGCGCAGACCGAACCGTGCGGCGATCGCCGAGACCGTGTCGCCCGGCTGCACCGCATAGTTCGACGGCGGGGCCTGTGCGGGCACCACTCGGGCGGGAACGACGCGTTGCCGTTCGACCGGAGCGGTCTCCTGGATGGACGCGTTCGCCGGCGCTGCAGCCAACGTGGTCGCGAGGGCTCCGAGCACTGCTGCAGGCACTCCGAGTTGCAGCTGTCGCGTTCGACGCATGGCGGTCTTGAGTGTCAAGGCGTGCCCCCTTTTCGAGCACTTCACGCTGACACGGATGTAAACAGAAGTCAACAGGAGTGGCGCAAGTGACGGATGTGACTGGTGGGTCGACATGCGAGGCCCGTACGAAGGTGAGATAGTGGGCAACGTGTCTGAGAACGTTGCTGGAACCCCTGCCGCCGCTGCCGTCGAGTGGCTGACGATGCCCGACCTCGTCGAGGCGCTGGATGAGCCCCTCGGCCGAGTACGCCGTCTGATCGACGACCACTACCTGGTCGGCTCCCGGCGTACGGGTGTCTTCGCCGTGCCCGGCATCTTCATCGTCGATGGGCACCCGCTGAGCTCGCTGCGCGGAACGATCATCGTCCTGCAGGACGCCGGCTTCTCCGACGACGAGCTGATCGATTGGCTGCTCGCCGAAGAGGAGAGCCTCGGCCGCTCGCCGATCGACGCGCTGCTCGCGGGACACAAGAGCGCGGTCCGCCGCCTCGCGCGCACGCTCGCCTGAGACGAGCCCGCTTCAGGCGGCGCGCACCGTCGCTGCTCGAGCGAGCTCGCGCAGCTCCCCGACCGCGGCGTTGTCGAGACGAGCGCCCGACAGGGCCCGGTCGGCTTCGCGCGCGTAGTCGGCGATCATCGCCTCCACCTGATCCAACGCACCGGATCCGGTGATCGTGGCCTGCAGGAACGACACCTGCTGTGCTGTCAGATCCGGGTCTCCGAGCATCTCATCCAGAAGACTCCTCGCAGACGCGTCCAGAGACTGCCGGGTGAGGGCGACGAGAACGGTGCGCTTGCCCTCTCGAAGATCATCCCCGGCCGGCTTGCCCGTGACGGACGCATCGCCGAAGACCCCGAGCACGTCGTCGCGGAGTTGGAAGGCCATGCCGATCGGGTGGCCGAAGCGCCGCAGCGCCGCCGTCTGATCCGCCTGGGCGCCGGCGAGGGCGGCACCCAGGATCAGCGGCTGCTCGATGCTGTACCGGGCGGATTTGAGCGACGCCACGCGCAATGCTCGTTCGGCGTGGAGGCGACCGTCGTTGACGCTCCAGGCCGACTCCTCGGCGATGTCGAGGAACTGGCCCGTGGTCACATCGCGGCGCATCCTGGCGTATTCGGAACGCACGTCGCGGGCGTGCGCGAGCCCCTCGAGGGCGGACTCGAGCAGATCGTCGCTCCAGGCGACGAGGAGGTCGCCGAGCAGGATGGCGGAGGCACGACCGAAGGCCTCAGCGTCTCCTGACCATGCCGCTGCGCGGTGCGAGGCCTCGAGTGCGCGGTGCGCCGCCGGGCGACCGCGGCGGGTGTCCGAGTTGTCGATCAGATCGTCATGGACGAGCGCGGCCGACTGGAAGATCTCCAGGGCGGTGCAGATGTCCCAGAGAGCATCCGTCTCCGTCGCTGCGCGATCGCTGAAGCGGGCGACAGCGCGCCACCCGGCGTGACAGAACCGGGCGCGCAACCGCTTCCCGCCGTCGAGGGTTCTTGCGGCGGCATCCAGGAACGCTTCGGCATCCGGGCCGTAGTCCGAGGATTCATCGCGCACTCTCGCGAGGAAGCGGTCCAATCGTGCGGCGACGGCGTCAGGGACGGGGGAGGAGGACGGCACGACTCCCAGCATACGTAAAGCAAGGGGAGGTCGAACTGCTAGCCGCGGACGCCTCGGCGCGCGTAGAATGGAAGGCACGATACCCGAGGGGGACGAAATGCCACTCTCCGAACAGGAGCAGCGTCTGCTCGACGAGATGGAACGCCATCTCCTCCACAACGACGCCGACGTCGTGAGCGCGCCGTCCGGCGATCGCGCATTGAGCTACCGAAATCTCGTCTACGGCGCACTCCTCCTGCTCGCCGGTGTCGGCGGCCTGGTCGCCGGCGTCATCCTCGGCGGCGTGTGGGGCATCGTGGTGGGCGTCGTCGGTTTCGCCGCGATGCTCGCCGGTGTCATGGTCGCGGTCACCCCGGTGCGCCGGGTGAGCCCGGTGGAGTCTCGCGAGCGCCCCGCGCCCAAGCGGCAGGATTCCGCTTCGTTCATGGATCGCATGAACGATCGATGGGATCGCCGCCAAGACGGTCACTGACCCCTTCACGACTTCGCAAGAGAAGCCCGGATGCTGAGCATCCGGGCTTCTCTCGTTAACGAGCGACGCGCAGGGGTCTCGTCAGGCCTTCGCTGAGTCCTCCACCACGCCTCCACTCTCCTCCACCGCGGAATCACGCGGTTCTTCGACGCGCCAGGTGAGCCTTCAGCCGTGATTCCGCGGATTGATCGTAGGAATGTGGAGGAAAGTGGAGTAAAGTGGGGCGCACCTCGAGTTGGCCGGACGCAGAGGGGGTGATGGCCGATGTTGCTGGGTACGCACTCACCCAAGCTGGACGACAAAGGACGGGTCATCCTTCCTGCGAAGTTCCGCGAGGACCTCGGCGGCGGAATCGTCGTCACCCGCGGGCAGGAGCGCTGCCTCTATGTGTTCAGCACGGCCGAGTTCGAGGCGATGCACGAGCGGATCCGTCAGGCTCCGCTCGCCAACAAGCAGGCGCGTGACTTCATGCGCCTGTTCCTCTCCGGTGCGAGTGCGGAGATGCCAGACAGCCAGAACCGCATCACCATCCCTGTGCACCTGCGTCAGTACGCAGGACTGCAGAAGGAGCTCATCGTCACCGGAGTCGGCGCCCACGCCGAGATCTGGGATGCCGAGAGCTGGAACGCCTACCTCGCCGCCGGCGAGGAGACCTACTCCGACCTCGAGCAGGAGGTGATTCCGGGACTCTTCTGACCACGGCTGTGATGCCCCGCCGCTCCCGCCCCGACACACTTCCCCGGTGCCGGGTCGAGAAGCGGAGGGGGATCAGAGCCGAAGGTCACCCCGAGAAAGATCATGAACCTCCGAGACATTCACACCCCAGTACTGCTCGACCGATGCGTCGAGCTGCTCGCCCCCGCCCTCAAGGCGGACGGGGCGGTGCTCGTCGATGCCACTCTCGGCATGGGCGGTCACTCGGAGGCGCTGCTCGAGCGTTTTCCGAATATCCGCCTGATCGGACTCGACCGCGACACCGACGCACTGCGCATCGCGGGCGAGCGGCTGGCCCGCTTCAGGGATCGCCTCACTCTCGTGCACACGGTCTACGACGAGATCGGGCTGCACGCTCAGGGAGCATCCGGGATCCTCTTCGACCTCGGTGTCTCCTCGCTCCAGCTGGATGAAGCCGAGCGTGGTTTCGCGTACTCCAAGGATGCCCCGCTCGACATGCGGATGGATCAGACGAAGGGCGTCACCGCCGCCGACGTGATCGCGACGTACAGCGAAGGGAATCTTCGCCGTATCTTCGAACGGTACGGCGAAGAGAAGCTCGCAGGCCGCTACGCGCGATTCATCATCGAGGCCCGCCAGAAGCAGCCGATCACCCGTTCCGGGGAGCTGGTGGAGATACTCATCGCCGCAACTCCCGCCGCGGCGCAGCGCGCAGGGCACCCGGCGAAGCGCGTGTTCCAGGCACTCCGGATCGAGGTGAACACCGAGCTCAACGTGCTCGCCGACGCGATTCCCGCTGCGATGGAAGCACTCGGAGTCGGCGGCCGCATCGTGGTGATGTCCTACCAGTCGCTCGAAGACCGCCTGGTCAAGCAGGCGTTCGCCGCAGCCGCAGCCTCGACGGCCCCGGCCGGTCTCCCCGTCGAACTCCCTGAGCACGCTCCGCGTTTCCGCATCCTCACCAAGGGCGCCGAACTCGCCGCTGACGACGAACGCGCACGGAACCCCCGTGCGATCCCGGTGCGCCTGCGCGCCGCCGAGAAGCTGCGGGAGAGCGCATGAGCCTGAATGCCGCAGTCCGCAAACCGGCGCAGCCGGTCGCACCGGCACGCGAACCTCAGCGGCGGCTGCAGCCGGTCAACCGCCCCGCCGCACGTCGCAAGCCCAAGCTCGCGTACGCCCTCATCGCTCTGGGCGGAGCGCTCGCGATCGGAGCGGCCCAGGTCGGGCTGTCCCTTGCCATCACCCAGGACTCGTTCACTCTCGCCGGCCTCTCGTCCCAGCAGCGTGAGCTGAACCTGCGCACGCACGCGCTGCAGGAGGAGCTCACCGGCTTGAGCTCGCCGCAGGTGCTCGCGAGCAGCGCCGCCGGTCTGGGGATGGTGGTGGCCGGCTCGCCCTCGTACCTCCGTCTCAGCGATGGCGCCGTCTTCGGCACGGGAGCCGGAGCGGACTGGAACTCGACGGTCAACCCCGACGGCGCCGGCGCGGTGAGCAATGCGTTGATCGTCGACCCACCGCCTCCGGCGACGGCGACGGAAGACGAGGCCACCGATCAGCCGGCGCAAGACCTTCCGCCGGCGATCACCGACGGGCTGCCGAGCCCCACCACGCATTGACCGCACACACGATCGACGGAGAGATCCCATGACGACACGAGCCACCCGCGGACCGCGGCGACGCACCGTCGTCGCCCTCGCGGTCATCCTCTCCGTGCTGGCGGCCTTCGTCGTGCGACTGGTCGACATCCAGGTCGTGAGCGCGGACGAGCACGTCTCCCAATCGCTCGAGCATCTCGGTGCCGGCTCTTCCATCCCCGGCCAGCGCGGTTCGATCGTCGATTCCGCCGGGACGGTGCTCGCTTCCAGCGTGCTCGTCTACGACGCGCAGCTCAGCCCGCAGGTGATCATGCTGGTCGAGGAGAAGGATCCCGAGCTGCCGTGGGCGGAGGCATCGGACAAGATCGCCGCGATCACCGGGCAGACCGGAGACGAGGTGCGGGCGCTGGTGTCCAACGCACTCGCCGAGAACCCGGACAGTCAGTATGTGGAGCTGAAGCGCGGTCTGAACACCGAGCAGTACATCAAGCTCCGTGAGCTCGGAATCTCTTCGTACCTGAGCATGCCGTCGCGCGAGACGCGGGTGTACCCGAACGGTGCGGTCGCCGGCAACATCCTCGGGTTCCTCGACAACTCGGGCGAAGCGCAGGCCGGAGTCGAACAGCTGGACGACGCGTGCCTCGCGCCCATCGACGGCGAGGAGACCTACCGCAAGGGCAAGGACGGGGTCGTGATCCCGGGAAGCGAACGCACGGTCGAAGCCGTCGACGGCGGTTCCGTGCAGCTGACGATCAACAGCGATCTCAACTGGTACCTGCAGCAGATGATCGCCGAAGAGGCGCAGAAGCAGGGTGCCAAGGGCGGAACGGTCACCGTGGTCGAGGTGAAGACGGGGAAGATCCGCGCGGCCGCCGAGTGGCCGGCGCTGGACCCCAACGACCTCGACGCCTCCACGCCGGCGACCAGGGCCAGCCAGATCTTCCACCATGACTTCGAACCGGGTTCCACGTTCAAGGCGATCACCGCTGCCGCCGCCATCGAAGGCGCCGGTCTGACACCGCTGAGCACGGTGAGCGCCGCCTCCCGCGAGAAGTTCCCGAACGGTGCGGTGGTCAACGACGCGTTCAGCCACCCGGCCTACAACTACACGCTCGCCGGTGGCCTCATCGACTCCTCGAACGTGGCGCTGTCGAAGTTCGGAACCATGGTCGCTCCCGAGGTGCGCTACGACTACCTCGAGAGGTTCGGCGTCGGCGAGAAGACGCTCGACTTCCCCTCCGAGGTCGGCGGCATCCTGCATCCGGTCAGCGACTGGGACAGCCAGTCCCTCTACACGACGACCTTCGGCCAGTACTTCACCGTCACGGCGGCACAGCTCGCGGGGGCCTATCAGGCGATCGCGAACGGGGGCGAGAAGATCGACATCTCACTGGTCGAGTCGTGCACCGGTTCGGACGGCAGCGTCACCACCCCGAAGGCCCCGAAGCACGAGCAGATCGTCACCGAGCAGACGGCCGCCGAGCTCACACGGATGCTCGAGAACGTGGCCGTGCAGGGCGGCAACGCCGATCGCATCCAGGTTCCCGGGTACCGGGTCACGAGCAAGACGGGTACGGCGCAGGTCTCGGACGGCAACGGCGGCTACAAGGCGGGGGTCTACTACACCAGCATGGTGGGCTTCGCTCCGGTCGACGATCCGCAGTACGTCGTCGTGGTCACCCTGGATGAGCCGACTAAGGTTGTATCGTCCGCGGCCACCGCATCCGCCTTCCAGAAGGCGATGACGCAGGTGATGAAGACCTATCGCGTGATGCCGTCCTCTGTCCCGATGGACGAGCTCCTTCCCAAGTTCGGATAGTCGGCGAGAGCCGCGCATGGAGATGAAATGATCGCCCTGACGCTCGCTGAGATCGCCGCCGCTGTCGGTGGTGAACTGCGTGTGGCCGGAGAGGACACGACGGAGACGGTGGTCGACGGTCTCGTCGACACCGATTCCCGCACGATGGCCCCCGGATCGATCTTCGTCGCGAAGCCCGGAGCCGAGACCGACGGACATCGCTTCGTGGGATCGGCCGTGGAGGCGGGAGCCGTGCTCGCCATCGTCGAGCACATGGTCGACGTGCGCGTCAGCCAGATCATCGTCTCGGATGCGGTCGCGGCACTCGGAGACCTCGCCCGCGAGGTGGTCGCGCGCGTCCGTGCCGGCGGTGCACTCCGGATCGTGGGCATAACGGGGTCGAACGGCAAGACCACCACCAAGAACTTCCTCGCACGCATCCTCGAGGGCGAGGGTGAGACCGTCGCCCCGATCAAGTCCTTCAACAACGAGGTCGGCGCTCCGGTCACCATGCTGCGAGTGACCGAGCGCACCCGTTTCCTCGTGAGCGAGTTCGGGGCGGCCGCGCCCGGGAGCATCGCGCACCTCGCAGGCCTCGTCGAGCCCGACGTCGCGGTCGTGCTCATGGTCGGCATGGCCCACGCCGGAGGCTTCGGGGGGATCGAGGCGACCGCGAAGGCGAAGGCCGAGCTCGTGGCTGCGGCCCGCGTGCCCGGAACGGCCGTGCTCAACGTCGACGACCCCCGCGTCGCCGGAATGCGGGAACTCGCGAACGAGCGTGGCCTTCAGGTCATCGGTTTCGGACAGGGGCCGGCGGCTGACGTGCGCGCGAGCGACATCACTGTGTCGGCATCCGGCACATCCTGCCTCATCGCCGCAGGAGGCGAGCAGCTTCCCCTGCGCCTCCGCGTGCTCGGCGCCCACCATGTCTCGAACGCGCTGGCCGCGATCGCTGCGGCGCTCGTGCTCGGCGTCGCTCCCGCCGACGCGGTCGCGCGCCTGGAGACGGTGGAGATCGCCGAGCGGTGGCGCATGCAGCCTCTGGGCAGCGACCGGGTGCGCATCATCAACGACGCCTACAACGCCAGCCCGGACTCGATGGCTGCCGCGCTGCGCACGCTCGCGCAGATCACTGGCCCGGAGGAGCGCACCGTCGCGGTCCTCGGTGCCATGAGCGAACTCGGAGAGAGTGCGGGGGAGGAGCACGACCGGATCGGGCTGCTCGCCGTGCGACTCAACATCCAGCGGATCGTCGTGGTCGGTCCCGAGGCGAGAAGGCTCTATCTCGCGGCCGTCGGCGAAGGCTCCTGGGACAGTGAGGCCATCCACCTGCCCGACCAGGAGGCAGCCTTCGAGTACCTCCGCACCGAGCTCCGCGACGGCGACCGCGTGCTCGTGAAGTCATCCAATTCCGTGGGCCTCCGGCATCTCGGCGATCGTCTGGGAGAATTGTTCTCGTGAGGTCACTCATCATGGCGGCGGCGATCTCGCTCGCCTTCACCCTGTTCCTGACTCCCGTCTTCCTCCGGCTCTTCCGGAAGTGGGGCTGGGGGCAGGTCATCCGCACCCCGGAGTCCGTTCACAATCCGAGCCATGAGGCGAAGCGGGGCACCCCCACGATGGGCGGGGTCATCTTCATCGTCGGGTCCATCGTCGGCTACTTCACCGGCGTCTTCGTCAGCGGCGAGGTTCCGGCGCTGTCGGCGATCCTGGTGATCTGGCTGATGGTCGGATTCGGCGCCGTCGGCTTCATCGACGACTACATGAAGGTGCGCAGCCAGCGCAGTCTCGGACTCTCCGGCTGGCGGAAGGTCATCGGCCAGCTGCTAGTCATCATCCCGTTCGGCATCGTCGCGCTGAGCTTTCCGAACAAGTGGGGGCAGACGCCCGCGAGCGCCTCGATCTCGTTGTTCCGCGACATCACCTGGCTCAATCTGTTCGCGTTCGGGGTGATCCTGGGCTGGATCCTCTACCTCGCATGGATCTCGATCATCGGCGTCGCCACCTCGAACAGCGTCAACCTCACCGACGGTCTCGACGGCCTCGCCGCCGGCGCGGGTGTCATCGTCGTGGGCGCTTACAGCGTGATCGCCTTCTGGCAGTTCAAGCAGCCCTGCATCGGAGGCGACCCCGACGCCCTCGGCGGATGCTACGAGGTGCGTGATCCGTTCAACCTGGCGATCATCGCCGCCTCGGTCGCAGCCAGCCTCATCGGATTCCTCTGGTGGAACGCGCCCAAGGCGAAGGTCTTCATGGGAGACGTCGGTTCGATGGCGATCGGCGGCGTCATCACCGCGATGGCGATCCTCACCCGCACCGAGCTTCTCCTGCTCGTGATCGCCGGTGTATTCGTCCTGTCGTCCGGTTCCGTCATCCTGCAGCGCGCCTACTTCAAGATCACTCGCGGCAAGCGCCTGTTCCTCATGAGCCCGTTCCACCACCACCTCGAGATGCGGGGCTGGTCCGAGGTCACGATCGTCGTCCGGATGTGGATCATCGCTGGCCTGCTCGCGGTTTCCGCCGTCGGACTCTTCTACGTCGAATGGCTCACACGTGTCGGCTGAGCGACTCCGCGGCCTGACCAGCTGGAACGCCGACTGGAGTGGCCTGCGCGTCGCCGTCCTCGGCCTCTCGATGACCGGCTTCTCGGTGGCGGACACCCTGACCGAGCTCGGCGCCGATGTGCTGGTGCTCAGCGAATCCGCCGACGAGGAATACGAGCGTCTGCTCCCGGTGATCGGCGCCCGGCTCGAACTGGGCCCGCTCGCCGAGGTGCCGGCCGCTCTCGTCGACTTCGCGCCCGAAGTCGTGATCGCCTCGCCGGGGTTCGCCCCGTCCCACCCGGTGATCCGCTGGGCCCAGGACGCGGACATCGCGATCTGGGGCGACGTGGAGCTCGCCTGGCGGGTGCGTGACAAGGTCGTCCGTGCCGACGGCACTCCGGCGGACTGGGTGCTCATCACCGGGACGAACGGCAAGACGACCACGACCCAGCTGACGGCCACCCTCTTGGTCGAGGGCGGGCTCCGGGCAGCCCCGTGCGGCAACATCGGCGTGCCGGTGCTCGACGCGGTGCGTGACCCGGCCGGGTTCGACGTCCTCGTCGTCGAGCTCTCGAGCCATCAGCTCTGGTACCTCGGTCAGTCCCGGCCCGAGGGCGAGCTGTTCCCGTACGCCTCGGTGTGCCTCAACCTCGCCGACGACCATCTTGTCTGGCACGGAAGCGCCCAGGCGTACCGCGACGCGAAGGCCGTGGTGTATCGCAACACCCGCGTCGCCTGCGTCTACAACAAGGCCGATGAAGCCACTCGGGTCATGGTCGAGGAGGCGGAGGTCGTCGAAGGCGCCAGGGCGATCGGCTTCGACCTCGGCATCCCGGGGCCGAGCGACATCGGCGTGGTGGAGGGACTGATCGTCGATCGCGCCTTCCTCGACGATCGTGCGCGCAGCGCCCTCGAGCTGACGACGATCGCAGACCTCGCCGAGGTGGGCCTCGTGGCGCCGCACATCGTGCAGAACATCCTCGCGGCGTCCGCCCTGGCGCGGTCGCTCGGCATCGAGCCGGAGGCGATCCACACAGCGCTGAAGTCGTTCCGGCTCGATGCCCACCGCATCCAGGTCATCGCCCGCCATGCGGGCGTCGTCTGGATCGACGATTCCAAGGCCACGAACCCCCACGCCGCCGCGTCGTCGCTGCGAGCGTACCCGGGAGCCGTGTGGGTGGTCGGCGGCGATCTGAAGGGCGTCGACATCGCCGATCTCGTCGCGGATGTCGGCGGAACAGCCCGCGCGGCCGTCGTGATCGGAGTCGAGCGCGCCGCGGTGGTCGCGGCATTCCGACGACACGCGCCCGCGGTGCCGGTGTTCGAGGTGGAAGCTGACGAGACTGGACAAGTCATGAACCGTGTCGTGGAGATCGCGGCGGGGATCGTCGACGGCGAGGGCACGGTTCTGCTGGCCCCGGCGGCGGCATCCTTCGACCAGTTCTCCAGTTACTCGGATCGGGGCCATCGCTTCGCCGAGGCGGTGCGGAACTGGATCGACCGGGGGAGCGCCGATGACGCAGGTGTCCCGCCCTCCGCGCTCTGAGTCCGGCGGTCTCGCGGCCAGGGTCTCGCTCGGGCGCCGGTTCACCCCGGTGTCGACGGAGTTCCTGCTCATCGCCTCGACCGCGCTGCTGCTCACTCTGTTCGGTCTGGTCATGGTGCTGTCGGCGACGAGCGCGACGGCCGTCTCCCGGGGCGTGAACCCCATGGACGGTGTGCTCCGTCAGGGCGTGTTCGCCCTTCTCGGCATCCCGTTGATGTTCCTGATCAGCCGCCTCCCGATCGCGTTCCTGAAGAAGATGGCGTGGCCGGCTCTGTTCGGCGCGGTCGCCCTGCAGATGCTCGTGTTCACGCCGCTCGGCATTGAAGACGGTGGAAACCGGAACTGGGTCAAGATCGCCGGCTTCACGCTGCAGCCGTCCGAGTTCCTCAAGCTCGCGCTCGCGCTGTGGATCGCGGCCGTGCTGCTGCGCAAGCGCACGATGCTCGGCACCTGGCATCACGTGTTCATCCCCGTGATCCCGGTCGGCGCGCTCGCGATCGGCACGGTGCTTGCGGGCAAGGACCTCGGCACCGCGATGGTGCTGGTCCTCATCCTCTTGGGCTGCCTGTTCTTCTCCGGGGTCAAGCTCCGTCTGTTCATCATCCCGGTGGTACTGGGCGTCGTCGCCGTGCTCGCGTATGCGCTGTCGAGCGAGGACCGGATGCGGCGCATCACGGCCACCTGCGACAACATGGCGCTGTACTACACCGACTGCTACCAGTCGATCCACGGGATCTGGGGGATGGCCACCGGCGGGATCTTCGGACTGGGACTCGGCAACTCCCAGGAGAAGTACGGGTGGCTGCCTGCTGCGGGCAATGACTTCATCTTCGCGATCGTGGGGGAGGAGCTGGGCCTGATCGGATGCATCGTGGTGCTCGCTCTGTTCACGTTCTTCACGGTCGGCGCGTTCCACATCATCCGGAAGACGCCGGATCCCTTCATCCGGGTCGCCGCAGGTGGCATCACGGTGTGGATCGTCGGCCAGGCGGTGCTGAACATCGGCGTCGTCATCGGCCTGTTCCCCGTGATGGGAGTCCCGCTCCCGTTCATGTCCCAGGGCGGCACGGCCCTGCTCGCCGTGCTCATCGCGTGCGGCGTGCTCCTCGCCTTCGCGCGCACGATCCCCGTGACCGAGAAGCAGTCAGCCGAGCGGGGTAGGGTCGCCAAGTGACCTCGTATCTCCTCGCCGGCGGTGGCACCGCCGGTCATGTGAACCCCCTGCTCGCCGTCGCGGATGCGCTTCGCGAGCGCGACGCCGACGCCTCCGTTCTCGTGCTCGGCACCGCCGAGGGGCTGGAGTCCCGTCTCGTTCCGGAACGAGGCTACGAACTGCTCATCGTCGACAAGGTCCCCTTCCCCCGCCGACCGAACCGTCAGGCCCTCGCATTCCCGGGCCGGTTCCGCCGAGCCATCTCTCAGGTGCGTGAGCACATCCGTCGGCACTCCGTCGATGTCGTCGTCGGATTCGGCGGATACGCGTCGGCACCGGCCTACGTGGCGGCGCGGCGGGAAGGCGTGCCGTTCGTCGTGCACGAGGCCAACGCGAAGCCGGGATTGGCGAACGTGCTCGGCGCTCGTCGAGCCGCGGCCGTGGGCGTCGCGTTCGAGGGCACTCCGCTGCGCGGCAGCGTGGTGGTCGGCATGCCCCTGCGCCAGGAAGTGATCACGCTCGACCGCACCGCGTCCCGCGCGGAGGCGGCCGAGTACTTCGGGCTCGATGCCGAACGGCCCGTTCTCCTCGTCTTCGGCGGCTCGCTCGGCGCGCAGCGACTCAACGAGGCTCTGGCCGATTCCTGGCAGGACGTCCTGGCTGCCGGGTGGCAGCTGTTGCACGTGACGGGTGAGCGCAGTGATCTCGCCGATCCGGGGGCCCCCGGATACGCCCTGCGCCGTTACATCGACCGGATGGATCTCGCGTTCGCCCTCGCGGATCTGATCGTGTCCCGGTCCGGGTCGGCGACCGTGAGCGAGATCAGCGCCCTGGGCATCCCCGCGCTGTACGTGCCGTATTCGGTGGGCAACGGCGAGCAGCGTCTGAACGCGGCGTCGGCCGTCGCCGCCGGAGCGGCTGAGCTCCTCGACGACGCGACCTTCGACGGCGACGCCGTCAGACGTCTGGTCGTCCCTCTGCTCAGCGACCGCGAGCGGATCGCGCGGATGGCAGCGGCGGCCGAGACGGCAGGTACCCGCTCCGGCACCGAGAACGTGATCACCCTCATCGACCGCGCGCTCGACGCGGCCTGACGCGGTCGAAGACACCGAAGAAAAGTAGACTGAACCGGACATGATCAGACCCGACCTCTCCCTCCCCATTCCCGAGACGATCACCTCCGCGCACTTCATCGGCATCGGCGGATCCGGCATGAGCGGCCTCGCGAAGATGTTCCTCGACGCCGGCATTCGTGTCTCCGGCAGCGACCGCGCCGACAGCGACAATCTGCGTGCGCTGGCTGCAGCGGGAGCGACCGTGCACGTGGGCCACGATGCGGCCCATCTCGGCGACGCCGACACCGTCGTCCACACCGGCGCGATCTGGCCGGAGAATCCCGAGTTCGTCACCGCGAAGGCGCGCGGACTCCACGTCATCCACCGCTCGCAGGCCCTGCACTGGCTGATCGGCTCCCGCCGGCTGGTCTCCGTCGCCGGAGCGCATGGCAAGACCACTTCGACCGGCATGATCGTCACCGCGCTTCGCGACCTCGGTGCCGACCCGCACTTCGTCAACGGCGGTGTGATCGAGCAGCTCGGCACATCGAGTGCGACGGGCACGGGAGATCTGTTCGTGGTCGAGGCCGATGAGTCCGACGGCACCTTCCTGCTCTACGACACCGCGGTGGCGCTGATCACCAACGTCGATCCCGACCACCTGGATCACTACGGATCCGACGAGGCCTTCCATCGGGCCTTCGTGCAGTTCGCCGACGCGGCGACGGAAGCGGTCGTGATCTCCAGCGACGACCCCGGTGCGCTCCGCGTCAGGGCCGACCTCTCCCACGGGAACGTGGTCACGTTCGGCCAGGCGGAGTTCGCCGACGTGCGAGTCACCGACATCGTCGCATCCGGCCCCGTCGCGGCGACCATCACGCACGAGGGCGACCAGGCGCGGATGCAGCTCGCGGTGCCCGGGGTGCACAACGCGATCAACGCGGCGGGAGCCGTCGCGGTCCTGCGCTCCCTGGGCTACCCGCTCGTCGATGCCGTGCGCGCCGTCGAGGGGTTCGCCGGCACCGTGCGTCGGCTGGAGCAGCACGGTGTCGAGCGCGGAGTGACGGTGTACGACGACTACTCCCACCACCCGACCGAGGTGCGTGCCGCTCTCGAGGCGATGCGCAGCATCGCGGGTTCGGGGCGGATCATCGCCATCCAGCAGCCTCACACGTACTCCCGCACGCAGCACATGTACCAGGAGTTCGCCGACGTCCTCGAGGAGTTCGCGGACCACACGGTGATGCTCGATGTATACGGTGCGCGCGAGGATCCCGTCCCCGGAGTCACGGGAGAGCTGGTGAGCGGTGCCTTCCGCGACCCGTCCCACGTGCACTACGTCGTGGACTGGCAGCAGGCCGCCGACTACACCGCCACGGTTGCGCGTGACGGTGACTTCGTCGTCACGCTCGGTTGTGGCAACGTCTACCAGATCATCCCGCAGGTTCTCGACTCGCTGCGTCGGACCGACGAGGCGTAGTCGATGCGCCGGCCTGCACCGCTTCCGACCGCCCCGGACACCCCGGGCGAGAAGGATGCCGCGCCGGGGGAGAAGAGCCGCCAGCGGCGACGCGATGCCGGTGCCGTGGAGGACCTGGCAGGGCCGGACGAGGGGCTGCCCGGCACATCGGCCGCCGTCGGCTTCCCGGAGAGCGTCGCGACCGACGACCCGCAGCCGACATCGACCAGGGACGTGTGGCGGGCGGCGCGCGCCAGACGCAAGGCGCTTCGGGCGGAGATCCGCCGATTCACGCAGCGTTCGCGACGGCGGAGGATCATCTGGCTGAGCAGTATGGGCGCCTTCGTGCTGTTGATCGGCGGAAGTGTCGCGGCCGCTTACAGCCCCCTCTTCGCCGTCGAGAAGATCACGATCGCGGGTGCCTCCACGCTCGACCCCGCGACGATCGAGGCGGCGCTCGGCGAGCAGATCGGCACACCCCTCGCGCTCGTCGACACCAGCGAGGTGAAGGCCGCGTTGCTGGCCTTCCCGCTCATCGAGACCTATTCCCTCGAAGCGCGACCACCGCACGACCTCACTGTGCGCATCGTGGAGCGCACCCCTGTCGGCGTGATCCGCTCGAATGCCGGGTACACGCTGGTGGACGCGGCCGGCGTCGCTCTCTCGACCACATCGGACCAGCCCGCCGGACAGCCGGTGATCGACGTCGAAGGGGGCGTGGACTCGGCGGCGTTTCGCAGCGCGGGTCTTGTGGTCCGGTCGTTGCCTCCGGACGTCCGAGCCGTGCTGACCGGTGTCGTCGCGACCACCGCGGACGATGTGACTCTGACTCTCAGCAGCGGGCTCACCGTGGTCTGGGGGAGCGCGGACGACTCCGCCTTCAAGGCCGTCACCCTCTCGGCGACCATGGCCGCCCATCCGGACGCCGGGTCGATCGACGTCACTTCTCCCGACGTGGCCGTCGTCGGCTGACGGCTTTCGCGGGGAATGGCGCGACACGCCCATGTCTTTGCGCGCGCGCGGGCAGGCGGCGCTTACCGTCGATCAAAGAGAACGCAATACCGGGAAATACTTTACACCTCTAGTTGAGGTTTAAGGTTCACCCACTTCCAGGCTCGAATAATCGGAGGCCGGCCATGAGCCAGAACCAGAACTACCTCGCCGTGATCAAGGTCGTCGGCGTCGGCGGTGGCGGCGTCAACGCCGTGAACCGCATGATCGATCTCGGTCTCCGAGGAGTCGAGTTCATCGCCGTGAACACCGACGCGCAGGCGCTGCTCATGAGCGACGCCGACGTGAAGCTCGACGTGGGCCGCGAGCTCACCCGCGGGCTCGGTGCCGGAGCGGATCCGGAGGTGGGTCGCCGCGCTGCGGAGGACCACGCCGAGGAGATCGAGCAGGCCCTGACCGGCGCCGACATGGTCTTCGTGACGGCCGGCGAGGGCGGCGGCACCGGAACCGGTGGTGCGCCCGTGGTGGCTCGCATCGCGAAGTCCATCGGCGCCCTCACCATCGGTGTCGTGACCAAGCCGTTCTCGTTCGAGGGTCGCCGCCGCCAGAGCCAGGCGGAGGCGGGCGTCGCCAAGCTCAAGGAAGAGGTCGACACCCTCATCGTGGTGCCGAACGACCGTCTCCTGGAGATCAGTGACCGCGGCATCTCGATGATCGAGGCGTTCGCGACGGCAGACCAGGTGCTCCTCGCCGGTGTGCAGGGCATCACTGACCTCATCACGACCCCGGGTCTCATCAACCTCGACTTCGCCGACGTGAAGTCGGTCATGCAGGGCGCGGGCTCCGCGCTCATGGGTATCGGGTCCGCGCGCGGTGCGGACCGTGCGATCAAGGCGGCAGAGCTGGCCGTGGAATCGCCTCTCCTGGAGGCGAGCATCGAGGGTGCGCACGGTGTGCTGCTCTCGATCCAGGGTGGCTCGAACCTCGGCATCTTCGAGATCCACGACGCCGCAGACCTCGTGAAGGAAGCGGCGCACCCCGAGGCCAACATCATCTTCGGTACCGTCATCGACGACACCCTCGGCGACGAGGTGCGGGTGACCGTCATCGCCGCAGGCTTCGACGGCGGAGAGCCGTCCCTGCGACTGGACCCGATGGTCGTCTCGCGTCCGTCGACGGCATCGCTTCCCGAGGTCGCCCTCACGGACGAGGCGGAGTCGGCCAGCGAGCCGGCCCAGCCCGAGCCCGTGCAGCAGCGCGTTCCGGCGACCAGCATCGAGCCGGCCTTCGCAGACGACGACATCGACATCCCCGAATTCCTGAAGTGACCTCGCCGGTCGACGCCCCCGCGCCTTCCGGTTTGGCAGCGCGGCTGTCGGCGATCGATGAACGGATCGCCGCGGCCGCGCAGTCGGCCGGTCGAGACCCCGAGGAGATCACCCGAATCGTGGTGACGAAGTTCCACCCGGCATCCCTGGTGCAGGAGCTGCACGGGCTCGGCGTGCGGGACGTCGGGGAGAACCGTCAGCAGGAACTGTCGGCCAAGGAGGGGGAGCTCGAGGCTCTCGATCTGCGCTGGCACTTCATCGGGCAGGGCCAGACCAACAAGGCGGCGGCGATCCGGCGAAGCGCGGATGTCGTCCACTCGGTCGATCGCGACCGTTTCGCGGACGCCTTGCACAAGGCGGCGGACGACGATGATCTGCTCGACGTCCTCGTGCAGATCAACCTCACCGACGACCAGGGGCGAGGAGGGGTCGTGCCCGCTGACGCGGTCGCGCTCGCGGAGCACGTTCTGGATCTCCCGTCGCTGCGTCTGCGCGGTGTGATGGCCGTCGCACCCCTGGATGAGGAGCCCGCCTCCGCATTCGCACGTCTGCGCGACGTCGCGGACGCCATCCGTGGCGTGGAACCTTCCGCGTCCTGGATCTCCGCCGGGATGACCGGCGACTTCGTCGAGGCGATCGCCGCCGGCGCGACACACCTGCGGATCGGCTCCGCAATCACCGGCCCCCGGCCCGACCGGGGTTAACCTGTGAAAAGACCAGCCCGACACGTTCGAACCGGAGGACACGATGGGTAACCCGCTGAAGAAGACCATGGTGTATCTCGGCCTCGCCGATGAAGAAGAGGTCTACGAAGAGGAGACGCAGGCGCCCGCCCGCGCTCACCGCGAACGCGACCGTGATCGCGAGGAGCCGGCACCGGCCCCCGTCACGCCGCTGCGTCGCCCCGTCGCCGTCCGACAGCCGTCTGCAGGAGCCGTGAACGAGATCCTCACCGTCCACCCGAAGCAGTACCGTGACGCTCAGCTGATCGCGGAGAGCTTCCGCGAAGGCGTCCCGGTCATCATCAACCTCTCGCAGATGAGCGATGCCGATGCGCGCCGCCTCATCGACTTCGCGAGCGGGCTCTCCCTCGGCCTCTACGGCCGTATCGAGCGCGTGACCTCGAAGGTCTTCCTGCTTTCGCCGGAGAACATCGCCGTCTCGGGCCACGGGGGCATCGCACACGCAGACGCTGAGTCTGCGGGCTTCGACCAGTCGTAGCCCGTGGAGCTGGTCTCCGTCGCAGCGAGCATCGTCCATCTGGTGCTGCTGTTGTACATCTTCGTGCTCTTCGCACGCCTGATTCTGGATTACATCCCGATGTTCAACCGGGAGTGGCGTCCGAAGGGGTTCGGCCTGGTCGCCGCTGAGGCCGTCTATACGGTCACCGATCCACCCATCCGGTTCTTCCGGCGGATCATCCCACCGCTGCGGATCGGTACGCTCTCACTCGATTTCGGGTTTGCGCTCACCCTGCTCATCGTCCTGATCCTGATGAACATCGTGGGGCTGTTCATCCGCTGAACTCCTGGCAGATCCCTCGGTGAGGCGACGACGAGTTCACGCACTCTGGGTGTCGTGACATCGCGACGCTGAGGCGCGGGGACTATGCTGGCACCCAGGTGCGCGCCCCGGGTTCGCGCCACATCACGACCACGCCATACATCGATACTGGCAATCGAACTCATCGAAAGAGGAGCCACCCATGGCACTTACCCCGGATGACGTCGTCACCAAGCAGTTCCAGCACGTCCGCTTCAAGGACGGCTTCGACCCGGACGAGGTGGACGACTTCCTCGACGAGATCGTCATCGAGTGGCGCAAGGCCCTCGAGGAGAACGTCGAGCTCAAGGCCAAGCTGGCCGCGTACGAGTCCGGTGCAGCTCCTGAAGCCGCCCAGCCCGCCGCCGCTCCGGCCGCTGCAGAGGCTCCGGCTCCTGTCGCCGAGGTCCCGGCCGAGCCCGCTCCGACCGGCTCCGCCACCGCGACCGCCGGCATCATCGAGCTCGCACAGCGTCTGCACGACGAGCACGTCGCCGAGGGCGAGGCGAAGCGCAACGCGCTGATCGCCGAGGCCGAGACCGAGGTCGCCCGTATCCGCACCGAGGCCGAGGCCAAGCAGCGTGAAGAGTCGGCGCGTCTCGAGCGCGAGCGCAACACTCTCGAAGCTCGCATCACCGAGCTCCGCAACTTCGAGCGCGACTACCGCTCGCAGCTGCGCGGCTACATCGAGGGCCAGCTCCGCGAGCTCGACGAGAAGTCGGCGACCACGGATTCCACGCCCGTTTCCGCGATCGGTCTGTAAGGCGCCCTCTTGTCAGGACGCCGTCCCCTTCGTCGGTCGGCGGCCGGTGCGGTCGTTGCGATTCTCGCAGCGCTCGTACTGGCCGCCGATCAGTTTGTGAAGTACCTCACGATCGAGAACCTGCCGTTGCAGGAGCCGGTACCGGTGCTCGGTGAGTTCCTTCAGCTGTACTACGTCCGAAACCCCGGAGCAGCCTTCTCTCTCGGGTCAGAGGTCACCTGGATCTTCACGATCGCCCTTGCAGTGGTCGCATCCGTGATCATCTGGAAGGCGTTCGGGCTTCGTTCGCGACTCTGGGCCGTCGTTCTCGGCTGCTTGCTCGGCGGCGTCCTGGGCAATCTCAGCGATCGGCTGTTCCGTGAACCGGGATTCCCGGTCGGGCACGTGGTCGACATGATCTCGATGCCGTGGATGATGCCGGCGATCTTCAACGTCGCGGACATCTTCATCGTGACGGGCATGATCTCGGTCGCCCTGCTCGTGGTCTTCGGCCTCCGCTTCGACGGCACTCGGGAACGTGATCACGCCGTGGTCGAGACCGAGGAAGAGGCCGAAGCGGCCGCCGCAGCTGCTGTGGCCGCGACCGAGACGGATGCCGACTTCGTGGATGGGGACGACGTCTCGACGAAGACCGCGGGAACAGAACTCGCGACCGACGACGACGCGCCTTCGGAGGATGCTGCTCCCGCATCGGAAGGGCGTTGACCGTGGAGTCACGGTCTCTGCCCGTTCCCGACGGTTTGGACGGGACGCGCGTCGACGCTGCGCTGGCGAAGCTGATGGGGTTCTCCCGCACGTTCGCGGCTGACGTCGCCGCCGCCGGTGGCGTGCGTCTGGACGGGGTGACGCTCGACAAGTCGGACCGCCTGCGCGGCGGCGGCTGGCTCGACGTCGAATGGCAGCCGAAGGAGGCACCGAAGATCGTCCCGATCGCGGTGCCCGAGCTGGGCATCGTGTACGACGACGACGACATCGTCGTGGTCGACAAACCGACCGGTGTCGCCGCGCATCCCTCTGTCGGGTGGGAGGGACCCACTGTCGTCGGAGCCCTCGCCGCGGCGGGTTTCCGCGTCGCGACCAGCGGCGCTCCGGAGCGTCAGGGGGTCGTGCACCGTCTGGATGTCGGCACCAGCGGCCTGATGGTCGTCGCGAAGTCCGAGCACGCCTACACGGTCCTGAAGCAGGCGTTCAAGGTCCGCACGGTGGAGAAGATCTATCACGCAGTCGTCCAGGGGCATCCCGATCCGTTGGCGGGGACGATCGATGCACCGATCGGCCGTCATCCGAACCACTCCTGGAAGTTCGCCGTCGTCCCGGACGGGAAGCCATCGGTCACGCACTACGAGACGCTCGAGGCGTTCCCCGGGGCATCATTGCTCGAGATCCACCTCGAGACCGGCCGCACTCACCAGATCCGCGTGCACATGGCCGCGCACCGGCATCCGTGCGTCGGGGACCCGCTGTACGGCGCCGACCCGACCATGTCGGCACGACTGGGGCTCACCCGTCAGTGGCTGCATGCTCATCGGCTGGCGTTCGCCCACCCGGCGACGGGGGACTGGGTGCAGTTCGAGTCTCCGTATCCCGATGACTTCCGTCACGCGTTGGACGTGCTGCGCGGCGAGTAGACCGCGCTTCTCCCTCAGGATGTCCGTGAAGTGCGCGACACTGAGCGCATGACCATCGAGGTTCGCCCGGCGACCGTGTTCGACGACGTCGCGACACTGGTGGGGCCGAAGAAGCCGACGTCCAACGTGTGCTTCTGCCTGAGCTACCGCATCGGCAGCAAAGAGAACGTCGCGCTGAAGGGCGAGGCTCGTGCCGACCGGGTCCGCCAGCTCTGCCACGAGGATCCGCCGCCGGGTGTGATCGCGTATCTGGACGACGAGCCCGTCGGCTGGGCGGCCGTGCATCCGCGGACCGACACGAGCTTCGCACGCAACCGGCTGATCCCGCACGTCGACGACCTCGATGTCTGGTCGCTGTGGTGCATCCGCGTGCGTCCCGGCCATCGGAAGCAGGGGATCTCGCATGCGCTGATCGAGGGTGCTGTCGCGTTCGCGAGGGAGCGCGGCGCTCCGGCCATCGAGGGCTACCCGGTCGACAACCGCGGGGAGAAGGTGAATCTGACGATGGCGTACGTGGGTACACGGGCGCTCTTCGAGAGCGCCGGTTTCGTGAAGGCGGCCGACACCGAGTCAGTGCTCGACGGGTTCCCCCGGGTCCTGATGCGACTCGATCTTCGGACATCGGGGAAGAAGTCGAGCAAGACGAAGAAAGCGTGAACCGTTCGGCGGATAACGACCAATACACAGCGTGAGCACTGACAGCGAGATCATCAGACGATCTCTGACGCATCCGCCGGCATTCGCCGAGCTCTTCGACCGACATTCGCGCGCCGTGAACGCCTTCGCGACCTATCGCATCGGACGGCATGCCGCGGAAGACGTGTTGAGCGAGACGTTCCTCGTCGCTTTCCGCCGCCGTGCCGACTACGACGCCGACGTCGAATCGGCAGTGCCCTGGCTGCTCGGCATCGCCTCGCGCCTGATTCGCAGGCACCGGGCGGTGGAGGCGAAGCATTGGCGGTCGTTCGCGGCATCCGTCACGGGCGAGGAGCATTCGTCGGAGGGTGGGGTCGACGAAGCGATGACGAGGGTCGATGCGGAACGTCGGGTGAAGTCGATGAAGTCCCGGATCGCCGCGCTCGCGCCGAAGGACCGCGAGACGCTGCTGCTCTATGCCTGGCACGGCCTGACCTATGACGAGGTCGCGACGGCGCTCGGAGTGCCGGTGGGGACCGTTCGGTCACGGTTGAACCGTGTGCGCCGCCGTCTGGATCCGGCGCGCAGGGCGCAGGCACACGCACAGTCGGTCGAGGTCGAGCAGGAAGGAGTCTCCCATGAACGTTTTTGAGAAGGTCACGCAGACGCGTCCGGAGATCGAGGGCGCCGAGGAGAACATCTCGACCGCACGTCAGCGGCTGCTCACCGAGATCCACGGTGCGCCACAGCCCGTTCGGCAGCGCGCTGCACGTCGGGGCTGGATCATCGCGTCCGGACTCGTGGGCGCCGCTGCCGCGGTCACCGCTGGAGTCCTGGTCGTGAACGCGTTCGCGCCGCCGGCAGGCCGTGTCGAGGCTGTGCCCACCCCGGAGCCTCGACCGTCGGTCGAGCCGAGTCCCACTCCGCAGCCGACGGTCGAGCCGCTCACGGTTTCGAGCGCGTTCGGGGCGGCGGGCACTGCTGCCGCGACCTTCTCGGGGCTGACCGTCGCGCCGGGGCAGTACCTCCGAATCCAGGCGGACCTGCACGATGTCGTGTACTACGAGCCGGTCAACGGCTGGGGTGAGCTCGCGGCGGACAGGTCGACCGCGACCGGCGCCTGGGAGATGGGCGGAACGTTCGAGACCTACGTGCCGGCGGATCCACATGGCGAGTGGCGATACCTCGGCACGTCCAGTGCGACGGGCACTCTCTATGGACAGGACGCCCAGCAGGGGCTGCAGCAGTATCTGCTCGACGCGGGGGCGGGCTCCGCGCCGTCCGGGCCGACCAGCATGGTCGGTGGCCCTCTCGCACCGTGGACGACGGTCGAAGGAAGCACCCTGCTCGTGGACTTCCTCGAATCGATGCCGAAGGATCCCGCACAGCTCATCGACTGGATCGATGAGCACCAGGACACGCCGCCCGAGGCGCATAACACCAAGGTCGGCTGGCTGCTGATCGAGCTTCTCTCCAAGAACATCGGGTCGGCAGAGGTACGCGCTGCGATGTACACCGCCCTGAGCATGCTCGATGGATTCGAGCTCACGGGCGTCGCAGGAAACGTCTTCACGGTCGCTCTGGTGACCCCGATCGAGGACCTCGCGGGCAACCCCACGACGGTGCGCCGGACGGCTGCGATCGACATGAGCACCGGTCTCGTGACGGAGACCACGGTCACGAGCGGTTCCGGCTCCGCACTCGTGCCCGATGCGGTGCCAGACTCGCGACGCTCGTATTCGGTGTCCGTCGTCGACACTGCTCCGTGACGAGTTTCGAACCGTCGGTGGATTTCGGAGCAATAGATGGTGTGAGCACAGACAGCGAGATCATTCAGCGGTCGCTCGGGCACAGAGGTGGTGGCGGCCGACGGGACCGTCGTCACCTACCGGCTCCGCGTGACCGCCATCGACTCCCCGCAGACGCAGTGGATCTCGATCGACACGGCGACCGGATGGGTGACGCAGCTGAGCATCCGGTTCGATCGGACCGATGACGCGGCTGGAGACATGGTCCCGACGGATGTCCCGGACATCCGTAAGACGTTCACCGCCGCGATCGTCGACGCGCTGCCCTAACCGGAGGGGCGTCCCAGGGCCCCGACACCGACCTCCGGTGTCGGGGCCCCACCTTAGACTCGAAGCATGGCATCCGACTCCTTCGTCCACCTGCATGTGCACAGCGAGTATTCGATGTTGGACGGTGCGGCGAAGATCAATGCGATGACCCAGGCGGCCGCCGATTACGGCATGCCGGCCATCGCGGTGACCGACCATGGCAACACCTTCGCGGCGTTCGAGTTCTACAACGCGGCGCGGAACGCGGGCATCAAGCCGATCATCGGGCTCGAGGCGTACATGACCCCGGGCACGCACCGCAGCGACAAGACGCGCGTGCAGTGGGGTTCGCCCGACCAGAAGAGCGACGACGTCTCCGGCTCGGGCGCCTACACCCACATGACCATGTGGAGCCAGAGCACCGAAGGCATGCACAACCTCTTCCGGATCAGTTCCCGGTCGAGCATGGAGGGCTACTACTTCAAGCCCCGCATGGACCGCGAGCTGCTCCAGACCTATGGCAAGGGGATCATCGCGACGACGGGGTGCCCGTCGGGCGAAGTGCAGACGCGGCTCCGGCTGGGCCAGTACGACGCGGCGCGCGCGGCGGCGGCGGAGTTCCAGGACATCTTCGGCAAGGAGAACTACTTCGCCGAGATCATGGACCATGGTCTCTCCATCGAGCGCCGGGTGATGACCGATCTCCTCCGCCTCGCGAAAGACCTGAACATCCCGCTGGTCGCGACCAACGACTCGCACTACACGCACCAGCACGAGGCAGATGCGCACGAGGCTCTGCTGTGCGTGCAGTCGGGCTCCACCATGGACGATCCGAACCGCTTCAAATTCGACGGCGACGGCTACTACATCAAGACCGCCGCGGAGATGCGGCAGCTGTTCCGCGATCACCCGGAGGCCTGCGACAACACCCTGTTGATCGCCGAGCGCTGCGAGGTCGAGTTCGACACCTCAGCGAACTACATGCCGCGGTTCCCGGTGCCGGACGGCGAGACCGAAGACAGTTGGCTCATCAAAGAGGTCGAGACCGGACTGCACTACCGGTACCCGGGTGGCATTCCCGACAAGGTGCGCAAGCAGGCCGAGTACGAGACCGGCATCATCCTGCAGATGGGCTTCCCCGGGTACTTCCTGGTCGTCGCCGACTTCATCAACTGGGCCAAGGACAACGGCATCCGGGTCGGTCCCGGCCGTGGCTCCGGTGCCGGCTCCATGGTCGCGTATGCGATGAAGATCACCGACCTCGACCCTCTCGAGCACGGCCTGATCTTCGAGCGGTTCCTGAACCCCGACCGCGTCTCGATGCCCGACTTCGACGTCGACTTCGATGACCGGCGCCGTGGCGAGGTCATCGACTACGTCACGGAGAAGTACGGCTCGGAGCGCGTCGCGCAGATCGTCACCTACGGCACCATCAAGTCCAAGCAGGCCTTGAAGGACGCGGGTCGAGTGCTCGGCTTCCCGTTCAGCATGGGGGAGCGGCTGACCAAGGCGATGCCGCCGCCCGTCATGGGCAAGGACATGCCCCTCGACGGCATGTTCGACTCCGCGCACCCCCGGTACAAAGAGGCGAGCGAGTTCCGTGCGCTGATCGAGACCGACCCCGAGGCCAAGACGGTCTTCGACCGCGCTCTCGGTCTCGAAGGTCTGAAGCGTCAGTGGGGCGTGCACGCCGCCGGCGTGATCATGTCGTCCGACCCGCTGCTCGACATCATCCCGATCATGAAGCGGGAGCAGGACGGTCAGATCGTCACGCAGTTCGACTACCCGTCGTGCGAGTCGCTCGGCCTGATCAAGATGGACTTCCTGGGGCTCCGCAACCTCACGATCATCTCCGACGCGCTCGACAACATCCGGACGAACCGGGGCGAGGAACTCGACCTCGAACATCTCGGCCTGGACGATCCGGGGGTGTACGAGCTCCTCGCCCGCGGCGACACACTGGGCGTCTTCCAACTCGACAGCCCACCGCTGCGTTCCCTCATGCGCCTGATGAAGCCCGACAACTTCGGCGACATCTCGGCCCTCATCGCCCTGTACCGCCCGGGCCCGATGGGAGCGAACTCCCACACGAACTACGCGCTGCGCAAGAACGGTCTGCAGGAGATCACGCCGATCCACCCTGAGCTCGAGGAGCCGCTGGCGGAGATCCTCGAGGAGTCCTACGGTCTCATCATCTACCAGGAGCAGGTCATGGCCATCGCTCAAGCGGTAGCCGGGTTCAGCCTCGGACAAGCAGACATCCTCCGTCGAGCGATGGGCAAGAAGAAGAAGTCCGAGCTCGACAAGCAGTACGAGGGCTTCGCGGGCGGAATGAAGCAGCGCGGATTCGGCGAGGCGGCGATCAAGGCGCTCTGGGACATCCTGCTTCCGTTCTCGGACTACGCGTTCAACAAAGCTCACTCCGCCGCGTACGGCCTCGTGTCGTATTGGACCGCCTACCTCAAGGCGCACTACCCCGCGGAGTACATGGCGGCACTGCTCACCAGCGTCGGCGACTCCAAAGACAAGATGGCGCTCTATCTGAACGAATGCCGTCGCATGGGGATCAAGGTGCTCCCGCCCGACGTGTCCGACTCGATCAACTTCTTCGCCGCCGTCGGCGACGACATCCGCTTCGGCCTCGGCGCAGTGCGCAATGTCGGCAGCAACGTCGTGGAGGGGATCGTGCAGGCGCGCAAGGACGAGCGGTTCACCTCGTTCCACCACTTCCTCGACAAGGTGCCACTGCACGTCTCGAACAAGCGCACCGTCGAATCGCTGATCAAGGCCGGCGCCTTCGACTCGATGGGTGATACCCGCCGAGCGCTCATGGAGGTGCACGAAGACGCGGTCGAAGCAGCTGTCGACCGCAAGCGCAACGAGGCCCAGGGTGCGATCGGGTTCGACTTCGACAGCCTCTACGACGGTATGGAAGAGGCGGCTCCGGCGAAGGTGCCCGCTCGACCCGAGTGGGTCAAGAAGGACAAGCTCGCCTTCGAGCGCGAGATGCTCGGTCTGTACGTGTCCGATCATCCGCTCGCTGGGCTCGAGGTCCCGCTGGCGAAGCACGCGTCGATCTCGATCAACGACCTCAACAACTCCGAGGACATGCAGGACGGCGACCAGGTGACGGTGGCCGGGCTCGTGACGAGCGTGCAACACCGCGTCGCCAAGGCCAGCGGAAACCCGTACGGCATGATCACCATCGAGGACTTCAACGGCGAGGTCACCGTGATGTTCATGGGCAAGACCTACACCGAGTTCCAGCACACGCTGCAGCAGGACGCGATCCTTGCTGTGCGCGGGCGCGTCTCGAGACGTGACGACGGACTCAACCTTCATGCCCAGTCTGCCTTCGCGCCCGACGTCGGATCGTTCGACGCAGCGGGGCCGCTGTCACTGGTGCTCGCCGAGCAGCGGGCCACGGAGCGCGTGATGACGGAGTTGGCGGAGGTGCTGCGCCGGCACAACGGCGACACCGAGGTCGTGCTCCGGGTGCACCGCGGCGGGACGGCGAAGGTGTTCGAGGTCCCTATGCCGGTCAAGGTCACCGCCGATCTCTTCGGTGACCTCAAGTCGCTGCTCGGACCCACCTGTCTGGGGTGAGCGGGTAGGATCGTGAGCCGTCGGCAGCACGACGAACGCCCCCGTCGAGCACTGTGACGAAAGGACCACTCATGAGCACGGACATCCCCGACCCGGATCTCCCCGAGCTGGAGGAAGAGGACTCGGTCTTCAGCGATGACGACGGCGTCCTCTACGACGACGAGGTGACCCCAGAGTACGGAATCCTCGGTTTCACCCTGCGCGAGCTGCTCATCGTCGGGGTGTGGCTGGTGTCGTTCGTCCTGTCGTTCTTCCCCCTGGCGGGAGGCGTCTCGCTCTGGGGCGTCGGCATCCAGTGGATCCTTCCGATCGCTGTGCCGACCGTCGCTGTGTTCCTCCTCGTCCTGCGCCGCTTCTCGCCCGACGGCATCCGCCGCGTCGGCTCGCTGGGCATCGACCAGTTCGCCTCGGTGGCGTTCTCCGTCGCGGCCGTCGTCTGGGTCGGCAATCTGTGGCTCACCATCTCCGGACTGATCGCCACCGGCTATTGGGGACTCCCGTGGAACGGCGTGGTGATGGTCGTCGCCGCCCTCGCGCTGGTCGTGCTCACGGTGTTCGCCCCGCTCGTGCCTGGACTGAAGGAAGACTTCCACGGTCGCCTCGTGACGCTGGCTCACCGGAATGCGAACCCGGTACGTCCTGTGATCGCCCGCCCGCGTCCCGAGCAGACTCCCGCCGACGGGCCGATCGCGGTCGGCGAATCGGTCACGGATGTCGAGATTGTGGTCGAAGACCGCCTCGATACCGACGAGGTCTCGCGTCTCGATCTCGCGGAGCAGGTGCCCCTCACCGCTCACGCCTCCGGCGGAGGCACCGGCACTGAGCAATCGACCGCGGACGAGCATTACGTGCCGACCTACGCGCGCCGCTCGCGGGCAGTCGAACCCGAGATCGTCTCGGACACGGGCAGCATCGAATCGCTCCTGGAGACAGCGGCGCGCGTCGAGACGGGCGACGTGTTCGCCGACGCCGATGCGACCGAGACGAGTCGCTTCGAGGTCGCCGATCTCGAGGCGACGAACCCGCGCGAGGCTGTCCCGGCCGCCCAGCCGTTCTGGATTCTCGCGCCCTCGGAGCGCGACGTGCACGATGAGCGCGGAGAACCGCTTTTCCGTATCGGCCCGAGCGCCTGGGCTCTTGTGATCGAGGACCGCGGAGGTGCGTACGTCGTCCGACATGACGACGGACGGATCGGCTACCTCCACGACATCTCCGACATCACGAAAGGCTGACATGCGAACGATCGATCTGCGAGGGCGCGAGCTCTCGCCCGCCGACATGCTCGCTGCGGTGCCTCGAGCCACACAGGCACGTGCCGAGGCGCTCGATACCGCCGCACGCATCGTCGAGGACGTGCGTGAGCGCGGGGAGACGGCACTTCGGGAGCAGGCGGAGCAGTTCGACGCGGTGACCGGGCACGATGTCCGCGTCCCCGAGGCGCACATCACCGAGGCGCTGACCGCTCTGGCCCCCGACGTGCGAGCGGCACTCGAGGAGGCTATCCGTCGGGTGAGACTCGCTTCTGCCGCCCAGGTTCCTCCGACCCAGGTCACCCGGATCGGAGAGGGCGCCGTCATCACCCAGCGCTGGCAGCCGGTGCACCGTGTCGGCGTGTACATCCCGGGCGGCAAGGCGGTCTATCCGTCCAGCGTGATCATGAACGTCGTCCCGGCGCAGGTCGCGGGTGTCGAACAGATCGCCCTGGCCTCGCCCCCGCAGGCCGATCAGGGGGGACGGATCCACCCGACGATCCTCGCCGCCGCCGCGCTTCTGGGCGTCACCGAGGTCTATGCGATGGGTGGAGCCGGCGCGATCGGAGCCTTCGCGCACGGTGTCCCGTCGCTCGGCCTGGATCCTGTCGATGTCGTCTCCGGCCCCGGCAACAACTACGTCGCGTCCGCCAAGCGTGCCGTCGCCGGCGTCGTCGGCACGGATTCGGAGGCGGGCGCCACGGAGATCCTGGTCGTCGCCGATGCCGATGCTGATCCGCGTCTGATCGCCGCCGACCTCGTCAGCCAGGCCGAGCACGACGAACAGGCGTCCGCCGTTCTGGTCACCGATGCCGCGGAGGTGGCCGAGCAGGTCGCAAGCGCAGTGGAGCGGATCGCCGCAGCGACGCGACACAGCGAACGCGTCGGTGCGGCGCTGGCCGGGCCGCAGTCCGCGATCGTCCTCGTCGACGACCGCGCCATGGCGACTGCCTTCAGCAATGCGTATGCGCCGGAGCACCTCGAGCTGCACCTCGTCGACGCCGAAGAGGCGGCAGCCGCGTTCACCAGCGCCGGTGCCGTCTTCGTCGGCGACCAGACGCCGGTCAGTCTCGGTGACTACATGGCGGGGAGCAATCACGTCCTGCCGACCGGCGGACAGGCGCGGTACGCGCCCGGTCTCGGCGCGTACACGTTCCTCCGTCCTCAGCAGGTCATCTCCTATGACAGGGCCGCGCTGGCCGCCGTGAGAGCGGGAGTCGTCGCCCTCGCCGACACCGAGGTGCTTCCCGCGCACGGCGAGGCGATCGAGGCTCGCTTCACCGCGTAGGATCGGTCAGATGCACTGCCCCTTCTGTCGTCACTCCGACTCCCGCGTCATCGATTCTCGAACCAGTGACGACGGACTCTCGATCAGACGACGTCGGCAGTGCCCGGAGTGCGGTGGGCGCTTCACGACCACCGAGACTGCGAGCCTCAACGTCATCAAGCGCTCCGGTGTGATGGAGCCGTTCAGCCGGGAGAAGGTCATCACCGGCGTGCGGAAGGCCTGCCAGGGGCGACCGGTGACGGAAGCCGACCTCGCCATCCTCGCGCAGCGTGTGGAAGAGGCCGTCCGACAGACCGGCGTCTCGCAGCTCGACACGAACGAGATCGGTCTCGCTATCCTCGGACCGCTGCGCGACCTCGACGAGGTCGCGTTCCTGCGCTTCGCCAGCGTCTACCAGGCGTTCGACTCCCTGGAGGACTTCGAGGCCGCGATCACCGATCTGCGCGCCGACCACACGGAGCAGGAGCTCGAGGACCGGTAATCTGGCAGGGATGTATCCGCTGCTCTTTCGCGCTGTCCTCTCGCGCTTCGACCCCGAGTTCGCCCACCACGCCGGCATGGCGGTGGTTCGTGTCCTCGGTGCGCCTCCCTTCTCCTGGGCGACGCGCGCGCTCACGCGGCCCGACCCGTCGCTCCGCGTCGAGGCGCTCGGGCTCACGTTCCCCTCGCCGTTCGGCGTCGCGGCCGGTTTCGACAAGAACGCGGTCGGTGTGCGCGGTCTCGCCGCATTGGGCTTCGGTCACGTCGAGGTCGGCACCGTGACGGCGATTCCCCAGGAAGGGAACCCGAAGCCCCGCCTGTTCCGTCTGGTCGCCGACCGCGCCGTCATCAACCGGATGGGCTTCAACAACGCCGGTGCCGATGCGGCGGCTCGCCGTCTCGCCCGCCTCCGCCGGGGAGCTCCCGACACCGTGATCGGCGTGAACATCGGCAAGAGCAGGGTGGTCGAAGTCGAGGATGCGACCGCGGACTACGTCGCCTCAGCGACCCGGCTCGCACCTCTTGCCGACTATCTGGCCGTGAACGTGTCGTCCCCGAACACGCCGGGGCTGCGCGGTCTGCAGGCGGTCGAGACGCTCGCGCCTCTGCTGCGCGCGGTTCGCGCGGCGTCGGGCGCCACTCCGCTGCTCGTCAAGATCGCACCGGACCTCCCGGACGAGGAGATCACGGCTATCGCGCAGATGGCCGTGGATGAGGGGCTCGCGGGAATCATCGCGCACAACACCACTATCAGTCGCGACGGTCTGCTCACCGACGCCGCGACAGTCGAGGCGGCAGGAGCGGGCGGCCTCTCCGGCGCGCCGCTGAAGCAGCGGTCGCTCGAAGTCCTCCGCGTCGTGCGCGATGCCGTGCCGGCCGACTTCTGCGTCATCGCGGTAGGAGGGGTGGAGACCCCGGCCGATGTGCAGGAGCGTCTGAATGCCGGTGCGACCCTCGTCCAGGGGTATACCGCGTTCCTGTATCGCGGTCCCTTCTGGGGTCGCGAGATCAACAGGGGGCTGGTCAGTCGGGGTACTGTCCGCGCTTGACCTGCGGCTTCGGCAGTCGCATGAAACGCATCTGCAGGGCGCGCATCGCGGCGTACCAGCCGAGACCGCGCTCGAGGCGCTCCTTGCCGAACTTCGCCGCGGCCTTGCGCTTGACCCGCATGGCCAGCAGGACCATCCCGCCGATCGCGATCACGAGATACCCCATCATCACGATGTACGCGTAGAAGGAGATGATCGTGTTCGCCGGTACCAGCGAGGCCAGGATGACCAGCACCATGACCCCCATGACGAACTCCGCCGGGTGCCAGCCTGCGTCGACGTAGTCGCGCACCCAGCGTCGCTGCGGGCCCTTGTCGCGGACCGGGAGGTACTTCTCCTCGCCTGCGGCCATGCCGGCCTGTGCGCGGGCACGGCGCTCGTTGAGGTCGGCTTTGGCGGCCGCCTTCGCCTCCTTGGTGTTCGCGACCAGGGGACGGCGACGAGCCGCCTCCTGCTCCGCGCGGGTCGGCGTCGCGCGCCCCTTGCCGACGGCAGGCGTCTCGGGGGCGTCGTCGTTCGTCGAAGGGGAGGCAGGGGTAATGGCCACGGAGTTCCTCGGTTCGCTGACGGGGGATCACCTTAAGATTACTCGCATGACCTCACCTGTTCTCCCCAGCGAGTCCGAAGCAGCCGTCCTCGAGGCGGTGGCGACCGGTATCCCGTCTGCGCTGTCGGATCTCGGCCATCTGGTGCGCATCCCCGGGATGGCCTGGCCCGCGTTCGATCAGACGCAGCTGGAGCGCAGCGCGGAGGCCGTGGCCGCTCTGGCTTCGGGTACGGGTGTCTTCGACGAGGTCCGTGTGCTGCGCGCCGCGATTCCCGGCACGGACGAGCTCGGGCAGCCGGCTGTCCTGGCCACTCGTGCGGCGAGGAACGGCAAGCCGACGATCCTGCTCTACGCGCACCATGATGTGCAGCCGCCGGGGGAGGACGCACTGTGGGAGACCCCACCGTTCGAGCCGACGGTGCGGGACGGCCGCCTCTACGGTCGTGGGGCCGCGGACGACAAGGCGGGGATCATGTCTCACATCGCCTCGGTCCGCGCGGTGAGCGAAGCCCTCGGCGACGACCTCGATCTCGGGATCGCGATGTTCATCGAGGGGGAGGAGGAATACGGATCCCGCTCCTTCGCGCAGTTCCTCTCCGACAACAAGGATGCGCTGCGTGCCGACGCGATCGTCGTGGCCGACTCCGGCAACTGGGATTCCATCACCCCCGGACTCACGGTCTCCCTGCGCGGCAACGCCCGGTTCACGATGCGGGTTCGCACCCTGGATCATGCCTCGCACTCGGGGATGTTCGGCGGTGCGGTGCCGGACGCGATGATGGCCACCGTCACGCTGCTGTCGACGCTGTGGAACGCGGACGGCTCCGTCGCGGTGGAAGGGATGACCGAGCGGGACGCGTCGACCCCCGAGTACACGGAGGCGACGCTCCGTGACGAGGCGGGCCTGCTGCCGGGCACGACTCCGATCGGTGACGGAACGATCCTCAGCCGGATCTGGAACAAGCCGTCGGTAACCGTCATCGGCATCGACGCCACGAGCGTGGCTGCGGCGTCCAACACCCTCCTCCCCGAGGTCACCGTCGTCGTCAGCGCACGGGTTGCACCGGGACAGAGCGGTCAGGAGGCCTACGACGCGCTGGAAGGCCATCTGCGCGCCCATGCTCCGTTCGGCGCAGAACTCACCTTCTCCGACGTGGACCTCGGCGACGGCTTCCTGGTCGACACCAGCGGCTGGGCGGTCTCGCTGACGCGCGACGCGATGCGCGACGGTTACGGAGTGCCGTCGGTGGATCTGGGAGTGGGTGGTTCGATTCCCTTCATCGCCGATCTGGTGCGGGAGTTCCCGGCCGCTCAGATCCTGGTCACGGGGGTGGAGGATCCCCATTCCCGTGCGCACAGCCCGAACGAATCCCTCCATCTCGACACCTTCCGACATGCGGTCGCGACCGAGGCGCTGCTGCTCGCGCGCATGAATGCGGTGGAACTCTGAGCCTCACAGGATCCACGGCGGTAGAATCGTCCGAGAAGCCGTGCACCCGCGGCCCGTCACAAGGAGCGACATGAGCGACACCACACTCTCCCCAGAGACCACCCGCGCACACGGCGTCACCCTGACCGACGCTGCCGCCATCAAGGTGAAGAACCTCCTCGAGCAGGAGGGCCGCGACGATCTCCGTCTGCGCGTCGCCGTGCAGCCCGGCGGATGCTCGGGACTGATCTACCAGCTGTACTTCGACGAGCGCTACCTCGAGGGCGACGAGACCGTCGACTTCGACGGCGTCGAGGTGATCATCGACAACATGAGCGTTCCGTACCTCGACGGTGCGGCGATCGACTTCAAGGACACGATCTCCGAGCAGGGGTTCACCATCGACAACCCGAACGCAGCGGGCAGCTGCGCCTGCGGAGACAGCTTCCACTGATCCTCGCTCTGTCGACTCGGCCGCCGTCACCACTGGTGACGGCGGCCGAGTCGCTTCCGGAACCTGCGTGGTTGGCATGAATCAGGTGTGAGGTTGCCCTAGACTTGGGTGTGCTCTGTTCGCGATCTGAAAGGTGCATCGTGCCCTCGAAACGCAGCCTTCGTTGGGCCGCCCTCCCTGTGGGAGTTGCGGCAGCCTTGGCCCTGGCGGGATGTTCACCCACCGAGCTGAACGGCTTTCTTCCTGGCTTCGTCGAGGGTGGACCCGCGGCCACCAACCAGACCGAGCGCGTCTCGTCGCTCTGGGTGAACTCCTGGATCGTGCTCCTCGCCGTCGGCGTCATCACCTGGGGCCTGATGGCCTGGGCCGCGATCGCCTACCGCCGTCGCAAGGGCCAGACCGGTCTCCCCGTGCAGATGCGCTACAACATGCCGATCGAGATCTTCTACACGATCGTGCCGCTCTTCCTCGTGCTGGGCATGTTCTTCTTCACCGCTCGCGATCAGACCGAGATCGAGGCGAAGTGGGACGACCCCGACGTCGAGATCACCGCGATCGCCAAGCAGTGGGCGTGGGACTTCCAGTACGACGGCGAAGAGGACGACAACTCCGACGCCGTATGGACCATGGGCATCCAGGCTCAGCCCGACAAGGACGGCAACATCGACCAGGCGCAGCTGCCCACCCTGGTGCTGCCGGTCGACAAGAAGGTCACGATCGACCTGCAGTCGCGCGATGTCATCCACTCGTTCTGGATCATCGACTTCCTCTACAAGAAAGACATGTTCATCGGGAAGGACAACTCCTGGTCCTTCATCCCCACCCGTGAGGGTGAGTACGCCGGCAAGTGCGCCGAGCTCTGCGGCGAGTACCACTCGATGATGCTCTTCAACGTGAAGGTCGTCTCTCAGGACGACTACGACGCGTACCTCGAGTCGCTCGAGGAGAAGGGCAACACGGGCGACATCACCGACGCCTACGACCGTCTCGCGAACTTCCCGGGCACCACCCCGAAGACCGACACCGAGGAAGGAGGGGAGTAAGTCATGTCGACCACAGAAGCTCCCCGTACCGACGAGACTCCCAAGTCGCGTCCCAGCACCCTGCCCGCCCGCCAGGCCGCTCTCATGAGCTCCTCGCGAGTGGAGCAGAAGGGCAACATCGTCGTCAAGTGGATCACCTCCACCGACCACAAGACGATCGGGTACATGTACCTCATCGCCTCCGTGCTGTTCTTCCTCCTCGGCGGTGTGATGGCCCTCGTCATCCGCGCCGAGCTGTTCGCGCCGGGAATGCAGATCATCCCGACGAAGGAGCAGTACAACCAGTTGTTCACGATGCACGGCACGATCATGCTGCTCATGTTCGCGACGCCGCTGTTCGCCGGGTTCGCCAACGCGATCCTCCCGCTGCAGATCGGCGCTCCCGACGTGGCCTTCCCGCGTCTGAACGCCTTCGCCTTCTGGCTCTTCCTCTTCGGCTCGACCATCGCGGTGGCCGGCTTCCTCACCCCGCAGGGTGCGGCTTCCTTCGGATGGTTCGCCTATCAGCCCCTGGCGGGGGCGTCGTTCTCTCCGGGCGCGGGTGGCAACCTGTGGATGGTGGGTCTCGGCATCTCCGGCTTCGGAACGATCCTCGGCGCCGTCAACTTCATCACCACGATCATCACCATGCGCGCGCCCGGCATGACGATGTGGCGCATGCCGATCTTCTCGTGGAACACGCTCATCACGAGCCTGCTGATCCTGATGGCGTTCCCGGTTCTCGCAGCGGCGATCTTCGCCGCCGCGGCCGACCGCATCCTGGGAGCTCACATCTACGACCCGGCCAACGGCGGCGTCCTGCTCTGGCAGCACCTCTTCTGGTTCTTCGGCCACCCCGAGGTCTACATCATCGCGCTGCCGTTCTTCGGCATCGTCTCCGAGATCTTCCCGGTCTTCAGCCGTAAGCCGATCTTCGGATACAAGACGCTGGTCTACGCGACGATCGCCATCGCGGCGCTCTCGGTCGCGGTGTGGGCTCACCACATGTACGTGACGGGCTCGGTGCTCCTGCCGTTCTTCGCCCTGATGACGATGCTCATCGCGGTGCCGACGGGTGTGAAGATCTTCAACTGGATCGGCACGCTCTGGCGAGGGTCCGTGACCTTCGAGACTCCGATGGTCTTCGCTCTCGGATTCCTCGTGTCGTTCGTGTTCGGTGGTCTGACCGGTGTGATCCTCGCGGCACCGCCGCTGGACTTCGCGCTGTCCGACTCCTACTTCGTGGTCGCGCACTTCCACTACGTGGTATTCGGAACCGTCGTGTTCGCCATGTTCGCCGGCTTCTACTTCTGGTGGCCGAAGTGGACCGGGCGGATGCTGAACGAGCGTCTCGGCTACGTGCATTTCTGGCTGCTGTTCATCGGCTTCCACATGACGTTCCTCATCCAGCACTGGCTGGGAGTCGACGGCATGGTCCGCCGCTATGCGGATTACTCGGAGGCGGACGGCTGGACCTGGCAGAACCAGGTCTCGACCATCGGTGCGATCATCCTCGGCGCCTCGATGCTGCCGTTCTTCCTGAACGTCTGGATCACGGCGCGCAAGGCCCCGAAGGTCACAGTCAACGACCCGTGGGGCTACGGTGCATCGCTCGAGTGGGCGACTTCGTGCCCGCCGCCGCGACACAACTTCACGTCGATCCCGCGCATCCGCAGCGAGCGTCCTGCGTTCGATCTGAATCACCCGGAGGCTGCCGAGTTCGCGACCACGGCTCCCGGCGAGCGAGAGGCCCACTAAGTCATGCGCGACAACGTCATTCTCTGGTGGATCCTGACGGCGTTCTTCGCCCTCGTCGGCGTCGTGTACACCGGCTGGCACATCCTGGCCACACCGTCCGACAACTTCGCGGAGCGGATCGAGTGGGTGGGTACCGTCGCGCTGTTCTTCGCGGCTTTCATGAGCGCCATGATCGCGTTCTACCTCGATCGCACTCACAAGGCGCAGAACGGCGAGCTGCCCGAAGACATCCTGACCTCGGACATCGATGACGGCGACCCGGAGCTCGGCGAGTTCAGCCCGTGGTCCTGGTGGCCCATCGTCCTGGCTGGTTCTGCCGGTGTCTTCGTCGTCGGTCTCGCCGTAGGCCACTTCCTCCTGCCGATCGGACTCGCGATCTTCGTCGTCGCGATCGTGGGCTGGGTGTACGAGTACTACCGCGGCAACTTCGCCCGCTGACGCACATACCCATGAGGAAGGCCCCCGGATCCGTCCGGGGGCCTTCCTCATGTCTGCGGCGATGTGCGTCTCACGCGCGGGTGCGAACGCGGGCGATGCCCGTCAGCGGGTCTACGGGGCGATGGTGGATGCCGTCGGCATCTTCCACCGGGTAGCCCTCGCGGACCCAGTACTCGAATCCGCCGATCATCTCGCGCACCTGATACCCGAGGCGGGCGAACTCGAGCGCGCCCTTCGCGCCGGCGTTGCACCCCGGGCTCCAGCAGTACACGACCACTTCCGCGTCCGCGGGGATCTCGTCCGAAGCCCGCCTGGTGATCTCGCTGTAATGCATGTGCACGGCCCCGGCGACTCGACCCTGCGCCCACGCCTCATCGGAGCGGACGTCGATGATGAAGATGTTCGCCCCTGCCTTGCGCGCGGCGTGGACGTCGCTCGGATCGGTCTCGTAGGCGAGCTTGGCGGCGTAGTAGTCGGCACGATCGATCATGCCCTCAGCCTAGGTCGACCCGGTTATCCCCTCACAGCGGATTCCTGCCGCTCTGCGTGCTGATGCTGACAGCATGGCGGGGTCAGAGAGGAGCCGTCATCTGTACACGCGCCCCGTGTCGGAACAGACCGAGAGCCGTCTCCGTCTCCACGAGCTTGCGGAGCAGGGGAGTATCCGGTTCGCTCACGCGAAAACCGCAGGAGGCATAGAACGGCGCGTTCCAGGGCACGTCCGCATAGGTGCGCAGGGTGATCCGGGAGTGACCGCGTTCTCGCGCTTCCGCGAGGGCAGCCTCGACGAGTTGACGGCCGATACCGCGACGCCCGAACGCAGGGAGCACGGAGAGCTGTTCGAGATGCGCGTGCCCGTCGATCTCCAGGACGTGCACGAACCCGACCGGGGTGGGTGCCGCGCCCTCGTCTGCAGGCTGCTCCGCAACCAGGACGTAGCCCGGCCAGGAAGATCTTTCGTGTGGTGAGGTCGGGGGAGGCCAGTCCACGGCACCGAAACGGTCGACGAGAAGAGCATCTGCCGCGATTTCGATCCGCTCGGTCGCGGCATCGTCGCTGGCGCGCGCCGGGCGAAGGAGAACAGTCATGCTCATTCTCCGGCAACGGCAGCGATCGCCTCGATCTCCACGAGCTGATCGTCGTAGCCGAGGACGGTGACTCCCAACAGAGTGCTGGGGACGTCGTGTGAGCCGAACGCGGCGTGCACCACATCCCAGGCAGTGACGAGATCGGCTTGCGCTGTGGAGGCCACCAGGACTCGCGTACTGATCACATCGGTGAGGCTCGCACCGGCGACCGCGAGGGCGCCCTTGAGCGTCTCGATGCACCGCGCGGCCTGGGCGCCGTAGTCGCCCGGAGCCGCCGTGGTCCCGTCATCGTTGAGCGGGCAGGCTCCGGCGAGGAAGATCAGTCGGGAGCCGGCCGGAGCGGTCGCGGCGTAGGCGTAGGGGGTCTCAGCGAGGCTGCTGGCGCGGACCAGCGTGACGACGGATGACATGGTTCGATCCTCTCATTCGGGGGAAACGATGAAGGCCCCGTCCGGATGGACGAGGCCTTCATCAGCAGGGGAGTGGCGACTACTCGCCGTCCTCCGACTTCTTCTTGCGAGGCTTCTTCACCGGCTCGGTGGCGATCACCGTGCTCGGCGTGTTCGGCGTCTCGTCGACGTGCGTCTCATCGACGGTGAGCGGGGCGTCAGGGAACCCTGCGCGCTCGTGAGCGCCCTGGATCTCTGCGGCCTCAGTCTCGTCGTTGTGAGCCGTGACGTGGTGCTGGTGCGCATCCGCAGCCTCGACCTCGGCCTGCGTGAGCGGAGCGAGGCGGTCTTCGAAGAACCAGCGCGAGATCGAGGAACGGAGGTTCTCCGTCCAGGGGATCCGGCCCTTGGCGTTCGGGCGGACAACGAGGGGCTCGTAGCCGTCGACATCGATGAGCTTCCACCGGTCGTACTTGTCGACCGGCTGGTGCACCTCGATGAACTCGCCGCCGGGGAGGCGGACGATGCGCCCGGACTCGAAGCCGTGCAGGACGATCTCGCGGTCCTTCTTCTGCAGCGCGATGCAGATGCGCTTCGTGACGAAGTAGCCGAGGATCGGACCCAGGAACAGCAGCACCTGGAGGGTGTGGATGACCCCCTCCATCGTGAGCATGAAGTGCGTCGCGATGAGGTCGGACGAAGCGGCAGCCCACAGGACGGCGTAGAACACGACGCCGGCGACGCCGATCGCGGTGCGCGTCGCGGCGTTGCGCGGACGCTGAGCGATGTGGTGCTCGCGCTTGTCGCCCGTGACCCACGCCTCGATGAAGGGGTAGATCGCGACGGCGACGATGAAGAGACCGAGGACCAGGACCGGCGCGATGATTCCGAACGACCAGGTGTGGTCGAGGAAGACGATGTCCCAGTTCGACGGGGCGAGACGCAGCGCGCCGTCGGCGAAGCCGATGTACCAGTCCGGCTGCGTGCCGGCGGAGACGGGGGACGGGTCGTACGGGCCGTAGTTCCAGATCGGGTTGATCTGGAAGAACGTCGCGATCAGCACGATGGTGCCGAAGACGATGAACAGGTAGCCGCCCATCTTCGACATGTAGACCGGCATCATCGGGTAGCCCACGACGTTGTCGTTCGTGCGGCCCGGGCCGGCGAACTGCGTGTGCTTGTTGATGATCATGAGCATCAGGTGCACGACGATCAGTGCGATGACGAGCATCGGCAGCAGCAGGATGTGCAACGTGTACAGGCGACCCACGATGTCGGTCCCGGGGAACTCGCCGCCGAAGAGGAGGAACGAGGTCCAGGTGCCGATCAGGGGGAGTCCCTTGATCATGCCGTCGATGATGCGGAGGCCGTTGCCCGAGAGCAGGTCGTCGGGAAGCGAGTACCCGGTGAAGCCCTCGGCCATCGCGAGGATGAACAGGATGAAGCCGATCACCCAGTTGAGCTCGCGCGGCTTGCGGAACGCACCGGTGAAGAACACGCGGAGCATGTGCACGCCGATGCCGGCGATGAACACGAGCGCTGCCCAGTGGTGGATCTGGCGGACCAGGAGACCACCGCGCAGGTCGAACGAGATGTGCAGCGACGACTCGAGTGCTGCGGACATCTCGATGCCACGCATCGGCGCGTATGCACCGGTGTAGTGGGTCTCGACCATCGAGGCCTGGAAGAAGAACGTCAGGAAGGTTCCGGAGAGGAACACGACGACGAAGCTCCACAGCGCGATCTCACCGAGCATGAAGGACCAGTGGTCCGGGAAGATCTTGCGTCCGAGCTCCTTGACGAAGCCGGAGAGGCTGGTGCGCTCATCGATGTAGTTCGACGCGGCACCGACGAAGCGACCGCCGAGCGGTGCCTTGGTGTCCTTGTCCTCTTTGGACAGCGTTGCGGTGCTCAATGGCGCTCCCAGAAGCTCGGGCCGACGGGTTCCTTGAAGTCGCTGCGTGCGACCAGGTAGCCCTCGTCATCGACGGTGATGGGCAGCTGCGGCAGCGGACGTGCCGCCGGGCCGAAGATGACCTTTGCGTGGTCCGTGACGTCGAACTGCGACTGGTGGCACGGGCACAGCAGGTGGTGCGTCTGCTGCTCGTACAGAGCCACCGGGCATCCGACGTGCGTGCAGACCTTGGAATAAGCGACGATGCCGTCGTAGGACCAGTCCTTGCGGTCTTCAGCCTCGATCAGCTGCTCGGGCCGCAGACGCATCATCAGGACGATGGCCTTGGCCTTCTCCTCGAGGTAGCCGTCGTGGTGGCTGAGGGAGGCGAGCTCTTCGGGGATGACGTGGAACGCGGAACCCAGCGTCACATCCGCAGCACGGATCGGGGTGCCGTCGGGATCGCGGACCAGGCGGGCGCCCTCTTCCCACATCGTGTGCTTGAGCAGCACGACCGGGTCGCCCGCGGTGGGGTCTTCCGGCGTCGAGTGCGGTGCGAGACCACGGAACAGCGTCACGCCCGGGATGATCGAGGCGACGATGGCGGCGAACAGCGAGTTGCGGATCATCGAACGACGCCCGAAGCCGGACTCCTCGTTCGCATCGGCGAAGGCCTTGATGGCCGCCTCGCGTGTCGCGTCCTTTCCGCGGGTGGGGTGGCGGTGCTCGATGAACTCCTTGTCGGACATCAGGGCCTTGGACCAGTGGATCGCACCGATGCCGAGGGCCAGCAACGCGAGAGCGATGCCGAGACCGATGAAGAGGTTGTTCTGCCGGATGTCGATGAGCGCGCCGCTCTCGATCGGGAACAGCATGTAGGCGGCGACCGCCCAGATGCTGCCGGCGAGCGAGAGGTAGAACAGCGTGTAGACGGTGCGGACAGCGGCCTTCTCAGCGCGCGGGTCCTTGTCGGTCATCCGCTCGCGATGCGGCGGAAGCCCGGGGTTCTGCACGGGATCGCTGACTGCGACACCCAGCCCCGGAGAGGGCTGGTAGGCCCTGTCAAGAGCCTGCGAGTCGTCGTCGTGTGCCATGGTGCTCCTCGTACGTTCCTCTTCGATGAATAAGCGTCAGTTGGACTTCGCCGTGATCCACACGGTCACGGCGACGAGCGCGCCGATGCCGAAGATCCACACGAACAGGCCCTCGGAGACCGGACCGAGCGAACCGAGCGAGAATCCGCCGACCTGCACCGACTGCTGCTGGAAGAGCAGAGCCGAGATGATGTCGCGCTTGTCCTCGTCGGACAGGTTCATGTCGCCGAAGACCGGCATGTTCTGCGGGCCGGTGACCATGGCCGCGTACATGTGCAGCGCGCTGGTCTCCTGAAGCCCCGGGGCGTACTTGCCCTCGGTGAGCGCTCCACCGGCGGCGGCCACGTTGTGGCACATCGCGCAGTTGACGCGGAACAGCTCGGCGCCGTTGGACACGTCGCCCTCGCCGTCCAGGATGTGGTCGGCAGGGAAGGTCGGACCGGGGGCCTCGGACTGCACGAAGGACGAGATCGCGAGGATCTGGTCTTCGGTGAACTGCGGTGTCTTCTGTGGCGCCTGCGGACCCTGCATCTGCAGAGGCATGCGACCGGTCGACAGCTGGAACTCGGTGGCCAGCTCACCGACGCCGTAGAGGCTCGGGCCGTTGGCCGTTCCCTGCAGGTCGAGGCCGTGGCAGGTCGCGCAGTTCGCCTGGAACAGCTTCTCGCCGTCTTCGACGGTCAGCTGGGTCGACGCGGACGGGGTGTCGCTCGCCGCGAACGCAGCGGACGCACCGGCGTACACGGCGCCCGTGATCATGAGGCCTGCTCCGATGAGCGCGGCCGCCGCCAAAGGGCTGCGACGACCGCTGGAACGGCGCTTCTTCTCTCGTGCCATCTCGGGGATCAGCTCCGCTCTTATTTCAGGAAGTAGATAACGAGGAACAGCACGATCCAGACGACGTCGACGAAGTGCCAGTAGTAGGACACCACGATCGAGGAGGTCGCCTCCTTGTGCCGGAAGTTCTTGACGGCGTACGCACGGCCGATGACGAGCAGGAACGCGACGAGGCCACCCGTGACGTGCAGGGCGTGGAAGCCGGTCGTCAGGTAGAAGGCGGAGGCATACGAGTCCGCGTTGATCGGCATGCCTTCAGCGACCAGCTGCGCGTACTCCCACACCTGGCCGGAGACGAAGATCGCACCGAGGGCGAAAGTGAGGAAGAACCACTCGACCATGCCCCAGCCGAAGAGGCGACGGCGGCCGGCGCCGTTCTTCTGCCCCTTGCCGATCTTGTAGGGCTGCAGGTCTTCTGCCGCGAACACACCCATCTGGCACGTGAACGAGGAGAGGACCAGGATCGCAGTGTTGACTGCGGCGAACGGAACGTTCAGCAGCTCGGTCCGGTCTGCCCACAGCTCGGGGGAGGTGCTGCGGAGGGTGAAGTAGATCGCGAAGAGTCCCGCGAAGAACATCACCTCACTGCCGAGCCACACAATGGTGCCGACAGCTACCGGGTTGGGCCGCTTAATCGTTCTCGCCGCCGGGGCATACGTCGCTGAGGTCGTCACCCCTCCATTATGGCCGATCCGCGGGCGTGATTCTTGCACTGACGGCCCTCGATTCGCCCGTCTTCGACTTAGGGGACCCTAAGAAAACGCTGCGAATACCCGGTGAATCCGCGGGAAACAGGGGATCGGCGTCGAGTGCCCGCCCGCCAGGAAGCATCTGCATGTTTTCTCCGCGCCGATAGGATCGCACACATGGCTGATTCGCTGACCTGGTCCGACGTGCTCACCTCTCTGCTGGAGCGTCGTGATCTCAGCGTCTGGGAGTCCACGTGGGCGATGCGCCAGATCATGCAGGGTGGTGTCACCGAGGCTCAGCTCGCCGGATTCCTCGTCGCGCTCCGGGCCAAGGGCGAGACGATCGACGAGATCGTCGGGTTCCGCGACGCGATCCTCGAGGCGGCCGTGCCGCTCCCCGTGTCGCCCGACGTGCTCGACATCGTCGGGACCGGAGGCGACCGCGTCGGCACGGTGAACGTCTCGACCACCGCTGCCATCATCATCGGTGCGACGGGAGTGCCGGTCGTCAAGCACGGCAACCGTGCGGCGAGCTCAGCCTCCGGCTCGTCCGATGTCCTCGGGGCACTGGGACTCGAGCTGTCGCTCGACCCTGCGGCCGTCGCATCCATCCTCGACCGCACGGGAATCACGTTCGCGTGGGCCGGTGCCTTCCACCCCGGGTTCAAGCACGCGGGCCCGGTCCGCGCACAGCTCGGCGTACCCACCGTCTTCAACATGCTCGGGCCGCTCTGCAACCCCGCGCGCGCCGAGGCCAACGCCGTGGGTGTCGCTCAGATCGAGCGCGTCCCGCTGATCACCGGCGTGTTCCGGACCCGCGGGGCGACGGCGCTCGTCTTCCGTGGCGATGACGGGCTCGACGAGCTCACGACCACCGGACACAGCCGCATCTGGGAAGTCACGCGAGGAGATATCCACGAGCACGACCTCGACCCGCGCGACCTCGGCATCCCGATCGCCGATCTCTCCGACCTGATCGGCGGATCGCCGCAGCACAATGCGGAGGTCCTCCGGCGCACGCTGGCAGGGGAGACCGGCGCGGTGCGAGACATCGTGCTCCTCAACGCAGCAGCGGGGATCGTGGCGTTCGAACTCTCCCAGGACGCCGGTCAGGTGCAGCGCCCGATCCTGGAGCGCCTCCGCGAGGCGTATGAGAAGGCGACCGCTGCCGTCGACGACGGACGCGCGCTGGCGAAGCTGGATCAGTGGATCGGCGTGAGTCGCGAGTTGGCCTCCCCCCAGGAGTGATCATGGATCCCGTCGATGCCCTGCTCGAGATCGCTTCGCTACTGGAGCGGGAGCGGGCGTCGCGGTATCGAGCCAAGGCTTTTCGTCAGGCTGCCGCGACTCTGCAGGATCTGCCGGACGACGTCAGGGACGACCCCACGCGGCTGCGTGCGGCCAAAGGAATCGGCGAGTCCACGTTCGCCGTGATCCGCCAGGCCCAGGCGGGGCGGACACCCGAATATCTCGTGGAGCTTCGCGGGGAGGTGGAGCCGGAGCGGGTGTCCGAACTGCGGGCGAAGCTCCGGGGCGATCTGCACGCGCACACCGACTGGTCCGACGGCACGACGTCGATCCCCGTGATGGCCGCCGCCGCTCGGGCGCAAGGACACGAGTACCAGGCGATCACGGATCACTCGCCCAGGCTGCGGGTCGCGCGGGGGCTGTCGGCTGAGCGCCTCCGCGAGCAGATTCCATTGGTGCGTGCGGAGTCCGGCGACGGCTTCACTCTGCTCGCCGGAATCGAGGTCGACATCCTCGAGGACGGCGCCCTCGACCAGGAGGACTCGCTGCTCGCGGAGCTGGACATCGTGGTCGCGTCGGTGCATTCCAAGCTGCGCATGGACGCGCGACCCATGACGGCGCGGATGCTCGCCGCGGTGGCGCATCCGCGGGTCAATGTGCTCGGGCACTGCACGGGCAGGCTCGTGCAGGGGGATCGCGGCACTCGGCCGCAATCGGAGTTCGACGCAGCAGCGGTCTTCGCCGCCTGTGCCGAGAACGGCGTGGCGGTCGAGATCAACTCGCGACCGGAACGGCAGGACCCGCCGGACGAGCTGATCGCGATCGCCCTCGAGGCCGGATGCCTGTTCTCGATCGACTCCGACGCGCACGCCCCCGGACAGCTCTCGCTGCTCGACCACGGGGCGGAACGTGCGGAGCGCGCGGGGATCCCGGCATCGCGGATCGTGACGACCTGGGGTCTTTCGCGGTTGCTCGGCTGGGCGGAGTGAGCGGTCCGATCCCGACGTCAGTTCGTGGGGAGGGCGGCGTTCGACACCGCGGCGACCGCGCGCGTCATCGAACCGCCGAGATTCCATCTCTCGGCGAGAGCGGACGCCGCGTCCACTTCGGACGGGTCGAGCACGCGCAGAGGGATGCCGGGGTCGGTGATCGGCAGCGAGGTGGCCACCGCCACCACGGTGGGAGCCACGTCGAGGTAGGCGGAGGCGGCGAGGATCTTCGCGCGCACGCCCGCACTCATTCCCTCTCCTGCTTCGGCTGCGGCCCGGATGCCCTCGAGGTCACTGTGCGTCTGGAGCAGGGTGGCGGCCGTCTTCTCGCCGACGCCGGCCACTCCGGGCAGACCGTCGGACGCGTCGCCGCGCATCGTGGCGAAGTCCGCGTACTGGGACGGGAGAACTCCGTACTTCGCGACCACCGTGGCGTCGGTCACGATCTCGAGGTTGCTCATGCCTCGCGCGGTGTAGATCACCCGGACGTCGCGGGCGTCATCCACGAGCTGGAAGAGGTCCCGGTCGCCGGTGACGATGTCGACCGGCATCGTGGCGTGCGTCGCGAGCGTTCCGATGACGTCGTCGGCCTCGTGGTCGGCGATACCGATGATGGGGATGCCGATGGCGGCGAGCGTCTCGCGGATGAGCGGGATCTGCGCCTCGAGCGGGTCGGGTACCTCTTCGATGTCCGGTCCGCTGACGACGACCTCGACGACACGGTGCGTCTTGTAGCTCGGGATGAGATCGACCCGCCACTGGGGGCGCCAGTCGTCGTCCCAGCAGGCGATCACATGCGTGGGCTGATACAGAGTGACGAGCTTGGCGATGATGTCGAGCAGGCCCCGCGCGGCGTTGATCGGCGACCCGTCCGGCGCGGTCACCTTGTCTGGGACCCCGTAGAAGGCGCGGAAGTACAGGCTGGCGGTGTCGAGCAGCATCAGGCGATCGGTCACGAACCACAGTCTCGCACGCCGGTCCGGGGGAGACGGGGCCGGCTCGGGCATCTGAGACGGTTCGACCGCTCTCGACACTCGCAGGTATGACAATCTCTCTGCGTGCGTGCTCGTCTGTCGTCCTGGGCGGACTGGTGCTGGCCGCCGTGCTGACCGGATGCGCGACGGCGGCGGGGACCTCGCCCACCCCCGAGTCCACGGCCGACCCGGTCGTCGCTGACGAGTCGTCGGCGCCGCGAGCCGCGTGGCTCGACGCGACCTCGTTCGTCATCAAGACCTGGGGCGACGCATGCGCGCCGCAGATCGGCGACATCGTCGCGGGTGAGCAGTCTCTCGACATCGTGCTCGTCGCCGGAGAGGACGAGATATGCGCGACCGTGCGGACGGCCCACGGGACCTACATCGGGTTGCCCGCGGGGTTCGATTCGTCGCGTCCTGTGGAACTGACCCTGACCGAGGCAGGGGGCGAGACCACCGAACTCACGCTGGCGGGCCTCGAGGATGGCGAGATCCAGCCGGCCGACCGTCCGTCGGCGCAGGTGCCCGCCGCTGCATGGATCGAAGAGGGCGAGCTCGCCGTACTGACCTGGGGATCGTCGACATGCATGCCGGGTTCCGGCGAGTTCGACGCCACGAGCGAGAAGGAGGGTGTCGTCCGGCTGCACTCGCATACGGACACCATCTGCACGAGGGACCTCGTGCCGCAGATCACCTTCGTTTCGGCCGAGGGCGTCGCGCCGGACGAGGTTCTGACTCTCGCGGATCACGTCGACGCCGATGGAGCCCCCGTCATCCTGAGGGTCGTGCGCTAGCGCCGCCGTCGACGCGTGGCGGAGATTCGGGCGCGGGTTTGACGGCTGACGCGTTCAGCATCCCGGAGCCGCAGGCTGCTCGGCGCAGGTTCGGGCGACCAGCGCTGTGTGCGCCTCGAAGATCCGGATCTGCTGCGCGGCGCCGACGATCGACAGCTCGCCGGAGATCGGGAACCAGCCGCCGCCGATGTCCACCTCCGCCGTGTACCGGACGGTGACGTGCGCCGCGTAGATGCCGCGGCCTCGGTAGGAATGGCTCGTCGGGGTCGGGGTGAACGGCGCCTGGCCGAGCGCGGCCCAAGTCTGACCGCCGCTGCGCGTGGTGGCGCTGGTGCCGTCGCCGTAGTCGAAGTCGAAGCCGGCGGGCGTGAAGCGGACGGCGACGGGACGGCCGAACAGATCACCGCTCCGGGTCTGCACGGAAGCCGGAGCCACGAAGTTCGACGGCATGCCCGCGACACCCGCATTGCTCGGTTCGGCGGTGGTCGTTGTGGGACTGGGGGCGAACTGCGCGAGGTCGGTGATCGTCAGCGGATGCCCTTCCTCGTTCGTCACCTTCACTGCGTCGAAACCGCAGGTCGCGATACGTGCGGCGGTGACCTCGCACGGGGGGCGCTCTGCAGGACGCTCGGTGCGGCCGGGGGAGTTGTCGTCCGGGGTGGCGCGTCCGTCGTGCTGGGTCTGGGTGCCGGAGATCACGACCGTGTTGTTCCCAGTAGACGCCCACGCGCCTTCGATGCCAGTTTGAGGTGGGGGGCCGTCGAGCTCACCAGCAGGTATCAAGATGCACGTTGTCATGAAAATGGCCGCGATGTGCTCCCTGTTCAGTCGCATGGGTGCTCACTTGTCGGGATCGTCGACGAGATGGCGAGTGTCGTAGGAGTGCCAGCCGGGACGAACTCGACTTCGATTGGCCGACGGGGTGGTCTGTCAACGGGAACGGCGGACGCGCCAGTGGCGTCGAAGAGTTCCACGTTCGATACGTCCAGACAGAGCCGGACCGTGATCCTGGTGGGCGAATATTTGGTCGGATCAAAGGTGTCGAACGTAGAGGCACCTGTGCGCGTGATTTTGGCCGCGTGAAACTCGCCGTAATTCTCGATTGCAGCGGTCAGCGCCTCGCCGACCAGCCAGTCATAAACAGGCGCAAACGTCTTGGGATCGTCCAGGTCCGTTCTGTTCGTAGCGTCGGTGTACGCCCGATACGTCTCTTCCGCTGCGGCGAAGGCTTCCTCCTCCGAGGCGAACGGGGCGGTCGGTGTCGGCGTGGGCGTCGGTGTCGGGGCGCACCCCGCGAGCATGACCGCGATCATCGCCATCGTGACGGCGCCGAGACGAGTGGGTCGGAGTGGGGAGCGGGGAGAGGCGACGGGAAGCACCCGGCCACGGTATGCGGAATGCGGAGAGAGCCGCTGGAGTTATCCACAGGCAGAGGGCCGCGAACTTCGGCTCCCTGCGGCATCTGAACTTCTGATAGCCTTGATTGTCACTCGTGGCGTGCATGCGCATGCCCTCGTGACGAGCAAACCAAAATCCATTTCGCTGCGAAGCATGCAGTCGGCCGTGCGCGGTCGTTGCCTCCCAGCCTGAGTCTCCATTCACAAGGACAACCCACTACATGACTACCGCAACGACCGCCCCGGCCACCAAGCAGGTCGCCATCAACGACATCGGATCTGCTGAGGACTTCCTGGCCGCGGTCGAGAAGACCCTGAAGTTCTTCAACGACGGCGACATCATCGAAGGCACGATCGTCAAGATCGACCGCGATGAGGTCCTCCTCGATGTCGGCTACAAGACCGAGGGTGTCATCCCCTCGCGCGAGCTCTCGATCAAGCACGACGTCGACCCCAACGAGGTCGTCGCTGTCGGCGATCTGGTCGAGGCCCTCGTTCTCCAGAAGGAGGACAAGGAAGGCCGCCTGATCCTCTCCAAGAAGCGCGCACAGTATGAGCGTGCCTGGGGAGACGTCGAGAAGATCAAGGAGAACGACGGCGTCGTCACCGGTACGGTCATCGAGGTCGTCAAGGGTGGACTCATCGTCGACATCGGCCTCCGTGGCTTCCTGCCGGCGTCGCTCATCGAGCTGCGTCGCGTCCGCGACCTCACGCCGTACCTCGGCCAGGAGATCGAGGCCAAGATCCTCGAACTCGACAAGAACCGCAACAACGTCGTCCTGAGCCGCCGCGCGCTGCTCGAGCAGACGCAGTCGGAGTCGCGCACCACGTTCCTGAACAACCTGCACAAGGGTCAGGTCCGCAAGGGTGTCGTCTCGTCGATCGTCAACTTCGGTGCGTTCGTCGACCTGGGTGGCGTGGACGGCCTCGTGCACGTCTCCGAGCTGTCCTGGAAGCACATCGAGCACGCCTCCGAGGTCGTCGAGGTCGGCCAGGAGGTCACCGTCGAGATCCTCGAGGTCGACCTCGACCGCGAGCGCGTCTCCCTGTCGCTGAAGGCGACGCAGGAAGACCCGTGGCAGGTCTTCGCCCGTACCCACGCGATCGGTCAGGTCACGCCGGGTAAGGTCACCAAGCTCGTTCCGTTCGGTGCGTTCGTCCGCGTCGCAGACGGCATCGAGGGCCTCGTCCACATCTCCGAGCTCTCCAGCAAGCACGTCGAGCTGGCCGAGCAGGTCGTGTCGGTCGGCGAAGAGGTCTTCGTCAAGGTCATCGACATCGACCTCGAGCGTCGTCGCATCTCGCTGTCGCTGAAGCAGGCCAACGAGTCGGTCGACCCCAACGGCACCGAGTTCGACCCGGCCCTGTACGGCATGCTCGCCGAGTACGACGAGAACGGCGAGTACAAGTACCCGGAGGGCTTCGACGCCGAGACCGGTGCGTGGAAGGAAGGCTTCGACGCCCAGCGCGAGGCATGGGAGCAGGAGTACGCTGCGGCCCAGGCTCGCTGGGAGGCGCACAAGGCTCAGGTCGTCAAGGCGGCCGAGGCCGAGGCTGCGGCTGGAGACGACTTCGGGGGCGGCCAGTCCTTCACCAGCGAGGTTGCCGGCGCCGGCACGCTCGCTGACGACGAGGCGCTCGCGGCTCTGCGCGAGAAGCTCTCGGGCGGCAACGCTTAAGCAGCACTCTGAAACGGGTCGTCACCTCGCCTTCGGGCGGGTGTGGCGGCCCGTTTCGCATGCCCCGGCGAAAGGAAAACAGTGCGTGACGCAACGTTACGACCCCATTCGTAACAATCGACCCCTTCGGCCAGCATGGGCGTATGACCGCTCTCCTGCCCGCGCCGCGCACGGCTCACGCCCCGGCCTCGGCGGAGACCGCACAGTCCGTCCGGCTGGACGGCATCGACCGGTCGTTCCCCCTGGCGCAGGGCCGGCGCGACGTGCTGCGCGGAGTCGATCTCGCCGTCGCCGCCGGTGAGATCGTCGCCATCGTGGGTCCGTCCGGCTGTGGCAAGTCGACTCTCCTCCGCCTCGTCGGCGGATTGGATGCGCCCACGCGCGGCAGCATCCGCCTCGATGACACCCACGTCGCCGACGTCGACGAGCGCACGGCCGTCGCATTCCAGGAACCCCGGCTGCTGCCGTGGCGCACGATCGCACAGAACATCGAGCTCGGACTGCCGCGCGGCACCGCCCGCCGCGCCGGACGCGAGCGGGTGGCAGAGCTGCTGCACCTGGTCGGACTCGAGCACGCGGCCGACCAGCGCCCGAGCGAGGTGTCCGGCGGCATGGCGCAGCGCGCCTCACTCGCCAGAGCCCTCGCTCGAAACCCCGGTGTGCTGCTCCTCGATGAGCCGTTCGGCGCTCTCGACGCCCTCACCCGGTTGCGCATGCACGATCTGCTCCTGAAGATCCATGCGGCCGAGCCCACCACGATCCTCCTCGTCACCCACGACGTCGAAGAGGCCCTGTACCTCGCCGACCGCGTGCTGCTGCTGCGCACGCTCGCCCGTGGTGAAGAGACCTCGATCGCCCGCACGGTCGTCGTGCCGGGCATCCGCCCTCGAGACCGCGCCGATCGCGGGCTCGCCGACCTGCGCGCCGACCTTCTCGAAGGTCTCGGCGTCGACACCCACCACCGCATCACCGAGGAGACCCGATGAGCATCACCACCCGCCGAATCATCCCTGCGATCGCGATCGCCGGGACGATGATGCTCGTCGCGACCGGCTGCGTCGCCGGAGAGAACGCCGCGGCCACCGATACCGAGAGCACCCCCGGCACGACCGAATGGTCCTCCGACACTCTGTCGATCGACTTCGCGACGTACAACCCGCTGAGCCTCGTGATCCGCGATCAGGGCATCCTCGAAGACATCCTCGGGGACGACGTCACGGTGGAGTGGGTGCAGTCCGCCGGGTCGAACAAGGCCAACGAGCTGCTGCGCTCCGGATCCGTCGACGTCGGATCGACGGCGGGTTCCGCCGCTCTGCTCGCCCGTGCGAACGGCTCGCCGATCCAGGTCATCGACATCTTCTCCCAGCCGGAGTGGGCGGCGATCGTCGTCGGACCGGATAGCGATATCACCTCGGTCGAAGACCTCAAGGGCGCATCGGTGGCAGCCACCAAGGGCACCGACCCGTACTTCTTCCTGCTCCAGGCGCTCGAAGAGGGCGGACTGTCCCTCTCCGACGTCGAGGTGCAGAACCTGCAGCACGCCGACGGTCGTTCCGCGCTGGACGGCGGCTCCGTGGATGCCTGGGCAGGCCTCGACCCGATCATGGCTGCGGCCGAGGTCGAGTCGGGCGACAAGCTCATCTACCGCAACGTGGACTTCAACACCTACGGGTTCCTCAACGCCACGGAGGACTTCATCACGAACCACGCCGACCTCGCGCAGGCCGTGGTCGACGCCTACGAGGAGGCCCGCGAATGGGCCCTCGAGAACCCTGAGGAGACCGCCGCCCTTCTCGCCGAGGTCGCCGGAATCGACATCGACGTCGCCACCACGGTGATCCAGGAGCGCTCCAACCTCGACGTGAGCGGCATCCCCGGCGACGACCAGATCGCCGTGCTCGAGAAGATCGCTCCCGTGCTGGTCGAGTCCGGTGATGTGCAGGGCGGCAAGGACTCCGTCGACAAGGCACTGTCCTCGATCGTGAACGACACGTTCGCGAAGAAGGCGGCCGGCGGCGAGTGACCGATTTCGAGCAGCGAGTGATCGCCCCCGCGGATTCGCGGGACGCGCTCGACTTCGCCAAAGGGGAGTATCGTCGCCCGGATGCCGGTGCTCGGCGGGCGTGGGATCGGCCCGCGGTGCGGATCCTCGCCGGCTTGCTGCTCCCGGCCGTCATCCTGATCGCCTGGCAGTTCGTCACGACGAGCGGACTCGTCCCGCCCTACCGCCTGCCCACACCGGCCTCCGTCTTCACCGCCGGAGTCGAACTCGCCGAGCGCGGGGAGCTGTGGACCCACATCGCCATCTCGGTGCAGCGCGTGCTGCTCGGGTTCGCGATCGGCTCGGTCATCGGGCTCGCTGCTGCCGGACTGGTCGGGCTCTCCCGGCTGGGTGATGTGCTCCTCAGCCCGACGCTCGCCGCGCTCCGTGCCGTGCCTTCGCTCGCCTGGGTGCCGCTCCTGATCCTGTGGATGCAGATCGGCGAGGAGTCGAAGGTCACGCTGATCGCGATCGGTGCGTTCTTCCCCGTCTACACGACCGTCGCCTCGGCGCTTCGCCACGTCGACCCGCAGCTTGTCGAGGCAGGACGCTCGTTCAGCCTGCGCGGCTGGTCGCTGTTCCGGATCGTGCAGCTGCCTGCCGTCGTGCCGTCGGTCGTCTCCGGTCTCCGCCTCGCGCTCGCACAGGCCTGGCTGTTCCTGGTCGCCGCCGAGCTCATCGCCTCCTCCATGGGCCTCGGCTTCCTGCTGACGGACTCGCAGAACAGCGGTCGTGTCGATCGCATCCTGCTCTCCATCGTGCTGCTGGCTCTTCTGGGGACGCTCACCAACGGCGTCCTGGTGCTGGTGGAGAAGTACCTGCTCCGTCGATGGGTGTGAGCGTGACCGAGGCCCGATTGCAGGAGTCGAGGGTCTATGGCCCTCCCGCCGGATTCGTCGACGCGAACGTGACCGCCGAGGCATATGCTCGGGCCGCGGCGGATCCGGTCGCGTTCTGGGAGGACGCTGCGCGCCGTCTCGAGTGGGTCGACCCGTGGCACACCGCTCATGAGTGGGAACCGCCGACCGACGGCGCGATTCCTGCGGCGCGCTGGTTCGTGGGCGGCACGCTCAACGTCGCGGTCAACTGCGTGGACCGCCATGTCGAGGCCGGACGCGGTGAAAAGGTCGCGCTGCACTTCGAGGGGGAGCCGGGTGATCGCGTCTCCGTATCCTACGCAGACCTGCAGCGACGCGTCTCCCGCGCCGCGAACGCCCTCACCGCGCTGGGTATCGAGGCGGGGGATCGTGTGGTGATCTACCTCCCGGTTCTCGTGGAGACGATCGTGATCACGCTCGCCTGCGCGCGAGTGGGAGCCGTGCATTCCCTCGTGTTCGGGGGCTTTTCGGCCGAGGCCGTGCGATTCCGTCTCGAGGACACCGGTGCGAAGCTGCTCGTCACCAGCGACGGCCAGTACCGACGGGGGACCGCCACCGTGGTCAAGCCGACTGCCGACGTCGCCGCCCAGGACCTTCCGCAGCTGCAGCATGTGCTCGTCCTGCGCCGCACCGGTCAGGAAGTTCCGTGGACCGAAGGCCGCGACGTGTGGTGGCACGACGTCGTCGACACCGCATCTCCCGTGCACGACGCGTCGGCGTTCGACGCCGAGCATCCGCTGTTCATCATCTACACGTCGGGCACGACGGGGAAGCCGAAAGGACTCGTGCACACCTCGGGCGGCTACCTCGCGCAGGCGAGCTGGGCGCACTGGGCGCATTTCGACGCGAAGCCGGACGACGTGCACTGGTGCACCGCGGACCTCGCGTGGGTGACCGCGCACACGTACGAGATCTACGGGCCGCTGTCGAATGGGCTGACGCAGGTGATCTACGAGGGGACGCCGGATTCACCGCACCGGGAGCGGCACCTCGAGATCATCGAGCGCTACGGAGTGACCGTCTACTACACGGCGCCCACCCTGATCCGCACCTTCATGACGTGGTTCGGGACCGGGATCCCGGCCGGCCATGATCTCTCGACCCTTCGGCTGCTCGGCACGGTCGGCGAGGCGATCAACCCCGAGGCCTGGGTGTGGTTCCGTCGGAACTTCGGCCGCGATGAACTTCCCGTGATCGACACCTGGTGGCAGTCCGAGACCGGTGCCGCGATGATCGCCCCGCTGCCGGGCGTCACGACCCTCAAACCGGGGTCGGCATCGGTGCCACTGCCGGGGATCGACGCCGCGGTGGTGGACGAGGAGGGGCGCGAGGTCGAACCCGGTCGTTCTGGAACGCTCGTCGTCCGGCGTCCCTGGCCGGGAATGGCGCGAACGGTCTGGGGGAACCCGGCCCGCTATCGCGACGCCTACTGGTCCGCATATACCGGTCGCGGCGACTTCGGAGGCTTCTACGTGGCTGGCGACGGTGCCACACGGGATGCCGACGGCTACATCTGGATCCTCGGTCGACTCGACGACGTCGTGAACGTCTCCGGGCACCGACTCTCCACGATCGAGATCGAGTCCGCTCTCGTCGCCCACGACACCGTGGGCGAAGCGGGTTCCGCCGGAGTCTCCGATCCCGTCACCGGACAGGCCGTCGTCGCGTTCGTCACGTCGTCCGGCCAGGCCGAGGTGGCCCCGGCCGCATTGCGTGCTCAGGTCGCGCAGTCGATCGGGCCGGTCGCGAAGCCGAAGCACATCGTGATCGTGCCGGACCTGCCGAAGACCCGGTCGGGCAAGATCATGCGCCGACTCCTGGCACAGTTGTGGGAGGCCGAGCAGGATCGCAGAGCCGGCCGCGATCCCCAGCCGCTCGGGGACACGACTTCACTGCAGAACCCCTGGGCCGTCGACGACATCGCCGACGTGCTCGCCGCCGCTGAACTGAGGACATCATGACGGAAGAACATCGCTTCGGGTTTCGCACCAGAGCCCTGCACGCCGGCGGGACTCCGGACGCCTCGACCGGTGCCAGAGCCGTGCCGATCTACCAGACCACCTCGTTCGTGTTCGATGACGCGGCGGATGCCGGGAACCTGTTCGCACTGCAGAAGTACGGCAACATCTACTCCCGCATCGGCAACCCCACGGTCGCGGCTCTCGAGGAGCGACTGGCGTCTCTCGAAGGCGGCATCGGTGCGGTCGCCACCGCTTCGGGCATGAGCGCGGAGTTCATCACGTTCGCAGCTCTCGTCGGAGCGGGCGATCACGTCGTCGCCGCCGCACAGCTCTACGGCGGGACGGTGACGCAGCTCGACGTCACGCTGCGTCGATTCGGCGTCGAGACCACATTCGTCGCATCGACCGACCCGGCCGACTTCGCCGCCGCGATCCGTCCCGAGACGAAGGTCGTCTACGTCGAGATGATCGGCAACCCCTCGGGCGAGATCGCCGACATCGAGGGCCTCGCCGCAGTCGCACACGAGGCCGGCGTGCCCCTCGTGGTGGACGCGACGCTCGCCACGCCGTACCTCGCGCGCCCGCTCGAGCACGGCGCCGACATCGTGATCCACTCCGTGACGAAGTTCCTCGGAGGGCACGGCACGACACTCGGCGGCGTCGTCATCGAGAAGGGGACGTTCGATTGGGGGAACGGCAAGTTCCCGCAGATGACCGAACCGGTCGAGTCGTACGGCGGCATCAAGTGGTGGGACAACTTCGGCGAGTACGGATTCCTGACCAAGCTCCGCTCCGAGCAGTTGCGCGACATCGGCCCGGCGCTCAGCCCGCAGTCGGCGTTCAACCTGCTTCAGGGCATCGAGACGCTTCCCCAGCGCATCGACGCGCACCTCGCGAACGCCCGCGTCGTCGCCGACTGGCTCGCCTCCGACCCGCGCGTGGCCTACGTCACGTGGGCGGGGCTCGAGGGGCACCCGCACCATGAGCGCGCAGCCAAGTACCTGCCGCTCGGGCCCGGCTCGGTGTTCGCGTTCGGTGTCGCCGCGGAGGACGGCCGTGCCGCGGGGGAGACGCTGATCGAGAACCTGCAGCTCGCCTCGCATCTCGCGAACATCGGCGACGCCCGCACTCTCGTCATCCACCCCGCGTCCACGACTCACCGTCAGCTGACCGAGGAGCAGCTGGTCGCGGCCGGTGTGCGTGCGGACCTGATCCGCATCTCCGTCGGTCTCGAAGACGCCGACGACATCATCTGGGACCTCGATCAGGCTCTCACGACCGCGACAGGAGCGAACCGATGAGCACGACGATCTCGGGCGACGCATGCGCGCTGCCCGCTGCGACGGATGCCCCGGCGTGCGCGCTGCCCGGCTCGGCGCCCGTCGCAGCAGCGCGCGCATGGGTGGGGCCGACGCAGCAGGAGCGCTTCGCTCTGCTGCGCCGCGCGAAGTCGATCGCGATCGTGGGGGCGTCGAACAACCCCGCACGGGCGTCGTTCTTCGTGGCGACGTACCTTCTCTCCAGCACGGCGTACGACGTGTATCTCGTGAACCCGCGCGAGACGGAGATCCTCGGGCAGCCCGTCTACGCTTCGCTGAGCGATCTGCCCGTGGTGCCGGACATCGTGGATGTGTTCCGCCGTCATGACGACCTGCCCGGCGTCGCGCAGGAGGCCGTCGACGCGGGAGCGCAGACGCTCTGGCTTCAGCTCGGCTCGTGGAACGAGGAGGCGGCGGCGATCGCGGAAGCGGCCGGTCTGTCGGTGGTCATGGATCGCTGCATCAAGATCGAGCACGCCCGGTTCCACGGAGGTCTGCACCTCGCCGGCTTCGACACCGGCGTGATCAGCTCGCGGCGTCAGCTGCTGGCGCGATGAGGGACGCCGACCGCGAACCCTAGACTTGCGGCATGCCCCTCATCGCGCTCACCGGCGGCATCGCATCCGGGAAGTCGACCATCGCCCGCCGTCTGGCGGAGCACGGCGCCGTGATCGTCGACGCCGACCAGATCGTGCGCGACGTGCAGTCGCCCGGCTCGCCGGTGCTCGCGCGGATCGCGGAGACCTTCGGCGCCGACGTCATCACACCGGACGGCGCGCTCGATCGTGCGGCTCTCGGCGCGATGGTCTTCGGGGACGCCGACCGCCTGGCCCAGCTCAACGCGATCGTGCATCCGGCGGTGCGCGAGGAATCGCAGCGACGTTTCGATGCGGCTCTCACCGACGACGCGGAAGCTGTCGTCGTCTACGACGTGCCCCTTCTCGTCGAGGCGCGGGTGGACGATCCGTGGGATCTGATCGTGGTCGCGCATGCGCCGGCCTCCGTGCGTCGACAGCGACTCGTCGAGCTGCGCGGAATGGACGAGCGCGCGGCGCAGGAACGGATCGATGCGCAGGTGTCGGATGAGAGACGGCTGGCCATCGCCGATGTCGTGATCGACACCTCGGACACGCTGGAGCGGACACGCGAGCAGACGGATGTTCTCTGGGAGCGCATCCGCAGACGGTGAGCTACTCAGGCCACGGCCTCGATGTCGGAGGGGCGGCATACGCTGGAGGTATGCAACCCACGCGCAGTGTCCGCCCCTTCGAGGTCATCAGCGAGTACGCGCCGGCCGGAGATCAGCCGAAGGCCATCGCCGACCTGGCGGCGCGAATCAACGCGGGCGAGACCGATGTCGTGCTGCTCGGTGCGACCGGCACCGGTAAGTCCGCGACGACCGCCTGGCTGGTCGAGCAGGTGCAGCGCCCGACTCTCGTCCTCGCGCACAACAAGACCCTGGCCGCGCAGCTGGCGAACGAGTTCCGTGAGCTCATGCCGAACAACGCGGTCGAGTACTTCGTCTCCTACTACGACTACTACCAGCCTGAGGCGTACGTGCCGCAGACGGACACCTTCATCGAGAAGGACTCGTCGATCAACTCCGAGGTCGAGCGGTTGCGGCACTCGACGACGAACTCGCTGCTCAGCCGCCGCGACGTCATCGTCGTCTCGACCGTGTCGTGCATCTACGGACTCGGCGCCCCGGAGGAGTACCTCCGTGCCATGGTGGCGCTGCAGGTGGGGGAGCGGTACGACCGTGATGCGCTCATCCGTCAGTTCATCGCCATGCAATACAACCGCAACGACGTCGACTTCTCCCGTGGCAACTTCCGCGTGCGCGGCGACACGATCGAGATCATCCCCGTCTACGAAGAGCACGCCATCCGCATCGAGCTGTTCGGCGACGAGATCGAGGCACTGTACTCGCTTCACCCGCTCACCGGAGAGGTCATCGAGAAGCTGGACGCGGTACCGATCTTCCCGGCCTCGCACTATGTGGCGGGCACCGACGTCATCCAGCGCTCGATCGGGACGATCGAGCACGAGCTGGAAGAGCGTCTCGCCGAGTTCGAGCGACAGGGCAAGCTCCTCGAGGCGCAGCGTCTGCGCATGCGCACCACCTTCGATCTCGAGATGCTGCAGCAGCTGGGCTTCTGCTCGGGAATCGAGAACTACTCCCGGCACATGGACGGGCGCATGCCGGGGGAGCCGCCGCATACGCTGCTCGACTTCTTCCCCGACGACTTCCTCCTGGTGATCGACGAGTCGCATGTGACGGTGCCGCAGATCGGTGCGATGTACGAGGGCGACGCTTCTCGGAAGCGCACACTCGTCGATCACGGGTTCCGGCTTCCGAGCGCGATGGACAACCGACCGCTGCGCTGGGACGAGTTCAAGAACCGCATCGGGCAGACCGTCTATCTGTCGGCCACTCCGGGCAAGTACGAGATGGGAATCGCGGACGGCATCGTCGAGCAGATCATCCGACCCACCGGGCTGGTGGATCCGCACATCGTCGTGAAGCCCTCGAAAGGGCAGATCGACGACCTGCTGGAGGAGATCCGCCTTCGCGTCGAGCGTGACGAGCGCGTGCTCGTCACGACGCTCACGAAGAAGATGTCCGAGGAACTCACCGACTTCCTCGGCGAGCACGGCGTGCGGGTGAGATACCTGCACTCCGACGTCGACACCCTGCGCCGTGTCGAGCTGCTCAGCGAGCTGCGCGCCGGCGTGTACGACGTTCTCGTCGGCATCAACCTCCTACGTGAAGGCCTCGACCTTCCGGAGGTCTCGCTCGTCGCGATCCTCGACGCCGACAAGGAGGGCTTCCTGCGATCGGGTACGTCCCTCATCCAGACCATCGGCCGTGCGGCCCGAAACGTCTCGGGCGAGGTGCACATGTACGCCGACAAGATGACCGACTCGATGACCAAGGCGATCGAAGAGACCGACCGCCGACGAGAGAAGCAGATCGCCTACAACAAGGAGAACGGCATCGATCCGCAGCCCCTCCGGAAACGCATCGCCGACATCACCGAGGTGCTGGCGCGGGAAGGCGCGGATACGGCGGAGATGATGTCGGGCCGTGGGCGAGCGACGGGCAAGGGCAAGTCGCCGACGCCCAACCTCCGCCGCACGGGGATCGCCGCCGAGGGTGCGCAGCAGCTCGAGGCCACGATCCAGGACCTGTCCGATCAGATGCTCGCGGCGGCCGCCGAGCTCAAGTTCGAGCTGGCGGGGCGTCTGCGTGACGAGGTGCAGGACCTCAAGAAGGAGCTCCGTGCCATGGAGCGTGCCGGGCACGCCTAGGCAGAGGACTGATCGATGGACGCTGCAGGGAACGAGCTCGCCGACCGGGTCCGCGCGCTGTTGAGTGCGGACGCCGAGATCGAGGAGCGCCGCATGTTCGGAACCCGGGCGTTCCTCGATGACGGCCGCATCCTGGTGGGGGCGCGCCCCGGCGGAGTTCTTCTCGTCCGCGTCGACGACGAGAGCGGCGCCGCTCTCCTGACGGAACCGGGCGTCGCGCGCGCGGTGATGGGTTCGCGCACGATGAGCTCGGGCTGGCTGGATGTGGCCGCCGGCGTCATCGAAGATGACACCGCGCTCATGTCGTGGCTCGATGTCGCGCGAGAGTCCACGGGCTCGGCGGTCGAGGCCACCGAGAAGGACTAACAGCTACGGGCAGTGCACCAGGGTCTTCGGGCCGGAACGATCGATCTCGTGCTGCGTCATCGGCGCGCCGCACAGGGGACAGGCGCGTTCCGCGCGTTCGGCGGCACTGGGCGGCGGGGTCTTCTCGTACGGCCCGACCGAGGCGGGGCCGGCGAACCGGATGAGGTTCGTGTTGACCCACGAGTACAGACCGCCGGCTTCGCGGATGCGGGTGCGGAGTGGGGGGCGGTCGGAGTCCTGTGCCATGTTCCTTAGTGTACTAATTATTAGCGCAGATGTATAGTCTCCCTTGTGACGGCATCCGACGACCTGCTCCGGCTCGAGAACCAGCTCTGCTTCGCCCTGGTGACCGCGGCGCGCAATGTCGTCGCCCTCTACCGCCCGATCCTCGAGCCGTTGGGCCTCACACATCCCCAGTACCTCGTCATGCTGGCGCTCTGGGAGCGCGCTCCGCGCACTCTGAACGATCTCGCTCTCGACCTCGCGCTGGAGCCGGCCACCGCCTCGCCCCTCGTGAAGCGGCTGGAAGTCGAAGGGCTGGTCGCCCGTCAACGGAGCAGCGAGGACGAGCGGCGCCTGGAGATCACGCTGACCGAGGCGGGTGCGGCTCTGCGCGACCGGGCGGTCGATGTTCCCCATCAGGTGATGGCCGCCGTGGGCATGGACATCGAGGAGATCACCACCCTCCGAGACGGTCTCGGCCCCTTCGCGGGGCGACGCCCGGATCTCGGCTGAGCGCTCGTTCGCGTCGCTCGAACCCGAGTCGGGGAGCGGGTCGCGAACGAGGCGCCCCCTAGGGTGGAGGCATGTCGCGCTCCGAACCCTCGGCCCTGGGGGAGGAACGTGCCGCGAGAAGCCGGTCGCGGCATCTGCTGCTTCCCCTGATCGCGATCACCGGTCTCTTCGCTGTCGTCATGTTCGCCGTCGCCGCGCAGGGGCTTCCTCAGTTCTCGTTGGGGCCCGACGAAGGCCCGAGCAGCACGAGCGAGGAGGTCGTTCCTCCGGCGCCGATGGAATCCTCACCGCCGCCGATGGAACCGCCGGAGGACTCGCCGGAGGACTCGCCGCTGCTCACGATCATCGGCTTCGTCCTCGCCGCCCTCGTGGCCGCCGCTGTGCTCGCCGCGGCCTACTTCGGGCTGCGTCTGCTGCTTCGTTTCCTCAAAGGGCTGTGGCGCGACCGCCCGCTCGCGAGGCAGGAGGTGGCGCACGTCGATGCCGAGGTGCTCGTCGGCGCGGCCCTGGACGCTGAGCCCGACGAGGCGACGATACGCCGCGGAATCGCCGAAGCACTCCGGACGATCGACGAGCGTCCCGCCCCCGGCGACAGCATCGTGGCGGCGTGGGTGGGGCTGGAGGAATCGGCGGCTGATGCCGGCGCAGGACGAGGCGCCAACGAGACGCCCTCGGAGTTCACGGTGCGGATCATCGGGCGCCGTACGGGGATCGCCGCCGACGTCGTGACGCTGCTCGCGCTCTACGAGCAGGTCCGCTTCGGCGGGCGCGATGCCGACGAGGGTGACCGCGCGACGGCGTCGGCATGCCTGCGGGGCATCCAGGCGGGGTGGCGATGAAGGGGCGGTTCGTGATCACGGGTGTCGGCATCGCCGTCGCCGTCGCCGTCCTGATCCTGCTCGGGCAGTGGGGGTTCCCCGTGCCCTTCGTGCTCGCCTGGATGCTCACCGTCCTGACCATCGTCCTCGCGGCGCGCCAGATCTTCTTCGACGATGATGCCAGCTGGCCGCCCGAGGAGCCGAGGCGTGCCTCCAGCGGCTCCGAGGTGTCACGGATGGCATGGGCGATCAACTCACGCACGGGCGTCGCCGGCCATCTGGTCGTGCGCCGGGTGCAGAACGCGCTGCGAAGGCGGCTCGCCCATCGAGGTCTCGACCTCGACGACCCTGCGCAGCACCCGCGCATCGACGCGCTCCTCGGGGAGGGCGTGCGTGATGCCCTCCACCGCAGCGAAGTGCAGCGCACCGACATCGAGCGAGTGCTCGATGCCATCGAACGAATCCCGAACGACACGGAGGAGACCGGATGAGCACCCAGGAGACCACGCAGATCGCCGACGTCGGGCGCCGGGTGATCGAGAGCGTCCGAGGCGCGGTCGTGGGGATGGACGAGCCCCTCACCATCGCTCTCGCGGCGATCCTGGCGGGAGGGCACGTGCTCTTCGAGGATGTCCCCGGTCTCGGGAAGACCCTCGCGGCACGGAGCCTCGCGTCCGCGCTCGGCCTCGACTTCCGACGGCTGCAGTGCACGCCGGACATGCTCCCGGGCGACGTCACCGGTTCCTACGTGTACGCGCCAGCCAGCGGCGACTTCGTGTTCCGGCCGGGCCCCATCTTCACCGGCCTGCTCCTGGCCGACGAGGTGAACCGGACGACCCCCAAGACCCAGTCCGCGATGCTCGAGGCCATGGCCGAACGCCAGGTCACGGTAGAGGGCAACAGGTTCCCGCTGCCGCAGCCGTTCCACGTGATCGCGACGTCGAACCCGATCGAGTACGAGGGGACCTACGCCCTACCCGAAGCGCAGCTCGACCGGTTCATGGTTCGTCTCGCCGTCGGCTACCCCGCGCCGGAGGATGAGGCGCGCATCATCCTGGACCGCGTCCTCAGGCAGAGTCCCGATGTCTCCGTCGAGCCGGTCGTCGACGCCGAGGGTCTGCTGGCGATCCAGGCCGCCGTCGAGCGGATCCACGTCGACGCCGATGTTGCGCGCTACTGCGTGGATCTCGCGCGGGCGACGCGCGACGCGACGAATGTGGCCGTGGGGGCTTCGCCCCGCGGGTCCCAGTCCCTCGTGCTGCTCGGCCGAGCTCTCGCGGCTCTGGACGGCAGGGACTACGTGCGTCCGGACGACATCAAACGCATCGCGGAGGCCGTGCTCGCGCACCGCCTCACTCTGACTCCGCAGGCGTGGGCACAAGGGGTGGATCCACGATCGGTCGTGGCAACCGTGGTCTCGACGACGCCGGTCCCGCCGACCGTGGCCGCAGTGCGGTGACCGAGTCGACCCGCGTCGCCGCGCGGGCGCCGGTGCGCTGGCGCCGGACGCCCGTGATCGCGATCGGACTCGCCGGTGCGGGAGTGCTCGCGGCGGTGGGACTCGCGTTCTCGCGGCCGGATGTGATCGGCATCGGCCTGCCGCTCGCGCTGGCGACGGCGTGGATGCTGCTGCGTCGCCCCGTCGACACCGTCGTGTCCATCGAGGTGCGTGCACACCGCGATGGCGCAGAGACGGCACCGGAGGTGGCCGCTGCGACGGACATCTCGCTCGAAGCCGACTGGGTGCAGGTCGCGATCGATCAGGAGCAGCGGCGCACAGGCCTCGCCGACGTCCGCCCCGGACCGGGCGTGCTCACCTCGCGCAGTCGCCTGCAGCACTCCGGGCCCCTCGAGCTCCTCGGCGTGACAGTCCGAGGGGTCGCCCTGGACGGCGCGTGGGTGTCGGAGCACAGTCCGCGCATCGTCGTGGAGTGGAACGCATCCCCGCGTTCGCTCCGGATCGGACGGCTCCCGCTCGCCCCGCGTCTGACGGGCCTCCACGGCGCTCATGAGGGCGCGCGTCCTGGTCAGGGCGGCGACTTCCGCGACATCCATCCGTTCGGCCCGGGAGACGAGCTGCGCCGGGTCGACTGGCGGGCGACAGCGCGGGCCGCGCGCCGACCCGGCGAACTCCTGGTGCGTCGCACGAACACTCTCAGCGATTCATCGGTGGTGATCGCCGTCGACACCGCGGAGGAACTCGGGGCCGTGGTGGCCGCATGGGGTTCGGATGATACGGACCGATCCGGGATCACGTCGCTCGACCTCGCCCGCGAGGCGGCGCTGTCGATCGCGACCACGGCGCTCGGCGTCGGCGATCGGGTCGCGTACCACTCCCTTTCGCCCGGAGGACGCAGCATCCCTGCCGGGGGCGGTGCACGTCATCTCGCCCGCGTGCGCGACGTCGTCGCCGCCACCGGTCGGGGAGAGGAGGGCTCCGGATACCGCCGGTCGCCGCTCGTGCCACCGGGATCCATCGTGTTCGTCCTCTCCACCTTCGTCGACGGCGTGGCCGCCCGACTGGCCACGAATTGGAGGGCGGCGGGCCACGCCGTGGTCGCCGTCGACGTCCTGCCGCTTCCGGACGCGACCCGGCTCACCCCTGAGCAGCACATCGCGCTGCGGACCCTCCTCGCGGAGCGCTCCGACATCCTCGCGGAGCTGCGTCACGCGGGAGTGGAGGTCGTCGCATGGGCGGATCCCGATGTGGACGTCGCGATGCGTCTCGCGGCCCGTCGTCAGCAGCGGGTGCGGACGGTGCGCCGATGACGCGCGGCAACCGCTCGTTCCGGGTGCGCGGCGCGGTCCCCGGGATCGCGGTCCGGCTCCTGCTCGTCGCGGTCGTCTGGGCTGGTGTCGTCGTGCTCAACCCCTTCCCGGTGTGGCAGGTGGTCGCGGTGCTCGCCGCGCTGGTCGCGGTCGTCGTCCCTCGATCGCTGGCCGCATGGCTGAGTGCGGCATGCGTGGTGTTCGGCGTGCTCCTGACCGATCAGGCGCCGGAACGGACCGCACTCGCTGTCCTTGTCGTCCCCGCAATCCACATGCTGGCGTCGCTGAGCCTGGTGATCCCGGCGTCGTCTCGCCTCGCTCTCGCGGTGCTGGTGCCGAGTCTCGGACGATTCCTCATCGTGCAGCTGCTCGCACAGCCTCTCGTGCTCGGGGTGTGGTTGTCGGCGCCCTCCGACGTCGACCGAGGTGTCGCCTGGCTGGCTCCGCTTGCTGCGACCGCGCTCCTGCTCGGCGTGGTCCTCGCGCTGCGGGCCGCGAAGAGGGCGGATGCTCCCGCCGGGACGAACGCGCGCGCAGGGGCGGAACCGACTGCGGAGTCTCCTCACGGAGCCAATGTCCGTGGCCCCTCGTAGACTTGTTCGGTGCCCATCGTCCCCGTTGCCTCCTCCGGAAAACTCAGTGTCCGCGGTGCCCGCGTCCACAACCTCAAGAACGTCGACATCGACATCCCGCGCGACTCGCTCGTCGTGTTCACCGGCCTGTCCGGGTCGGGGAAGTCCAGTCTCGCGTTCGACACGATCTTCGCCGAGGGGCAGCGTCGCTACGTCGAATCGCTGAGCGCGTACGCGCGCCAGTTCCTCGGCCAGGTCGATCGACCCGACGTCGATTTCATCGAGGGTCTGAGCCCTGCGGTCTCGATCGATCAGAAGTCGACGAACCGCAACCCGCGATCGACCGTCGGCACGATCACCGAGATCTACGACTACATGCGTCTGCTCTGGGCGCGCATCGGCATCCCGCACTGTCCGGAGTGCGGTGAGCGCATCCAGCGTCAGACGGTGCAGCAGATCGCCGATCAGCTCATGGAGCTCCCCGAGCGCACGCGCTATCAGGTCGTCGCGCCGATCGTGTCGCAGAAGAAGGGCGAGTTCGTCGACCTGTTCCGCGAACTCGGTGCGAAGGGATACTCCCGGGCCATCGTCGACGGCGACCTCATCCAGCTCGCCGAGCCGCCCACGCTCAAGAAGAGCTACAAGCACGACATCGCCGTGGTGGTCGACCGCCTGGTCGCCTCAGACGACATCCTGGGGCGCATCACCGATTCGGTCGAGACCGCACTCGGACTCGCGGGCGGCGTGGTGCAGATCAACTACGTCGACGGCGAGGGCGACGATGCGTGGCAGACCTTCTCCGAGAAGCTGGCGTGCCCGAACGGCCACGCGCTCACGCTGACCGAGATCGAGCCGCGCACGTTCTCGTTCAACGCGCCGTTCGGCGCTTGCCCGGCCTGCTCCGGTCTCGGTACGCGCATGTCCGTGGACGTCGACCTGATGCTCGGAGACGAAGACCTCTCCATCCGCGAGGGCGTCATCATCCCCTGGACCACCCAGGGCAAGGGACTCTTCCAGTACTACGAGCGACTGCTCGAAGGTCTCTCCCGCGACCTCGACTTCTCGCTGGACACCCCGTGGCGCAAGCTGCATTCGGATGTGCAGGACGCGGTGCTGCGCGGTGAGAACTACAAGGTGACCGTCAAGTGGAAGAACCGCTACGGCCGCGAGATGCGCTACGCCTCCGGGTTCGAGGGCGTCGTCCCCTACATCGAGCGGCAGTACCTGCAGGCCGAGTCGGACAATCAGCGCAACCGCTGGGGCGAGTACCTCCGCGAGGTGCCGTGCCCGGTCTGCGACGGCAACCGTCTCAAGCCCGAGGTCCTCGCCGTGCAGGTCCACGGTCACTCGATCGCCGAGGTCTCGCACCTCAGCCTCGCCGACGCCCGCGCCTTCATGGAGACCCTCACCCTCACCGACCGCGAGGCGAAGATCGCCGCGCAGGTGCTGCGTGAGATCCGTCTGCGCCTCGACTTCCTGCTGCAGGTCGGTCTCTCGTACCTCAACCTCAGTCGGTCGGCAGGTTCGCTGTCCGGTGGAGAGGCGCAGCGCATCCGCCTCGCGACACAGATCGGCTCCGGACTGACCGGCGTTCTCTACGTGCTCGACGAGCCGTCGATCGGGCTGCATCAGCGCGACAACCGCCGCCTCATCGACACCTTGCTGAAGCTGCGCGACCTCGGCAACACGCTGATCGTGGTGGAGCACGACGAGGAGACGATCGAAGCGGCCGACTGGGTCGTCGACATCGGGCCGGGCGCCGGTGTGAACGGCGGCGAGGTCGTGCACTCGGGGCCGTATTCGGCGCTGCTCAACGACAGTGCTTCGATGACGGGGGAGTACCTCTCCGGTCGCCGCGAGATCCCGATGCCGCAGAAGCGTCGAAAGATCGACAAGAAGCGGATGCTGAGCGTCGTGGGCGCGCGCGCCAACAACCTCCGAAACGTCACAGCCGACTTCCCGCTCGGCGTGCTCACGGCGGTCACCGGTGTCAGCGGCTCGGGCAAGTCCTCGCTCGTGAACGACATCCTGTACCAGGTGCTGGCGTCGCGTCTGAACGGCGCTCGTACGGTCCCCGGGAAGCACACGCGCGTGACCGGGCTCGACAACCTCGACAAGGTCGTGCACGTCGACCAGGCGCCGATCGGTCGCACGCCGCGGTCCAACCCGGCGACGTACACCGGTGTGTTCGATCGCATCCGCACCCTCTTCAGCGAGACGCCCGAGGCGAAGGTCCGCGGCTACCAGCCCGGTCGGTTCAGCTTCAACGTCAAGGGCGGGCGCTGCGAGGCGTGCTCCGGTGACGGCACGATCAAGATCGAGATGAACTTCCTGCCCGACGTGTACGTCGACTGCGAGGTCTGCCACGGCAAGCGGTACAACCGCGACACGCTCGCCGTGCACTACAAGGGCAAGAACATCGCCGAAGTGCTCGAGATGCCGATCGAGGAGGCCGCTGAGTTCTTCGAGCCGATCCAGGCCATCCACCGTTACATGAAGACGCTCGTCGACGTCGGCCTCGGCTACGTGCGGCTCGGTCAGTCGGCGACGACGCTGTCCGGTGGAGAGGCGCAGCGCGTCAAGCTCGCCACCGAACTCCAGCGTCGCAGCAACGGCCGCAGCATCTACGTGCTCGACGAGCCCACGACCGGTCTGCACTTCGAAGACGTCCGCAAGCTCCTCGAAGTCCTGAACGGCTTGGTCGACAAGGGCAACACGGTGATCGTCATCGAGCACAACCTCGATGTGATCAAGTCGGCCGACTGGGTGATCGACCTCGGCCCCGAGGGCGGTTCCGGTGGTGGCCAGATCATCGCCACGGGCACACCCGAGCAGATCGCACGCGTCGAGGAGAGTCACACCGGGCTGTTCCTCGCCGAGATCCTGGGTGAGGGGCGCTCCGCGCGGAAGGCCAGCTGATGGCCGACGTGCTGTCGTACAAGCCGCGGCCGGGGGAGATCCCCACCGATCCCGGCGTGTACCGCTTCCGTGACGCCGCGGGTCGTGTGCTCTACGTCGGCAAGGCGAAGAACCTGCGTCAGCGCCTCTCGAACTACTTCGCTCCGTTGCGTACGCTGCACGAGCGCACGCGGCGGATGGTCACCACGGCCGCATCGGTCGAGTGGACTGTCGTCCCCACCGACGTCGACTCGCTGCAGCTCGAGTACATGTGGATCAAAGAGTTCGATCCGCCCTTCAACGTTCGCTACAAGGACGACAAGTCCTACCCCTTCATGGCCGTGACGCTCGGCGACGAAGCGCCTCGTGTACTCGTGACGCGCAATCGGAAGATCCCCGGCGCGCGCTACTTCGGCCCGTACCCGAAGGTGTGGGCGGTGCACGAGACGATCGACCTGATGATCAAGGCGTTCCCGATCCGCACCTGCAGCGACGCCAGCTACAAGCGGGCCATGCAGACGGGGCGTCCGTGCTTCCCCGGCCAGATCGGGAAATGCGGCGGGCCGTGCTCGATGACGGTGTCGATCGAGGAGCACCGCGCCATGGTCGACGACTTCGTCGCGTTCATGGCGGGGGGAGACGAGCGGTTCACGCGAGAGCTCACCACGCGGATGCTGGCCGCGTCCGCGGCGATGGACTACGAGGCGGCCGCAAAGTACCGCGACAAGCTCTCGGCGATCGAAGCAGTTCTCGGCAAGAGCGCGCTCGTGCTCCCCAGCGACGAAGATGCGGATCTGTTCGGCATCGCCGAGGATGAGCTCGCCGCGGCCGTCCAGCACTTCGTGATCCGCGGTGGTCGTGTTCGCGGTGTGCGGGCCCTGACGATCGAGAAGGAGATCGACATCACGAGCGCCGAGCTCGTCGATCAGGTTTTGCAGCAGGCATACGGGGATGCGCAGGACGTTCCTCGCAGGATCCTGGTCCCCACCCTCCCTGATGACGCGGCGGAACTCGAGCTGTGGCTGCGGGAACGTCGCGGCAAGAAGGTCGAGATCGCCGTCGCTCAGCGCGGACAGCGCGCCGATCTGATGCGCACGGCGACGCTCAACGCGCAGCAGGCGCTGATCCGCTACAAGACCCGGCGCACCACCGACTACGTCGCACGCACCCAGGCGCTCACCGATCTGCAGGAAGCGCTGGGGATGACCGAGGCGCCGCTGCGCATCGAGTGCTTCGACATCTCGCACCTCGGTGGCACGAACGTGGTCGCATCGATGGTCGTGTTCGAGGACGGGCTTCCCCGCAAGGACCAGTATCGGTCGTTCAACATCGCAGAGACGACGGACGACACCGACTCGATGTATCAGGTCCTTCGTCGCCGGCTCGCCCACCTCGACCGTCCGGAAGAGCTGGAGCTGATCGATCCGACGACCGAGGAGGTCGTCGCGGAAGACGTCGGTGAGGCGACGGTCCGGCGCAAACCGCGTTTCGCCTACCCGCCCCAGCTCCTCCTCGTCGACGGCGGGAAGCCTCAGGTCGAGGCTGCGGCCAGAGCGCTCCGAGACGCCGGTCACACCGAGATCGCGGTCTGCGGCATCGCCAAGCGACTCGAAGAGGTGTGGCTCCCGGGCGACGACTTCCCGGTGATCCTTCCGCGCACGAGCGAGGCGCTCTACCTGCTGCAGCGACTGCGCGACGAGGCGCACCGCTTCGCGATCACGCACCAGCGCAAGAGGCGTCGCAACGACATCAGCTCTGTGCTCGCCGAGGTGCCCGGGCTCGGTGCGTCGCGCATCAAGGTGTTGCTGAAGCACTTCGGGTCGGTGACCGCGCTGCGGGCCGCGGCCCCCGGCGAGATCGAGGAAGTCCAGGGAATCGGGCCCGTGCTCGCCCAGAACATCCATACGCACCTGTCCACTCGCTAGGCTGGAGGCCGAGGGGGAGAGGGAGCGCTGAACGATGACTGACGGGGAGAAGGGCGAGTTCCTCATCGTCACAGGGATGTCCGGTGCGGGCCGGACCACGGTGGCGAACGCATTGGAGGATCTCGGCTGGTACGTCGTCGACAACCTGCCGCCTCAGATCCTGCGCCCCCTGTTGGATCTGACCGACATGGGCGGCACCGCGCTGCCCAAGGTCGCCGCGGTGGTCGACGTCCGAGGTCGCAACCTGTTCGACGACTTCCCCGGGGTCGCGCGGGCGTTGCGTTCGCGCGGTTCCGTCCGGGTGCTGTTCCTCGACGCCTCCGACGATGTCCTCGTGCGGCGCTTCGAGTCGGTTCGGCGTCCGCATCCGCTGCAGGGGGACGGCACTCTGCTCGACGGCATCCGCATCGAGCGGACCAGACTCGCGCCGATTCGCGAAGCTGCGGACCTCGTGATCGACACGTCCACGCTCAACATCCATCAGCTGGCGACGCAGGTCTCGGACATCTTCTCGGAGGAGGGTGAGGCCCGGCACCGGGTCACCCTGCTCAGCTTCGGGTTCAAGTACGGTCTCCCGACCGACGTCGACCTTGTCGCAGACATGCGCTTCCTTCCGAACCCCTTCTGGAACGAGGAGCTGCGCGGCCTGACGGGACAGGACGAGACGGTGCGCGAGTACGTCCTCTCCCGCGAGGGCGCGATGGAGTTCCTGGACGCCTATTCGTCAGCGCTCGTGCCGGTGCTCGAGGGGTATCAGCGCGAGAACAAGAGCCATTCCACCATCGCCATCGGCTGCACCGGCGGAAAGCACCGCTCGGTCGCGATGTCGGAGGAGCTCGCTCGTCGGCTCGCAGCCATCCCCGGTGTCGCCGTGAACGTCCGTCACCGGGACCTGGGCCGAGAATAGCGAGCCGCTCGGCCGAGTAAGCTGGACGTTTGCGCCGCGACCCGGCGCGTGAACGTGAAGGAGTGTCGTGGCACTAACCACCGACGTCAAGGCCGAGCTGGTCAGCATCCGCAATGCACCCCCGACGGTGCGCGTCGCGGAAGTGACCGCGATCCTCCGGTTCGCCGGTGGTCTGCATTCGATCGCCGGTCGCGTGGCCGTGGAGGCCGAGGTGGATGCGGAGACGCTCGCACGTCGCGTCGCACGGGACTTGGCCGAGATCTACGGGGTGCGCCCCGAGATCGCACAGGTGCAGTCGAGCACCGCGAACGAAGGCGCGCGGTGGGCGGTGCGTGTGATCGCCCAGGGCGAGACGCTCGCCCGTCAGACCGGACTCCTGGACCAGCGTCGGCGGCCGGTGCGCGGGCTGCCGAACCGTCTCACCACCGGTTCCCGTGCCGAGGTCGCCGGTCTCTGGCGTGGGGCCTTCCTGGCGGCGGGCACGCTGAGCGAGCCCGGCCGTTCCGCCATGCTCGAGGTTGTCTGCCCCTCGTCGGAAGCCGCGATGGCGCTCGTCGGCGCCGCCCACCGTCTGGGCGTCGCCGCCAAGGCGCGCGAGGTGCGCGGGATGCCGCGCGTCGTGGTTCGCGAGGGTGAGGCGATCCGCACCATCCTCAACGAGATGGGCGCGCACAAGACCGCCATCGCATGGGAAGAGCTCCGCCAGCGCCGCGAGGTGCGCGCGGGGGTCAACCGCCTGGTCAACTTCGACGACGCGAACCTCCGTCGCTCCGCACAGGCCGCCGTCGCCGCCTGCGCACGCGTCGAGCGGGCACTCGAGATCCTGGCCGACGAGGTGCCCGATCACCTGAAGGTCGCCGGCGAACTGCGCCTCGCGCATCGCGATGCGAGCTTGGACGAGCTCGGTCACCACGCCGATCCGCCATTGACCAAGGATGCCGTCGCCGGACGTATTCGCCGCCTGCTGGCGATGGCGGACAAGCGCGCACAGCAGGAGGGCATCCCCGGCACCGAGGCCGCAGTGCCGGTCGGGCTCGACGTCTGAGACACTTTCCGCGTGGATCATTTCGACTGGTGTGGTGCGGGGTTCGGTACTTCGATGATGCAGGCGCCGTTCGCCGCGGTGCTGCGGGAAGCGACGTCGGTGCTCGGCGTCGCTCCGACGATCGCCGACGGCCCCTTCGTCCGGTGGTACGCCGGTGACCGACTGATCACTGTCCGGCCTTCGTCCGCCGGGAGTACGAGCGTCGTCGTCGAAGACGCTGCTGCGGCGGCGGACGAGGAGTACCGCGACTTCGAGTCGTCGCCCGACTCGGCTCTCCCGTACCGGTGGCGTGCCGACGACATCGCTCTGCTCCCCGACGGCACATACCTCCCGGGGGAGCGGTCGATCGACGGCTTCGATGCCTTGGGTGCCGTGATGACCCAGACGCTGGCTACGTTGTACGAGACGACGGCGGCGCTGGGTGAAGGCAGGTCCGAGGCGCAGTTGCACGTCTGGTACGCCGACCCGGCGCATGACGCTCTCGCCAGACCCGATCGATGGGCGGCCCGCCGAAAGACATCCCTGACCATCGCCTTCAAGGCGGGAGCAGGCAAGATCTATGTGATGCCGGTCGGGGCGAGGGCCCTTGCCGAGCGCATCTCGTTCCCCGCGACGGTCGAGAACGCGTCTGCCGCCGCTGCATCGCTCCTGGGGCAGATCGTGGCGACGGGAGCGCCGGATCCGACGGCCCTCCGCCAGGACTCCCTGCTGTACGTCGAGCGCCGGAAGCTCGCACTGAGCCCGTTCGCCCTCGGCATTCGACAGATGGGTCTGAACGCCTGAGTCGGCCCCGACCGGATCCGCGCTCAGCGGAAGAAGCGTCACATGGCGGAAGGTTCCGGGGCGCACCCGCGTTGTCGTCAGTAGGATGAATCACGTCCGCTCTACGCCGCACATCGGCGGCGCGGAGGATCGGCAAGCGCCGCGGCGCGGCGCGGATTGGATGAAAGCGATATGGCGACCTACACGCTCCCCGACCTTCCCTACGACTTCGCAGCCCTCGAGCCGCACATCAGCGGCAAGATCATGGAGCTGCACCACGACAAGCACCACGCGACGTACGTCGCCGGCGCGAACACCGCACTCGACCAGCTCGCGGAGGCCCGCGAGAGCGGCAACCTCGCGAACGTCAACAAGCTCGAGAAGGACCTCGCCTTCAACCTGGGCGGCCACGTCAACCACTCGATCTTCTGGACGAACCTCTCGCCGAACGGCGGGGGCCAGCCCGAGGGCGAACTGAAGGCCGCGATCGACGAGTACTTCGGCTCCTTCGAGAAGTTCCAGGCGCACTTCACGGCGGCGGCGACCGGCATCCAGGGCTCCGGCTGGGCCGTCCTCAGCTGGGACTCGATCGGTTCGCGGCTGATCATCCAGCAGCTGTTCGACCAGCAGTCGAACACCGCCCAGGGCACGATCCCGCTGTTCCAGCTCGACATGTGGGAGCACGCCTTCTACCTCGACTACCTCAACGTCAAGGCGGACTACGTCAAGGCCGCGTGGAACATCGCTAACTGGGAGAACGTCGCCCAGCGCCTCGAGGTCGCCCGCAAGCAGACGAACGGCCTGCTGGTACTGTCGTAATCGGGTCGCGTCCCGACGGGCCACGGCTCGTCGGGACGCCCTCTCAGCCAAAAAACCCCGCGCTTCACGCATGCTGAAAAGCTGTGTGCAGCGCACGAGAAACAGGGAGACCTGAGTGTCTGTCAAGATCGGTATCAACGGCTTCGGCCGCATCGGACGCAACTACTTCCGCGCGGCTCTCGCGCAGGGAGCGGACCTTGAGATCGTCGCCGTCAACGACCTCACCGACAACAAGACCCTGGCGCACCTGCTGAAGTACGACTCGGTCGGCGGCGTCCTCGACGCCGAGATCAGCTACGACGACGACAGCATCACCGTCAACGGCAAGACGATCAAGGCCTTCGCCGAGCGCGACCCCGCAGGCCTCCCGTGGGGTGAGCTGGGTGTCGACATCGTCATCGAGTCGACCGGCTTCTTCACCAAGGCCGAGCTCGCCAAGAAGCACCTCGAGGCCGGCGCGAAGAAGGTTCTCATCTCGGCTCCCGGCACGGGCGTCGACGGCACGTTCGTGATGGGCGTGAACGAGGACACGTACAACCCGGAGACGGACCACATCATCTCCAACGCCTCGTGCACCACCAACTGCCTCGCGCCGCTGGCGCAGGTCTTCAACGACGCGTTCGGCATCGACCGCGGCTTCATGATGACCGCGCACGCCTACACGGCCGACCAGAACCTGCAGGACGGCCCGCACAGCGACCTCCGTCGTGCACGCGCCGCCGCGATCAACATCACCCCGGCCTCGACCGGTGCGGCGAAGGCCATCGGCGAGGTGCTCCCGGAGCTCCAGGGCAAGCTGAGCGGCTCGTCGTACCGCGTGCCGGTCCCCACCGGCTCGATCGTCGACCTCACCCTCATCACCGACCGCGAGAACCTCACGGTCGACGAGGTCAACGAGGCGTACAAGAAGGCTGCGGCCGAGGGTCGTCTCGCCGGATACCTCCAGTACAACGAGGACCCGATCGTCTCGAGCGACATCGTGCACAACCCGCACTCGTCGATCTTCGACTCCACGCTCACCAACGTCAGCGGCAACCTGATCAAGGTCTCCAGCTGGTACGACAACGAGTGGGGCTACTCCAACCGCCTGGTCGACCTGACCGAGTACGTGGCCGAGCGCCTCTAAGCTCAGGAACATGACTCTGCGCACCCTGGACACCCTGGGGTCGCTCGAGGGCAAACGCGTCATCGTCCGTTGTGATCTCAACGTCCCCCTGCGGGATGGGATCATCACGGACGATGGCCGTGTTCGTGCCTCGTTGCCGACCCTCAACGCACTGATCAACGCGGGCGCCCGCGTCGTCGTGTGCTCCCACCTCGGACGGCCGGATGGCGCGCCCGACCCGCAGTACAGCCTGGAGCCGGTGGCTCAGCGACTGTCCGAGCTTCTCGGCGCCCCTGTCGCGTTCGCCCGCGACACGGTCGGCGAGTCGGCGCGGGATGCGGTGGCCTCGCTCGAGGACGGCGGGGTCGTCGTCATCGAGAACCTGCGGTTCAACGCGGGGGAGACCTCGAAGGACGACGCCACACGTGCCGCCTTCGCGGCCGAGCTCGCGGAACTCGGCGACGTGCTCGTCTCCGACGGGTTCGGGGTCGTGCATCGCAAGCAGGCGAGCGTCTACGAGCTCGCCGAGCTGCTCCCGTCCGCGGCAGGTCTGCTCATCGCAGCGGAGCTCGACGTGCTGGACCGTCTGACCGAGAACCCCGAGCGCCCGTACGCGGTCGTCCTCGGAGGCTCCAAGGTCAGCGACAAGCTCGGCGTGATCTCGCATCTGCTGCCGCGCGTCGACAGGATCCTCGTCGGCGGAGGCATGCTCTTCACCTTCCTCAAGGCGCAGGGTCACGCCGTGGCCTCGAGCCTGCTGGAAGAGGACCAGCTCGAGACGGTTCGCGGCTACATCGCGGAAGCGGCGGAGCGCGGCGTGGAGCTCGTGCTCCCCACCGATGTGGTCGTCGCGGCTTCCTTCGGTGCGGACGCAGCTCATGAGATCGCCGCCGCCGATGCCATCGAGTCGACGCCGTTCGGTGCCTCCGGAATCGGACTGGACATCGGACCGGCGACGGCGGCACGTTTCGCCGAGGTGATCCGGGAGTCGAAGACGGTGTTCTGGAACGGTCCCATGGGCGTGTTCGAGTTCCCGGCCTTCGCGGCGGGTACGAAGACCGTGGCGCAGGCGCTCACCGAGGTCGACGGCCTCAGCGTCGTGGGTGGGGGCGACTCCGCTGCCGCCGTGCGTCAGCTGGGCTTCTCCGACGATCAGTTCGGTCACATCTCGACCGGCGGCGGCGCGAGCCTCGAGTTCCTCGAGGGCAAGAAACTACCTGGGCTGGAGGTCCTCGGATGGGTGTGAACGCCCGTACCCCGCTGATCGCGGGAAACTGGAAGATGAATCTCGACCACCTGCAGGCGGTCGCGTTCGTGCAGAAGCTGCACTGGACGTTGAAGGATGCGAAGCACGAGGACGGGTCTGTCGAGGTGGCGGTCTTCCCGCCGTTCACGGACATCCGCAGCGTGCAGACGCTCATCGACGCGGACAAGATCCCGTTCGCACTGGGCGCGCAGGATGTCTCCGCTCACGACTCCGGTGCGTACACCGGCGAGGTGTCCGGTGCGTTCCTGGCGAAGCTCGATGCGAAGTACGTCATCATCGGCCACTCGGAGCGTCGTGAGTATCACGCCGAGGGCGACGACGTCGTGGCGGCCAAGGTGCAGGCATCGCTCAAGCACGGCCTGGTGCCGGTGATCTGCGTCGGCGAGACCGCGGGTGACCTGGAGAAGTTCGGTGCGAGCGCTGTTCCGGTCTCGCAGCTCGAGGCGGCGCTCCAGGGCGTCTCGCCGAAGGCCGACATCGTCGTGGCGTACGAGCCCGTCTGGGCGATCGGCTCCGGCCAGGCGGCGACGCCGCAGCAGGCGCAGGACGTCTGCGCCGCGCTCCGCGCCGTCATCGCGAAGGTCCTCGGCGACGAGGCGGCGGCACGGACGCGCATCCTCTATGGCGGCTCGGTGAAGGCGGCGAACATCGCCAGCTTCATGCGCGAGCCCGATGTGGACGGCGCCCTGGTCGGCGGGGCGAGCCTCGTCGTGGACGAGTTCGCTGCGATCATCCGCTTCGAGAAGCACGTCGGCGTGTGAGTGCAGCGGGGCTGCGGCCCCGCTGCACCGTATACTTGACCGTTACGGGGGCGCTCCGGCCCCAGCGAAAGGCTCTTTCTCGTGGCAATTCTCGAGTTCGTCCTGCAGGTCGTGCTGGGCATCACCAGCGTTCTGCTGACCCTCCTCATCCTCTTGCACAAAGGTCGCGGCGGCGGCCTGTCCGACATGTTCGGTGGAGGCATGACCTCCGCTGTCGGCTCTTCCGGGCTCGCGGAGCGGAACCTGAACCGCTTCACCGTCGTCCTGGCTCTGACATGGTTCGTCGCCATCGTCGCGCTGGGCCTCATCACGAAATTCGAGGTCATCTGATGGCAACCGGTGGAAACGCGATCCGCGGCACACGAGTGGGCTCCGGCCCGATGGGGGAGCAGGACCACGGCTATCACGCCGACCGCATCGCCGTGTCGTACTGGGACGGCCTCGGCAACGAGACCGTGCGCTACTTCGCTGCGGGCCTCCCCGAAGAGGAGATCCCGGAGACGATCGACCACCCGCAGTCCGGGCTGCCCGCCGGGCGCGACAAGGAGAACCCTCCTGCTCTCGCGAAGGCGGAGCCGTACAAGACGCACCTCGCGTATGTGAAGGAGCGTCGTACCGACGAGGAGGCCGTCCAGCTTCTGGACGATGCGCTCACGCAGCTGCGTGAGCGCCGGGGGCAGTGACCTCGAGCTGACATCGAAGAAGCCGCCGCGAGAGATCGCGGCGGCTTCTTCCGTGCCCGGCCGAAAGCGCGGGGGATCAGCGGCACCCGGCTGCCGCGTCGATGTAGTTCTGCGGCGGATAGCCATAGGCCCAGACCCCGTTGGCGTCATCGGTGAAGCCCATGCTGATGGCCCACGCGGTCGCCCACTTCTCGATGCTGTCCTGTGTGGATGCGTCGTACATGCCCTGACACTTCACGCTGATCGCGTGACCGACCTCGTGCGCGACGAGCGCCTTGCTCCGCTCCGCCGGCCATTGCTCCGCGACCGAGTTCGAGAGTTGGATGGTCGCGCGTCCCGGATCGTCCCACCACCAGGTCGTGTAGCCGCCCATGCTGCCGTTGTCGCCGGCGCCGCTCACCGTCGGAGCCCAGTCGAAGTCCAGGAGAACGCCCGGGGCAAGGGAGCGGGCGAAGGCCTCGATCTCGAGCCTGACATCCATCAGCGGTCCTGCCTTCTCGGACAGCTCCTCGCTCTCGGTCGCGATGACCCGTGCCGCCGCCTCCTGCAGCGAGAGGTACGCTGTCGCCGCCGATCCGTCCATCGTGCGTGCCGCGGTCACGGAGGCCGCCGCGTTCCGCAGGGCGATCACCGCGTCGTTGCGCGCGGAGAGGTGAGCTGTCTCGAAGCCGGGGGCCGCCTCTGCGGCGGCGGAAAGAAGGGTCAGGCCGCTCTCGGTGATCGCTGCGCGGGCGTCCGAGATGTCCGTCGACACCGCCGCGAGGTCGTCGGTCAGGAGAATGACCTCGGCGCCTCGCTGCTCCAGGGCGGACGCGGCACCGAACAGCTCCCAGAACCAGACGGGTTTCGTGCCCACTGCGGCGATACCCGTGGCGAGAACGCCCTCCGCATCGGAGGCGACCGCGGTCCCGTCAGCGACGGCCGCCGTCAGTGCGGTCTCGACCTCGTCCGTGACGACGAGCGGTCGGTTCTCCACCGAGAGCACCGTCCCACCCGCGTCGGTGGTGCCGCGCAGATCGGCGGTGTCCGCGCGGACGTCCGCCTTCGCCGTGGTCGCCTGCTGGGCGGCATCGTCGTATTGCGCTGCTGCGCCGTCGTATCCGAGGTTCGCACTCAGCTGGGTGATGGCCAGCGCAGCGATCACACCGACGGCGCCGAGCAGCCCGAAGACGAGGCCCTTGCGCCTCGCCGGTCGTGGTGCGGCAGCGGGGGTGGTGGTCCCCGCGGAGAAGAGCGTCGGGAGCTGATGCCCGCCGGTGAGCGGAGAGGACGGAGGCGCGTCGGTGCCCAGGCGGGTGGGGACGGTCACGTCGTGCCCATTCGATGGTGCCTTCCGATCGGAGACTGCGTGCAGCGATGCTGTCAGCGTATTCGACGAGCAGGGGCGGGATGCGAGAAGGCCCCCACCGTGAGGTGAGGGCCTTCTGAGATCCGAGGGGCTGACGGGAATCGAACCCGCATCATTAGTTTGGAAGACTAAGGCTTTACCACTAAGCTACAGCCCCGGATCCGGGCCTCGGAAGGCTCGGTACCGACTCATCGACTATACCGGACTCTGACGCATGCTCCTGTCCGTTAGACTCGGTGGGGCTGAATCTGCGTGCGGATTCCCCGGGGCGTAGCTCAGCTTGGTAGAGCGCCCGCTTTGGGAGCGGGAGGTCGCAGGTTCAACTCCTGTCGCCCCGACACGGCCCCCACAGACCTTTACAGCCGCGATCCGATGCGGAAATCACAAGGAGAACACACCAGCATGGCGAACAGCACCGTCGAGAAGCTGACCCCGACCCGGGTCAAGCTCAGCATCACGGTCACCCCGGACGACCTCAAGCCGAGCATCGCTCACGCCTATGAGCACATCGCTCAGGATGTCCAGATCCCCGGCTTCCGTAAGGGCAAGGTCCCGGCGCCGATCATCGATCAGCGCATCGGTCGCGGTGCCGTGATCGAGCACGCGGTGAACGAGGGCCTGGACAAGTTCTTCCGCGACGCGACGGTCGAGCACAAGCTGCGCGTCGTCGGTCGCCCGGCCGCCGACATCACGCAGTGGCCGAATGAGAAGGACTTCTCCGGCGATCTGCTCGTCGACATCGAGGTGGACGTCCGCCCCGAGATCGAGCTCCCCTCGTACGACGGCATCACCGTGACGGTCGACGCCGTCGAGGCCGACGAGGCCGCGCTCGACGCCGAGCTCGACAACATGCGCGCCCGCTTCGGCACGCTCGTCCCCGTCGACCGTCCTGCCGCAAAGGGCGACTTCGTCGAGCTCGACCTCGTCGCCACGATCGACGGTGCCGAGATCGACCGCGCCGAAGGCGTCTCCTACGAGATCGGCTCCGGCGAGCTGCTCGAGGGCATCGATGACGCGATCGAGTCGCTCACCGCAGGCGAGGACACCACCTTCCGCTCGGCTCTCGTCGGCGGCGACCACGCCGGCTCCGAGGCCGAGGTCTCGGTGACGGTCAAGGCCGTCAAGGAGCGCGAGCTCCCGGAGGCCGACGACGACTTCGCGCAGATCGCGAGCGAGTTCGACACGATCGCCGAGCTCCGCGAGAGCCTGGCCGAGCGCGTCGCGCAGCAGGGCGTGTTCACGCAGGGCTCGGCCGCGCGCGACAAGCTCGTCGAGGCGCTGCTCGAGCAGATCGAGATCCCCGTCCCGCCGCAGCTCATCGAGGACGAGGTGCACAGCCACCTCGAGGGCGAAGGTCGTCTCGAAGACGACGTGCACCGTGCCGAGGTCACCGAGGCGAGCGAGAAGCAGTTCCGCACGCAGGTGCTCCTCGACACGATCGCCGAGCAGGCCGACGTGCAGGTGTCGCAGGAAGAGCTCAGCCAGTACCTCATCCAGTCGGCTGCGCAGTACGGCATGGCGCCGCAGGAGTTCGTCGAGGCGCTGCAGTCCTCCAACCAGCTGCCGGCGCTCGTCGGCGAGGTCGCCCGCAACAAGGCGCTCGCGATCGCGCTCGGCAAGGTGAAGGTCGTCGACAGCAACGGCAAGCCCGTCGATCTGTCCGACTTCATCGTCACCGACGACGAGGCCGCTGAGGCTGAGGCGGAGGCCGAGGAGAAGCCGGCGAAGAAGGCTCCGGCCAAGAAGGCCCCTGCGAAGAAGGCTCCGGCCAAGAAGGCCGACGCCGATGCTGCGGAGGAGCCCGCCGAGAAGAAGCCTGCTGCCAAGAAGCCCGCCGCCAAGAAGGCTCCGGCCAAGAAGGCGGCCGACAAGGCCGAGTGATCGGACACGATCCAGTGAAGAGGGCGGATGCTGCGGCATCCGCCCTCTTTTCCATCCAGGAGAGGCAGCGATGAAGACGTGGGATGAGCGCATCGACGAGGTGTGGGACGACGCGACAGGCGAAGAGGTCGGCGACGACACGATCGCCCGCATCGATGCTCTTGCCGCAGAGCGTGGACCGGACGACGGCCGTGCCGAGTTCGAGCGCGCCGGTGCGCGGGACTCCGCAGGGCGACCGGCCGAGGCGGTGGAGCTGTATCGACGTGCGCTGGCGCTCGGGCTGGATGAGGATCATCGTCCGCCGTGCGTGATCCAGATGGCCAGCTCGCTGCGGAACCTCGGCGAATACGACGAAGCGCTGGCGGTGATCCGCGCCGAGGAGGAGCTGTCGGGCGACGGCCCGTATCGAGACGCCATCGCCTCGGTCCACGCCCTGATCCTCGCAAGCGCAGGACGGCCGGCGCAGGGCCTCTCGGTGGCGCTGCTCGCCCTGGTGCCGCACCTCCCGCGCTACCACCGCTCGATGACGGCGTACGCCCGCGAGATCGCGGACGCCGACACCTGATATGCCGACGGCGAACACGGCCTGAGCGCTGCGTTGTCGCCGGTAGATTCGAATCACTGAAACACGGAATCAGGAGCTGACATGGCTGCAGAACCCCTCCTCGCAACGAGCGTCTTCGACAGGTTGCTGAAGGACCGCATCATCTGGCTGGGTTCGGAGGTGCGCGACGAGAACGCGAACGAGATCTGCGCGAAGATCCTTCTTCTCGCCGCAGAAGACTCCGAGCGAGACATCTATCTCTACGTGAACTCACCCGGCGGCTCGATCACCGCCGGTATGGCGATCTACGACACGATGCAGTTCGTGCCGAACGACATCGTCACGGTCGGCATCGGAATGGCCGCGTCGATGGGTCAGCTGCTGCTGACCGCCGGCACCAAGGGCAAGCGGTACATCACGCCCAACGCGCGAGTGCTGCTGCACCAGCCGCACGGTGGCTTCGGCGGTACGTCGAGCGACATCCAGACGCAGGCGCAGCTCATCATGTCGATGAAGAACCGCCTCGCCGAGATCACGGCGGCGCAGACCGGCAAGTCGGTCGAGCAGATCAACGCCGACGGTGACCGCGACCGCTGGTTCACCGCCGAGGAAGCGCTCGAGTACGGCTTCGTCGACCACATCCGGGAATCGGCCTCCGACGTCATCGGCGGCGGCGGAACCGACCAGGACACCGAGTAACGGAAAGCGAAAGGACGCTCATGTACACACCCACCTTCCGCTCAGCCGGTGACCTGCCCTCCAGCCGCTACGTGCTGCCGCAGTTCGAAGAGCGCACGGCCTACGGCTTCAAGCGTCAGGACCCGTACAACAAGCTGTTCGAAGACCGCGTGATCTTCCTCGGCGTGCAGGTCGACGACGCCTCGGCCGACGACGTCATGGCGCAGCTCCTCGTCCTGGAGAGCCAGGATGCCGAGCGCGACATCACGATGTACATCAACTCGCCCGGTGGCTCGTTCACCGCGATGACGGCGATCTACGACACGATGCAGTACGTCGCGCCGCAGATCCAGACCGTGGTGCTCGGCCAGGCGGCATCCGCTGCGGCCGTGCTGCTGGCGGCCGGTGCGCCGGGCAAGCGCCTCGCACTTCCGAACGCCCGCGTGCTGATCCACCAGCCCGCGATGGGGGAGGCCGGCCACGGTCAGGCCTCCGACATCGAGATCCAGGCCGCGGAGATCCTCCGCATGCGGACCTGGCTCGAAGAGACCCTCGCCGGGCACACCAAGCGCACTCCGGAGCAGGTGAACCGCGACATCGATCGCGACAACATCCTCTCCGCGGCTCAGGCGCTGGAGTACGGCATCGTCGACCAGGTGCTCACGACGCGCAAGCGCGTCTGACCCGCTCGACCTCGAAAGGACGTCCGTCATCATGGCGGGCGTCCTTTCGTCGTCTCCGGCGGATGTGCAGCGGCCCTACGCGACGGTGCGCATATGAGCATCCAGATGCGCGAACGCAGTTCACCGCCTACGCTGGAGATGGAAGGAGGATGCCGTGGAAGAAGATCTGCTCATGGTCCGCGTCGCCGAGCTGTATTACGACGAGGACAAGACCCAGGACGAGATCGGCGGACTCCTGAAGATCTCCCGCTGGAAGGTCGGACGCCTCCTGACGCAGGCGCGAGAACGCGGCATCGTGCGTATCGAGATCGTGCACCCCCGCGCGCGTCGACTCGGCCTCGAGAGGCTTCTGGTGGATCGCTTCGGTCTGACGGACGCCGTCGTGGTGCCCGCACCCGAGGGCGATGACGGCACCCTGGAGCGCGTCGCACAGGCCGCCGCCGATTTCCTGACCGCCCTGCGGCCGGTTCCCCGCACGCTCGGGGTGAGCTGGGGCCGCACGCTGCGCGCCGTCGCCGAGGCGCTCCCGGACGGCTGGGCCAACGGCGTCACCGTCGTGCAGCTCAACGGGGGAGTGAGTCTGAACCGTCGCTCCGGCGGGGCGGCCGGACTGGCCGTCACGATCGCGCAGCGCGCTTCGGGCCAGGTGTCCTTGCTGCCGAGTCCCGCCATCCTGGAGCGCGTCGAGACCAAGCAGGCCATCGAGTCGGACCGCACCGTCGCGGCCGTCCTGGAAGAGGCCGCGGAGGCTCAGGCCTTCCTGTTCACCGCCGGCCCCTGCGATGCTTCGTCCGCCCATGTCGAGAACGGATACCTCAGCGCGGAGGACGTGGAAGAGCTCGCCCGACGCGGCGCGGTCGGCGATGTTCTCGGCCGATACGTCGATGCCGAGGGCAACATCGTCGACTCGCAGCTCGACGCCCGAACGGTCGGCGTCTCGCTCGACCGGCTGCGCGGAGCCACCCGCGCGATCTTCGTCACGGCGGGCCCCGCCAAGCACGACATCGCGCGTACAGTCGTGACCAGCGGCCTGTGCGGCGTACTGGTGACCGATGAGACCACAGCACGAGCATTGTTGGAGGAACAGTGACGACCAAAGAACTCAGCCGCAGGACGGCGGTGGATGTTCTCGGCGGTGAGCCCGACGACGCCACGCTCCGGCGCTTCCTGCACGGACTCCCCGGTGTGGACGCCGTCGGTCTGGAACAGCGGGCTGCCGGACTCGGCACGCGATCCATCAAGACCACCTCGAAGGCGTGGGCGCTGGACACGATCATCAAGCTGATCGACCTCACCACCCTCGAAGGCGCCGACACCCCCGGCAAGGTGCGCTCGCTCGTCGCCAAGGCGAAGACCCCGGATGCCGCTGACCCGACGACGCCGCGGGTCGCCGCGGTGTGCGTGTACGGGGACATGGTCGGTGACGCGGTCACCGCGCTCGGCAGCCTGCACGGCGACCCCGATGACGGTCTGATCTCGGTCGCCGCCGTGGCCACGGCGTTCCCGAGCGGCCGTGCTTCGCTCGCGATCAAGCTCGCGGACACCGCCGAAGCGGTCGCGGCCGGGGCCGACGAGATCGACATGGTCATCGATCGGGGGGCGTTCCTCTCCGGCCGATACGGCCTCGTGTTCGATCAGATCGCCCAGGTGAAGGAGGCATGCCGTCGTGAGGACGGCTCATACGCCTCGCTCAAGGTGATCCTGGAGACCGGTGAGCTGAACACCTACGACAACATCAAGCGCGCCTCCTGGCTCGGCATCCTGGCCGGAGGCGATTTCATCAAGACGTCGACGGGCAAGGTGCAGCCTGCGGCGACGCTTCCGACGACGCTCCTCATGCTGGAGACCGTGCGCGACTGGCATCGGGGAACGGGCGAGAAGATCGGCGTGAAGCCGGCCGGTGGCATCCGCTCCTCGAAGGACGCGGTGAAGTATCTCGTCACGGTCGCCGAGACGGTCGGGGAGGAGTGGCTGCAGCCGCACCTCTTCCGCTTCGGCGCCTCCAGCCTCCTCAACGACGTGCTCCTGCAGCGTCAGAAGCTCAGCTCCGGCCACTACTCGGGCCCCGACTACGTCACGATCGACTGACGGGAAGACGAACATGTCATTTCTGGAATACGCTCCGGCACCGGAGTCCACCGCGGTCCTGAACCTCAAGAACAGCTACGGCCTGTTCATCGGCGGCGAGTTCGTCGACGGCTCCGGCACCCCGTTCAACACCATCTCGCCGGCGACCGAAAAGCACATCGCCGAGATCGCCTCGGCCAGTGACGAGGACGTCGACCGTGCGGTCGCCGCCGCGCGCCGTGCCTACGACAAGACCTGGTCGAAGATGAGCGGCCGCGACCGGGGGAAGTACCTCTTCCGCATCGCCCGACTCGTGCAGGAGCGCGCCCGCGAGCTCGCCGTCGCGGAGAGCCTCGACAACGGGAAGCCGATCAAGGAGAGCCGCGACGTCGACGTGCCGCTCGTCGCCTCCTGGTTCTTCTACTACGCCGGCTGGGCCGACAAGCTCGATCATGCGGGGCTCGGGGCGAACCCTCGCGCGCTCGGCGTCGCGGGGCAGATCATCCCGTGGAACTTCCCGCTGCTGATGCTGGCGTGGAAGATCGCTCCCGCTCTCGCCGCAGGCAACACGGTCGTGCTCAAGCCGGCCGAGACCACTCCGCTCACGGCGCTGATCTTCGCGGAGATCCTGCAGCAGGCCGACCTTCCGGCCGGCGTCGTGAACATCGTGACCGGGGCCGGCGCCACCGGCTCCACGCTCGTGCGCCACCCCGGCGTCGACAAAGTCGCCTTCACCGGTTCGACCGGAGTCGGCCGCGACATCGCGCGGGCCGTGGCCGGCACGAGCAAGAAGCTGACGCTGGAGCTCGGCGGCAAGGCTGCGAACATCGTCTTCGACGATGCGCCCATCGACCAGGCCGTCGAAGGCATCGTGAACGGGATCTTCTTCAACCAGGGTCACGTCTGCTGCGCCGGAAGCCGTCTGCTGGTGCAGGAGTCGATCCACGACGAGGTCGTCGACCGGCTCAAGACGCGCCTGTCGACCCTTCGTCTCGGCGATCCGCTCGACAAGAACACCGACATCGGTGCGATCAACTCCGCCGCGCAGCTCGCTCGCATCCGTGAGCTCAGCGACATCGGTGAGGCAGAGGGCGCAGAGCGCTGGACCGCAGACTGCGCGATTCCGGAACAGGGCTTCTGGTTCGCACCGACGATCTTCACCGGTGTCGAGGCGTCGCATCGCATCGCGCGTGACGAGGTCTTCGGCCCCGTGCTCTCGGTGCTCACCTTCCGTACGCCCGCCGAGGCGATCGCGAAGGCGAACAACACGCCCTACGGTCTGTCCGCAGGGATCTGGTCCGACAAGGGCTCGCGCATCCTCGCGGTGGCCGATCGCCTGCGTGCCGGCGTGATCTGGGCCAACACCTTCAACCGCTTCGATCCGTCGAGCCCGTTCGGCGGCTACAAGGAGTCCGGATTCGGCCGCGAGGGCGGCCGCCAGGGGCTCACCGCCTACCTCAAGGGAGCCGCAGCATGAGCAAGCGACCCAGTGCCAGCAACCGACTCAGTGTTCCGAAGACGTACAAGCTGGCGATCGGCGGGGCCTTCCCGCGGAGCGAGTCCGGCCGCACGTACGAGGTGCTCAGTCCCCAGGGGGCCTTCCTCGCGAACGCCGCGCAGGGATCCCGCAAGGATGCTCGCGATGCCGTCGTCGCCGCGCGCGCGGCCGTCAAGGGATGGTCGGGCGCGACCGCCTACAACCGTGGCCAGGTGCTCTACCGCGTCGCCGAGGTCCTCGAAGGCCGACGCGCACAGTTCATCGACGAGATCGTCGCGCAGGAGGGCGGGTCGACCGCCGCCGCCGGAGCGCAGGTGGACGAGGCGATCGATCTCTGGGTCTGGTACGCGGGCTGGTGCGACAAGTACGCGCAGGTCGCGGGCAATGCGAACCCCGTGTCGGGGCCGTACTTCAACATCTCGGTGCCGGAACCGACCGGTGTCGTCGCGATCGTCGCTCCGCAGGATTCGGCGCTGCTCGGTCTGGTGTCGGTCGTCGCGCCGGCACTCGTCGCCGGCAACGCGGTGGTGGTCGTCGCGAGCGAGCGTCACCCGCTCTCGGCCATCAGCCTCGCCGAGGTTCTGACCACCAGCGATGTCCCCGGCGGAGTCGTCAACGTGCTCACCGGCTCTCCGGCGGAGATCGCTCCGTGGCTGGCGTCCCATCAGGACGTGAACGCGCTCGACCTGGCCGGTGCGGGCGACCTCGACTGGGTCGACATGCAGATCGCCGCCGCCGAGACTCTGAAGCGCGTCCTCGCCCCCGGTGAGGTCGTCGCCTCCCCGGAGCGCATCGGCGCCTTCACCGAGGTGAAGACCGTCTGGCACACCAAGAGTCTCGTGTAACAGCTGTCACGAATCGACGGAGGGCCCTGCGGCGCGTGAAGCGCTGCAGGGCCCTCCGCGCATGCGGACGAGTCAGCCGGTCTCCTCGTCCCCTCCCTCGGCATCGGCCGCCGCTGAGCCCGTCAGCAGTTCGAGCGGCACGGCGTCGAGATCGACCACGTGCTTCGCGAGATAGGTCGGCTTCCCGGGGGCGCGGGTGGTGAAGGTGAGAGTGATCAGCGACGCCCCCTGTCTTCTGCGACCGATGCGACGCGTGTCGGTGATGTACGGCGCGATCCGCAGCGAGGCGAGTTCCGCCTTCGCTTGATACTGGGCACCGAGCTGTGCGAAGAGCGTGGCGTCCTCCGTCTGCGTCACCGGTTCGTCCGATGCCTGGATGAACTCCAGCGCACTGGCGACGACGGTGTCGTCGATCAGCAGCTCGCTCTCCCAGGTCACGATCTCGTCGCCGCGGTCGATGCCGAGCAGTCGCGAGTTCCACTCCGTGGCGGGGGAGAGGGTGCGGGCTATGCGGCGCACGAGGATACGCTCCGGCGCGCGGACCATGGTCTCGAGAGCGACAACCGTGCCGGCGCGCGCCGGAGCGGTTCCGGCGACGTGGCGACGGCGCCCCGGGCCGCGCTCGATCACGCCGTCCTCCTCGAGGAGGGCCAGCGCCTGCCGGACCGTGGTGCGGCTCACGCCCAGTTGGCGTGTCAGCTCTTCTTCCGTCGGGAGGGCGGCGGGGGAGCCGGATGCGTTGGAGAGGGCATCGAACAGGCGGTCGTACACCTGCACGGCCAGCGGACGGCGATCGCGGACCGGAGGGAGATTCATGATCGTCATTCTGGCAAAGTCCTCCGCGTGGTCTCAATGTGTAGTATCTTGTCGAGCAATAGACATTGTAGTTCGTTTGTTTAAACAGAGGTGAGACAGTGCAGTCGGAGAACCGAGTCGACATCGTGGGCGGCTTCACCATCGATGCGATCATCCGCGCCGATGGAACCTGGTCCACCGGACAGCTCGGCGGCAATGCGCTGTGGGCATCCATGGGGGCGGGCGTACTTGCCGGAGGAGCCCCCGTCGCGCACGCCGTCGTCGGGGCAGACTACTCGCCGGCTGACCTGGCGACGATCGCCACCCGCGGTATCGACGTCTCAGGTGTCCGTCGCTCGGACGCGGCGCGCAACGCCCGTGTGACCTTCGCCTATCGGCCGGACGGCTCCCGGGCGCAGCCGGCCCCCGCCGGAGCAGTCGCGGTCCTCCCGGACACGGTTCGACCGGAGTTCGCCGACACGACCCGTGACCCGGCGCTCACGCTGGCAACGCTGCCGACCGCCGCCGACCTGGCCCCGACGCGGGCTGCCCGGTGGCACCTCGGGCTCCTGCCTGCCGTGCGCTTCGCCGAGCTGGTGACCGGGCTCCGCGACGCGGGGGCAGCGGACATCCAGGTCGACTGCCCGGCTCGTTTCGAATTGCGCCGCGACGGAGACGCCGTGCTCAAGGACCACCTGTCCCTGGTGGACGTCTTCCTTCCCAGCAGCTCGGACACCGACGTCTTCGCGCCCGGCGTCGACCACCACGATCTGGTCGCACGGTTCCACGAGTACGGCGCGCCCGTCGTCGTGATGAAGCGCGGTGCCGACGGCGCACTCGTCTCCGATGCGAGGTCGGGCGAGGCCTGGGCTGTTCCCGCGTACCCCGTCGGGGAGCACCTGGACGCCACGGGCGCGGGCGATGTGTTCTGCGGGACCTTCGCCACCGCGCGGGCCGCCGGACGCGACCTGCTGTCCGCGGCCGTCGAGGCCTCGGCCTACGCGACCTACGCCCTCGACGCGGCGAGCCCGCTCGACCTGGCGGCACCCGCCACCGAAGACCTTGCCCAGCGCATCGCGCGCGTTCGAGAAGGAGTGACCCCCCTATGAGGAAGACCACGATCGGCGTGATCGGCAACGCCGCGAGACCGGGCGTCGTGCTGGCTCCGGAGCTGCTCGCATCGGCGCGAGAGGTGGGGCGCCTGATCGCCGACGCCGGAGCCGTACTCGTCAACGGCGGTACCGGTGGAGTCATGGACGCATCGGCCGAGGGAGCCAAGGCTGCAGGAGGCTTCACCATCGGATTCCTGCCGCAGGCGGACTACACGCACGCCAACGACCACCTCGACGTGGCGTTCCCGACCGGCATGGGTACCATGCGCAACATCCTCACCGCCCGCTGCTGCGACGCGATCGTCATGATCGGCGGAGGCGTCGGCACCCTCAACGAGCTCACCATCGCGTACGACGTGGGCACCCCGGTCGTGGTTCTCCGCGGCAGCGGCGGCTGGTCCGACCGCATCCGCGACTCGCTCGTCGACGAACGGTGGCTCGATGAACGCCGCAGCGCCGAGCTCGAGTTCGTCGACTCGCCCGCAGATGCCGTCGCGCTCGCCCTCGCAGCGATCAGCCGCCCGCGGCGCAGCGGCGGACTCCAGGCCCACATCGGCCACGCCGGCGCGTGACCCTCCCTCATCCACTCCCACACCCGACCCCGATCGAGGAGAAACAATGATGTCCATCCGCACCCGCTCCGTGCTCGCCGCCGCCTCTGCGGTGACCCTGCTCGCAGCCCTGACCTCCTGCTCCGCGTCCGCCTCCGGCTCCGGCGCGGACGGCGAGCCGTCGTTCGGTGATCTCGCGCTGCAGCTCTCGTTCGTCAAGAACGCCCAGAACAGCGGCGAGTACATCGCCGACAGCGAGGGGCTCTATCTCGACGAAGGATTCAGCAGCGTCGACCTGATCGCCGGCCCGACGGCGGTGGAGGCCTCCGTCGCCTCAGGAAAAGCCGATGTCGGATTCTCGACGGCGCTCACGACGGCCAACGTCATCGCGGCCGAAGGCATGCCGGTGAAGATCATCGGATCCGTCTATCAGCTCAATGCATTCACCATCCTGTCGATGGACGGGCCGACCGCGATCCGCACGCCCGAGGATCTCGAAGGTGCCCGCATCGGTGTGACCGCCGGTACCGCGCAGACCATCGTCGAGGCGCTGGCCAATGCCAACGGCATCGATCCCGACTCGATCGAGTTCGTGCCGGCTGAGGGAAACCCGGCGCTGCTGACCAATGGCGAGGTCGACGGCTACTTCGGCCTCGACACCAACGAGCGCATCGTGCTGGAGCAGCAGGGCGAGAAGGTCGTCTCGCTCCCGCTCGCGGAGAACGGGTTGCCGTTCGCCGGTACGAGCTTCATCGTCACGGAGGAGGCGCTCGCGGAGGACCGCGATCGCGTGAAGGCATTCCTCCTCGCGGAGATCAAGGGGTGGACCCAGGCCGTCGCCGATCCCCAGAAGGGCGTCGACCTGGCGCTGGAGGAGTACGGGGCCGACCTCGGGCTGAACCCCGAGAAGGAGGCTGCACAGGCCGAGATCCAGGTCGGCTATGTCTACCCGGACAGCAGCATCGAGTCGGGCCTGTTCCTCCTCACCCCAGAGGCGATCGAGCGCAACGTCGAGGCCATCTCCTTCGCGGGGGTCGACATCGCCGCCGAGGATCTGTTCGACATGAGCCTGCTCGAGGAGATCTACGCCGAGCACCCCGAACTCCTGAAGGTGACCAAGTGAGCGCCCCTCTGGCGGACCTGTCCGCATCGCCGTCGTCCGTCCCCGACGCATCCGGAGGCTTCTCTCTGAGAGGGCTCACGAAGACCTTCGGCCGTGGACGCGGTACGGTGACGGCTCTCTCCGACGTCTCGCTCGAGACGGGACGCGGCGAGCTGCTCGCCCTTCTCGGCCCGTCCGGCTGCGGCAAGTCCACGATCCTGCGCATCCTCGCGGGCCTCGACGAGCCCAGCGCGGGCGAGGCGCTCGTGCACGGCGAGGATCCGGCGCGCATCCGTGCACAGCACCAGATGGGGATCGCGTTCCAGGACTCGGCGCTGCTGCCGTGGCGCAGTGTGTACGCGAACGTCCGACTGCCCCTGGAGATCTCCGGAGTGGACGTGGATCGCGAGCAGCTCACCGAGCTGATCGGGCTCGTCGGGCTCAAAGGCTTCGAGAACGCGCGACCGGCGCAGCTGTCCGGCGGCATGCGTCAGCGTGTCTCGATCGCCAGGGCGCTGGCCGTGCAGCCGTCCGTGCTGCTCCTCGACGAGCCGTTCGGCGCGCTCGACGACATGACCAGGCAGCGGATGAACCTCGAGCTGCAGCGCATCCTCGCCGCGAAGCCGGCCTCGACGCTGCTGGTGACACACGGCATCACCGAGGCGATCTTCCTCGCCGACCGGGTCGCGGTGATGAGTGCGCGGCCGGGACGGGTCAAGACGATCCTCGAGATCGACCTGCCGCGCCCGCGGACGCCGGAGCTGCTGCGTTCGCCCGAGTTCCATGAGCTCGTCGACCACGCCACCGAGCTGCTCTTCGAGGAGAAGAACGGCCTGCCCGCCGGAGAGCAGCGATGAGCGCGACGGTCGCGGTCGCGGTCGGCTCCCTGTCGCGTCGACGCAGCATCGACCCGCGGCTGATGGGGCTGCTGGGGACGCTCGCCGTCCTCGCGATCTGGTGGCTGCTCGCGGCAGGTCCTCTTGCGGCGGCCGGCACGGTGCCGACGCCGCCGGCCGTGATCGGCCAGCTCGTCGGCGACGGCTTCGCCTTCTACTGGACCAACGCCTCGGTCACGATGCTCGAGGCCATTCAGGGTTACGGCATCGGGGTGGGGCTCGGCCTGCTCGCTGCGGCCGTGGCGCTGGTGGTCCCGGTGACGGAGCGCTTCGTCGTGCAGCTCGCCGTGATCAGCTACTGCGTTCCGATCGTGGCCATCGGACCGATCGTCTACCTGCTCGTCGGCGCACCCCGTGGCGGAGCGCCCTCGGGAACCGCGATCGTGCTCGCCGCGTTCGCCGTGTTCTTCACGACCGTCGTGAACGCCCTGCTGGGATTCCGCTCCGCGGATCGTCGCGCGCTCGACCTCGTGACCGCGTACGGCGGTGGCCCGGTGACCCGACTGCGAAAGGTGCAGCTCTTCTCCGCGCTGCCGTCGATCTTCAGCGCTCTCAAGATCGCTGCTCCCGGAGCACTGCTCGGTGCGATCCTCGGCGAGTACGTGGGAGGCGTCGATCGGGGCCTCGGAGCCGCGATGGTCAACGCGCAGCAGAACATGGACGTCGAGCGCACCTGGGCGGTCGCCCTGATCGCGGCGGTGATCGCCGGCGGCTCGTTCGCGCTGATCGGGGGACTGCAGTGGATCGCTCGCCGGGGCGGACTCGTCGCCGAAGCCACGACCGCCGGATTCGCGACCGACGATGCCCTGCGCGGCCGTGGTGGCTGGCGCGCGGTCGCGTGGAGTCTCCTCACCGTCGTCGTGCTCGTCGCGCTCTGGGACATCGCGCTGCGGGTGTTCGACGTGTCGCCCTTCGTCGGCAAGAGCCCGCTCGACGTCGCCGGGTTCTTCTTCACCGCGGAGGACGCCGCGTCGAACCGCGTGCAGATCCTCGGGGAGACCGCGACCACGCTCGGACATGCGGCGATCGGCTTCACCGCCGGGCTCGGTGTGGCGATCATCGTCGCCATGCTCTTCGTCCTGATCCCGGCGCTCGAGTTCGCGATCATGCCGCTGGCGATGATGATGCGTTCGGTGCCGCTCGTGGCGCTGGCCCCGATCGTCATCCTGATCTTCGGGCGCGACATCATGACGCTCTCGGTGATCGGCGGTCTCGTGGTCTTCTTCCCGGCGCTGGTGAACCTCACCATGGGACTGCGCAGCACACCGCCGCAGATGACGGACCTGGTCAGCGTGTACGGCGGACGAGGACCCACCGTGATGCGGATGGTCCGCATCCCCGCGGCGCTTCCGGCGCTGTTCTCGTCGATCCGCATCGCCATCCCCGGCGCGATCGGAGGTGCTCTGCTCGCCGAGTGGCTTGCGACGGGCAACGGCCTCGGCTACGGGATCGTGTCGGCCATCGGACGATCGGACAACACGTTCGTCTGGGCGTGCGTCGTGGCGATCACCGTCTCCTCCCTGCTGCTGTACGGCCTCGCGTCGATCCTCGAAGGAGTCGTCCGGAGGCACTGGGGCGGTTGACCCCCGGCGCGGACTCGTCGGAGGACGAGTCCGCGCCAATGCGGCCCTGTGTCGCATGCAGAGGTTAGGCTCGAAGGACGATCTCTGATCCCCCATAGGAGGACGCGCATGGCACGCATCGGTGAAAGCGCTGACCTGTTCAAATGCTCTTTCTGCGGAAAGAGCCAGAAGCAGGTCCAGCAGCTCATCGCCGGCCCCGGCGTGTACATCTGCGACGAATGCGTCGAGCTGTGCAACGAGATCATCGAGGAGCGGATGGCGGAGTCGTCCGCTGACGGCGTCGCCGAGTTCGAGCTTCCCAAGCCCCGCGAGATCTTCTCGTTCCTCGAGGAGTACGTTGTCGGCCAGGAGCCCGCCAAGCGTGCGCTCTCCGTCGCCGTGTACAACCACTACAAGAGGATCCGCGCGCACGGCACCCTTCAGCCGGCGGAGCAGAAGGCCGAAGAGGTCGAGATCGCGAAGAGCAACATCCTGCTCATCGGGCCGACCGGCTGCGGCAAGACCTATCTCGCCCAGACCCTGGCCAAGCGTCTCAACGTGCCGTTCGCCGTCGCGGACGCCACTGCTTTGACCGAGGCGGGCTACGTCGGCGAAGACGTGGAGAACATCCTCCTCAAGCTCATCCAGGCCGCAGACTACGACGTCAAGCGCGCGGAGCAGGGCATCATCTACATCGACGAGGTCGACAAGATCGCCCGCAAGGCGGAGAACCCCTCGATCACCCGCGACGTCTCCGGCGAGGGCGTTCAGCAGGCGCTCCTGAAGATCATCGAGGGCACGGTGGCCTCGGTGCCGCCGCAGGGCGGACGCAAACATCCGCACCAGGAGTTCCTGCAGATCGACACCTCGAACGTCCTGTTCATCGTCGCCGGAGCCTTCGCGGGCCTCGAGGACATCGTGTCCGCCCGCGTCGGCAAGCACGGCATCGGCTTCGGCGCCCCGCTGCACGACAAGGGCAAGGACCTCGATCTGTTCAGCGAGGTGCTTCCGGAAGACCTGCACAAGTTCGGGCTGATCCCCGAGTTCATCGGTCGTCTGCCCGTGGTCACCTCCGTCTCGCCGCTCGACCAGGCTGCGCTCATCGACATCCTGACCGGGCCGCGCAATGCGCTGGTGAAGCAGTATCAGCGCATGTTCGAGATCGACGGCGTGCAGCTCGAGTTCGAAGAGGAAGCCCTTCGGTCCATCGCCGACCTCGCCGTCGATCGCAAGACCGGTGCGCGTGGTCTCCGGGCGATCCTCGAAGACGTCCTCGGCCCGATCATGTTCGAGATCCCGTCGGCCGAAGACGTGGCCAAGGTGATCGTGACCCGCGCGGCCGTCGACGAAGGCGCGCCCCCCACCATCGTGATGGAGCGCAAGCGCAAGAGCGCGTGAAGCCCCACCGGTCGCCGTGGAAGCTGACCGCGACGGTGCTCGCGATCCCGGCCGCGGTGGTCGTTCTCGCCGGGATCGTGCTCGTCATCGTGATCGTCGTGTCGATGCAGGACAAGGACGGCGACGATCTGGCGGCCGACCAGGTCGAACACGTCGCCCGAGCGTTGGTCGACGATCTGCGCGGCGCGCGAGATCTCACCGACGCCGAGACTGTCGCCGCAGAGATGTTCCACTCGCGCAGCGCCTCGGTCGAGCCGTTGACCTGGAGCGGGAGCCTCGGCGAGGGGAAGGGGATCACGATCGAGGCGCGCATCAGCGCCGTCGTCGCGGAGAGCTCCAGCGGAGCGCTCTTCGCCCCGCACACCTCAGCGGGCTCGGCCGAGCGATGCTACCGATACACGGTTTCGGTGTCGCAGGATGCCGCGTACGAGGAGATCCCGTGCAAAGGGCTCACGGAGTCGGCGGCACCGCCCTCGTCGAACCGCCCCGAGCTGCCGGCCGACGCGGCGGAGCGGATCGGAGCGCTTCTGGTGGCTACTGCTACGGGCGTCGCGGATCTCGTGGATGCGCTCCGTGCGGAGTTCCCCGGATCGCAGTTCACGGTCGAGGCTGTCGACACTCCGGCAGGGGAGCGAGTCGTGGCGGTGGGGGTGACACCGGGAAGCGACTGCGTCCTGCGGGTGCGACTTCCCGACGGAGAGATCGTCTCCCCGTCGTACGACCGGATCTGGCTGGAGCCGGGCGAACTCGGCTGCTCGGCCGAGCTGTACACCGCACCGCCGCGGTAGACGCACCGGCGGTGGCGCCGTCGCGAGGTCAGGCGGTCGGCATGAGGAGATCGGTGCGAAGTTCCTCCGGAGTCGTGCCAGGATCCGAGACGTACACCTCGATCCAGACCCCGCCGGGGCGGAGCCCTTCCGTGCCGGCGCGCTCGACGAGTCCGGCCCACCCGGCGCCGAGTTCGTCGTAGGAGCCGAGCACCGTGGTCGCGACGGCGCGACCGGACGGGAGCGCCGAGGCGACGATGACACTCCCGCTCGCCGTGGGGATCGGGTTCGCGAGCGGAGACTGCACAGGGAAACCGAGCTCGAGATCGAACACGTCCATCGGGTCGCCGTGGTAGATCGCCAGCGCGGGACCCGTCGGGATCAGCACGTCGCCGGCGAAGGTCAAGGCGATCGCGGAGTATCCCGCGTCGAAGGCATCCTGCAGATCTGTGAGGCGAAGGCCGTTGTGGCGGATGACGGCGAGAGGAGTGGCTTCCAGGTCGAGCTGTTCGAGGGGGCCGAAAGGGGCGTCCGGGAATGCGTTCATGCGCTCAGGGTCTCATGGCTCACGAATCCAGTCCACGACGCTTCAGGAGCGGTTCGATCTCGGCATCGCGGCCGCGGAAGTCGCGGTACGCCTCCAGCGGGTCCTTCGACCCGCCCACTCCGAGAAGGCGCTCACGGAACCGGTCGCCGTTCTCGCGCGTCAGACCGCCGTTCTCATGGAACCAGTCGACGGTGTCGGCGTCGAGCACCTCGCTCCAGATGTACGAGTAGTACGCGGCGCTGTAGCCGCCGGAGAAGACATGCGCGAAGTAGGTCGACGAGTAACGGGTGGGAACCGCGGGGTCGTGCAGCCCGATGTCAGTGAGGGCGGCCGCTTCGAAGCCCGTGACGTCGTCGAGGCCGGCGCCCTCGACGCTCAGCCGATGCCAGGCCTGGTCGAGCCAGGCCGCCGCCAGGTACTCGCTGGTCGCGTGTCCCTGGTCGAAGGTCTCGGTCGCACGAAGGCGCTCGATGACGGCCGGGTCGAGCGGTGCGCCCGTCTCGTGGTGGCGGGCGTAGTTGTCGAGGACCTCCGGCCACAGGATCCACATCTCGTTCACCTGGCTCGGGAACTCGACGAAGTCGCGGAACACGTTGGTGCCCGCGAAGTGCGGGTAGGTCACGGTGGCGAAGAGGCCGTGGAGCGCGTGGCCGAACTCGTGGAACAGGGTGGTGACCTCGTCGAGGGTCAGCAGCGTCGGCTCTCCTTCACCGGGCAGCGGCACGTTCAGGTTGTTGACCACCACCGGTGCGGTGCCGCGCAGACGGGATTGACTCACGATCGCGTTCATCCACGCGCCGCCCCGCTTGGAGTCGCGGGTGTAGAGGTCGAGCACATACAGGCCGACGGGGGAGCCGTCGGGGTCGCGCACCTCGAAGACCCGCGCGCCGGGGTGGTAGGCGACGAGGTCTTCGCGCTCGGAGAACGTCACTCCGTACAAGCGCGTGGCGGCGAAGAAGACACCGTCCTGCAGGACGCGCTCCGCTTCGAACCAAGGACGCAGCGCGCTCGAGTCGATGTCATATCGGGCCGTGCGCACGCGCTCGGTGTAGAACGCCCAATCATGGGCTTCGACCGGGAAGGGGGTGGGCTCCGTCTCGTCGACGATCGCCTGGAGCGCAGCCCGCTCGGCGAGCGCGTTGCGTGCCGCGGGCGCCGCGAGCCGCCGGAGCATCTGCTCGACGGCATCCGGGGTTCCCGCCGTCTCGTCGGCGGTCACAGAGGCCGCATGCGAGTCGTAGCCGAGGAGACTCGCGCGCTCCGCGCGCAGCCGCACGATCTCGAGCAGAACGGGCCGGTTGTCGTGGGTGTTGTCACGCGACCCCCGGGCGAGCGATGCCGCCATGATGCGACGTCGCGACTCCCGTACGCGCGTCTGAGCCAGAGCGGGGTGCCCGGTGAAGAGAGGGAGAGTGATCAGGAACTTGCCGTCGAGCCCTCGGTCGGCCGCGGACCGCGCAGCAGCCGACAGCTCGCCCTGGCTGAGGCCATCGAGCTCGGACGCCGAGTCGAACACCACGGCGAGGTCGTTCGTGTCGTTCAGCAGATTGCGCTCGAACGTGTTGGTCAGAGTGGAGAGCTTCTGGTTCAGCGCGGTCAGCTGCTCCTTCGCCGCGTCGTCGAGCGCGGCACCCGCGTGGGTCATCTCGCGGTGGTGACGTTCCACGAGGTAGCGCTGCTCGGGGTCCAGGGCGAGAGCGTCGCGCTGTTCGTAGACCTGCCGCACTCGCCAGTACAGCGGCCCGTCGAGCGTGATCGCGTCCTGATGTGCGGCCATCAGGGGTGCGAGCTGCTCGTCGATCGCCTGGATCTCCGGCGTCGCATCTGCCGAGCTCACGGTGTAGAACGCGTGCGCCACCCGGTCGAGCAGCTCGCCCGAGCGTTCCAGCGCCTCGAACGTGTTCTCGAAGGTCGGCATCGACCGCACCATGGTGATCCGCGCGATCTCGCGGAGATGCTCCTCGAACCCGGCCTGGAACGCGGGGAGGTAGTGCTCCGGCTTGATCGCGCGGTAGTCGGGGAGTCCGTACGGGAGCGTGGACGGCTGCAGCAGCGGATTCGTGGCGTCGGTCATCCTCCGAGCCTAACCATGCGTGCGGCGCAGCGACCCGGGTTCTCGGGGGCTCGCGTGCGGGTCCCTCACCCGGCAGGTGCACTCGACACCACGTGCAAAGGAAAGCTTGCAAAGATTTCTTTGCAACGGTATCTTTGCATGCATGACGAACGAGACACAGGTCCGCACCCTCGACGCCGGGGCACTGAAGGCCCTGGCTCACCCTCTCCGCGTGAAGATCTTCGACCTGCTGGCTGCGCGGGGACCGCAGACGGCCAGCTCGCTCGCGGCGCTCGTGGGAGAGACCTCGGGTTCGACCAGCTACCACCTGCGCGCTCTCGCCGCGCACGATCTCATCCGCGAGGTCGAAGGACGCGGCACCGCACGAGAGAGATGGTGGGAACGGCCGAAGGGCCGCATCGACGTGCCCGGTCCCGATGAGATGACCTCGCCGGCGAATCGCGCGGCGGCACAGATCGTGACCTCCGAGTTCTTCCGGCTGCGGCACGAGACGTTGATGGCATACCTGAACCGTCCGCAGTCGGAGGTGCCCGAGGAGTGGCGCGAGATCGGTGTCACCCTGACGACTCACCTCGACATGACGGCGCCGCAGGCGATGTCGCTCCGCGAAGAGTTGGAGACGGTCATCGAGAGCGCCATCGAGCGTTTCCGCGGGCAGACCGGCCCCGACGTGCGACGGGTCTCACTGCGTGCCGAGCTCTTCGACCTGCCGACACCCTCGCCGGCGGGGTCCGCACCGACCGTCGAGACCGTGGAGGAATCATGACCAGCGCGACGCTTCACCTCGCGGCACCGACTCAGGCGGAGCGCGGTCTGCTCCGATTGGCCGGCCGTCTCACCGCGTACGTCGAACACCGAATCGCCCGGCGCGCGCAGAGGCGCATGCTTGCCCTCGACATCCTTCGTGAGCAGCAGGCGCGACGACACGATCCCGGTGCGGTGGATCACCTGCTGGCGCAGATGGGAGCGCCGCGGCGCTGACCGCACCCGATCGCGCCGAGATACTCCGGTGACGACGAGACCCCTGGCGGCCACGCGGCTACCAGGGGTCTCGATCGTCTGTCGGAGTATCGCGTCAGTCCTCGAAGGGGCGGGCGACGATCTCACCGGATGCGGTCTGGAAGACCTCCCAGCCGGCGTCGAACTCAGCGATCGCACGTCCCTCGAGCCAGGTGAGGGTCCAGTGACCGATCAGGCCCTGCGCCTCCACGTCGGCGATGGCCGGCCGCAACGAGGCGGGGACCGAAGCCGGCGGCTCCGATCCCGCGGCCCAGCGGGTGCCCAGCTGCATCACGGAGCCTCGACCGGAGCGAGCTCGATCGCGGTGACCGCGAACTCCTCCGCCTCGCTGAACTCGAGTTCGGCGATGCGGCCGACGGCGCGGAGGTCATCGGCGGCGGCACGCAGCGCCTCGAGCTTCGCGGCGGGAGCGGCGATCGCGGCACGTGAGACCGGAGTCTTCTGCGACGCCTTCGCCTCGGTCTTCGCTCGCCGGATGCCGATCAGCGCCTCGCTCGCCGCGGCGAGGACGGCGGGGTCGCCGTCGATGCCGAGCGGTGTCGGCCACGCGGCCGTGTGCACGGAGCCCTCTTCGAACCACGACCAGGACTCCTCCGCAGCGAACGACAGCACGGGGGCCAACAGGCGGAGCAGGGTCGACAGGGCCAGGCGCAGCGAGAGGGCAGCGGATGCCTGTCCCACGTCGGCCTGGTTGTAGGCGCGCTCCTTCACCAGCTCGAGGTAGTCGTCGCAGAACGTCCAGAAGAACGCCTCGGTGAGCTCGAGGGCGCGGGCGGCGTCGTAGCGGTCGAATGCCCTGGTCGCCTCGACGACCACGCCGTCGAGCGCGGTCAGCATCGATGCGTCGAGGGCGTGCGTGACCTGTGCGCCCTCAGGCACCGGGAACGACAGCACGAACTTCGCTGCGTTGAGCACCTTGATCGCCAGACGTCGGCCGATCTTCACCTGTGTCGGGTTCTGCGGGTCGAAAGCGGCATCCATACCGAGTCGGCTGGATGCGGCCCAATAGCGCACCGCGTCCGACCCGTGGGCCTCGAGAACGTCTGCCGGGGTGACCACGTTGCCCTTCGACTTCGACATCTTCTTGCGGTCGGGGTCGACGATGAAGCCGGAGATCGCGGCGTTGCGCCAGGGGGCCCTGCCATCTTCGAGCGTGGACCGCAGCATCGTCGAGAAGAGCCAGGTGCGGATGATGTCCTGGCCCTGGGGACGCAGGTCGAACGGTGCGGTGAGCTGCCACAGCTCCTCGTCGCGCTGCCAGCCGCCGGCGAGCTGCGGTGTGAGAGAAGAGGTCGCCCAGGTGTCGAGGATGTCGGCCTCGGCATCGAACCCGCCGGCCACGCCGCGCTGGTCCTCGGTGTATCCGGCGGGGACATCGGTGGTCGGGTCGATCGGGAGCGTCGCCGCGTCGGGGGTGAGCACGCGGTCGTAGTCGCGCTCGCCGTTCTCGTCGAGGCCGTACCAGAGCGGGATAGGCACCCCGAAGAAGCGCTGGCGCGACACGAGCCAGTCGCCCGTCAGGCCGCCGACCCAGTTCTCGTACCGCACGCGCATGAACTCGGGGTGCCACGCGAGCTCCTGGCCGTGTGCGACGAGCGTGTCGCGCAGTTCGCCGTCCCGCGCGCCGTTGCGGATGTACCACTGGCGGGTCGAGACGATCTCGAGCGGACGGTCGCCCTTCTCGAAGAACTTCACCGCGTGGTTGAACGGCTTGCCCACCGCGGTCATGTCGCCGGTCGCCTGGAGCTTCTCGACGATCGCCTTGCGGGCGCTGAACACGGTCTTGCCCGCAAGCTCCTCGGTGTACCAGGAGATCGCATCCGGGTTCTCGACGGATGCCGGAGCCTCGGGCAGGAAACGCCCGTCGAGGCCGATCGTGGTCATGTTCGGCAGCGGCTCGTTCTCCGTGGTCCGAAGCTCCCGCCACCACACGATGTCGGTGACGTCGCCGAAGGTGCAGACCATCGCCGCACCCGTGCCCTTGTCGGGCTGGGCGAGGTGGTGTCCGTGGATCTCGATCTCCGCGCCGAAGAACGGCGTCTTCACCTTCGTCCCGATGAGGTGCTTGTGCGGACCCTCGGGGTGCGTCACGAGTGCGATGCAGGCGGGAAGCAGCTCCGGACGGGTGGTGTCGATCGCGAGGGTGCCCGATCCGTCGGCGAAAGGGAACTCGATGGTGTGGTACGCGGCCTGCTGGTCGCGGTCCTCGAGCTCGGCCTGCGCGATGGCCGAGCGGAAGTCGATGTCCCACAGGGTCGGTGCGAGAGCCTGATAGGCCTCGCCCCGCTCGATGTTGCGCAGGAATGCGAGCTGGCTCTGGCGGATCGTGTCATCCGAGATCGTGCGGTACGTCTGCGTCCAGTCCACGCTCAGTCCGAGCTGGCGGAACAGCGCCTCGAACTGCTTCTCGTCCTCGATCGTGAGGCGCTCGCAGAGTTCGATGAAGTTGCGGCGGCTGATGGGTTGCTGGTCGGCGGCGCGGCTGGACTTGTTGTCGCCGCCCTCGAACGGGGGAGTGAAGTCGGCGTCGTAGGGGAGCGAGGGGTCGCACCGCACGCCGTAGTAGTTCTGCACCCGGCGTTCGGTGGGAAGGCCGTTGTCGTCCCAGCCCATGGGGTAGAAGACGGTCTTGCCGCGCATGCGCTCGTAGCGCGCCTTCACATCGGTGTGGGTGTACGAGAACACGTGCCCGATGTGCAGGCTGCCGGATGCCGTCGGCGGTGGGGTGTCGATCGAGTACACGCCCTCGCGGCCGGACTGTGCTGCGCGCAGGCGATCGAACAGGTACGTACCCTGCTCCGCCCAGGCGGCGTCCCACTTCGCTTCGAGACCTTCGAGTGCGGGCTTGTCGGGAATCTGGGTGTGCGCCGGTTCGGAAGCAGGCATGGAGGTCTCCTCGAGCGATGTATGCGGCACTGTGTGAGCGTGCCTGAGTGTGGGTTGTGCGACAAGTCTACCGAGCGTCGCGGACAGGCGAGGTCGTCACAGATCGACCCGGTCCAACAATCGGTCGTAGGATGGATCCATCCCGACCCGTTCGTCCAGAGGAATCGTCATGCCCGCAAGACCCGTGCGTCGCCTGCTGCCCTTCGCCGCGCTCACCGCAGCCACCGCCCTCGTGCTCAGCGCCTGCGCCGTCCCCGGTTCGGAGGGGGACGGAGAGCTCGTCTGGTCGATCGAAGGAGCGAACCTCTCCGCAGGGCACATGGACCCGCAGGTGAGTCAGCTCGACGTCTCCGGCATGGTGCAGCGCGCCGTGCTCGACTCGCTGGTCTTCCAGGAGGCGGATGGGACGTTCACCCCCTGGCTCGCGAAGAAGTGGGAGGTGTCCGACGACAGCACCGAGTACACCTTCGAGCTCCGTGACGACGTGACCTTCACCGACGGCGAGAAGTTCGACGCCGCAGCGGTCAAGGCGAACTTCGACCGCATCGTCGACCCCGAGACGGCTTCCGCGCAGGCGGCGAGCATGCTCGGCGCCGACTTCTACGAGGGCACCGAGATCGTCGACGACCACACCGTCAAGGTGACCTTCACGCAGCCGTACGCCCCGTTCCTGCAGGCTGCCAGCACGCCGCAGCTCGGGTTCTACTCGCCGGCCGTCCTGGAGAAGTCGGCAGACAAGCTCAAGGCGGGCGGGCCGGACATCACCGTCGGCACCGGTCCGTTCGAGCTGACCGAGTACACGCCCGATCAGGAGATCGTGTACACCCGCAACGACGACTACGCCTGGGGCCCGCACGACACGAAGGCACCGGAGTTCGAGACGCTGCGCGTGGAGATCCAGCCGGAGGCTTCGGTCCGTACCGGCGTCGTGACGAGCGGCGAGGCCGATCTCGCGAGCAACATCCCGCCGAACCTCGCGAAGGACCTCGGCGACGGCGTCGCGGTCGACTCGATCGAGTACCCCGGCCTGCCGTATTCGCTTTACCTGAACGAGAAGTACGGGCTGTTCGCGGACGAGAAGGTGCGCCAGGCGTTCGCCCGCGGCATCGACATCGACGCGGCGGTGGAGGAGATCTACTTCGGACAGTTCCCGCGTGCATGGAGCATCCTCGGCTCGACGACCCCGGGGTACGACGCCTCGCTCGAGGGCAGCTGGCCCTTCGATCAGGTTGCCGCGAACGCTCTGCTCGATGAGGCCGGCTGGACCGAGCGCGACGCCGACGGCATCCGGATGAAGGACGGCGAGCGTCTCTCGGTGCGCTGGATCGCCTGGACGCCCGTGCCGGACGACCGTGCCGCGCTGGCCAATGCGATCCAGTCCGACCTGAAGGCGATCGGCTTCGAGGTCGAGCGCGAGGTGCTCGAGCCGGGGGCGTACAACGAGCAGTATGAGCCCAAGACGTTCGACCTGACCGACTGGGGCTTCTCCGGCGTCGACGCCGACTTCCTGCGCAACCACCTGCACACCGACGGGTTCCAGAACGCCTCGCAGGTGAGCGACCCCGAGATCGACGCGCTGCTGGAGCAGGCCGTCGCGAGCAGCGACCAGGAGAAGCGCAACGAGCTGTACACCGAGCTGCAGCAGTGGAACGCCGAGTACACGGCCATCGTGCCGCTGTACAGTCCGTCGGCGATCACCGCCGTCGGCGAGCGGGTCGCGGGGCTCTCGTACGACCTCTACGGCCGACCGCTGTTCTACGATGTGACGGTCGGCTGAACCGTCGGCTGAGCGGAGGGCACGAGTGGTGAAGGCTGCTCTCGTCCGCATCGCCGGCCTCGCCGCATCCGTCGTCGTCGTGCTCTGGGGAGCCGCCACCGTCGCATTCCTCGCGTTTCGAGTGATCCCCGGTGATCCGGTGTCGGTGATGCTGGGTCCCCAGGCGCAGGTGAGCGAGGCCGTGAAAGCCGGGATCCGGGCCGATCTCGGACTCGACCGGCCGCCGTTCGAGCAGTACCTGGCTTTCATCGGGCAGCTCGCCCGAGGCGATCTGGGGGAGTCCTACCAGCTGCGGATGCCGGTGGCAGAGGTGATCGGACGCCAGCTCGGCGCGACCCTGCAGCTGTCGCTGCTCGCTCTCGTGCTCGCGGTCGTCCTCGCACTCGCGGTGTCGCTGTTCGTGCGCGGACGGACCGGGCGGGCGATCGCCGCCGGCATCGAGCTCGTCGTGCTGTCTTCGCCGGTGTTCTGGATCGGGCTCGTCCTGCTCAGCGTCTTCGCCTTCGGACTCGGCTGGTTCCCGGTCTCGGGAGCACGCAACCCGGCGACCCTCGTCCTGCCCGCGATCACCCTGGCGCTCCCGGTCGCTGCTCTGCTCAGTCAGGTGCTGCGCGACGGGCTGGTGCAGGCGGAGCGGATGCCGTTCGCCGAGACGGTCCGTGCCCGCGGAGCGAGCCCCTCGTGGTTCACCCTGCGGCACGGGCTGCGTCACGGCGCGGCGTCGGCGGTCACCCTCGCCGCATACCTCACGGGATCCGTGCTCGGTGGTGCGGTGCTGGTGGAGACCGTGTTCGCCCGTCCCGGTCTCGGCCGGGTCACGCTCGCCGCGATCAGCGACCGAGATCTCCCGGTGATCACGGGCATCATCCTCCTGAGCGCGCTGGTGTTCGTGGTGGTCAACCTCGTGGTCGAACTCGTGCACCCCCTCATCGACCCGCGGGTGGCCGCCGCGAGACCCGGTGGCATCCGATGAGGCGCGCGCAGCGGATGCTGCTGTGGGTGGCGATCGCGGCACTCGCCGTGATCGTGTTCGCGGCGCTCTGGCCCGCCGTGCTCGCGACGCACGATCCGTTGCAGACGGACGTGCGGTCGGCGCTGCTCGCACCGTCTGCGGAGCATCTGTTCGGCACCGATCAGAGCGGTCGCGACGTGTACTCGCGCGTCGTGTACGGTGCGGGACGCTCTCTCGGCATCGGTCTCCTCGCCACCGCGGTCGCGCTCGCTGTCGGTCTCGTCGTCGGCGCGCTCGCCGGAGTGTCACCCCGGGGTGTCGACACCACGGTGATGCGCGTGAACGACGTGCTGATGGCGTTCCCCGAGTTCCTCGTCGCGCTCGTCGTCGTCGCAGTTCTGGGGCCGGGGCCGGTGAACATCGCGATCGCGGTGACCTTGGCCGCTGTGCCGGTGTACATCCGGCTCGCACGGGTGCAGACGCAGACGCTGCGGGTCGCCGAGCACGTCGAGGCCGCGCGCATCCTCGGCGTTCCTCGCGTGCGGGCGTTCACTCGCCACGTCGTGCCCGGTGTGCTCGGCGCGCTGAGCGTGCTGGCGACGATAGGCATCGGATCGAGCATCCTCGCCGCGGCGGGACTCAGCTTCCTGGGGCTCGGGCCGTCCGAGCCGACGCCGGAGTGGGGGCTGATGCTCGCCGGAGGTCGCAACGTGCTCGGGCAGGCCTGGTGGATCTCGCTGTTCCCCGGCATCGCGATCACCCTCACGGTCGTCTGCGCGACCGTCGTCGGACGGATCCTGAGGGCGCGTGCCGAAGGGCGGACAGGATGAGTGCGGCGCTGGAGTTGCGGGGACTGCGGATCGCCTTCGGCGGGGAGACCGTCGTGGATGATGTGTCGTTCGCGGTCGAGCGCGGCGAGTGCGTCGCGATCGTCGGGGAGTCCGGCGCGGGCAAGTCGCTCACAGCACGTGCATTGCTCGGACTGACCCCTGCGGATGCGGATGTCACCGTCACGCGGCTGATGATCGAAGGCACCGACGCGTCAGCGCTCACGGAGCACTCGTGGCGACGGCTGCGCGGTCGGCGCATCGGGCTCGTCTCCCAGGACGCCCTGGTCTCACTCGACCCGCTGCGCCGCATCGGGTCGGAGGTGGCGGAGCCGCTGCGGATCCATCGGATCGTCCGGGGAGGAGCGGTCCTCGGGGCGCGTGTGCGGGACCTGCTGGAACGGGTGTGGATGCCGGACGCGGAGCGCCGCGCACGACAGCATCCGCACGAACTCTCCGGCGGGCTTCGGCAGCGCGCCCTGATCGCCTCCGCGCTCGCCGCGGCGCCTGCGGTGCTGGTGGCCGACGAGCCGACGACCGCCCTCGACGCCACGGTGCAGGCGCGGATCCTCGCGCTGCTGCGGGAGATCACGGACGAGGGGACGGCTGTGGTCTTCATCAGCCATGACTTCGCCGCGGTCCGTCGGCTCGCCGATCGGGTGCTCGTCATGAAGGACGGAGCGGTGGTCGAGTCCGGCACGGTGGCGGAGGTGCTCGAGAACCCGCAGCATGACTACACGCGACAGCTCATCGCCGCGACGATCCATCACCCGCGCATCAGCGCACCTGCGGAGTCCGCTCCGGTGATGGTCGCCGCGGACCTCGCGAGGAGCTTCGACGGGGTGCCCGCGGTCGTCGACGCCTCGTTCACGGTGTCTGGGGGACGGACGCTGGGCATCGTGGGGGAGTCGGGATCGGGGAAGACGACGCTCGCACGCATGATCGTCGGGGTCGATGCGCCGGACAGCGGTTCGCTGCGCTGGAACGGTGCGCGTCGCGTGCAGCTCGTGCACCAGAATCCGCTCGGTGCCTTCGACCCGCGCTGGACGATCGGCCGCTCGCTCCGGGAGGGTCTGGAAGCCGGCGGAGTGCCGCGCGCCCAGCGTGCGCAACGCGCCACCGCCCTCCTCGCCGAGGTCGGGCTCGCCCCCGAACTCGCCGACAGAAGACCGAGTGCCCTTTCCGGCGGTCAGCGTCAGCGGGCCGCGATCGCCAGGGCCCTCGCCGCCGACCCCGAGGTCCTGGTGCTCGACGAGCCGGTATCGGCGCTGGACCCCTCGGTGCGCGAACGGGTGCTCCTCCTCCTGGCCCGTCTGCAGCAGGAGCGGCAGCTGACGATGATCCTGGTCTCGCACGATCTCGATGTGGTCGGAGCGGTCGCCGACGAGGTGCTCGTGATGCAGGAGGGCCGGATCGTGGAGCAGGGGGCGACGGCCGATGTGTTCGCGGCACCGCAGCATCCCTTCACGCAGGAGCTGCTGGATGCGAGCGGCCCCGTCAGTCCTTGACCCGGATGCCGAGGCCGGCGGCGAAGGCCGGGGCCAGCTGCTGCACCTGGAAGGAGGTGAGTGTGGCTCCGCGAAGACTGTTGGCGTCGATGTAGGCCATCGCGTCGAGGCCGCGCAGATCGAGGTCCTTCGCCCTCATGCCGCGCGGGTCGACCTCGTCGCTCGAGGTGGCGGTGAATCGCACGCGGGTGAGCTCGGCCTGAGGCATGTCGATCGTGCGGATGGCGCATCCGGAGATCTCGACGTCGGTCGCCTTCGCGGCGCCGAGGTTGAGATAGTCGATCCGCACGTCGCGCAGGTCGAGCTCGGAGACGCGGGCTCCACTGAGGTCGAGCGTGCCGATGCGGCCGCCGGTGATCCGCAGCCGCCGCACCCCCGCGTCGCGCAGGCGGAGGGAGGCGATGCGCGCACCGGACATCTCGACGTCGAGCACCGTCGCTCCGGTGAGGTCGACCGCTTCGGCGTCGGCCCTCACGGTGCACTGCTCGAGCGTCGCGTAGGCGAGGTCGACGGTGCCGGTGACCTCCAGGCTGGCCGCGATGAGATCGATGCTGCGTGCCGGAGTCGACGGCTCGAGCACGGGCGGCAGATCGGGCGGGGTGATGCGCGGCGGGGCGGGGGACTCGGGTGTGCGGACCATGCTTCGAGGCTAGGGCCTGGGACGGACAGCCCCCGGCCCAGGCACAGTGTGCGCGGAGGCGTCGGCGGCTGCAGGAATCCGCGGGCCTCGCCTGGGGCGGATGCCGCGTACAATGGAGTCACGAGCATCGATCCGGCATCACCGGGGAGCTCTCGGAAGAACAGCCTGGAGACGGGCCCAGTAGAACCGAGCGGGGCAGGCCCGTCACAGCCGCAGTGAGAGTGGTCGCGTCGTGAGGCGTGGCACGCGAGGTGGTACCGCGGTCCGCGAGGATCGTCCTCGCAGGAGCATCCGCCACGACGATCACTGCGAGACACGATGACCTACCCCCGTTCCTCCTTCGGCCCCGCCGCCGATGCCGCCGCTGTCGCACCGAGCCCGCGCTTCCCGCAGATCGAGGAAGAGGTGCTGGCGTTCTGGGAGCAGGACGACACCTTCCGCGCCTCGATCGAACAGCGTGAAGGATCGCCGGAGTGGGTGTTCTACGACGGCCCCCCGTTCGCGAACGGCCTCCCGCACTACGGCCACCTCCTCACCGGCTACGCCAAGGACGTGTTCCCCCGCTTCCAGACGATGACCGGCCACAAGGTCGACCGCGTGTTCGGGTGGGACACCCACGGTCTCCCCGCCGAGCTCGAGGCGATGAAGCAGCTCGGGATCACGGAGAAGAGCGAGATCGAGGACATGGGCATCGACGTCTTCAACGCGAAGGCGAAGAGCTCGGTGCTGGCCTACACGCGCGAGTGGCAGGACTACGTCACCCGCCAGGCTCGCTGGGTGGACTTCGACCGCGGGTACAAGACGCTGGACCTCGGCTACATGGAGAGCGTGCTCTGGGCCTTCAAGACGCTGTACGACAAGGGGCTCGCGTACGAGGGGTACCGCGTGCTCCCGTACTGCTGGCGCGATGAGACCCCGCTCAGTGCGCACGAGCTGCGCATGGATGACGACGTCTACCAGATGCGTCAGGACCCATCGGTCACGGTCACCTTCCCGCTGACCGGGGCGAAGGCCGAGGCGCTGGGGCTCACCGGCGTCCGTGCGCTCGCCTGGACGACCACGCCCTGGACCCTCCCGACCAACCTCGCGCTCGCCGTGGGACCCGCGATCGAATACGTCGTGCTCCCGGCCGGCCCGAACGGCGCGGCCGATGTGCATCAGACGGCGGGGACGACGGATGCCGCGATCGAGGCCTCCGCGCACCGCTACCTGCTCGCCCGCGAACTGCTCGGCGGTTACGCCAAGGACCTCGGCTACGAGAGCACCGAGGACGCGCTCGACGCAGTGGATGCGACGATCCGCGGCGCCGAGCTGCAGGACGTCACCTACGACCGACTCTTCGACTACTACGCCGACACCGAGATCTACGGCACCGAGAACGCCTGGCGCATCCTCGTCGACGACTACGTCACGGTCAGCGACGGCACCGGCATCGTCCATCAGGCCCCGGCCTACGGTGAGGACGACCAGCGGGTCGCGGGCGCCGCAGGCATCCCCACGATCCTCTCGCTCGACGACGGCGGGAAGTTCCTCCCCAACGTCACCGATGTCGCCGGCCAGCTGTGGATGGACGCGAACACCCCGCTCGTGCGCCTGATCCGCGAGAACGGGCGGCTGATCCGTCTGCAGAGCTACGAGCACTCGTACCCGCACTGCTGGCGCTGCCGGAACCCCCTGATCTACAAGGCCGTGTCGAGCTGGTTCATCCGCGTCACGGACATCAAGGACGACATGCTCGCGAACAACGAGCAGATCACGTGGGTTCCTGAGAACGTCAAGCACGGCCAGTTCGGCAAGTGGCTCGAGGGCGCGCGTGACTGGTCGATCAGCCGCAACCGCTACTGGGGCTCGCCCATCCCGATCTGGAAGAGCGACGACCCGGAGTATCCGCGCATCGACGCCTACGGCTCGCTGGAGGAGCTGGAGCGCGACTTCGGCACTCTGCCGCGCAACCCCGAGGGCGAGATCGACCTGCACCGGCCGTACATCGACGACCTGACGAGGCCGAACCCCGACGACCCCACCGGCAAGAGCACGATGCGCCGCATCGAGGACGTCTTCGACGTGTGGTTCGACTCCGGTTCCATGCCGTACGCGCAGGTGCACTATCCGTTCGAGAACGAGGAGTGGTTCGACTCGCACTCGCCGGCGGACTTCATCGTCGAGTACATCGGCCAGACCCGCGGCTGGTTCTACGTGATGCACGTGCTCTCGACCGCGCTCTTCGACCGCCCGGCGTTCACGGGCGTCAGCTGCCACGGCATCGTGCTGGGAAGCGACGGCTACAAGATGTCGAAGTCGCTGCGCAACTATCCCGACGTCTCCGAGGTGCTCGACCGCGACGGCTCCGACGCGATGCGCTGGTTCCTGATGTCGAGCTCGGTGCTCCGCGGCGGCAACCTCGCCGTCACGGAGGAGGGCATCCGCTCCGGCGTCCGCGAGTTCCTGCTGCCGCTGTGGAACTCCTGGTACTTCTTCGCGACCTACGCGAACGCGTCCGGCGCCGACGGGTACGAGGCCTCATGGCGCACCGATTCGACCGACGTCCTCGACCGCTACATCCTGGCGCGTCTCGGCGACCTCGTCCGCGACGTGCGGGCCGACCTGGAGGGTCTCGACTCCACGACGGCATCCGCGCGGCTGCGCGACTTCGCCGAGGTGCTGACGAACTGGTACATCCGTCGCTCGCGTGACCGCTTCTGGACCGGGGTGACCGAGGACCCGAAGAGCCGCGAGGCCTTCGACACGCTGTACACGGTGCTGGAGACGCTCACGCGCGTCGCGGCACCGCTCGTGCCGCTCGTCAGCGAGCGCGTGTGGCAGGGCCTGACCGGTGGTCGGAGCGTGCACCTGACCGACTGGCCCGACGACACACAGTTCCCGGCGGCGGATGAGATCCGCGATGCGATGGACGCCGTTCGCGAGCTGTCGAGTGTGGGCAACGCGCTGCGCAAGAAGGAGAAGCTGCGTGTCCGTCTCCCGCTCGCGCGCTTCACCGTGGTCTCGCCTCTGGCGGCGTCGCTCGGCCAGTTCGAGGACATCCTCCGTGAAGAACTGAACGTGAAGGCCGTCGAACTCGTCCTGCTCGCCGACGACACGGCAGCGGAGTACGGCATCGCCCACCGGCTGAGCGTCAACGCGCGTGCGGCGGGTCCGCGTCTCGGCAAAGACGTGCAGAAGGCCATCCAGGCCGCGCGATCGGGCGACTGGAGCGAGGTCGGCGGGGTCGTGACCGCGGGCGGCATCGCCCTGGAGCCGGCCGAGTACGAGCTCGTGCTCGAGACGACGGGACGCCCGGAGGGGGAGGCGCTCGCCATCCTCCCGAGCGGTGGCTTCGTGTTGCTCGACACGCGGACGACCCCGGAGCTGGAGGCCGAGGGGCTCGCGCGCGACGTGATCCGCGCGGTGCAGGAGACCCGCAAGAACGCCGACTTCGACGTCAGCGACCGCATCCAGCTGGTGCTCCGGTTCCAGGACGACGTCGACACCCAGGCGGTCGTCTCCGCCTTCGAGCTGGCGGGCATCGCGGGGGAGACCCTTGCCGAGGAGTACTTCGTGGTCGATGCGCAGGGCGACTCGATCTTCGGGCACGGACCGGTTCTGGCTGCCGCCGGGGGAGTGACCCCCGAGTTCTCCGCTGACATCCCCGCCGGCACTTATGCGAACGCCGGGGACTTCACGATCGCCGTCACGAGGATGGGAGCCGGAGCATGAGCGCCAAAGACCGCGCGGATGCCGTCTACGAGGCCCTGCTGAGCCGGGCGGGAGAGCGCTGGGTGCAGCCGCGCAAGGAGCGCACCGCACGCATCCTCGCGTTCCTCGACGACCCTCAGCGCACGTACCGTGTCGTGCACATCACCGGCACGAACGGCAAGACCTCGACAGCCCGCATGATCGAGAGCCTGCTGCGCGCGCACGACCTGCGGACCGGCCTGTTCACGAGTCCGCACCTGGAGCGCTTCACCGAGCGCATCATGATCGACGGAGAGCCGATCTCCGACGAGGCCGTGGCGGACGCCTGGGATGAGATCGAGCCCTTCGTCGACATCGTCGACGCCGAGTTCGCAGCCGCGGGCGACGCCCCGCTGACGTTCTTCGAGCTCTTGACCGTGCTGGCGTTCGTCGCCGTGGCCGATGCGCCGATCGACGTGCTGGTGCTCGAGGTCGGGATGGGCGGGGAATGGGACTCGACGAACACGGCCGACGGCGACGTCGCGGTGTTCGCGCCGATCGACATCGACCACGCGGACCGACTGGGCGCCACGATCGCCGAGATCGCCCAGGTCAAGGCCGGCATCATCAAGGAGGGCGCCGCCGTGGTCTCGGCCCAGCAGCCCGCCGAGGCGGCCGAGGTGCTGCGCCGCGTGGCGGCGGAGCGCAACGCGACGATCGCCTTCGAAGGCGAGGAGTTCGGTCTCACCGAGCAGAAGCTCGCCGTCGGCGGGCAGCTGCTCACGATCCGCGGCCTCGCGGGTGAGTACACGGAGGAGTACCTCCCGCTGTACGGCGCTCACCAGGGCCACAACGCCGCTCTCGCCGTCGCCGCGGTGGAGTCGCTCATCGGCGGTGCCACGCAGCGCATCGCCGCCGACATCGTCACCGGCGGTCTGCAGGAGAGCACCTCGCCCGGGCGGCTGCAGCTGCTCGGGATCGCGCCGACCGTGATCGTCGACGCCGCACACAACCCGCACGGCGCCAAGGCACTCGCCCAGGCTCTCGATGACAGCTTCGACTTCGACGAGTGGGGTCTGGTGCTCGGCATACTCGCCGACAAGGACGCCGCCGGCATCGTCGCCGAGCTCGCCCCCGCGGCCGCGCACGTGTTCGCCACCGCCCCGGACTCCGATCGTGCGAGCGAGGCGGACGCGATCGCCGACCTGGTCGAGCAGACCGGGCAGCGTGCGACCGTGCACCACTCGCTCGCCGATGCGGCCGATGCCGCGCGTGAGTGGGCGGCATCCTCCGATCGCCGTGCGGTGATCATCGCGGGCTCCGTCGTCCTGGCCGGCGAGGCGATCGCCCTGGCAGAGGAAGAGGACTGGAAGGCGGGGTGGCGCGCATGAGTGCCGACGCGACACCGGCCCGCCGCCCCCGCCCTCCGCGTACTCTCGTGCAGAAGCTCGCACCGGTCGTCCTCGGCTTCGAGGCGATCGTGGTGTTCCTCGTCGGACTCACGATCTTCGGGTTGCGCCAGCTCCCCGCCGGTATCGAGCAGTGGTGGGGCATCGTCGCCGGTGCGGTCCTGGCGCTCGCGTGCATCGCCATCGCCGGGATGATCACCAAGCCGTGGGCGATCACGGCGGGGTGGGTCATCCAGGCCATCGTGGCCCTGTCGGCGTTCTTCGTGCCGTCCATCCTGCTCGTCGTCCTGATTTTCGGCGGCATGTGGGCGTATGCGACCATCGGAGGGGCCCGATTGGACGCACGACGCCCCGTCGAGCCCCCGACCGAGACTCAGACAGAGAGTGAATGACATGGCCACCGAAGAAACCCTCGTCCTCGTCAAGCCCGATGGTGTCGCTCGCGGCCTCACCGGCACGATCCTCGCCCGCATCGAGGCGAAGGGGTACGCCCTCGTCGACATCCGCCTGGTCGAGCCCGACCGTGACCTGCTCGCCGCTCATTACGCCGAGCACGAGGGAAAGCCGTTCTACGAGCCGCTGCTCGAGTTCATGCTCTCCGGCCCGTCGGTCGCCATCCGCCTTGCGGGCAACCGCGTGATCGAGGGCTTCCGCTCGCTCGCCGGCACCACCGACCCGACGACGGCCGCGCCCGGCACGATCCGCGGCGACTTCGGTCGCGACTGGGGGCTGAAGGTGCAGCAGAACCTGGTGCACGGCTCGGACAGCCCCGAGTCCGCCGCACGCGAGCTCGGCATCTGGTTCGACTGAGGACCCCGAGACGAAGAGGCCCGTCCGCCGATCCGAGGATCGACGGACGGGCCTCTTCCGTCTTCGACGGAGATCAGAAGATCATGCCGATGACCTCACCGAGGAGGTCGAGGCCCCGCAGCTGCACGAGCATGATGATGAACGCATACGCGAGGATCGTCGCGAGCGGAACCCAGGGCATCAGACTGTTCGCGCGCTCCCTGGCCTTCTCATTGCTGGTGAACGTGCCGTTGCGGGTGAGATGCAGCATCGTGGCGAAGAAGGTCGGGATCGTGACGGACCACGTGAGCATGCACCACGGGCAGAGCACGCCGAGGTTGCTCGCGTAGATGCTCTGGCCGATCAGCCAGCAGACGAACACGAAGGCCAGGGTGACGCCGGCGCCGAACGTCGCCCAGAACCACCGTGGGAACCGTGCTCCGGCCAGCAGCGCCACACCGACGAAGAGGGGCGCCATCCATCCCGCGAGCCCGATGATCGGGTTCGGGAAGCCGAGCAGTTCGCCCTGCCAGGAGCCGAGATTCTTGCCGCACTGGATCATCACGCTCACGTTGCAGCTGAGTGCGGCGTCGGGGTTGGCGACCTGGATGAACTTGTCCATCGTGAGCTGGAAGGCAGCGAACCAGCCCACCACACTCGCGATGATCAGCCAGACGGCGTAGAAGACGGGGCGGGTGCGCTGCTCGCTCATACTGGGGATTATCCCAGCGACGGCTATGGATGTGGCGAGAACGGGCCGGGGAAAACGCGCTGCGCGCGAGGGGATGCCGCGAACGGACCCACATGGTGCGATAATGGCCTGTGATGCGATGAACGGCGTTGCCGCGACACGCATCGAGAAGACTTCGGGGCCCCATGCCCCATGCGATCAGAGCCATGAGCCGGTCGCAAACCGAGTGAGTTCGCGGAACCCGCGGGTACCGCATGAGATTTCACGGAGCACCCAGTGTCCCGTGCAGGGAGTAAGCCAGAGATGGCCGATGAGAACAATGACAACAACGCCCCCACCCTCGACTTCCCGGCTGACGCCGCGGGAGAGCTGACGGAGCACATCGCTCCCGACGCAGACGACCCCACGGGGTCGTCGAGCGAGGTTGCTGTGGTCGCCTCCGACCACGACTCTGCCGCAACGCCCGACGACGCGCCTTCCGACGAAGGTGCGGCCGTCGCGGACGAGGCGCCGGCAGTCGAGGAGGCTTCCGCCGCGGATGCGCCTGCTGAGGATGCTCCTGCGGAGGACGCTCCCGTCGCGGACGAGGTCCCCGCGGAGAAGACTTCTGCTGAGGATGCTCCCGCGGCCGACGACGCTGCCACCGCTGAAGAGGCTCCTGCCGAGGATGTGCCCTCTGCCGAGGATGCCCCGGCTGAGAAGACTCCCGAGGTCGCGGCTGCCCCAGAGGCCCCGGCTCCCGTGACCGCCGTCTCGCTCGGGCTGCTCCCCGAGGTGTTCGTCTCCCAGGTCTCCACCCAGCTGCACTTCTATGCGCCGGAGGTCGTCCCGCTGCCCGCGCGTCCCGGTCGCGAGCGTGTCTTCGACCGCATCGCCGATCGCGAGCAGCCGCAGGAGGAGTCGGGCTCTCGTGGCCGTGGTCGCCGCCGTCGCGGTGCCTCGGAGGGCGATGACCAGCGCGAGGAACCGCGTCAGCGCCAGCGCGTCGTCGAGTACATCACCGAGCCGAAGGCGATCAAGGGCTCCACTCGTCTCGAGGCCAAGAAGCAGCGCCGCCGTGACGGACGCGACGCCGGTCGCCGCCGCCCGGTCGTGACCGAGGCCGAGTTCCTGGCCCGTCGTGAGTCGGTCGACCGCAAGATGGTCGTCCGCTCCAAGAACGGTCGCACCCAGATCGGCGTCCTCGAGGACGGCGTGCTCGTCGAGCACTACGTCGCCCGCAACCAGGACGCATCGCTCATCGGCAACGTGTACCTCGGACGCGTGCAGAACGTGCTGCCGAGCATGGAGGCCGCCTTCGTCGACATCGGCCGCGGCCGCAATGCCGTGCTGTACTCCGGCGAGGTCGACTGGGACGGCGTCGAGACCGGAAACCAGCCGCGTCGCATCGAACTCGCTCTGAAGCCCGGCGACCGCGTGCTCGTCCAGGTCACCAAGGACCCCGTCGGCCACAAGGGCGCACGCCTCACCAGCCAGATCTCCCTGCCCGGCCGCTACCTGGTCTACGTTCCGGGCGGGTCGATGAACGGCATCAGCCGCAAGCTCCCGGACAACGAGCGCGCGCGCCTCAAGCGCATCCTCAAGGAGGTCCTGCCGGAGTCGTCCGGCGTGATCGTGCGCACCGCGGCCGAGGGGGCGACCGAGGACCAGCTCACGCGCGACGTGCAGCGACTCACGTCCCAGTGGGAGCACGTTCAGAAGCAGGTCGAGAACCAGCAGGCTCCCGCCCTCCTGCACGCCGAGCCGGACCTGCTCGTCAAGATCGTCCGTGACGTCTTCAACGAGGACTTCACCAAGATGCTGATCCAGGGCGAGGACGCGCAGCAGACGATCCGCGCCTACCTGGAGAGCGTCGCGCCCGACCTGCTGGAGCGGGTCGAGGCCTACGAAGACGAGACCGACCCGTTCGACGCGTTCCGCATCACCGAGCAGATCGAGAAGGCCCTCGACCGCAAGGTCTGGTTGCCCTCCGGGGGATCTCTCGTGATCGACCGCACCGAGGCCATGACGGTGGTCGACGTCAACACGGGCAAGTTCGTCGGAACCGGCGGCAACCTCGAGGAGACCGTCACCAAGAACAACCTCGAGGCGGCGGAGGAGATCGTCCGTCAGCTGCGTCTGCGCGACATCGGCGGCATCATCGTCGTCGACTTCATCGACATGGTGCTCGAGTCCAACCGCGACCTCGTGCTGCGCCGCCTGATCGAGTGCCTGAGCCGCGACCGGACGAAGCACCAGGTCGCCGAGGTCACCTCGCTGGGCCTCGTGCAGATGACTCGCAAGAAGCTGGGTCTCGGCCTGTTGGAGACCTTCAGCGAGGCATGCGAGGTGTGCGCCGGTCGCGGCGTCATCGTTCACCACGACCCCGTCGTGAAGCACCGCTCCAGCAACAACGGCGGCGGCAGCAGCAACAGCGGCAACGGCCAGAGCGGTCGTCGTCAGCGCGGCAGCGGAGGAAACGGCAACGGCAACGGCCAGAGCCAGAACGCCCCGGCCGCTCCGAACGTCACCCACAGCATCACCGAGGGGGCGAAGTCGGCTCTGGCTCAGATCGCGGCCTCCACGATCGTTCCGACGGCGGAGGGCGCTGCAGAGCCGGAGACCGTCGAGGCGGCATCCGAGGCGCCGACGGCGGCCGAGCGTCCGAAGAAGGCCCGCAAGAAGCGCGGCGGGGATCGCAAGGGACCGAAGTCCCCGGCGGAGGCGCTTCTGGACTCGGTTCTGGACGCCCTTCCCGAGCCGAAGGCACCCGGGCAAGGACGCGGACGTCGTCGCGTGAGCACGGCCGCCCTCACGGGTACCCCCGTGTCGGTGAACTCGGAGGCGTCAGCGCAGCCGGTCCCGGCCGCGGATCCGGAGTCCTGAGGCGATCAGCCGGCGCACCAGCTCCTTGCCCTGCACGGGCTGAGCGCCGGCGGCGACGAGCCGGGGGATGATCTCCTCCGGCACGTCGTAGTGGTCGAGGTCGAATGCGCGCGCAGGGACGTCGTTCGCCGTCGCGAAGGCGTGCAGCTCGTCGAGGCTGGTGTCGCTGACCAGGTGCGCCCACAGGCGTCCGTGCGCGGGCCAGAGCGGTTCGTCGACGAGTACGGTCACCCTGTCAGCCTAAGTCCGCAGCGGATGGCGGAGGCGTCGCGCGGGCGCTGAGCGTGCCGGAGTCGGCACCGCTTTGCGACACCGACCCGCATCCGGTAAAGTAGTCCCTTGGTGCGTATGCCGCGTCGTCCTCGTCGGTCGAAGCGGAGAGCCTTGCGTTCGCGCCCGCCGTCCTGCGGCGCATGCAAGCAACAGTCTTCCCGTGAGATCTCGGAGCCGCGAGCTCCCCAACGAAACAGGTATGAAGTGGTTTACGCAGTAGTGCGCGCCGGTGGGCGGCAGGAGAAGGTCGAGGTCGGCACGATCGTTCAGCTCGACCGTGTCAAGGCTGCCCAGGGCGAGAAGATCGAGCTTGCCGCAGTGCTGCTCGTCGACGGCGCCACGGTGACCACCGACGCTGATTCGCTGGCGAAGGTCAAGGTCACGGCTGAGGTCATCGGCAACCTCCGCGGCCCGAAGATCATCATCCAGAAGTACAAGAACAAGACCGGCTACAAGAAGCGCCAGGGCCACCGTCAGGAGCTCACGCGCGTCAAGATCACCGGCATCAAGTAAGCCCGAGGGGACTAGGACATGGCACATAAAAAGGGCGCAAGCTCAACCCGTAACGGTCGTGACTCCAACGCTCAGCGCCTCGGCGTGAAGCGCTTCGGCGGTCAGCAGGTCCTCGCCGGCGAGATCATCGTCCGCCAGCGCGGCACGCACTTCCACCCCGGCGTGAACGTCGGCCGTGGCGGCGACGACACGCTGTTCGCTCTGGCCGCCGGTGCGGTGCAGTTCGGTGCGAAGGGCGGCCGCAAGGTCGTCAACATCGTCGCCGCAGCTGAGTGATCACAGCGCGACACTAGACATCCGGACGGGGCGGGCTTCGGCTCGCCCCGTCCGTGTATCTGCCCTCAGAAAATGCACAGCAACCCAGAGGACTAGCAAATGGTCACGTTCGTCGACACCGTCACACTGCACCTGCGTGCGGGTAAGGGCGGCAACGGCTGCGTCTCCGTGCACCGCGAGAAGTTCAAGCCGCTCGGCGGCCCCGACGGCGGCAACGGCGGTGACGGCGGCGACGTCGTGCTCGTCGCCGACCCGCAGACCGGCACACTGCTCTCGTACCACCACTCGCCGCATCGCTCCTCCGGCAACGGCGGCCCCGGCATGGGCGACCACCGCTCCGGGTTCCTCGGCGAGACGCTCGAACTCCCCGTTCCGGTGGGAACCGTGGTGAAGAACACCGCCGGCGAAGTCCTCATCGACATGATCATCCCGGGTGAGCGGTTCGTCGTCGCCAAGGGCGGGATGGGCGGGCTCGGCAACGCCGCTCTCGCCACGCCGAAGCGCAAGGCCCCCGGTTTCGCGCTGCTCGGTACGCCGGGGCATGAGGGCGACGTCGTCCTCGAGCTGAAGACCGTCGCCGACATCGCCCTCGTCGGCTACCCGTCTGCGGGCAAGTCGAGCCTGATCGGCGCGATCTCCGCTGCTCGGCCCAAGATCGCCGACTACCCCTTCACGACCCTGCACCCGAACCTCGGTGTGGTGCAGGTCGGCGACTTCCGCTACACGGTCGCCGATGTGCCCGGTCTCATCGAGGGTGCGAGCGAGGGACGCGGCCTCGGTCTCGAGTTCCTCCGCCACGTCGAACGCTGCTCGGCCCTCCTGCACGTGCTCGACTGCGCGACTCTCGAGCCCGGTCGTGACCCGATCTCCGATCTCGATGTCATCCTCGCCGAGCTCGGCGCCTACGAGGTCCCCGAGGGCCAGACCCCGCTGCTCGAGCGTCCGCAGTTCGTCGCCCTGAACAAGATCGACGTGCCCGAGGCACGCGACCTCGCCGAGCTCGTCCGCCCCGATCTGGAAGCGCGCGGTTTCCGGGTGTTCGAGATCTCCACGGTCTCCCACGAGGGCCTGCGGCCGCTCACCTTCGCGCTGGGCGAGCTCGTCGAGAAGGCTCGCGCAGAAGCCGCGCTCGAGACCCCGCCGGAGCGTGTGGTCATCCGCCCGCGCGGCTCCAAGAAGGGCTTCACCATCCGGGTCGAGGGTGGTACCTACGGCAACGTCTATCGCATCATGGGCGAGAAGCCGGTCCGGTGGGTGCAGCAGACCGACTTCCAGAACGAGGAAGCCGTCGGCTACCTCGCCGACCGACTCGAGAAGCTGGGCGTCGAGGACGAGCTCTTCCGCCTCGGAGCGGTGCAGGGCTCGACCGTGGTCATCGGCGAAGGCGACAGCATCGTCTTCGACTGGGAGCCCACGATGACCTCGGCGGCCGAGTTGATGAGCGCGCCCCGCGGCACCGATCCCCGTCTCGCGCCCAACGCCCGTCGGACGACCTCAGAGCGCCGTGAGCAGTACTACGAGCGCATGGACGCCAAGGCCGAGGCCCGCGCCGAGGTCGAGACCCAGCGTCTGGCCGCGTATCGCGAGGACGGCGAGTGACAGCACGCACCCGCGCGGATCTCGCGACTGCGGCCCGTATCGTCGTCAAGGTCGGATCCTCCTCGATCAGCGGCGAGTCGTCGTGGCGGATCCCCGTCATCGTCGAGGCCCTCGCTGCGGCGCATGCCCGCGGTGCCGAGGTCGTGCTGGTGTCGTCGGGTGCGATCGCCTCCGGCATCCCCTTCCTGCGTCTCGATGCCCGTCCGACCGACCTCGCGACACAGCAGGCCGCGGCGGCCGTGGGCCAGAACATCCTCCTGTACCGGTACCAGGAGTCGCTTCGCCCGTTCGACATCATCGCGGGTCAGGTCCTGCTCACCACCGGTGACCTCGAGAACCCCACGTCGCGCTCCAATGCTCGTCGCGCGATGGAGCGGCTGCTCGGGCTCCGCACGCTGCCGATCGTCAACGAGAACGACACGGTGGCGACGCAGGAGATCCGCTTCGGCGACAACGACCGGCTCGGCGCGCTCGTCGCACAGCTGATCGAGGCCGATGCGCTCATCCTGCTCAGCGACATCGAGTCGCTCTACACGAAGCCCCCGACGGATCCCGGTGCCGAGCCGATCGACATCGTGGCGCCGGACGCCGACCTCAGCGGACTCGAGTTCGGTTCGACCGTCGTCAACAGCGTCGGTACCGGGGGAGCGGCCACCAAGGTCTCCGCAGCGCGCCTGGCTGCGGCCTCCGGAATCGGCGTCCTGGTCACCAGTGCCGACCTCGTCGATCAAGCGCTCTCGGGAGCCGACATCGGAACCTGGTTCGAGCCGGCGACCTCCTAAACTGGGCGGATGACCGACCAGACTCCGCAGGTGCGCCTGGAGCGCGCGAAAGACGCCTCCCGCGCCACCGCGGCTCTCACCAGCGACGACAAGGTTCGCGTGCTCGAGGCGATCGCGGTCGCGCTCGTCAGGGATGCCGCTCGCATCATCGAGGCGAACGGTCGCGACATCGCCCGCGGACGTGAAGACGGCATCGGCGACTCCCTCATCGACCGGCTGCGCCTCGACGAGAAGCGGGTGGCTGCCCTCGCCTCCGCCGTGCGCGAGGTCGCCGCACTTCCCGACCCGGTCGGTCGCGTGATCGGCGGACACCGGATGCCCAACGGAGTGTCCCTCGAGCAGGTTCGGGTGCCTTTCGGTGTTGTCGGCGCGATCTATGAGGCTCGCCCCAACGTCACCGTCGACATCGCGGCACTCGCGCTGCGATCAGGCAACGCCGTGGTGCTCCGCGGGGGGAGCGCGGCCCGCGACTCGAACACCGTGCTGGTCGAGATCATGCGAGGCGCCGTCGAGAGCGCCGGTCTCACGGCCGAAGCGATCCAGACCGTCGACGACTTCGGACGTGATGGCGCGAAGGCCCTCATGCACGGACGCGGGTTCATCGACGTCCTCGTGCCCCGGGGGAGCGCCGGCCTCATCGAGACCGTCGTCACCGAGTCGACCGTGCCGGTGATCGAGACCGGAGCGGGCAACGTCCACATCTTCCTCGACGAGACCGCCCCCGATAACTGGGCCCGCGACATCGTGGTCAATGCCAAGGTGCAGCGTCCGAGCGTCTGCAACGCGGTGGAGACCGTGCTGGTGCACCGTCAGGCAGCTCCACGCCTCATCCCGCTCGTGGCCAGTGCGCTGCAGAGCGAGGGCGTCGCGATCCACGGTGACGACATGGTCGCGGGACTCATGTCGAATGTGATCCCCGCCACTGAGGAGGACTGGGAGACCGAGTATCTCAGCCTCGACATCGCCATCAAGGTCGTCGACACCCTCGACGAGGCGCTCGACCACATCCGCCGCTACAGCACGGGGCATACGGAGTCGATCGTCACCACCGATGCCCGCAGCGTCGAGCGCTTCCTGGCCGAGGTCGATTCCGCCGTCGTGATGGCGAACACCTCCACGCGGTTCACCGATGGCGGAGAGTTCGGATTCGGCGCGGAGGTCGGCATCTCCACCCAGAAGCTGCATGCGCGCGGTCCGATGGGACTCGCCGAGCTCACCAGCACGAAGTGGCTGGCGCGTGGTTCGGGGCAGATACGCGGCTGAGGGCTAGACTGGGGGACGCTGTACCCCACAGGATCCCGAACAGCACGCCACGAAACGGAGCCAGGATGAACCTCGTCGCACAGATCGCGATGGCCGCTGCCGAAACCGAGCACCACGGCAACGTCGCGCTCGAAACGCTGATCTTCGGCGTCATCGCGGCGATCGTGTTCGGGCTGCTGGGCCTGGTGACGCTGTCGTACAAGAACGTCGCCAACCGCCACTCGGCGAAGGCGGAAGCGTGGGCTGCGAAGCACGGCAAGGACGGCCACGAGGCGGGACACGGCCACTAGGCCCCCGATGAACGACGCTGCGACCACGCGCACCCCGCGCATCGGCGTGATGGGCGGCACTTTCGACCCCATCCATCACGGCCACCTCGTCGCAGCCAGCGAGGTCGCGAACTCCTTCGACCTCGACGAGGTCGTCTTCGTGCCCACCGGACACCCCTGGCAGAAGTCGGGGGTATCGCCCAGCGAGCACCGCTATCTGATGACCGTGATCGCGACGGCCTCGAACCCGCAATTCACGGTGAGCCGGGTGGACATCGCCCGCGAGGGTCCCACTTACACGATCGACACCCTGCGTGATCTGAAGCGTGATCGGCCCGACGCGGATCTCTTCTTCATCACCGGAGCGGATGCCGTAGCGCAAATTCTCAGTTGGAGGGACCATGATGAGTTGTGGGAGTTGGCCCACTTCGTCGCGGTCTCACGTCCTGGACATGTCCTGAGCACAGACGGCCTCCCGAGCGACAACGTCAGCCAACTGGAAGTGCCGGCGCTGTCGATCTCGTCGACGGACTGCCGTGAACGTGTTCGCGACGATCAGCCGGTCTGGTACCTGGTCCCGGATGGGGTCGTTCAGTACATCGCGAAGCATCATCTGTATCGGAGCAAGGCATGAGTACATCGGATCAGCAGGAGCAGGGTCCGCTGACGCGCAAGCAGTTGCGGGAGATCCGGTTGACGGGTTCCACTCCCGTGATCTCCAGCGAAGAGGCCGCTGCGGCGGCCGAGGCGGCACCACCCGCGCCTCCCCTCCCGAGAGCGGCCGAGCCTGCCGTGGTCGAACCGGCTCCCGCGCCGCCGGCCGCTGTCGAGTCCGGTGACGCACCGTTGACCCGGCGCCAGGCGCGCGAGCTGGAGAAGGTGCGCACCGCGTCGGTGCCCGTCATCGGCGCAGATGATGCCGATGAGTCGGAATCCGACGAGCAGTCCGATTCGGCGGAGGATGCCGAGCAGGCACCCGCGAACGCTCCGCGCGACGCGGAGCCTGTTTCCGCGGCGCCGATCGGGACCGATACGGCTCCCGCCGCGGACATCGTCTCCGGCATCCCGGACTTCGCCTCCCCCCGTGTGGATGACGTCGACGACGATGACGATGATGACGACGAGATCGTCGTGGAGCCGGTCCGTGCGGCGGTTGCCGTCGATGCCGTCGGCGACGTCCCGATCGAATCCTCCGACGAAGCCGAGGTACGGAGCGAGTACGACGTCGACGCGGTCTTCGGCCTCGCCGAGGACGGCAGCGACAGCGGCGCGGCGCACGAGGATGATGTGCTCGCCGACGTCCACGACGGCGACATCGACGCTGACGACGCACCTCAGGAACGGCCCACGGTCAATTCCGCCTTCGGCGAGGGCGTCCTCTCGGATGCTCCCGAGGTGCGCGCGCCGTTCCGTCCGTCATTCGATGAACTCCTCACCGTCGGCGACTCCACGGGGTCCCAGCACTCCGCGCCGAACGCGCTGATCTTCACACCGTCTCCGGGGGAGGGGTCGCTCTCGGGCCCCGTCGCGTCCACCGGCGAGATCCTCGTCACCGGGTCGTACGAACTGCCGCAGGGGATGGGCTCACAGGGCCATGCCCTCGGCACGACCGACGGCAAGGATGTCGACGCCGTTCTCATCGACGGTGAGCTGCCCCCGGCATCCTCGCCCACGCCGATCGCCGCGAGCTCGGCGGTCAGCACCATCAAGCCCGCGGGCGAGGTGATCCGTCCTCCGGCGCCTGAAAAGGGCAACCGCCTGATGGTGACGCTCGCCATCATCGCCGGCGGACTCGCCCTCGCGATCGGCGTCGTCCTCGTCATCGCCTTCTCCACGAAACTGATTTGATGCAATCTCCTGAAACTGCCGAAGAGATGCTGCGCCTCGCAGCACAAGCCGCCATCGACAAGGGCGGTGAGGATCTCGTCGCGCTCAATGTCTCCGAGCCCCTTCCGCTCGTCGACATCTTCCTGCTCGTCACCGGAAACAGTGAGCGCAACGTCGCCGCGATCGCCGACGAGATCGAAGACCGACTCATCGAGTCGGGGCACAAGCGCGTACGCCGTGAAGGCCGCGCCGAAGCTCGCTGGGTCCTGCTCGACTTCGGCGACCTGATCGTGCACGTCTTCCACCAGGAGGAGCGGGTCTATTACGGCCTCGAGCGCCTCTGGAAGGACTGCCCCGTGGTTCCGATCGATGTGGCAGAGCCCGCAGCAGACGCCAGCTGACATGACCACGCACCTGATCACCGGTGCGGGCTCCGGTATCGGCGCGCTTCTCGCCCGTCGACTGCTCGAGCGCGGCGACGACGTGGTGGCGCTGGCGCGTGACGCCGGGCGTGCCCGACAGATCGCGGAGGAGCTCCCCGGAGCATCGGTCCTCGTCGGTGACCTGGCTCAGCCGGGACGCCTGTCGTGGGCCCTGTCGAAGCAGCACCTGCCGGACCGCATCGATTCGCTGGTGCACGTGGCCGGCGTCGTCGATCTCGGAGACGTCGCAGATCTTCCTGCGACGCTGTGGGAGCAGCAGCTCGCCGTGAACCTCGTCGCACCTGCCGAGCTCACCCGGCTGCTCCTTCCCGTCCTGCGCGTGTCGCAGGGCCAGGTGGTGTTCGTGAACTCGGGTGCAGGACTTCGCGCCAATGCCGGCTGGTCGGCCTACGCAGCCTCGAAGCACGGCCTCAAGGCCCTCGCGGATGCCCTGCGGGCCGAGGAGATGCAGCACGGAGTGCGGGTGACGTCGATCTACCCCGGGCGCACCGCGACGCCGATGCAGGAGCGTGTGCACCACCAGGAAGGCCAGGACTACGACGCGGAGCTCTTCATCGCTCCCGAGTCCGTGGTCACGACCATCCTCACGGCGCTCGACCTTCCGCGTGATGCGCAGATCGCCGATCTGACGGTGCGGCCCGGGCGCTGACCTCGCTCGACTCGATCCCGGCGAGACCCTTTCCTGCTGCGCGACAGGTCCCGACTGCATCCGCCCCTCGTGGTGTCAAGGGTCTTCCCAGGCGTCGGCCCAGGCATCAGGCTCTTTCCAGAGAGAGTCCTGGAGGGCCCCTACATGTCAGAGCTTCCGGATCCGCGCTTCATACTGAACCGCATCACGTCGTCGGAGTGGGTGATCAACGACCTCCGTTACCCGTCCGATGACCCTCGTCATGTGGTGGCCTGCGTCTACGAGTTCGCCGAGACCGAGGTGGAGGTGACGTGGCTGCGAGACCTCCCGCTCGCGACCCGCTACGGCACGGCCTTCGAAGTACTCGAGGACGTGGAGAGGATGCGGGACTCGAGTCGAGCCGCGCGTCCGATGTTCATCCCGCACCGTCCTCCGCTGCTGGCCACCTAGGCCGCGCGTACGAGGGGGCTTTCCCGGAAGACGTTCACGTCGTCGTGTCGTCGTCCGGATCGCCCACCTCCGCGGCGAGGCGGTCGGCTTCGGCGCTGTCGACGGCGTCGTCGTCGATGTCGGGGTCGAGGACGCGCTCTCCGTCGACGTCGCGGGTCGGAACCGCATCCGCATCGTCATCGGCAGGCAGCGGAGGCACAGGGGGGAACGGGGTGGACATCGTCGCATCCTTTCGTCGGCGTTCGCCCACGCTACGATGCGCGCCGCCGGCACACGATCGGGTTGACGCCCGCCTCATCCCGCGCTAGCGAGCACCGTCGCGGGCTGATCGTCACGGCTCCAGATAGGCGGAGAGGTTGGCCAACGACGATGTCAGTCCCTGCGCGTGATCCCGTGCGCGCACGCCGACGGGGACGTTCCGTGCGGTGAGCTCGACCTCGGTGCCCTCTGCCACGGGGCGCAGACGCCACTCCATCCGCATGGTCCCGTGGAAGGCCGGATCCTCGGACTCGAAGTCGACCTCCTGCACGACCAGTTCGCCGGGCACGATCTGCGAGACGCGCACCTCCGAGGCATCCGAGTCCGCGGATGTCTTGCCGGGCGCATCGATCGCATCGTCGTAGGTCAGGACGAGGCGATAGGAGCCGCCTTCGCGCATGTCGAAGCGTTCGAAACGGCCCTGCATCCCTGCGGGCGGCAGCCAGGCGAGCAACGCGTCCTGGCTCGTCAGCGCGGAGAACACCTCGGCTCCGTCGACGTGGAGGAGGAGGCTGGCGCGGTCGGTTCTGCCCATGGAACCAGCCTAGGAGGCAGACGATCGGAGCATCGGGGACGAACGAAGAAAGCCCCCGGATATCCGGGGGCTTCTCTGTGGACCTGAGGGGACTCGAACCCCTGACCCCCTGCATGCCATGCAGGTGCGCTACCAGCTGCGCCACAGGCCCAATCACTGCTCCAGACGAGCCGGAGCAACTTGAAAAGAGTACTACACGAATCCGCGCGAGCACCAATCGGGGCGTGGATCCCGGGCGCGTCCTCGCGGTCAGGAACAACGATGCGGACCGGTGCGTTCAGATCATCGTGAGCATCCTCGACAGTCTCGTGATCGGCGCAGGGCAGGCCGGCCTCTCGGCGTCTTTCCACCTGTCTCGGCTGGGGATCTCGCATGTCGTGCTCGATGCCGACGAGCGGCCGGGTGGCGCGTGGCAGCATCGATGGGATGCGCTCACGATGCGGGACGTGCACGGCGTCGCCGAGCTCCCCGCCGACTCGCCTCCCCCCAGGGACGGGGCCAGAGCCAACGTGGCCGTGCCCGAGTACTTCGCCGCCTACGAGCAGGAGCACGCGCTGCCCGTCATCCGACCGGTGCACGTCGACCGGGTCCACGACGAGGAGGGCGTGCTCGTCGTGCACGCACCGGAGGGGGTGTGGACGACGCGGACGCTCGTGAACGCGACCGGGACGTGGACGCATCCGTTCCTGCCCCATTTCCCCGGGATGGAGACCTTCGTGGGAGAGCAGCTGCACACCGTGGACTATCCGGGGCCGGAGCACTTCCGCGGCAAGCGGGTGCTCGTGGTCGGCGGCGGGGCTTCCGCCGTGCAGTTCCTCGGTGCCCTGGCGCCGATCACCGAGACGCTGTGGGTCACACGCCGCCCTCCGGTCTGGCGGAGCGACGACTTCACCCCCGAGGCCGGGGCGGCGGCGGTCGCCCTCGTCGAGCAGCGGGTCGCCGCGGGACTACCTCCCGAGAGCGTCGTCAGCGTCACGGGGCTCATGCTGCGTCCGCAGGAGCGGGAGGCGGAGCGGCTGGGTGCGTACGCCGACCGTCGACCGCTGTTCTCGCAAATCGAGCCGGACGGAGTGCGTTGGGCGGACGGCGCCTTCGAGCGGGTCGACGTCATCCTCTGGGCGACAGGTTTCCGCCCTGCCATCACTCATCTGGCTCCGCTGCATCTGCGCAGCGCGGCCGGAGGCATCCAGCTCGACCGCGACGGTCGCGGGACCACGGCCGTCGCCGATCACCGGGTGCAGCTGGTCGGCTACGGTCCGTCTGCGAGCACGATCGGGGCGAATCGCGCCGGACGCTCTGCGGCGAAGGGCGTCCAACGCGCGCTGCGGACAGCCGGCGTCGGCGTCACCAGCGGTTGAGCACCTCTTCCGCGAATCCCTCGATGCCGTCGACCCGCACGCGCGTGCCGGTGTCGTCGAGCACCCATCCCGTCCACACACCGAACAACTGATCGGTGCTGCTCGCGATGAGCAGCGCGTTGGTTCGGCTGCGCTTGTCGTAGAACGGGGAGAAGGTCAGGTCGGCCGCTGCTCCGTGCACATGCCAGGGCCGCATGAAGTGCTCTGGTTCGTAATCCCAGACGAGTTCCTCGCCGATCTTCGTGAGGTGCCCGTCGACCGTCACGGCGTTCTCGGTCGATCCGGAGCCGTCGGTCCACTTCGACCCGAGCTGGAGACCGATCACCCGGCCGTCCACGATTCCGCTTCCCGCCGCCCAGTTCCACTTCACACGGTAGGGCCAGCGTCCGCGGCCGTGATCGAGCACCGCCCAGCTCCCGACGGGGACATCGTGGGCGATGCCGTCGAGGGTGACGGTGCCGGTGGCGGGGCGGGCCACATCCTTCACCGTGTACTGGAAGCGCGTGATCTCGCCGCCTCGGCGCCAGGGCACGACGACGGCGAGGGAGTCGTGGCTCGGCGGACGGGTGGCGAGGATGTCGAACGACACCCCGGATGTGCTCCCGCGCAGCCGCGTTCCGTCGAAGGCCTCGTCGATGTCGATCGTGACCCGTCCGGTGCGCGCACGTGCCGGACCCTCGCCGAGCGACGCCGGAAGCTGCGCGCTGCGACCGCCGGGGGAGATCGCGGTCGTGCCGACGGTCTCTCCGGTCGCGCGGTCGAGCACCCAGATCTCGTGCAGCGACATGTAGTCCACGCAGGAGACCGTGAGGGCGACGATGTACGAGGGCGACATCACGTTCCAGTACTCCCACCGCTTGTTGCGCCCCCAGGAGCCGCGACCGGGAATCCCGGCCGTGTCGTGCAAAGGTACGCGCGACCAGCCGACGGCGTCGGGATTCAGGCCGCCGTCCGGCCGGGTGAGGGAGACACGCGTCGTGAGCTCGCGCTCGATCGAGGGTGTGAACGTCATCGTCCTGCCATCCGGAGGGATGCCGTTCGGGTCGGCATCGTTGACCTGATTGTACGGGACCGGATTCCCGCTCGAGCGGTATCCGATCGCACCGCGCGGGAGCACCGGGCGATCGCGTTCCGCGGTCCTCGAGCCGCTCAGGCTCTCGCTACGCTGATGCCATGCTCCGCGTCATCCTCGCCGTCATCTGGTTGCTCCTCTCGGCGTGGCTCCTCATCTGGGTCGGAGAAGGGCTGTTCGGCGTGGACCAGCGGCACTCGATCCTGCCGTTCTCCGGTGAGGACACTCTGGGAGGTCCGATCTTCATCGGCGTCGCCTGGGGGCTGCTGCTGACCTTCGGCGGCCCGCTCTCCGGCCTCGGACGGCGAAAGACCGTGCGCGGTGACGTCCAAGTCGGAGTGGGGACGATCGTCGAGATCACGCGTACGGGCCTGACGGTGAATGACGTGCCCCAGTACGATCTCTTCATCCGCGTCAGCCCCAGCGGAGCCGAAGACTTCATCGCGCAGCTCCGGATGCTCGTGGACCCCTCCGATCTCGCCACCCTGCAGACCGGGCTCCCGGTCACGGTCCGCTACAGCCTCACCGACCAGGACACCGTCGCGCTGGCCGATCTCAACGATCCGGCGGTCCGCGACGCATTTCTCCAGTGGCGGATCGATCACGGCCTGATCGCACCCGGCCAGGTGCGCGCACGCACCTCGGGGACCCAGGTTCCGGCGTCCGTGCTGGAGGTACGACCGACCGGACGTCGTCTCGAAGGACAGAGCGAGCTCGCGCTCCGTGTGCTGATGGCGCCGGAGGGAGCGGCGACGTGGGAGGCGGAGACCACGGTCTTCGTCTATCCCCAGGCTATTCCGCACCTGCAGGTCGGCGCACCGATCTGGGCGTTCTATCGTCGGGAGGATCCGCACACCGTCGCGGTGACCATCGAGAAGGAGGCCGGACGATGAATCCGATGGACACGCTCATCTGGCTGCTGAACTTCCCCGCCGCGCACGGCTACGCGATCGTCTTCATCGCCGGATTCTCGATCCTCGGACTGTTCGCCATGTCCGTGCGGGGCGCCACCCCCGGCGCCGGGCTCCGAGCGATCCGCGAACGCGAGGGGCTTCTGCGCAGCGACGCACGACCGCGAGGCCAGCTGAGGAGCACGGTCGTGCGGGTCGTCTTCCGGATACTCGCGTTCCTGATGCTGGGTTCGCTCGTGATCGGGATCCTCAGCCTGACGGGTGTACCGGTCACCCGCGCCTACATCCACGACAACGGCCGACCCACGACCGCGACGCTGGACGGCGACTGGGTGACGTTCACGACCGCCGACGGTGTCGAGTACACGGTGGAGAGCAACTTCTTCACCCCCGCCGTGTATCCGGACCGAGACGTCTCCTTCGCCAGCGGTGAGCCGGTGGTCGTGCGGTACCTCCCGAGCCATCCCCAGGCGTTCGTGATCGACAGCGAACAGACCCCGCGCTGAAGTCGGAGCGGGCGCGTAGGGTGAGGGTATGTCGCGCATCATCGTCTTCGGCGGCCACGGCCGCATCGCCCTCCTGCTCGCGCCGCTGCTCGTCGGAAGAGGAGACGAGGTGACCGGTGTGATCCGCAATCCCGACCACCACACGGACGTCGAAGCGGCCGGAGCCACGCCTCTGGTCGCCGACGTCGAGAGCATGGACGTCGAGGCGCTCGCCGAGATCATCCGCGGGCATGACGCCGTCGTCTGGTCGGCCGGGGCGGGTGGCGAGTCCGCGGAGCGCACATACGCCGTCGACCGCGACGCCGCGCAGCGTTCGATGGACGCTGCCGAGCGGGCAGGCGTCCGACGCTACGTGATGGTCTCGTGGCTCGGCTCCACGGCAGAGCACGGCGTCCCGGAGGACGACTCGTTCTTCCCGTACGCAGACGCCAAATGGGCCGCCGACGAGCATCTGCGCGGCACCGGTCTGGAGGGCACGATCCTCGCGCCGGGCACGCTCACGTTCGACGAGCCGACCGGGAAGATCACGATCGACCCGGATGGTCGCGGTGCCGTCTCCCGGGCTGACGTGGCGGCGGTCATCGCCTCATCCGTCCACGAGCCCTGCACGATCGGCAGGACGATCCGTTTCGGCAACGGCGACGAGCAGGGCGCTGTGCCGATCGCCGAAGCACTCGCCTGCTGACGCCGCCTGCAGGGCACAGGACCACGTCATGTCCCGATACCGCGCAGGCGCTGCAGGTGCGCTGGCCGTCGCCGCGCTGATCGGGGCGTGCCTCTCGCCGGTCGCCTCCGCTTCGACCACTGCGTCACCTGCAGCCGAGACCGCACCAGCCGGCATCGACCGCGCCGACGCCGTCGAGCGCGCGACGGAGCTGGTGCAGGGGATGTCGGTGACGGAGCGGGCATCGACGGTGGTCATGGGGCACGTGGCAGGGACCGATGGCACGGCTCTCCGGGCCTACATGGAATCCGGCCTCGGCGGTTTCATCCTCATGGGGGCCAACATCCCCGCGTCCGAGGCCGAGTTGCAGAGCCTCACCGCCGCGCTGACCGTGGATCCCGCGCTGCCCCCGTTGATCGCCGTGGATCAGGAGGGTGGCCTGGTCTCGCGCCTGCACGGCGACGACTTCCCCGCGTCCACCGTGTTGAAGGGGCTCCCGGTCGCCGAAACCACTGCGGCGTTCGCGGGGCGGGGGTCGCTGGTCGCTCGCGGAGGGATCACGGTGAACTTCGGCACGGTGGCGGACTACACCGCCGATCCCGGAACGTTCATCCACGGCCGCGGGCTCGGCACCGATCCGACGAGTGCGGCGGAGCGGGTGGCGGCAGCGACCTCAGCGCAGGAGCAGTTCGTCGCCTCGACGCTCAAGCACTTTCCCGGGCACGGGGCGGCGCCGGGCGATTCGCATCGCGCGATCCCCAGCACGTCCATGGGGCTCGAAGAGTGGCGCTCCTCGGAGGCCGTCCCGTTCGCGGCCGGGATCTATGCGGGAGCCTCGCTGCTGATGTACGGTCATCTCGCGTACACGTCCATCGATCCGCTCCCGGCCTCCCTCTCGCCCGTGTGGCATGAGATCGCCAGAGACGAGCTCGGGTTCGAGGGCGTGGCGGTGACCGACGATCTCGGGATGCTGTTGTCGTCGGGGGATCCTGCCTATGCCGACCCGATCGCGAACGGGGTCGCGGCGATCGCCGCCGGGAACGACCTGGTGCTGATGATCGCGGGGTCGGACGCCGCGACGGCATCCGCGATGGCAGCGGGCATCGCTGCAGCCGTCGATGCGGGGACGCTGCCGGCCGAACGGCTGGAAGAAGCGGCGATCCGGGTCGTCACGCTGCGGGTGAAGCTCTCCGGTGCCACGGCGCAGTGGGCGCTCTGCCCGGACTGCGAACCGGTGGACTGACCTTCAGGCCGCCTCGCGGGCGCCCGCGGTGAGCCACGCATCCAGCAGCGCGGTGCGGAGTGCGGCGCCCCGCTCGGCGAAGACGCGCTGCCGGCGCACGTACTCGGCCTTTCCCTCCGAAGTCTCGATCGGTACGGGCACGATCCCCCAGGCGGAGAGGTCGTACGGAGCCGCTTGCATGTCGAGCAGCCGGATGTCGCGGGCCAGTTCGAAGGCATCCAGGAGAAGGTCGCCAGGGATCAGGGGACCGAGCTTCGTCGCCCACTTGTAGAGATCCATGCCCGCGTGGAGGCAGCCGGGCTGTTCGAAGAGCGGTTGCTCGTCCCTCGTCAGCGCGGTGCGGTTGCGGGGCACCGCCTCCGGAGTGAAGAAGCGGAACGCGTCGAAGTGCGTGCACCGCAGGTCGTGACCTTCGACGACGGCGTCGGTGCCCGCCTGTCCCAGCCGCAGCGGAACCGAGTGCCGGTGCTCGTCCGCGCGGTACACCATGGCCCACTCGTGCAGGCCGAAGCAGCCGAACTGTCCGGGGCGGGAGGCCGTGCGGCGCAGCATCCGCTCGATGAGTCCGGTCAGTTCCGGTTTCTCCCGAGCGAAGCGAGCGGCGTCGGGGGTGGCGCTCCCCGCGTCTCGACCGGGGGAGTACCAGCGCCAGGCCAGGCGTTCGGACGCATCGGCCAGCTCGACTCCGGCACCAGGGTGCCAGCGGCGAAGCTGTGCCGGCTTGGAGGAGTAGTAGGTGAAGAGGAAGTCCCACACCGGGTGCTTCTCGGAACGGCTCGCCCGATCGCGGTGCTCGGCCGTGAGGGCGTCGGCGCGTTCACGGTGCGCCTCCTCACGGATCATCCAGTCCTGGCGGGTGACGGACATGTCAGTGCAGGATGCCGGCTTCGCCGAGCAGGTCGCGGAGACCGGCGCCGTCTTCGGCGCTCACCCAGGGCGCGACCTCATCGGAATGCGGCTCCTGCTCCGCGCGACCACCCGCGAGAACGGCCTCAGCGGGGAGGAGGCGCCGGATGGCCACCCCGGCGACGGAGTCCGGGTACTCGTCGAGGAACTGGCTGTAGATGGACTCGTCGTGCTGGCCGTCATCGCCGATGAGCAGCCACTTCACGTCGGGGAACTCGGTCGCCAGGCGGCGCAGGTTGGTGAGCTTGTGCTCACGACCGCTGCGGAACCATCGTTCGTGTGTCGGACCCCAATCGGTGAGGAGCATGGAACCGGCGGGGAACAGGTGCCGTCCGAGGAACCGCCACAGCGTCGGTGCGACGTTCCACGCACCGGTGGACAGATAGACCATGGGTGCACCCGGATGCTGCCGCAGCAGCTGATCGAGAAGCACCGCCATCCCGGGAACAGGCAGGCGCGCGTGCTCGTCGAGCACGAAGGAGTTCCAGAAAGCGATGAAGGGCCGGGGGAGTGCCGTCACCATGACGGTGTCGTCGACGTCCGACACGACACCGAACCGTGTGCCCTCGGCGACGACGAACACACGCGCCTCGACCGGCTCCTGTCCCTCGACGGAGAAGGTGAACGTCTGCCAGCCCGGTTCGAGGTCGACGCGGATCACGGCGTCGACGACACCGCCGCGGTCGGCGACCACCTGATGCGTGGTCTCGCCCATGTGCACGCTCACAGCGGCGAACCCCACCGGGATTCCCACGAAGCTGCGCCAGCCGCGCACGCTCGCCGGCTCGCCGTCGCGGGTGCGACGCTGCGGAGGCACGATCAGCACTCGGCCGACGACGCGTACCCAGCCAGGACCCCCGTATCCGGGGAACGGAAGGATCGTCGCCACGCGGCCTCGACGGCGCGCACGACCTTCCCGCCACACATGGAGGCGGTGTTCGAGTCGGGCGAACCAGTGGATCCGGGGCGCCGGGGGAGCGGAAGCCATTGACTCAGTCTTTCACGTCGGCGTCGGCCTCTGTCTCCGGAGTCTCCTGGTGACGGGCCTCGAGGCGCTGCAGCAGCTTCTTGCCGAGGAAGGCGAGGAGCAGGAACAGCGCGATCACGCCGACGAAGATGTACCCCGCGAAGTGCACGCGATCCACGAGCTCGCGGAAGCTCCCCGCGGCGAGAGAGGTCACGCTCACATACGCGGCCGCCCAGATGACGCAGGCCGGCGCGGTCCACGCCAGGAACCGGCGATAGGGGTACTCGCTCATTCCGACGGTGAGGGGGACCAGGGAATGCAGCACGGGAAGGAACCGGGACAGGAAGATGGCGATGCCCCCGCGGCGGGCGAGGTAGTTCTCCGCGCGGACCCAGTTGTGCTCGCCGATCCTGCGTCCCAGCCACGACACCCGGATGTGCGGGCCGAGCCAGCGACCGAGCCAGAATCCGATGCTCTCGCCGATCAGCGCGCCGATCACGACCGCGACACCCATCGCGATGCCCTCGAGCGGGGTCGCAACCCCCATGGAGGCGATGATGACGATGGTGTCGCCCGGGACGACGAGCCCGATCAGGATGCTCGTCTCCAGCATGACGGCGATGCCTGCGACGAGAGTGCGAGTGACCGGATCGATCGACTGCACGGTGTCGAGGAGCCAGAGCAGGAGGTCGTCCACCTCATGAGGATACGGGAGCATGCCGGTCCTAGGCTGGAAAGGTGCCCGAACAGCTGAGTGCTCGACGTCTTCCCGCATGGGTGGAGCCGTCATCGGTGTTCCGGATGCTCGAGCGTCGGTCTCCCGACGTCTTCTGGCTCGACGCGGGCGCCGACACGACGGCGGGCTGGAGCTTCATCGGGACCGGGGAGCGCTCAAGCCTCCCGCGAGAGGTGCGCCTCGATGTCGCGCCCGTGGATCCGGCCCTGCCTCCGTTCACCGGGGGCTGGGTGGGATGGCTCGACTACGAGAGCGGTGCGGCCCTCGCCGGTGCACCCGTGTCCGAAGGCGGCGATGAGCCGGGAGGCTCCTGGCTGCGCGCCACCCGCGTCGTCGCGTTCGACCACGCCCTCCGGCGTACGTGGGTACTCGGCGCGGAGGATGACCTCGAGACCTGGATCTCCGAGGTCGCCGCGGGGGCGGGAGACTCGGACACCGGTTCCACGCCCGCGTACGCTTCCGACCGCCTGTCGCGTGTCGCCGAGGCCCGGCACGACCCTCACGCCTACGCCGCACTCATCGAACGCTGCCGCGACCTCATCCGCGCGGGCATCGCCTACCAGCTGTGCCTGACGACGAGGTTCACCGTCGCCGGCGCGCACGACGCGGAGGCCGTCTACCGGCGCCTCAGAGCCGCGACGCCCGCTCATCACGGCGGGTTCGTGCGGATCGGCGGTCGCGCTCTGCTCAGCGCGAGCCCCGAGCAGTTCCTGCACAGCGCGGGGGGAGTCATCCGAACCCGTCCCATCAAAGGCACCCGCCCTCGCAGCGCGGATCCCGAGCAGGACGCCGCGCTCGCCGCGGAACTCGCGATCGACCGCAAGGAGCGCGCGGAGAACGTCATGATCGTCGACCTCATGCGCAACGACCTCTCGCAGGTGTGCGATCCGGGCAGCATCCGCGTCGAAGGGCTCTGGGTCGTGGAGACCTACCCGGCGGTGCACCAGCTCGTGAGCACGGTGAGCGGGGTCGCAGCCGTCGGGACGACCGTCGGGGCTCTGTTGGAGGCGACCTTCCCCGCAGGCAGCATGACCGGTGCTCCGAAGCTCTCGGCGATGACTCGGCTGCACGAACTGGAAGGCGGGCCGCGCGGTGTCTACGCCGGGTGCTTCGGATACTTCGGTGTCGATGGGTCGCTCGACCTCGCGATGGTCATCCGCAGCATCGTCATCGACGGGGAGCGGGCGGTCGTCGGCGCCGGCGGAGGCATCACGTGGGGATCGGTCGCAGCATCCGAGGTGGCGGAGGTCGCGACGAAGGCACGGGCGCCTCTCGCAGCGCTCGGCGCGGAAATGCCTGTGCTCTGGCGTTCCGATATCCTGAACTGATCCCGCTTTTTCCCCCAGATTGGTCGTGCGTTCGTTGTCTGAGAACCTGTCCACCGCTCCTGCTGACGACGAGACCCCGTCGGCGTACGCCATTCAGAAGAAGTGGCAGAAGTACTGGGCGGACAACGAGACGTTCCTCACCGGGGGCTCCGACGACACCCGGCCGCGCAAATACGTGCTCGGGATGTTCCCCTACCCGTCCGGCGACATGCATATGGGGCATGCCGAGAACTATGCCTACGTCGACATGGTCGCGCGGTTCTGGCGGCACCGCGGGCACAACGTGCTCAACCCCATCGGCTGGGACTCCTTCGGCCTGCCTGCCGAGAACGCGGCGATCAAGCGCGGCGCCGACCCGCGGGAGTGGACCTACGCCAACATCGAGCAGCAGAAGCAGAGCCTGAAGGAGTTCGGCACCTCCTACGACTGGACCAGGGTCCTGCACACCTCCGACCCCGAGTACTACCGCTGGAACCAGTGGCTGTTCCTGAAGCTGTACGAGCGCGGCCTGGCGTATCGCAAGAAGAGCGCCGTGAACTGGTGCCCGAACGACCAGACCGTGCTGGCGAACGAGCAGGTCGTCGACGGCCGCTGCGAACGATGCGGCGCCGAGGTCATCAAGAAGAAGCTCACCCAGTGGTACTTCCGCATCACCGACTACGCCGACCGTCTGCTGGACGACCTGAACCAGCTCGAGGGTTTCTGGCCGCACAAGGTGCTGCAGATGCAGCGCAACTGGATCGGCCGCTCCATCGGTGCGGACGTCGACTTCGTGATCGAGGGCCGCGAGGAGCCGGTGACGGTCTTCTCGACGCGCCCGGACACCCTGCACGGAGCGACGTTCTTCGTCGTGGCGCCCGACTCCGATCTGGCGTCCGAGCTCGCCGCCGACGCTCCCGCCGAGGTGCGGCAGCGTTTCCAGACCTACCTGGAGCAGGTGCAGAAGGAGACAGACATCGCCCGGCAGTCCACGGACCGCCCGAAGACCGGTGTCTTCCTCGAGCGCTACGCGATCAACCCGGTCAACGGCGAGAAGCTGCCCGTGTGGGCGGCCGACTACGTGCTCGCCGACTACGGTCACGGTGCCGTCATGGCGGTGCCCGCCCACGACCAGCGCGACCTGGACTTCGCCCGCGCGTTCGACCTGCCGGTCAAGGTCGTCGTCGACACCACGGCGCCCATCACGGGAGCGATGCCGGTGATCGAGGTCGACGAGGACGGGGTGCCGATCGACACCGGTGCCGCGCTCGACGAGCAGAACCCGGCTTCCACCGGCATCGCGTTGACCGGCGAAGGGCGCATGATCAACTCCGGCGCCTTGAACGGCCTGTCCAAGCGCAATGCGATCGCTCGTGCGATCGAGCAGTTGGAGGCCTCGGGCACGGGTCGCGCGGCGAAGAACTACCGACTGCGCGACTGGCTCATCTCCCGCCAGCGCTTCTGGGGCACGCCCATCCCGATGCTGCATGCCGAAGACGGCAGCATCATCCCGGTCCCCGAGGAGCAGCTGCCCGTGAAGCTGCCGAGCGTCGACGGCCTCGACCTGTCGCCGAAGGGCGCCTCGCCGCTGGGCGCGGCCGAGCGCTGGGTGCGCACGGTGGCTCCGGAGACGGGGGAGCCGGTACTCCGCGACCCCGACACCATGGACACCTTCGTGGACAGCTCCTGGTACTTCCTGCGGTTCCTGTCGCCGAACAGCGACACGGTCGCGTTCGATCCGGCGCAGGCCGATCGCTGGGCGCCCGTCGACTCCTATATCGGCGGCGTCGAGCATGCGATCCTGCACCTGCTGTACGCGCGCTTCATCACCAAGGTGCTGTTCGACATGGGGCTGATCGACTTCACGGAGCCCTTCACCACTCTGATCAACCAGGGGATGGTGCTCCTCGACGGCTCGAAGATGTCGAAGAGCAAGGGAAACCTGGTCGAGTTCTCGTCGAGCATGATCGATCCCGGCGCCGATGTCGTGCGTGTCGCCCTCGCGTTCGCGGGGCCGGTGGAGGACGACATCAACTGGGAGGACGTCTCCACTGCGGGCGCGCAGAAGTTCCTCGCGCGGGCTCTGCGCATCGCCGGCGAGGTCTCGAGTTCGGTGGACGTCGTGTTCGACGGCGGGGATGCGGCACTGCGCCGTGCGACGCACAAGCTGCTGGCGGAAGCACCGGCGCTGGTCGAGCAGACCAAGTTCAACGTCCTGGTCGCCCGTCTCATGGAACTGGTGAACATCACCCGGAAGACGATCGACGGCGCCTCGGGAGCGGCGAATCCCGCTGTCCGCGAGGCCGCCGAGACGATCGCCGTGATGATCGACCTGTTCGCCCCGCACACCGCGGAGGAGATGTGGGAGATCCTCGGACACGAACCGTCGGTGGGTCTCGTCCCGTGGCGCTCCGCCGATCCGGCGCTGCTCGTGGAGGACACGATCACGGCCGTCGTGCAGGTGGGCGGCAAGGTCCGTGCGCAGCTCGAGGTGTCCGCGCGGATCGGCGAGGCCGAGCTCGAGGCGCTTGCTCGCGCCGATGAGCGCGTCATCCGGTCGATCGGCGACCGCGAGATCGTGAAGGTCGTGGTGCGCGCACCGAAGATCGTCAGCTTCGTCGTCAAAGGCTGATCGCCCGTCCGCGGTGGATGATCCACACCGGTCACCCACTGCGGACGGCCACGGCACGATGGCCTGCCGGGATCTCACCGGGCCCCGCGACGGGCTCGAGGCGTGACCCCGACCGTCGTGCGGAATCAGCCGGAGTAGTCCTCCGAGGCGACGACCGCACCGCTCTCGTCGGAGACGACGAAGTTGCCGTGGGTGCCCTCGAGGGCGTACGTGACCGTCGAGCCATCCGTTTCGAAGGTCGAGCAGACGCGTCCGGAGAACGGGTAGCCCGAGGAATCGGCGGCGGTGTAGGTCGCGGTCACATCGAAACAGGTCTCGACGTACTGGCGTCCCTCGACGTCGAGAGCGCTGGTCGAGTACGGCGTGAGTGAGACATCCGAGACACGTGCCTGAGCGTCGCGTGCGAGCGGGGTCGTGAACGGAGCGACGGTGAGCCCGTTCGTCTTCTTCTCGTTCTCCCACCCGGCGAGGTAGTCGGCGCGCCAGTCCTCACCGATCAGCTCGGTGCCGCGGATCCACTCGGCGTACTCGTCTACCGTCATCTCGATGGCCTCCCCGTCGAGGAACTCCTCGACGGTCCACTGCGCGGAGAGACGCTGCGCTTCCGCGATGAGGTCGGCGGAGAGCGACGGCTCGCCCTCACTCCACACGATCCCGTCGTCGGCGGACCACGTGCCCACCCGAACGTCGTCGAATGCCGTGAACTCGATGCTCTCGAGGTCGGCCGTGACGTGGCAGTAGGAGCCGCTGCCGCTGTCGATGAGCTCGCCGGGCGTCGCCGCACCCAGAGCCGATTCGTCCACTTCGCACGTGGGAGCGGGACTCGCGGATGGCTCTTCCGCTTCGGGCGTGGATGTGCAGGCCACGGCGAGGAGGGAGATGGCGGTGATGGTCGCACCCGTCAGCGCGGTGCGGCGAAACGTCGTCATGCCCGAAGCCTAGCGGAGCACGCGAACCCCTCCTCCACGATGCGGGGAGCCGGCGAACTGTCCACGCAGGACGGATTCCTGGCGGGCCGGAGGCATCGCGCGCTCCTACGTTGGCGGGATGACATCCCCGCAGCCACCGGCACCGCCCCGACGTCGGCTGAGGCTGAGTATGGGAGCAGCCGTGGTGCTCGCCCTCGTCGTCCTGTCGGCGGCGGTGGGCGTCGGTATCATGCGAGGGCAGGCGGCGCCGGTGGAATCCGTGTCGGTGGCGGGGGTCGAGGGCACGGTCGAACCTTCCGGTGAGCTCTACGTCCATGTGCTCGGTGCGGTCGCGCAGCCGGGTCTGTACATCCTCGATCCGGATGCTCGCCTCGTCGATGCGGTCGCGGCTGCCGGGGGGACGACAGAGGTCGCCGACCTGGCGGCGATCAACCTGGCCCGTGTCGTCGAAGACGGTGAGCAGATCGTGGTGCCGGCGGTGGGTGCTGCGCAAGCGGCACCCCCGAGCGCGGTCGCTCCTGCCGAGGAAGGGATCGACCTGAACGCGGCGGATCAGGCGGCCCTGGAGACGCTTCCGGGCATCGGACCGGCACTGGCGGGACGCATCATCGCCTGGCGCGACGAGAACGGGGGATTCCGGTCCGTGGACGACCTGCTGGCGGTGCCGGGGATCGGCGAGAAGCTCCTCGCCGGCGTCCGCGACGGGGTCAGAGTGTGACGCGCCGCGATCTGCGTCTGATTCCCCTGGCGGTCTCCACGTGGCTGGTGGCGCTCCTGTGTGTCTTCTTCCCCGTGATCGCGTGGGGCTGTGCGGTCGCCTGCGCGCTGGCGACCGCGATCGCGCTTCTGGCGCAGAGGCGCTCACGTGGCGGACGAACAACGGGACGCGTCGGTGGCGGGTTGATCGTCGTGATGCTCGCGACCGCGGCCGCCACCGCGATGTCCGTCGGGTTCGCATCGCCGGCGCGAGACCGCGTCGCGGACGAAGACCAGCGGGTCGTGGAGATCACCGCGGAGGTCACTTCATCCGCATCGCTCGGACAGGACGGGCGGCTCTGGTTCGAGGCTCTCACCATCGGTGCCGGTCCGCCCGGAGGACAGGACGCCGTGACGGCGCCGGTGCGGGTCGGGACGGAGCCGTCCGAGGGCTTCGATCTCGGTGCGCGGATCCGTGTGGTCGGAGAGGCGTCGGCGACCGACGCGGGGGAGCGGACGGCGTTGGTCGTGTTCGCCACCGAGGCGGAAGTCATCGCTCCTGCTGCGGGAGTGTTCGGTGCTGCCGCCGACCTACGGCAGGCGTTCATCGAACGGTCCTCACGGCTCCCGGAGCCGGGTGCCGGTCTGCTTCCCGGGCTGGCCGTCGGCGACACCCGTGCGGTCGATCAGGAGCTGAACGATGACATGCGCACGAGCGGTCTCAGCCACCTGACGGCCGTCAGCGGTGCGAACTGCGCGATCGTCGTGGGCGCGGTGTTCTGGCTGGCCGGGTTGTGCGGTGGCGGGCGAGCGGTGCGGGTCATCCTGTCGCTCGCGGGTCTTGCCGGGTTCGTGGTGCTCGTCACCCCCGAGCCGAGCGTGATCCGCGCGGCGGTGATGGCCGCGGTGGCGATGCTGACGGTGCTGCTGGGGCGGCCGAGTGCGGGAGCGGGGATGCTGGCTCTCTGCGCGACCATGATCCTCGTGTCGGATCCTTGGTTGGCGACCGCGCCCGGATTCGCGCTCTCGGTCGCTGCCTCCGGCGCGTTGATCCTGCTGGCGCCCGCGCTCGCACGGGGGCTGGGGAGAGCGATGCCCTCGCCCCTCGCGCTGGCGATCGCCGTGCCGCTCGCCGCGCAGCTGGCGTGTGGGCCGATCATCGCGCTGTTCGCCGACCAGCAGTCTCTGATCGGAGTAGCCGCGAACCTGGTCGCGGCACCCGCGGCTCCCGTCGCCACGGTGATCGGACTGCTCGCGTGTCTCAGCGCGCCACTGGCGGTTGTCGCGGACCTGCTGGCGGCCTCGGCGTGGCTCCCGGCCGCATGGATCGCGACGACCGCGACGACGACTGCTCGCCTGCCGAGCGCGCAGGTGCTGGTTCCCTCCGGGATCGGCAGCGCGGTGCTCGTCGCCGTGGTCAGCGCATGCCTCGCAGTCGTCGTGATCCGGGACCCGGCCGCCACCATGCCACCCGCATCGGCACGCCGGCTGGCGATCATCCGGCGCGGAGCCACCGGGGTGCTCATCGTCGTCCTGTCGCTCGCGGGTGCTCGAATGCTCCTCGACGGACCGCTGGCCACTGCGACGACGCCCGAGGGGTGGTCGATCGCTGCGTGCGACGTCGGACAGGGGGATGCGCTGCTCGTCCGGTCTGCCGGTGAGGTGGCTCTGATCGATACGGGCCCTGCACCCGAGCCTCTGGAAGGATGCCTGCGCGCGCTCGGTATCGCGCGCGTCGACCTGCTGGTGCTCACTCATTTCGACCTGGATCACGTCGGGGGCGTCGATGCGGTGCAGGGACGGGTCGGCACCGTTCTGCACGGTCCTGTCGCGGAGCACGACGATGAGCGTCTCCTTTCCGGGCTCGCGGCATCCGGCGCGCGGCTCCACGCGGCGGCGGCGGGTCAGCGCGGTGCTCTGGGTGATGCCGCCTGGCGCGTGCTCTGGCCGCAGAAGGAGTCCGCCGCCTTCCCCGACGGGAACGACGCCAGCGTGGTCATGGAGTTCGGCGGTGGGGAGGTACCGCGCTCGCTCTTCCTCGGGGATCTCTCGGCCGAGGCGCAGCGGATGATGATGCGCACCGCGGGACCCGGCCGCTACACCGTCGTCAAGGTCGCTCATCACGGCAGTGCCGATCAGGAGCCGTCGCTCTACGAGACCGTGGCCGCTCGGGTCGCGCTGTTCAGCGTCGGGGCCGACAACGACTACGGGCATCCGCGTGCCGAGACGATCGATGTGCTGGCGGCCGCAGGTGCGGAGAATCTGCGTACGGATCAGCGGGGACGGATCCTGCTCGGTCTCCGAGACGATGCACTGCAGGTGTGGACGGAGCGCGCGGCGGGATGAACGCCCGTGTCGGTCCTGCTTCGCGGATCCGACGAGCGGAATCCGATCCCGCGGGACCGACGTCGGTGGGTCGGCGTCGCCTCGGCAAATGTCGGGGCTGAGTACGCAGAGGTCGGCCGTGGACACGCGTGGGCCGGGTGAACGGCCGCACGGCATCGCAGAGCCGTTCAGGATGAGGGGGTGGTCGGGTGCCACCGACCACCGGCAGCGACTCACCGCGCTGCGCGCGGCGGTCGAACTCCCACAGCCCTGGTCGAGGTCGACCGCCGCGTCTCGTCGCCGCGCACGATCGCTGTCGGTGCCCCCGGGTAGGCTGGATCCATGGCAGCTTCGCGTCCCCCTTCCCGCGGTGGTGCGAAGCCCACCAAGATCCCTCAGGTGTCGTGGCGGGATCCGCACCCTGCCCCTCTGGTGCTGGTATCCGGACCCGAGGAGATCTGCGCCGAGCGCGCGATCGCCGGAGTCCGTGATTATCTTCGAGCCGAAGATCCGGCGCTCGAGGTCAGCGATGTGCGCGCCGACGACTACGCGCCGGGCACCTTGCTCTCCCTGACCTCTCCTTCACTCTTCGGCGAGCCGCGTCTGGTGCGCGTGTCCGGCGTGGAGAAGTGCTCGGATGCGTTCATCCAGGAGGCGGTGTCCTACCTCGACAACCCGCAGGAGGGCGCGACCGTCATCCTCCGTCACACCGGCGCCAGCGTGCGAGGCAAGAAGCTCCTCGATGCGCTGCGTGCCGGTACCGGCGGCGGCATCGAGATCGCCTGCCCGGCGATCAAGCGCGACGGCGACCGCGTCGACTTCGCTGCAGGGGAGTTCCGCGCAGCGAAGAAGCGCATCGCGCCGGCCGCACTGCGAGCGTTGGTGTCCGCGTTCGCCGACGATCTCACCGAGTTGGCGGCAGCCTGCCAGCAGCTGATCGGCGATGTCGAGGGAGACATCACCGAAGACATCGTCACCAAGTACTACGGCGGGCGGGTCGAGGTGTCGGCCTTCGTCGTCGCCGACACTGCGATCGCCGGGCGGTATGGCGAAGCGCTGATCGCACTTCGCCATGCGCTGTCGTCCGGTGCCGATCCGGTTCCGATGGTCGCCGCATTCGCCATGAAGCTCCGCACCATGGCGCGCGTCGCCGGCAACCGCGAGCCGAGCAGGCAGCTGGCGCAGCGACTGGGGATGAAGGATTGGCAGGTCGATCGCGCCCGCCGCGATCTCGCCGGGTGGAACGAGCGGTCGCTCGGAATGGCGATCCAGGCGACGGCGAGAGCCGACGGCGAGGTCAAGGGCGCGGCCCGCGACCCGATCTTCGCGTTGGAGCGCATGGTCACCGTGATCGCGACCCGCCAGCCGTTCGGCGAGTAGTCAGTGCCACCACCTGCACCCAGCGCTCCGAAGGACGAAGAAGGCCCGCCCCGGAAACGGGACGGGCCTTTCTCAGCTGTGTCTGCTCAGAGAGCGGAGACCTGCTTGGCGAGAGCCGACTTGCGGTTCGACGCCTGGTTCTTGTGCAGGACGCCCTTGCTGACGGCCTTGTCGAGCTTGACGGACGCCTTCTTCAGGCCGGCCTCGGCTGCTGCCTTGTCGCCGGCGGTGACTGCCGTGCGGGTGGAGCGGATGAGCGTCTTGAGCTCGCTCTTCACGGCCTTGTTGCGCTCGTGAGCCTTCTCGTTGGTCTTGTTGCGCTTGATCTGCGACTTGATGTTTGCCACGTGTGGACGCTTTCTGTACAGGAGTGTTCGGAATGCCGGCAGCAGAAGAGGGCTGCTGCACAGCGGTCGTGAGGGAAGAACCCACACGCAAGCCAAGAGTCGAGTCTACCAGCAGACGAGGCGATCACGCGAAACGGGGTGCAGAACACGATACTCGGTCGCGGTTCCGGTGGTACCGGGTGCAGAATCATCACTATCCCGACACTGACGTCAAGGAGCCACATGACCCCCGCACCCCTCCGTCCCGCCGTGCCCTCCGGGCTTCGCTGGTCTGCGGCGACCTCCGCCTTCCAGATCGAGGGCTCGCGCCCGTCCGGGGCATCGGGGCGCTCCATCTGGGACGACTTCCTCGAACGGCCCGACGCGATCGTCGACGGATCGACAGCCGACCCCGCATGCGACAGCTTCCGGCATCCGGAAGCCGATGCGGCCCTTGCCGCCGGTCTGGGGCTCGACCGCTACCGGTTCTCCATCCCGTGGGCGCGCGTGCAGCCGGACGGCAGGGGAGCCGGCGACACCGCGGCTCTCGACCACTATTCGCGACTCGTGGATCTCCTGCTCGAAGGCGGCGTCGTGCCGTTCCCGACGCTGTTCCACTGGGAGATGCCGAGCGTGATCGAAGCGGGCGGCGGATGGTTGAACAGGGACACGGCCGAGCGCTTCGCCGACTATGCGGCGATCGTGGCCGACCGTCTCAGCGACAGGGTGGAGAACTGGTACACGCTCAACGAGCCCGCCATGACCACCTTGCAGGGATACGCGGTCGGGGCGCTCGCGCCGGGCAGGCAACTGCTCTTCGGTGCGCTGCCCACCGTGCACCACCAGCTCGTCGCGCACGCCGGCGCGGCCGCCGTGCTGCGCGGACGAGGGGCCGCCGCGGTCGGGTTGGTGAACAACCACACCTGGGTGCTTCCGCTGCGCGACACCGTGGAGGATATTCAGGCCGCCGCGGTCTATGACACCCTCCACAACCGGGTGTTCAGCGAACCCCTGCTCGCCGGTGCCTACCCGGATCTGGAGTCGCTCGGGCTGCCCACGATGCCCGTGCGCGACGGCGATCTCGAGGCGATCGGCCGTTCGATCGACTTCTACGGCATCAACTTCTACAACCCGACGACGATCACCGCCGCCGACCCGGCGAGCCCCATACCGTTCGACATCGTGCCGACCCCGGGAGTCCCGACCACCGGTTTCGGCCCGGAGTGGCCGATCATGCCCGGGGCTCTCCGCGACCTCCTGGTCGACCTGCACGACCGGCATCCGCATCTTCCTCCCGTGATCATCGGCGAGAACGGGGCCTCTTTCCCCGAGCCCGAACGCGCCACCCGAGTCGAGGACACCGACCGCATCGACTACCTGTCCGGTCATATCGGGGCCGTGGCGGAGGCGATCGACGCGGGCGTCCCCGTCGAGGAGTACACGGTGTGGTCGCTCCTGGACAACTGGGAGTGGGCGGACGGCTACACGCAGCGCTTCGGTCTCGTGCATGTCGACTTCGAGACGGGGGAGCGGACGCCCAAGGCATCGTACGACTGGTACCGCGAACTCGTCGCGGCCTCGCGATCAGCGGCGACAGCGACGGCGACGGCGGAGGGAGCGCGATGACCGAGACGACGGGCGCTCGCACGGCAAAGGCCGGAGCGCGATGGATGTCGTTGTTCACGCTGGCGTGGCTCGCGATCTGGACCGTGCAGCTCACGCCCGTACAGCTCCTCCTGCCGCTGCAGCTCGACACACCGGAAGACGACTGGATCCGCGGTGTCGTGTCCTCAGGGCTGGTCCTCGGCATCGGCGGACTCGCGGGCATCATCGCCGGTCCGGCCGCCGGGGCGCTGTCCGATCGTGCGGCCGCAGGACGTCACCGTCGCCGACCGTGGGCTCTGGGCGGCGTGTGGCTCACGGCCGTGTGCCTGATCCTGACCGGCTTCGCGGAGGGCCCGTGGGCCGTCGGCGCAGGGTGGGTGGGGGTGTCGATCGGCGTCGCGGTGTCATCGGCTGCGTTCACGGCGCTCATCGCCGACCAGCTGCCGTCGAGGCAGCGCGGGGCGGCCTCCGCCGCGGTCGGGTCGAGCCAGGCCGTGGGCATCGTCCTCGGTGTCGGTCTCGTGGTGCTCCTCGGTCTCGGCATCGTCGCCGGCTACGTGCTCCTCGCCGGGATCATCGCCGTCGTCGGCACGGCGGCGGCGCTGTTGCTGCCCGACCCGCCGAGCACCGAGGCGATGCGCCCGAAGCAGGCGGGGCGTCGTCCGCTCGCGTCCCTCCGCGACCGCGACTTCGCCTGGATGCTCTCCGGGCGGCTGGTGACGAACGTGGGCAACGCCCTCGGCACGGCGCTGTTCCTGTTCTTCCTCCTGCACGGACTCGGGCAGCCGAGCGCCGTGGCGCAGGACAACCTGCTGCTGCTGATCATCGTGTACACGGTGTTCGTCGTGATCGCCTCGGTCGTCACCGGGATCGTGTCCGACCGCACCGGGAACCGGAGGACACTCGCGATCGCCGCGACCGTCGTCCAAGCAGCATCCGGTGTCGCGATCGCTCTCGTACCGACATTCGAGATGACGATGGTGGCCGCCGCGCTGATGGGGCTCGGCTATGGGGCCTTCTCGACGGTGGGGCTCGCGTTCGCTGCTGATCTGCTGCCCGATGAGCAGGACCATGCGCGCGATCTGGGCATCGTCAACGTCACCGCTGCCCTGGGGCAGCTGATCGGGCCGGTTCTCGGGGCGGCGCTCGTCGCGCTCGTCGGCGGGTTCTGGCTCGTGTTCGTCGCGGCAGCCGCGCTCTCGCTCGTCGGAGGGGTGCTCACCGCGTTCGCGCGCCAGCCTGCGCGCTCATGACTCCGCACCCTGGTCGAGGGTCGCGATCGCCAGTCGCAGCACCGCATTGAACACCTGGGGTCGCATCGCCGTGACCAGGTGGGTCGTGCGTGGCACGACGATCAGCTCGGCCTGCGGTGCGAGCCTCCGGAACAGCGACTCGTTCAGCCGCAGCTGATCGTACTGACCGTTCACGAACCAGAGGGGGATCGTGATGCGCGCGACCGCGGCGGCGATGTCGAGTGCGGCGAGGCTGCGCAGCGCGGCATCCTGCGTGTCCAGTGCATAGCCGCCGGCGGCGAAGTCGGATCGTGTCTCCACAGGGATCGTGGCCTCGAGGATCCTGCCGGTGAGCCACATGCCTCGATCGGGAAGAGAATCCACGGCCCTCGTGAAGAGGCGATAGGCGGCAAGACCCGCGCCGTGGGGGATCGAGGTGCAGGAGGCCGCGATCAGACCTGCCACCGGAGGAGGCTGTGCGCCGCCCACGTAGGCGAGACAGAGCAGGCCTCCCATCGAGTGTCCGACCAGGAGCACCGGGCCGTCCTGGGCAGCGGCGCGCACGGCGGCATCGATCGTGTGCAGCGCCTCGTGCAGGGTGAAATCCTCTTGCATGCGTGATCCGTGGCCGGGGAGATCGACGGCGATGCATGCGTAGCCGTTCTCCTCCAGGAACGCGACCTGTGTCCGCCACATCGTCGCGGAAGTGCGGATGCCGTGCACGAGGACGATCTGGACGCTCACGCGTTCAGCATAAGGAAAGCGGGGCCGGTGGATGAACCACCGACCCCGCCTTCGACACGATGTGTGTCAGAGAGAGTTACTTCTCCCAGCCGACGTTCTCGACCGGAGTGACCCCGAAGAGGTCGAGACCCACGTAGGGCTCCGGCGTGAGGTTGGCCAGACCGTTCTTGACCACGTAGATCGAGGGACCGCTGTACAGCGGGATGACACCCCAGGTCTGCTCGACGATCTTCGGCTCGAGCTCCATCGCGGCGGTCGTCCACGACTCGGCGTCCTTCTGGGACTCCACGTCATCGGCGATCTGCTTGTCGATCTCCTTGGAGCCGGTCGCCGAGAGGTTCAGCTGGCTGTCGGAGCAGTACAGCTGGCAGAACCAGGCCGGACCGAACGGGTCGGAGTCGGTGAAGCGCAGCGACACCGCGTCCCAGTTCTTCGACGTGAGGTCGTTCGAGAAGTCGGCCGACGGGCGCACGTCGATCTGGACATCGAAACCGATCTCCTTCTGCTGCGCCTGGAGCGACTTCGCGAGGGCCTCGATCGTGGGGTCCTCACCGAAGATCGGGAAGGTGACGCTCAGCTTCTCGCCGTCCTTCTCGCGGATTCCGTCGTCGCCCTCGGTCCAGCCCGCGTCATCGAGGAGCTTCTTGGCCGCCTCGACATCGTGCTTCAGTCCTGCGGTGGCGAAGGAGTCCTTGTAGCCGTCCTGGAACGAGTACAGGTTCAGCGAGCCGGCGACCGGCTCCTCGTAGCCCAGGCCGTTCCACGCGATCTGCTTCTGCTGATCGATGTTCACGCCGAGGAAGAACGCCTTGCGCACGTCGATGTCCTCGAACTGCGGCTTGTCGGCGTCGACCATGAGGATGGTCTTGGCGGTCTGCTGTGCGCGACGCACGACGGTGTCATCGACATCCTCGACCTGCTTGAGGCGGTCGTTGGTGTTGGTGTTCACCATGTCGATCTCGCCGTTCTTGAACGCGTTGAGGGCGGCGTCCGGCTCCATCGCGGTGAAGGTCACCGAGTCGAGCAGCGGAGCGTCGCCCCACCACTCGGGGTTCGGCTTGAAGGAGACGAATCCGCCGTTGGCGTCGAACGTGTCGATCGTGTACGGCCCTGCGCCCCACTCGGGGTGCGGGTTGCCGATGAAGCCCTCGTTGAACACGGTCGGGTCGGCGACCGCGGGGTGCAGGACACCACCGGTCAGGAAGGCCATGGACGGCCATGCGTAGATGCCGTCGAAGGTCACGACCGCGGTCTTCGGGGTGTCACCCTGCTCGACGGACGTGATCTGCTTGTAGCCGTCGGTCGCGTTCGGAGTGAAGCCCTCGTCGTACGAGCGGTTGGCCTTCCAGGTCGCGTCGATGGCGGTCCAGTCCATGTCCGTGCCGTCGTTGAAGTGCGCCTCGTCCTTGAACGTGAACGTGATGGTCGTGTTGCCATCCGCTTCGCCGATGTCGTACGCGTCGAGATACGAATCGTTCTTGGTGACGTCGCCTTCCGGCGAGACCAGGAGGATCTGCGGCATGTACCAGGACCAGAGCTTGAGGGTGTCCGCGCTGCCGTCGCCGTTGAAGCCGTTCAGCTGCTCCGGAATCTCGTTGATGGCGAAATTGACCTCGCCGCCCTCCTGGAGGTTTCCGCGGTCCTGGGGGTTGTAGTCGGCCGTCTTGGTCTCGACGGACTCGCCGCCGTTGTCCCCGCCGCCGGTGTTCCCGGAACCGCTCGCGCAACCTGCGAGGGCGAGTGCGAGGGCGCCGCTGATCGCGATCGCCCCCAACAACTTCTTGTTCTTCATGGTGCTCCTTTCGCCTTTCGGCGTTTCATAAAGGGAAGAATAGTTCGCACATCATGCCGGTACATCGGTTGGCAGTGAATCGCGCCTAACTGTTACCGGACGGTGATCCGCAGTCCCACCTCACACGGTGGCGGGTCGCGTGCTCATCGTCTCCGGATCGAAGACGACGCGCTCACGGGTGCGCTCCACGTCGGGATCGGGAACCGGGATGGCGGACAGCAGCGCCCGCGTGTACGGATGCTGGGGGTTCTCGAACACGTCATCGACGTCGCCGTGCTCGACGAACTCCCCGAGGTACATCACGGCCACGCGGTCTGCGATGTGCCGCACGACCGAGAGATCGTGCGCGACGAAGAGGTAGGAGAGGCCGAGCTTCACCTTCAGTTCGTCGAGCAGGTTGATGACGCCGGCCTGGATCGAGACGTCGAGCGCGGAGACCGGCTCGTCGAGGACGACGATCTTCGGGTTGGTCGACAGCGCGCGGGCGATGCCGATGCGCTGACGCTGTCCTCCCGAGAAGGCCTGCGGGAACCGATCGCTGTGGGCCGGGTTGAGGCCGACGAGATCCATCAGCTCGTCCACCCGACGGTGCGCCTCGGCCTTCGGGGTGCCGATCGCGAGGAGCGGCTCCGAGATGATGTCGGCCACGGTCATCCGAGGATCGAGCGCGCCCATCGGGTCCTGGAACACGATCTGGATGTCGCGACGCAGGTGGCGCTCCACCTTGCGGCTGCGGATGTCGTTGACGCTGGTGCCCGCGATCACGATGTCGCCGTCGGTCTGCTTGACCATGTCCATGATCTGCAGCAGGGTCGTCGTCTTGCCGGATCCGGACTCGCCGACGATCGCCATCGTCTCGCCCTGGCGCACGTCGAAGCTCACGCCCTTGATCGCCTGGACCTCGCCGACCTTCCTTTTCAGGAAGGCCCCCTTGAGCAGCGGGAAAGACTTGGTCAGGTTCGTCACCTGCAGCGTGATCGGACGCTCCTCGCGGGGCGTCTTCGTCAGAGCGCTCTCCGGCACCTCGCGAACCGGGTAGACGGGCAGGCCGCCGAGGAGGCCGCCGTCCTCGATCTCACCGGAGCGGATGCAGGCGGCGCGGTGCTCGGTTCCCGAGCCGGTGGCGACCGGGAGCAGCTCCGGCTCCCGCGTGCGGCACGCATCCATCACGATCGGGCAGCGATCCGCGAACGGGCAGGCGTCGGGCAGATTGATCAGCAGCGGCGGGTTGCCCTTGATCGGGGTCAGCGCCTCCTTGTCCGACTTGTCCACGCGAGGGATCGCGCCGAGCAGGCCGATCGAATACGGCATCCGCGTGCGGTGGAAGAGCTCGTGCACGGGGGCGTGCTCGACGGGCTTTCCGGCGTACATCACCATCACGTCGTCGGCCGTGCGGGCCACCACACCCATGTCGTGCGTGATCATCATCACGGCGGCGCCGGTCTCGTCCTGCGCCTTCTCGATGAGGTCGAGGATCTGAGCCTGGATGGTCACGTCGAGTGCCGTGGTCGGCTCGTCGCAGATGATGAGCTTCGGGTTGTTGGCCATCGCGATCGCGATGACGACCCGCTGGCGCATCCCGCCCGAGAACTCATGCGGGAACGACTTCATGCGCCGCTCCGGCTCGGTGATGCCCACGAGCTTCAGTAGCTCGACCGAGCGGTCCCAGGCCTCCTTCTTCGAGAGGCTGCGGTGCACGGTGAGTGCCTCGATGAGCTGGTCGCCCACGGTGAAGACGGGGGTGAGGGAGGTGAGCGGGTCCTGGAAGACCATCGACATGCCGTTGCCGCGGATCACGGAGAGCTGCTTGTCGCTCATGCCGACGAGCTCTTTGCCGTCGTACATGATCGACCCGGTGACCTTGGCGTTCTCGTCGAGCAGTCCCATGATCGCCAGGGACGTCACGGACTTGCCGGAGCCCGATTCGCCGACGATGCCGAGTGTCTTGCCCGCTTCGAGGTCGAACGAGACGCCGCGGACGGCGTCGACGCGGCCGGCTTCGGAGGCGAAGCTGACCTTCAGATCGCGGACGGAGAGTACGGAGCTCATGCGCGGCCTCCTGCAGCAGAGGTGGGATCGAGGGCATCGCGCAGACCATCGGCGACGAGTGCCATGGAGACGGTGAGGAGCGTCAGCGCCGCCGCCGGGAAGTAGAACAGCCAGGGAGCCGTCGTCAGGGAGCTGGAGCCGGCCCCGATGAGGGCGCCGAGCGACACGTCCGGGATCTTGACGCCGAAGCCGAGGAACGAGAGCCCGGTCTCGGTCACGACCGCCGTGACGACGCCGAGCGTGAAGTTGATCACGAGCAGCGAGCCGATGTTCGGGAGGAGGTGCCGGAGCACGATGCGCATTCCGCTGACGCCCATGTACCGGGCGGCGCTGACGTACTCGCGTTCGCGCAGCGAGAGCGCCATCGTCCAGATGACACGGGCGGGGAAGTACCAGCCGATCACGAAGATCATGATGAGCGCGATGATGCGCCAGTCGCCGCCGGACTTGTTCGAGATCATCGCGAGGATGAGGAAGGCGGGGATCACCATCATGAAGTGGATGATCAGCAGCGCGATGCGCTCGGTCCAACCGCCGAAGTAAGCCGCCGCGGTGCCCACGAGCGCGGAGACGATCGTGACACCGACCGACACGCTCACGGCGATCATCAGCGATCGCTGCAGGCCCACCGCGACTTGTGCGAACAGGTCGTTGCCGGCGTTGTTGGTCCCGAACCAGTGCTCGGCCGAAGGGCCCATGCTGAGGGCGAGGAAGTCCAGCTCGGTGTGATCGTACTGGGCGATCATCGGACCGAAGATCGCGAACAGCACGAGGAGCGCGAAGATCACGAGCCCCGCCAGCGCGCCGCGGTTGCGGGAGAAGCGCCGCCAGTAGAGCTCCCACTTCGACAGGCGCTTCGTCGCGACCTGGGTCGTCTCGGGGCCGGGAGAGCCTTCGGCCGGGTGCTGGACAGTGGGATCGATCATGTCGGTGCTCATGTCAGCTCACTCTCACTCTCGGGTCCAGGACCACGACGGCGATGTCGGCGAGGATGGCGCCGATGGCCGTGAGGACGGCGCCGAAGGCGGCGATCGCGACCGTGCCGTGGATGTCGTTCTTCGAGATCGTCTCGATGAAGTACTTGCCCATGCCGTTCCAGGCGAAGATCGTCTCGGTCAGGACGGCGCCGGTGAAGATCGCGGGGATCGTGAACGCGACCTGGGTGGCGACCGGGATGAGCGAGGTGCGCAGAGCGTGCTTGCGGATCGCCTGCTGCTTGGTGAGACCCTTCGCGCGAGCGGTGCGCACGTAGTCCGCGTTGATGTTGTCGAGCAGCAGCGAGCGCTGCAGGAAGTGGATGCTCGCGTACCCGGTGAGCACGAGGGCTATCGTCGGCAGCGTCAGGTGTTGCAAGACGTCTATGAGCGTGGGGAAGAAGCCTTCGACCCCTTGGCTCGCGTTGCCGGTGACGTAGAAGATCCGCACGCCCGTGGCGTTGTTGAGGCCGATGGCGAGGAGCACGATCGCGAACGCGGCGACGACGATCGGGATGTTCAGCGTGATGATGCTCGTGGCCTGGCCGATGCGGTCGGCGAGCTTGTACTGACGCGAAGCGGTGTAGACGCCGAGTGCGATGCCGAGGACCGTGGTGAGGATCGTCGCACCGAGCACGAGTTCGGCGCTGACCCACATGCGGTAGGCGACCTGCTCGTTCACGGAGCCGCCGGTCGGGCTCACGCCCCAGTCCCAGCGCAGCAGGATCCCGGTGAGCCAGGTCCACCACCGCTCGATCAGGGGGACCGTGTCGCTCAGGTTGCGAGGCTCGAGCAGATTGACGATCTGCTCTTCCGTGAGTGGCGGGCGCCTTCCGACGTAGTTGCTGCGCGGGTCGAGGAACCCCCACGCCAGGAAATACGTGAGGTTCGTCGCAACCACGATCATCAACAGCCAGCCGAGTGCCCGGCGCAGGAGGTACTTGATCAAGGGGGTCAGTCTTTCTCTTCTACAGACGCGCTCGGGATCAGCCGACGCAACGCTGAGCCGGTTGGATACTCGATCACCATCCACCGTCCTCCGCGACGCGACGGCCGCCACGGGGTCTGTGACGGAGTCTTATCGCTTGCGGGATCCGGTGTCACGGATTTATCCCGGGCAACTTCGGGAGACTATCACCGGTATGCCGGAATCGGGGATTAGCATCCCCTGACCGTACAATCGAGTGGACATGTCCCCACGCGCTCTCACACCTCTTCAGCCTGCCTCGACGCCGGCTGCGCAGATCCGTAACTTCTGCATCATCGCCCACATCGATCACGGCAAGTCGACGCTGGCCGACCGCATGCTCCAGATCACCGGAGTCGTCTCGGATCGCGACATGCGGGCGCAGTACCTCGACCGCATGGACATCGAGCGTGAGCGCGGCATCACCATCAAGAGCCAGGCGGTTCGGATGCCCTGGGAGCTCGACGGGCAGACCGTCGCGCTGAACATGATCGACACACCCGGCCACGTCGACTTCACCTACGAGGTCTCGCGCTCGCTCGCGGCCTGCGAAGGAGCGATCCTGCTCGTCGACGCGGCGCAGGGCATCGAGGCGCAGACGCTGGCGAACCTGTACCTGGCGCTGGAGAACGACCTCCACATCATCCCGGTGCTGAACAAGATCGATCTCCCGGCCGCCGATCCCGAGAAGTACGCGAAGGAGCTCGCGTCTCTCATCGGCGGCAAGCCGGAGGACGTGCTGCGCGTCTCGGGCAAGACGGGCGCCGGCGTCGAGGAGCTGCTCGATCGACTGGTCCAGGAGATCCCCGCTCCGAAGGGCGACGCGGATGCGCCCGCCCGCGCGATGATCTTCGACTCGGTCTACGACGCCTACCGCGGGGTCGTCACCTATGTGCGCATGGTCGACGGCAGCCTCTCGCCGCGCGAGCGCATCCAGATGATGTCGACCGGAGCGAATCACGAAGCCCTCGAGGTCGGCGTGTCGAGCCCGGAGCCGACCCCGACCAAGGGTCTCGGCGTGGGCGAGGTCGGCTACCTGATCACGGGTGTGAAGGACGTGCGCCAGTCGAAGGTCGGCGACACGATCACCACGTCGCGCAAGCCCGCATCCGAGGCCCTGCCCGGCTACACCGACCCGAAGCCGATGGTCTTCTCGGGTCTGTACCCGATCGACGGCAGCGACTACGCCGAGCTGCGTGAGGCTCTGGACAAGCTGAAGCTCTCCGACGCCTCGCTCGTCTACGAGCCCGAGACATCGGTGGCGCTCGGGTTCGGCTTCCGCTGCGGCTTCCTCGGTCTGCTGCACCTGGAGATCATCACCGAGCGCCTCGCCCGCGAGTTCGACCTCGACCTCATCACGACCGCACCGAGCGTGATCTACGAGGTGCTCACGAGCGACACCGGCGAGACCGTCACCGTGACCAACCCGAGCGAATACCCCGACGGTCGCATCGGCTCGGTGTCGGAGCCGATGGTCAAGGCGGCGATCCTGCTGCCCAAGGACTACGTCGGCACCGTCATGGAGCTGTGCCAGTCGCGCCGCGGAACGCTGCTCGGCATGGAGTACTTCTCCGAGGAGCGCGTCGAGCTGCGCTACAACATGCCCCTCGGTGAGATCGTGTTCGACTTCTTCGATCAGCTGAAGTCGAAGACGCAGGGGTATGCGTCCCTCGACTACGAGCCCTCCGGTCAGCAGGAGGCCGACCTCGTGAAGGTCGACATCCTCCTCCAGGGGGAGAAGGTCGACGCGTTCAGCTCGATCGTGCACCGTGAGAAGGCCTACGCCTACGGCACCATGATGGCGGAGCGACTGCGCAAGCTCATCCCTCGCCAGCAGTTCGAGGTGCCGATCCAGGCGGCGATCGGCGCGCGCATCATCGCCCGCGAGACGATCCGCGCGATCCGCAAGGATGTGCTCGCCAAGTGCTACGGCGGCGACATCACCCGCAAGCGCAAGCTCCTCGAGAAGCAGAAGGAGGGCAAGAAGCGCATGAAGATGGTCGGGCGCGTCGAGGTCCCCCAGGAGGCGTTCATCGCCGCGCTCTCGGGCGACGTCGAGGGCAAGGACAAGAAGTAGGCCGCACGTCTTCCGGCGTACGAGCGGGGATTACCCGTCTTCCGCTCAGTGCCCCGTGCCCGAGGCCTCCGGATCGTGCAGGAGACGGCGGATGCGGCCGCTCCGCGCTGAGTGCGGCCGGCCTCTCGTCCACCCCGGTGCGCAAGCCCGCAGCGTCCTGAGCCGGGTGGGTACGCCACCGGAGATGTGACGTCGTGCGGCGCGTGGGGGTGTTCGCTCAGGTAACCCGAAGTAGGCTGGAACTCATGCGGCGCGGGACTTTCCGAGACGACACGGTGGACTATGCGGCCGTGGGTGCGACCCATGCGCCCGATCTGATGCAGTACCCGCCGGAGCGCAGCATCCCGGCGGAGGATTCCTGGCGGATCGGCAGCGGGGTCGAACGGTTCCAGACGGCGGGCGAGGCACTTCTCTCCTGGACCGCCCAGCGTGCAGCCGGCCTCTCGGTCGAAGACGTGCGTCCGGCGCCCGGGCCTGCATACGCCGGTGTGAGCTTCGACGCCGAGGGCAACCCTGTCGCGCCGAGCAAGCGCGACGTGGAACCCCGCTACGACGCCGAGGGCATGCCGTTCGTCGGCGCCGGGATGACGCTGCACCTCCGCGGCCGTGTCGCCGGTATGCGTGCTGATTCCGAGCTCAGGGTGATCTCGGTCACCGAGGAGACCAGGCGCGTCGGATTCGTCCTCGGGACGGTCGGCGGGTCGGTCGTCAGCGGCGAGGAGTCCTTCGACGTGGACTGGCGTGAGGACAACGACGAGGTCTGGTTCACGGTGCGCGCCTTCGATGCGCCGAACAGCCTCCTCTACCGCACCGTTCCGGCGCTCGTGAAGCGTCGCCGTCGTGAGCTCTTCGCGCGCTACCTCCGGGCGATCTCCCCGCTCTACGCGACCCCCGTCTGATGGCGGGACCGCTTCCTCTGGGTGACCCTGCGCCGACGGACGGGCATCTGCCCGCCGATCTTCCGATCGATTCGAGCGTGCCGTTCTCGGCGTATCTTCATATTCCGTTCTGCACGGTGCGCTGCGGGTACTGCGACTTCAATACGTACACCTCGACCGAGCTGCGCGGTGCGAAGCAGGAGGACTACGCCTCGACGCTGATCTCCGAGATCGACCTGGCGCGTCGCGTGCTCGGCGATGCGGGCGCGCTGCGGCCGATGGACACGGTCTTCTTCGGCGGCGGCACGCCGACACTCCTGCCCGCCGGCGACCTCGCCCGCATGCTCGGAGCCGCGACGTCGGCTTTCGGCCTGGTAGAGGGCGCCGAGGTGACGGTGGAGGCGAATCCGGACACCGTGACCCCGGCGGTGGCCCGCACTCTGGCGGATGCCGGGGTGACGAGGATGTCGGTCGGCATGCAGTCCGCCGTCCCGCATGTGCTCGCCGCCCTCGACCGCACGCACCGCCCGGAGAACGTGCGCACCGCCGTCGCGGCGGCGAAGGATGCCGGACTCGCGGTGAGCGTCGACCTCATCTACGGGGCGCCGGGGGAGTCGCTCGCCGACTGGGAGGCTTCTCTCGACGCCGCACTCGCGCTCGAGCCGGACCACATCTCCGCCTACGCCCTCATCATCGAGGACGGCACCAAGCTGGCCCGTCAGATCCGACGCGGCGAGGTCCCCACCCCCGACGACGACCTGCAGGCCGACATGTACGAACTCGCGGACGCCCGCCTCGCCGTCGGCGGGTTCGAGTGGTACGAGGTCAGCAATTGGGCGCGCACGCCGGATCAGCGCTCCCGACACAATCTCGCCTACTGGCGGGGGAGCGACTGGTGGGGCTTCGGCCCCGGCGCGCACAGCCATGTCGCGGGGTTGCGGTGGTGGAACGTGAAGCACCCTGCGGCGTACGCGCAGCGGCTCGCGGCAACCGAGTCTCCGGCGGCAGGCACCGAGCGACCCGATGAGGAGTCGCGGACGCTGGAGCGCATCCTGCTGCTCAGCCGGATCCGCGAGGGCATCGCCGTCGACGATGTGCCCGCGCCCAACCGCAGCCGGGTCGCCGGTCTGATCGCGGATGGGCTCGTCGATCCCGTCGCCGCGGTCCAGGGCCGCATCCGGCTGACACTGCGGGGACGTCTCCTCGCCGACGCCGTCGTGCGCGAGCTGACCGACTGACTTCCGCGACCCGGGTCAGCCGGGGAGCAGATCCATCCCCGCGGTCCGGCGTTGGGGAACGGTCGCGCTGTCGGCATCGAAGAGCCGCGTCCGACGATCCGGGCCGTAGACGGGCCAGCCGGGTTCGCCCTCGGTCGCGAATCCGATCCAGGCCGCGTTCATCTCGCGGGCGAGTCCTCGCGGCGCATCGGGTCCGGTCAGACGTCTGGCCTCGTCGTCGCCGAGCCGGTCGAACACGAAGCCGAGCTCCAGTGCGTGGGCGGCGCGCAGATCCCTCACCGGGCTCGGCCACGCGAACTCGTACACGTGCGTGATCTGCGGACGCGCGGCCGCGACCCGGCTCAGCGGCGCACGCAGCATCAGGTCGGTGACGAGCTGCCCGAAGATCTCGCCGGTGCTCGCCCCGGGGAACGCGGATCGGTACTCGCCCACCGCGCGCTGGGGGATCCGGGAGAGGAGACGAGCCGCTTGCAGCTTGAGTTCACTGATACCCGCGAGCGCTTCGGGTGGGAACCAGAGCCGATACTCGTCGGTGTTGCTGCCGATCAGCAGAGGGGTGTCGATCTCTCCGAGAACCTCATGCGGCGACCGCGGAAGGCTGTCCGGGTCGATGGCGAACTGGAAGCCGGGTGCACCTCCCAGCGGCGAGGATCCGGCGGACTGCGCCGTCCGCGCGCCCAGCAGCTGCTCCGGGCTGAGCGCGGCGAACGACTCGCGGTCTGTCCGCACACCGAGCCGCTTCGCGATCTGCGCCGTCACGCGGCCCGCCTTCTTCGGGGTCTGGGCCTGGAGCGGTCCGGATTCGATGATGGCTCGGCGGATCAGCGCTCGAGATTCGTCGCGGGCGAGGAGGCCGGCGACGATCGCCCCGCCGGCGGACTCGCCCATGGCCGTGATCCGTGCGGGATCGCCGCCGAACGCCGCGATCTCGCGGTGCACCCATTCGAGTGCGGCGGCGGCGTCGCGCAGGCCGAGGTTGCGGGGGACCCCGTCGAGCACCGAGAAGCCTTCGGATCCCAGCCGGTAGTTGATCGAGACGAAGACGATCCCCGCTTTCGCGAACACCGTGCCGTCGTACAACGGCAGCGCTGCCGTCCCGCGTTCGAGCGCCCCGCCATGGATCCACAGCAGGACAGGCGCATCGGATGCGTCGACCGGAGCCCACACGTTGGCGGTGAGGATGTCGTCGCCGTCGATGCGCACGGAGCCCAGCAGCTCGCCGATCGCCCCGGCGTACGGCACCTGAGGCGCGGTCGGCCCGAACCGGGTCGCTTCGCGGACCTCCGGCCACCCGGTGACCGGCTGCGGATCACGGAAGCGGTTCTCACCGAACGGGGCGTCCGCGTAGGGAACGCCGAGGTAGCGGACGACCCCGTGCTCCTCGGAACCGCGGACGATGCCGCTGGACAGGGTGGCCTGGGGAGCGGAGGTCATGAGCGTCATCCTAGGGTCGTGCGCCTGCGGTACGGAGAATCCCGAGCTGCACGGGGTAGGATTGGCACTCTGAACGTCCGAGTGCCAGCGGAAGGGAAGGGTGATGGTCACTGAGCGAGGACTCCAGGTTCTCCGCGCGATCGTGCAGGACTACGTCGAGACCCACGAACCCGTCGGCAGCCGTTCCATCGTCGACCGGCACTCGTTCGGCGTCTCGGCGGCGACGATCCGCAACGACATGGCGCTGCTCGAGGACGAGGAGCTCATCACCGCGCCGCACACCTCATCCGGCCGCGTGCCCACCGACAAGGGCTACCGCGTCTTCGTGAACCATCTCGCGCAGCTGCGCCCGCTCTCGTCCGCGCAGCGCTCCGCGATCGAGTCGTTCCTCGGTGAACCCGCCGACCTCGACGACCTGATGGTCCGCACCGTGCGGGTGCTGACGCAGTTGACCGGACAGGTCGCGCTCGCACAGTACCCGTCGTTCGCCCGCGCCCATGTCACTCACGTCGAACTGGTCGCGCTCGCGCCGAATCGACTTCTGATCGTGCTCGTGACCGATGCGGGAGGTGTCTCACAGCGCATGGCTGTGCTCCCGGAGGCGATCGACGACGCCGACATGGCGGTGCTCCGCGCTCGACTGTCCGCATTGATCACCGGTCAGGGCATCGGTGAGGCATCCGACCGTCTCCAGTCTCTGCTCGCCGCCGAAGAGAAGCCCCAGGACGTCGTGCTGCGCACGCTCGCCGGCGTGGTCATGGACGAGCTCGGCGGATTCCGTCAGGAGCGTCTGGTGATGGCGGGAGCGGCCACCCTCGCACGTCGCGAGCAGGATTTCCGGGGCAGCATCCATCCCCTCCTCGAAGCCATCGAAGAGCAGGTGACGCTGCTGCGTCTGATGAGCGAGATGGTGACGGACGAGCACGGGCTCGCGGCCAGCATCGGTACCGAGAACGCCCCGTTCGGTCTCGGTGAGGCATCGATCGTCGCCAGCAACTACGCCGCGCCCAGCGGCACAGCGCGAGTCGGCGTGATGGGGCCGACGCGCATGGACTACCCGAGCAACCTCGCTGCGGCGCGGGCCGTCGCCCGCTACCTGTCGCGGATGCTCGACGAAGACGAGGCCGGCCGCTGACGCGGCCGCCATCAGGACACACGCAGAAAGGCGATTGTGGCGGACCACTATGAGGTTCTCGGGGTGTCCCGGGACGCTTCCACCGACGAGATCAAGAAGGCGTACCGACGCCTCGCGCGACAGCTGCACCCGGACGTGAACCCGGGAGAAGACGCTGCGGAGAAGTTCAAGCTCGTCACGCACGCGTACGACGTGCTCAGCGACGACGACTCCCGCCGTCGCTATGACATGGGCGGTGGAGACGGCGCGGCCGGGAACTTCGGCAACTTCGGCGGATTCGGCGACATCTTCGAGACGTTCTTCGGAGCGTCGCAGGGCGGCGGCCGGGGTGCGCGTCCTCGCTCCCGCCGGGAACGGGGGCAGGACGCCCTCGTTCGCGTCACGCTCGATCTCGGCGACGTGGTGTTCGGTGCGCATCGGGACATCGACGTCGACACCGCGGTGCTGTGCGAGACATGCCAGGGATCCTGCTGTCAGGAGGGCACCTCTCCGGTCACCTGCGACATCTGCGGCGGATCGGGGCACGTGCAGCGCCAGGTGCGGAGCCTGCTCGGCAACGTCGTCACCTCCGCGCCCTGCGGGACGTGCGAGGGCTACGGCACCACGATCCCGTACCCGTGCGGCACCTGCGGCGGTCAAGGACGGGTGCGTTCGCGCCGTACCGTCTCGCTCGACATCCCGGCCGGCGTCGAGACCGGACTCCGACTGCAGCTCCCCGGCTCCGGCGAGGTCGGCAAGGCGGGCGGCCCCAACGGCGACCTGTACGTCGAGGTGACGGTGAATGCGCACCCCGCCTTCAGCCGCGAGGGCGACGACCTGCTCGCCACGCTCGAGGTGTCGATGACCGACGCCATCCTCGGCACCGAGACCACGATCCAGGGGCTCGACGGCGAGGTCGAGCTGGAGATCCGCCCCGGCGTGCAGTCCGGAGACGTGCTGACGATCAAGGGCCGCGGCATCACTCCGCTGCGCGGTACGCAGCGCGGTGACCTGCGGGTCGGCGTGCAGGTGCTGACTCCGACCCGGCTGGATTCCGCGCAGCGGGCGCTGATCGAGGACTTCGCGAAGAAGGTGAAGTCGCCGGAGCCGCAGCTCGCGCAGTTCCAGCAGGGACTCTTCTCCAAGCTCCGCGACCGCTTCCGCAGCCACTGATCATGGCGCTGCACTTCCTGGTCGAATCGTCGTCGGATGCCGGTGTCGGCGACCTGGTGTCGTTGACGGGTGCCGAGGCCAAGCACGCGGCGGTCGTGCGGCGGCTCCGCGTCGGCGAAGCGGTCACCGTCGGCGACGGGGCGGGGGTGTGGCTGGTCGGCCTCGCCGAGGAGGTGTCTCCTGCTCGCGTCGATGTCCGCATCTCGGAGCGCGTGGAGCATCCGGCGCCCGCACCGCGGATCGTCCTGGTCCAGGCGCTCGCGAAGGGCGACCGCGACGAGCTCGCCGTGCAGGCGGCGTGCGAGCTGGGTGTCGACGAGATCGTGCCCTGGCAGGCGAGCCGGAGCGTCTCCCGCTGGGAAGGACCGAAGGCGGTGAAGGGACGCGAGCGGTGGGCGAGCATCGTCCGCGAGGCGGCGAAACAGGCGCACCGCGCGTGGATCCCCGAGGTGGTCGCGGCCGTCTCGACGAAGCAGCTCGCCGAGCGGGCGGGTTCGCAGCGCGTGCTGCTGCTCGACCCCACGGCGTCTGTGCGTCTGTCCGAGATCGAGCCGGACGCGCGTGATCTCGTCCTCGTCGTCGGGCCGGAGGGCGGGATCTCCGACGAGGAGCTCGACCGGCTGACGGCCGCGGGGGCCGAACGTGTGCTGCTGGGAGAGACGGTTCTTCGCACCTCGACCGCGGGCCCTGCGGCGATCGCGGTGCTGTCGGTGGCGCTCGGTCGATGGTGACCTCTCCTCAGCCCTCCGAGAGCTCAGGGCTGCGAGGACGTGGCGGTCAGTAGACTTGACGGCATGACGGAACCCTCGATCTTCACGCGCATTCTGAACGGGGAGATCCCTGCCGAGATCCTCGGCGAGACGGACCGCCTCTTCGCGCTGCGCGACATCGCCCCGCAGGCCCCGGTGCATCTCCTCGTGGTGCCGAAGACCGCAGAGTACCGCGACGTCGTCGAACTCGCCGCGGGTGACCCGACCCTGCTCGCCGAGATGGTCGCATTCGCCGGGGAGCTGGCTGCGGCGCACACCGAGGACGGAGACTTCCGCCTCGTGTTCAACACCGGCGCGAACGCCGGACAGACCGTTTTCCACGTCCACGCCCATATCCTGGCCGGCGGACTGACCGAGAAGAGCGTCGGTGCCTGAGAATCACGAGCCACAGGAGCGGAGCCTGGGTGGTCGACCACCCGAGGCTGTCGAGAAGATCTACGCCGACGGCGTCGCCATGGTCCAGCTGCTCGGACCGCAGGACCGGCTGCTGCGCATGCTCGAGAAGGAGCACCCCGAGGTGCAGGTTCTCGTGCGCGGGAACGAGATCACGCTCAGCGGCGACAAGGACGCGGTCGCGAAGGCGAAGGCGCTCGTCGACGAGCTGCTCGCCATGACGAGGGCTGGACATGATCTGGCTCCGAGTGACGTATCGAGTTCGGCGCGCATGCTGCGTCAGGAGGGCGGGCCCCGTCCGAGCGAGGTGCTGGGCGAGGCGATCCTCACGACCCGCGGCAAGGTGATCCGGCCGAAGACCGTCGGACAGAAGGAGTACGTCGACGCGATCGAGGAGAACACGATCGTCTTCGGGATCGGCCCCGCCGGCACCGGAAAGACCTATCTCGCCATGGCGAAGGCGGTGCAGGCCCTGCAGCGCAAGGAAGTCACCCGAATCATCCTCACCCGACCCGCGGTCGAGGCGGGGGAGCGACTGGGATTCCTCCCCGGCACGCTCACGGACAAGATCGACCCGTATCTGCGACCGCTGTACGACGCGCTCAACGAGATGATGGACCCCGAGATCGTCCCGCGCCTGATGGCGACGGGAACCATCGAGGTCGCCCCTCTCGCCTATATGCGTGGTCGGACCTTGAACGACTCGTTCGTCGTGCTCGACGAGGCGCAGAACACGACTCCCGAGCAGATGAAGATGTTCCTCACGCGCCTCGGCTTCGGCACGCGGATGGTCGTCACCGGCGACATCACCCAGGTCGACCTCCCGCAGGGCGCCTCGGGACTCCGCCTGGTCACGCGCGTGCTCGACGGCATCGACGACATCCACTTCTCACGGCTCACGAGCGACGACGTCGTGCGCCACTCCCTGGTCGGACGCATCGTCGACGCCTACAGCGAATACGACGAGAAGCGCACGGCGCAGCGCTTCGAGCGCGAGCAGGCGGCCGAGTTCGCCAACAGGGCCGACCGCAGGGGAGCGCAACGACCAGGCCCCCGTGACCGCATGCCGAAACGAGGACTCTCATGATCGAGATCAACAACGAGTCGGCGATCGACGTCGACGAGACGGTGCTGCAGCGCCTGACGGACTTCAACCTCGCGCAGCTGCACGTCAGCCCGGATGCCGAGGTGGCGATCGTCCTCGTCGACGAGGGCGCCATGGAGGCGCTGCACGTGCAGTGGATGGATGAGCCCGGCCCCACCGACGTGCTCAGCTTCCCGATGGACGAGCTCCGTCCGGGGACCGAGGACCGTCCGACCGCTCCGGGGCTGCTCGGAGACATCGTGCTGTGCCCGCAGGTGGCGGAGACGCAGGCTCAGGCCGCACGCCACACGCTGATGGACGAGCTCATCCTGCTCACCACCCATGGGCTGCTCCACCTCCTCGGCTTCGATCACGCCGAGCCCGACGAGGAGCGTGAGATGTTCGGCCTGCAGAAGGAGCTGATCCAGGGCTTCGCCGCGGCTGAACGCCGACGATGACAGCCACTCTTCTCCTCATCGCGGCGGTCCTGCTGGTGGCGTTCGGCGGCCTGATGGCCGCGATCGATGCCGCCTACGGGGTCGCGTCTCGGGCGAACCTCGCCGACATGGCGACCGAGGGACGCCGGGCCAAGGCACTGGGCCGCATCGCGGGCGACCTCGACGCGCATGTCAACGCGGTGGCGTTCATCCGAGTGCTGGCGGAGGTGACCGCCGCGGTCCTCGTGACGGTGGCGTTCACGATCCTCATCGACAACAACTGGTGGGCCATGCTCGCCGCTGCTGTCCTGATGACGGCGATCACGTTCGTGCTCGTCGGCGCGAGTCCGCGCTCCTTCGGGCGCCAGCACGCCGAGGGAATGATCCGCGGCACCGCGTCGATCGTGCGCGGTCTGCGCATCTTCCTCGGCCCGCTCGCCCAGGGGCTCGTCCTGCTCGGCAACAAGGTGACGCCGGGGACGGGGCGCAGCTCGTTCGCCAGCGAGGACCAGCTGCTGAGCATGGTCGACGAGGCCGCATCGAACGATCTCATCGAAGAGGACGACCGCGACCTCATCCATTCGGTGTTCGACTTCACCGACCAGTTCGTCCGCGCTGTGATGGTGCCGCGCACCGAGATGGTGACGGTCGATGCGACCTCGACCACCGATGAGGCGATGTCCCTCTTCCTGAACCGCGGCGTGTCGCGGATGCCGGTCGTCGATGACGAAGCGGATGACGTCGTCGGGGTGCTGTACCTGAAGGACCTCGTGCAGTTCGCGTATCGCGACGACAGTGCCTGGCGGGCGGCTTCCATCCGTCCCATCGCTCGTCCGGCGACGTTCGTCCCGGAGTCGATGCGCGCCGAGACCCTCCTCCAGCAGATGAAGCGCGATGCCGTGCACGTGTGCCTGGTGATCGACGAGCACGGCGGAATCTCGGGGCTCGTGACTCTGGAGGACCTGATCGAGGAACTCGTCGGCGAGATCTCCGACGAGTACGATCAGGTATCCGCTGAATTCGTCGATCTCGGTCACGGACGATACCGCGTGAGCGCACGGCTCTCGCTGGAGGATGTGGGCGATCTGTTCGGTCTCGAGCTCGAGGACGAGGATGTCGACTCGATCGGTGGTCTGCTCGGCAAAGCGCTCGGGCAGGTGCCGCAGCCCGGTGCGACCGCGACCGTCGATGGTCTGGTCCTCACGGGCGGGGCCTCCCGGGGTCGAGGTCGTGGGATCGCGACCGTGTTCGTGGAACGTGCGGCGGGGGAACCTGACGCTTCGCAGGATGAAGGAGATCGACGCGATGACTGAGAGCACCCGGAGCGGGTTCGTGACATTCGTCGGACGGCCGAACGTCGGCAAGTCGACGCTGACGAACGCCCTCGTCGGCGAGAAGATCGCCATCACCAGCGAGAAGCCGCAGACGACGCGTCGCGCCATCCGCGGCATCGTGAACCGCCCGGAGGGGCAGCTCGTGATCGTCGACACCCCCGGCATCCACAAGCCGCGCACGCTGCTCGGCGAGCGGCTGAACAACCTCGTGGAGCAGGTGCTGGGCGACGTCGACGTGATCGGCTTCTGCGTCCCCGCGAACGAGAAGGTGGGCCCGGGTGACCGCCGCATCGCCGCCTCCCTCGACGGATATCCGCGCGCCAAGAAGATCGCGATCGTGACGAAGACCGATGCCGCCGGACGAGACGAGATCACCGAGCGCCTGCTGGAAGTCGATGCTCTGCGTGAGGACTGGGATGCCGTGATCCCGCTCTCCGCGCTGACCCGGGATCAACTCGAGGTTCTCGCCGACGAGATCCTGATGCTGATGCCGAAGGGGCCCGCGCTGTATCCGGAGGGCATCACGACCGACGAGTCGGAAGAGGACCGGATCGCCGAGATGATCCGCGAGGCCGCGCTCGACGGCGTGCGTGATGAGCTCCCGCACTCGATCGCGGTCGTGATCGACGACATCGCGCCGCGCGAGGGCACCGACCTGACCGATGTCCACGCCTCGATCGTCGTGGAGCGCGACAGTCAGAAGGCGATCATCATCGGTCACAAGGGCAAGCGACTCAGCGATGTGGGCGCACGAGCGCGAGTCGGCATCGAGCAGCTGCTGGGGACGCGTGTGTTCCTCGGCCTGCACGTCAAGGTCGCGAAGGAATGGCAGCGCGACCCGAAGCAGCTCGGCAGACTCGGCTTCTGAGATGGCATCGGGGCCCACGTCGATGGCGGCGGGAAGACCGCCGACCCCGGCGACATGAGCAGTCGCAGCGAAGACCCGAATCCGCTGCGCAACGAGGTCTTCACCCGAGTGTTCGACGAGCACTGGGCAGCGGTGCGGCACCATATCGAGGGTGTCGTGGGGGCGGAGGAGGAAGTCACCGAGATCGTCTCGGAGGTCTTCCTGTTCGCCTGGTCACGGCTCAGGCCGGCACGCCCGCCGAGTCGTGTCTGGCTGTTCCGTGCCGCGGATCGGCGACTGCGCGCCCGTCCTGGTCGCGCATCGACGCCGCACGGCGCCCTCGATGCCGTGCACGTCGGGGTCGCCGGCGACGGTGAAGCGCCCGGGCCCGTCAGCCGTGTCGAAGTGCTTCGAGCTTTGGCTGTCCTCACTCGGCCTCAACGGCGTATCATCATGCTCACGTACTGGGATGGACTCACGGTGGGGGAGATCGCGGAGTTGTTGCGCGCTTCCGAGTCCCGGGTGCGGAAGACGCTGGGCCGCGCGCAGGACCGACTGCGTACGGAGCTGGGCCTGGAGGGGCTGATATCGGGTGATGACTGAGAACGCCGTGCTCGAGCGGCTGCTGAGCGACGCCGATCCTGCGACGACGCCGCGTGATGCGCCGCCGGACGCTCGGGCTCTCGCGAGCCGTGACCGCATCATCCGCACGGGCAGCGCGCCGAGGCGACGTCGTGCCCGCACGATCGGCTGGACCACGGGTCTGACAGCCGCCGCGGCCTCCACCGCCCTGGCGTTCGCCGTGTTCTCCCCGCAGGGCGCCGCGGTCGCCGGCACGCCCTCGCCCCTCGACTTCGACGGCTCCAAAACGGTCGCGCAGATCGTCGACGATGCCAGCGCGACCCTCGCCGATGTTCCGGGCCCGACCGTGCCGCAGCGGACGGTGCGCACCGCCTCCTGGGGATTCGAGGTCGATGTCGATGCGAAGACGACCACGGTCGTGCCTCAGCTCTCGACGCTGACGTGGGAACCCGACGGCTCAGGGCGGATGACGATCGTCGCGGGCGTTCCCTATGATCCGACCGATGCCGCCGCGAGCAACGCCGCAGAGGTGACCAGCAGCGGCGAGGTCGTCACCGACCTCGTGATGGCACCGGGGGACTTCGCGACGCCGTGGACGGCGGTGCCGGGCGAGTCGCGCGAGGAGATGGTCGCCATCCTGCGCGCGTTCGGGATGCCGGAAGATCCGACGGCCTTCGACGTGGCGACCGCGTTCACCTCTGTCCTCGGACAGTGGACGCTGACGGACGCGCAGCACCAGGAGCTGCTGCTTCTGCTGGAGGAGGCGGGCGGCGGCGACGCTCTGGGAACCTCCACCGATCGGCTGGGGCGCCCAGTGGCGGGAGTCCGTGTGCAGTCGCCCGACGGCGCGGTGAGCGACCTGATCCTGGTGTCACGCGACACCGGACGGATCGTCGGGGTCGAACGCACGGTGCTCATCGCCGACGAGATCTTCCCGGCGGGTGCGATCATCTCGTACCAGATGTGGGATGTGGATGAGGAGACGATCGAATGAAGCGAATGACGGTGTTCGCCGCGGCGGTGCTCGGTCTGGTGATCGCGCTCGGGTCGGCGCCCGCCAATGCCGCCGTCCTGGGAGACAGAGAGGTCGATCCCCAGGTCGCTGCCATGCTCGAAGAGGTGCCCGGCGGAGTGATCGTCGACTCGACGCACGCGGTGTGGCCCGAGCTCGGCATGGAGCTGACGGTGGCCACGGCGTCCGGATTCTCGGCGCGTGCGGTCCAGAACTGCGCGACGGCGAGGATCTGCGCCTACAGCGGGTACTCCCTCAGCGGGAGCGCTCTGACGTTCACCGCGTGCGGCGTCCTGGCGATTCCGTCGAGTTTCTCGGTGAAGTCCGCCGCCAACGCGCGCTCCACCGGTTACGCCCAGGCGCGTAACGGGACCACGGTGCTCGGCACGGTGTATGCCGGGAGCTGGTCCAACCTCTCCGGCACCGTCACGAACATCCGCTGCGTCCTCTGAGGGTGTCGCAGGCGATGCGTCCCCGCGCGAAGGTCGAAGCGCAGCAGTGGGTGGCGCCGAGGTGGGGTACACCCGAGACCTGGCAGTTCCTCACTCACGACGTTCCGGCGCCGGCTGCGGGCGAGGTGACGATCCGCGTCCACGCGGCCGGCGTGAACCCCGCCGATGCGAAGCATGTCGCCTCGCCCCGACCTGGTGTCGAGCTGCCCGTCCCCATCGGCTACGAGGTCTCCGGCGAACTCTCGGCCATCGGCCCGGATACCCGGATCGGCTCCGGCGGCGCGGCGATCGGTGACGAGGTCGTCGCCTTCCGTGTACAGGGCGGCTATGCGACCGAGGTGACCGTGCCCGCCGAGAAGGTGTTCGCGAAGCCGTCCGCGCTCACGCATCCGGAGGCCGCGAATCTGCTCCTCGTCGGCACCACCGCGGCGGAGATGCTCGCCGTCACCGGTGCGGCCCCGGGGGAGACGGTCCTGCTGCACGGAGCATCGGGCGCGGTGGGGGTGAGCGTGCTCCAACAGGCTCGTCTCCGAGGCATCCGGATCATCGGCACGGCGAGCGAGGCGCGCTTCGACGAAGTGCGGCGCTTCGGGGGGATACCGGTGCAGTACGGGTCAGGGCTCGCCGACCGCGTCCATGAGCTCGCCGGGGGTCCGATCGCCGCCGCGCTCGATGCGGTGGGAACCGACGAAGCCGTCGACGTGTCGCTCGATCTCGTCGCCGATCGTCGCCGCATCGTCACGATCGCAGCGTTGGGACGAGCGCACGCTGAGGGGATCCTGGCGATCGCGGGGTCCATGCCGGCGAGCGCCCGGTTCCGGGACGAGGTGCGCGGTGAACTGATCGCACTGGCGCAGAACGGCGACCTCATCGTGCCGATGGCGCGCACTTTCGCCCTCGACCAGGCGCCCGAGGCGCATCGCTTCCTCGCGACCGGTCATCCCGGCGGCAAGCTGGCGTTGATTCCCTGACGCCTAGTCGATCTCGCGCAGCCCCGAGGTCACGATTACCACGCCTTCGCCGTACTCCGCGTCGGCGGCATCCTGGATCGTGCCGTCATCCCAGACGACGGTGAGCCAGACGTAGCCCTGTCCCGAGCCGACGCTGGCGTCGGTACCGAGGCGGGCGGCGAGATCGTCCTGGATCCGGGTGAGCTCCTCGATCGGCGTGTCCCCCTCGACGCCGCCGGTCGGATCCTCCGGCGCGATCGGGTCGTACAGGGCGAGCATGATCGGGGGATCGGTGACGGTCAGGCGGTCGCCGTCATACGTCGCATACACGGCATATGTGCCCCAGGTCGTGTCGCCGCTGGTCTCGCTGCCGTCGACACCGTCCCACGTCCAGCCGTCGAGCGGCACACCGTGGCACTGCGGAGGGTAGGACTCCATGATCATGGGTCCGCAGAGCACCGCATCGCCGGCGACGTCGATCACCATCCCGGTCCCGAGCACCCGCCCTTCCGGCAGCTCCGGGAGCGCGTCTTCGATGCGCTGATCCGAGGGGACGGTGGTACTCGACGGGGCCGCCGTGCCTCCCGGCTCCGTCGCGCATGCGCTCAGGAGCAGGAGGCCGACGGCGGATGTCGCGGCGAGGGCCAGGCGACGCTGCGAAGTGCTCATACCGGGAAGTGTCATCCGCAGCGCGATCGTCTCAGCATCACCGTCGGTGACGGATGCCGCATCCCTGCTAGCATGACCACATGCCTTTCGGCGGTCTGCTTCTTCTTAGCTGCCGCGACGAGTCCTAAAGCTAGGGCCTTCCTCGTCGCGGCGCTTGTGTTGGCCCGTCCATCTTGACGAAGAGAAGAAGCCCCATCATGCAGAACACTCAGCGCCCGTCGGCGATGCCGGTTCACAAATACCGGCCGTTCCACGAGCAGATCAATGTCCACCTGCCTGACCGCACCTGGCCCGATGCCCGCATCACCGAGGCGCCGCGCTGGTGCGCCGTCGACCTCCGCGATGGCAACCAGGCACTGATCGACCCGATGTCGCCGGAGCGCAAGCGGGTCATGTTCGAGCTGCTCGTCAGCATGGGCTACAAGGAGATCGAGGTGGGCTTCCCCTCGGCCAGCCAGACGGACTTCGACTTCGTCCGCCAGCTCATCGAAGAGAATCTGATCCCGGACGATGTCACGATCCAGGTCCTGACCCAGGCGCGCGAGCACCTGATCGCCCGAACCTACGAGTCGATCGCCGGCGCCAAGCAGGCCATCGTGCACCTGTACAACTCGACGAGCATCCTGCAGCGCGAGGTCGTCTTCCGCACCGACAAGCAGGGCATCATCGACATCGCGCTCGAAGGCGCTCGGCTGTGCCGCCGATTCGAGAAGACCATCCCCGACACGAAGGTCTATTACGAGTACTCGCCCGAGAGCTACACCGGCACCGAGCTCGAGTTCGCGCTCGACATCTGTAACCAGGTCATCGAGGTCTTCGAGCCCACGCCCGACCGCAAGGTGATCATCAACCTCCCGGCGACGGTCGAGATGGCTTCGCCGAACGTCTACGCCGACTCGATCGAGTGGATGAGTCGGAACCTGAACCACCGCGAGAACATCATCCTCTCTCTGCACCCGCACAACGACCGCGGCACGGCCATCGCCGCGGCCGAGCTCGGCTACATGGCCGGAGCCGACCGGATCGAGGGCTGCCTGTTCGGCAACGGGGAGCGCACCGGCAACGTCGACATCGTCGCGCTGGGCGTGAACCTGTTCACGCAGGGCATCGACCCGCAGATCGACTTCAGCGACATCGACCAGGTCAAGCGCACGGTCGAGTACTGCAACCAGCTGCCCGTCCCCGAGCGCAGCCCGTGGGCCGGAGACCTGGTCTTCACCGCATTCAGCGGCTCGCACCAGGACGCGATCAAGAAGGGCTTCGAGGCGATGGAGGCTCGCGCCGGTGCCGCGGGCGTCACGGTCGACGAGATCGAGTGGGCCGTGCCGTACCTGCCCGTCGACCCCAAGGACCTCGGTCGCTCTTACGAAGCGGTCATCCGGGTGAACTCGCAGTCGGGTAAGGGCGGGGTCGCATACCTGCTGAAGTCCGACCACGCGATCGATCTGCCGCGCAAGCTCCAGATCGAGTTCTCCGGCGTCGTGCAGGCCAAGACGGATGCCGAGGGCGGCGAGGTCACGAGCGAGCAGATCTGGTCGATCTTCAACGACGAGTACCTGCCTGCTGACGACTCCGCAGCCAAGTGGGGCCGCTTCGAACTGCTCGCGACGCAGACCCGCAGCGATATGTCCGGCGATGTCGTGCTCGATGTCGTGCTGCGCGACGATGACGAACAGGTGGCGGTCTCCGGCAACGGCAACGGGCCGGTGGCCGCATTCGTCGAGGTGCTGCGCGGTCAGGGCTTCGACATCACGGTGTACGACTACGTCGAGCACGCTCTCAGCGCCGGCGGCGACGCGCAGGCCGCGGCCTATGTCGAGCTGCAGGTCGGCGACCAGCGCCTGTGGGGCGTCGGCATCGACGGCGACATCTCGACGGCATCCCTCAAGGCGATCGTGTCGGGCGTCAACCGCTCGATCCGCACCCGCCAAGAAGAGCTCGCCGCCGTCTGACCCTCCGGCCCCCTCCGTGACACCTGTCGTCGGAAAGTCGGGGCTGAAGCGGCACTGGGTGCCAGCTTCGCCCAGACCAGGAGACGGAGTCGGCACCTGTTGCCGGAATCCTCCCGGATTTCCGACAACAGGTGTCGACTCCAGGAAAGAGGCTCAGATGTCCGCGCTGGGCTTCACGATCGCGATGGCGCCCGTCTCGGCCGCGACCTTGCGTCGGTAGATGCGGCGCTGCTCCGGCAGGGAGACATCGAACGTGACGGCGAGGATGCGGATCACCGTCGTCACGGCGATGCCGACGATGGCGGCGATCGTGAGGGGCATGCCCAGTGCCACCGCGATGACGATGAACGTGCACCCCGCGCCGGCCGCGACGGCATAGAGCGATCCGACGTGCATGATCGCGGTCGGCAGCCCCATCAGCATGTCGCGGAGCAAGCTGCCGCCGACAGCTGCGCAGACGCCGATGAACACGGCCGGCACCTCGGGGATGCCGAAGGCGAGGGCCTTGCTCGTCCCGAACGCACCGAACATGCCGATGACCACCGCGTCGAGGACGACGATCGCCGTGTTCAGGCGGGTGAACAGGCCCGCGAGTAGCATGCCGAGGAGCGCCGCCCCCGCCGCCGTGACGAGGTACCACTGGTTCTGAAGGGTGGCCGGGGTCTGCCCGAGCAGGATGTCGCGGATCAGACCGCCGCCCATGCCGATCATGATGCCGATGATCGCGACACCGAGCCAGTCCAGCCGCCGCTGGCCCTGGAACCCCGATGCGAACATCGCGCCCTGGACTCCGCCGAGGCCGACGCCGAGCAGGTCCGCCCACAGCGGAATGGTGAAGAGCGGTTCGGTCACGCGTCCATTCTCCCGTACAGAGGATAATCGAGGGGTGCCCACCTACCGAGACGAAGCGGTGATCCTGCGCACTCACAAACTCGGTGAGGCGGATCGCATCGTCACGATGCTGTCCCGGCGGCACGGCAAGGTCCGCGCGGTCGCGAAAGGCGTGCGACGGACCTCGTCGAAGTTCGGCGCCAGGCTCGAGCCCTTCATGGTCGCCGACGTGCAGCTCTACCAGGGCCGCTCCCTCGACATCGTGCAGCAGGCGGAGTCGCTGGGCTCCTACGGCACCGACATCGCGGCACACTACGACCGATTCACGGCGGCGAACGCCATGGTCGAGACGGCCGACCGGCTGAGCGACGCCGAGGCCACCCCCGATCAGTACCTGCTCCTGGTGGGCGGACTGCGCGCGCTGTCGCGCGGAGAGCACGTCGCGCGCAGCATCCTCGACTCGTACCTGCTCCGTGTCATGTCGCTGTCGGGATGGGCGCCGTCGCTCGACGAATGCGCACGCTGCGGCACGCCGGGTCCGCATGCCCGATTCGTCGCACAGCTGGGCGGGCTGGTGTGCTCGAACTGCGCTCCGGCCGGAAGCCCGCGCGTCGCGGACAAGACCCTGACACTGCTCCGTGCTCTCATCGCCGGGGAGTGGGACGTCATCGACGCGTCTCCGCAGTCCGACACCGCGGCCGCGTCCGGTCTCGTCTCGGCCTACGCCCAGTGGCACCTCGAGCGCGGCATCCGCTCGCTCGCCCATGTGACCGACGACTCAGGAGATCGACCGCGGTGAGCCCGAAGCCCTATACGCACAAGGATGCCGTGGCGTATCGCCCGTTGGATTGGACGGGCGTGCAGCCGCCCGCGTTCCCGGCCGTTCCCGAGCACGTCGCGATCGTGATGGACGGCAACGGGCGGTGGGCGAACCGCCGAGGACTCAACCGCATCGAAGGTCACAAGGCGGGGGAGGAGGTGCTGCTCGACGTCGTCGCCGGCGCGATCCAGGCCGGCGTCAAGCATCTCTCCGTGTACGCGTTCTCGACCGAGAACTGGGCGCGATCTCCCGAGGAGGTGCGCTTCCTCATGGGGTACAACCGCGATGTGCTGCACCGTCGGCGAGACCAACTCAACGAGTGGGGCGTCCGGATCCGCTGGGCCGGCCGCAAGCCGCGCCTGTGGGGCAGCGTCATCAAGGAGCTGCAGCACGCGGAGCAGTTGACCCGGGACAACGACGTGCTCACCCTCACGATGTGCGTGAACTACGGGGGCAGGGTCGAGCTCGTCGACGCGATGCGGGCCATCGCCGCCGACGTCGCGGCAGGACGCGTGAAGCCGAGCGCGATCAGCGAGAAGATGATCCGCCGGAACCTGTACGTGCCCGACATGCCCGACGTCGACCTGTTCCTGCGCAGCTCCGGAGAGCAGCGCACGTCGAATTTCCTGCTCTGGGAGTCGGCCTACGCCGAAATGGTCTTCCTCGATACGCTCTGGCCGGACTTCTCCCGTGAGGAGCTGTGGCGGGCGATCAGCATCTACCTGTCGCGCGACCGTCGCTTCGGCGGAGCGGTTGACGTCCCCGACGCGCCGGCCTGAGTCCGCAGCCACCGCTCCGTTTCGCGCGGGTGCTGCAGCCGGACGATCGTCAGATGCGGAAACCGTGCGACATAACCCGGCATGCGCTCCGCCCAGTGCCCCAGGGTCTTCGTCTGCCACGCGAGGATGTTCTCCTCGGGGTCTGCCTGGAACATCTTCCAGATCGGCTTCTCGACGTTGTCGTTCCACATCCGCGTCCGCAGGAGGCTGCGGCTCACCGTGCGGCGCAGCAGCCTCGTCCGCACCACGCGGTACGGATAGTCGAGCCAGACGGCGAGCTGTGCTCGCGGGGTGAGGAACTCGTCGGTGCCCTTGCTCGTGTACTGCCACTCGGTGACCCACCGGTCTTCGGCGGCGAACGTTCGGACGTCGTCGAGGAACTGGGGCCGCGGGATCCAGTCCGCTCCGTGGAACAGGCCGTCGATCTCGACCTGGCGCAGTCCCCACATCTCCGCGATGCGACCGGACAGCGTCGTCTTCCCCGATCCGGTGACACCCGCTACCAGGACGCGCTCCGGCCGGAACGGCACGGGGTCATCGGCGGAGAGCATCCGAAGATCATATCGGCGGCCTCGCGGTGCCATGGAATAGCTCACAGAACCATGCGGTTGGATGAAGTGTGACTGAACCCATCTCCATCGACATCTGGTCCGACATCGCCTGCCCCTGGTGCTACATCGGCAAGCGCAACCTCGAGAAGGGTCTCGAAGCGGTCGCCGCCGACGAGGACGCGCCGCAGGTCAACATCACCTTCCACTCGTTCGAGCTCTCCCCTGACACCCCCGTCGACTTCGACGGCGATGAGATCGACTTCCTCGCCGGCCACAAGGGCATGCCGCGGGAGCAGGTCGAGCAGATGCTGTCGAACGTGACCGGCGTCGCCGCGAACGCCGGACTCCAGTACCGCTTCGATCTGCTGCAGCACACCAACACGGTGAAGGCGCACGAGGTGCTGCACTTCGCGAAGGCCGAGGGGCTGCAGCACGAAATGGAGGAGCGGCTCATGTCCGCCTACTTCACCGAGGGCAAGCACGTCGGGCGCATCGATGACCTCGTCGAGCTCGCGGCCGAGGTCGGACTCGACCCGGATCGGGCCCGCGCGGCACTCGAGAGCGAGCAGTACCTTCCCGCTGTTCGGCAGGACCAGGCTCAGGCACGTGCCTACGGGATCCAGGGTGTGCCGTTCTTCGTCGTCGACGGTCAGTACGGCATCAGCGGTGCGCAGCCGCCCGCAGCGTTCGAGAACGTCCTCCGCGACCTCTGGGCGAAGCGGGGGGAGCCCGAGGCGGAGGCCGCTGCGGTCTAGCGGGTCAGAGCCGCCTCGATCGCGCTGACGATCTCGGGGGCGTCCGGCTTCTGCTTCGGGCGGAAGCGCAGGACGTCTCCGTCCGGCAGCACGAGGAACTTCTCGAAGTTCCACTCGACGCGGCCGGCCTTGCCGCCGGCATCCGGGACCTCCTTGAGCGCCTTGTACAGCTCGGCGGCGTTCTTGCCGTTCACCTTGACCTTGTCGTTCACAGGGAAGGTGACGCCGTAGGTCGTCGAGCAGAACTCGAGGATGTCGTCGACCGAACCCGGCTCCTGGCCGAAGAACTGGTTGCAGGGGAACCCCACGACGGTGAAGCCGCGATCGCCGTAGAGGCGCTGCAGTTCCTCGAGCTGCTCGTACTGCGGGGTGAGGCCGCACTTGGACGCGACATTCACGACCAGCACCACGTCGGCACCGAGATCGTCGAGGGTCTTCTCCTCGCCCTTCGCGTCGGTGAACGGGATCGTACGGAGCGCGGAATCGGTCATATTCACAGCTTAGATCGCAGCATCCCTCCTGGCTCCGCGTCTGGGAGAATGGAGGGGACATGACTCTCGCCACCGCCCCCGCCCGCCCCCTTCGCATCGGTCCGATCGATCTCGACGTGCCGGTCGTCCTCGCACCCATGGCGGGGATCACCAACACCGCCTTCCGGCGTCTGTGCCGCGAGTACGGCGCCGGGCTCTACGTGAGCGAGATGATCACGTCACGCGCCCTCGTCGAGCGCAACGAGACCACGATGCGGTTGATCCGTCACCACGAGTCGGAGACGCCGCGGTCCATCCAGCTCTACGGCGTCGATCCGAAGACCATCGCCGAGGCCGTGCGGATCATCGTCGCCGAAGATCACGCCGACCACATCGACCTGAACTTCGGATGCCCGGTCCCGAAGGTCACCCGCCGGGGCGGGGGAGCAGCGCTCCCGTGGAAGTCGAAGCTCTTCTCCGACATCGTCGCCCAGGCCGTCGAGGCGGCGGGAGACGTGCCGCTCACCGTGAAGATGCGCAAAGGGATCGATCCAGAGCACCTGACGTTCATCGAGGCGGGACGCGCGGCCGAAGACGCCGGTGCGGCGGCCGTCGCGCTGCATGCGCGGACGGCGAGCGAGTTCTACTCGGGCTTCGCCGACTGGAACGCCATCGGCGAGCTCAAGCAGGCCGTGACGAGCATCCCGGTCCTCGGCAACGGAGACATCTGGTCTGCCGACGACGCGGTGCGCATGATGGCCCAGACCGACTGCGACGGCGTCGTCGTCGGACGCGGATGCCTCGGGCGCCCGTGGCTGTTCGGTGAGCTCGCCACCGCGTTCGGAGGCGAGGGCAAGAAGGTCGATGCGACACTCGGTTTCGTCGCCGACGCCTTCCGTCGGCACGCCGAGCTGCTCGTCGACTTCTTCGAGGACGAGGACCGCGGATGCCGCGATGTGCGCAAGCACGTGTCGTGGTACTTCAAGGGCTATCCCGTCGGCGGCGATATCCGCACGGGTCTGGCGACCTCGTCCAGCCTGGCCGAGATCGACGACTTCCTCGGGCGTCTCGATCGCACGGCTCCGTACCCCGGCGCGGATGCCGAGGGTCAGCGCGGGCGATCCGGGCACCCCAAACGACCGGCACTGCCGGACAAGTGGCTGGAGTCGCGAGAACTCGCGTCGTCCGCCTCCGAGATGATGCGTGGAGCGGAGATCGAGAACAGTGGCGGTTGACCCTCAGGTCGGCCTGCGCGCCGACGGCTATGACGCGCGAGACGCCGAGCGCTTCTTCGCCGAGACCCATCGATCCGAGCGCAACGACTTCGCTCGCGACCGCGCGCGCGTGCTGCACTCCGCGGCACTCCGCAGGCTCGCCGCGAAGACGCAGGTGCTGAGCCCCGCCAGCACGGCCGATTTCGCGCGTAACCGGCTGACCCATTCGCTCGAGGTCGCCCAGGTCGGGCGCGAGCTCGCCGTCGCACTCGGCGTCTCGGCCGATGTCGTCGACACCGCGTGCCTCAGCCACGACCTCGGGCACCCGCCCTTCGGACACAACGGCGAGCGGGCCCTCAACGAATGGGCCGAGCCGATCGGCGGCTTCGAGGGCAACGCCCAGTCCCTGCGGATTCTCTCTCGGCTCGAGGCGAAGGTGCTCGACGACGACGACCGCTCGGTCGGACTGAACCTGACCCGCGCCAGCCTCGACGCGACATGCAAGTACCCGTGGACGGTCGACAGCCCGGTGCCGGACCCCGGGGGGCGGCTGAAGTTCGGCGTGTACCCCGAGGACGAGGCCGTGTTCCGGTGGATGCGCGAGGGAGCCCCCGGTCGTCTGCGCTGCATCGAAGCCGAGATCATGGATCTCTCCGACGACATCGCGTACTCCGTGCACGACTTCGAGGACGCGATCGTGAACGGCTACGTCGACGTCGCCCAGCTCGCCGACCCGCACGCGCATGACGCGCTCGTCGGCCGCATCCAGCAGTGGGTCGGATACGACTTCACGCGAGACGAGCTCGCCGACGCGCTCTATCGTCTCGCGTCCCAGCCGATGTGGCTGGCGTCTTTCGACCGCTCCCGCCAGGCGCTCGCCCGGCTCAAGAACCTGACGAGCGACCTGATCGGGCGTTTCGCCAAGGCCGCGGTCGCCGCCACCAAGGAGGCGTACGGAAGCACCGGGCTGGTCCGCTACAACGCCCACGTCATCGTGCCGCGAGTCATCGAAGTGGAGATCGCGGTCCTCAAAGGCATCATGGGTCAGGCGATCGTCACGATCGAAGCCCGCAAGGGCGTCTACAAAGAGCAGCGCCGGGTGTTGAAGCGCCTCGCCGACGCGCTCTGGTCGACGGACGCGCTGTGGTCCGCCGGCTCCGATGTGCTCGAGCCCGCTTTCGCCGCCGACTTCGTCGCGGCTGAGGATGACGCCGAGCGTGCCAGGGTCGTGGTGGACCAGATCGCGAGTCTCACCGATCAGAGCGCGATCGACTGGCACAACCGTCTGGTGGGCGAGATCGATCCGGCGGAGGTCGGCATCTGGACGCCCCGTCACGCTCGTCCCGGCGCCCGGGCACACGCCGAGAGGCGGCCCGTCGCCGAAGGGGCGCACTGATGCCGCGGATACTGCAGGCCGACGTCGACGAGGTGAAAGCGCGGACGAACATCGCCGACATCGTCGGTGAGCGAGTCGCCCTCAAATCCGCGGGCGTCGGATCCCTCAAGGGCCTGTGTCCCTTCCACGACGAGAAGAGCCCGAGCTTCCACGTGCGCCAGCAGGTGGGCTACTACCACTGCTTCGGCTGCGGGGAGTCCGGCGACGTCTACTCGTTCCTGCGCGAGATGGACCACGTCAGTTTCACCGAGGCCGTCGAGCGCCTCGCCGGTCGCATCGGGTACACGCTCCACTACGAAGACGGCGGAGCAGCGCCCGAGACGAGCGGTCGCAGTCGGCTCTACGCAGCGAACACCGCCGCGGCGGAGTTCTTCCGCGCGCAGCTGCTCACCCCCGACGCGGAGGCCGGTCGACGCTTCCTGGGTGAGCGCGGGTTCGATGCCGGCGCGGCGGCGCATTTCGGCGTGGGCTTCGCGCCGCGCGGCTGGGACGGCATGCTCAAGGCGCTCACTGCGCAGGGCTTCACCCGAGAAGAGCTCAGCAACGCCGGTCTGGTCTCCACCGGTCAGCGCGGCGTCTACGACCGGTTCCGTGGGCGCCTCGTGTGGCCGATCCGCGACGTCTCCGGCCAGACGATCGGCTTCGGCGCGCGCAAGCTCTTCGACGACGACAACGGTCCCAAGTACCTGAACACCCCCGAGACCCCCATCTACAAGAAGGCGCAGGTGCTCTACGGGCTCGACCTCGCCAAGCGCGACATCGCACGAGGGGATCCACGCCGAGTGGTCGTCGTCGAGGGCTACACCGACGTGATGGCCTGCCACCTCGCCGGCCTCACGACCGCCATCGCGACCTGCGGCACCGCCTTCGGCACGGAGCACATCAAGGTGCTGCGTCGCGTCATGGGCGACGACAACGCCTCGGGCGAGGTCGTCTTCACCTTCGACGGCGATGAGGCCGGTCAGAAGGCCGCCCTGCGTGCCTTCACGGAGGACGATCGGTTCAACGCGCAGACGTTCGTCGCAGTCGCGCCCGACGGACTCGACCCGTGCGACATGCGCCTCCAGCGCGGTGATGCGGCGGTTCGCGGGCTGATGGACACGAAGCAGCCGATGTTCGAGTTCGCGATCGACCGCAAGCTCGGCGGTTTCGACCTCTCCACGGTCGAGGGGCGGGTCGGTGCGCTCCGCGCCGCGGCGCCGATCGTGGCCGAGATCCGTGACCAGCTCCTGCGGCCGGGTTACGAGCGTGTTCTCGCACGCCGGCTCGGGATGGACCCGACTGAGGTGCGCAGCGAAGTCGAGCGGGCCGCCCGTGGCGGGTCGAGCCCGCAGCCGGTGCGTCGTGAAGCCCCCCAGATCGATCCTGCGACGGGGGTGGCCGTCGTCGCCCCGGTCACGCTCGCGAGTCTCCCGCGCAGCCCCGACGTCGCCGTGGAACGGGACGCACTGATGGGGGCCTTGCAGTACGGCCACCAGGTGGACCAGGCGCTCCTGAGCCGGGCCCTCGAAGCTCCTTTCCGCACGCCGGGGCTGGACGCGGTGCGTGAGGCGGTGGCATCCGCCCCCGATCGCACGAGAGCCGGGTGGGTGACGGAGGCTGTGAACAGCGTCCGCGAGCCGTACCGCTCGCTCGCGGGAGAGCTGCTGATGACGCCGTTCCCTGCTCGTGACGAAGAGCGTGCCGTGGCCACCGTGGCCGACCTCGCCCGGCGGCTCATCCTCCGGCGACTCGAGCATGAGAAACAGGAGCTCCTCGGCGCAGTGCAGCGGGTGCCTGCGGACTCGGACGGCGGCCGAGCGCTGCGGATGCGTCTGCGCGACATCGACGCGGAGCGTCAGCGCTTCGCCGAGTCGTAACCTCGACCGGTGCCGTCGAGAGGGCAGGATGGATACATGTCCCGCAGGCCCGAGTCCCCGAACGCGATCGACTGCTCGGATCTGGTGATCGACAGGATCGGTCACGGGATGCCGACCCGAGCCGTCGACGGCGTGACCTTCTCTCTCGCCCCCGGTGAGCTCATCTGCGTCGCCGGCCCCACGGGGTCGGGGAAGTCGACTCTGGTCGCCGCTCTCGCCGGTTCCACCGACCCCTCGGTGAAGGTGGTCGGCGGGCGGGCCGAGGTGTGCGGCGTGGACGTGCGTCGTCCGGGCCGCAAGCATCGGATCCTCACCTACCGCACCGGCTTCGTGCCACAGGGCGCCGGCGCCGACCTGCCTCCGAGGCTGACCGTGAACGAGGTGATCGCCGAGCCGATCCTCATCCGCGAGCGACGCGTGAACTCGAAGGCGCTCTCGATCCGCGTGGCCACACTCCTCGACGAGCTGCACCTTCCGCTGGGCACAGCGGCGAAGTTCCCCTACGAGCTCAGCGCAGGCATGCGCCAGCGTGTGGCGATCGCCCGCTCGTTCGTTCTGGAGCCCAAGGTCCTCATCGCCGACGAGGTGCTCGCGAATCTCGATCTCGAAGTGCGGCCGGTGGTGTTCGACGCGATCACACGTCGCCGGAAGGAGCAGTCGATGGCGGCGCTGCTCGTCACCAACGACGCGGCCTTCATCCGTGAGCTGAACGCCGAGACGCTCATGCTCCGCAGCGGTCATGTCGTGGCCCGCGGCGTCGGCAAGGACCTGCTCTGGGTGCCGAATGCGGAGTCGGATTCGCGGCGCTGAGCCCGACACGCCCGGCATCCGCGAAGGGCGGCCCGGTGTCACGAACACCGTCAGGAGTTTGCTAAGCTTGTCGAGTTGCCCGCTCAGCGGAGCACATTCCTCGGTAGCTCAATTGGCAGAGCAGCCGGCTGTTAACCGGCAGGTTCTTGGTTCGAGTCCAAGCCGGGGAGCCAACGGAAAGGCCCCCTCCACGGAGGGGGCCTTTCTCGTTCCCGGCGGTTGTGCGCCGGGCTCAGCGTGCGGAGCCTTCGAGGCTTCCCTCGACGGGGCCGGCGGGATCGAACAGCACGCACGAGACCACGCGGCCTCCGGCCTGATCCCACGTCTCGCTCGTCGGGGTGAAGGGATACACGTCGAGGGAGGATTCCGCCTTGCTCACGCCGACGAAGGCGGTGAACGGATCGCCGACGCACTCCGTGATGGCGCTGTCGACCATCTCCTGCGAGAAAGTCGACCCGGTCAGCGTGATCGTGTGGAAGACCTCTTCGTCATGCGGCTCGGTGCAGGGAACGACCTCGGCGTCGGAGGGCAGGCCGCTTGAGCCTTCGTTGCGGCAATCGCCCGTCTCCGGGGCGAGCGGGTCCTCGGACGTCGGCGTCGCGTTTGCGCTCTCGCTTGCGCGGGTCGAGCCACTGCCCGGAGCGGTCTCGACGGCGCTGCAGCCGGCGAGGGCTGCGGAAAGCGCCACCGCGCATCCGGCCAGCAGCAGTGCGTATCGAGGGTGCAGTGTCATCATGTCGGTCTTCCTCCGCGTCGCGAAGATGCGGTGTGCAGGGGGAGGGCCTCAGCCCTCGAGGTCGTCCACGCCCGGCATCCAGCTCGCTCCGGGGCGGCCCCATCCGCGCTTGCGGGCGATCTTCTGCACGGTCTTCCAGTCGCCGTCGGAGAGACGGTCGACGTAGAGGATGCCGTCGAGGTGGTCGAACTCGTGCTGCATGATGCGCGCGCGCCAGCCGTCGACGTCGATCGAGATCGGCTGACCGTCCAAGTCGGTAGCCGTCACGTGCACCCGCTCGGAGCGGCGCAGGGGGAATCGCTCGCCGGGGAAGGAGAGGCAGCCCTCGGACTCCAGGTCCGGGTCGGGATCTCCCGGTTCGAGCGGCACCATCCAGAGGACCGGATTGATGAGAACCCCGCGCCAGGGCTGATCGTCGTCGTCGACGTAGGCGTACGTGTAGATCCGCAGCGGAACGCCGACCTGCGGGGCAGCGAGTCCGACGCCGGGTGCGGTGTCCATCGTCTCGAACATGTCGGCGACGAGGGTTCGGACGTCGTCGGTGATCTCTTCGACGGGGGATGCGGGGGAGTGCAGGACAGGGTCGCCCATGATGCGAATCGGAAGTACAGCCACGTCACAACCCTAGTCGGCGGTGCTCGCCAGGTAGGCTCATACGCGTGACTGCTGGGGTGTGGATGAACGGGGCCGAACAGGTCGGCGATCAGCTCGTGGGAGCCTTCCAGAACCCCGGCATCCTGCTCGGGATCCCCCTTGCCCTCGCCGGAGCGGTCTTCATGTCGCTCGGTGCGCAGTACCAGCACCGGGGAGTCGAGAAGGTCGAGCGCCTCAGCGGTGCTGACGGGGCATCGGGCCTGAGCTTCGACCAGCTGAAACGACTGCTCACTCGGCCTTCTTGGCTCGTCGGAACGCTCATGCTCGGCCTCGCGGTGGTCTGTCAGCTCGCGGCCCTCGTCCAGGCGCCGCTGATCGTCGTCCAGCCGCTCGGTGCCATCGCACTCGTCATCACGACGCTTCTGAACGCGAGAGTCTCCGGTCACAGTCCGACGAGACAATCGCTCACAGCCATAGCCTGCTGCGTCGGCGGCATCTTCCTCTTCGTCTTCTTCGCCGCGATCTACGCGACGGAGCAGGAGGTGACGGAGCGCGAGCTCTTCGTGATCCTGGCTCTCCTGCTGGTCGTGATCATCGTCCTCGGAGCCTGCTGGCTGATCCTCCGTCACCGCATGCGCGCGCTGTTCTACGTGGTCGGCGCCGGTGTGCTCTACGGCTTCGTCGCCACTCTCGCCAAAGTCATCATCAAGCGCATCGAGGCCGGCCAGTTCGAGTGGATCACCGCGATCTGCGTCCTCGCGCTCTTGGCCGCGGCCGCGGTCGGCGGGTACTTCGTGCAGACCGCCTACAGTTCGGGCCCGCCTGACCTGGTGATCGCCGGCCTCACCGTCGTCGATCCGCTCGTCGCGGTTCTGATCGGCATGGTCGTGCTCGGCGAGGCCGCGGCCGCACCGCCGTGGGTCATGGTGATCTTCGCGATCGCCGGAGCCATCGCCGTGTGGGGAGTGGTGGGACTCGCCCGTTACCACCCGCAGGTGCTCAGCGACAGCCAGGAGCTGGGAATCGAGCGCGGGAGCACGCCGGCGGCGTCGGGACAGGGCCCGTCCGCAGAAGCCTCCTCCTCGCGGACGACGGCCGTCGACGCGACGGAACATCCGGAGAGCTCTGAGAGCCCGGATGACGGCGACGGTCCGCCGAGGCGGCCCGGTCCCACCGAGCAGCAGTAGCCGCGCGAGCGAGGACCGGGAGCGATGCTGCGGTCAGTAGGTCTGGTCGATGAGATCGGCGGAGACCTCGGACGCAGCGGCCTCGTCGACGAAGATCACCGTGCGCTTGCGACCCTTGGCTCCGGCGGCGGGCACACTCGTGTAGCTCGCGCCGGCGAGTGCGAGGCCCAGTGCGGACGCCTTGTCGGCACCTGTCAGCACGAGCCAGACCCGCTTCGACGAATTGAGCACCGGTCGCGTCAGCGTGACGCGCTCCGGCGGCGGCTTGGGGGAGTCGCGGACGGCCAGGACCGCGGTATCCGTCACCGTGACCTCCTCGCGGTCGGGGAAGAGCGAGGCGATGTGGCCGTCGGGCCCGACGCCGAGGAAGCACACGGCGAAGGACGGCCACGGGTTCTCGTCGGTGCCGAAGCGCGCGAGGTCGGCGGCATAGGCCGCTGCCGATTCGTCGAGCGTCAATCCGCTGTCAGGACCGGCGACCTCGTGCACGTTCTCGGCGGGAACCGGGATGTGGTCGAGCAATGCCTGTCGCGACTGCAGGGAGTTGCGATCCGTGTCGTCGCGCGGCACGAACCGCTCGTCGCCCCACCAGAAGTGCACGAGTGACCAGTCGATCTCGGCCGCGCGCGGGTCGGTGGCCGCCGCGCGCAGGACGGCACCACCCATCGAGCCGCCCGTGAGGGCGATGTGGGCGATCCGGCCGTTCCTGGTTCGCGCGCGGACGCGTGTGAGGAATCGATCGGCGACGCGGGTGGCGAGGGCCGCGGGAGTGGCTTCCACCACGACCCGCTTCTCGGCGGACGATGTCGTCATCGACGTCACTCTCCTGTCTCGGGCGGACCCAGCTTCTCCCAGCCCTCGGTGATGACTCGACCGTACAGGACGTCGGGGTCGAGTCGACGCAGCTCCTCCGCGAGGCACTCACGCAGCGTGCGCCGCGGCAGGTGAAGATCGTGGTTGGGCTGGTTCGGCTGGGTGAGGATCGCGATACCGGGGGAGGGACGCTCCAGCAGGATGTCTCCCGACGTGCGGGACAGGCGCACCGACTTGATGCCCTCCTGCCAGTGCTCCGGGTCTTCGTACGACCAGCGCACGGGAACGTCGAGCGCCATCTGCAGCCAGGCGGCGAGCAGGGCGGTGGACGGGGAAGCGGAAGCACCACGCACCTCGACACCCGTGATGGGCTCGAACGGCGGCTGGTCCAGGACGGCGGCGAGCTGCTCGCGCCAGTGGGTCAGACGGGTCCAGGCGAGGTCCGTGTCTCCCGGCGCGTGAGTGCGGCCCAGCAGTGCGAGACGGTCGCGCACGTCAGGGGAGGTCGCTGCATCCGTGATGCGACGTTGCGCGATGCGGCCGAGAGGCGACGTCGCGGGGGAGGACGGGGCCTCCTCGGGCCACCAGGCGACCACCGGAGCGTCCGGAAGCAGGAGACCCGTGATGAGGCTCTCCTCGTTGCTGGCGGCATCTCCGTAGGCCCGCAGGACGACGACCTCGCTGGCTCCGGCGTCGCCGCCGACGCGGATCTGCGCGTCGAGGCGTGAGTCGCCCTCACCGGTGGTGAGCACGATCACTCGCATCGGGTGCTCGCGCGACGCGTCGTTCGCGGCGTCGATCGCTGCTTCTGCGACGCCGTTGCGCGCAGAGATCACGAGGGTGAGCACGCGGCCGAGGGCGACGGCGCCGCCCTCCTCGCGCACCTTGACGAGCTGCTTGGCGACCTGGCTGACGGTCGTGTCGGGAAGGTCGATGATCACGGGCGTCTCCAGACTCGTCCGTCGCGGGCCAGCAGGTCGTCGGCGGATGCCGGTCCCCACGAGCCGGGCGCGTACTGTTCGACCGGACCGCCCTCGGCGGCCCAGTACTTCTCCACCGGGTCGAGGATCTTCCAGGAGAGCTCGACCTCCTCGTGCCGTGGGAACAGCGGCGGGTCGCCCAGGAGGACGTCGAGGATCAGGCGCTCGTACGCCTCGGGGCTCGCCTCCGTGAACGCGTGGCCGTAGCCGAAGTCCATGGTCACGTCGCGGACGTTGGAGCCGCTGCCGGGGACCTTCGAGCCGAAGCGGATGGTGACACCCTCGTCGGGCTGCACGCGGATCACGAGTGCGTTCTGGCCGAGCTCTGACGCGTTGCCACGACCGAACAAGTGCTGCGGTGCCCGCTTGAACACCACGGCGATCTCGGTCACGCGGCGCCCGAGCCGCTTGCCGGTGCGCAGGTAGAACGGCACGCCTGCCCAGCGGCGCGTGTCGATCTCGAGCTTGATGGCGGCGTAGGTCTCCGTTGTCGACTCGGGGTTCATCCCGTCCTCGGCCAGGAAACCGGTGACCTGCTCGCCTCCCTGCCACCCGCCGTCGTACTGACCGCGAGCCGTGGCGAGGGAGAGGTCCTCGGGCACGTGCACCGCGGCGAGAACCTTCTCCTTCTCGGCGCGAAGGTCGGCGGCCGAGAGGCTGATCGGCTCCTCCATCGCCGTGAGGGCGAGAAGCTGCAGCAGGTGGTTCTGGATCACGTCGCGCGCCGCGCCGATGCCGTCGTAGTACCCGGCACGCCCGCCCACGCCGATGTCCTCGGCCATCGTGATCTGCACGTGGTCGACGTAGTTGCGGTTCCAGATCGGCTCGTACAGCTCGTTGGCGAAGCGCAGCGCCAGGATGTTCTGGACCGTCTCCTTGCCGAGATAGTGGTCGATGCGGAAGATCGAGTCGGCCGGGAAGGCGACCTCGAGCGCGGCGTTGAGCGCACGAGCGGACTCGAGATCGTGCCCGAACGGCTTCTCGATCACGACGCGGCGCCAGCGCTCGTCATCGTCGCTGTTCTCACCGACGAGGCCGGAGTCCTTCAGCTGCTTGGCGACGAGCGGGAAGTCCTTCGGCGGGATCGACAGGTAGAACGCGTGGTTTCCCATCGTGCCGCGTTCGACGTCGAGCTTCTCGATGGTCTCCCGCAGCTTGCGGAAGGAATCGGGGTTGTCGAACTCGCCCGAGACGAAGCGGATGCCCTGCAGGAGCTGGGTCCATGTCTCCTCGCGGAACGGGGTGCGAGCGTGTTCCTTGACGGCGTCGTAGACGACCTGTGCGAAGTCCTGGTCCTCCCAGTCCCGGCGGGCGAACCCCACCAGGGCGAACCCCGGGGGGAGCAGGCCGCGGTTGGCGAGGTCGTAGACCGCGGGCATCAGCTTCTTGCGTGAGAGGTCTCCGGTGACGCCGAAGATCACGAGGGCGCTGGGCCCGGCGATCCGGTTGAGACGGCGGTCATCGGGGTCACGCAGCGGGTTGTGCCCGCGCGAGATGGGAACAGACATCAGTGGGGGATTCTCCTGCTGTTACTTCTGTGCGGCTTCGAAGAGGGCGAGCACGTCGTCCGAGGACTCGGTGATCGTCAGCGTGACGACGGGACGGCCGTGCTCCGCGAGCACAGCCGCATCGCCGGCCGCCTGCGCCTGGATGAGCTGACCGAACGTGAACGGACGCTCCGGGATCTCGAGGTCGACCTCGGTGCGCTCCAGGATCTGCAGGAACACTCCCTGAGCGGGGCCGCCCTTGTGATACTGACCGGTCGAGTGCAGGAACCGCGGTCCCCACCCGAACGTGGTCGGGCGACCGGAGTCTGCCGCGACGAGTTCGCGGAGGCCCTGGAGCTGCGGCACCTCGAGGCGGTTGACATATGCCTGGATCGACACGTAGCCGTCCGCGGGCAGCTGGGCCCAGAGCGCATCGAGCACGCCCTCGACGGTGCCCGAGGCCGCAAGCGCCGGATCGGAAACCCGCACCTCGACGCCGTTCTCGACGAACGCCGGAGCGGTGGGCTCCGGACGGGCGTCGAGGAGACCCCGGGCTGCGATCTTCGCCGACTCGACGTCGGGCTGATCGAACGGGTTGATGCGCAGGAGATGCCCGGCGATCGCGGTCGCGTACTCCCACACGATGAGCTGGGCCCCGAGCGAGCCGCTGACGAGGATCTCGCCCTCGTGGCGCTCGTGCAGGTGGAACTCGTTCGCGTCGTCGACCAGGCGGACGATCTGGAGGTCGGCGGGCACCGGGTCGAGCTCGGGCGAGACCGGGAGCAGGACGACCGGGAGGATCCCGGTCCCGTCCTTGCCGGTGGACTCGGCGATGAGCTGCTCGATCCAGTCGGGGAGGCCGTTGATGTGCGTGCCGTCGGTGATCAGACCGAGCTTGTCACGGCGCGGGGTGGTCGCGGCGATCGCGGCACCGAGACGGAGGGCGGGGTTCTCGGCGGAGTCGACGGCGACCTCGAGCAGCGAGGCCTCGGCCTCGTTCAGCAGCTCGTCGATGTCGACACCCGCGAGTCCCGAGGGGACCAGACCGAAGGCGGTGAGCGCCGAGTAGCGTCCGCCGACGTTCGGGTCGGCGTTGAACACGCGGTAGCCGGCCTCGCGCGCGGAGACGTCGAGGGGCGAACCGGGATCGGTGACGACGACGATGCGCTCGACGGGGTCGATGCCGAGGTCGCGGAAGGCCGCCTCGAAGGTGCGGCGCTGCGAATCCGTCTCGACCGTGGAGCCGGACTTCGACGACACGACCAGCGCGGTGTCGGTCAGGCCCTCATCGAGAGCGGCGAGCACCTGCCCGGGCGCCGTCGAATCGAGGATTGTCAGCGGCACGCCGGCGGTTTGTGCGATGACCTCGGGAGCGAGCGAGGAGCCGCCCATTCCCGCGAGGACGATGCGCGTGACGCCCTTGGCGTTGAGATCGGCGCGCAAGGCGACGATCTCCGCGACGAGCGGACGAGAGACCGACACGGCCTCGACCCAGCCGAGTCGGACCGAGGCCTCGGCCTCCGCTGCCGGACCCCAGAGGGTGGCGTCCCCACCGGTGATGCGCGACGCGACGAGATCGTGGACGAGGCTGGGCACCGTCTCATCGATCGCCGCGCGCGCGGCACCGGACGTGTGGATCGAGAACGTCATCGCTGGGACTCCAGACCCTCGGCGACCTGGGTCAGCAGGTCGTGCCACGAGTCGATGAACTTGGCGACGCCCTCGTCCTCCAGGACCTGGGTGACGTCGGCGAAGTCGACGCCGACCTCGGCCAGACCGGCGAAGACGGCGCGCGCCTCTTCGTAGCCGCCCGTGATCGTGTCGCCGGTGATGACACCGTGGTCGAACGTCGCTTCGAGCGTCTTCTCCGGCATCGTGTTGACGACGCCCTGGGCGACGAGCTCGGTGACGTAGAGGGTGTCCGGCAGGGCCGGGTCCTTGACACCGGTCGATGCCCACAGCGGGCGCTGCAGGTTGGCGCCGAGCGCGATCAGGTCCTGGGCCCGCTTCTCGGCGAACTTCTGCTCGAAGAGCTCGTACGCGAGGCGTGCGTTGGCGAGGCCGGCCTTGCTCTTGAGAGCCTCGGCGGCGTCCGTGCCGATGTCGGTCAGGCGCTTGTCGGTCTCGGTGTCGACGCGGGACACGAAGAACGATGCGACGGAGTGGATGCTCGACAGGTCGAAGTCGCCGCTGTGCGCCCGCTCCAGACCGGTGAGGTAAGCGTCGATGACCTCGGCGTAGCGCTCCAGGCTGAAGATCAGCGTGACGTTGACGCTGATGCCGTTCGCGATGGCCTCGGTGATGGCCGGGATGCCGGCCTTCGTCGCGGGGATCTTGACCAGGAGGTTCGGGCGGTCGACCTTCGCCCACAGCTCCTTGGCCTGAGCCACGGTGCCGGCGGTGTCGTGTGCCAAGTCGGGGGAGACCTCGATCGAGACGCGGCCGTCGACATGACCGGACGACTCCCAGACGGGACGGAAGACGTCGAGCGCGGCCGCGACGTCCTGCGTCGTGGCGGCGAACACCGCTTCCTCGGCCGTCGCGCCGGAGGCGGCGAGCTCGGCCACCTGAGCGTCGTACGACGTGTTGTTCTTGTCGGTGATCGCGTTGGCGAAGATCGTGGGGTTCGTGGTGACGCCCACGACGTTGCGGGACGAGATCAGCTCGGCGAGGTTGCCCGAGGAGATGCGCGTGCGGGACAGGTCGTCGAGCCAGATGCTGACACCTGCGGCGGCGAGCTGTGCGGTGGGGGTGCTCATGCGTTCTCCTTGGTGCTGTTTGCCGCGATGGTCTCGCGGGCGGCCGCGATGACGGCCTCGGTGGTGATGCCGAACTTCTCGAAAAGGGTCTTGTAATCGGCAGAGGCGCCGAAGTGGTCGATGCCGACCGAGCGGCCGCGGTCGCCGACGATGCCACGCCACGTGAGCACGGAACCGGCCTCGACCGACACGCGCGCGGTGACCGACGCCGGGAGCACGCTCTCGCGGTACTCCGCATCCTGTTCGTCGAACCACTCGAGCGAGGGGGCGGAGACGACGCGGACGTTCACGCCCTCGGCAGCCAGGGCCTCGCGGGCGTTCACGGCCAGCTGCACCTCGGAGCCGGTGGCGACGATGATGACGTCCGGAGTCCCGTTCGGGGCTTCCGCGAGGACATACGCGCCCTTGGCCGCGTTGGCGGCGGCCGCGAAGGTGTCGCCGGAGGCTGCACCCTCGCCGCGTTCGAACACCGGGATGTTCTGGCGGGTCAGCGCGATGCCCGCCGGCCCTTCGTGGCGACGGAGGAGCTCCAGCCAGGTGACCGCGGTCTCGTTGGCGTCCGCCGGGCGGACCACCGTGAAGTTCGGGATCGCGCGGAGCGTCGCGAGCTGCTCGATCGGCTGGTGGGTGGGCCCGTCCTCGCCGAGTGCGACGGAGTCGTGCGTCCAGACGAAGATGCTCGGGATGTTCATGAGCGCCGCCAGGCGCACCGACGGGCGCATGTAGTCGCTGAAGATGAGGAACGTTCCGCCGAAGGCCCGCGTGGGTCCGTGGAGCACGATGCCGTTGACGATCGCGCCCATGGCGTGCTCGCGGATGCCGAAGTGCAGCACACGGCCGTAGGGGTTGCCTGACCATTCGTGGGTGGACCACTCGGCCGGGATGAACGACGGCGCGCCCTTGATGGTGGTGAGGTTCGATTCGGCGAGGTCGGCCGATCCGCCCCACAGCTCGGGGAGCTCGGCGGCGAGGGCGTTGATGACCTGACCGGATGCGGCGCGCGTCGAGACCTCTTTGCCTCCTTCGAACACCGGGAGCGCCGAGGTGATGTCGTCCGGGAGCTCCTGGGCCTCGAGCCGGTCGAGCAGGGCCTTCTTCTCGGGGTTCGCGGCGGCCCAGGCGTCGAACGACTCCTGCCAGGCGGCGCGCGCCTCTGCGGCGCGTGCAGCGAGGCCGCGGGTGTGCGCGATGACGTCGTCGGCGACGGCGAAGGTCTGCTCGGGGTCGAAGCCGAGGACCTTCTTGGTCGCAGCGAGCTCATCCGCACCGAGAGCGGAGCCGTGGATCTTTCCGGAGTTCTGCTTTCCGGGCGACGGCCAGCCGATGATCGTCTTGAGGATGATGAGCGACGGCTTCGAGGTCTCGCCCTGAGCGGCCTCGATGGCGGCGTGCAGCTCGGCGACGTCTTCGACGTACTCGCCGGTCTTCTTCCAGTCGACGACCTGCACCTGCCAGCCGTACGACTCGTATCGCTTCGCGACGTCTTCGGTGAAGGCGACGTTGGTGTCGTCCTCGATCGAGATCTGGTTGGAGTCGTAGATGGCGATGAGATTGCCGAGCTGCTGGTGCCCTGCGAGCGACGACGCCTCGCTGGTCACGCCCTCCTGCAGGTCGCCGTCGCCGGCGATCACGTACACGAAGTGGTCGAACGGGCTGGTGCCCGCTGCCGCCTCCGGGTCGAAGAGGCCGCGCTCATAGCGGGCGGCATAGGCGAAGCCCACAGCGGAGGCGAGTCCCTGGCCGAGCGGGCCGGTGGTGATCTCGACGCCCTTGGTGTGGCCGTACTCCGGGTGGCCCGGCGTCAGCGAGCCCCAGGTGCGAAGCGCCTTGAGGTCGTCGAGCTCGAGGCCGAAACCGCCGAGGTAGAGCTCGACGTACTGCGTGAGGGAGGAGTGTCCGGCCGAGAGGATGAAGCGGTCGCGGCCGAGCCAGTCGGTGTCGGTCGGGTCATGGCGAAGGACCCGCTGGTAGAGGAGGTACGCGGCAGGAGCAAGGCTCATCGCGGTGCCGGGGTGACCGTTGCCGACCTTCTCGACGGCATCGGCCGCCAGGATTCGAGCGGTGTCCACCGCGCGCCGATCGATCTCATCCCACTGCAATTCCGACACGTTCATGCCCTTTCCGACAGTTTCGAGGGCGCCCGTATTCCCTGGCGCATCCGCGTCTTCACGGAGGTGTGCACATCGCCGGGCGCGCGAGTGGTTTCAGCATAGCGGTGACGTGGCGCGCGCTACGCGGGCCCGCGAGCCGGATGACGTCATCCGGTGTCATACACTGGAGAGGTTGTCCGGTAACGTGCGCGGAGGAGGCGATCGAGATCTCGACGATGTCTGATCAGACCGTGAGGAAGTCGTCCGTCGGTCGCACTGTCAAGGCCTACGTCACGCTCACCAAGCCGCGTGTCCTCGAGCTGCTGCTCGTGTCGACCGTGCCGGTGATGTTCCTGGCGCAAGGCGGCTTGCCGAACCTCTGGCTCGTGCTGGCGACCGTCATCGGCGGTTCCCTGAGCGCCGGTTCCGCCGCCTCGTTCAACATGTACCTCGATCGCGACATCGATGCGCACATGCATCGCACCGAGAATCGGCCGCTGGTCACCGGCGAGGTCAGCCCGCGCGGCGCACTGATCTTCTCCTGGACCCTCGCGATCGCCTCGACCGTCTGGCTCCTGGTCACGACGAACTGGCTCACGGCAGCGCTGTCGGCGACGGCGATCTTCTTCTACGTCGTGATCTACACGATGATCCTCAAGCGCCGCACCGAGCAGAACATCATCTGGGGTGGCATCGCGGGATGCTTCCCGGTGCTCATCGGCTGGTCGGCCGTCACCGGCTCGTTGGACTGGCCGGCGTTCATCCTCTTCCTCCTGGTATTCCTCTGGACGCCGCCGCACTACTGGCCGCTGTCGATGAAGTACAAGGACGACTACGAAGACGTCGACGTGCCGATGCTGGGTGTCACGCGCAACGCCTCCCAGGTCGGTCTTCAGGTGATCCTCTACGCCTGGGCGACCGTCGCCTGCTCGCTCCTGCTGGTGCCGATCGCGGACATGGGACTCGTCTACACGGTCTCCGCCACCGTGTTCGGCGGATGGTTCATCTACGAGTCGCACCGCCTCTACAACCGCGCGGTGCACGGTACCGAGCCGCGGCCGATGCGTGTCTTCCACGCCTCGATCACCTACCTGACGTTGATCTTCGTCGCCGTGGCGGTCGACCCGCTCCTGCCCTTCTGACAAACGCTTCAGAAACGACTGAGCGGCGTCGAATCGACGCCGCTCAGTCGTTCTTACGCTCAGAAGTTCAGCGTGTGACCGTCGGAGAGTCGTCCGGCTTCGCGTCGGAGGCGGCATCATCGTTCCGGTCGACGGCGTCGGGTGCGGTTTCGGGGGCGGCCTCGACGGCCGGGGCGTCGTACGCGGGCGTGGTCTCGGAGGATGCGGTGGGTTCGGCATCGGTACGCGTCTCGTTCACCTCGGCTGTCCAGTCGATCGCCTCGACGACGGCCGGGACGGGAGCGGGGACGAGCGAGCGAGCTGCGACGAGTCCGAGGGCGAGCAGGATGCCGACGATTCCGGCCGCGAGGACACCTGCGCCCACCACCACGAGCGACTGACCCACGTACACCTCGACACCGGTGGCGGTGCCGTCGAGCAGCGTGGTCGTCATCGTGCCGATCTGGCCGGCGATCAGCCATCCGCCGACCGCCGTCGCGGCGAGGGAGACGATGAGCAGGAGCCAGAAGCCGATGCTTCGCGAGAGTGACTTGTTCATGTCGCCCACCATCGCCGACGCGCTGATGAGCCGGCGATGTGCGAGCTGTGGATCGCCTGTGCGCGGGTCAGTCCTCGGCGATGACGGTCCGCTTCAGATGCAGGACCACGACCGTGTAGGCGGCGGCTGAGAGCGATGCCAGCACCATGTGGATTCCGACGAGGAGAGGAGGCAGCCCCTCGCGTGCCTGCCAGACGCCCACGCCCACCTGGATCAGGATCGCGATGACGAGCACGAGGAGCCAGCGACGCGGCTCGAGGCGCTGCACCCATGCTGAGACCGTCAGGAAAAGGACGAGCGCCGCGAGGACGTACCCCGGCCAGGAGTGCACGTGTGCGAGCACGGTCGCATCGAAGCCGTGCCGCAGGACCTCGGCGTCGCCGGAGTGCGGTCCCGATCCGGTGGTCAGCACGCCGAAGACGATGGTCACCGCGAGTGCCAAGCCAGTGACGTGGGTGACAGCGGCGAACCAGGCCGGGACGGCGCGTTCGCGGGGCCCCGGGGCGGTCTTCAGCCGCACCAGGAACGCGGCGGTGATGCACACCAGCAGCAGCGACGACGTGTAGTGGAAGCCCACGATGAAGGGATTGAGTCCGGTCAGCACGGTGATGCCGCCGACGAGCGCCTGCGCCACCACGCCGATGAGCGTGAGCCACGCGAGCAGGACCAGGTCGCGTCGCGCGGGGGTCGTGCGCACCGAATGGACGGCCGCGGCGATCACGGCGAGAAGGAGGACGCCGGAGGCCACGGGGAACGCGGGGATGTGGAACGGCGAGGCGATCGCGTAGGCGACGCCGGCCGCCGCGATTCCGCCCGCTGCGTACCAGAGCGCGGTGACGAGCGCTCGCTTGCCGCTGATGGTGTGCAGCACTAGGAGCACGACGACCAGGGCGATGATGCCGACCACGCCGGTCATCAGACGGTTGCCGAACTCGATGATGCCGTGGATCCCCTGCACCTCCAGGATCGGCACGAGGGAGTCCGGCGTGCACAGCGGCCAGTCCGAGCATCCGAGGCCCGAGCCGGTGAGGCGCACCGCCCCGCCGGTGCCGATGATGATGGTCTCGCTGATGAACGAGAGCCACGCGAAGATCGTCAACGCACGACCCCACACCCTGGAACGCGGGGCGACCGCTCGCGTCGTCGAGGAGGCGGGGATCATCGTCTCGGGCATAAGTCCTCCGGACCGCGCACGACGCGGCGAGCATGGCCCGCCTGTCAGGCGGAACCTGTAGAATCGGATTGTTGCGATGAGCGCTGACAGCGCTGAACCATCGTCAACAGTTTAGGCGCGATGGAAGCGCCGGTGATGAGGGCCCACCAACGGCACCCGCTCCCGCAGACTCGACGGGGATCAGGTGTGTCGGGGCGGATGACACCGTTTGGGACCTGTGAGGAGAGTGTTGGATGTCGGATGTGCTGATCGACCGCCCGGAGCTTGACGGTCTGGGGGTGTACGAGTTCGGCTGGCACGATGAGGACGCTGCGGGTGCCATCGCGAAACGCGGCATCTCGGAAGACGTCGTCCGAGGAATCTCGGCTCTCAAGAACGAACCCGAATGGATGCTGAAGAACCGTCTCAAGGGATATCAGCTCTTCGGACGCAAGCCGATGCCGACCTGGGGTGCGGACCTCAGCGAGATCGACTTCGACAACATCAAGTACTTCGTCCGCTCCACCGAGAAGCAGGCGCAGACGTGGGAGGACCTCCCCGCCGAGATCCGTGAGACCTACGAGCGCCTCGGCATCCCCGAGGCCGAGCGTCAGCGGCTCGTGGCCGGCGTCGCGGCTCAGTACGAGTCCGAGGTCGTCTACCACCAGATCCGCGAGGACCTGGAGCAGCAGGGCGTCATCTTCATGGACACCGACACGGCTCTGCGCGAGCACCCCGAGTTCTTCGAGGAGTACTTCGGCTCGGTCATCCCCGCGGGGGACAACAAGTTCGCCGCGCTGAACACCGCCGTCTGGTCGGGCGGGTCGTTCGTCTACGTCCCCAAGGGCGTGCATGTCGAGATCCCGCTGCAGGCGTACTTCCGCATCAACACCGAGAACATGGGGCAGTTCGAGCGGACCCTGATCATCGCCGACGAGGACAGCTACGTCCACTACATCGAGGGCTGCACGGCCCCGATCTACAAGTCGGATTCGCTGCACTCGGCCGTCGTCGAGATCATCGTGAAGAAGAACGCCCGCGTTCGGTACACGACGATCCAGAACTGGTCGAACAACGTCTACAACCTGGTCACCAAGCGCGCCGTCGCATACGAGGGCGCGACCATGGAGTGGGTCGACGGCAACATCGGCTCCAAGGTGACGATGAAGTACCCGTCGATCTACCTGATGGGCGAGCACGCCAAGGGCGAGACTCTGTCCGTCGCCTTCGCCGGTCCCGGCCAGCACCAGGACGCGGGCGCGAAGATGATCCACATGGCGCCGTACACGCAGTCGTCGATCGTCTCGAAGTCGATCGCGCGTGGCGGCGGTCGCGCCGGCTACCGCGGTGAGGTGCGAGTGGATGCCGCGGCACACCACTCCGCGAACACCGTGCGCTGCGACGCGCTGCTCGTGGACACGAAGTCGCGCTCCGACACCTACCCGGCGATCGACATCCGTGTCGACGACGTGCAGCTCGGCCATGAGGCCACGGTCTCGAAGGTGAGCGAGGAGCAGCTGTTCTACCTGCAGTCCCGCGGCATGCCGGAGGACGAGGCGATGGCGATGATCGTGCGCGGCTTCATCGAGCCGATCGCCCGCGAGCTGCCCATGGAATACGCGATGGAACTGAACAAGCTCATCGAGATGGGCATGGAAGGATCGGTCGGCTAGTGACGGCCTCGACGACAGCGCCTGTCGAGGCGCAGCACAACAACGCGCCCGAAGGCGCGCACATCGACCCGGCAGCACAGGTCGCCGCCGCGGGATTCGTCCCCGTGCAGACCCGCTCCGAGCGCCCGCATTCGTTCGAGCCTGCCGACTTCGGCGCGCCGACCGGACGCGAGGTGAACTGGAAGCACACACCGGTCGCGCAGCTCACCTCGCTGTTCGAGGTGGCCACCTCGAACGACGGCGTCAGCTACACGTTCACGTCCGGCGAGCAGTACCGCTCGGCTCCGCTCGCGATCGGTGCATCCCCTCGCGGCGAGGTCTTCCTGGCCGAGGACGTGACGGGGGCGGTCGCCTGGCAGGGGACCCCTGAGGCGCTGCACGTGCGGATCCCGCGCGAGGAAGAGGTCGCGGAGCCGGTCTTCGTCGCCATCACCGGCCTCGGTGCCGACCGTCGTGCCGACGCGCACATCGTGATCGAGGCACTCGAGCACAGCTCGGCCACCGTCGTCCTCCAGCACACGGGCTCTGCCCAGTACGCGCAGAACGTCGAGATCATCGTGCGCGACGGTGCGAAGCTCACGGTGATCAGCCTGCAGCAGTGGGCGGATGACGCCGTTCACGCAGCAGCGCACCAGGCCCGGGTCGGAGCGGATGCGACTCTCAAGCACTTCGTGGTGAGTTTCGGCGGCGGCGTCGTGCGCGTCAACCCGAACGTCGAGCTCGCCGGCGCCGGCTCCGAGGGATACCTGTACGGCCTGTCCTACGCGGATGCCGGACAGCACCTCGAGAGTCAGGTCTACCTGCACCACAAGGGGCCGCACACCAAGGGCGACGTCCTCTACAAGGGTGCGCTGCAGGGTCAGGGCGCACACAGCGTCTGGATCGGCGACGTGCTGATCGGAGCGGATGCGACCGGGACCGACTCCTACGAGGCGAACCGCAACCTCGTGCTCACCGAGGGTGCACGCGCCGACTCGATCCCCAACCTCGAGATCGAGACCGGGGACATCCTCGGCGCCGGCCACGCGAGTGCGACGGGCCGTTTCGACGACGAGCAGCTGTTCTACTTGCAGGCCCGCGGTATCAGCGAGGAAGAGGCGCGGCGGCTCGTCGTGCTCGGCTTCCTCACCGACATCGTGCAGCGCCTCGGCATCCCCGCTCTCGAGACCGAGCTGCTGGCGGCGATCGAGACGGAGCTCGCCGAGGTGAGTGCATGACCGCCGAGCGCGTCTGCGGCGTCGCCGACCTCGAGCAGGACATGCCGCTGCGTGTCGAGCCGGGCGGCGTGCCCATCACGGTGATCAAAGACGGCGAAGGAATGATCCACGCCATCGGCGACACCTGCACCCACGGCGAGATCTCACTGTCCGAGGGCTTCGTGGAAGGCGACACCGTCGAGTGCTGGGCTCATGGCTCGGCGTTCTCGCTGCTCACCGGAAGGCCCCAGAATCTCCCCGCGTACGAGCCCGTCCCGGTCTACGTCGTCCAGATCGACGGCGACGACGTGCTCATCGATCCGACTGTGATTAAGGAAGTCTGAAGAATGTCTGTTCTCGAGATCCGCGACCTGCATGTGACGGTCGAGACCGAGGCGGGGACCACCCCGATCCTCAACGGAATCAACCTCACCATGAACACCGGTGAGACCCACGCCATCATGGGCCCCAACGGCTCCGGCAAGTCGACCCTGGCGTACACGATCGCCGGTCACCCGAAGTACACGGTGACCTCCGGCTCCATCACGTTCGACGGCCAGGACGTCCTGGAGATGACGGTCGACGAGCGCGCTCGTGCCGGACTGTTCCTCGCCATGCAGTACCCGGTCGAGATCCCGGGCGTCACGGTGACGAACTTCCTGCGGACCGCGAAGACCGCACTCGACGGGGAAGCCCCGGCGATCCGCGGCTGGACCAAGGACGTCAAGGCGGCCATGTCGAACCTGCGCATGGACCCGAAGTTCGCGCAGCGCAACGTCAACGAGGGATTCTCCGGCGGTGAGAAGAAGCGCCACGAGATCCTGCAGCTCGAGGTGCTGAAGCCGAAGTTCGCGATCCTCGACGAGACCGACTCGGGACTCGATGTCGACGCGCTGAAGATCGTCTCGGAGGGCGTCAACCGCGCGAAGGAGTCCACCGGACTCGGCGTGCTGCTGATCACCCACTACACCCGCATCCTCCGCTACATCCGCCCCGACTTCGTCCACGTGGTGGTCGCGGGGAAGATCGTGGAAGAGGGCGGCCCCGAGCTCGCAGACCGGCTGGAGAACGAGGGATACGACCGTTTCCTCGACCCTGCAGCCCCCATCGAGGCGTAGGCTGATCGCATGACAGCGACCCTCACGGACGAGAAGTACGACGCGGTCACCGAGGCTCTCAAAGACGTCATGGACCCCGAGCTCGGGATCAACGTCGTCGACCTCGGCCTCATCTACGACCTCGCCTGGGATGACGAGAACGATGCGCTCGTCATCCACATGACGCTGACCAGTGCGGGCTGCCCGCTGACCGACGTGCTCGAAGATCAGACCGCTCAGGCTCTGGACAGCGTCGTCGATCGTTTCCGGATCAACTGGGTCTGGATGCCGCCGTGGGGTCCGGAGCGGATCACGGACGACGGGCGCGACATGATGCGCGCACTCGGCTTCGCCATCTGACCCGCACGAGTCGTTCGGTACGATACCGACGTGATCGTGTCGACTCGGACGTCGTCGCGCCGCAGCGGTGAAGATCTCGGGAGAACCGATGCTTGAGGTGAAGGCCTTGTCTCTGGACGCGCTCCGAGAGCGCAGCAGCGAGAAGTGGCGGGAGTACCCGGCTGATGTTCTTCCGCTGTTCGTCGCGGAGACCGACTTTCCCCTGGCGCCGGCGATCTCGTCCGCGTTGCTGCGTGCGGTGGAGATCGGCGATACCGGGTACGTCGCTTCGCGCACGCCCCTCGCGGAGTCCTTTGCGGCGTTCGCGACCCGGCGCTACGGGTGGGAACCGGATCCTGCTCGCATGCGAAGCACTGCCGACGTGAGCATGGGGATCGTCGAGATCCTGCGCCGCGTCACGCAACCGGGGGAGCGGGTCGTCGTGACACCACCGGTCTACCCGCCCTTCTACGACCTCGTCGCCGAGGCCGGTGCCGAGGTGGAGCGGGTGCCCCTGCGCGACACGGGCACACGGTGGGAGCTCGATCTCGACGGGATCCGGACAGCCTTCGAAGACGGTGCGACTGCGATCCTGCTGTGCAACCCGCACAATCCGACCGGCACGGTCCACGACCGCGACAGCCTCGCTGCTCTCGCCGAGCTGGCCGAAGAGTTCGGTGCCGCCGTCGTGTCCGACGAGATCCACGCGCCGCTCGCGCAACCCGGAACCGGCTTCATGCCCTTCCTCGCGGTGAGCGATGCGGCTCAGCGCGTCGGCTATGCCGTGGTCAGTGCCAGCAAGGCGTTCAACCTCGCCGGGCTCAAGTGCGCGCTGATGGTGACGGCGGACGATGAGACGTCCGCCGTCGTGGGCGGACTCCCGGTGGAAGTCGAGTGGCGCACGGGACAGTTCGGTCTGCTCGCCGCGGTCGCGGCGTTCTCGGAGGAGAGCGATCCCTGGCTCGACGGGCTGCTTCGGACTCTCGACGGGAACCGCCTCCTTCTCGAGGATCTGCTCGCCGCGCACCTTCCCGGGGCGCGCTACCGCATCCCCGACGCCGGATATCTCGCGTGGATCGACCTCTCGGCGCTCGAGTGGGGCGACAATCCGGCACGACGTATCCTGAAGGACGCCAGGGTCGCCCTGCATTTCGGCCCCGCGTTCGGCGCGGAGGGCGCGGGCCATGTGCGGCTGAACTTCGGAACGAGCCCTGAGATCATCACCGAGGCCGTCGAGCGCATCGCGGCGCTCGTGGGTCGATGACCTCATCGGCGACCGCCCCGACGATCTGGGATCGCCAACGCCTCTGGGTCACCCTCGGCGCGGTCGCACTGATCTTCCTCGCGGCGATCGAGGCCCTCGCAGTGACGACCGTCATGCCGATCGTCAGCGAAGCTCTCGATGGCGAGGCGCTGTTCGCCGTCGCCTTCGCAGGCACCCTCGCGACGAGCGTGATCGGCATGGTCGCGACGGGAGCGTGGTCGGATGCGCGCGGACCCCGCGGCGCCTTGTACGTGGCCGTGACGCTCTTCATCGTCGGCCTGCTGATCTCCGGCTTCGCGGTGACGATGCACCAGTTCCTGATCGGGCGGCTGGTGCAGGGGCTGGGTACAGGTGGGCAGACCGTCGCGCTCTATGTCGTCGTGGCGAGGCTGTATCCGCCGCAGCTGCACGGGCGGATCTTCGCGGCGTTCGCGGCAGCGTGGGTGGTGCCGTCCATGGTCGGCCCGTTCCTCGCCGGCGCCGTGGCCGAGTACCTCGACTGGCGCTGGGCTTTCCTCGGAGTCGCCGTGCTCACGGCGGTAGCCTTCCTGACGATCGCGGTGCGGCTCCGAGGAGTCGATCTGGGCCGAGGAGAGCCCCAGGACCGGCGTGCGCTGATCATGCGCCTCCTTCTCGCGGTCGTCGTGGCGGTGCTCGCGGTCGTGATCGGATTCTCGGCGGACTTGGAGCCGGTGATCGGCTGGCCGGTCGCGCTCGGCGCGGTCGTGGCGATCGGCTTCGCTGTGCTGCCGCTGCTCCCGCGACGCACACTGCGGGCGGGAGCGGGACTGCCGAGCGTCGTGCTCATGCGCGGCATCGTGGCAGGGGCGTTCTTCGCCGCAGAGGCCTACATCCCCTATCTGCTGATGAGGAAGTTCGACTTCACCGCGACGTGGGCGGGGATCGCACTGATGCTCGCGGCCCTGGCCTGGGCCGGAGCTTCCGCGTTGCAGGGGCGATTCGGTGAACGCCTGGGGAATCACCGCATCACCCTGATCAGTCTCGGCTCGCTCCTGATCGCGATGCTGTGCGTGCTCGCCGCCGCGGTCTTCGACGTCTCGCCGGTCGTGGTCGTGTGGGGTTGGGCTTTCGCGGGTGGCGGTATGGGGCTGCTCTATCCGCGGCTGACGGTCTTGACGCTCGCCTACTCGGATGTCACGAACCAGGGGTTCAACTCATCAGCGCTCTCGATCTCCGATTCCACGGGAGCGGCTGTCGCCATCGCCCTGGCCGGTCTCGGGGTGGCATCCCTCGGCGGTGAGGCCGGGGCATTCGGAGCGGTGTTCGCGTTCTGCGTCGGGCTTGTCGTGCTCGCTGTGGTACCGGGCCTCAGGCTCGGGCACGCGGCGGAGTCGTCGGAGCGGTGAGTTCGCCCGCGAGAGCGGTCACCCCGAGATCGAAGACGCGATCGAGTCCTGCCGTCACGTCGACTTCGGCGGTGCTCGGAAGCGCTCCGTGACTGTCGGCGTGCATGCGCTGCTGCACGAGCGTGGCGTGTCCGAGGACGAAGTGCAGGATCGCTGCACCGCGATCCTCGGGGTCGACGGCATTCTGCGCCCGCAGCGCCTCAGTGAGAACCGACTGCGCATGCGCTGAACCGAGTTGGAGAGCATAGGTGCTGAGGACGAGCTCTGCGCCGTCGCGATAGGCGAAGAGCGCGTCGCGGATCGCCCGTGCGGTCGCCAGGACACCACTGCTGCCCTCCGGGACGGAGGCGGTGATCCTGTCCGCGAGGTCGGCGAGGAGCTCCTGCTTGCTCGCGAAGTGCCAATACAGGGCGCTGGGTTGAACGTCCAGTCGGGCGGCGATGCGACGCATGGAGAGATCGGCGAGGCCCACTTCATCGAGCAGGGCGAGCGCACTCCGGGCGACGCTGTCTCGGTCATGGCGTACCGGATTGTGCTCTGGACTCATCCTCCGATTATAGTGAACGACGTTCAGGTGAACAGTGTTCAGGTCAGTCGTCCCGAGGGAGTCCGCATGGCACCGTCGGTCGGCGTCGTACACGCACCCATCTCCCTCGACCGGGTGGGGGTGCAGTTCGACGGCCGGCCGGTGCTGGACGATGTGACGGTGGACCTGACCGCTCGGAGCATCGCGGTGATCGGAGCCAACGGCTCGGGAAAGTCGACCTTCGCGCGGCTCCTGAACGGACTCGTCGCGCCCAGCAGCGGCACGGTGTCGGTGCACGGCCTCGACACCGTGCGAGACCGAGGGGCAGTGCGCAAGCGCGTGGGCTTCGTGTTCACCAACCCCGATGCGCAGATCCTGATGCCCACCCCCGCGGAGGACCTCGCGCTGTCGCTGCGGGGCCGGCCGAAAGCGGAAGTGATCGAGCGCGTGCGGCTGACGCTGGAGGCGCACGGGCTGGCCGACCACGCCGACGTGCCCGCTTCGAGTCTCTCGGGCGGGCAGAAGCAGATGCTCGCGCTGGCTTCGGTGATGGTCACCGGTCCGCAAGTGATCGTGGCGGACGAGCCGACGACGCTCCTCGACCTGCACAACTCCCGTCGCATCGGTGATCTGCTCCTCGCGCAGCCGGCCCAACTCGTGCTGGTGACGCACGATCTCGGGCTGGCTGCGAGGTGCGAGACCGCCATCCTGTTCGAGGATGGCCGGATCTCCGCCTCCGGTGAACCGTCGACCGTGATCGAGACGTATCGCCAGGCCTGCGCATGATCGCCCTGTACCGCGCGGGAACCGGGATGCTTCACCGCGCTCCTGCCGGACTCAAGCTCGCGTCCCTGGCCGTCGGCGCGCTCGTGCTGTCCGTCTACCCGCACGACCCGGTGAGCATCGCTGTGTCGCTGCTGGTGATTCTGGCGCTCTACGGCGTCGCTGGGCTGCCGCTTCGGGCACCGTTCCTCGAGATCTGGCGCCTGCGCTGGATCATCGTCGTGCTCGCGACCGCTCTCCTGGTCTTCGTGTCTCCGGTCGCCGCGTGGGTCAGCACGGGACGCGTCGTGGCTGTGCTCCTGCTGGCGAGCCTGCTGACCTTCACCACGCGGATGGCGGATCTCCTCGCGGTGCTGCACCGCCTGCTGAGTCTGCTCCGACGCTTCGGACTCGATCCGGACGCAGTCGCGTTAACGGTCTCGCTGACGATCACCGCCGTCCCGGTGATCGCCGGTTTCGCCGATCGCGTGCGAGAGGCCGAGCAGGCCCGCGGCGTGCGGTTGGGCGTGCAGGCGGTGGTCCCGCTGCTCGTGCTCGCGCTGCGGCACGCGGACGACATCGGCGATGCGTTGGCGGCGCGGGGCATGGGCTGAGGGCTCACGCGGGGACCAGCGCGACCGATCCGGCGGACGGCAGCGGGCGGGCCCGCGATGCGAGCCGAAGGGCCCCCGCGATCAGTGCGACGGCGATGAGGGCGGTCGCGACCGAGGTGCCGAGCGCCAGGAGCAGCACCACCCCGATCAGGCCGCTGAGTGCTCCCACGACGAGCCGCGGCACGGAGCCCGTCGCCTGCGGGGCGGGCTGCGCCTCGAACCGGGTGAATGCGACGGCCACGAGGGCCGTGAGGGTGAGTGCGGTCGCCAACCAGAGCGGTCGACCTGCCCACCATCCGGCGCTGTCGAGCGCGGGCAGCGCCACCCCTGCGGTGAGGGCGTACACCGCGGTGGCTCCGGCCATCAGAAGCAGGACCGGCATGTGCCAGAGATAGATCGTCATGGTGCGCGCGGTGACGAATCCTGTGAAGGCGGCGACGCGTGGCCGACGGCTGAACCGCTCGAGGCGCTCGCGATGCAGGGAGAGCAGGCTGGTGTGCGCGATGCCGACGAGCAGGAGGGCCGCAGTCGGCGGGTTGATGTTCTCGATGAGGTCGGGGGAGTAGATCCCGGTCGCGAACGTCGCTGCGAGGAGGAACAGGGCACCGAACCCCGCCGTGGCCCGGACGCGCCTGCGCAGCGTGTCGATGCGCCCGTCGGCGAGGAAGAAGCCCAGCTGCTGCAGCGTCATCCATACGAAGGCGAGGTTCAGGAACCCGAGTCCCTCCTGGCCGGTCGCGGCGCGGAGCACGTCGACCGCGATCGCGGCCGACGCAAGTCCGCCGATCGAGAGAGACGGTGCGCGTTCGTGCGCGGCCGCGAGCAGGGGGAGCAGGGCCTGGCACAGCAGGAAGACACCCAGGAACCAGAGCGGCTGTCCGTAGCGGAACCCCGCGGTGGCGATGAGTTCGGCCGGAACGCCGCAGACGGTGAGCAGGGCGAGGCCGATGCCGACGATCGCGATCGTGAAGATCGCGGGCCGCAGCAGACGATGCAGACGTCCTGCGACGAAGGCGACGGCCGTGCCCCCGCGCATCCGCATCCGGCGATACGCGAGCAGTCCGGAGAACCCGCCGATCACGAAGAACAGCGGCATGACCTGGAGGAGCCAGCTGAGCGGGGCGATCCAGCCCGTGCCGTCGCTGGCGTTCTCGAAGACGGGCCCGGAAGAGGTGACGGTGACGCCGACCATGATCGAGTGCAGGAGCACGACGCCGAGCACGCACAGTGCCCGGACGAAGTCGATCCCGGTGTCGCGGGACGCGCGCCGGGGAGGCGCGGGAACGGCGGTGTGGGGCGCCTGGACGATGGCCATGATTCCTCCTCGGAAGCGGTGTTCCAGGAGACTATGGACGGGGTGGCCGCGGAGGCATCACCCCCCGGTGCCGTTGCGACCCCTACGACGGGGTGACTCAGGAGGAGGGCTCGACGAGTCCGGTGTCGTAGGCGAGGATCACGGCGTGCACGCGGTCACGCAGATGCAGCTTCGCGAGCACCTTGCCCACGTGCGTCTTGACGGTCTGCTCGGCGATGAAGAGATCGGCGGCGATCTCGCTGTTCGACCGGCCCCGGCCGATCAGCACGAGCACTTCACGCTCGCGATCGGTGAGCTCGGTCAGTGCCGAAGCCTGGCGCGGGGTACGAGGACGCCGCCCGGCGAACTGCTCGATCATGCGCCGGGTGACGCTCGGAGCGAGCAGCGCGTCGCCGCCGGCGACCACACGGACGGCATGCACGAGCTCTTCCGGCAGCGCATCCTTCAGCAGGAATCCGCTCGCGCCCGCTTCGAGCGCGTCATACACGTAGTCGTCGATGTCGAAGGTGGTGAGCATGAGGATCCGCGGCACATGTGCCGCGGGATACGAAGGGCCGAGGATCCGCCGGGTGGCTTCGATGCCGTCGAGCTCCGGCATCCGCACATCCATCAGGATCACGTCGGGGTCGAGACGCGCGGCGAGCGTCACCGCCTCGGTTCCGTTCGCCGCCTGACCGGCCACGCGGATTCCCTCGTGAGCGTCGAGGAGCGCGGCGAAGCCGGCGCGGACCATGGCCTGGTCGTCGGCGATGAGCACGCTGATCGTCACGGATTCTCCTTGTCAGGGGTGGTGATCGTCACCGCGGCTTCGGGGTCGAGAGGCAGCACGGCTTCGACGTCCCACCCTCCCTCGGACGAGGGGCCGGCGGCCAGGCTCCCGCCGAGGATCTCGGCGCGTTCGCGCATGCCGCGAAGCCCGTAGCCGCCCCCGTGCTTCTCCGGACTGCGCGGCGGCGCGGCGTTGTGCACGCGGATGCGGATGTTCTGAGGGTCGGCGTGCAGGCGCACGGCGATCCGGGCTCCCGGCGCGTGTCGGACGGCGTTGCTCAGTGCTTCCTGCACGATGCGGAAGGCGGCGATCTGCACCGCCGGCGTGGCGGTCGCTGCGGCTTCCCCGCCCTCGAGCGCGAGCCCGACCTCGACGCCCGCGCGGCGGATGCTGTCCACGAGGGCCGGGATGTCGTCGATGCCCTGCTGGGGGGCGAGTTCGGCGCTCTGGTCCTCGGTGCGGAGTACGCCGAGCATGCGCCGCATCTCGGTCAGGGAGCCTCGGGCGGTCGCGGCGATGTCGTCGAACTCGGCGATCGCGGCCTCGTCGAGTTCCGGGATCCGGTACCTCGCCGTCGACGCCTGCACCTGGATGACGGACATGCTGTGCGCGACCACGTCGTGCAGCTCCCTGGCGATCCTGGTGCGTTCTTCGACGAGGGCGCGCCTGGACTCCTCCAGTGCGCTGTGCTCCTTCTCGCGTGTCAACTCGGCGGCGACCCGCACCCGTCCGGCGACCAGCGCTGCGATGAGGAACATGGCGGAGGCGACGGCGGTCGTCACGATGAGATCGGCCGTGGCGCTGGCGGAGGACGCCGGCAGCGCCACCATGTCGGGTCGGAGGATCGGCGCGAGAAGCGAGGCGATCGCCCCGAGGATCAGCGCGAAGGCGCCCAGTCGCGCACCGTGGAGAAAGGTCACCACGCCCACGAAGAGGACGAAGACGAGGAGCGCCGGCACGGACCACGGCCAGGGCGATTGGATGGCCAGCTCCGGAACGACCGTGAGGGGGAGTGCGAGCGCACCGGCGGTGAAGAGTGCGATGGACCAGGCCGGGCGCGTGATCGCGAGCAGCGGTGAGACGCACAGCGCGGCGCCGAGGATGAACGTCAGCGGCAACGGAGTGCCGTACAGGACGGTCTGCAGCGACACCAGAACCGCGTACAGCGCGACGACCGCCGCACACAGGGCCACGAGGGCTGCGGTGCGGCGGCTGATGCGTGGGCGGCGCGGAGTGCGCTCGCGGCGGCGTGCCATGACTGTCATCCTGCCAGTTGCGGGGCAGGTGCACGGCGGCGACGGGCCGCGGCGACCCGGTCGATCACGAAGCCGATCACGAGTGCGATGACGATGCCGAGGCCGGCGCTGAGCAACGGCTGGTCCTTGATCCAGGCGCCCGCGAGCAGGCCGATCGCGAGGCTGAACACGCTCCAGCTGAGTCCGGCGATCAGGCTCAGGGGGAGGAAGCGTCGCCAGGGGAAGTCGAGGGCACCGGCTGTCATGTTGACGGCGACGCGTCCCACCGGGATGTAGCGCGCCCCGAGGATGAGAGTGGCGCTTCGTCGGTCGAGCGCGTGCTGGGCGTACGCGAAGGTCGCGGCGACACGCGGTCGTCGCATCCAAGCGAAACGTGTGGTGCCGAGTGCCCGGCCGATCGCGAAGGCGATGTTGTCGCCGATCGCAGCGCCGAGCGCGGCGACAGCCCCGAGGAGCAGGAGATTCCCCTCGCCCGTGGAGGCCGCGACAGCGGCGGCGGCGACGAGCACTGTCTCGCTGGGCACAGGCGGGAAGAATCCGTCGATGACGGTGACCGCGAACAGGACCAGGTACAGCCAGGGCGAGGCTATCGCCTGCATGATGAGCTCGTTGAGGATGTCCACTCATGCACGTTATGCAGCGGGTGCCGGAACGGTCATCCCTCTGCGGTATCGCACTCCTCACTCTCTGGGCTGATCTTGCTGACCGCGCCTCCCTGTTGCGCGGCTTATACTGGGAGGCTGGCCGATCGGCCGAACACCCTCCCTGGAAGAACGGACGTCCGCTGTGCTTGCCGTGCACGACCTCGAGATCCGCGTTGGCGCGCGCCTGCTGATGGAGAACGTCTCGTTCCGTGTCGCCGATGGAGACAAGATCGGGCTCGTCGGTCGCAACGGGGCCGGGAAGACCACACTCACCAAGGTGCTCGCCGGTGACGTCCTTCCGTCCGGCGGGAACGTGACCCGCTCGGGCGAGCTCGGCTATCTGCCGCAGGACCCGCGCTCGGGCAACCCGGAAGACCTTGCGCGCACGCGCATCCTGGACGCCCGCGGACTCGGCCAGCTCAACCTCGGGATGACCGAGGCGGCGCTCGCAATGGGCTCGGAAGATCCCGCGGTGGCCGACAAGGCGATGAAGCGCTACGCCCGCCTCACGGAGCAGTTCGAGGCTCAGGGCGGCTACGCTGCCGAGGCCGAGGCCGCGTCCATCGCCAACAACCTGTCGCTGCCCGATCGCATCCTGGACCAGCCGCTGTCGACGCTCTCCGGTGGCCAGCGCCGTCGCATCGAGCTCGCGCGCATCCTGTTCTCGGATGCCGAGACGATGATCCTCGACGAGCCGACGAACCACCTCGACGCGGACAGCGTCGTGTGGCTGCGGGAGTTCCTCAAGGGCTACAAGGGCGGGCTGATCGTGATCAGTCACGATGTCGAGCTCGTCGGCGAGACCGTCAACCGGGTGTTCTACCTGGACGCGAACCGCCAGAGCATCGACACGTACAACATGAACTGGAAGAACTACCTGCGTCAGCGGGTGGCCGACGAGGAGCGCCGCAAGAAGGAACGCGCGAACGCCGAGAAGAAGGCGACGACGCTCCAGCTGCAGGCGGCCCGCTTCGGGGCGAAGGCCTCGAAGGCCGCCGCCGCTCATCAGATGATCGCGCGTGCGGAGAAGCTGCTCGCCGGGCTCGACGAGGTCCGCCAGGAAGACCGGGTCGCCAAGCTGCGCTTCCCGAAGCCGGCGCCCTGTGGCAAGACGCCGATGATGGCCAGTGGACTCTCGAAGTCGTACGGCTCGCTCGAGATCTTCACCGATGTCGACCTGGCGATCGACCGCGGCTCCAAGGTCGTCGTCCTGGGACTCAACGGTGCGGGCAAGACCACGCTGCTGCGGATGCTCGCGGGTGTCGACCAGCCCGACACCGGACAGCTCGAGCCCGGGCACGGACTCAAGGTCGGCTACTACGCGCAGGAGCACGAGAACCTCGACGTGAACCGCTCGGTGCTGGAGAACATGGTCTCGGCCGCGCCCCACATCACCGAGATGGAGGCGCGCAAGGTGCTCGGCTCGTTCCTGTTCACGGGCGACGACGTGCTCAAGCCTGCCGGTGTCCTGTCGGGCGGCGAGAAGACGCGTCTGTCCTTGGCGACGCTGGTCGTGTCCTCGGCGAACCTGCTGCTCCTCGACGAGCCGACCAACAACCTCGATCCCGCCTCGCGTGAAGAGATCCTCGGAGCGCTGGCCCACTACGAGGGCGCGGTCGTCCTCGTCTCGCACGATCCGGGCGCCGTGCAATCGCTCAACCCCGAGCGCGTGCTCATCCTGCCCGACGGGGTCGAGGACATCTGGAGCCAGGAGTACCAGGACCTCATCGAGCTCGCGTAGCAGCTGCGCAGACGCGTGTCGGTGGCCCCGGATAGCGTGCTCGCATGAGTATGGGTCACATCCGCGCCGTGTGCTGGGACTGGAACGGCACCCTGCTCGACGACGCGGAGATCTGCCGCCAGGTGATGAACGCCGTGCTTCGAGACCACGCACTGGAGCCGTTCGCGGACATCGGGGCCTACCGTTCGGTGTTCCGCTTTCCGATCCGCGACTTCTACGGCTCGGTCGGGCTCGGCGAGGACAGATTCGTGTCGGCCGCGACGGTGTACCTCGAGACGCTCGCCGCCCGCGCCGGCGAGGCGCGACTCCATGAAGGCGCTCGCACCACACTGTCGGCCGTGCAGGAACTCGGCATCCGGCAGGTCCTGGCATCGGCGACGGTCGCTGAAGCGCTCTCGCAGCAGATGGCCCCTTATGGTCTGGACGACGCCTTCGAGGCGGTGCTCTCGATCGATGATCCTTTCCGCGCCTCGAAGCACGACGTCATCGCACGATGGCTCGCGACGTCCGGCGTCGCGGCGAAAGACCTGCTCGTGATCGGCGATACCAACCACGACCGAGAGATCGCCGACGATCTCGGCGCCGAGTTCGTGCATTTCGACGGAGGACACCAGCACTGGTCGGGTGAGTCCCGCCGGATCACGACTCTCCGGGAGGTGGTCGACCTGCTGGTTTCCCGCGCGGGTGACCCCGACCTGGTGGAGGTCGTCTGAGTCGTCGGCTGCGCCGGGGGTCCTGGAAGGACTGACACCGGGCGAGTCGGTCAGCGGACGTCGAGCAGCTCGTCCTCGACGTCCGCGTCGTGATCCTTGCGCCGCGGAGCCTTGACGGGCGTCGGGATGCCCTCGACCTCCTCGCGGTGCTTCACGATCTCGGTGCGGATGATGTAGCCGATGAAGATGAACCCCATCAGTGCGAACAGGATCCATTGGATCGCGTAGGAGAGATGGGGGCCCGGGTCGTCGGTGGGGGAGTCGAAGCCGCCCAATGCGCCGGCGCCGGCCGGCTCTTCGGCCACGACGCGGCCGTATGCCCCGGTGATCACATCTCCGTCGGTCAGTGCGGCGATCGAGGGCAGATGGATCGTCGGCACCTGACCTTCCGGCGCTCCGCGACCCGATGCGGGCAGTTGTTCCCCCGGACGCAGGCGCACCGTGACCTCGGCCTCGCCCTCCGGCGGGGCCGGAACCGCGTCGGGTGCTTCGCCCTCGCCCGGCGGCACCCAGCCGCGATCGATGATGAACACGCGTCCGTCGACGTCGCGGAACGGCACCAGCACCTCGAAGGCGCTCGTACCGCCGTGCGGGCGGTTGCGCACCAGGAGCTGCTCGTCGGGCAGGTACTCGCCCTGCAGCGTCACCGGCCGCCACTCGTCGGACGGATCGAGCGTTCCGTCAGCGCCGATGACAGCGGACAGGGGAACGGGATCCGCGTCGTAATTTTGCTCGACGAGCTCGATCTGGGCGGCACGAGTCTCGTTCCGCTCGAACTGCCAGTTCGACAGGAAGACGCACGCGATCGCGAAGCCGATCGCGATGAGCACGTACACACCCCATCGGGTCAAACGTCGGCTCATGCCGGAACACCGTCGCGAACGGCGACCGGGAAGTCCCGCGCAGCCAGATAGTCGCGGAGGAAGCCCACGTGCTCCTCGCACGCCAGCCACACCTTTTCACGGTCGGCGGCATGGATGCGGGGGTTGCGCCACACCACCTGTCTGGTCGCCGCGCTCCGGCAGCCGGCGCGCGAGCACTCGAAGTCTGTCATCGGTCCTTCGGGCCTTCGTGGATCGTGAACACGGGGGGAGCGGAGGTCTCGGTCTCGATCGGTGCCGGGCGCGGGGCGTCCAGCTCCTGGACCGGAGACTCCGCGGTGGTCTCGGTGCTGTCGCTCCCGGCGTTCGCGAACACCACGGCGATGTACGGAAGCACGGCCGCTGCGATGCCGAAGACCCACGTGTACCAGCCGTACGGCTGGACCAGGATCATGAGGCCGAAGCAGACGATGCGGATCGTCATCGTGAGGGCATAGCGGCGCACACGATGATCAGCCTCATCCCGCGGGGACTGCGGCAGTGAGGTGACGGCCGGGACATGACGCGTGTTCTTCACGATGCATCCAGACTACGCCGGTGTGAGCCGACCGGCGTGCTGTCCGAGCAGCTGCTCAGCTCGAGAAGATGAACGGCAGGCTGAATGCTCCGACGAACAGGAAGCTGATGATGGTGCTGACGAGGATGAACCCGCCGATTCCGATCACGATGTAGCCGAGGATCAGGCCGGCGATCGCCATTCCTCGGCCCCCGATCTCCGGCTTGCGCTTCGTCTGGCCGAGGGCCATGTGACCGGTGATGACGGCGGCGATCGAAGCCAGCAACGGGATGATGGCCCAGAACAGGAGGATCGCGGCGATTCCGCAGACCAGCGAGGTGATGGCGAGACCACTCGTCGGGCGGGGCTGGGCCGCAGGATACGCGGGCGCGACGTACGGCGAGTAGCCGGGCTGTCCGGGTAGTACTGCATAACCGGGCTGGGCCGGCGGGGCGTAACCGGGCTGGGTCGGCGGGGCGTATCCGGGCTGGGTCGGCGGGGCGTAACCGGGCTGCGGTGCGGCGACGGGCTGAACGCCGTAGGCCGCCGGGCCGGGCGGGGCATATGTCGGCGCGGCACCGGGATAGCTCTGCGTCGGCTGCGGCGCGGGCTGCACCGGACGAGCCGGAAGCGCGGTCGGGGCTGCGGGGACG
>NZ_PCOV01000005.1 GCF_002979435.1 Microbacterium sp. MYb66 | reverse complement strand
CCCCCGCAGACCTGAAGGTGTGACATGACCGCGACCCCCGACTCCTCCCTCCTCGACGCCGCCCGCGCCCTGGACGCGGCCGACCCGCTGCGCGCCCACCTCGACGCGTTCGCGGACGCCCCCGGCGTCGCCGCCTACCTCGACGGCAACTCGCTCGGACGTCCGCTGCGCGACACCCCCGAGAAGCTCGCCGCCTTCGTGCGCGACGACTGGGGCACGCGGCTGATCCGCTCCTGGGACGAGCAGTGGATGGCGCTGCCGATGGAGCTCGGCGACCGCATCGGGCGGGTCGCTCTCGGTGCTGCGGCCGGCCAGACCGTGGTCGCCGACTCGACCAGCGTGCTCATCTACAAGCTCATGCGCGCCGCCGCGGCAGCGGACCCCACCCGCACCGAGCTCGTGATCGAAGCCGGCAACTTCCCCACCGACCGCTTCCTCGCCGAGGGCGTCGCCGCCGAGACCGGCATGACCCTGCGCTGGATCGAGCCCGACCCGGTGCACGGGGTGACCATCTCCGACATCGCGGACGTGGTCTCCGAGCGCACCGCGCTGGTGTCGCTGAGCCACGTCGACTACCGCTCCGGGGCCCTGGCCGACATGCCCGGGATCACGGCCGCCGTGCACGGGGCCGGCGCCCTGATGATGTGGGACCTGTGCCACTCGGCCGGGGTGATCCCGATGCAGCTCGACGACTGGGGTGTCGATCTGGCCGTGGGCTGCACGTACAAGTACCTCAACGGCGGGCCGGGCTCCCCCGCGTTCGCCTACCTGCGTCACGGTCTGCAGGGCGTGCTGCGCCAGCCGATCCAGGGATGGTGGAGCGCGGCCGACATCTTCGCGATGGGACCCGAATATGTGCCCTCGGCCGACATCCGTCAGCTGCTCAGCGGCACCCCGCCGGTGACGTCGATGCTCGCCATGCAGGGGATGCTCGACCTCATCGAGCAGTCGACGATCGCGGGCGTGCGGGCGAAGTCGCAGTCGCTGACCGACCTCGCGGTGCGTGCCTACGACGAGGTTCTCGCGCCGCTCGGAGTGCGGTTGCTCAGCCCTCGCGACGCCGCTCTCCGCGGCGGCCATGTGACGATCGGCCACCCCGACTTCCGCGACGTCACGCGGCGACTCTGGGCGGACGGCATCATCCCGGACTTCCGCTTCCCGGACGGCATCCGGCTCGGGCTCTCCCCGCTGAGCACCTCGCACGTCGAGACGATCACGGGCGTCCTCGCGGTGCGCGACGCCCTGGAGTCCGGTGACTTCTGAGCACACGGGCACGCCCGTCCTCGATGACATCGATGCCCGTCCCGGCAGCACGGCCTCGCTGCTGCGGACGTTCGTCGGCGTCTTCCTGCGGCCGCTCGGCAGCTGGGTCTCGGCGGCCGACCTGGTGGCGCTCGCCGGCGACCTCGGCATCGAGGCAGGACCCGCGCGGACCGGCATCGCTCGTCTGAAGCAGAAAGGGCTGCTGCTCGCCGAACGCGCGGAGCAGATCGGCTACCGCCTCAACCCGGCCGCGATCGGGATGCTGGAGCGAGGCGATCGCCGCATCTTCGAGATGCGGGAGATGACGGATGCCGACACCTGGTGCCTGGTGTCGTTCTCGATCCCCGAGAGTGCGAGGAGCGTGCGCCACCAGCTGCGCCGTCGACTGCAGTGGATCGGCGCCGGCGTCGTATCGCCGGCGCTGTGGATCTGCCCCGGCCACCTCCAGGACGAAGTCGTGCAGATCCTCGACGAGCTCGAGGCACGCCAGTGGGCGACGCTGTTCCAGGCGTCCGCTCCCGCCCCGGCCGGCACGCTCGTCGACGCCGCCGCGCAATGGTGGGATCTGGACGCGCTGCGCGCGGAGCACCTCGCCTTCCAGGCCTCACTCGACACGCTGCCCGCCGAGCCGTTCGCGGCGTACGTGCATCTCATCGACCGCTGGCGGGTGCTGCCCTACACCGATCCGGGGCTTCCCCCGTCGATGCTGCCGACCGATTGGCCCGGTCGTCACAGCTTCGACGAGTTCGCCCGCCGGTCGGCGGAGCTGGCAGCACCCGCCCGGGCGCACGTGAACGCCCGGGTCGCCTAGCTCGGCTGCCCGGCCACTTCGGCCAGGAAGCCGGTGACGTGCTCCTGCAGTCGGAGGATGCGCAGGTCGCGCGCGAACTCGCGGTCGAAGCCCTGGTACGCGAGCGGCGGGAGGATCCGCACGTTCCGGTTGCAGCCGAACTCGGCGCAGGCGAGCACGCCCACGCTGTCGCCCTTGCGGCCGGCCGCACCCGCCTTGCGGGCGACGAAGAGCTGCACGTCGTTGCGGAGGGTGACGTCTTCGCACCACGAGCACTGCGCGCGAGCGATCACGCGCTGCTCGGCACGCTGCAGGAAGACGCCGACCGGGGCGTCGTCGATCCAGGTGACGACGTAGGCCCGACGGGGCATCTTGGGATCGACCCAGCCGAGGAAGTCGAGCCGGTCGAAGTCGATCTCGGCGAAGCCGGGCGGCAGGGTCAGATCGGAGACCTCCTTGCGGGAGGCGTTGAGGAAGGAGGCGCGGATGCCGCGCTCGTCGATGGGACGCATGAGAGAGGTGCTTTCGGAGTGGTCGCCGCGGAGGGCGAGTCGATCGGGGTGAGGGGTCCCGGACGCGGATGCCGGGTATGACACAGCACCGGGGACGGGGGTCCGCCTCCGGTGGGTCCTCAGCCTCTGTCCGCGGCGCGGGAAGCGCCTGCGGCTCCGTTCTGCGCCGGAACGGCGCTCATCGACGACAGCACCCGGCGAGCCTACACCTGTTTGTTTCACTCCGTGTCGGGCGGCCTATGCCCCGCTCCGCGGGCGACCTAGTCTTTCCGGAACGTCGAACCACCCGAAGGAGACCACCGTGTCCACGCCGCTGAACCGCCTTTCGCCCCTCCCGGTGCGTGAGCGTGCGGCGTGCATGTGCAGCCACGGCGGCCGGTGCTCCTCGTTCGCCCCCGGCCACGCGCTGCACCTGATCCAGGCCCGCATCGCCTCGGCCACACCGGCCGGATGGGCCGACGCCCTGGTCGAATCGACGGACGCGGTCTCCGGCGACCTCGTCGTCCGCACGCTCGACGGAGAAGCGCACGCGCTCTGGAACGGCTCCGGCGCGGCGCTGGAAGCCACCCCGGGCACACCGGTGGCACTGCACGCGCGCTACGGAGTGCTCGCCGTCGGACGCACGCAGTTCAACGTCGCCGCCGTCTGACGGCCACCTGACCTGATCGCGGGTCAGGCGCTCGCCATCATCATGTCCTTCATGGCCATGCAGGCATCCATGCACGCCTGGCACGCCTGAGCGCACATGCGGCACACGTCGCTGTCGTCGGCGTGCCTCATGCACTCGTCCATGCAGACCTGGCACATCGCAATGCACGCGTTGAGCATCGCCATCATCGAAGCCGGCGTCATGCCCTGCATCCGCATCATCGAGCGCATCATCGTGTTGCACATGTCCGCGCAGTTCATGCAGGCCGGCGAACAGTCCATCATCTGCGTCGAGCACACCGTGCACGCCTGCTCGCATGCCGCGCACGCATCCATGCACGCCTGCATGACCGACATGTCCATCATCCCCATGTCGGGCATCGACTCCATGTTCTTCGACATGGCGCCCATCATCATCGAGTCCATCGCTCACCGCTTCCTTCGAGGTCCGCGGGCAGGACCACCCGCCTGGCGCCAGGCTAGTCCCTCGAGGGGCCGACGTCGATGGCGGCGGAACCGTGACATGACCCGCGCGGATTGTCAATCCCGTGGCCGCTTCGCGTGCGAAGTGAGAGTGTCGGAAGCAATCGATCCGACGACGAGAGGAGCAGCACATGAGTGCCGCAGATGACATCAAGAACGCCGCCGAGAAGGCAGCCGGAAAGGTCAAGGAAGGCGTCGGCAAGGCGACCGACAACGAGCGGCTCGAGGCCGAGGGCAAGGCGGATCAGGTCAAGGCCTCCGCCAAGCAGGCCGGCGAGAACGTGAAGGACGCCGCCCAGAAGACCGGCGACAGCGTCCGCGACGCGTTCGAGAAGTGACGCCCACCTCCTGACACGAAAAAGGTGAGACCCGCCATCGGCGGGTCTCACCTTGATCGGTCAGACCTTGTGAGGGTCAGACCTTGCGGCTGCCACTGATCGCTCGGATCAACCAGGCGATCACGGCGATCGCGAGGAGGACGAGTCCGACCCACAGGAGGAACTGGAGCGACTGCACCAGTCCTCCGGTGATCGCAAGGATCACTGCGACAACGATGACGATGATCAGGAGGATGTTCATCGGTCTTTCCCTTCTTTCGGGGCGCGGACGCCCGACTGCGGTGCCACCACGTTAGCCCGATCGAGCCATCTGCCCGAGGGGGTTGACTTCCACCCTCCGAGTGCGCGAAGGAGAAGAACACGTGCCAGGACGACGCAACAACTCGCTGAAGGATCCCGAGCTGTATGAAGAGCTCCGCGACGACGGCGCTTCCAAGGAGAAGGCCGCGCGCATCTCGAACGCCGCCGCCAAGGAGGGCCGCAGCGCGGTCGGGCGCCGGGGCGGGGAACACGGCGACTACGAGGATTGGACCGTTCCCGAGCTGCGCAAGCGCGCGAAGGAGCTGGGCCTGACCGGCTACAGCGGCAAGCGGAAGTCCGAGCTGATCTCCGCCCTCCGGAATCACTGAGGGCGCGGATGACGCGTTTCGGCATCGAGGAGGAGTTCCTGTTCCTCGACGAGCACTCGCTGGTGCCCGTGGCCCTGTCTGCCGGCACGCGCGAGCGCATCACGCGCCTCCGCACCGGAGGAGAGGTCACGACGGAGTACCTGACCTCTCAGATCGAATGCCTGACCGAGCCGGTCCGGACCGGAGCGGATGCCGAGGCGCAGCTGCGCCACCTGCGCGGTCTCATCGGCTGGCACGCCCAGGAGCAGCAGGCCATCGCCGCCGGCACCGGCACACCCTTCGCGACCACCCGCTCTTCGACGATCTCCCCCTCTCCCCACTACGACGTGGTCGCCGAGCAGCTCGGTCATCTCAGCCGCGACCACGAGGTCAACGGCCTCCACGTGCACGTCGAGGTGCTCGATGAGGAGGAGCGGGTCCGTGCGCTCGATCGCGTGCGGGGATGGCTCCCGGTGCTGCTGGCGCTCACCGGCAACAGCCCGTTCGTGGACGGCCGCGACACCACTTTCGCGAGCTGGCGCAGCATCCTGATCCGCCGACTCCCGGCATCGTGGGGTCCGCCCCGGTTCCGCGACATCGGCGAGTATCGCGCCGGGGTGCAGAAGCTCATCGACCTGGGTGCGATCGCCGATGCCGCGTCCCTCTCGTGGGCGGCCAGGATCTCGGAGCGGTATCCCACCGTCGAGGTGCGGGTCTTCGACGCGCAGCTGACTGCGACGGACGCGGTGTTCGCCGCTGCGCTCTCGCGCGCGATCGTGCTCACGGACGATCAATCCCCGGCGGACACCGGGGTCGAAGGCATCGACGCCTCGCTGTGGGCGGCCGCCCGCCGCGGCATGGACGCACGCGTGATCGATCCGACGACGGGTGAGGTCGACGATGCCCGGACCGTCGCGGAGCGGATGCTGGCGGTCATCGCCCCCGCCCTCCGTGAGCTGGGCGACGAGGACCGGGTCGGCGAGGGGATCGAGCGGCTTCGCACCCTCGGCACGGGGGCCGACCGCCAACGCCGCGCGGTCGACGAAGGCGGAACACCGGGACTCGCCCGACTCCTCCTCGCCGGCACTCCGGCACCGCACCCCGTGCCACGCGCAGACCCGCAGTCGGAAACGGAGTCGGAGCCCACGCCGATCCCCTCCCCCTGACGCCCCGCCCCGACGTCCGCCACCGGGAGTAGGGTCGGCCTGTGGCATCCTTCGCCCCGCTCCAGCGGCTCGTCATCTCGATCGCCGTGCTCGCGTCCTTCGTGACGTTCCTCGACGGCACGGTCGTGAACGTCGCGCTGCCCGCGATCAGCCGTGAACTCGGCGGCGGCATCACGACCCAGCAGTGGGTCGTCGATGCGTACCTGATCACCCTGAGCGCCCTGATCCTGCTCGCGGGCTCGGTGTCCGACGCCTACGGCCGCGTGCTCGTGATGCGCATCGGGCTGATCGCCTTCGGCATCGCCTCGCTCGCGGTGGCGGCGGCGTTCGATCCATTGATGCTGATCATCGCCCGCGCCGCGCAGGGGGCCGCCGGGGCGCTGCTGGTGCCGAGCTCGCTGGCCCTGATCACCGCGACGATGCGAGCCGACGTGCAATCCAGGGCGATCGGCGTGTGGACCGCCTTCACGACCGGGGCACAGCTGGTCGGCCCGCTGCTGGGCGGGCTCTTCGTCGACTACCTGTCCTGGCGCTTCGTCTTCCTCATCAACGTCATCCCGATCGGGATCACCCTCCTGCTGCTCGCGCGCCTGAAGCTGCCGGAGCATCCGCGCGGGATCACCGTCGACTGGTGGAGCGGCGCCCTGTGCGCGGTCGGCCTCGGCGCCGTGGTGTTCGCCCTGATCGAGCAGCCCAATCTCGGCTGGCAGTCGCCGGCGATCTGGATTCCCCTGGTGGTCGGAGCGGCGCTCTTCGCCCTTTTCCTCATCCGGCAGCAGACGTCGGCCTCGCCGCTCATGCCGCTCTGGCTCTTCCGGGTGCGCGACTTCGGCTGGGGCAACCTCGCCACCCTGTTCGTGTATGCCGCGCTGTCGCTGAACGGCTTCGTGGTCGGCGTCTACCTGCAGCAGGGCGCCGGCCTGAGCGCGACCGCCGCGGGCCTCGCGAGTCTGCCCATGACCATCCTGATGATCCTCATCTCCTCGCGCGCCGGACAATGGGCCGGCCGGTGGGGGCCGCGGATCTTCATGACGGTCGGTCCGCTGATCATGGCCGTCGGTGCGCTGATGCTGCTGCTCGTCGCAGCCGACTTCGACTACTGGTGGCAGGTGCTGCCCGCGATGATCGTGATGGGACTCGGCCTCTCCCTCACGGTCGCACCGCTGACGGCCGCGATCCTGGGGGCGATCGACGAGAACCACTCCGGCATCGCCTCGGCGGTCAACAACGCCGTCTCCCGCGTTGCCGGCCTGCTCGTGGTCGCGATGCTCTCGACCATCGTCGGCGGCACGCTCGATCTCGACGGGTTCCACAGCGCAGCATGGGTCACCGCAGCGCTGCTCGTGCTCGGCGGGATCGTGTCGTGGATCGGCATCCGACGGAATCCGGCCGAACCGGAACCGGCCGACGTGGCCGCGTCCGGGACCGAACCGCAGTGACGGAGTCGGCACGAGGAGCTGCCGGGATCCCCGGGGTGCCGGCCCCCGCATCCGGCAGACGCCCAGGGCGTGCCGACGCACGGAACCGGATGCTCCGGGCCTCGGCCGTCCCCGCCGTCGCGGCGCTGCTGCTCGTTCTCGGCGGATGCGTGGACGCGGCGGCGCCCTCCTCCTCGACGGCCGCCGCCGTCGACCTTCCGCCGACGGGCGCGGTTCCGGACTACCAGCTCGGCGGCGCCTACGAGCCGGCCGCCGAGGTCGGCGTCGTGGGACGGGATCGGCGTGCGGAACCGGCACCGGGCCGATACTCGATCTGCTACGTCAACGGATTCCAGACCCAGCCCGGTGAACTCGACTCCTGGGCCCACGACCTGCTGCTGCAGCACGACGGCGAGGTCGTCTTCGACCCGGACTGGCCCGACGAGGCCCTGCTCGACACGTCCACCCCCGAGCGTCGCGACCGGATCGCCGCCACGGTGGTCCCCTGGATCGAGGGGTGCGCGGATGACGGCTTCGACGCGGTCGAGTTCGACAACCTCGATTCGTACTCCCGATCGGGCGGGGCGCTCTCGCTCGACGACAACCTGGCCCTGGCCACTCTGTTCGTCGAGGCGGCGCACACGGCAGGGCTCGCGGCCGGGCAGAAGAACGCCGCCGAGGACGCGGCCGTGCTCCACGGGCAGGCCGGCTTCGACTTCGCAGTCACCGAGGAGTGCGCGGTCTACGCCGAGTGCGGCGCATACACCGCGGTCTACGGCGACCGGGTCATCGACATCGAGTACGCCGACGAGCTGCCCCGCCCGTTCACGGAGATGTGCGCGGACGACGACTCCCCGAGGTCGATGGTGCTCCGCGACCGCGACCTGGTCACCCCCTCCGACGACGGATACGTCTTCGAGACCTGTCGCTAGGCTGACTGCGTGATGAGGACAGGCGGAATGGTCGGTGCGGCGCGCCAGGCCGCCGACGGAGCCGCGCGCTCCGCCTTCGCCCCTGCTGCCCTGCCGCTCTGGGGCGCAGCGGTGGCGGTCATCGGCCTGCTGGTCGCGTTCGTCGCCTTCGGCGGCCTCGCTCCGGCGACGTCGCAGCCGCTGCTCGTCCCCGCCGGCAGCGAGGCGCGCACCTCGCTGTACGCCGTGACCGTGCTGGACGCCGAGCTCCTCGACGAGGTCGAGGAGCAGTACCTGGAGGCGGAGCCGGGCGAGACCCTCCTCGTCGTCACGGTGCGACTGGAGAACCTCTCCGACCGTGCGGTCGGCGTGGAGGGCACGGCCGACCGGGTCGCCTCTCGGCTGCTCTCCTCGAGCGCACCCCTCCTCGAGCTCTCCGGGGTGACCGCGACCGACACCGCGCGCTCCTGGCGTTCGGACGGCTCGCTGCGCGCGGTCGTGCTGCAACCCGGCGTTCCGGCCGAAGTGCGCATCGCCTGGCCCCTCGCCGAAGACGCTCTGACAGAGGCCGCGCCGCACCTCGACGTCTACGACGCCAGGGCGCAGTCCGGCCAGGTCATCCTGTCGTCGTCCGCGGTCACGTGGCGGCGGACCGAACTGGTCGCCCGCACCCCGGTCGAGGTCGGTCCGTGAGCGCGCGCGGCCGGTGGGTTCCCTGGGTCGGCGGCGTCGCGCTCGTGCTCACGGCCGGCGTGGTGACGGCGGTCACGCCGCCCGAAGACGCGCTCACCGATCCATTCCTCGTGAGGGCGGCGATAGACGACACGGCGACGTCCCGCACCCTCGTCGCCGCGGTGCAGGACGCCTCGTTCGCCGACCGTCTGACGGTCGCGGACGAGTGGGAGGCCGAAGGGAACTGGCTCGTGATCGAGCTCGCCGTGTCCGCGCCGACGACCGAGGTGGATGCCGCGATCGGCGTCGCCAGCCTCGTGATCGACGGGCGAGTGTTCCTGGCGAGCGAGCGACCGCCGACATCGCTGCTCCGGGCAGACCTGCGCGTGGGCACCGACACCGTCGGGACGCTGGCGTTCGAGCTTCCGGAGGGTCTGCGGACCGGGGGCGGAGAGCTGCGCCTCACCGGCGAGTACCCGACGCCGCATCTCGACGACGTCATCGCCTTCCCCCTCTCCTTCGACGAGCTGCCGCAGGCGCCCGACAGGGAGCTCGATGCGCCCCGGCTGGGGGCGCCATGACCTGGTGGCGGAGACAGCGGTTCGCGCTGGTGGCGCTCGTCGTGGCGATGGCGGCCGCGATCGCCGTGCACGTCTGGTACGACGTGCTCCCCGCCGCGCCCCGGAGCACGCCGGTGCAGGAGGCGGAAGACGGGAGAGCCGAAATGGCCGGGCAGACCCTCCGCCTCGACTCCGCCCGCTGGGACGAGTTCGAGGCGCCGACGGGCTCCCGGACCCTCAGCATCCGGATCGACGCGCGGGCGGCGGTCGATGCCTCCCGGTGCGGGATGTTCACCCTCGCCGAGGTCGAAGGCTCGCGCGTCTGGACCAACGCACGGTCCGCGCTCGATGTGCCCTACGACGAGGGCGAGTCGACCTGCCAGGAGGAGTCAGGCTCCTACGCCATCCTGGCGGTGTTCCTGCTCCCCGATGATGCCGAGGGGCCGTTCGCGCTCGACGTCCCCGGCACCGACGAGATCGCGCGCTTCCCCGTCGAACCCTGATTCACGGGTGCCCATCCGCGCTTCCGGACGGCCGACGACGGTGTCGAAGGCGGTCGCCACGATCGCGACCCGCAGCGGCTCGGCCACGGCGGCCACGGCCACGAGGAGGAGCGGCAGGAAAGCCGACCAGAACGCGGTGTCGTGCGCGCCGACGAGCTGCAGCAGGCCCCGCGAGCCCACCTGCTCGGCCCACGACCACACCGCGTAGGCCAAGGCCGTGCAGCCGAACACGACGGGGCCACCGCGCCAGATCAGAGCCAGCGCGGCCCACAGACCCTCCAGGCGGAGCGCGAGGCTTCGCACGAGATTCGACACCGCTCCTCGGGGCGCCTGCTCGAGACGGCCGAGCACGGCCGGGGTGGCGTCGAACGTCGTGCCGTAGATGACGCCGGCCACGGTCAACCACGCCGCGGGCACGACGACCGCGGCGACGACCAGGCCGACCAGCCAGAGCACCGTCTCCCACAGCGTGGCCACCGGGAGCACGTTGGCGCCGAACCAGTCGCCGATGCCCTCGACCCAGGCGACGCCCGCCCGATCGGCGATCCACTCCTTCGCGTTCGCCCACCACTGGCCCACCAGCGTGAAGAGCATGAAGGTCCAGACCACCTCGGCGTACGCGGCGAGCGCGAGCGTCCACGACGGCAGGCGCCCGCCGATCCGGGCCAGGAGCACGCGCACGGCGAGCGCGATGACCAGCACCGCGACCGGCAGCACGCCCACGGCGATGAGACCGCCGCGATCGCCGAGCTGGGCGGCATCGTATCCGGTGTCGCGAAGGGCGATGCTGCTCGCGATGTTGAAGAACGCCTTGATGTCGACGTCGAGCATTCCCCAGGCGGCATAGAACGCGAAGAACGGCAGGATGGCCACCAGCGTGGTCTGTGCGAACTGCCGGTAGCCCGGTCGATGACCGGAGGCGCTGTGCGGCAGTGACCGCTGCACCGTGAGGTACATGGCGACGTACGACACCAGGCGCGCGGCCACCGCGAGCGGCAGGAGCAGCAGCCCGCCGAGGGTGGTGAGTCCGCCGACGAAACCCGCGAGCTGCACGAGGACCTCGTGCACGGCCTCGCCGGCGAGATACCACGCCGCGAGGGCGACGCCGTGCCGCGCGAGGAGGCGCCCGAAGGTGCGGACAGCCGGGATCATGCCCCCACGGTACCGGTTCGAGGACTACGGATGCCGCGCCGACCCCGCCCCCACACCCGCACCCACACCCACACCCACCGGCACCCTGCCGGCCGGGCGGGGAAGGCCGAGCCGTTCCCGCAGCGTGTCCTCCTCGTACGCGGTGCGGGTGAGTCCGCGGCGCTGGAGCTCGGGCACCACCAGGTCGACGAACTCGCGGAACCCGGAGGGCTGCGTGAGAGCCTGCACGACGAACCCGTCTGCTGCTCCGGACTCGAACCGCTCCTGCACCTCATCGGCGATCTGCGTCGGCGTGCCGACCGTGACCGATTCCCGGAACGACTGCGCGTAGAGCTCGCGGGGTGTCAGCCGCTCCCCCGCCTGCAGCCGCGCCAGCCGCCGGTTGGGCGACCGCGACTCGTTCGCGATGTCCGTGTCGGGATCGAGGACGATCACGGCATCCGGAGCATCGGGAAGCGACTGTCCGATCGAGTGCGCCACATCCTCGACGATGATCGCGTCGGGGGTGGAATCGAGGATGCCGGCCGCGCGGTCGTGCGCCTCCGCCGCGGTGGGTGCCACGACGGGTCGCAGCTGCGGGAGGATGGCCAGATCGTCGGCGTCCCGGCCGTGCGCGACGACGCGCTCCTTGAGCCCGGAGTAGAACCGCTGCGCCTCGGCGAGGGGCAGGGCTCGGGCGAACACGGCATCCGCGGTCGCGGCGGCCAGCTCCTGCCCGGCATCCGATCCCCCGGCCTGGAACAGCACCGGGTACCCCTGCGGAGGCCGGGAGATGTTGAGCGGTCCGCGCACCGCGAAGTGCTCCCCCCGGTGATCGGCCACCTGAAGTTTCTCGGCGTCGGCGAACAGCCCGCTCTCACGATCGGCGAGGATCGCGTCGTCGGCCCAGCTGTCCCACAACTGCTGCACGAGGTCGACGAACTCGGCTCCCCGCTCGTAGCGCAGCGCGTGGTCGAGGTGGCCGTCGCCGCCGAAGTTGCGCGCCTCCTCGTCGTAGCGCGAGGTCACCAGGTTCCATGCGGCACGGCCACCGCTGATGTGGTCGAGCGAGGCGAGGGCGCGGGCCACGTGGTACGGCTCGTTGTAGCTGGTCGAGATGGTCGCGGCGAGGCCGATGTGGCGTGTGCGGGCCGCGAGGGCGGAGAGCAGGGTCAGCGGTTCGAGGCGGGTCTGACCGTAGTGGTCGACGCCGGAGGGGAAGCGGTCCCAGAAGTAGAGGCCGTCCGCGAGGAAGATCGTGTCGAACACCCCGCGCTCGGCGGTCGCGGCGAAGTCGGCGTAGTAGTCGATGTCGACGTGGCGATGAGGCTCGGCGGACTCGTGGCGCCATCCCGACACATGCGAGCCGCCGGGGTGGAAGAGGAAGGCTCCGAGGAGCAGACGGCGGGTCATGCGGCATACCTTCCGGCGGGGCGGGCGAGTCCGAGGTTCTCGCGCAGCGTGCTGCCGGCGTACTCGGCGGGATAGATGCCGCGATCGGTGAGCCGCGGCACGATGTGCTCGACGAACCGCGTGAGCGTGTCGGGCAGGGTGGGCGCCATCAGGATGAAGCCGTCGGCCGCCCCCTGCTCGTAGCGCTCGATGAGGTGCGCGGCGAGGGAATCGGGGGTGCCGACCGTGAACCTGCGGCGCAGCACCTCCCAGGCCAGCTCTCGCAGGGTGTAAGGGCGCCGTGCGAGCAGATCCGCGATCGCCTGATAGCCCGACTTCGACTGGTTGAAGCCGTCGACGTCGAAGTCGAACGTGAACGGCTCGTCGACGTCGCGCTCCCCCAGGTCGACGCCGAGGTAGTGCGCGAGCAGGTCGACCTGCACACGCTCCGGAGTGAGTTCGGCGAGCTCGCGGAAGCGCTCCTCCGCATCCGCCTCGGTGTCGCCGATGATGGGCGAGAACCAGGGCAGCACCTTCAGGTCGTCCGCGCCTCTCCCCGCGGCGAGGGCACGCCGCTTGTAGTCGGAGTACAGGTCTCTGGCGGATTCGAGCGTGCCGCCGCCGAGTGTGAACACGGCATCCGCCGTCCGCCCCGCGAGTGCGCGTCCGGCCTCCGACGCCCCGGCCTGGAACAGCGGAGGATGCCCCTGCACGGGCCGCGGGATGTTGAGCGGTCCTCGCACGGAGAAGTGCGGGCCGCGATGCTCGAGCAGGTGCAGCTTCGACCGATCGGCGAAGCGGCCGGATGCCTTGTCGAACAGGAAGGCGTCGTCGTCCCAGCCGTCCCACAGCCCGTTCACGACGTCGACGAACTCCGCACCCCGCTCGTACCGGATGCCGTGTTCGAGATGCGCATCCCGCCCGAAGTTCCTGGCCTCCTCGTCGCTCGCACTGGTGACCAGGTTCCACGCCGCGCGCCCGCCGCTGAGGTGGTCGAGGGACGCGAGCTTCCTGGCCACGTGGTACGGCTCGTTGTACGTGGTCGAGACCGTCGCAGCGAGTCCGATGCGCGTCGTCCGCTGCGACAGGGCGCTCAGCAGTGTGAACGGCTCGAGGCGCACGTTGGTGCCGTGGTCGATGCCGGAGCGGAAGCGGTCCCAGACGTACAGCTCGTCGGCGAGGAACAGCGTCGCGAACCGCCCGGCCTCCGCCGTCTGCGCGAACCGGGTCCAGTAGTCCAGGTCGAGGTAGGAGTGCGGCTCGGCGCTCGCACCGCGCCAGCCCGTGATGTGCTCGCCGCCGGGGTAGAAGACGCCCGCGGCGAAGACGAGCGGCGCGCGACTCATGCGGCCGCCTCGACGCGGGACGCACGGTGCAGGGTCGGGACGACCTCGGTCGTGAACAGCTCGAGCGCATCCTTCTGCTCCGGGAGGGAACGGTAGAGCCCGTCGAGCTGCAGCTGCAACTGGGTCGTGTAGGCGAACGCGGGGTGCTCCGCGATGGAGGCGGCGATGTCGTCGGCCGTGCCGTAGTGCAGGTTGAGATGCTGCGCGATCTGCGCGGTCGAGTCGGCCCTGGGCAGGAAGTCCCGCGCCCAGTTCCACTTCTCGACCAGACCGTCCTCCGCGCGGGCGAGTGCCTCCTCGCGACTGGCGCCGGGGAAGATCCAGGTCGACAGGCCGAGACGCGGCGCCACTCCCTCGGCGAGTCCGCGGTGGTACGCCTCGGCCGACACCTCTGCGGGAACGACCTGCGTCGTGCCGATCAGCACGCCCTCGCCGCGCTGACCCGTCTCGAAAGCGCTCTGCGCCGTGAGGGTCGCATGCCACACCCGGTCCGCCACCTGTGGGCGCGCCGGCGCGAGCACCTCCCCGTCGTCGGTCACCGGGCTCCCGCGCAGCGCTGCGGTGAGGCGATCGACCGCTTCCAGGTACGCCCGCCGGCTCTGCGTGCGGTCGTCGATGTGCGGGATCCCGAACGCGGATGCCGTCTGCGGCTGCCCTCCGTTGGCGAGACCGAGCTCGACCCGGCCGTCGCTGATGGCGTCGAGCACCGCGGCATCCTCCGCGACCCGCAGCACCTGCTCGAGCGGGAGCGTGATCGCCGCCGTGCCCAGACGCAGGCGGGTGGTGCGGGCGGCGAGCGCCCCCAGGAACACGAACGGCGACGGCAGACCGCCGAGACGCCCCGCATCCGGCCTCGCCAGGTGGAATTGGCGCACCCAGGCCGACTCCACGCCGAGGGCCTCGGCATGCACGAAGAGATCGAGGTGGTCGAGGTAGGTCTGCTCGACCGCGCCCCGATGATCGGCGAGGTGCGCGAACAGGCCGATGCGGAGGGAGTCGGAGCCGCCGGCGGGCGAGTGCGTGGATGACATGGCGCCACGTTAGAGCGCGCGAGTCGGGCCGCGGGCGGCACGGTCATCCGGCGTCAACACGCGTCACGACCCGTCGACCCGCGTCATCCGCCGACATGTGATGTCACCGGGAGGAACCTTCGTCGCGCCGGGCGCCGCCGTGACGTTGGATGAGCGTGTCATCAGTCTCAGGAGGAGCGATGTCCGACCCCGGCTCAGCACTCACCGCCGCACATGCAGCGTTCCTGTACGGCGCAGAAGACCCGGCCCCCACGGGGCGGGGCATCCCGCGCGCCTGGCTGCCGGTCGCCGCGGTCTTCGTCTCGGTCGCGCTCTGGTCGACGACCTACGGATTGAGTGCCGTCGCTCTCATCTCGGCGTCGCCCGCCGTGCTCTCGGAACTGCGGCTCGTGCTGGCGATCCCCCTGCTGCTGGTCCTGATCATCGTGCTGCGCCCGCATCTCGGCCTCTCCGCTCTCGGGCGCGCCCTTCGACAGCCGCTCGCCGTCGTGCTGGCCGTCACCGGCGTCGCCCTGTTCTATCTCCCGAGCAATCTGGGACTCGCGCTGTCGACCGCGGGCACGGCCTCGCTGATGTCGGCGTCGCTTCCGGTGCTCACCGCCCTGATCGCCTGGCGCGTGATCCGGGAGCGGATCACCGCACGGGTGACCGCCGGCCTCGTGCTGACGACCGTCGGTGTCGCGGTCGCCTCGGTCGGAGCGGTGCAGCTCGGGTTCGGCGCTGCTCTGCTCGTGGCGGGGCTCGCCTCCTATGCGCTGTACACGGTGCTGCTGCGGCGCACCGGAGAGGGAACGAGGGACGCGGCACTCACCGACCCGATCGTCCTCGCCACCGCCACCGCGCTCTGGGGCGCCGTGCTCCTCGCCCCGTGGCTCGTCTGGGAGGTGGCGGCGGGGGCCGCGGCCTGGCCATCGGGGGGTCCCGCGTGGGCGAGCATCCTCTTCCTCGCCCTCGTCGTCACCGGACCGACGATGGCCCTCTACAACTACGGAGCCGAACGAGTGCCCGCGGCGGTCGCCGGTACCGCGACCGGTGCCGTTCCGGCGTTCGGGTACGCCTTCGCCGTCGCGCTCGGCGAGCCCGTCGAGGCCATCAAGGTCTTCGGCGGCGCGCTCGCGCTGATCGGCATCCTCGTCGCCGCTCTTCCTGCGCGCGACCGGTCGGTCCTCTCCGGCCGTACGGCAGCACCACACAGACAAGGAGCAGGAACATGACGAACACCGCTGTCCTCGATGCCCCCGGCATCGCGACGAACGGGCTCGTGCACCTCGAACGACACGAAGGTCGCGTCGAGGTCTGGAGCGGAGCAGAGCGGATCGCCTCGAGCACGCGGGTGATCGAGCTGCACGAGGTCGATGTGCCCGTGCGGCTCTACTTCCCGCGCGAAGACGTCGCCCTGGCCCGTCTGCGACCGATCGACGGCACGACCTTCTGCCCGTTCAAGGGCGTCGCGAGCGACTACTGGGCCCTGGGTTCCTCCGCCGACGACGCCCCGGTGGCGTGGTCGTACCCTGAGCCGATCAGCGCCTTCGCACCGATCGGCGGGCACATCGCCTTCTACGACGCGCTGGACATCCGCCCGGTCGCCGAGCGGGCGTGACCCGATGAGCCGCACGGGGACCGCGCCGCGACGCGTCGACCATCCATCCGCCGCCCCAGGGCCGGTCCCCGTGCGCATCCGTCATTCGAAGGGCGGGGGTGCGCTCGGGTTCTTCCACACCACCGGCGACGTGCGCGCCTTCACCCACGCGGGTCTGTTCCGACCGGGCATCCGCACCGACGTCGTCGTGCGGTTCTCGGCGACCCTCGGATACCGCGGCAGCCGCGAGGCCTGGCGCGATCTCCGCGGATTCGCGGTCAAATTCCTCACCCCCGACGGGGAGTACGACCTCGTCGGCAACAACTCCCCCGTGTTCTTACTGCGCGACGAGGCCGCCTTCGCCTCGCTGGTCGTCGCGCACAAGATGTACAAGGACGGCGCGGTCTTCGACTACGACCGGCTGTGGGACTTCTGGACCACCCACCCGGAGTCGGCCCACCAGGTCGCCTGGCTGCTCGGTGATCGCGGCATCCCCCGCACCTGGCGTCATCAGGACGGATTCGGATCGCACACCTTCCAATGGGTGAACGACGCCGGCGCCCGGTTCTGGGTCAAGTACCACCTGCGCACCGACCAGGGCATCGAGAACCTCTCCGAGCGCGACACCGAGAGCATCGACGACACCGAGGTCGACCACCAGCGTGCGGATCTGCGCGCTGCGATCGACCGCGGAGACCACCCGTCCTGGACCCTCTCGGTGCAGGTGATGCCCTATGAGGATGCCCGCACCGACGCGTTCAACGCCTTCGACCTCACGAAAGTCTGGCCCCAGGCGGACTACCCGCTCATCGAGGTCGGCCGTCTCGTGCTCGACCGGAACCCCGACGATGAGCTCGCGGAGATCGAGCAGGCCGCGTTCGCGCCGTCGAGCTTCGTCCCGGGCATCGGCCCGAGCCCCGACCCGATGCTGCTCTCCCGGATCGATGCCTACTGGCGCTTCCACCAGCATCGGGTGCAGGACGGCGTCGCTCGTCGCCCACCCGCGCCGTTCACGGCCTCCGAAGGCGGCTGGGACGACGACCTCGCCCGCCGCGCCCGCACCTGGAACCCCGACGACGACTTCCGCCAGGCGGGAGACCTCGTGCGCCGGGTGTTCGACGACGCAGCGCGCGTCCGGCTGCGGGCGACCGTGGTGGCGCAGCTCGCCGAGATCAACGACCCCGCGCTGCGCCAGCGCGCCATCGCATTCTGGCACCGCATCGACGAGGCGGAGGGCGCCGCGATCGCCGCTGCCCTGGGCTGAGCCCCTCTCCTGAGTTGTGTACCGCTGAGTTGTGCACGGCGCAGGAGGGAGACGACCGGGCGCGACCACCCGCTGGTCGCGCCCGGTCCTTCGCGACCTATGCGGCGATGACGTCGCGGAGCCCCCGCGTGGTCTCGCCGCGCAGGCTGCGGGCGGCATCCACGAGGGATGCCGAGTACGGATGCTGCGGATCGCCGAGCACGTCGTCGACCGCGCCGGTCTCGACGATGCGCCCGCCGTTGAGCACGGCGACACGGTGCGCGATGCGGCGGACGACGGCGAGGTCGTGGGTGATGAAGAGATACGACACCCCGGTGCGCTCCTGCAGCTCCACGAGCAGGTCGAGCACGCGCGCCTGCACGCTGACGTCGAGAGCCGAGGTCGGCTCGTCGCAGATCACGAGCGGACTGCGGCCGGCGAACGCGCGGGCGATCGCGACCCGCTGCTTCTGTCCGCCGGAGAGCTCGTCGGGCAGCTTGTCGAGCACGTCGACGGGGAGGCCGGTCGAGAGCACGAGCTCCTCGGCATCGGTGTCGCCGTGCAGCAGCTGGATCGAGCGGGTGAGGGTCTGACGCACGGTCCGACGCGGGTTGAGCGACGCGTCGGGACTCTGGAACACGAACTGCACGGGCACGGCGGCCGCGGCATCCGATCCTTCGAGGCTCACCGAGCCTTCCGCGCGTGCGAGACCCGCGATCACCCGTCCGAGCGTGGTCTTGCCGCTGCCGGATTCGCCGACGAGGCCCAGCACCTCGCCCCGACCGATGTCGAGGTCGACGCCGTCGAGCGCGAGGTGCGAGCCGTACCGCTTGCTGACGCCGCGGACCGAGAGCAGCGGCTGCGCGTGCTCGGGCTCCACCGGCCGCGTGCGCGCGTCGAGCGAGGGGACGGCGTCGACGAGCAGCCGCGAGTACGGATGCAGCGGGGCCTCGACGACGCCGGCCGCTTCGCCGTGCTCGACGAGGATGCCGTGCTCCAGGACGCCGATCCGCTCGGTGTGGCTCGCCACCAAAGGCAGGTTGTGGCTGATCAGCAGGGTCGCGAAGCCGCGCTCACGACGCAGGCGGTCGACGAGCGCGATCACCTCGGCTTCGACGCGGCTGTCGAGACCCGTGGTGGGCTCGTCGAGGATGAGCAGGCGGGGGTCGGCGGCGAGCGCCATTGCGATCACGACGCGCTGCTGCTGCCCGCCGGAGAGCTCATGCGGGAACCGGTGCACCAGCGTCTCGGGGTCGGGCAGACCCACCTCGGCGAACGCCTCGACGGTCGCCGTGCGCGCAGCGGCGGCGCGGACCCCCCGCAGCCGATGGGTCTCGGCGACCTGGCTGCCGACGGATCGCGTGGGGTTCAGCGCCCGTGCCGGTTCCTGGTACACGAAGCCGATGGCGGTGCGGCGGTAGTCGCGCAGTGCTCTCGCGCCCAGCCCCCGGACATCGTGTCCGGCGACGGTCAGCCGCTCGGCACGCACCTCGGCGCCCGCCGGCAGGTACCGCGCCAGGGCGAAGGCGATGGTGCTCTTGCCCGAGCCGGACTCTCCGACCAGCCCCAGCGATCCTCCCGGTGCGATGTCGAAGTCGACGCCGTCGACCGCTCGATGCCGTCGCCCCTCGACCACGTAGTCGACGGTCAGTCCGCGCACGCTCACCAGTGGTTCGGTCATCGTCGGAACACCTCTCGGAAATTGTCTGCGATCAGGTTGAGGGAGACCACGAGCGACGCGATCGCGAGGGTCGGGAAGGCGAGCGTCCACCACGCCGCCTGCAGATAGGTGCGGTTCTCGTTGACGGCGAGGCCCCAGTCCGGCGACGGCGGGGCGGACGCGAGGCCCAGGAACGACAGCGACGACGAGATGAAGATCGCCCCGGCCACGCTCAGCGTCGCCTGCACGAGCACCTGCGGCCACACGTTCGGCAGCAGCTCGCGGAACACGATCCGGACCGCGTGCTCCCCCTGGATCCGCGCGCTCGTGACGTACTGCTTGCCCATCTCGACGAGCACGGCGGCCCGCACGATGCGCGCGATGCCGGGGGCGAACAGGATGCCGACCGCCACGATGATCGTCGGCGGACTGCCGCCGAACGCACCGACGATCACGAGCAGGAAGATCAGGGTCGGCAGCGTGAGGAACACGTCGAAACCCCGCATGAAGAGCTGGTCGACCCACCCTCGGCGGTATCCGGCGATCAGGCCGAGCGTCGAGCCGAGCACGGTCGCGAGGGCGGCCCCGAGCGGCCCCACCAGCAGGGCGGGCTCGGCACCGGCGAGCACCCGGGCGAACACGTCACGGCCGATGCGGTCGGTGCCGAACCAGTGGTCCGCGCTCGGCGGCGACAGGCGGGCGCCGCTGTCGGCGAAGGGCTCGAGGCCCACCAGACGCCAGCCCACGGCCGCCGCCACCCAGAACAGCACGATGACGGCGCTGAGGAGGAAGGTCGGCCGGCGCAGGAGTGCACCCCAGCGACGCGGCCGGGGGGCGCGGGATCCCGCGCCGGAGCGGATGCCGACGGCAGCGGCATCCGTGTCGACGTCGTCGATCGCCGTGTCGGAGCCGCGCACCGCTTCGGTGAGAGCCATGTCATTCCCCTTCGTCGAAGCGCACGCGCGGGTCGATGAGCACGAGGGCGATGTCGGTGATCAGGAGGGCCAGGAGGGCGACGACCCCGGTGACCATGACCCCCGACTCGAGCAGGAAGATGTCCTTCTCGACGGTCGCCGAGACGAGCAGCGCGCCGAGTCCCGGATAGCCGAAGAGCGTCTCGACGATCGCGCTGCCGCCCAGCAGCGTGCCGACGTAGATGCCCAGGAGGGAGACGGTGGGGATCAGGGCGTTCCGCGCCACGTGCCCGACCGCGAGCTGCGGACCGTGCAGTCCCTTGATGACGGCGGTTCGGTAGTACTGCGAGTCGAGGGTGTCGAGCACGCCCGTGCGGGTCATGCGCGCGAGCACCGAGAGGTACCCGAGCGCCAGGGTGACGGCGGGCAGCACCAGGGCGCGGAACACCTCCCCCGGCGGGCCGTCGAGGCTGATCGACGACTGGATCGGGAACCACCTCAGCCCCAGGCTGAACACGATCAGCAGCAGCACGCCGACGACGAACTCCGGCACCGAGGCGAGCGACATCAGAGCGATCGTGAGCGCGCGGTCGGTGCGCGACCCTTCGCGTCGGGCCTGGAACGCGCCCAGCGCCAGGGCGATCGGGACCAGGATGACGAACGCCACGGCACCGAGGAACAGCGAGTTGCCCAGGCGGCCCAGCACGAGCTCGCGCACCGGGGCGCCGTAGATCAGGCTCGTGCCCCAGTCTCCGGTGACGAAGCCGAGCAACCAGGAGAAGTACCGCTCGACGAGCGGCCCGGTGAGGCCGTGCGCCTGGTTCCAGGCCTGCACCTGCTCCGAGGTCGCGTACTGGCCGAGCGCGTTGCGGCCCGGATCTCCCGGCACGACCTCGATGAGCCAGAACACCAGCACCGACACCACGAGCAGCACGAGCGGCACCTGGACGAGGCGCTGACCGATCAGCCGCGGCACCTGGGTGTGGCGCGCGCGGAGGACCGCCAGCCCCCGCCGGGCGGACGACGCCGACGAGGCGTTCCCGCCCGACGAGAGACCGACGGTCATGGCTCACTCGCTCTCGATCGAGATGCCGGCGAAGTTGTAGCCCGACCAGAAGTCGATCGGCGCGATGAACTCGCCGGAGATCCGCTTGCTCTGCAGCACCTCGGAGCGCACCAGGGCGGGGATCAGGGTCGGCGCATCCGTCCACTCCGTCTGCGAGATCTCGGTGAGCAGCTGCTCGCGCTCGGCTTCGTTGGTCGTGGCATCGAAGTCGGCGACGAGGGCACCCAGCTCGGGGTTGGCGTAGTGCGCGGCGTTCCAGGCCGCACCCTCGGCGTAGAACAGTCCGTAGTACTGCGAAGGCACGCGCTTGCCCCAGCTCGTGATGGTGAGCGGCGCGTTCAGCCAGGGCGAGTCGTCGCCCTCGGCGTAGTACTGCTCGTCCGACAGCACCTCCAGCTTCACGTCGAAGCCGTCGATCGCGTTGAGCTGCTGCTGCAGCACCTCGCCGTACAGCTGGAACGAGGTGGTGATCGTGAACGACACCGTGCGTCCGCCGAGCAGATCCGCGACCTTGTCCAGGTCCTGTTCGCGCTGCTCGATGTCGACCGGCTGGGGCAGGTAGTCGGGCAGCACCGGGAAGTCGTTGCCGACCGACGCGGTTCCCCCGAACACGAGGTCGACGATCGCGTCGCGGTCGATCGCCCAGGCCAGCGCCTGTCGAATCGTCACGTCGTCGAACGGCGCCTCGGTGACGTTGAGGTGGATGCCGTAGAAGTGGCTGTATCCGGCGGAGAGGGTGTCGTAGTCGTCGACGTTCACGGTCGCGAGCACCTCGGGCGAGACGGTGATGCGGTCGATCTCGTCGGCCTGGAATGCGAGCACGATCGCCTGCGGGTCCTTGTAGACCTTCAACTCGATGCCGTCGAGTCGGATCTGGTCCGCGTTCCAGTAGTCCGGGTTCTTCACGTAGGTGACGCTCTGGCCGACCTCGTAGTCCTCGAGCAGGAACTGGCCGGCGCCGACCGGATTCTCCAGCCAGGTCCCCGGCTCGTAGTCGGCGGGCAGGATGCCGGTGTTGTTGCCCGCGAGGAGCCGCGGGAAGTCCGAGAACGGGCGGGCGAGCGTGAACGTCACCGTGCTGTCGTCGGCCGCGGCGACCGAGTCGAGGATGCCCGCGAACGCGCTCTTCGCCGGCGAGACGCTGTCGTCGCCGATGATCGCGTCGAACGTCGCGACGACGTCGGCGGCCGTCACGGGGTCGCCGTCGTTGAACGTCGCGCCGTCGCGCAGCGCGAAGGTCCAGGTGAGGCCGTCGGCGGATGCCTCCCACTCGGTCGCGAGACGCGGCAGCGCCTCGCCGTCGGCGGTGAAGCTCACGAGCTGCTCCGTGACGAGACCCGTGATCAGCTGCGCGTCGCCGTCGGCGACCGTGAGGGGGTCGAGTTCGGCACCCGGGTCGCTGATGCCGATGCGGTAGACCGCGGTCGCCGCATCCGTCGAGGTGTCGGAGGGGGTGGCGGTCGCGCATCCGGCGAGCGCCAGGAGGGTCACGCTCAGGGCGGCGACGATCGACAGTGGTCGGCGGTGGCCGGTCGGGGGCGAGAGGAGAACGGTCATGGGCGGTGTCCTTGGTTCGGGTGCGGGGTTACCGCGGCAGGAGTTCGGCGGCGTCCACCTGGACGCGCTCGGAGTAGAAGGCGACGTGGCCGGCGATCGACTGCAGGTAGTCGAACGGGGTCGGGTACGACCAGGCGACGTCGGTGTCGGGGTCGCTCTTCAGTGACCAGTAGTCGTCGGCGTCTCCCTTGACGGGACAGTGGCTCGCCGAGGACGTCTCCTGCAGCAGGTCCCAGTTCACGTCTTCGCGCGGCAGGTAGTAGCGGTCGGCGTGGTTCGTCTCGTGCAGCACGACGGCGCGCGTGGAGTCGGCGAGCACCTGGTCTCCGGCGAGCACGCGCACGCGGTGGACGGCGGGCTCGGTGGTGACGCTGTGGGTGCGCTCTGCGGTGGTGTCGGACATGGTCGCTCCTCGGGTGTGCGGGTGTTCGGATGCGGTGGGCGGATCGACGCGCCGGAGGAGACGTGCCCCCTCGGCGCCCTTCCCGGCGCGTCGTACGCCCATATAAGTCCCACTCGGCGGGAGAACGGTCACGAGGTTCCCCGTGATGACGACTCATTTCCTCGCGTGACCTCCGACGCCGTTCCGCGACGGCCGCGGAGCACGGCGACGTTCCGCATGCCTCTCCCGGACCTCGGAGTCAAGTCCCTGGAACTCCCGTCGTCCGGGAGACAGGATGCGAGGGAACGCATCGATCGGAGCCCGAACCATGACCGCATCCGCCCCGGCATCCGCCGGCACGTCCGTCGCCTTCCGCGACCGCGGACCCCTCAGCAGCGCCGTCCTCTCCCGCCTCACCGGTGGCGACGCGGACGCGTCGGACCACACCGCCCTCGCCGTCGACGCGGTCGCGACGACCGACGACATCGTCCGCGACGACGACATCCAGCTCGCGCTCTTCGTCCTGTACGCCTCGGCCTACGGCTCCCTCCCGCAGCTGGATCCCGCGTTGGAGTGGGACCCCGCCCTCGTCACGACGCGGCGCATCCTGGAAGACGCGTTCGAGCTTTCCCTGCGCGAGACCGTCCCGGTGCCCGAGCTCCCCGCCGCCACGGCGGACGCCGTGAGCCGCTCCCTCTTCGCTCTCGCGGCGGCCGACACCGGTCCGAGCCTGTCGCGGTACTTCGCGAAGAAGGCCACGGAGGAACAGGCGCAGGAGATGCTCATCCAGCGCTCGGCGTACACGCTGCGCGAGGCGGACCCGCATTCGTGGGCGATCCCGCGGCTGGAGGGGCGCGCCAAGGCCGCACTCGTCGAGATCCAGTCCGACGAGTACGGCGGAGGTCGTCCGCAGCGCGTGCACGCCGAGCTCTTCGCGCAGGCGATGCGAGCCGCGGGCCTCGACGACACCTACGGCGCATACATCGACGACCTGCCCGCCCTCACCCTCGCGTCGCTCAACATGATGTCGATGTTCGGCCTCAACCGCCGCCTGGTCGGAGCGATCGTCGGGCACCTCGCCGCCTACGAGATGACCTCGTCCATCCCGTGCCGGCTGTATGCGGACGGGCTTCGCCGGCTGGGCTTCGACCCCGATGTCGCGGAGTACTTCGACGAGCACGTCGAAGCGGATGCCGTGCACGAGCAGATCGCCGGCCGCGACCTCGCCGGGAGCCTCGCAGAGGATCACCCCGAGCTGCTGCCCGACATCCTGTTCGGGGCGGCCGCATGTCTGACGGTGGACGGCTGGGCGGGCGCGCGCACCCTGGAGGCCTGGTCGGCGGGTGCGTCGTCGCTGCGCACGCGGGTGGCATCGTGAGCGGCAGACGAGAGCCCGCGACGATCACGCCCTACCCCGACGGGCCGCTGCTCGTGCGCGGCGACGTCGAGCTGCGCACCGCCGACGGAGAGCCGATCGCACCGCACCGGCGCACCGTGGCCCTGTGCCGCTGCGGCCTCTCGGCGCTCAAGCCGTTCTGCGACGGCACCCACAAGCCGGCGGGATTCCGCACCGACGACTGAACCGGGTGGCGCTCAGCCCTCCGGCCAGTAGTGGCTGTCGGGGAGCGACCGGGCTCCGAAGATCGCCTGCCCGACGCGCACGCAGGTCGCCCCCTCCTCCACGGCGATCTCGTAGTCGCCGGACATGCCCATCGACAGCTCGCCCGCGCCGATGAGATCGGGGGCGTCTTCTCTGGCCCGGTCGCGCAGCGCGCGAAGGAGGGAGAAGCACTCCCGCACGCGGGCGTCGTCGGGTGTGAGGAGCGCGAGGGTCATCAGGCCGCGAACCCGAAGCGTCTCGTAGGAGGGCAGCGCCTCGAGGAAAGTCGGGAGCTCCTCCGGCGGCATGCCGAACTTGGAATCCTCCGCCGAGGTGTTCACCTGCACGAACACGTCGAGGGTGCGCCCCGCGGCCCGCAGGCGACGGTCGAGTGCTTCGGCGACGCGCAGCCGATCCAACGCCTGGAACTCGGTCGCGAACGAAGCGACGTCTCTGGCCTTGTTGGTCTGCAGGTGCCCGATGATCGACCAGGAGACATCGAGGTCGGCGGTCTCGCCGTGCTTGCGCAGGGCCTCCTGCACCTTGTTCTCGCCGAGCATCCGCATGCCGGAATCGATCGCGACCCGTACCCGGTCGGTGGGGACGGTCTTGCTCACGGGCAGCAGCGTCACGTCGTGCGGAGAGCGTCCCGCGCGCCGCGCCGCGTCGGCGATGCGCAGCCGCACGGCGGCGGCGTTGCGTGTGAAGTCCGCGACGGTGACGGCGGTCGCGTAGCGCTCGTCCACAGCCCTCGGATCATCCTGTCCCGACTGTGATATTTTTGGCATAGGCCAAATATATCACTCGATGCATCAAGAGTCTGGAGTCCCATGTCGAACAAGCCCACGCCCGCGCCGTCGAGGACCGCACTCGCGCTCCGGCACATCCAGTTCGAGGACCTGGGGATCCTCGACCGGATCCTCGTCGAAAACGGATACCGCGTGGAGTACGTCGACGTCGGGGTGGACGAGATCGACCCCGCAGCCGTGGACGCCGCCGACCTGCTGATCGTGCTCGGCGGCACCCTCGGCGTGTACGACGTGGAGTCCTACCCGCTCCTGCGCGATTCGAAGGCCGCGGTCGCGCGGCGCCTGCACGGCGGACGACCGATGCTGGGCATCTGCCTGGGGGCGCAGCTCATCGCCGAGGCATTGGGCGCGACGGTCCGCGCGACGGGCGAGGTCGAGATCGGCTACGGCGCGCTGGAGCTCACCGAGGCCGGCCTCGACTCGCCGCTGCGCGCCCTGCGCGGCGCACCCGTCCTGCACTGGCACGGCGACGAGTTCACGATCCCGGAGGGAGCGCGGCACCTCGCCCGCACCCGGCGATTCCCGCACCAGGCGTTCAGCACCGACACCGTGCTCGCGCTGCAGTTCCACCTCGAGGCGGACCATCGCGCGATCGAGCGCTGGCTGGTGGGGCACGCCCACGAGCTCGCCCACACCGGCATCGACCCTCGCGACGTCCGCGAGCAGGCCCGCCAGCACGGGGCGCTCCTCGAACGCGTCGCCTCCGACGTGTTCGAAGAATGGCTGGATGCCGTCGCGAACACCGCACCGGTGCCCGCCGACGCGCACCTCTAGGCGAGCGAAGAGGGCCGGGCCCCTCTCGGGGACCCGGCCCTTCGCCTGCGGCTGCCGTCAGCTCGCGCGACGCAGCGCGACGGTGGGGAAGTCGATCGGCACATCCAGCGCGATGTTCACGTAGTTCGTGAACAGGTTCAGCGCGACCTGGCCAATGGCCTCCACGATCTGACCGTCCTCCCAGCCGTGCGCGCGAACGGCGTCGACGTCGGCCGAAGACACCTGACCGCGTTCGTCGACCAGCTTCAGGACGAAGGCGAGCAGGGCGGCGGTGCGCGGGTCATCCGACTCCCCACTCTGCGCTGCGGAGAGCTCGTCGCGGGAGAGACCGGCCTTCTTGCCGAGCGCGGTGTGCGCCGCGAGGCAGTAGCCGCACGAGTTGCGGTCGGCGACCGCGACGGCGATCTGCTCGCCGAGGGCCGGGCCGAGCACGCCGACCCCGTAGGCGCCGAACGCACCCCACATGCTGGTCAGTGCGGCGGGCGAGTTGGCGACGGCGCGGAACATCGCGGGGACGGCGCCGAAGGCCGCAGCGATCTGATCGAACTGCTCCTTCACGGCTCCGGTGGCGGTGTCACGGTCGATGAGAGGGACGTTGGGCACGGGATGCTCCTTCGATAGGCGATGAGACCGGGTCGGGCTCGCCTCCAGCCTCTCGAGAACCGGCGGACGATACGCACCAATACGTCTTGTATTCATGACCGATCGTCCAGATACTGGAGTCATGCCTCCGCTCGATCGCCTCACTCCGTTGCTCGAGCGCTTCCGCGTGCGCACGCGCCTGTTCCACAGCGGTCCCCTGTGCGGGACGACCACGTTCGCCGCGAGCACCGGACACGGCTTTCTGCACGTTCTGCGTCGGGGCGAGATGGAGGTGACGCACCGCCGGGCCGACGGCAGCACGGAGCGCGAGGTCATCACCCGGCCGAGCCTGCTCTTCTTCCCCCGCCCGATCGATCACGCCTTCCTCAACGCCCCGACCGATGAGTCGGACTTCGCGTGCGCGACACTGGACTTCGACGGCGGCGCCACCCACCCTCTGGTGCGCACGCTCCCCTCGGCCATCGTCATCCCCCTCGACGAGGTGTCGACTCTCGGGCCCGCTCTCGACCTCCTGTTCGCCGAGGTCGACAACGTCCGCTGCGGTCGCCCGCTGCTGGCCGACCGGATGTTCGAGGTCATCCTGATCCAGCTGCTGCGGTGGATGCTCGACCACTCCGACCGGCTCGCGCTGCCGCCGGGCCTCCTGCCCGGCCTGGCGGACGAACGGCTCGCACCGGCCCTGGTGGCGATCCACGAGGCGCCGGGAGATCCCTGGACACTCGACGCCCTGGCTCGCACGGCCGCACTGTCGCGGAGCGCCTTCGCGGCCCGGTTCAAGGAGGTGCTCGGACGCTCCCCCGGCGACTACCTCACGGAGTGGCGGCTCACGGTCGCCCAGGAGCAGCTGCGCGCCGGCAGGTCGGTGGGCTCCGTGGCGGCCGAGCTCGGCTACGCGAGCGCCTCGGCGTTCTCCCGCGTCTTCGCCCAGCGCCTCGGGAGCTCGCCGCGCGCCTGGCTGTCTCTGGCTGCCTGACGAGCGTCGCTCTCAGCCGCCCGCCGACAGCGCCGCCGTGAGGCCGCGGATCACGCGGTCGAGGTCGGCCGGGGTCAGCGAGGGGTGGACCGGGATCGAGAGCACCTCTCGCGCCGCCCGCTCGGTCTCGGGCAGCTCCGTGCTCGGAGCGTACTTCTGCAGCGAGGGGAGGCGGTGGTTCGGGATCGGGTAGTACACCCCGGCGCCGACGCCGTGCTCGTCGCGCAGCGCATCGCGCACCCGGTCCCGCTCGCCGTCCGCGATCCGCACCGTGTACTGGTGGTAGACGTGCTGGGCGCCCTCGGCCACCGCCGGGACGGTGAGACCGTCGATGCCGGCGAGCTCGGCATCCAGCCGTGCCGCATTCCGCTGCCGCCAGCGGGTCCACTCGCCGACCTTCCGCAGCTGCACGCGCCCCACTGCCGCGTGCACCTCGCTCATGCGGTTGTTGTATCCGACGATCTCGTTCGCGTACTGCGTTTCCATGCCCTGGTTGCGCAGCAGCCGGACGGTGCGGGCGATGCCCTCGTCCGCGCACGCGACGATGCCGCCTTCGATGGCCGTCATGTTCTTCGTGGGGTACAGGCTGAACATCCCGAACGCCCCGATGGTGCCGGCCGGACGCCCTCGCCAGGCGGCGCCGTGCGCCTGCGCGGCATCCTCGTAGATCGCCAGACCATGCTCGGCGGCCACCGCCTCGATGTCGTCGACGAGGAACGGATGCCCGTACAGATGCACCGGCATGATGCCCTTCGTCCGCGGGGTGATCGCGTCCCGCACCCCGGCGGGGTCGAGCGTGAAGTGCGCCGGCTCGATGTCGACGAAGACCGGGGTCGCGCCCGCGAGCACGACCGAGTTCGCGACCGCCGCGAACGTGAACGACGGGACGATCACCTCGTCGCCCGGGCCCACTCCCGCCGCGAGGAGGCCGAGGAGCTGACCGCTCGTGCCCGAGTTGACCGCGACCGCCGTGCGACCGGCGAGGAACTGCTCCGAGAACTCGCTCTCGAATGCGGCCACCTCCGGCCCCTGGGCGAGCATGCCGCTGCGCAGCACGCGTTCGACCGCGGCCACCTCCTCATCGCCGATGATCGGCTTGGCTGCGGGAATGAATGCGCTGTCCATGGCGGGATGCCCTTCGTCGGCGTCGGCTCGTCTGAGCCCGGTCTGAGGTGGAGGCAGGATTCGAACCTGCGTGCGCGGTCTTGCGGACCGCGACCTGGCCACTCGGTCACTCCACCGGGTCGGATGCGGTCAGCCGCCTGGTCCGGCGATGGCACCGGCGAGGTGATCGGCCAGGCGCTGCATCTCGGCATCGTCGAGATCGTGCACGGTCAGCCGCAGATGCTCCGCCGCGGTCGTGCCGCCGGGTTCGAGCGCGAACTCGCCGCCTGCGCGCACGAGCCAACCGAGGTGTGCCAGATCGCGGCCCACCCGGACGGCGTCGCCGCGCACATCCACCCACACGTTGAGTCCGCCGTCGCTCTGCGCCGTCAGGCCGCGATCGGCGAGCATCGTCACGAACGCCCGATTGCGGGCCGCATAGTGCGCCCCGGCATCGGCGATGAGCGCGAGTGTGCGCTCATCGCTCATCATCCCGGCGACGAGTCGCTGCATGACGTGGCTCACCCACATCGTCCCCGGACTGAGCCGCAGCGCCAGCCGTCCCGCGGTGACCGGATCGGATGCCGTCACCGCCAGGCGCATGTCGGGTCCGAGGAACTTCGACACCGAGCGGACCAGCGCCCACCGCTGCTGGGTCGGCGCGATGATGCTCGCGTACGGCGTCGGGGCGAGAAGCGAGAAGTGGTCGTCTTCGATCACCAGGAGGTGCGGGTGGTCGGCGAGGACCTCGCGGAGCTCCTGCGCGCGCGCCGGGCTGATGCTCACGCCGGTCGGGTTGTGCGCGCGGGGCGTGCAGACGATCGCTCGCACCCCGCTCTCGATGGCCGCCCGAAGACCCGAGGCGGTCATCCCCTCGCCGTCCACGGGAATCGCGACCGGCGTGTATCCGGCGAGGCGGGCGGTATGGATGCTGGAGAGGAAGCAGGGGTCTTCCAGGCCGACGCGATCGCCCTGCACGAGGGTCTGCGCGAGGAGACGCTCGACCGCGTCGACGGCTCCGGCCGTGACCGAGAGGCGGAAGGCGCGGGGGTGGTCCGCGGCGATCCACTGCGTCGCCCACTCGGCGAGGTCGGGGTCGATGACCGATTCCCCGTACAGCACATGCGCGGGCCGGACCGAGGCGAACGCCGGGGCGAGGTCGGGCAGGAGCGACGCATCCGGATTTCCGCTGGCGATGTCGCGCAGCACCGTGTCGGCGAACCCCTCGTCCGCGTTGTGCTGCGGACCGAGCACCGTCGTCCCGGTGCGACCGCCCGTCACCGCGATCCGTGCCGTGACCAGTGCGCGGTAGGCGGCGAGCACCGTGTTGCGGTTGACACCGAGGCTGTCGGCGAGGGCCCGGACGGACGGGAGGTGCTCACCGGGAGCGAATGCGCCGCGTTCCACGAGATCGCGCACGCTCTCGGATATCTCCGCAGCCGTCGTCCCCGTGATGCCATGCGGAACACCGTCGCGGTCGTCGCCCTGAGCCATGGCTCGACGCTAGGGCAGATTTTGACCTATGTCAAAGTCGCACCGAGGCGGGGAAGTGAGACCGACCATGTCACCGGGCCCCGGATGCCGCGGTCCGAGGACATGACGGAGCGGGGGTCGAATCCGCCGACCCCCGCTCCGCCGCACTCTCGCCGAGGCTGCCGCTAGGACGCGACGAGTACCGCCTGCGCCGCCTCGAGCCCGCTGGAATGCGCGCTCGCGACCGAGCTCTTGATCGCGCCGGCCCAGAAGAGGGTGTCCTTCGAGGGTCGGTAGATCGTGTCCTGATCGCGCTCCCCCGTCGCATACGCTCCGAGCGCGAACCTGTCGTCGCGCCAGTCGTAGTTCGACGCGGCGACGTAGTTCAACCCCTGGTCGCCGGCGAGCTTGCGCACTCCGGCGAGCGCGGCGTCGAACCGCTCCTTCTCCGAGAGCGCGAGCAGCTCCCGTGCGCGATCCCCGGTGTCCCAGGCCACGATGAGCTGACCGTCGTAGCCGGGCATGCCGGTGGACTCGTCCCAGAACTGGCACGGCCCCTCGTCGTGCTGGTTGACCATGTCGAAGCTCACCGGCCGCACCGGGTGGTCGAACTCGAGGATGGTCTTGTACGCGACCGTCTGCTCGACCGCATCGATGGCTGCCATGCGGTCGTCCTCGAGCGGCGGCGAGAAGGTGATCGACCGCTCCTGCAGCACTCCGATGGGCACCGTCACGACACAGGCATCCGCCTCGAACGTCTCGGTCCCCGCCTGCACGCTCACGCCGGAGCCCGAGTAGTCGATCGTCTCGATCGGTGTCTCCAGCCGCACCTCCACGCCTTCTCCCACGGCGTTCAGGATGTCGACGTACGGGGCGAGCAGCTTGTAGTCACCGGCGTACCCGTCGGGCTCGATCACCCCGGTCTTCGACACCGTCAGACAGGCGGTCAGCGTGTCGACGACGCCGTACGCCGGGTAGACGGCGAACTGCTCCGTGTCGACCTGGATCCCCAGGAGCGCGAGCGGATAGTTCGTCGGAGCGATGCCGAGGCGCTCCAGGTACTGCAGCGCCGACTCCTTCGCCGTCGGCTCCGGCAGCGGCACCGCGAGCGCGGGCGCGCCCTCGGGGAACGCGTAGAAGTCAGGGGTGTCCCAGCCGACCCAGGGCGTGCTCGGGCTGTAGCGGGAGAACTTGTTCTCGAACTTCCGCCCCTGGATGCCGAGCTTCTGCGCCCAGGCCCAGGTCTCGGTGTCCGGGCCGCCGTGACACAGAGAGGCGCCCCTCTCGTGCGGGATCGACAGCAGTGTGCGGTCGGTCCACATGCGTCCGCCCACGCGATCGCGAGCCTCGAGCACGACCACCTTCTTGCCGGCATCCATCAGCTCCCGCGCGGCCGCCATCCCGGCGGAGCCCGCTCCGATGACGATGACGTCGTAGGACCCTCCCCCGCTCCCCGCGGACGGCGTGGGCGATGCCTCGTCCGGCCCGCACCCGACGAGCATGATCGCACCCGCTCCGAGCATCCCGCCCAGCAATGCACGCCGTGAGAAGACGACGTCGCTCATGCGCTTTTCCATCAACGAACTCCTTTGATCGTGGAAGACCGAAACTGCTGTGTGCATGACTGCAGCCCCCTGCAGTCCCCCAGATCTGAGCGGGCGTCGCATCCGGCGACGCCCGCGTCCGCGTCAGCCGCGCTCGTCGACCTCCTTCCCGAGCCGCTGTGAGATCCACACCGGGATGAAGGACGCGACGATGACGACCGTCGCGACGACGTTGACGACGTTGGCCTCATTGGGCCGCGCCATCTGGTTCATGATCCACAGCGGCAGGGTGTCGACGCCCGGCGGAGCCGTGAAGATCGTCACGTACACCTCGTCGAAGCTGAGGGCGAAGGCGAGGATCGCGCCCGCGATGAGCGCGCTGCGGAACTGCGGGAGAGTCACCAGCAGGAACGTCTGCCAGGGGCTCGCCCCGAGGTCTTTCGAGGCCTCCTCGATGCCGGGGTTCATCCGCCGGAGCCGGGCGAGCACGTTGTTGAACACCATGACGATGCAGAAGGTGCCGTGCGCGATGATCATGCCGTAGAACCCGACCTGGATGCCGATGGGCTCGAGCAGCTGGTTGTACGTGTTGTTCAGCGCGACACCCGTGACGATGCCGGGAAGGGCGATCGGCAGCACGACCAGAAGGTTCACGGCACGCTGGCCGAAGAACGAATACCGCTGCAGTGCGAAGGCCACGAGCGTGCCGAGGATGACGGCGATCACGGTGGCACCGGAGGCGACGAGCACCGAGTTCAGGAGGGCTGCACGCACCGGCTCGCTCGTGAAGGCCTTGCCCCACCATTCGAGCGAGAACCCGGCGACCGGCCAGCTCACGATGCGGGCGGAGTTGAACGAGTTGAGCACGACCAGCGCGAGCGGGATGTACATGAACGCGAGCACGATCGCGACGATGACCCCGAGGACGACCTTGGAGGTGCGGGACAGTCTCAGCATGCGCGACTCACATCCTTTCCAGAGCACCGGTGCGCTGCACGCTCACCAGGTAGATCACGACGAACGCGATGGGGACCAGCGAGTACGCGGCCGCCAGTGGCGGGTTCAGGTTGATGTTCGACGCGATCACGCTGCCGATCATCTGCGTGTCGCCGCCGACGAATCGGGCGACCAGGTAGTCGCCGAGACTCAGCGAGAACGTGAACACGGAACCGGCGATCAGAGCCGGTTTGATGAGCGGGAGCACGACCGCCACGATCGTGCGCCAGGATCCGGCGCCGAGATCGGCGGAGGCGTCGAAGAGGTTCGGCGGCACCTGGCGGATCGCGGTGTAGACGGGCACCGCCATGTACGGCAGCCAGAGGTACGTGAGGGTGAGCACGACGGTCAGGATGCTGAAGCCGGGGCCGGAGAGCCCGAGGGGTGCGAGCAGCCAGTTCGCGAAGCCCTGCTCGGTGAACGTGATCCGCATCGCGAGCACCTTCACCAGGTATCCGGCCCACAGCGGCAGGGTGATCGAGACCGCGAGCAGCGCCCGCAGCCACGGCGAGGCGACCTTCGCCATGAAGATGCCGAGGGGGACGGAGATGAGGATGGCGAGCACCGTCACGGCGAGCGCGATCCCGAGGGTGCGCAACGACGTCGACAGGTACGCGGGGTTGACGAAGAGCTGCTCGAAGTTGCGCAGCGTGAACCCGGGCTTCACCTTCGAGGTGAAGGGATCGGTGATCCAGAAGGCGGTCACGAGGAGCATGACCAGCGAGAAGATGTAGATCCCGATGAGCCAGGTCATCGGAAGGGCCAGGAGCCCGGCGATCCGGAGGCGGCGCTTCATGTCGATCCCGTTCGTGGTTGCGGAAGATCTGCGGGGGCGAGGGGGCGGGCCGCGAGACCCGCCCCCTCGTCACGGGTCAGCCCTTGACGGAGAGCCAGGCGTCCGTCCACTGCTGGAAGTTGGTGCAGGTGACGTCCGTGCGGCCGTCGATGCACTGCTCGATCGGAGTCGTCCAGAACCACACGTTCTTGAAGTACTCCTCGTCCGTGGCGTTGAAGTAGTCGCAGTGCGCCTTCGCCTCGTCGCCGGTCTCGCAGAACGCGGCGTTCGCCGGTGCCATGCCGAAGTTCATCGCGATCGCGCCGTTCACCTCGGGCGAGGACGAGTAGTCCATCCACGCGTACGCGCAGTTCGGGTTCTTCGACTCCGTCGCCAGCATCCAGGCGTCCGACCAGCCGGTCGAGCCCTCCTCGGGCAGCACGCTCTTGAACTTGTCGTCCTCGGTGAGCTTGCGCAGCACCTCCCACGAGGTTCCGAGCACCGTGGTGCCGCCCGCGAACGAGGTGATCTGCGCGGCGGGGTCGGACCAGTACTCGGAGACGATGTCGTTCTGCTGCTTGAGCAGGTCGATCGCGGCATCCAGCTGCTCCTGGTCGAGCGCGTACGGGTTGGTGATGCCGAGGTCGGGCTCGTGCGCCATCAGGTACACCGCGGCGTCGGCGATGTAGATCGGGGCGTCGTAGGCGATGACCTTGCCGGCGTACGGGCTGTCCTTCTCCCAGGCGATGTCCCAGCTGGTGGGCTCCTCGGTGACGACCTCGCTGTTGTACTGGAGGATGTTCGCGCCGCGACCGATCGGGATGCCGTAGGACTTGCCGTTGATCGTGTCGTAGATCTGCCCCTTCATGCCCTCGACGATGTCGTCGCCGAAGTTCGGGATGAGCTCGAGGTTGAGCGGCTGCACGTCGCCACCTGCGATCAGGCGCAGGCTCGCGTCGCCCGAGGCCGAGACCAGGTCGTAGTCGCCGGTCCGCATGAGCTGGACCATCTCGTCGCTGGTGCCGGCGACGCGGCGGTTCACGACGCAGCCGGTCTCTTCGGTGAAGGCATCGCTCCAGTCGGCCTCGACGAACCCGCTCCAGGCGACGATGTTGACCTCGCCCTCGTAGTCGCCGAGCGTCTCCTGCATCGCGATGTCGGGGACGTCGATCTGGAGGCCGCCGGAACCTTCCGACGTCGTCTCTCCTCCGGCGGAACAGCCGGACAGGGCGAGGGCGGCGACGGCCGCCATCGCCGAGGTCGCCAGGATCTTCTTACGCATGGATCGCTCCTTCGTGATCGGTGCTGCAGGTGTGCATGGGTGTTGCGGTGTTTCAGGGAAGCCGAGCCGCGTGGTCGGGTGACCAGACGGCACGGACGTGGTGTCCTCGGCCGAGATCGCCGTCGGCGAAGTGGCGGGCGTTCGGGCGCTCGGCGATGAGGTCGATGCCCGCCTCGGTCGAGATCAGGTAGCGGGTCGCCGGTCCGGTGTAGACGACTTCGGTGATCGTTCCGGAGAGGCCGACCTCGCCGTCGGCGAGCGCAGCATCCGGGCCCGCCAGGCGCATCCGCTCCGGACGCACGCTCATCGTCCGCCGATCGCCGGTCAGGCTCTCGGCGAGCTCGCCGCCGATCAGGTTCGACAGGCCGAGGAAGCGTGCGACGAACTCCGTCTGCGGACGCTCGTACACGTCGCGCGCGGTGCCGACCTGCTCGATCCGGCCGCCGTTGAACACGGCGACGCGGTCGCTCAGCGTGAGTGCCTCCTCCTGGTCATGGGTGACGAAGATGAAGGTGATGCCGACCTCGCGCTGAATCTGCTTGAGCTCGATCTGCATCTGCTCGCGGAGCTGCTTGTCGAGCGCTCCGAGCGGCTCGTCGAGCAGGAGCACCTGGGGGCGCAGGATGAGCGCGCGGGCCAGGGCGATGCGCTGGCGCTGGCCACCCGACAACTGGTGCGGCAGGCGGTCGGCGACGTGATCGAGCCGCACCTGCTCCAGCGAGGCCTGCACCCGCGCGGCGCGGGCGCTCTTGCCCTCGCCGCGGACGCGGAGTCCGTAGCCGACGTTGTCGGCGATGGTCAGGTGCGGGAAGAGCGCGTAATCCTGGAAGACGGTGTTCACCGGTCGGGCGTGCGGCGGCGTGCGGGTCACGTCGACCCCGGAGAGTCGGATGGTGCCGCCGGTGGCGTCTTCGAAGCCCGCGATCATGCGGAGCACCGTCGTCTTGCCCGAACCCGACGGTCCGAGCATCGACAGGAACTCCCCCGAGGCGACCTCGAGGTCGAGGTCGCGGACGGCGGTGAACTCGCCGAACGACTTGGTGACCCCGCTCAGGGTCACCGTCCCGTCGGGGCGGGTCGCCTCGGGGGCTGCGGGTGCTGCGGGTGCCGTGGCGATCATCTCGCGCTCCTCGGAACATCGTCGAACTCGGAAGATCTCCAAAACATATAAACCCAGAGGTAATATGTCAACAGCGGATTTCTTGGGTATGGTGAGCGAGGAGGGGAGAATCGCACCATGGGATCGAGCGCGACGACGCACACGCACACCACGGCGAAGAGCTCCTCCGAGCCCGATGAGCACCAGCATCCGCACCGCCTGCAGGGATCTCTGTTCCAGCCGATCGGCGACGAGGGGCGCGCGGAGCTCGTCGAGCGCCGACTGGTCGACGCGATCACCCGCGGGCACCTCAGCGCCGGCGAGCGCCTCCCCTCCGAAGCCGACCTCGGAAAGAGCCTCGGCGTCGCCCCGGTGACCGTGCGCGAAGCCCTTCTCGCGCTGCGCGGTCGCGGCCTCGTCGTCACGCGGCGCGGCCGCAACGGCGGCAGTTTCGTCGCCGAGCACGCCGACCCGCTGACGTTCGCCCGGGAGGCCGTGCGCGGCACGTCCCGCCTCGCACTGCGCGATCTCGGTGCGCACTACGCCGCCATCACCGGCGCCTGCGTGCGGCTCGCGGCGCGTCGCGCCGACCCCAGCGAGACGCAGCAGGTGCGCCGTCGGCTGGAGCGGATCGAGGAGCTCGACGGCGAGCAGCAGCGGCGTCTGCTCGATGACGTGCAGATCGAGATCGTGGCGCTGAGCCAGTCGGCGCGACTGACGAGGGAGCAGATGAAGCTCCAGGCCGAGCTCTCGCCGTACCTGCGTCTGGTCGCGCACGAGACCGAGAATCTGCGACGCCAGGCCGCGCACCTCACCGCCGTCATCGACGCCGTCGAGGCCGGCGATCCGGATGCCGCGGGGGCGAGGACCGAACTCATGGCCGCCGAGACCATCGACGCTCTGATCCGCCTTCAGGCGACCACCGGCTAGACCCACAGAACCCGCATCGACGTGCACAGGAGGACGCGATGAACACAGCAACCGACACCGCCATCCAGGCAGCAGCCTCGATCGTGGAGGACTACTTCTCCGCGCCCGTACGCGCACTCGTCGACTGGGTGGAGCCGTTCGCCGCCCAGGCGTCCGAGGCGAAGTCCTCCGGCCCGCTCACGCGCTCGAAGGTCGATGCGCTCGTGAAGCCCCACGCCCTGGCCACGCTCGGTCTCCGCGGCGTTCCCGTCTACGGCGCCGGGTTCATCGCCGCGATCGACCTGCTCTCCGACGCCCACGGGCACCTCTCCTGGTGGCAGGGGGAGGACCGCCGGCAGCTCGTCCTGGCCTCGCAGTCGGTCAACAAGGAGAACATCGACTACAGCGCGCTCGAGTGGTACCGGGTGCCGATGGCCACCGGTGAGCCGCACGTCGCCGGTCCCTACGTCGACTACCTCTGCAGCGACGAGTACACGATCACGATCGCCGTGCCCGCCGAGGTGGACGGGCTGCGGATCGGCGTCGCCGGACTCGACCTGCTCGTCGCCGCCGTCGAGCGGGATCTGACTCCTCGGTTCGCCGCCCTGGGGCGCGAGGTCACCTTGACCAACGGCGTCGGCCGGGTCGTCGTGTCGACCGACCCCCGCTGGGCGACCGGCGATTCGGTGCGCGGCAGCGGTCTCGCCGACCTCCCCCGCGTCGCCTGCGAGGGCGTCGCGCTCGACGTCATCGTCGACCCGTCCTGAGGATCGCTACCCGAGGATCCCGGACAGGAACGACGCCTGCCGCTCCCACTGCACGCCGAGTCCGCCCTCGTGTCCGTTGAAGGCGTACTCCTCGATGTCGGCCGTGCCCGCCCAGGTGTTCCGGGCCGCGTACACGGTGGACGGAGGGCAGACCTGATCGAGGAGAGCCACCGAGAACAGAGCGGGCGCCGTCGCGCGCTTCGCGAAGTTCACGCCGTCGAAGTACGAGAGCGTGTCGAAGACGGCCGCTGCATCGCCGCGCCGCACCGAGAGGTAGCGCACGATCTCCTGATACGGATCACGCTCGGTCATCCCGACCGCGCGCCCGAAGTGGCACAGGAACGGCACATCCGGCATCGCGGCCGTCAGGCCGCCGACCAATCCGGCGACCGCGATGGCGATGCCGCCGCCCTGACTCGCGCCGGTCACCGCCACCCGGTCCGGATCGATCCCCTCGAGGGTGCGCACGGCATCGACGGCGAGCGCGCCGTCGGTGAAGACGCGGCGGTAGTAGTACTCGGCGGGGTTCAGGATGCCGCGGGTCATGAACCCGGGCGATGACGGTCCTGCGCCGTGGGGATCGGGAGTGTCACCACCCGTGCCCCACCCCGCGCCCTGCCCGCGGGTGTCCATGAACAGATGCGCGAATCCGGATGCCGCCCAGGCGAGCCGCTCGTGCGGGAGTCCCCTCCCGCCGCCGTAGCCGTTGTATTCGACGACCGCGGGAAGAGGCCCACGGGCACCCGCCGGCCGCGTCAGCCAGGCGCGGACGGGGTCGCCGTCGAAGCCGGAGAAGGTCACGTCGTGCACCTCCACCGCGCGCAGCGGCGACTCCACCCGCCGCAGCCGTACCGGCTGGGCCCGCTCGCGCGACTCCCGCAGCGTGGCGGACCAGAAGTCGTCGAAGTCATCGGGTTCGACGACCTCGGGCCGGTATACGCGCAGCTCTTCAGGGCTCAGATCGAAGCGAGGCATGACAGCATCCTTCCAGGCCGGACCTCAGCCCTTGAGCCCGGTGTTCGCCAGCCCCTGCACGAACTGCTTCTGGGCGACGAGGAACACCAGCAGCACCGGCACGACCGTGAGCGTCGTCGCAGCGAGCTGCACGTTCCACATCGGCCCGCCGTAGGCGTCGACGTACTGGGTCAGCGCCTGCGGCAGCGTGAACATGTCCTTGCTCGAGAGGTAGACGATCGGCTCCAGGTACAGGTTCCACGACTTCAGGAAGGTGAAGATCGCGACGGCGGCCAGCGCGGAGCGCGAGAGCGGGAACGCGATGCGCCAGAAGATGCCCCAGCGTCCGAGCCCGTCCATCCGGCCGGCCTCCTCGAGCTCGCCGGGGAGCCCGAGGAAGAACTGCCGCATGATGAACACCGCGAGCACCGCGGGCGCTCCGAAGATCGGCACGACGATGAGCGGCCAGTGCGTGTCGATGAGTCCGAGCCCGTTCACGAAGCGGAACAGCGGCACGATCGTCACCTCGCTGGGGACCAGCAGTCCGACCAGCACGACGAGGAACAGCGCGTTGGCGCCGGGGAAGCGGATCCTCGCGAACGCGTATCCGGCCATCGCCGCCACCAGCATCGTGCCCACCGTGACGAGAGCCGCGATGTAGAGGCTGTTCCAGTACTGCTGGGCGAACGGCTGCAGACGGAAGACCTCGCCGTAGGCGGAGACGGTCGGATCCTGCGGCCACAGCGTCGGCACCTTCTGCAGGATCTCGCTCATCGGCTTGAAGCTGCTGGTGACCATCCACAGGGTGGGGAACACGAACGGGATGCTCAGCACCGCCATGAGGGCGATCAGCCCGGCACCGATCCAGCGGCGCTTGGTCTTCGCCCCGCTCGGGCGGATCCGGCGTGCGTCGCCACCGGTGACGACGGCACGCGTGGTGACGTCGGCGGTCGGCACGCGGTCGTCGATGTCAGTTCTCATGGAACACCCACCTCCTCCTGGTCTGCCACTGGATGAGGGTCAGCACCAGGACGATGAAGAACAGCAGCACCGCGATCGCACTCGCGTAGCCGAAGTCGTTGAAACGGAAGGCCTGCTGATACAGGTAGTACACGAGCACGGTCGTCGAATTGCCGGGGCCGCCGCCGGTGAGGACGGCGATCTGGGCGAAGACCTCGAGCGAGCCGACGATGGTGAGGATCATCACGAGCAGGATCGTGGGGCTGATCATCGGCATCGTGATCGAGCGGAACCGCCGCCACGCGCCGGCACCGTCGATGCGGGCGGCCTCGCTGATCTCCTCCGGCACCGCCTGGAGCGCGGCGAGGAAGAGGATCATGTTGAGACCGACGTTCTTGAACACCTGCACGACGATCACCGCGATCATGGCGGTGACGTCTCCACGGAGCCAGTTCGGTCCCTCGATGCCGAGCAGGGAGAGGAAGCCGTTGATCCCGCCGTCCGCCTGCAGGAGGAAGCTCCACACGATGGTCCAGGCGACGAGCGAGACGACCACGGGCGAGAAGAAGAAGGTGCGGAACGTCGTGGTGCCGGGGAGCTTCTGGTTGAGCAGCACGGCGAGGAACAGCGCGAGGGTGATGTTCAGCACGACGAGCCCGATCGAGAACCACAGGCTCACCAGCAGGGAGTTGTGCAGGCCGGGGTCGGTCAGCATCCGCTCGTAGTTGTCGGCGCCGGCGAACACGAAGGTGTTGGCCAGCACGTTCCAGTCGTGCAGCGAGAACCAGACGACGGCGACGAGCGGCGCGATCACGAAGGCGAGTGAACCGAGCACCACCGGCGCGACCATCGTGTAGCCGACGATCCAGTCACGGCGGGCCACCGCGGAGCGGCGAGGACGGAGTCCCCTCCGCTCCGCGGTGTCGACCGCCTGGAGGGCGGATGCGGTCATCCGATCAGCCCTCCAGCAGCGGTGCGATCGCTTCGCAGGTCGAGGTGAGCACCGCTTCGACATCGGCGTCGGCGACCCAGAGGGCGTCGAGCTCGGCACGCACCGCATCCTGCAGCTTCGCGAAGTTGACGTGCGCCGGCTTGGTGATCGCGTCCTGGATCCCCTCGACCACGACGGCCTGCAGCTGCTCCTCGCTCAGTCGCGGGTTCGCCGCTGCGAGGGTCTCGGCGTTCAGCAGCGACTCCCGGGGCGGCGGGAAGTACGTCGCGAGCTTCTCCGCGTTCTCCGGGTTGGTGAAGTAGGCGAGGAAGTCGGCGGCGACCTCCGGATGCTTCGCGTTGGCGAACACCCCGATGCCGGCCTGGCCGATCACGTTCTGCTGGCTCTCAGGACCGGCCGGAAGAGGCACGATGTCCCACGCGAACGAGTCGTCGAGCGCCGAGGCGCGGCTGATCTGCGTGATCGTCATCGCGGCGTCCCCGGCGAAGAAGTCGGCCGTCACACCCGGGCCGGGCATGGCCTTGTCGACGAACGCGGCGTCGTGGATCCAGGTGAGCGCGTCGACCATCTCAGGGTCGGTCAGCGTGCATTCGCTGCCGTCCGCGCTCCAGGGTGCTGCACCCCAGCCGCCCCAGATGCTGGCCAGGTTCTCCCAGACGCGGTAGTCGAAGTCGCGCACCACGAGGCCCTGCTTGCCGGACGACTGCGCGGCCGCAGCCGAGATGTCCCGCGCGGCGTCGTAGGTCCAGTCGCCGGATGCGACCAGATCGGCCGGGTTCGGCTGGCCGGCGGCTGCCACCTGGTCGGTGTTCACGAACATCGCGAAGGGGCTGTTCGAGAACGGGTAGGCATAGAGCCGATCGTCCTGCTGCCACAGTGCGAGGGACGACTCCACCAGGTCGTCGTAGTCGTAGCCCTCGGTGTCCTTCAGCGTGTCGGTGATGTCGGCCAGCGCGCCCGACGAGACGAACTCCGGCGCGTAGCTCTCCAGGATCCAGCCGAGATCGGGGGCGTTGCCGCCGGCGAGCTGGGTGGTGAGGGTGGTGGTGTAGTCCTCGAACGGGATCGGCTCGAAGGAGACCTCCGAGACGAGCTCCGGGTTGTCGGCGACGTAGGCGTCGGCGATCTCCTGGAACATCGCCAGCTGGGTCTCGTCGGCCGTCCAGACGGTCATCCGCAGAGCCACGGGCTCGTCGGGGGTCTCTGCGGCGTCAGGGCTGCCGCTGCATCCGGCGAGGACGAGGGCGGTGGCGGCGATGCCGCCGCCCAGGGCCATCGCGGTGCGCGCGCGGCGCTTCATGTGGGGGGTCATGCTCACTCCTTCGTGGTGATGATCGGGTTCTCGGTGATCGGGCAGGTGCTGCGGGAGGGGATCGGCGTCGGGTCAGTAGGCATGGGCTCGTCCCTCCGGCCAGTGCCGCTCGACGCCGGTCTCGTCGAGCTCGCGCTGGTAGTCGGCGAGAAGGGCGTCGTCGGCATGCACAGCGTGCGGGGCGGTGTCCTCGGCGAGGCAGTACGCGGCGAGGTGTCCTGCGGCCTCTCCGATGTTCCACTCCACGGGGTGCAGTCGGTAGCAGCCGTTGGTGATGTGCGTGGTGCCGATGTTCTTGTTCGCCGCGAGCAGGTTCGTCATCCGCTGCGGGATCAGCGCGCCGAGCGGGATCTCGAACGGGGTGGAGGCGACGTCGATGTACGTATCGCCCCCGGTCGAGGGGTGGAGGTCGATCCGGTACATCCCGACGCCGACGGAATCGCGGTAGCGCGTCGCCCCGTCGTCGCCGCGGACGGCGTAGGAGACATCGTTCTCGGTGATCGTGGTGAGCGCGCGGATGCGGCGGGATTCCCGGTGATACGGGGCCTGCGCGAGGCCGTCCTCCGAGCCCATCACGTCGGGGCGGAGGCGCAGCCCGGGGAAACCGAAACCGCCGTCGGGGCGAGGAGCCTCGGTCTGCATCCAGTGCACCATCGAGAGGCTGAGCTGACGGGCGCGTTCGTAGTGCGCGGTCTCCTCCTCGCGGTCCGCCGTCAGCACGGGGGCGAGGAAGTAGTCGATGCTCGGCCAGTTGACCAGGCAGATGTCGCTCTCGTAGAACCCGTCGGCGAAGAGATCGCGCGCCGCGATGCGCCGGAAGGTCCAGAGGTTGGCGTCGCCGGCGTTGCGGGACTGATCGGCGTCGACGTCGAGCACATCGTCTCCGGGGTTGGGGGCGAACCCACGGGTGCCGATCTCGAGCGTGCGCGGGTTCGGCGCCTGCCAGGAGAGCATCCGCTCCCCCTGCCAGGCGGCCGGCGCGTACTCGCGCCAGAAGTCGTACTCGGCCGGGCGCGGAACGGTGTGGTCACCTTCGACGTGATCGATCGCGAAGCAGACGCTGAACGCCTGCACGTTGTCGGGCTGCGCCCGCTCGGGAGCGCTCGGCTCTCCGGTCTCGGCGCGGGACTCGAAGCCGGTGACGTGCTCCACACCGGCCAGCGGCAGCAGCTCGCCGGTCTCGGTCGCGTCCAGCACGAACCGGGCGTGCACGACCGTCTCGCCGCCGTCGACCACCGAGGAGAGGGTCACCGCGCGGACCGCGTCGCCGTCGGTGGTCGCCGCGATCGGGCGCACCCGCTCGAGAAGTCGGATCCGTCCGGTCGAGCGATGGGGAGCGAGCATCTCCTCGAGCACGCCGACCGCGATGCGGGGCTCGTGGCAGAGCTTCGACACCCAGCCGGCGCCGGGGTTCAGCTCATCGCGGTCTCGCGCAGCGTCGGTCAGCGGGTATCGGCGCCGGTACACATCGCGGATGCCGTCGCGCAGCGCACGGTAGCGTGCCGTGATCCCGAACTCCTCGACCCACGGGTGCTCATCCGGCGGAACCGCCTGCGACGTGAGCTGCCCGCCGATCCATGGGAACTCCTCCGTCAGCACGACGCGGGCACCTCGATCCGCGGCAGCGAGGGCGGCGGCGACGCCGCCGAGCCCTGCTCCGACGATGAGGATGTCGGTGTGGATGTCGTGCTGGGTCACGCGGGGTTCCTTTCGGAGGATGAGGAGACGACGTCGGCGATCGTTGCGCCGTCGACGTCGGGGCAGGGAAGAAGCTGGTGGTAGTCGGCGTCGTCGAGCACGGGCTCTCGACGGGAGGCGCCCTCGGCACGAGACTCCTGCTCGACGATCCGGGAGAGCAGCACGACGGCGCGGGCGCCCATCTCCTCGCGGGGCACGACGAAGCCCGACCAGGAGCGTCCGCCCTTGCGGGGGTGCAGCGGCTGGCCGAGCAGCAGCATCGAGACGTGCTGCGGGACGGGCCGCCCACGCGCGGCGAGTTCGTCGGCGAGCTCTTCGGGGTGGTGCTCCGGGGCGACGAGGATCGCGGTGAGCCCCCGCTCGACGATCTCGTCGGCGGCGTCGGTGACGTCGTCGACGTCGACGAGTCGAAGCGGCAGTCCCGCCTCGCGCATCGCGCGGGTGTACCCCTCGATGCGGTCGAGTGTGGGCTGATCGGTGCCCCGCGGTCCGGCATAGCCGATACGGGTGTGGCCGAGTGCGGTCAGGCGCGACACCTGGCGGGCGGTGGCTTCGACGTAGTCGGCCCCGACGAACGGCAGCATCCGTCCCTCGCTGGTCCGCTTCCCGATGAACACGAACGGATAGTTGGTGTCGAGGAGGTGCTGCAGCTCGCTCTGATCCTCCTGCTGTCCGAGCAGCAGGCAGCCGTCGGCGATGCCCAGCCGCTGCCACCCGTCGCGCGTGAGCCGTCGCCGCCCGTCGACCACTCGGGCCGAGGTGAACAGCAGCATGTCGACGCCCAGCTGCTCGGCCGCCTGCTCGATGCCGTTGAGGAATCCGCCGTAGAAGTCCTGACCACCGCGCGGGAACGTCTTCTCGTAGGTGAACACCCCGAGGATCTGGTTGCGCCCTCCGGCCAGGCGCTGAGCCATCGGGTTGGCCGAGTAGCCGGTGATGCGCATCGCCTCGATCACCCGGCTCCGCGTCTCCTCCGAGATGCGCACGCCGGCGGGGGCGCTTCCGTTGAGCACGAAGCTCACCGTCGATTGACTGACGCCCGCCATGGCGGCGACATCGGCCTGGGTGAAGCGACGACGCGGCATCGATCCTCCTCGATCAGCTGTCGGGTCCTTCACCCGAACGACACCTGAGTCTCGGCGCTGCGGTCGCGGCGGGTCAAGATGATAATGCGCATTATTTGTGATGCGTCCGGATGCTCCGTCCGCGATCCCCGCTCGTGGCGGGCGACGGCATCCCGCGGCGATCAGCGGATGCGCGGTCGGATCATACGCATTATGAAGCGGCGGGTGCGCGCGTCGGAGACCCCGGGCACGATGGGAGCATGACCGACGGCTACGACCCGCACTTCCTTGGGACGCCCCTGCCGCTCCCTCGCCCTGCACAGGCCGTGCACCCGCTCCCCTATCCGCGCTTCACGGTGCTGCTCGATCCGCGGCGGCGACTCGCCGCGGTCACCGCCGTGAACATCGACGGGGCCGCACTGCAGGACCTGCCGCGCACGGGCGACTGGCGACTCGACGAGCGCGTGCCGGCCGCCGAGCAGACCGGACCGGCGGTGTATGCCCGCAACGATCTCGACCGCGGGCACCTCGTGCGCCGGCGCGACCCGGGGTGGGGCCCGGTCGACGCGGCTCGCGCCGCCACCGAGGCGACCTTCTTCTACCCGAACGCCGCGCCGCAGGCCGCCGGCTTCAACCAGTCCAAAGACCTCTGGCTCGGCCTCGAAGACCACGTGCTGGCCTACGCCGAGACGACCGACCAGCGCGTCTCGGTCTTCACCGCTCCGGTCCTGGCCGACGACGACCCGCCGTACCGCGGCATCCGGGTCCCGCTCCGGTTCTGGAAGGTCGCTGCCTGGCAGGGGCCGGACGGACTCGCCGCGGCCGGGTTCGTGCTCGACCAGTCCGAGCTCGTCGACCCCCGGGACCAGACGCTCGCCGTGCCTCCGCTCGGAGCCTTCCGCACGTTCCAGGTGCCCATCGCCGACATCGCCGCACTGACCGGCATCGACCTCGGCCCGTTGACCGACGCGGATGTGCGGGAGCAACGGGGAGTCCGCGAGACGGGATGGCGGAGTCTGGACACTGCAGCCGACATCCTGTTGTGACGCAGCTCGTCGACCACACCAACCACATTCTGCGCAACCGGTTCCGCGAGGAGCTCGGGCTCTCGTGGGATCCGCGCGCCGACGACGACGCGTGGGCCGCCACGACCACCGCCGTGTCGGACGCCTCGGTCGAGGTCGACGGACGCGATCACCCCGGGTTGCAGATCGACACCGACCCGTTCGTCTACAGCATCGGGTTCCGCGTCGACGAGCACGTCGTGTGCACGGCCGTGGTTCCGCGGGACGCTCTGCCCGCGGTCGACCTCGCTGTCACGCGCCTGCCGGCGGGCTCTCAGACCCCGGCGCGCACGCCCTCCAGCGACGGGTAGTCGGTGTACCCCTCGGTCGTGCGCCCGTAGAAGAGCTCGGGGCGCGGGTCGTTGAGCTCGGCGCCCTCACGCCAGCGCTCGACCAGGTCGGGATTGGCGATCACGGGGCGTCCGGCGGCGACAGCATCCGCCCATCCGTCGGCGACCAGCGCCTCGGCGTCCTCCCGCGCCGTGACGACGCCGAAGCCCGTGTTGATGATCAGGGGCGCTCCCACCGTGCGTCGGATGTGCTGGACGAGCTCGCTCGTCGGTGCGGCGCTGAGCACGTCGACGAAGGCGAGTCCGAGCGGTGCGAGTCCTTCGGCGACGGCGGTGTAGGTCGCGCGGACGTCCGCGTCATCCTCTTCCAGAACACCCTGGATGTTGTGCTGCGGAGAGAGCCGGATGCCGGTGCGATCGGCCCCCACGGCGGCGGCGACGGCGGCGGTGACCTCGATCGCGAAGCGGGCGCGGTTCTCGGGCGACCCGCCGTACCGGTCGTCGCGGACGTTCGAGATCGGCGAGAGGAACTCGTGCACCAGGTAGCCGTTGGCGCCGTGCACCTCGACGCCGTCGAAGCCCGCGGCGATCGCGTTGCGTGCGGCCTGGGCGAACTGCTCGACGACCTCGGGGATCTCGTCGAGGGTCAGCGCGTGCGCGACCGGCAGATCGGCCTTGCCCTGCGGCGTGCGCGTCTGCCCGGGAGCGGCGAGCGCGCTGGGGGCGACGACGCGCGGCTGCCCGGAGATTGCCGGGTGTCCGACTCGTCCGCCGTGCATCAGCTGCATGACGATGGTCCCGCCGGCGTCGTGCACCGCTGCGGTGACGGGCCGCCACCCCTCGATCTGCGCCGACGTGACGATGCCCGGCTGCCCAGAATAGGACTTGCCTTCGGCAGCCGGCCACGTGCCCTCGGAGATGATGAGGCCCTGACCCGCGCGCTGCCGGTAGTACTCCACCATCACCTCGGTGGGCACGCCGTCGTCGTCCGCGCGGGTGCGGGTGAGCGGCGCCATGACGACGCGATTGGACAGCTGCAGGGCGCCGAAGACGGCCGGATCGTAGAGAGTCACAGTGGGAGGTAAGGCCCGGGGCGGGTCGCGTATTCCCCTCAGTTGCCGCCGAGCGCGGAGAGAAGTTCAGCGAAGTGGTCGAGGTCGGCTGCCGTCCACTTGCGCAGCCGCTCGCCGATGCGCCCCTCGTAGCGGGAGCGGGCGACGGCGATGCGCTCCTGCGCCAGGTCGGTCGCGACGAGGACACGCGCGCGGCGGTCCTCCGGATCCTGCACGCTCTCGACCAGTCCGAGCTGCTCGAGCTGACGCACCTGCCGGCTCACCGCCGACTTGTCGGTCTGCAGCCGTTCGATGATCGCGCCGGCAGAGGTCGCCTTGCCCGCGGCGATCGAGGTGAGCACCTGGTAGCCGAGCGGCTGCAGATCGGGATGCACGGTCGCCGCGGCCTCGCGCCAGCTGATACGGATGCGGGCGAAGAGTCGACCGAGTTCCTGCTCGACCCTGGTGACGGCCTGATCGAGGTCCGCTCCGCCCAGAAGATCCTCTTCAGAGGCGGATGCAGGAGGATCGGCGGGGGCGTCGGGAGAGGCGCTCATGCTCGCCAGTGTACGGCGAAGCCCCGCTGTCGTTCGCGACAGCGGGGCTTCACTCAGACCTCGGCGAGAAGACGGAAGACCTTGGATGCGGCCTGGATCTCGGCGGGGGTCAGCTCGTCGACCACGGCCTGCAGGCGGGTGCCGTACTCGCGGCGGACCTCGGCGAGCGCGGCGCAGGCCGAGGGCGTCGCACTCAGCACCCGGAGCCGGCCGTCGCGCTCGTCCGGGCGGGACTCGAGAAGCTCCAGCTCCTCGAGCATCCGCACCTGACGACTGATGACGGACTTGTCCATCTCGAACCGTTCGGCCAGCTCGTGCGCGTTCGCGGTTCCTGCCCGGTCGATGAAGGTCAGCAGCTTGTATCCGCCGACCTGCAGCTCGGGGTGGACCCGGGCTGCCGACTCCTTCCAGAGCGATCTGGTCCTCGCGAAGATGAGATTCAGATGCGCCTGGAGGTCGCCGAGTGCGGTGTCGACGTCCGTCGCCGCGACCACTCCGGAGGTCATGTCCTCAGCGCTCCTGGTCCCGATCCTCGCGCTCGAGCACGCGCACCGAACCCGTCGTCGGAGCGGACTCCGCACCCCCGATGCGGATGGCACCGGTGGAGAGCGACGCGCCGACCTCGGCCTCGGAGACCTCGATCATCGACTCCTCGGCCTGTTCGCGCAGCTGCTCTGCGGCATTCTTCGTCGACAGCGGCTTGTTCTTGATGAACGCGATGGCGATGATGGCGATCACAGCCAGCGGGATGGCGATGATGAACGAGTCGGCGATGCCATGCCCGTAGGCGCCCTCGACGATCGTGCGGATCGTGTCGGGCAGCTGTCCGACCTTCGGCACGTCACCCGAGGCGAGGTGCTTGAGCGCCTCGACCTCGGCGGGCGTCGTCGGCGTGAAGCCGTCGAGCGAGTCGGTGATGTACGACGCGACACTGGTCGACAGCATCGCACCCATGACCGTGACGCCGATGGTGCCCGCGATCGTGCGGAAGAAGTTCACGTTCGACGACGCGGCGCCCAGCTGCTGCGGAGCGGTGTCGTTCTGCACGATGAGCGTGAGGTTCTGCATGACCATGCCGAGACCGGCACCGAGGACGAACATGTAGACCGCGACGAGCGGGAACGGGGTGTCGTAGCGCAGGGTGGCCATGAGGCTGACGCCGACGGTCGCGAGGACCGAGCCCGTCAGCATCCAGCCCTTCCACTTGCCGAAGCGGCTCACGAGCTGGCCGATGATGATCGATGCGCCCATCTGACCGATGATCATCGGGATGGTCATCAGGCCGGATTCGGTGGGCGTCGCGCCACGAGCCAGCTGGAAGTACTGCGCGAGGAACACCGAGGTCGCGAACATCGAGACGCCGATGGCGATCGAGGCGATGACCGACAGGGTGAAGGTGCGGTTGCGGAACAGCGACATCGGCACGATCGGTTCCTTGACGAAGAACTCGACGGTGATGAACGCGGCGATCGCGACGCCGGCGGTCACGGCGAGCATGATGCTCGTCGAGGAGTCCCAGTCGAACTGGTTGCCGCCCATCGAGACCCAGATGAGGAGGGTCGAGACGCCGACCGCGAGCAGCACGATGCCGAAGTAGTCGATCGACACCTTGGTGTCTCGCTGGGGCTTCGGCAGGTGCAGCGTGAACTGCAGCAGCACGAGGGCGAGGATCGCGAACGGCACGCCGACGAAGAAGTTGGAGCGCCAGCCCCATACATCGGTGAGGAGTCCGCCGAGCAACGGGCCGCCGATCGTGCCGAGGGCCATGATGCCGCCGACGACGCCCATGTACTTGCCGCGTTCACGCGGCGAGATGATGAGGGCCACCGCGATCATGACGAGCGACATCAGGCCGCCGACGCCGATGCCCTGGATGACGCGGACCGCGATGAGCATGTTCGTGTCGGTCGAGAAGCCGGCGATCACGGTGCCGACCGTGAAGAGGATGAGGGAGACCTGGACCAGGACCTTGCGGTCGACCAGGTCGGCGAGCTTGCCCCAGATGGGGGTCGAGACGGCGGTGGCCAGAAGGCTCGCGGTGATGACCCAGGTGTACTGGGATTGGGTGCCGCCGAGGTCGGCGATGATGACCGGCATCGAGGTCGACACGACGGTGCCCGAGAGCACGGCGACGAACATGCCGACGACGAGTCCGGAGATCGCGGTGAAGACCTCGCGGGCCGAGCGCGTGGCTTCGGGTGCTGAGGATGGGGTGTTTGTCACTTGGTTTGACGCTCCTGCGTAGAAAGTTGATCGAGGTCAACCATACTCCGATAGTTGCGAAAGCGCAACTATCGCGGCGTCGAGCAGGCAGCCAGAGGCTCCGAGGCGTGACTCGAGGATACGGATCCGGCTCGAGCCGACCCCAGGGCTGACCGCGAGGCGCGCGTCTCGCTCACCAGCACCGCCGCCACACCGCCGGCACACAGCGCGAAACCGAGGACAGTGAGCGCCGTGAGCGGCTCGCCCAGCAGGAGCGCTCCGGCCAGTGCGGTCGTCGGAGCGATCAGGAAGAGCAGGGCGTTCAGGGCAGTGATCCCCACCCGGCGCAGCAGCCACCAGTACAGCCCGTAGGCCGCGAGTGTGGGGAACGCGGCGGCGAACCCGACAGCGACCCAGAACGAGACGGATGCCGGCGGCACGAGCGCTCCGAAGACCGCGGCGACCGGCACGAGCGCCAGGGCGGTCACGGTCACGTGGATGGTGAGCGTGACGAGCGTGCCCGTCCGCGGTTCCGCACGGCGCTGGAGGAACGTGCCGACGATCAGGCTGGCCATCGCCAGGGCCGGCCAGACATAGGCGGCGGGGTGCGCGGTCGAGTCGTCGAGCTGCGAGCGCACCACCAGGAGCACTCCCGCCGCGCCGATCAGGAGCCCGGCCCACTGCGCCCCGCGCACGCGCAGTCCGAGCAACGGGCCGACGAGGACGGCGACGATGAGCGGCTGCACGGCATCGATCAGTGCCGTGGTACCGGTGGCGACACCCGAGGAGATGGCTGCGTACACCGCGGTGCAGTATCCGAACTGGGCGAAGAGACCGATGACCGCCTGGCGCCCCACGTCGGCGCGGGTGACACCCCGCCCCGCACCGGTGGATCCGACGACGGCGAGCAGGATCACCGCGAGCGGCACGAACCGCCACACCAGCAGAGCGAGGGGCGAGACGTCGATCGGCACCAACGCCGGCACGAGGAACCCGGAGCTCCAGGTGAGGACGAAGGCCACGGATGCCGCGATCGTCACGCCGACACGAACTATACCGATCTGTATACCCATTCCTCCGACTATACAGGTTGGTATACTCGCTGTCATGGCCGTCACCGTCCCCGATCTCCCCTCACTCACCCCGGGCGCCGCCCGCGTGCTCGATGCCGCGTCGCTGCTCTTCTACGAGCGCGGCATCCATGCGGTGGGTGTCGACACGATCGCGGAAGCCGCGGGCGTCACCAAGAAGACCCTGTACGACCGCTTCGGGTCGAAGGAGGCACTGGTCGTCTCGTACCTGCAGCACCGCGATGCACGTTGGCGGGAACACGTGGCAGAACACCTCTCCCGCGTGCCGGAGCCGGGCATCGCGCGCGTGCTCGCCGTGTTCGACGCGGCCATCGCCTGGTCGGACGAGAACAGCCCCAAGGGGTGCAGCGCGATCAACGCCCGCGCGGAGATCGGCGACGGCCACGACGGCCACCCGGTCTTCCCCGAGGTGGCGCGGCAGAAGGCCTGGCTGCTCGACCTCTTCGCCGAGCTGTGCCGCGAAGCGGATGTCCCGGACCCCGACCTCATGTCGAAGGCCCTGATGCTGCTCTACGAGGGCGCCATCGTCACCGTCGGCATGGAGACGTTCGCCGCGCCGTTCGCCGTGGCACGCAGGCTGGCCCGCACGATGCTGGAACAGGATCGGGGGCTCCGCTCACCAGGACGATGAGAGGGACCCCCGACGCGCTCTGTCCGGGATGCCGTCAGCTCGCGATCCAGTTGCCCTCCGAGTCGCGGACGTAGCCTGCGATCTCCGCCTCGTTCACGATCATCGTGCCCGACGTCATCACGGCGAGATTCATGCCGGCGAACCGGGTGATGCTCCCGTCATCGCCGATCGCGGGGAGCCAGAACTCGGTGCTGTTGTCGTAATCCGACGCAGATGCCGCGCAGTCCTGCACCAGCGTCAGGGTCGCGTAGTCGTCGGAGTGGTAGAGCCCGGGTGCGGCATCGGCGTCATCGAGATCGGCGACCGGCACGGCAGCCATCAGCGGAGCCCAGGCCGGCGTGGGCGTGAAGGGCGCGCCGATGCCGGCGACCTCCTTCAGCTCTTCGATGTGCGCGGGATCCGCGCCGTTCGCGAGCGCCTCCTCCTCGGTGCTCACGCCGAAGTCGCCGGTCAGCCGACGCTCGAACTCGTCTTCCGTCTGCGCCTCCCACTCGGATCGGGTCATCGACGGCTCCGTGAGCACGTCGGGCGCATCGCCCGCGTAGGACATGGCGAGGTCGACGGCACAGTACTGCGCGCCGTCGAGCTCGCGGGGCGTGGCCCGCACCTCGCGCACGAGCAGTCCGTCGGCATCGCTGCCCGCGGCCTCGATGAGAGCCTCCGGGACGCGGATCACCAGCTCACCGGTGGTCGAATCGCCGTATGCCGACTCGAACTCGAACACGCCCTGCTGCGGGCCCGCCGATTCCCCGGAGCATCCGGCGAGAGCGACCGCCGCGACCGCGGTGATCGTGAGGACAGGGACAAACTTCTTCGGCTTCATGGGCCGCCTTCCTTGTGCGCATGACCGGACGTCGAGTCGCCCGGCGGCCCCGAGGGACTCTCTGCTCACTGTCGGCAGCGCCGCGAGATCCGACAGCAACGGGCCGCCTTCCTTCTGCGAGCGCAGCCGGAGCGGTACCGTGTCAGCGTGTCGACGGATTCGCGGAGTGAGCGGGCGCACATCGCCCCGGCGGAGCTCGACGCGGCGATCGGCGACGTCGACTGGACGGTGCCGCCGCCCGGATCGAGGGCTTCGCGATTCTCCGCGCCGAGCGGGGAGCTGGCCGTGGTGTCACTGGGCGACCCCGCTCATCCGCGCGTGGTCCTGGTTCCCGGCGCGACGGGTTCGAAGGAGGACTTCGCCCTCATGCTGCCGCTCCTGGCGGACGCCGGATTCTTCGTGCAGTCGTTCGACCTCGCCGGGCAGTACGAGTCGCATGCCGCGGGCGCGCACACGACCTACACATACGAGCTGTTCATCGGCGACCTGGTCGCCTTCCTCGAAGCCGGGGCTCCCCCGCACCTGCTGGGCTACTCCTTCGCCGGCACGATCGCGCAGCTGGTCGCCGTCCGTCGCCCCGACCTCGTGCTCTCCCTGGCGCTTCTGACCACTCCCCCCGGCGTCGGCAACGTCTTCGCGACCATGAAGTGGCTGGGCCCGATCGCTCCGATCGCGAGCCCTCGTCGCGGTGCCGGACTCATGATCTGGGGGATCGTGACCAACAAGAACCGAGTCCCGCCCCGACGGCTCGAGTTCGTCCGTTCGCGTTTCGCGCTCACGAGCAGGCGCAGCGTCGATGAGATCGTCGGACTCATGATGACCGCCCCGGATGTGCGCGGCCGCGTGCGAGCGCTGTCGATCCCCAAGCTGGTCGTCGCCGGCTCGCACGACCTGTGGCCGCTGGCCGCCCACGAACGGTACGCCCGCGACATCGAAGCCGATTTCCGCGCCTACCCCACCGGCCACAGCCCGAGCGAGACCACTCCGCATCAGCTCACCGCGGACCTGCTCGAGCTCTACGCGCACGCCGTCGGGTGACTCAGCCGCGGAGGGCCTCGGTTTCGGCCTCGCGTCGCGCCCGTCGCCGCACGTGCAGCGGCTCGTGCGGCAGATGCAGCCTGACCGTGGGAAGCACGTAACTCAGCCGACGCCGGAGAGACGCCCAGTCCCGGAACGGGCGCGCCGACACCTCGACGACGAGACTCCGGTCCCGCAGCACGGTCATGTCGGGGCGCACGTGGAACGACAGGTCGAAGTCGTCGTGGATGTTCTGCTCCTCGCGGTGCACCTCGCCGCTCAGCATCCGCCACGTCTCGGCGCGCATCGCCATGTTCGAGCCGAACAGCGGAGCATGCCCGAGCAGCGGGGTGAGCACCGTGTACATGCCGCCGATGTAGAGGTGCTCCCCCATCCAGTGCACGAGCGGAGTCGAGCCGTAGAAGCTCGGATCGCCGGTGAGGAAGTCGAGGCCGTCGTGGCTGCGGAACGTCCGCTCGATCCGCTCGATCCAGTCGAGTCGCGGGCGCGAGTCGGCGTCCAACCGCGCGATGATGTCGCCGGTCGCCGCGTCGTACCCCGCCGCTGACGCTCGGGGAATCCCCTGCACGGGTTCCGTCACGACGCGTGCGCCGAACCGCTCGGCGACCGCCACCGTGTCATCCGTGCTGCCGTTGTCGACGACGACGACCTCGTCGGGCCTGCGCGTCTGCCGATCGAGGGCGCCCAGGCACTGCTCCAGAAGGACGGCGTCGTTCCGCACCGGGATGACCACGGAGACGGAACGGGGGAAGACGGGCGACATCGTTCTCCTGTCCTGTGCGAGGGCGTCGGTGACAGTCTCCACCCCGCGGTCGATCCAGACGGCGATTGAGAGAGGATGGACGGATGATCCGAAGCCGCAGGAGCCAGACGCCCCTCTTCGCCATCGCCGCGTCGCTCGCCGCCTTCGCAGCCGTCATCGGCGGCATCTATCGGCGCGTCATGTACCCACCGCTTCCCCGACCGGACGACGAGCGGATCAGGATCGCTGCCGTCGGCGACAGCAACACCTACGGCGCGGGGATGCTCTTCCGCGGCCGCACCCGCCGGTCATACCCCGCCAGGCTCGAGCAGCTCCTCGGCGGGCAGTATCAGGTGCTCAACTACGGCGTGAACCGGCGCACCCTGCAACGCGAAGGCGACCTGCCGTACGACGCGACACCTTTCGCGGCGGCATCGATCGCGGCGGAGGCCGACATCGTCCTCATCATGCTCGGCTCGAACGACGCCCGCGACGGCAACTGGGACGCCTCACGCTTCGAGTCCGAACTCGAGGCGTTCGTGGATCGCTTCCGTGCACGGGGCGCGACCGTCCACCTGCTCACCCCGCCGATCGCATACGAGAACCGCCTCGGCGTGCACTGGTGGATCATCGAAGAAGAGGTCGCACCGATCGTGCGGCGCGTCGCCGAGACCCTCGGGGTCGGACTCATCGACGTCTTCGAGATCACCCGGTCGTGCACGAGGAGCCACCCCGACGGCATCCATCTCGACGCCCGCGCCAGCGCGATCGTCGCCGAAGCAGTAGCCGAGGAGCTGCAGCGGCCGAGCCGACCGGCGGAGCAGACCCCCTCCCACACTCACCCACACGGGGGATCCGGCCCCGGGAGCCCTGTGAGAGCTTGAGGAACCGTGGACGTCGCCGCGAGGCGGGACTTCGGCTTGCCCGCCGTCTCCCTGTAGCGGTCCTTGAGGAATTTGCCGCCCGCGGGCAAGAACGCGGAGACGACAATCCGGGCGCCCCCTCCTTCTGCGTGCTCGTCCGTCTTGAATCAGTTCGGGGCCTTGCTGATCTTGGAATTCACGCGATACCAGCGTGCGATGAGACAGATTCCGCTGACAACGAGGATCGTCCCAAGAGCGAGGAAGAAGACCCGAAAGCCAACTTCGGCTGCGATCGTCGCGTTGAGAAACGCGAGAGCTCCGCAGAAGAGAACTGCCACCCAACCAGTGATGACTGCGCCTGATGGACGCTTGGTACGCGCTTCGGTCACGTTGAACTCCTCACAACCTCGGAATCCATCCCCGTCAACACGCGAAATCACCGTACTTGTCGCGCTTCTCCTGACTCACGCTGCCGAGGTAGGCCGCCCAAGCCGCCGCTGCCGCCCAGGGGGGTAGGTCACTATCATGTTAGCGACCAGCTACGGCCCACGTAGAATATTGGTGGAGCAAAGATGCTTGGGATTGGCTCGTACTGTCGGTCCTGCCACTGATCCTCTGGGTGATCAAACTCACCGCCATCGGGGCCATCGTCGGTCTCTTCGTCTGACCCGCAAGACAGGAGAAAGCCATGAGCACCCCACTCGACATCACCTTCACCGCCGTCCTCGGAAAGGTCCGCGACGGCGACACCTGGACCTGCGTGCAACTCCCCGACTCCGCGACGATCTTCGGGACTCGCGGACTCGTCAAAGTCGCCGGGACCGTCGACGGCGAGCCGTTCCGCGGGGCGTTCATGGCCCTCGGCGATGGCACGCACAAGCTGCCCGTCGCCGCTGCGATCCGCAAGAGGATCGGACGGACGGACGGCGACGAGGTCACCGTCCACCTGACCGAGCGCCTCAGCTGAGGCGTCGGCCAGGAACGCGGCTAGCCGTCTTCCGGGTCTTCCGCGAGGATGTCTCCCTCGTCGGTGTCGCCTCCGTCGCTCGGCACCACTGTGGGCGGATTCCCCTTGCCGTCTTCGGCACCGAGGTTGTCGTTCCCCTCGGTCCCGGGCCCGGGTTCGGTGCTGATGTCGTTCCGGTCGGTGCGGATGTCGTCGTTGCCGCCGCTCATGTGCGTTCCTCTCCGTCGGCGGACACCGCAGGCTCCGCGCGTGCGGGAGGGCGTCCGTGTCGCTCCGAGGGTACGGCGGTGCAGGCGCAGCGGCACGCCCCTTGACACCGCCGTGAATGGCGAGCGGCCTCGCGGATCAGCCGCAGAACGCGGAGGCGGAGTCCTTGAGCTGCTCGATCGCCTCGACGGTCTCGGGCGCCTGCAGGTCGGTCATCCCGCCGATCTTCTCCGCACCCGAGCGGATGAGGTCGCCGAGCTGACCTTCGGTGTTCTCCGCCAGCCCGTTGAGCGAGGCGACCAGGTCGTCACGCGCGGCATCCGCCTGCTCGGCCGAGAGCTCACCCTGGTCGAGCAGCGTCTGGTACTGCCCGTAGGCGTCGTCGATCGTGGTGCAGGCGGCCTGCACGTCGACGCCGAGAGCATCGCCCGCCATCTGCGTCACCTGCGAGCAGCCCGCCAGGACGAGGCCGACGGCGAGCACGAGCGGGAGGACGAGGATTCGGCGCATGCTCCGAGGGTATCCGGGCATGCTGAAGCGGGCCTGGTGATCGCACCGGCCGTGATCAGCGGATCATGCGGCGACGGCCTCCGACGACGAGACGAACACCTCGAACCGCCCTCCGGACTCGATGCGCTGCTCGTCGAGACCGGCGATGCGGATCGTGCCCTCGACGCCGGTCGGCACGGAGAGGTCGTAGTGGACCCCCTCGGCCGACCGCCGCCAGGATCCTTCGATCAGACCGTACGGCGACTCGAACGCGACGCGTGCGTGGTCCAGTCCGCCGCCGGGCTCGGGCGCCCACTCGATCCTCTGGTACCCGGGCGCCGCCGGCGAGAGTCCGCCGATGACCCGGTGCATCCAGTCGGCCACGCTCCCCAGAGCGAAGTGGTTGAAGCTGGTCATCTCGCCGGGGTTGATCGATCCGTCGGGGAGCATGGAGTCCCAGCGCTCCCAGATCGTCGTCCCGCCCATGCGCACCGTGTAGAGCCACGAGGGGCACTCGGTCTCGAGGATCAGGTCGTACGCCGTGTCGACGTGTCCGGTCTGCGAGAGCGCGTCGCTGATGACCGGGGTCCCCGCGAAGCCCGTGGCGATGCGGTTCCCCGCCTCGCGGACGAGCGCGGCGAGACGCCGGCCCGCGGTCGCCTCCTCGGTTGCGCTCAGGAGTCCGAACCGAATGGCGAGCGCATATGCGGTCTGCGCGTCGGAGGTGAGCGTGCCGTCCGCTCGCACGTATTCCGCACGGAAGGCATCGCGCGCCTCCTCGGCGATCCGCGCGTACCGGTCGGCGTCGGCTGCGAGGCCGAGGAGCCTCGCGGTGTCTGCCAGCCGTCGCGTCGAGAACGCGAAGTACGCGGAGGCGACCAGATACCGGTCGGTGCGCGCATCGGCCGGGTCGTGCGGCGGTGCCGCCGGGTCGAGCCAGTCACCCAGCTGATGACCGTCACGCCAGAGACGCGCGGATCCGGACTGCGTGATCATGCGCTCGACCCACCTGCGGCCGCTGTCGTACTGGCGGCGCAGCACCTCCCGGTCCCCGAACCGCTCGTGGAGCGTCCAGGGCGTCAGCACCGAGACGTCTCCCCACACGGCTCCGGTCCGGATCGGATTCCAGGTGGGGCCGCCGGGGATGACCGGGACGAACCACGGGATGGTGCCGTCGGGGAGCTGTTCGAGAGCCACGTCGGTGAGCCAGTTCTCGAGGAAACCGGCCGAGTCGTAGAGGAAGGATGCCGTGGGCGCGAAGACCTGCACGTCGCCGGTCCACCCGAGACGCTCGTCACGCTGCGGGCAGTCGGTGGGGATGCTGAGGAAGTTGCCGCGCATGCCCCAGCGGACGTTCTCGTGCAGGCGGTTCAGGTCGGGGTTCGACGTCTCCAGCCATCCGGTGCGGCGCATGTCGCTGTGGATGACGCGCGCGACCACGTCTCCCTCCCCGATCTCGCCGAGGCCGGTGACCGTCGCGTAGCGGAAGCCGTGGAAGGTGAACTTGGGCTCCCAGAACCGCGGCTCGCCGCCGTCGAGCGTGATCAGATCGTGGGCGTCGGCCAGGCGCAGCGGTCGGATGCCGAGCTCGCCGTGTTCCAGCACCTCGGCATGGCGCAGGGCGATCACGTGCCCCGCCGGCCCCTGCACCCGCACGCGCAGTCGCCCGACGAGGTTCTGGCCGAAGTCGAGGAGGTGGGTCGTCTCGTCGACCCGGGTGACGGTGACGGGGGCGATCTCCTCGGTGCAGCGCACCGGCGGGAGCGTCGGGGCGACCAGCGTCGCCGGGTCGCGATGACCGACGCGCACGGGGCTCCACCCGTCCTCACCGGCTCCGGGGCGCGACCACCCGGGCTGCTCCTCACGAGCATCATGCTTCTCGCCGTCGTAGAGTCCGGACACCAGGATCGGGCTCGGAGCGGTCGACCAGCTCTCATCCGTCGCGATGACCGTCTTGGTCCCGTCGTCGTGCGTGACCTCGAGCTGGGCGATGAGGGCCTGGTCGGTGCCGTAGAGGTCGCGGTAGCCGCCGTTGAAGCCGAGCCGTCCGCGATACCAGCCGTCGCCCAGCCACGCGCCGACGGTGTTCTCGCCCTCGCCGAGCTGGTCGGTGACATCGAAGGTCCAGTACACGAGGCGCTCGTCGTACTTCGTCCATCCCGGCGAGAACTCGTGGTCGCCGATGCGCGCGCCGTTGATCTCCACCTCGTAGAGCCCGTGTGCCGTGACGTACAGGCGGGCGCTCGAGACCGGGCGGTCGAGACGGAAGGTCCGCCGCACGAGCGCCGGTCGACGATCGGTGTCTGGCGTCTCGGGCCACGACGCGCCGACGGGTGCGGCGACCCAGTCCGCGGCATCCAGCAGCCCCGCCTCGGCGGTCGTCTGCGCGCTCCAGGACGACCAGCGCTGATCCTCACCGCGCACGCGCACGCGCACGCGCACCTGCTCGCGGGAGGAGAGCGGTTCGAACGGCCAGTCGACGAGCACCTGGTCGGCGTTCGTGCCGGAGGCGATGACGGCGCCGTCCGCGCGCTCGCACTCGAGCTGCCACCCGTGCTGGGTCCAGCCCTCCGGGGCCTCGGTCTTCCAGGAGAGCCGCGGCGTGCGAGTCCCCATCCCGAGGGTGTCGTCGATGTGCTCGAACCGGGGAGCGGAGACCTTCACGAACGTCCTTTCAGAGGTGGGCGCGCTCATCCCTTGACCGCTCCGGCCGTGAGGCCCTTCTGGATGCGCTGGTTGAGCACCAGGTAGATGATCAGGAGGGCGAACACGTTGATGCTGATGGCGGCGAACAGCGGACCGTACTGGGTCGTTCCGAACTGGCCGTTGAAGTTGAGCAGCCCGACCTGCAGGGTGCGCAGGTTGCCGGAGTTGGCGAAGGTCAGCGCGATGAGCAGGTCGTTCCAGAAGAAGAAGAACTGCACGAGTCCGACCGTGAACAGTCCGTTCTTCATCATCGGCAGCGCGATGGAGAAGAACTGCCGGTAGATGCTGGCGCCGTCGAGCGTCGCCGCCTCGAACACCTCCCGCGGGATCGCACGGAAGTACGTCGCCATCAGGAAGACGGTCAGCGGCAGACCCGTGGCCGTGTAGGTGATGATCAGCGGCCAGAGCGAGCCGGTGAGTCCGAGCTGGAAGTAGGTGCTGAACAGCGGGAGCAGGATCATCTGCGTCGGCACCATGATGCCGGCGAGGAAGATGATCAGCACGCCGTTGCGCCCCTTCCACACGAGCACCTCGAGCGCGAATGCCGCTGCGGTGCCGAGGAGCAGCATCAGGAAGAGCGAGGGCAGCACCGTGATCGCGCTGTTGAAGAGGGACTGGCCGAGACCGGCCGTGTCCCAGGCGACGATGTAGTTGTCGAAGTTCCATTGCTCCGGAAGCGCCCAGGTGGGCGCCTCCAGGAACTCCCGCTGGCTCTTGAACGAGCCCAGCAGCAGCCAGATCAGCGGGTAGCCGACGATGACCAGGAGCACGGCGACGAGCAGCCAGATGGGTGCGCGGCGGAGCATCCGGGTGGCGCGGCGGGATACGGGCGTCGACGTGCTCATGCCACGCCTCCCTTCTTCGCCGTGCGGGCATTGGCACGGAAGATGAACACGGTCACGACGAGGCAGATGATGGTGAGCAGCATCGCGATGGTCGAGCCGTAGCCGTAGTTGCCGTAGGTGAACGCGTTGTCGAACATCGAGATCGTGAGCGGGCTGGTCGAGGTGCCCGGGCCGCCGTTGGTCAGAGCGAGCACACTGTCGAAGACCTTCAGGGTTCCGTTGATCGAGAAGATCAGCGACGAGATCAGCACCGGGGCCGAAAGCGGGAGCACGACGTGGCGGACGAGCTTCCATCCGCTGGCGCCGTCGAGGCGGGCCGACTCCAGCACATCCTCGGGGATGTCGATCAGCCCGGCGTAGAGCAGCACACCGTAGAAGCCCATGGAGCGCCAGATGTCCATGATCGCGATGACGATGAACGCGCTCGCGCCATCACCGAACCAGTCCACGGGAACCCCGCCGAGACCCGACAGCATCGAGTTGACGACGCCCTCGGTCGGCGCGATCGAGAACAGCTGCTGGAAGAGCAGCGCGACGGCGACCGTCGGCATCACGACGGGGAAGAACACCAGGGTCCGGACGAGCCCGGACGCGCGCTTGAGCGCGAAGACGTAGAGGAGCGAGAGCAGGTACCCGAGCAGGACCTGCCCGATGGTCACGACAGCGGCGTACTTCAGGGTGAACAGCAGCGCGGCGTGCACCTCGGAGTCGCCGATCAACCGGACGACGTTGTCGAGGCCGACGAACTCGAAGCCGACGATGGCGTTGCCCTCGAACAGCGTGTAGCCCAGCGACCAGACGACGGGGATCAGCATCACCACCGAGTAGATGAGCAGGGCGGGGCCGAGAAGGATGGCGATCGCCTTGCGATCGCCCAACACGTTCTGCATTCGTTCTCCTGAAGGATGAGGGGGCGGCGCGCGGGGACGCCGCCCCCTCTCGTTTTCTCGCTAGTCGAGGTCCGCCTGGATCATCGACATGAACTCCTCCGCGGAGACACTGCCGGTGATCAGCGGCGCAGCGTTGCGCTGGCTCGTGGTCGTGGCCTCCGCAGAGAACAGCGCCTCGAACCAGAGGACCGTGGTCTCGGTGTCGGCGACCTGCTCCTGGATCAGCTGCGTGAGCGGCGGCACATCGGTGACCTCGGTGTTCAGCGCGAAGCCGGACACGCGGTTCTCCTGCTCGAGCGCCACGGAGCCGTAGTTCTCGGTGATGCAGGACAGCCAGGCCTCGGTGTCGTCGTTCACGGCCTTGGCGTTCATCGTGATGGGCAGGCCCACGTTGGCGGCGAGCTGCGAACGGTCGCCCGCACCTCCCTCGACGCCGGGGAACGGCATGAAGCCCACGTTCTCGGCGCCGATCCGGTTGACCTCGGGGTCGTTCGCCTGGCTCAGGAACCAGGAGCCCATGTAGAACATCGCGGCCGAGCCGTTCAGGAACTGGTTCTCGCTGGTGGCCATGTCGATGGAGCCGACGCCCTTGCCGAAGTAGCCCTCGGCACCGAGGTCGGCGATCGCCTGTGCGGCGGCCACATACTCGGGATCGGTGAGCTTCGCCTCGCCGTCGGCGACCTTCTGCAGCGCGTCCGGGCCGAGGTCGCGGAAGAGGTAGCCGGAGATCAGACGGGTGATCGGCCAGCCCTGCTCGCCGCTCGCGGAGAACGGCTGGATGCCGGCAGCCTCGAGCTTCGCGGCGGCGGCGACCAGCTCGTCGAAGGTCTGCGGCTCGTCGATGCGCTGCTCGGCGAAGATCGCCTTGTTGTACCAGATGCCCTCGACGTTGTACTCGAAGGGCAGCACGCGGAACCCGCCGTAGAGGTTCTCGATGGTCGAGATCGCCGCCGGCTCGATGTTGTCGATCACGTCGAGGTCGGTGAGGATCTCCTCGAAGTCGGCGACGTTGCCCGAATCCGCGAGGGTCTTGGTCAGTGCGGGGGCGTTTCCGGCACTGAAGAGCACCGGCAGATCGCCCTGACCGGCCTTGAGCTGCAGCTGCTGGTCGAGGTTGGACTGCGGGACCGTCTCGACATCGAGCGGCAGGGTGTCGGCCTCGGCGGAGCACGCCTTACCGGCGAGCGTGTCGAGGATGGCGGGGACCTCGGTGTTCTCGACGTTCACGAACAGCGACAGCGAGTCCGTGCCCGCCGTCGATCCCCCGCCGCCACCGCAGGCGGTGAGCGCGAGGGCCGATGCTCCGGCGATGGCGGTGATCGCACCGCGTCTCCAGAGCCGTGCTGTGGTCAGCTTCATGATTCCTCCTTGAAACGGGCGAGCCGCATTGATCACACACTTGAAGCGCTTCAGATAGTACGCTTGAAGCGCTCCAAGAAGCAAATGTCATTTCGCGACGAACGGACGACCACCACATGACCACCTCCCCCGACGCGAGTCGGCCCCGCCCGGTGATGGCTGACGTCGCCCGGCACGCGGGCGTCGCCCTCGGCACGGTGTCGAACGTGCTGAACAATCCGCAGATCGTCGCGCAGGAGACGCGCGAGCGGGTGCTGAACGCCATCGACGAACTCGGGTTCGTGCGCAACAACGCCGCCCGCTCCCTCGTCACCGGGCGAGCCGACACCGTGGGATTCGTGGTCGTCGACGTCGGCAACTCGTTCTTCGTCGACATGGCTCGCGGCGTCGAGGAGGAGCTCGATGCGCACAACATCCGCCTCCTCCTCGCCAACAGCGACGTGAACCTCGCGAAGCAGGACTCCTACATCAGCGTGTTCGAGGAGGCGAAGGTGGCGGGCATCCTCCTCGCCCCGCTCGACGCCCCTCTCGATGCCGCTCGCGCCGCCCGCCACCGCGGCATGCCGGTCGTGCACGTGAACTGGCCGGGAGACGACGACGCCTGCGGCGTGGTCGTCGACGAGGAGCTCGGCGGCTACCTCGCCACCAGGCATCTGCTCGATCAGGGGCTGCGCCGCCTGGCATTCGCCGGTGGTCCGTTCTCGCTCTCCGCGATCGCACAGCGTCGCATCGGAGCGCAGCGGGCCGTCGCCGAGGTCGCCGATGCCCAGCTGGAGACGATCGAGACCCACAGCATCACCGTGCGCGGTGGCTACGCGCTCGGCGAGATGCTCAGCTCCCGACCCGTCGGCGAGCGCCCCGACGGGCTCTTCGCCGCCGCCGACGCCCTGGCCGCGGGCGCGATCCAGACCATGCAGCTCGCCGGCATGCACGTCCCCTCGGACATCGCCGTGGTCGGCTACGACAACAACCACTTCGCGCAGGACAGCTCGATCCCGATCACCAGCGTGGGCCAGCCGGGACACGAGATGGGGCGCACCGCCGCCCAGGTGCTCTATGAGGAGATCGCGGATCCCGTGGGCCACACGCACCGCACGATCACGATGACGCCCACGCTCTTCGCGCGCGCGAGCTCGGCCGTCGTCTGACGCAGACGCACAGGGCGGCCCCCGGGACGAAACTCGTCCCGGGGGCCGCCCTGTCTTCGTGTGCGACTATCCGCCGGCGCCGGTCACGGTGAACGGCACGGTCGTGGCGTTGCCCGCCACGTCGTACACGACCAGCGTGTTCGCCCCGGAGACAGCGCCGAAGGCTCCCGGCTTCAGGAAGTTGAGGTCGGACCAGACGTTGTCCGTCAGGTCCTTCGCAACTCCGTTGACCGTCAGCCGATCGACCTTGCCGGCGTCGTTGAGCTTGTATGACACCAGACTGTAGGCGCCGTTCGCACCCACCGTGAACTGGTCGCCCTCCTTGACCGTCACGGTGGGGGCCGTGACGTCGAGGGTGAAGGTGACCGTGGTGGCGTTGCCGGCCACGTCGTACACGACCAGCGTGTTCGCTCCTTCCACCGCGCCGAAGGCACCGGGCACCACCCCGTTCAAGTCAGACCACGCAGCGTTCGTCAGGTCCTTCTCGACGCCGTTGAGGGTCAGACGATCGATGGTCCCCTCGTCCTGGAGTGCGAACGACACCTTGCTGTAGATGCCGTCACGGCCGACCGTGAACTCCGCGCCGCTCTTGACGGTCGCCACGGGAGCCGTGGTGTCCGTCGCCGCCGCCGTGACCGAGAGGTCGCGGAGACGCCCGAAGTTGTCGAAGGAGCCGAAGCCCACCCGACCCTCGGGGAACGTCTTGTCGTTCGCGGTCATCAGCGGGGTGTCGAGCCCGTCGACGTAGACGGCGATGTCGCCGCTGTCGACGCAGCGGACCACGCGCACGTCGTGCCACTCCTCGTCGGTGACCGCCGGCGGAGCACCCACCGCGCCGTCCCACTGGTCGTCGATCCGCTCGCGGTCGGCCTTGTTCACCTTGAAGATGCCGTTGTGCGGGTAGATCGAATTGTCCTGCGAGAGGTGGGCGTAGTAGTACTCCGTGTCCGACTTCCATCCGAAGACGATGATCACGTCGCGGTTGTTCACGGAAGCCTTCTCGTCGAGCCGCACCTGGCCGGTGAGGTCGAATGATCCGAGCTCCGGCCCCTCGGTGAGCACGGCGTACTCGAACGGTCGGCGGATGCCGTCGTTCGGGTTCGTCCCCGCCTCGGTGAGCACGACGTCGTCGCCGGGGAAGTCCCACTTGGCCGGTGTCCGCGGCGCCCAGTCGCCCTCCCCCATCACGTCCGTGATGACCTCGCCGTCCGGAGTGCACGTCGGCGGCGTCGGCGGCTCGACCGGGGGCACGGCGTACAGCGCGTACTGCGCGGCCACCTGCTCGGCGGTCGGCACCGTGTCGAGCAGCATGATGTCGTCCATCCGCCCGTTGAACGGATTGGCCTCCTTCGTGTTCTGCGGGAAGCTGCCGCCGATCTTGATCCCTGCCGGTGCGGTGTCGGACGTGGATCCGTCACCCCACGGGTTGGCTGCGGTGTACTTCCCCGCGAGCTCCTCGCCGTTCATGAACAGCTTCATCTCGCCCGCCGCGAAGTCGAAGGTCGCGGCGAGGTGCACCCACTGCCCCTTCTTGAGGATCTCGTTCCACGGCAGGTCGGCCGCGAAGGTCCAGGAGCCTGCCCCGTCGACGCGACGCCCGAGCGCCACGAGCTTGAGCTCGCCGTCGACCGTGATGACCTCGAGCAGTGCCCGCACCGCATGGCCGTCGGACGTGCCGGTGAGCACGCCCGCGAGACCGATCGCGTTGTACACGTCGTCCGGGTTCGCGGTCCCCGAGTTCAGGGCGGGGTGATCACCGGTCGGCTTGAACCAGCCCATGACGGAGGCCTTGTCCGTACCGGCGAACCTGTCCAGCGACTCGACGCCGTCCGCATCGTAGATGCCCGCCTTCCAGTCGTCGTTCGACGCGGTCCGCGGACTCATCTGCTGCGTCTGGAGCGCTTCCCCCGCACCGGGGTAGGCACGATCGGCGACCCGCATCTCGACCCCGCCGTTGATCAGGGAGATGTCGGTGCCGGAGCGTCCCTGGTCGAGCTCGATCGTCGGCTTCGCCGCATCCGGGTGGTCGAAGTCGTGGTGCGTGACCAGGTTCGGCGCGAGTGCGGGGAGGACGAACGGGTTGGTCGGTTCCTCGACCGAGCGCGCCCCCGTCACCTTCCAGATCTTGCCGTTCGCCTTGGAGACGAGGTAGAGCTCGCCGTCGGCGTCGGAGCCGAACCGCAGGTCGACGCGCTTGTCGCCGACCAGCTCCTGGAACGTGGTCTCCACACCGTCGGCGAAGACCCGCAACTCCTCGATCGTGGCGAGGTCGTCGATGTCGCCGTCGTTGCGCACCATCTCCTCGGCATCCGTGGACAGCACCCACCCGCGCACCAGATCGGTGAACAGGTAGCGTCCCTGCAGCTCGGGGATCTCGCCGCGGTAGACGAATCCGCCGTTCACGGCCACTCCCGCGTCGCCGGTCTGGCCGGGGTCGCGGTTGTGGTCGTAGGCGGCCACCGGGTAGGTGAAGCCGTTCTCGGCGTCGTCGGCCGGCAGCGGGAAGATCTGTCGATTCTCGGCGAGGAACGACCCCTCACGCACCGACCAGCCGAAGTTGTCCCCCGGCTCGACGGCGTAGACCGACTCGACCTGCCACTCGCCGATGTGCGCGAGGTACATGGTGTGGTCGCCCTCGGTGTCCCAGCTGATGCGGTGCGGGTCGCGCATGCCGACGGCGTAGATCTCCGGCAGCGCATCCGCTTCGTCGACGAACGGGTTGTCCGCCGGCACACCGTACTCGCCGTTCTCGCTGTCGTCGCCCGTCGGATCGACGCGCAGGATCTTGCCCTGCGGCGTGGCCAGATCCTGCGGGTTGCCGTTGCCGACGCCGTTGCCGCCGTCGCCGACGAGGACGTACAGGTTGCCGTAGTCGGCGTCGCCCTCCGACACCGTCGGATTGAACGCGATCTGCTGCACGGTGTGCACCCGCCCGGCGAACGGGATGCGCATGACCTCGCGGTGCGTGCCCGCGAAGGTCGCCGCCGAAGGATCGTCGGCCTTCCACTCCGTGATCACGCTGTGGAACGCGGTGGTGCCGAAGGCCGGGAAGTCCGGGGTGTCTTCGGTCAGCGCCGTGCCGCCCTCGGTGTGCACGGTGTAGAACAGCCCGTTCTCGGCGAAGTCGGGGTGGAACTCCGCGGAGCCGAGACCCGTTCCGAGTCCCGCGCTGTTGTGGAAGTTGTCGACGAACTCGTTCCGGACATTGAGGTACGGGACGTACTCGCCCGACTCCTTGTCGACCAGATAGAGGATGTCGTTGTTGTCGGGCACCATGAGCCGACCTGAGTCGTCCGGCACCTCGTCGAGGTGCGTGATCCGGTTGTGGCGTACGAGACGCTGGTCCTGCGTGGCCGGTGTCGTCTGCGACTTCGGCAGCTGCGCGAGCTCGGTCACCTCGATGCCGAGGTCGGCGAGTGCGGGGTCGGGGAGCGGGTTCAGCAGCGGCTCGCTCGCCGTGCCGCCCGGAGCGCAGTCGCCGGGGTTCCCGGTGGCGATCGCGAGGTTCTCGCCCGTGTTGTCGACCGCGACGTCATCGAGCAGCAGACGTCCCGCACTGGAGGCGCCGTTCTTCCAGAAGAACCGGTCGAGTGCGCCGTTCACCGCCTGGCGGAAGCCGAACTGCTGCTCGGTCCCCTCCGGGAGACGGGTCTGCGTCTCGTACGCACCGCCCTGGCTGTACACGGTGACCTTGTCGGCCGCGTTGTCGGCGACGATCCACACGCACTGCCAGGCGTCGCGCGACCACACGCCCGCCGGCTTGAACGCGCCGCCGTCACGGACACGCAGCACGTCGTCATTCTGGTTGTTCACGTAGGCGCGGCTGTTCGCGTAGTCGTTCGGCGCATCGACATCGGTGAGCCCGAAGGAGGTGTCGACGTTGCCCGTGCGCAGGAACCGGAAGAAGAGCGTGCCGGTGTCGCCCTCCGCGATGGCGGGGATGGCACGGTACGACTGCTGCCCTCCTCCGACGGATTCCACGACCTGGTTGTTGCCGTTCAGCGGGTCGGCGATCACACGCGGGGCGGCCGACGCCGCCCACCCGTCCTGCCCGTTCAGTGCGACGCGCTCGTACGCCTCGAAGTCGACCAGCTCGGTGAACGGCTCCGCAGCGGCGGCCGGGGTCGCGGTCAGCAATGCTCCGACGACGGCCGCCGCGGCGACCAGCGCACCCGTTCGTCGCACGCCGAAGGATCGAGGAGGAGGTGCCGCCGATCGGGTGCTCGAGCTCGCGGGTCGCATGATTCGTTCGTGCATCAGAAACCTCTCAACGTCGTCGTCGTGCGGTGTCGTGCCGATGGGTCGTCCTCCCTCCCCGGGGCGGCACTGCAGCGAGGAGGGTGGGTGGAGCGGTGGAGCGAGTCAGGGCGGAAACGCTTTCGGAAGCGCTTTCGCAGGATGGACGAAAAAGCGGGAGGAGGCATCGACTGCCTCCTCCCGCCCGGGGGTTCAGCCGGCGTCGGGGACGGCCGGCTTGCCGCCCAGGTACAGGGCCGCGAGTGTCGGGTCCGCAAGCAGTTCGGATGCCGGGCCCGAGATGTGCACCCGACCGAGGTCGAGGACGCACCCGATGTCTGCGGTCTCGAGCGCCCGCCGCGCGTTCTGCTCCACGAGCAGCACCGCGGTTCCGGCGTCGCGCATGCGCACGATCTGCTCGAAGACCTTCTCGGTCGTCTTGGGGTCCAGGCCCATCGAGGGCTCGTCGAGCAGCACGACCTTCGGGCTCACCATCAGCGATCGCGCGAACTCGACCTGCTTCTGCTGACCGCCCGAGAGCAGGCCGGCGAGCTGCTTCCACCGCTCCCCCACGATGGGGAAAAGGTTCTGCACGAACTCGACGCGCTCCTGGATGACCTTCTGGTCCTTGAGGGTGAAGGCGCCGAGCATCACGTTCTCACCGACCGTCATCTCGCGGAACACGCTGTGCCCCTGCAGCACGTGCGCGAGCCCGTGGCGCAGCATCGACTGCGGCCCCTCGCCGGTGATGTCGCGGCCGTCGACCTCGATCTTCCCCGACCGGGGCTTGAGCATGCCGCTGGCCACCTTGAGCACGGTCGACTTGCCGGCGCCGTTGGGGCCGACGAGGCAGACCACCGATCCGGGCGGCACCTCGACCGTGAGGCCGCGGAGCACGAGCGCCGCCCGACCGTAGCCGGCCTCGATGTCGCGCAGCTCGAGCAGGTTCTTCGCTTCAGACTCCAAGATAGGCCTCCAGGACTCGCGGGTCTTGCTGGATGATCGCAGGCGTTCCCTCGGCGATCTGGCGCCCGCGGTCGAACACCACGACGTGGTCGCACAGGCTCATGACCATCTCCATGTTGTGCTCGACGATGATGAACGTCTTGCCCTCTTCGTTGAGCTCGCGCACCAGGGTGGCGATGCGTCCGATGAGGGCGGGGTTCACGCCACCGGCCGGCTCGTCGAGCATGATCGTGTCGGGTTCGCCCATGAGCACGCCCGCCAGCTCCAGCAGCTTCTGCTGGCCGTAGCTGAGGTTGCGGGCCTCGGCGTGCTCGAGGTGGTCGATGCCGACGCGCCGCAGCCAACCGCGCGCCCGCTCCAGCTCGTCCGGATCGTGCGCGGAACGCAACTGCTGGCGGATGCTCGTGCTGCGCACCGCCACGAGCAGGTTCTCCATCACCGTCATGCGCGGGAACACCCGGCAGAGCTGGAAGCTGCGACCGATGCCGGCGCGGGCGATGCGGTCGGGCGACTTGCGGGTGATCGCCTGCCCCCGGTACCGCACCTCGCCCGAGTCAGGCTTGATCATGCCGGTGACGCAGTTGAAGAAGGTGGTCTTGCCCGAGCCGTTCGGCCCGATCAGGCCGTTGACCTTGCCCTCCTGGAACGTGACCGTCGCGCCGTCGACGGCGGTGACGCCGCCGAAGGACTTGGTCATCTCGACCGTGCTCAGGCTCTCCAGCGTGCGGGTGGACTGTGCCGTGGGGGCGTTCATGACGACGTCTCCTTCGTCGAGGCATCCGCTGTTCGGGTCTTGTTCTGCTCGAGCAGCTCGCCGGCGGTGACCTCGCGGATCGATGCCGCGTTCGACGAGCGCGTGAACAGTCCCTTCACGGCGGGAATGATGCCGTCGGGCATGAACAGGACGACGATGCCGAGCAGGATGCCGGTGGCGATGAGGTGGAACTGCGTGTCGCCGAACTCGAGCTTGAAATACTCGAGCGCGATGCCGACCACGACGGCTCCGAGCAGCGGGCCGAAGAGGTTGCGCACCCCGCCGAGCAGCGCCATCAGCACCATGTACGAGCCGATCAGGATCGAGAACTGGAAGATGGGATCTAGGTCGCCGAACCACAGGGCGTAGAGTCCGCCGCCCAGGGAGACGAACAGCGCCGACAGCACGTAGGCGATCAGCTTGTACCGCGTGGTGGGGACCCCGAGCGACTGCGCCTTGTCCTCGTCCTCGCGGATCGACTTGAGCGCCGTCCCGAACTTGGACCGGTCGATGATCCACCACACCAGGAGAGCTGCGGCCAGGAGGCCTGCGAACAGGTAGTAGAAGATGCGGTGGTGCTCGGGACGCAGCACGTCGAACGGCCGCGGGACGTTCAATCCCTCGGAGCCGCCGGTGACCTCGCGCCAGCTCTGGAAGACCAGCAGCATGATCAGGACGAAGGCGATCGACACGATCACGAACGAGGCGCCGCGCACCCGGAGGGCGGCGATGCCGATCGGGATCGCGATGATCGAGACGAGCACGGCCGCGAGGATCCAGGCGGCGAAGCCCGGAAGGTCGAGGTACTTGATCAGGAGCCCGGTGCCGTAGGCGCCGAGTCCGAAGTAGGCGGCGTGCCCGAGGGAGATGTATCCCGTGAACCCGCCCATGAAGTTCCACCCCGTCGACAGCACGGCGTAGTTGAGGATCACGACGCCCGCCGACAGGATGTACGGGTTCGGGGCGATGGTCGGGAACGAGAGGATCAGAGCTGCGCCCACGATGAGGAGGACGATGCTCACCCACTTCGCCGAGGTGCGCCGCGCGGGGGCGGATGGAGCGATCACGACCGTCTCGGTGGCGATCGGCTCTCTACTAGAAACGCTGGGCAAGACGACCTCCGAAGAATCCTTGCGGACGGAACATGAGCGTCGCGAAGAGGGCGACGTAGAACACCGTCTGCGCCCACGTCGGCCCCAGCGGGAGCTGGAGCAGGCTCTGCGCGATCCCGAGGACGAGAGCCGCGATGGCGGCGCCCGGGATGCTGCCGAGTCCGCCGACGACGATGATCGCCATGAGCGGTCCGATCCAGTGCCAGTGCAGCGACGGGTAGATCGTGGCATCGAGCGAGAGCGCGGTGCCGCCGATCGCCGCCGTGGCGAGTCCGAGTCCGAACCCGTAGCCGGCGACGCGGTCGGTGTTGATGCCGACCAGTCGCGCGGCCTCCGGATGCTGGATCGTCGCCCGCAGCGCCTGCCCGAACTTCGTGTACTTCAGCAGCACGAACAGGAGCGCGAGGGCGACGGCCGCGAGACCGAAGGCGATGAGCTTGACCACCGGCACCTGCGCGCCGAAGAAGTCGAGACTCGCACTGGCATACGGGAGGGGGATGCGGCGCTGGGTTCCGGTGAAGAAGAACCCGAGCGCCCCCTCGATGATCAGTGCCACGGCGAACGTGAGCAGCACCGACATCATGGTCAGGGTCAGCGGCTTGAGCCTCGAGACGAGCAGTCGCTGCATGACGACGCCGGTCAGGAAGAACAGGGGCACGGTGACGACGAGCGACACGAGCGGGTCGATTCCGGTCTCCCGGTTGAACCACCACGCGAGGTACGCGGCCAGGATGAGGAAGGCGGAGTGCGCGATCATGACGACGCGCATGATCCCGAAGTACAGCGTGAGCCCGGCCGCCAGGAGGGCGTAAAGCCCTCCCAGCAGGATGCCGAGGATCAGGCTTTGCAGCAGCAGTGCTCCACTCACGATGTGCGGATCACCACGTCGGCTTCGGGAAGAGGAAGTCGGCTTCCTTGACGTCCTCGGGGAGGACGATCAGGATCTCGCCGTCGATCCACTGCTGGATGAGGTGCGCGCCGGTGGGCTTGCCCGTCTCGTCCCAGCTGAGCTCTCCGACGACGGTGTCGACGGAGTTGTCGCGCAGCCAGTCGATGAGCTCCTGCTGGCACTCGCCCTGCTCGGCGCAGCCGACGGCCTCGACCGCTGCGGCGACGACCTGACCGGTCGTGTACGCGTTGGCCTCGTCCTCCGAGGGCGGGTTGCCGTGCATCTCGGTGTACTTCTCGACGAACTCGACGTTGCTGGGGAACTGCGACTTCGGCGAATAGCCGGTGGGAGCGAGGATGCCTTCGGTCGCACCGCCGATCGCGGCGGCGAACTCGGGGTTGGTCGGAGCGGTCGAGAACGCCGCCAGCTCCGGCTGATAGTTCAGCTGCTGGAGCGCGATGATGAGGTTGACGGCGTCCTGATACTGCGTTCCGCCGATCACCATGTCGGCATCCGACTGCGCGATCTTGGCCGCGATGGTCGAGAAGTCGGTCGTGTTCGGCGGGTAGACCTCGTCCACGACGATCTCGACGCCGGCCTCCTCGAGCTTGTCCCTGAGGCCGTAGGCGGTGCCCTGAGCGAAGGGGTCGTCCATCGCGGCGACCGCCGCCGTCTCGGGGCGCTCCCCTTCGGGAAGGGCGAGCAGATACTCCGCCAGGTTGTTGTAGTGGTCGTTCGCGATCGCGGGGGCCGCGTAGAAGAGGTTGTCGAAGCCCTGCTCGAAGACCTCTTCCGCCGCGCCGGCCGGCTCGACGAAGAGCATCCCGTACTCCTGGGCGACACGTGCCGAGGGAACGACGAGCCGCGTCGAGAACGGACCGAACACGAGGTCGACGCCGTCCTGTGCGATCAGCGACTCGTAGTCCGACACGACCCGATCGGCGTTCGACTGGTCGTCGAGGATCTTCAGCTCGACCTGGCGGCCGAGGAGACCGCCGTTCTCGTTGACGATGTCGCGCCAGGCCTCGTAGCCCCGCTCGACACCCTTGCCCGGTTCGGAGAAGTCGCCGGTGAGCGGCAGCGAGATGCCGATGACGATCGGATCGTCGGAGCCACCCCCTTCCGCCTGATCGCCGGTGGCCGAGCAGGCCGAAACCGTGAGCGCGGCGATCGACAGCGTTCCGATCGCGGCAGCGATCCGTCGACCGTGTCTGGGTGCAGTCATCCGAGTCTCCTACGTCATCGTAGCGAAAGCGCTTTCGTAAGCGCTTCCGCCACTATAGTGGGACCGAAGAACGAAGAGCAACCTACCTCGCAATCAGCGTTGATCTTGCTCCACAGGGGGAGGTTTCGTGAAGCGTGAAGGCGCGCCACGACTCATCGATGTGGCCGAAACCGCAGGGGTCTCCCTCGCGAGCGCGTCGCGAGCGATGACCGGCGGTTCCGGCATCTCTCCCGAGGTGGCCGCGCACGTCCGCGTGATCGCGAAGCAGCTCGGCTACGAACCCAACATGCATGCCCGAGGTCTCGCCGGCGGACTCGTGCCGACGATCGGGCTCGTGGTGCACGAGATCGGAGACCCGTACTTCTCCGACATCGCCAGCGGCGTCATCCGCAGCGCGACGCTCGAGAATCGATCGGTGCAGATCGCGCAGGCCGACAGGACGCCCGACAGTGAGCTCGCGCAGGTGAAGTCACTGCTGCGCCAACGCGTCGGTTCGATCATCATCGCGGGGTCCGGTTACGCCGACGCGAGCCGGGAGCAGGGCATGTCCGCGGCGCTCCTGGACTTCACGGTGGCGGGCGGGCGGGTCGCGGTCATCGGCCGCCATCACCTTCCCGTCGATGCCGTTCTCCCCGACAATCAACGCGCCGGCGTGTCGGTCGGACGACACCTCGCCGAGCTGGGCCACCGCAGGATCGGGGTCGTCGCCGGACCGCTCGACCTCAACACGGTGGCCGATCGCATCGCGGGACTGCGGGAGGGCACGAGCGACCCCGGCGTGGAGCTCACCGTGGTCTCGAAGGCCTTCACCCGGGAAGGCGGCATCGCCGGCGCCCGCGAGCTGCTCGACCGGGGCCTCACCGCCATCGTCGGCCTCAACGACGCGATGGCGATCGGCATCCTCAGCGAGCTGCGACAGCACGGCATCCGCGTTCCGGAGGAGATGTCGGTCGTCGGATTCGACGACATCGCCGTCGCCCCGGATGTCGCGCCCGCCCTGACCACCGCGCGCATCCCGATGTTCGAGATGGGGCAGCATGCCGTCTCGCTGATCCTCCGCCCGGCGAGCGACGAGGCACGGACCATCGAGACCGCGCACGAGCTCATCATCCGCGAGTCGTCCGGGCCGCCCCGCGGCTGAACGAGCACCGCGCGGATGTCTCACCCGACGCTTAGACTGAGAGTGGCGGAGGGAGGCAGACATGACGATCACTCAAGCTCGATCACGTCGGGTCGAAGACACGATCCACAGCGCAGAGATCGAGGGCCTGGAGGTCACGCCCGAGACCCGCGCTGATGCCGACTCCTATGTTGCAGGCACCATCGACTCGGATGAACTCGTGGATCGGGTGCGAGCCCGGTATGGACTCTCCTGAGTTCACCGACCCTTATCTGATTCCGCAGAGCAATGTGCTCCGGAACCTCGTCGGAGCCGCAACAGCCGAGGCCCTCGCTGCCGCCGAGGCCGACCTCTCGTTCGCCCGTGCGCTGCAGCTTCTCGATTCGCCCGTCACCCCGACGAACGACCTACGCGAGCTTCAGGCGATCCACCGGCACCTCTTCCAGGATCTCTACGACTGGGCGGGAGATCTCCGCACGGTCGATGTCCGCAAGAATGTCCCTGGCGCCGACTACTTTCTCCCCTACGGATTCATCGAACGTGCGTCCGGCATCTGCTTCGCTGAACTCGCCGCCGATGGGTTCCTGGCCGACCTGCCTCGCGACTCCTTCGTCGAGCGGCTCGCCTACCACTACGAGAAGATCAACTACATCCACCCCTTCCGCGAGGGGAACGGACGAACCCAGCGCATCTTCTGGAATCGCGTGGCGCTCGAAGCCGGCTGGCAACTCGATTGGCGCCCGGTCCACGGCGAGGAGAACCACCTGGCCGCGCGAATCGGATCCGATGAGCAGGACCTCGGCCCCTTGATCTCGATGTTCGACAAGATCGTCACGGAGCCGGACACGTCAGAGGCCGCTGATTGGTCTGCCGGCGAGATACGACGCCTCTCGATCAACCGACCGGATGATCGCGGCGCGCAAGCCTGATCTCTCCGACGACGCCGGCCATCCGGCCATCGGACGGACTCTCGTGGGCTGTCAGGAGCTGCCGACCGTCGACTCCAGCTTCGCCATCACCTGGTTGATCGTGAACGACGCCGACTCCTGCCGCGCGGGGAACTCGGCGAGGGTCTGCAGCATGCGCGCGACATATGCCTGGGCGGGAATCATCAGGAAGACGTGGTCGAGCACCCAGTCCCAGTACGTGTTCGACGTGATGTCCGCCCGCTCGAAGGGATCCGTGCGCAGGTTGAACAGCTTCGGGAACCGCAGCTCGATGTACGGCTCCTGCCAGACGAGCAGCGTTCCCACGGCGCGCTGTTCGAGGAACACGAACTTCCATTGGTCGAAGCGCAGCGCCGTGAGGTCGCCGTCGTCCGAGACGTAGAAGAAGTGCCGACGCGGGCTGTGCCCGACCTCGCCGGTCACGTAGTCGAGCTGATTGTGTCCGTCGAGGTGGACCTTGAACTCGGTGCCGTGCAGCACGGTCCCCGCCTTCAGGCGATCAGCGATGTCGTCGTCTCCGACCGCGGCGAGCAATGTCACGAACCAGTCGTTGTGACTCACGATTCCGTTCAGCGTGGTCCCGGCCGGGATGCGTCCCGGCCAGCGGACCATCGCCGGCACCCGGTAGGCGCCCTCCCAGTTGGAGTTCTTCTCGTTCCGGAACGGGGTCATGCCGGCATCCGGCCAGCTGTTCATGTGCGGCCCGTTGTCGGTGGAGTACATCACGATCGTGTTCTCGGCCAGTCCCAGCTCGTCGAGCAGGTCGAGCAGGCTCCCCACGACGTCATCATGGTCGAGCATCGTGTCGTGGTACTCCGACTGCCAGCGGCCGGCACGCCCCGTGCTCTCCTCTTTGGCGTGGGTGCGGAAGTGCATGTGGGTGGAGTTGAACCAGACGAAGAACGGGGTGTCGTCGGCCGCCTGCGTACGGATGAAGTCCGTCGCCGCATCGCGGAACTCCTCGTCGACCGTCTCCATCCGCTTCTTCGTCAGTGGCCCGGTGTCCTCGATGCGCTGGCTGCCGTCCTCGTTCGCCCACGAGTGGATGACCCCGCGGGGACGGAACCTCTCACTGAACCCGGGGAACTCCTCGTCGGTCGGATAGTCGGGGTGCTCCGGCTCCTCCTCCGCGTTCAGGTGGTAGAGGTTCCCGAAGAACTCGTCGAAGCCGTGGGCGGTCGGCAGGTGCTCATCGCGATCGCCGAGGTGGTTCTTGCCGAACTGCCCGGTCGCGTAGCCGTGGTGCTTCAGCGCGTCCGCGATCGTGGGGTCCTCGGGCTGCAGGCCCAGCTTCGCGCCCGGCATGCCCACCTTCGTGAGTCCGGTGCGATACGGATTCTGCCCGGTGATGAAGGCGGCCCGCCCCGCGGTGCAGCTCTGCTCACCGTAATAGTCGGTGAACTTCACGCCCTCATCGGCGATCCGATCGATGTGCGGCGTCCGGTAGCCCATGAGACCGTCGGAGTACGTGCTCAGGTTCGCGATGCCGATGTCGTCGCCCCAGATGATGAGGATGTTGGGTTTCTCGGACATGCCGACTCCTTGCTTCGACGCGTGAGACGGGGGCGATCGCCCTCGGTCGAAGCCAAGCACTCCCTCACGGGTGCGCCCAGGGGAACCTCACTCGGAACGGGTGAGGCGGAATCCGATGTGCGACATGCCGGTGTCCTCGGCCTGCGGCGAGCGCGCGGCCGGACGGAAGCGCAGGCAGTAGTCCGGCGAGCAGAGATGCGACCCGCCCTTGAGCACCCGGCGGGGGATGTCGGGGAATCCCTCCTGCGCACTCGCTGCGGCCAGCAGGTTCGTGCGCTTGCCGGCGTCGACCGGGCTGTCGGAGAGTCGGATGTGGCGCGGGGTGTAGAAGTCGGTCGTCCATTCCCACACGTTCGCGATCATGTCGTAGAGGCCGTACCCGTTCGGCGGGTAGGAGCCGACGGGCGCGGTGCCGCCCACGCCCTGGTTGTCGTAGGGAAAGCGTCCGAGCCAGGAGTTCGCCTGAGCGACACCGCCGGGGTAGGGCTCGTCGCCCCACGCGAAGGCTGCGCCCTCGAGTCCCCCGCGCGCCGCGTACTCGTGCTCGGCTTCGGTCGGGAGCCGCATCCCCACCCAGTCGGCGTAGGCGACGGCGTCTTCGAAGGCGATGTGCACGACCGGATGCTGCAGACGGTCGTCGATCGAGGAGTCGGGTCCGAACGGCCGACGCCAGTATGCCCCGGGTTGCCACCGCCACCAGTTGCGCCAGTCGCCCAGATCGGTCGGGCCGGCGGTGGGGGTGAACACCATCGCTCCCGGCACGAGGTCGGCGGGATCGGCGCCGGGGAAAGCGGCAGGATCGAGCTCGCGCTCGGCGACCGTCACGTATCCGGTCGCGTCGACGAACTCGGCGTACTGCGCGTTGGTCACCTGGTAGCGGTCGATGAAGAACGAATCGACGTCGCGCTGGTGGGCCGGCCGCTCATCCGGATAGAAGTCGTCGGATCCCATCAGGAATGTGCCGCCCGGGATGAGGACCATGTCGCGCGAGTTCGTCACGTGCTCAGCGTAGTGTCGGGGTTCCCCGGCATCCGGGCCGATCTGGAAAGATCATCCGCATGATCACCGTTCACCTGCGCTACGAGATCGATCCGGACAAACTGGACGACTTCACCGAATACGGACGAACCTGGATCCGACTCGTGGCGAAGCACGGCGGAACCCACCACGGCTACTTCATGCCGAGTGAGGGCGACAGCGACGAGGCCTTCGCGCTGTTCACGTTCCCCTCCCTGGCGGAGTACGAGATCTATCGGACCGCGTCGAAGACCGATCCGGAGTGCGTCGAGGCGTTCGACTTCGCGCGCCGGACGCAGTGCATCCGGCGCTACGAGCGCCGCTTCCTCAGCCCGGTCTTCGAGTAGCGAGCCGGGCCGGCCTCTCGGTCGAGCCAGAGAGCAGACAGGTCCGGAAAGCCAGATTTCGTTCGTTTCGGCATACCCCTACCCCCTATAGGTATAGGGTAGAGCCCGTCCGGATACGCCGGCTGACCCTCAGGAGCTCTCCATGTCCCCCCTCCCCGCATCCGGAGCGAAGCGCTGGCTCGGCTTGGCGCTGATCGCCGCCGCGCAGTTCGTCGTCATCATGGACACGTCGATCATCGGCGTCGCCCTCCCCGACATCCAGCGCGAGCTCGGTTTCACCCCCGAATCGCTGTCCTGGGTCTTCAATGCCTACGTGGTCGCCTTCGGCGGCCTGCTCCTCCTCGGCGGCCGACTCTCCGACATCTTCGGCGCGCGCAAGATCTTCGTGCTGGGCTGGCTGGTCCTGATCGTCGGGTCCGTGCTCGCCGGCGCGGCGACGAACATCGGCATGGAGATCACCGGCCGCGCGATTCAAGGCGCCGGATCCGCGATGATCGCCCCCGCGGCACTCACCTTGCTCATGATGCTGTTCGGCGGCACGTCGGACCTCCCCAAGGCCTTCGCCGTCTACGGGGCCGCCGCCCCGATCGGCGGAACCGCAGGCGTCTTCCTCGGCGGAGTGCTGACCGAGTACGCGAGCTGGCCGTGGGTGTTCTACATCGCCGTCCCGATCGCCGTGATCGTCCTCGCTTTCACCGCCTCCGCTCTTCCCCGCACCACGAGGAAGGCAGCCGGTTCCATCGACGTCTGGGGCGCTCTCACGGTCACGGCGGGACTCGCCGCCGTGGTGTACGCGGTCGTCAATGCTCCGGAGGTCGGCTGGATCACCTGGTCGACACTGGCGCTGCTCGCCGGCGGGATCGTCCTGCTGGGGATCTTCTTCGTCATCCAGGCGCACAGCAGGAACCCGCTCCTGCGGCTCGGCCTGTTGCGCGCCCCGCTCCTCGCCGCGGCGAACAGCGCTCAGCTGCTCCTCGGCGCGGCATGGGTGTCGATGTGGTTCTTCCTCAACCTGTACCTGCAGCAGGTGCTCGGAGCGAGCGCCTTCGCGGCCGGCGCCGCCCTGCTTCCCATGACAGGACTCGTCGTCATCGTGATGATCGCTCTCGCTCCACGCCTTCAGGAGCGGTTCGGCGCGAAGTCGATGATCGTCAGCGGTCTGCTCCTGCTCGCCGGCGGCCTCTTCTGGTTGTCGTTCGTCCGTCCGGACGGCGTATACGCGGTGGACGTCCTTCCCGCCTCGCTGCTGGCGGCCCTCGGGATGTCACTCGCGTTCGTCCCCTCGCTCGGGACCGCCATCAACGCGGCACCCGCGGCGGAGACCGGGGTCGCATCGGGTCTCGTGAGCACGAGTTATCAGATCGGCTCCGCACTCGGGCTCGCCGTCCTCACTGCGATCGTCTACGGCATCTCAGGCATCGAGCCGTCGGGAACCGAGCTGACACAGGGCTATTCCGCCGCCTTCGTGGGGGCGGCGATCCTCGCAGTCACGGGGGCGATCGTCACCTCGATCTGGATGGTCAAGCCCCGGGTGTCGGCTCTCTCCTCGGCCGCGTGACGCGCAGCCGCAGCCCGTACGACCAGGGCGCGCCCCGCTACCCCCTCGAGAGATCGGCGGGGTGGTCGTCGCCCTCGAGCCCGAGATGCGTCCTCAGCGCAGCGGTGATGTCGTCCACGTTCGCGAGCTGCTCCGGGGAGAGCGCGTCGACGAACAACTCGCGGATGGCCCGGAGGTGGGGGATGTTCGCGGCGCGGAACGCCTCGGCTCCGGCATCCGCGAGGACGACGTCGACGCCGTGCACGCCGTCGGCACAGGGGACGCGACGGACCAGACCCCGCTTCTCCATGCGTCCGAGGTGGTGTGACAGCCGGCTGCGCTCCCACCCGATGAGAGCGGCCAGTTCGGACGACCGCGCCGTGTGCCCCTCGGCCTCACTCAGCGCAAGGAGCACCTGGTAGTCGCCGGTCGACAGCGATGACTCGCTCTGCAGCTGCGCGGCGAGGCGGGCACGCAGCGTTTCGCCGGTCTCGATGAAGCCTCGCCAGATGCGCAGCTGCTCGGGTGTCGGCGTGCTGCGACGTCGCTCTTCGGTCATGGCGCCTTCCGGGAATTGATACGTCAATCATACGGTTGCATCGAATTGACACGTCAATCCGGAGGCGCCGGAACGTGGAGAGAGGTCGTGGTGAAGATGACGGAACTCGAGTTCGGGCTGAACTCCTTCGGTGAGGTGGCGACAGATGGCGGCCGCATCCTGTCGGACGGCGAGACGCTGCGGCTGCTCGTCGAGGAGGCGCAGCTGGCCGAGTCGGTCGGGCTCGACGTGTTCAGCATCGGCGAGCACTATCGCGAGGGGCACATGGACTCCGCGACGCCCGTCCTGCTGGCGGCCGCGGCGCAGGCCACGTCGACGATCGGCCTCGGTTCGTCGGTGACCGTGCTGTCGACGCAGGATCCGGTGCGGCTGTACCAGGAGTTCGCGACCGTCGACGGGCTCTCGAACGGCCGCGCCCAGCTCATCCTCGGGCGGGCCTCGGCGATCGAGTCGTTCCCCCTCTTCGGGTACGACATCGCCGAGTACGAGCAGATCTTCGAGGAGAAGCTCGACCTGTTCCTGCGTCTGATGCGCGAGGACAGCGTCACCTGGAACGGCACCTACCGCAGCCCCCTCGAGAACGTGCGACTGCGACCGCGGATGCCCGAGGGCGGCATCCCGGCATGGATCGGCATCGGCGGCAGCCCCGACTCCGTCATCCGCGCCGCCGAGCACGGACTGCCCCTGATGATGGCGATCATCGGCGGACGCCCGGAGCGCTTCGCCGGGCACGCGCGCCTCTACCTGCGCGCACTGGAGCAGTTCGGGCGACCGGAGCTCCCGATCGGGCAGCACTCGCTCGGCCTGATCGCCGACACGGATGATGAGGCGAAGAACGTGCACTGGAAGCACTGGGAGCCGGTCGTGACCCAGATGAGCAAGGAACGCGGCTTCTATGCGCCCACCCTGGAGCGCTACGAGGAGGAGGTCGACACGGGCGCCCTCTACGTCGGATCCCCCGAGACCGTCGCGCACAAGCTCGCCGCCGCCGTGCGCAGCAACCACCTGTCCCGGTTCGACCTCAAGTACGACATCATGCACCTGCCGAAGGACGTGCGCGAGCGCAGCATCCGCCTCTTCGGCGAGAGGGTCGCCCCGCGCGTGCGCGAGCTGCTCGCCGACGAGCCGGGAGAAGGCGCGTTCGCAGACCCCGGCGTGGCCCGGATCACCAAGGACGGCAAGGCCGTCCACGCGTGAAGGAGACCGTCATGAACGACACCGTCAAGACCATCGGCATCCTCGGCGCGGGCAAGGTGGGCACGACCATCGCCCGCCTCGCCCTCGCGGCGGGATACCGCGTGCTCATCGCCGGTTCCGGTGCACCGGAGCGGATCGCGCTCACCATCGACGTCTTCGCACCAGGTGCGCAAGCGGTGCGAGCCGAGGATGCGGCCTCCGAGGCGGACGCCGTCATCCTCGCTCTTCCGCTGGGCAAGTACCGCACGCTTCCGATCGAGCAGCTGCGCGGAGCCCTGGTCCTCGACGCCATGAACTACTGGTGGGAGACCGACGGGGTGCGTGACGATCTGAGCGATCCGCGCACCTCGACCAGCGAGCTGGTGCAGGAGTTCCTGCCGGAGTCTCGCGTCGTGAAGGCCCTGAACCACATGGGCTACCACGACCTCGAAGACGAGGCAGCGGCCGCGGGAGCGTCCGGACGAAAGGCGATCGCCATCGCGGGAGACGAGCCGGCCGACCTCTCGACGGTCGCGGGGCTGATCGACAGGCTGGGCTTCGACCCTGTCGTCATCGACACCCTGGCAGCGGGTGCGCTGCTCCAGCCCGGGAACCCGGCGTTCGGAGCCGACGTCACCGCCGACGAGCTGCGCGGGCTGATCGGCATCCCCTCGCCGATCGTGCCGCGATGACCGACGGGCGTCACGACGAGAGTCGCGACGCGGGCTAGGATCCCAGAGGCCGGCTCAGACCACGGAGGCACCGATGCCCACCCCCCTCAGACTGCGCGCGAGCGCACTCGTGCTCGCCGGAGCCCTGGCGTGCGTCGGATGCTCGGGGTCGATCCCGGGTCCGCCGAAGGCTGTCGGCGACGGCTTCCCCGGCACCTGCCTGCCGTCGGAGGTCTCCTGGCCCTCCGACTTCCTCGAAGCCCTGCCCGGAGAGTCCGAGGCGATCGGCGGCTCCATCGTGGGGCTGCGCCTCGAATGGGTCGACTCCGACTTCGTGTGGCGGCTGCGCAGCGCGGACACCCGTGAGGACATGTTCGGCGAACGGGTCGACGACCCGAGCTTCGGCCGGGAGTCGCTGGTCGACGTCGGCACGCTGGAGGTCATCGCGACGGGTGAGACCGAGCTCACCGAGGCGGAGCAGCAGATGAACGGCAGTAGCGCCTACAGCGTGGCCCAGCTCTCGGGCGAGGAGTACCCGAGTCCGCTCATCGTCGAGATGGCCCGGGTCATGAAGGACGGCTCGCCCACGTGGCAGCTCACCATGTGCGACACCGCCACCAACGAGCTGACGGTCACGACCGTGAACTGACGCGCCTCGCCCTTTCTCCTCAGCTAACTTGCACGTTGGTGTGCACGTACTGTGTAAACTCGTCCTGTGAAACAGAGCTGGCGGGTCTACAAGCGCGACGTCAAGAGACTCTCCCGCGTACCCAAAGCCTGGATCATCATCATCGGGGTGCTCATCACCCCGGCTCTGTACGCGTGGTTCAACATCAACGCGTTCTGGGACCCCTACGCGAACACCGCGAACATCCGCGTGGCCGTCGTCGACCTCGACGAGGGCGCCACCTCCGACCTCACCGGCCGCGTCGACATCGGCGAGCAGGTGACCGAGCAGCTGCAGGACGACCACCAGCTCGGCTGGACCTTCCTCGGCGAAGACGAGGCTCAGGAGGCCGTGAAGACGGGCGACGTCTACGCCGCCATCGTCATCCCCGCACGGTTCAGCGAAGATCTCCTCAGCATCACGAGCGGCGACTTCACCCAGCCCGCGCTGGAGTACTACGTCAATGAGAAGGCCGGAGCGATCGCGCCCAAGATCACCGACGTCGGCGCATCCGAACTCGACAAACAGGTCACCACCGCTTTCAAGGAGCAGGTGGCCCTCGCCGCGACGAACGCCCTCAAAGACGTCGGCGACTCCACCGAGCTGCGGCTGCTGAACGCCCGGGACAACACCCTCGACGCGTTCGACCAGGCCGCGCAGACCATCTCGTCGGCGCGCGAGAACCTCGCCGAGACGCAGGAAGGACTCACCTCGTCTCGCGGCACGCTCGCCTCCGCTCGGAGCACGCTCGGCGATGTCGACAAGACCCTCGGCGATGTCCAGAAGTCGCTCGTCCAGACGCAGTCGATCATCGCCGAGACGCAGAAGGAGGTGATCGCCTTCACCGACAGCGCCACCACCGCGTTCCTCCAGGGCACGACGCTGCTCGCCGATGCCTCCTCGAAGGCGAACGTTTCGATCACCCGCCTCACCCAGAGCCTCGAACAGGCGGGCGTGCGCATCGACGCCGGGATCGACGACGTCTCGAACGTGCTCGAGGCGAACGAAGCGGCCGCCGCGCGCCTGCAGACGCTCGTGGCCGATACCGACCTCAGCGACGAGACGAAGCAGCAGATCACCGAGGTCATCGCCTCGCTGCAGCAGCGCAACGCCACCGACCAGCAGCTGCTCGCCGACCTGAAAGACCTCAAGGCCGGCGCGTCCGACACCGTGCGCTCCGTCCAGGCGACGGCTGACGCGGTCGACAAGGCCATGCAGGACACCAGGGATGCGTCATCGACGATGCGCGACATCCTCACCCGCACCGTCCCCTCGCTGAACAGCGCCATGTCGCAGCTGTCGGCGAGTGTCGGATCGCTCTCGGCCGCACTGGATGCGCAGAAGGGCGTGCTCGCCGAGGCCGATCAGCTGCTGGGCGGGTTGGACTCTCAGCTCGTGGCCACCTCGTCGGCGCTGGCGAGCTTCGACGGCGACCTCGCCAGCATCGAGCAGGGCCTGCAGACCTCGCGCACCGACGTCGTCGCTCTCGACGCGGCATCCGAATGGGGTCTGCTGGGCACGCTGACCGACCTCGAGCCCGAGCAGATCGCCCAGTTCATCTCCTCCCCCGTCGAGGTCGACGAGCACCTGGTGTTCCCCGTCGACACCTACGGGTCGGCGATGGCCGCGCTCTTCACGAACCTGTCGCTGTGGATCGGCGCCTTCGTGCTCATGGTGATCTTCCGTGTCGAAGTCGACACCGAGGACATCGAGGGGGTCACCGTGCGCGAGGCCTACTTCGGCCGCTTCTTCCTGTTCGCGACGCTCGCCATCGGCCAGGCGCTCATCGTGTGCACCGGAAACCTCATCATCGGCGTGCAGACCGTCAGCGCCGCGGCCTTCGTCGGCACCGGTGTGCTCATCGCTCTCGCCTACGTGAGCATCATCTACGCCCTCTGCGTCGCGTTCGGCCATGTCGGCCGCGGCCTGTGCATCCTGCTCGTGATCATGCAGATCCCCGGGGCATCCGGGCTGTACCCGATCGAGTTGATGCCCGGATTCTTCCGCGCGATCTATCCGCTCCTCCCGTTCTCGTACGGCATCGACGCGATGCGCGAGACGATCGGCGGGTTCTACGACGGCCACTACTGGCGGTTCCTGGGCGCCCTCGCCGTGTTCGTCGCCCTCGCGTTCCTCATCGGGCTCGTGCTGCGGCGTCGGCTCGCGAACTTCACCCTGCTCTTCAACCGACAGGTGCTCGCGACCGACCTCCTGATCGGCGAGAAGGTGCAGGTCGTCGGCAACGGATACCGGCTCCCCGACGTGATCCGTGCACTCTCGAACCGCAGCGAGTACCGCGAAGACCTGGCGCGACGCGCCGAGCCGTTCACCCGCCGCTACCCGACGCTGCTGAAGGCGACGGTGCTCACGGGGATCGCGGGGCTCGTCGTGCTCGGGGTCCTCACCTGGGCGCTCCCCGGATCGAAGGCGCTGCTGTTGGGCCTGTGGACGCTCTGGATCCTCCTCGTCATCGGATTCCTCGTCGCCATCGAGTACATCAAGCACAGCTTCGAGAACGGCGAGGAGGTCGCAGCTCTCGACGACGCCGAGCTGCGTGAGCTCGCTCTCGCCGGGCCCGCCGGCCGTCAAGCGGTCCTACCGACCACGACGGACGGGCCGCTCGGCCAGGCACCCTCCGCGCCCGTCGCGATGACCGAGGCGGACGTGCCGGATGCGCCGGCCGCCGGTGCCGACGCCGACGCCCTGCTCACCGAGTGGTTCGAGCCGGAGCCGGAGACCGTCGCTCCCGATCAGGCTCGGGATCCGGGGGACGAACCCACACGAGCCGACGACGAACCCACAGAAGAAGAACCGACACCGGAAGAAGAACCGACACCGGAGGAAGAACCGACACAGGAAGAACCGACTCGAGAAGACGAACCCGCACGAGACGACGAAGACACAGCAGCAGGGGAGGATCGCGCGTGAAGGACATCCTGCACCTGACGCTCCGCGACGTGCGTCACGCGACCCAGAACGTGATGGCGTGCATCGTCCTGTTCGGCCTCGTCGTCATCCCGTCGCTGTTCACCTGGTTCAACGTCATCGCCAGCTGGGATCCGTTCGCGAACACGAAGGACCTGAAGATCGCCGTCGCGAGCACCGATGCCGGGTACGAGAGCGACCTCGTGCCGATCCGCGTGAACGTCGGCGAACAGGTCCTCTCCCAGCTCCGCGGGAACGACCAGCTCGACTGGGTCATCACCGACGAGCACGACGCGATCGACGGAACGGAGTCGGGCGAGTACTACGCCGCGATCGTGCTGCCCGAGACGTTCAGCGCCGACATGCTGACGTTCTACGCCGACGGCGGCGACCGCACGCACATCGCGCTCTACACGAACGAGAAGAAGAACGCGCTGGCGCCGAAGATCACCGGGCAGGGTGCGGAGGGGGTGTCGTCGGCGATCAGCGACACGTTCGCCCAGACGCTCGGCGACGTGGCTCTGGGCCTCGTCTCGTCGATGTCGGACTACCTCACCGACGAGGACACGCAGGCCGCACTCACCCGCATCGAGGCGCGCCTCGGGAGCGTGGGAGATCAGCTTCGCTCCGGGGCGCACACGGCAGACACCTTCACGGCTCTGCTGGAGGCGAGTCGACCGCTGCTCGACAGCGCGTCGGGCCTGGTCGGCTCGGCCGGTGACGCCTTCACCGACACCTCGGGCGCGCTCGGCAGCGGGGTGGATGCGGCAGGCACGCTGAAGTCGACCCTGCAGACGGCGTCGCAGTCCCTGGCGGACGCGCTCGCGGCGACGTCGAGCAGCTACGACGCGGTCGGTCAGCGCATCGACGAACTGTACGCCGGTGCCGACTCGCTCAGCGGCAGTCAGGTGCAGGCGATCACCACGCTCGCAGAGCGCGTGCAGCAGCAGGTCGATCAGTACACGGCGGTCAAGAACACCCTGGAGACACAGGTCGGACCGAACCTTCCCGAATCCGCGCAGCCCGACTTCGCCGCCGTGATCAGCAGGCTCGACGAGGCGATCGCCCGGCAGCAGGCGTTGCAGGAGCGACTCCAGAAGGCGGCGGCCGAGATCGCGGCCGGCAACGACGCGGCGCAGAGCTCGCATCAGGAGATCACGGCCGCGATCGCCGAGGCCAAGAAGGCCATCGCGGATGCGCGGAGCACCTACGACAACGGGCTGAAGGCGCAGCTGAACTCCCTCTCGGCGACGCTCACGCAGATCGGCTCCGACGTGTCGGCTATCCGCTCCGACCTGTCCGGCATCACGTCGGTCCTGTCCGGAGCATCCGACTCCGTGCAGGCTTCCCTGTCGCGCGCGCAGAAGGCCACGACGCAGTTGTCAGCATCGCTGAACGCGATGGCCGACAGGTTCGACGCTGTCCAGCAATCGATCGCGAAGGCCGCGGACACCGGCGATCTCAGCGAGCTGATCGGCGCCGACCCCGGCGTGCTCGCCACCTCCCTCGCCGAGCCGGTGCGCCTCGACCGCACCGCCGTCTTCCCCGTCGCGGGGTTCGGCGCGGCCATGGCACCGCTGTACATGATCCTGGCCCTGTGGGTGGGTGCGCTTCTGATGACCGTGACGATCCGGGTCGACGTGAACGCCGAGACGCTCCCCGATCGCCCCGAGCTCACGCCGACGCAGAAGTACCTCGGCCGATACGGCGTCTTCGGTCTGGTCGGGCTCGCGCAGAGCACGCTGCTGACCCTCGGACTGATCCTCTTCGTCCAGGTCGAACCCGCACATCCGCTCCTGCTGATCCTGGCCGGGTGGGTGATCTCCACCGTGTTCACCCTCATCGTCTACACCGCGGTGGTCGCGTTCGGCAACGCGGGCAAGGCGCTCTCGGTGCTGCTCCTGGTGATCCAGATCTCGGGTTCGGGCGGCGCCTACCCGCTGCAGCTGCTGCCCGACTGGTTCCAGAGCATCAGCCCCTTCCTGCCCGCGACCTACGCCGTGAACATGGTCAGATCGGCGATCGCCGGCGTCTACCAGGGCGACTTCTGGTGGTCTCTGGGCGCACTCGCGCTGTTCCTCGTCCCCGCACTGCTCCTCGGCCTCGTACTGCGGCGTCCGCTGATGTCGTACAACCGCAAGTTGGTCGCAGCGCTCGAGTCGACCAAGCTGATGTCCTGACTCCTTCGTCCGCGAGAGGACCCCGATATGACCACGCCGACCCCGCGCGGGCGCCGACGCGACGCCCTGGCCAACCGCGACGCCCTGCTCCGCGCGGCGCAGTCGGTGCTCGCGACGAACCCCACCGCGTCGCTCGACGTGATCGCGCAGGCTGCGGGCCTCACCCGTCGGGCTGTCTACGGCCACTTCGCCGACCGCGACAGTCTCCTGCGCGAAGTGATCGCGGTGGGCGCTCAGCGGTTCAACACGATCGCCGAGACCACCGACGACCCCGACCCCCGAGTGACGCTGGCACGGATGGCGACGCGCCTGTGGCGGGAGGCGTCCGCCGTGCGCGCCTCGGCCAACATCGCCCTCGATGACGCGCATCTGGCCGACACCGTGCTCGCCCTCGCGCCCCTGCGTCGCCGCATCCGCGACCTGACCGGAGCAGGCGTGGAGTCCGGCGCGTTTCGCGGCGACATGCCCGCCGAGTTGCTCGCCTTCCTCATCGAGGAGACCGCGCGCGCCACGCTGCGCGAGCTGCGCCTCACCACGACGGATGCCGACTCGACGGTCGTCCGCGTCGTGCTGAGCATCGTGGGGCTCTCGTGGACAGAGCAGGCCGAGCTCCTCGGCGCGCACCCCGAGATCTTCGCGCAGGACTGAAACCGCGGCGAGCGGTCCCCCCGCGCCGCTCGTCGTCGATCAGGCCGTCGCTTCGCCGAACCGCCCCGGGCTCGCCGCCGTTCCGGCCGCGACCGACCGATGCCCCGCGCGCACTCGGAACCAGAGGGTGAGCTCGGTCAGCGCTCTGACGATGGTGTCCCCGTCTGCACCGGAATCCAGGTCGGCGAACGAGTCCCGATACCCCGCGGGGCGCCTCTCGCCGCGATGGAACACCCGGTACCCCATGGTCCAGTCCGGGAAGCGGCGCTCGGCGATCGACTCCTCCATGAGCACGCGCAGGTCGTGGTGTCGGGAGTCGTCGCGGATGACGTCGACGAGGTCGGCGACGGTGTCCGGATGCCCCTCCAGCACCTGGATGAAGCGCCCGTCTCGATGAAGGAGCATGCCGGTGATGCCACGCGCGTCGTTGAGACGCCGACACACGGCGAGGAGCTGCTCGAGCGCGGTTTCCCGGAACGGCTGGGAGGCCGTACTGGTGTAGACCAAGGAGACCAGACCGGTGTCGGCTTCCGTGCTCACAACGCCACCCCCTGCTCGCCGTCGTGGAACTCGGGCAGCGCCTCGACCATCAGCTGCTCCACCGCGGCCGTGGCTGCCGGCAGCGTCGGGAAGTCCCCCTGGGGTCGTGAGCGGGCATCGAACGCGCGATACCCTCCGTCCGGTTGCCTGTCGACGTATCCGAGGAAGTCGCCGCGGCGGCTTCCGACATGGAAGCCCTCCTCGACGCAGGCCCAGAGGACATCATGATCGGGTTGAGCGGAGTTCGGCACACCAGAACGATAGGGGCGCGCCGTCGACAGCGCGCTCCCCTTTACAGCCGCCGCACGGGTGCGCTAAGCGCGAGCCGCGCACCCCGGGGGTCGGTGCTCATGTGCAGCTTCTCCCTCGATTCCGCCGATCTCCGCGTTCGGGTGGCGGAGGACCGGACAGCCTTCCCCTCTATCGACAGCGCGGCCGGGAGAATGGACGACATGTCCGCGAGATCCCGTCGGCCGCTGCTCTCCTCCGTACGCCGGCTGCTGCACACCGATCCCTCGGCCGTCGCGCACACCGAGGCCATGCCCGTCATCGACGAGCGCACCGTTCCGCGTGTGCTCGACCTCGCGACGCGCATCGGCGAGTCGATGTTCGCGGTGGGCGCCTCCGCGCACGAGGTGACCCTCGCCATCACCCGCGTGTGCGACGCCTACGGGATGAAGGGCGTGCAGGTCGACGTCACCTACAACTCGATCACGGTCTCGTTCCACCTGAGCGGCGAGGTCTGGCCCGAGACCCTGGTCCGCGTGGTGCGGGTGACGGCGCCCGATCACGCGAAGCTGCAGCGGGTGCAGGCCCTCGTCGCAGACATCGACGACGGACTCGACCTCGAATCGGCGCGCACGACCTTCCGTGCGATCCGACGGATGCCGTTCCGCTATCAGCAGCCGGTCGTCATCGTCGCGCGCGCCCTGCTGGCCGTCGGCGTCAGCATCATGCTCGGAGCCTCGCCGATCATCGTCGGCCTCACCTTCGTCGCCGCGCTGTGCGCCGCCCTCACGCAGGCCGGCCTCGCGAGGCTCCGTGTTCCGCTGTTCTTCAGCCAGATCGCCGGGGGTCTCGTGACGACCGTCGTGGCAGTCGCGGTGTCGGCACTGGGAGCCGCAGGCATCGAGCCGTTCGTCGACATCCGCCCGTCCATCATCGTGGCCTCGGGCATCGTGCTGATGCTCGCCGGACTCACGGTGGTCGGCGCGGCGCAGGATGCGATCGACGGCTTCGCGCTGACGGCCGGCGGACGCATCCTCGATCTGACGATGCAGACCCTCGGGGTCGTGATCGGCATCCTCGTCGGGCTCGAGATCGGCGGCGTCCTGGGCTTCACGATGGATCTCCCCGACGACCCCGCGCCGTTCGGTCCGCTGCTGAATCAGTTCGCCGGGGCGATCATCATCGCGGTCGCCGTGGCCGTGTTCAACGGCGCCGGCATCCGGATCATCCTCGTGAGCGCGCTGCTCAGCGCCCTCACGATCGCCGGCTATTCGACCGCCGTCGTCCTGAACCTGCACCCCGCAGCCGCCGCCGCGCTCGGTGCGCTGCTGGCGAGCTTCGTCGGGATGCTCATCGCACGGAACCTGCATGTGCCGTCGGTCGCGGTGACCACCGCGGCGATCGTCCCCCTCGTGCCCGGTGTGGCCGTGTTCCAGGGCCTGCTCGAGATGGTGCACGCCGCCGGCACGTCGACCGGGATGCTGCTCGCCGGCGGATCGCTCATCGACGCCGCGGTGATCGGCATCGGTCTCGCGTCCGGCGCTTCCCTCGGCCTCTACCTCGGCACCCCGGTGCGCGCGACTCTCGCGAGTGTGGCGAAGACCCGCGCCCGCGTGCGGCGCTGAGCGGGCAGGCGGGGCCACCTCGGGAGTACTGCGTCAGGCGAGCTGCGTGTCGTACTGCGACGGGAGCGGCTCGTCCGACACCTGGGACCACAAGGCGGGGAAAAGGACCTCCCCCTCGCGGAGATCGACGACGTCGATGCCGCGCTCGAGCTCACGGCGCGCCGCGATGAGGTCGGCCGGTTGCCCGCCGGCGAGGAGAGCGCGGACGAGAAGGACGCGGATCCGCGGGTCCGTCGCGGTCGACGGGAACGATTCGATCGCCGTCCGGGCGTCACCGTGCCTGCCCTTGACGATCAACGCGGACGCGAGCTCGCCCACCACTTCGGGGTCCGATGGTTCAGCCTCCGCCGCCGCGCGCAGGTACTCCGTGCCGTCCTCTCCCCGCTCCTCGAGGAGAAGCCCGAGTCCACGCTGCGCCGCGGGTTCGGTCGCGAGTTCGAGGGCCCGGCGGTAGGCCGACTCGGCCGCGTCGAGGTCTCCTCGCGCGTGCCGGATACCGCCCGCTCGAGCGAGCAGCCACGCGTCCTCGCCGTTCGCGAGCACCGAGTCGAGCGCGGCCTCCCACGTCCGACCGCTCACGTCGCCGGCACCGGCGCGGACGTGCTCCGGCGGCGGCGACCCCGTCGCGATGCAAGCCCAGGCATCCTGCTGCCGTCCCAGGTCGCTCGAGGGGAACGGAGTACGGTCGTCGGATACTGCGGGGTCGAGCATCGCGGCGAGCGCACCCCAGCCGGTGCCCGTGTGGAGGACCGACGCGACCGGCAGCTCACGGACCGCGTCTCCGGACACGTCGGCCGCACGCGCCTCGCGAACCGAGGTGCGCACGGCAGCACCGGCCGCCGTCGACGCCCGAACCCACTCGGCTTCAGGGTCCTGCGGCCCGAGCCGGGGGTTGCCATACACCTCGGTCCATTCGTAGACCGCGTGCGCCGGCAGCTCCCTCGCCTCGAACTGCGTCGTGGTCACGCCCGCTTGAATCTCGGCGTACCGCGCACCGCTCGGCGTGAGTCGATCCTGCCACCAGCGTGACCCGCCGGTACTCCCCCAGCAGAAGAGCTTGCGGCCGGGAAGCGCGCTGTCCGAAGCCATCAGCAGACCGTCGCCCCGTTCGTCGACCGCGATGATCCAGGGCTCACCGCCTCCCGCCCCATCGATGAAGAAGTCCGAGGCGTGCGGGCACCTGGCCGGCCACGAGCAGTCCACGCCGTGGTGCGAGTCGATCTCGGTGCTCGTGATCCCGCCGTCGTAGGCGGTGGCGAAGGCGCGGCGATCGAAGCTGAGCACACGACTCCGCGGCTCCTGCGGAACGGCGGCGTTCGACCACCAGTACAGCGGACGCGCCCCGGGATTCGGGTTGCGCACGCGTACCTTCACCACGAGGGCAGCAGCCTCCGGGGGGAGCGAGACATCGACCTGGAAGACGAGCCCGTGGACGCGCTCGTAGCCCCAGAGCCGCAGGGACTCCGTGCCATCCTCGGCGGCGACCAGACCGACGTGCAGATCTTCGCACGTGTGCGCGGCATGGCCGCGGGTGCCGATGTTGAACTCGATCCCGCCGGCGAACCAGGCGTTGCGCAGAGCGAGGTTCGCGAAGACGATCTCGTCCGGGGAGTGCAGCAGGTCCACTCCCCGCTCGAGGTCGCGCAAGGACCAGAGCCGTCCGCCGAGCTCCGGAAGGAACTCGGCGCGCAGCCGATCATTCTCGATGACGATCGTCCTGATCTCTCGGGGCGCGACTGCACGGTCGTAGCGATTCTGGATCCGGTACGGATGGAGGTTGCGCAGGCGGGTGCCCCGAGCGCCGCGCAGGATCCGTTCCGGAAGGTCGTCGGAGAGCTCGTACGGAGGCTCGAGCGGCGGCCCGAGCGTGGGCCAGAGGCTCTCTCGCGGCCGCTCCGGCATCCGGATCGTGCGGGAGCCGGCGTGGATCCGGGTCATGAGTGGACGAGCTCCGATGCTCCGGACCGCAGCGAGCGGTAGGCGGCATCGACGATCTCGACGGCGCGCAGACCGGCGCGACCGCTGGGCTCTGCCGATACGCCGGTGCGGACGGCGTCGAGGAACGTCGAGATGAGCATCGCATCCATCGGCGCGACGTGCGACAGCGCGACTGCGCCGTCGTGCGTGTTCCACCCCGACGTCACTCCGGCGAACGGTGCGACCTCGGCCACGCCGTCCGTGCCGATGACGGTCAGCGACACCAGGTCACCCGAATCCGGGATGCCCTTCGGCTTGGACCAGGAGCAGTCGATCGACACGATCACACCTCCGGGGTAGCGGAGGGAGAGCAGCGCTCCCGTCTCGACGTCGACGGTGCCGCCTTGCGGGATGGAGTTCGCCACGGCGTACACCTCGTCCGGGTCGGCCTCGAGAAGGTCGCCCAGCAGATCGGCGACATGCACCACGTGATCGGTGATCGCCCCACCACCCGATCGGGTCGGGTCCACGAACCACGAACGCAGCCCGACGGGCAGCCCGCCGCAGTTCGTGGCCGCGATCGAGACGACCGTGCCGAGGAGACCCGAGCGGACGGCGGATCTCAGTTCCGCGTACGCGGGCGAGAACCGGACCGGGAATGCGGTCATCAACACGACTCCCGCGCTCTCTGCGGCCTCCACCATCTCGACGGCCTCGTCCGGAGAGATGCCCAGGGGCTTCTCGCACAGGATGTGCACGCCCTCGGCCGCCGCGCGCAGCACGAGCTCGCGGTGGCCGCGGTTCTCGCTGCAGATCACGACGGCGTCCGGTCGCCAGTCCCATACGGCGTCGTAGTCGTCGACGTAGGCGACGCCGAGGTCCGAGGCCAGCGCTGGCCCGCCGGGCTCGCCGGCTGGGCGGAGCTCGTGGTCGGGATCGGCGACGAGCACGTCCAGGCCGGGCACCGCGCTGAGGGCGGCGGCGTACTCCGTCGAGTGCAGGTGGTCGAAAGACAGGATCGCGATCTTCACAGCGTGGCGCCTTCCATGGTCCGGATCGAGGTGAGGTCGTGCGGTCGGCCGTCCGCGACGGAGGCCGCGATGGCCTCGGCGATGCGCAGGGCGTGGAGTCCGTCGCGCGCGGTGACCCGAGGCACCGAGCCGTCGTCCACGGCGGCGAGGAAGTCGACGATCTCGGCGCGATAGGGGCTGGTGATCGGATCGTACGGGGGCAGGATGTCGTACTCGGGCTCGCGCAGTCCGACATAGCGGAACGGTCTGCGCTCGTCGGAGTCGGCCCGGATGAGGCCGTCCGAGCCCGCGACCTCGAACTGGGTGCGGAACTCGATCGGAGCCGTCGTCCAGGTCGAGGTCAGCAGCGAGATGGCCCCGTCCTCATGGGTCAGCACTGCCTGGGTGCTCTGACTCGCGCCGACCCGGTTCGTGCGGGCGAAGACCGTGCTGACCTCTCCGCCGATCCAGCGCGCGATGTCGATGTCGTGGATCATGAGGTCGAGCACCACGCCGCCGGAGAGCGCATCGTCGAGGTACCACCCGCTTCGCGGACTCCCCCCTTGCCGGGTGAGCCGGATCACGCCCGGTCGGCCGACATCGCCGCGGACGACCGCGGCCTGCAGCGCCTCGTACTGCGGGAAGTAGCGCACGACGTGTGCGGGGAAGAGCACGATGCCCGCTTCCGAGAATCCTCGGACCAGATCTTCGGCATCGTCCGCATGCCGAGTCAGCGGCTTCTCGCAGATCGTCGGGAGCCGATGGCTCAGGGCCGCCGCCGCGAGCTCATGATGCGTCGGCGTGGGCGTGCAGATGTCCACGAGATCGGCGGCATCGAGCGCCTCGTCGAGGCTGGCGGCGACGGCGCCACCGCCGTGCCTCGCCACGAGCGCGGGGGCATCGTCCGCCGGAGAGAAGACGACGACGTCGAAGCCCAGTTCGAGCCACACGGGGAGGTGCGCGTTCGCGATTCCCCCGGCGCCCAGGAGCGCGACGGTTCGTGTCTGATGACGATGGGAGTTCATTTCCTGCCTTTCGAAGTCACTTGCCGATTCCCTGGGTCATACCGCTGACGATGCGGCGCCCGAGGAAGAGGTAGAGGAGGATCATCGGCAGGACGACGATGGTCACGCCGGCGAAGAGTCCGCCCCAGTTGGAGGTGTACTGCATGTTGTCGTAGAAGTTGAGAAGGGCGACGTTGAGGGTCTGCATCCTCTGGTTCGGGACCAGGAGCAGCACGATGACCGTCTCGTTCCACAGGCTCAGGACGTTGAGGACCGCGACCGTCGTGATCCCCGGGCGCGCGAGGGGCACCATGATCTGCCAGAAGGTGCGCATCGGGCTCGCTCCGTCGAGCGCCCCCGCCTCCTCGAGCTCGCTCGGCAGCGATCGGAAGTAACCGATCAGCACGAAGACGCTGAACGGCAGGCTGAGCACCACATAGAACAGGGCGACCGTGATGCGCGGGTCCCAGGCGCCGGTGATCCACTCGATCATGAACCGGGAGATCCCGACACCCATGAGCACCATCGGCACCGCGAGCGCCTGGAAGGGGATGCTCATGCCGAAGGCGAACATCGTCCCGACAGGACCGCTGGAGCGCCCGCCGAGTCGGGCGATGGCATAGGCGGCGGGGATGCTGAGCCCCATGATCAGGGCGACGGAGATGACGACGAGCACGACGGTGTTGACCGCCGCCTCCCCGAGTCCCGAGGTGACCCAGGCGGTGACGAAGTTCTCCCACCGCCACTCGATCGGAAGCCCGACCGGGTTCTGGAAGATCTCCCGCGACGACTTCAGGGAGTTCAGGATGATCCAGATGACCATCCCGATGTTCACGGCGACCCAGAGCCACAGGCTCGCCTTGATGAAGTAGCTGACGGCCACGCCCATCGCCGACAGGGGCGTGCGTCGAACGGTCTGCACGGCCATCAGTACTCCAGCACCTCTCGCCGGGAGATCCTGCGGGAGATCACGATGAGGACGATAGTGATGAGCGTCATGATGACTCCGATCGCGGCCGCGTCACCGAGCTGGGCGAGCCCGCCCACCCTTCCGCCGGTCACTCGCAGATACTGCTCGACCGCGAGGGTCCGCGCTTCCAGAGGGGGTGTGCCCGCCGCTCCGGTGAAGGCGATGATGATCTCGAACGTCTTGATCCCCGCGATCACCCACAGCACGGCGGCCACCGAGATCATGTCGCGTGTCAGCGGCAGCGTGATGAATCGGAACTGCTGGAACAGAGAGGCGCCCTCGAGCTTGGCCGCCTCGTAGAGCGAAGGCGGGATGCCGTCGACGGCCGACATGAGCAGCACGACGTAGAAGCCGGCCACGTTCCAGATGAGTCCGAGCATGATCACGCGGAAGACCAGGTCAGCACCCAGCCACGGCATCTGCAGCGATTCGAGGCCGACGAGACCCAGCGCGACGTTCACCAGGCCCTTCGGGTTGAACAGGAACGCCACGGCGAGACCGATCGCGATCGGAGAGATCATGAACGGGATGAAGACCGCCGCGCGGAGGAAGGCGCGCCCTCGGGCTTCGCGGAGGACGACCATCGCGGCCATTGCGATCGCGAAGACCACGACCCCGACGACGAGTGTCAGCAGCAGCGTGTTGCCGAACGAGGCGAGGAACACCGGGCTCGCGAGGAGATGCGCATAGTTGGTGATTCCGACCCAGGAGAACTCGGTGCCGAGCCCCGACCACTCCGCCAGACTCAGTGCAACCCCGAACAGCGAGGGCAGCACGAAGAGTCCGAGGTAGAGCACCAGCGCCGGCAGCAGGAGCGGCAGGTACAGTCGTCGCCGCGACGCGGCGAAGGCGCTGAGCGAGCGGTCATCGCGCCCCGAGGGCGCCGGCGTCGCTGTGACGACGTCGACGACCTCGGGGACGGACTGACCGGCTGTCGTGAAGACCATCAGCGGTTCAGCAGGGCTTCCGTCTGAGCCCGACCCTCGGCGAGGAACTCGGCACCGGTGATCGATCCGCCGATGAGCTTGTCGTCGAGCGGGAGGAACACGTCGTTCCACCACTCCGGGGCGACCATGGCGATGCCGTCGAAGTCGAGCGACACGGCATCCGCGTCGATGATCGCCGCCTGCGCGGCCTCGAGCGCGGCGGGGGCCGGCGAGTCGATGCGGGCCGGGATGTTGTCGGCATCCGTGGCGATGCGATCGATGTACTTCTTCTGCATGGCGAACGCCAGGAACGACGCCACCTCGTCCTGGTTCTTCGACGCCGGGTTGACTGCCCAGCCGAGAGCGCCGACCGTCGCCGGGGCGGCCTGCCCTGCGTCCACCGGCGGGAAGGCCGTCACCCGCGGGTCGAGGCCGTCACCGCGGACCGGAGCGGTCTCGCTGCCCAGCCACGTGCCGTTGAGGTTGAAGTCGTGGTCACCCGCGGCCCAGGCGTTCTGCGCGTCGGGGAACTTCGTCGCCATGTAGTCCTTCTGGAACGGCGCCATCTGCACGAGCTGCTCGAGTTCTGCGACGGCCTCCTGCACCTCGGGCCGATCCCACGCCGCGGGGTCCGATGAAAGATCGATCAGGATGCCGGGGCCGGCCGTCGAGAGCAGAAGCTGGTACAGCCAGTAGGCGTTGTACGCGTTGATCGTGCCGTCGAGGGCGATCGGCGCTTCCCCGGTCTCCGCCTTGCGGTCGGCGACGACGGTGAGGAACTCGTCGAACGTCGCCGGAGGGGTGTCGGCGAACTCCGGGAACGTGCCCGCGTCGTACCAGAGGCCGATGGAGAACAGGGAATGGGGCACGAAACCGGGCCCGTCGTCGTCGCTGATCACGGTGAGCACGTTCTCGGGGAGCACCTCACGGATCGCCACGCCTTCCCCGGGAATCTCGGTGTCGAGCACCGCGTCGATGTCGCCGATCGCTCCGGCCGCGCGGAATCCCGGGGTGTGGTCGATCGCGGTGTCGAAGAAGTCCGGGCCGTCGCCTGTCGCGATGGCGTTCTTCACCTGGTCCTCCTGCCCGTTGCCGAGCCACTGCACGTCGATCTCCGCGCCGGTCTCTTCGGAATAGTCGGCGATGATCTCCTCGAACAGCACGGCCTGCGGAGTCCCTTCGGCCCACTTGCCCCAATAGACGAGAGCGTCGCCGCCCTCGTCGTCGCCGGTGATGTTCGTGCCGCATCCGCTCAGTGCGACCGCGAGGGCCGCGACCGAGGCGATCGCTACGACTTTGTTGCGCTTGCTCATGGTTGTTCCTATCGGGTGTCGGACACGTGCGCCTCGGTGGCGACGCGGAGTAGATTGGTGCTGAGAAGATAATAAACACAGTTTGTGAGTTAATTCGAGAGGCAATGATGAATCTGCTGTTCGGCGGCGGGGAGAAACTGCTCCGCCAGGCGGGAGACCAAGGACGTCTGCGACGCCTGAACTCCCTCGCCGTCCTGGAGTCCGTGCGGGACGAAGCGCTGACCATCCCTCAGATCGCGACGCGCACCGGACTGTCCAAGACCGCCGCGGATTCGGTCGTGACCGCGCTCGGCGAGTCAGGCTGGGTGACCGCGGTCGAACCCCTCACCGCGGGCGGAGCCGGTCGCCCCGCCCACCGCTACCGCTTCAACGCGGCCGCCGCCGTGGTCGTCGGCATCGACATCGGGCGCCACACCTCCCGCGCCGAGATCGCCGACCTCTCCGGCGAAGTCCTCGCCTCGGGCGAGGTGCCCACCTCGAGGGAGGACTCACCGGAGACCCTGCTCGGCACGGTGGTCGCCCTGGTCGACGGGCTCCTCTCCGAGCGCGGGCTCGACCGGGGTTCGGTCTGGGCCGGAGGGGCCTCACTGCCTGCGGTCGTCTATCACCAGACGATCACGAAGGGCCCGGAGAAATGGACGGGTTTCGACCTCCGCGCCGGTTTCGAGGAGCACTTCCGGTGCGCGTTCGCAACCGAGAACGACTCGACGCTCGCCGCGTTCGCCGAGGCGTGGAAGGGCAGCGCCACCGAGGTGCGCTCGCTCGTCTACATCCACTCGGGCAACCGCACCGGATCGGGCCTCGTACTGGACGGCTCGCTGTTCCGGGGTTCGAGCGGGGCGGCAGGAGAGATCGGCGCGCTGCACATCCTCGGTTGGGAGACCGCGCAGGAGCACCTCACCGACGTCCTCTCGGACGGCGGGGCGCGCCTGCAACGCGAGCAGGTCTTCGACGCTGCTCGAGCCGGCGACTCCCGGGCGAAGGACGCCGTCGAAGCGTTCGCCACCGCGCTCGCCCCCGGCATCGCCGCCCTGATCCTCACCGTCGACCCCGAACTCGTCGTCGTCGGCGGCGGCAATGTCCGTGCCGGGGAGACGTTCCTCGCGCCGCTGCGGGCACAGGTCGAGGCGCTGTGCACGGTGCGCCCCGCTCCCCCACTCGTGGCATCTCTGCTCGCCGACCGGGCGCCGCTCACCGGGGCAGTCGGTCTCGCGACGGCGTCGGTGCTCGAACGGCTGCATTCGATCGCGTCCAGCGGCGGCAGCATGCCGAGCACGGCTACGCCGCCGTGGGAGTGGGAGGAGGTCGTCTCCCGCTGAGCGAGACGACCCCCTCCCGCCCCGGCTGCTAGGGCGCCGCCTCGATCTCGACCCAGTCGACTGCGATACCGGTGCCCCCTGTCGGGGTCGCGGATCCCGCCACGAGCCGGAGATCGGCGATGCCGCCCCGCAGCTTCACACGCGTCTCGACCGTGACGTACGCGCCGGTCGAGGGCGTCGCCGGTACGGTCACCGGGATCGACTGCCCGTCGACCTCGACGAGCAGCGTCTGAGCGACGCCCGGTGTCGCGACGCGCACACGCACGTCGTACCAGCCGCGTTGCGGTATGAAGACGCTGTCGAACCGCAGGAAGTCGCGTTCGTGACGGAAACGCGCCGCGTCGACGGAGTCCGGCCCCTGCGCGGTGACGACCTCCACCGCGGTGTCGTGCCCCTCCCACGTCTGCAGCTTGTCGAGGTTCCACTGGAAGGAGTAGTGCTCGCCCTCGATGCGCTCGACGTGCTCGCGCTGCTCCGTGAGCGCGAACCAGTTGAAGAGCACATCGACGTTCGCTCTCGTCCACTCGATCCGGAGATCCTGCACACCGGCCTCCAGCGGGATCACGAAGTCCGCGGTCTTCACGGTCTCGATCGCGCCCGTGCTCGGCAGCAGCAGCTCGCCGCTCACGTCCACTCCGTCGGCCAGCACGCGGAAACCGCGATCCGGCACCCCGGAGTGGGCGGAATACCGCATCTCGAGGAGGTAGTCGCCCGTACGGGGGATCGTGACGTCGTGGTACTCGAGATAGTCGCCGGTCTCGATCCAAGAGACCGAGGGCGTCCCGTCGTCGTCGATGGTCTCGGTCGCCGCGAGCCACACGTCCCACGCCGCATCCGCGCTCTCAGCCTGGATGCGTTGCGATTGCGGCTGGTCGAGGGTGAAGCGGAACCAGTTGGCGAAGAACCACCGATCGATGCTCCCACGCACGAATCGCAGCGTGTGCTCGCCCTTCTCGAGGTGGACCGTCCGCTCGACGGTCGTGTACTGGCGATAGCCGCCAGACGCCGGTGTGACGGCATCCGCGACCACTGTCTGCCCGTCGACTTCCAGGCTGAAGCGATTCCCGGCCTCGGTCGAGACCCGGAACTCCACGCGATAGTCGCCGGTCTCCGGGACGTAGACGTTGTCGTACTCGGTCCACTGCCCCGCGTGCTCGTAGTAGACCTCGTCGTGTCCTCCTTCGAGAGCGTCGTACACACCGTAGGCGCCGTTGACGTCCGTGTAGTCCTCCGCCTGGACGATGAATTGCGCACGCGTGGAGTCGACGGCTGCCGGCGCGACGCCGGCGGCGACCGTCACCGTGCCCACCGGATACGTCCGGTCCTCGCCGCCGGGCATCGGCAGGAGGATGCGCGGCTCACCGTCCTCGACGAGCGCGACCCTGATCTCGTACTCGCCGGCGGCGAGCCCGGCGGGCAGCGTGAAGGCGGACACTCGATCCTCGTAGTCGCCCTTGAACAGGCGGCGCAGCGTGAAGTCGTCGTCCGTCCCCGACCACACCTCGGCACCGGTCGAGTCCACGAACGAGACCTCCAGAGGATAGTCGCGCGGGCTGAAGCCGTACCCGGTGTTGGTCCACGTCTGCGCGAGCCGGAACTCGCCGCCTGGAGCAACGTGGCTGCTCCAGGAGGCCTCTTCCAGCAGCAGACGGTAGCCGGAGTACCGGCCGAGCGTCGTGAACCACTCGCCGTAGGCATCCTTCATGTCTTCCCACTGCGCGAACGACGTGTTGTTGATCCCCTGCAAGTTCGTGCGGTAGTCCTCCAGTGCGTTCATCACCACGCGGCGGGGATCGTTGAGCATGTACAGCGGGTTCGCCCATCCGGCCCCCTCGGAGGCCTGGATGTGGGAGCGCCGGAGCTTCCGGTTGTTCCACGAGGACTGACCCCAGGTGCTGTACTCCATCCAGTAGCCGGAGGCGTTCACCGTGTCGCTGCGGAAGCCCCAGTTCTGCTCTTCGGCGCCGTAGTCGAACGCGAAGGCCGAGAAGCGCTTGGCCTGGGTGTCGGCATCCGGGTCGGTGGGGTCGACCGAGGCCCCGGCATTCTGCATCGTGACCATGGTCTCTGTGAAGGCATCGCGGTAGATGTCGATGATGGCGTGGAGGGTCGAGGTCCGCGTCGCCGCGTCAGGCCACGGGAAATGCGAGGCGTCGTTCCACCCAGACCATTCCCCGAACAGCGCGAAGGCACGCAGGTCGACCCAGGCGATGCCGGCGTGTCCGTCGTATCGGTCGGCGAACGCGCTCACCGCGTCGTCGAGCTCGGTGAGGTAGCCGGGGTCGTAGTACAAGGGCTGCTTCGTCGTGTAGGTGCCGTCCCCGTAAGGAGCGTCGCGGTACGGCACGTTCTTGACGTCGAAGAGCCAGGCCGGCGGGTAGACATACGGGAACGTCCCGGTCTCGCTCGGCGAGGGGCTCTCGGACATGAGCAGTTGCACCTCGGCCTGCTTCCCCTGGTCGGCGACGCGATCGAGGAAGTCGTCGATGCGGTCCCAGGTGTAGGAGTCGGCGGTCTGCTCGAAGTCGGACCAGCTGATGTGCACCCGCACGATGTCGGCGTCGTCCGGGATGTCGACGGTGCCGTCGAGGAAGTCGTCGATCGCGGGATCGGCCGTAAACAGCGCCTTCGTGTTGATGTCGAAGGCGGTGCCCGTCAGGGGGTTGCCGTGGATGACCTCGTGAGTGTCGGTGAACGTCTTGACGACGAGTTCGGCTGACGGGGGATCAGCATGAGCGGGTTGCAGGGTGCCTACGACCAGCACGGCCGAGACCGCGAGGACGGCGCCACCCGCGACACTGCGTTTGGACATTGTGATCACGACACATTCCTTCCGGAGAAGTTAAAAAACTTTGTGTGTGATTTATATCAGTGCAGCGCAGTGCTGTCGAGAAGTTCCTTCGAAGGCTGCGATGGAAGAGATCCGGCGGCCACGCAAGTGGGGACTTGTGCGCGTGGCCGCCGGCGAGAACGGAAGACGAGTCGCTGGGGACGTCTCGCTCCGTCCTCAGATCGTACGAAGGGTCGGTCCGGCCGTCGCGGGGGTTGCCCGCTGTCGACGGATGGAGTAAACGACTCCGACCTATCTCAGCTCGCGCGGGGATGCAACCCCCGGGCGCGCCCGGAGGTGATCACATAACGTCATGGTCGGAGGGGCAAGGCCAGCCCGCCACCGGAAGGGTGGTGCGGGTTGAGGGCCGTCGCCTCGCGGGCGGGGGCTTCGCTGCGCGGCGGCGGTCCAGCCTGATCGCACCCGCCGTTCATCTCTCGCGCTGAGGCGGAAGCCCCACCCGGACACCCGCGAAGAACGCGATCGTCGCCACGCTCCCCACCAGCATCCAGGCCACCCATTTGGGCATGGTTCAGCCGCCCGACGGGTTCTCGAGGGGCTTCCCGTTCTCGTCGGTGGTCTCCTCCTCGAGCATCTCTTCCGTGCTCTCCGGGGCGCCGCCGGATGCGGTGTCTGCTTCTTCGTCGGCGCCGGGGGTGCCGTGCGTGTTCTTCGGATCGCTCATGATCTCTCCTCTGTCGGTTTCGATGACCGTACGCGGACTGCCGCGCGTACGTGAGGGGGTTGACCGTCGGGACTTGGATAGCGTTGAAGGATGAGCGAGCCGAGAAAGAACACCGGGATCCTTGCAGGACGAGCGCGAACAGGAGCTGTGACGATCGCGGTGGCGGCGCTCCTGGCGGGATGCTCGCCTTCGGCGCCTCCCACCGAGGCGACTCCGACGGCGAGTGTCGAGGAGCGGTATCAGGCGCAACTGGCCGAGCAGCGTCTCGAGGCTCTCGTCGAACCGCTGTCCCCCCTTCCGGCTGCCACGCCGACGACGCCCGCCGGCACCATGCTCGGCGACGGGGAATGGGCGGTGGTCGGTCGTGAGTGGCCCTCGGACCAGACCACGATGACGGTCGGTGTCGTGCCCGTGTCTGCGACGCCGGGCGACCTCGAGGCGGACTTCGCCTACGTCCCCGACGACGAGCGGGCGAAGCTGGGCGACGTCACGCCCCTCTACGTCGACTATCAGTACGCGCTCCTCGAAGGTGAGCGCATGTATCCGGCCGTGACTGCGGTCCAGCTGGTCCTGTCCGACGGCTCCCTCGCCGACATCCCGATCATCGTCGGCGGCCTCGGCCCGTCGAAGACCGACACGTTCTGCGCGCGGGAACCGGCGGCATCGGACTTCCCCCAAGAAGTCGGGGATGTCTACCAGGGGTGCAAGATCTTCCTCGTCCCGGAGGGCCTCGATGCCGTCAGCGTGCAGTGGGGCGGCGAGGGCATCTACAAGACCGAAGGCGTGCGCTGGCCGATCCCGGCCGCGTGATTCGGTCGAGCGGCCGCCGCGCGTCTGCCTCAGGAGGAACGCCGGTGTCTTCGGCTCGCCGCTGAGCCTCGGAGCCGGTCAGCGCTTCGCGGCGGCGAGCTCGTCGCGAAGGAGGGCGGCGCCGGCGCTGAGTGCTTGCAGCTTGCCGTGTGCCACGTCACGTGACAACGGTGCCAAGCCGCAGTTCGTGCTCGGGATGAGCTTGTCCGCGTCGACGAAGCGGAGCGCGTTGCGGAGGGTGTCGGCGACCTCCTCCGGGGTCTCGATCGTCTGGCTGGCAACGTCGATGGCTCCGAGCATGACCTTCTTGCCCCGGATGAGCTCGATGAGGTCCAGGGGGACGTGCGAATGGTGGCTCTCCAGCGAGACGATGTCTATGGTCGATCGCTGCAGGAGCGGGAACGACTTCTCGTACTGCCGCCACTCGGCTCCGAGGGTCGCCTTCCAGTCGTTGTTCGCTTTGATCCCGTACCCGTAACAGATGTGCACCACGGTCTCCGCGCGCAGCCCTTCGGCCGCCCTCTCGAGCGCCGCCACGCCCCAGTCCTGCACGTCGTCGAAAAAGACGTTGAACGCCGGCTCGTCGAACTGGATGATGTCCACCCCGGCGGCCTCGAGCTCCTTCGCCTCCTGATTGAGGATCGTCGCGAACTCCCAGGCCAGCTTCTCGCGGCTCTTGTAGTGGCGATCGTAGAGCGTGTCGATCATCGTCATCGGACCGGGCAGGGCCCATTTGATGGGCTGATCGGTCTGCTGGCGGAGGAACTTCGCATCCTCGACGAACACGGGCTTCTCGCGGCTCACGGCGCCGACGACCGTCGGCACGCTGGCGTCGTACCGGTCACGGATCCGGACCGTCTCCCGCTGGTCGAAGTCCACGCCGGAGAGGTGCTCGATGAACGTCGTGACGAAGTGCTGGCGTGATTGCTCGCCGTCGCTGATGATGTCGATGCCGGCCCGGTGCTGCTCCTGGACGGCGATGCGGAGCGCATCCTGCGTGCCCTCGACCAGGGCGTCACCCTGCAGTTTCCACGGAGACCAGAGCGTCTCCGGCTCGGCCAGCCAGGACGGCTTCGGAAGACTGCCGACGATCGAGGTGGGAAGAAGCGTGTGCATGATCGGCGATTCTCCGTGGGTCATCCGACGGAGACCAGCGAGGCGGCGGAGCCGGCGGCCCACTGCTCGAGCAGCTCACCGTGCGGCTTCATGAGGTGCTCGTCTGCATACTTCCCCTGCTCGGTCGCGAGCCGGCTGCGCTCGTCGCGGTCGTAGGCGATCTTCGTCACCGAATAGTCCTGCTGTTCCAGGGTCGGCCGGTAGATGCTCGCGGCTGCCGAGTTCGCGTTGTAGATCTCCGGTCGGTAGATCTTCTGGAACGTCTCCATCGTGCTGATCGTGCCGATGAGCTGGAGGTTCGTGTAGTCGCCGAGCAGATCGCCGCGGAAGTAGAACGCCAGCGGCGCGACGCTGCCGCGGGGCATGAAGTACCGGACCGAGAGCCCCATCTTGCCGAAATACTCGTCGGTCAGCGACGGATCCTTCTGCTCGTACTCGACTCCGAGGATCGGGTGGTGATTCTCGGTGCGACGGTAGGTCTTGCTCGTCGAGACGCTGATGCAGATCACGGGCGACACGGTGAAGCGCTCCCGGTAGGCCTCCGAGTCGAGGAAATGCTGGAAGAGCTTGCCGTGCAGGTCGCCGAAATCAGCCGGAACGCTGAACCCCCCTGCAGCCTCGCTGGCCGCCGGCAGTCGCACACTGAAGTCGAAGTCGCGCACGTAGGACGAGAAGTTGTTCCCCACGATGCCGTGGCTGCGCTTTCCGGTGAGACGGTCGACGATCTGGATGTCCAGGACCTCGAGCAGCGGGAACTCCTGGTCCTCCCCCTCTGCGGCGAACTGGACCGCGACCGAGATGATCTCGAGTTCGAGGGTGTAGCGGTCCGCGTTCAGGTTGTCCCAGTGCGCCAGGTCGTTGAATCGACGGTCGATCATCGTCAGAGCGTTGCGGAGATTCTGCTGACGATGCTCCCCCCGCGCGAGGTTGGCGAAGTTCGTGGTGATCCGAGAGCTGTCCGACGGCGAGTAGTCCTCGTCGAAGCGGGTCGTCGTGATGCGGAACGTGAAGTCGTGGGCCATGAGGTGCCAATCGGTGAGCTGATCGGCCGGGCTCGGCCTCGCGAAAGGGGATGCCTCCATGGTGCGGCCTCAGGGGTCCTATCGAGAAATGTGCTCTGGCTATGCGATGGCATAGTCTGAGCCTATGGCGAAGCGTTCGAGTGGCATCACGCTGCAGCAACTCACCTACTACATCGAGGTCGCCGCGGAAGGGTCGATCAGTGCCGCCGCCGACCTGCTCTACGTCGCGCAGCCGACGATGTCGGCGGCGATGAAAGACCTCGAGAGCCGAGTGGGGCGCGTGCTCCTCCTCCGCTCCGCGCGCGGCGTGACGCTCACCACGGATGGCGTGGAGTTCCTCGGGTACGCCAGGCAGGTCGTCGAGCAGGTCGCGCTCCTCGAACAGCGCTACCTCGACCGGCCGCCGTCACGACGTCTGCTCGGAGTGTCGACGCAGCACTACTCGTTCGCGGTCGACGCGTTGGTGCGGATGGTGAAGGCGACCTCGGCGGCCGAGTACGAGTTCTCGCTGCGGGAGACGCGGACCTGGGACATCATCGAAGACGTCCGCACCCTCCGCAGCGAGTTGGGGATCCTCTACCGCAACGACTTCAACCGCAACGTGATCGACAAGCTGCTCCGCGACTCCGGCCTCGCGTTCCACCCGCTCTTCATCGCCGAACCGCACATCTTCATCTCCCGCAAGAACCCCCTCGCCTCGCGGGATCGCGTGACCCTCGACGACCTCGCCGGGGTACCGCGTCTGACCTTCGATCAGGGCGCGAACAACTCCTTCTACTTCGCCGAGGAGATCCTCTCGACGCTCTCGAGCCCGCAGGACATCCGGGTGTCCGACCGCGCGACGATCTTCAACCTCATGATCGGACTCGATGGCTACACCATCTCGACGGGCATCATCAGCGACGACCTCGACCCCGAGATCGTCGCCATCCCGCTCGACGTCGACGAGCGCATCGAGATCGGATGGATCGGCCACGCCGCGATCCCCCTCACCGAGCAGGCGCAGCGCTACCTCGCCGAGCTGCGCACCGTCGTGTCGGGTTTCGGTGTGGAACTGCTCGGGTGAGCCCTCTGGTCACGAACCCTCAGCGACTGATGCGGCCGGCTCCCACAGCGGCTCGCCGCGGCGTCCTTCTCCGGAGACCAGCGCGCCACCGAACCGGCCATGTACCCGGGCCTCATCGTGCTCCCCCCTGGCCGCGCTCCGCGAGGTAGTCGGCCGCACGGCGCTTCAGGTCGGAACGATGTGGTTCGCGCATGAGCTGGATGCTCTCGTGCACCGATCGCCCATCCTTCGCGGTGGCGAGCAGATCGAGGTGCGGCTGTTCGAAGAACACGTCGTAGAACGGTGACAGCGTGGCATCCGAGAACTTCGCCTGACGGGCGATCGTGAGCAGCGGAGTGCGGAAACGACCGGAGAAGTGATTGATGTCGGCACCCGCCTCGATGAGCCGGCGCAGCAACGGCGCCTCCGCCGGAACGTCGTGGTCTCCCCGGCCGAGCAAGGCGTGCAGCACCGTGTTCCGCTCGCCACCGACGCCGGAGAGGGCGGTGGCATCGGCCCCCTCATCGAGCAGGAACGAACTGATCGCCACGCGTGCCGACAGGTCGCCGTGGGTCAGAGCGCGGTGCAGCAGGGTCTGCTCACCGAAGTCACGCCCGGCGTCGCCCGGCTGGAACGCGGCGACGAACTCGTCGAAGGGCGCGTTCGCCGCGAGGATCCACACGTCGGTGCTCATGCGGCACCGCCCTCGGCACGGCTGTAGGAGACATGCGAACGGAGAGTCATGCGCCCCACGCTAGCCGACCTCGAGAGAGCCGAAGACCTCATCCCGTGGTTGGTGTTCGCGTGAGCCCGCGCGTCTTAGCGTGTGCTCCATGCACGCATCAGATCACGCGAACACCGTCGGCAGCCGCGAACGGAAAGCACGCCTCCGCGCGACGAACCTGAGCCATCGCTATGGTTCGACGGTCGCGCTGGACCGGGTGTCGCTGACGATCCTGGACGGCGAAGCCGTGGCGATCATGGGGGCGTCCGGATCGGGGAAGAGCACGCTGCTCCTCGTGCTGGCCGGGGTCATCCGCCCCGACTCCGGCACGGTGATGCTGCACACCGAACAGGGCGCGGTGGATGTGGCGGCGATGGCGGATCGCGAGCGCTCCGCCCTGCGGCTGACGGAGTTCGGTTTCGTCTTCCAGGACGGAATGCTCATTCCGGAGTTGACCGCCGCGGAGAACGTCTCTCTGCCTCTGCTGTTGAACGGCACGGGTCGGGCAGAGGCCGAGCGGACTGCCGAGAGTCTGCTCGCGGAGCTGGGCCTGGGCGGGTTGGGAGGCCGCCGGATCGGCCAGCTCTCCGGCGGACAGGCGCAGCGGGTCGCCATCGCCCGCGCACGCGCGACGAACGCCCGCGTCATCTTCGCCGACGAGCCGACCGGGGCGCTCGATTCGCGCACGGCGTCGGACGTTCTCGGAGTGCTTCTGGCTGCGACGTCGGGGCAGGGGCGATCCCTGGTCGTGGTGACGCACGACGAGGATGTCGCCGCGCGGTGCGATCGGGTGGTGCGCCTCCGTGACGGTCGAATCCACGGTGGCGACGAGGCTTCCCGATGAGGCTTCAGGCGCTGGCCGTGCTCGTGCGTCCCTCCCGCGGCGACGCGTCCGCAGTGACGCTGCCGGTGGTGTCCTTCGCGATCATCGGCGCGGTGACGTATCTCGCTGCAGCCCTGGCGAGGTTGTTCTGGATGGCGTCGGATGACGGTTTCGGCCAGTACGGCATCCTGGCGGTCGCCATGGTCGCCGTGCTGGTGGTGCCCGCCGGCACTCTGGGGACGTCGGCAGCTCAGCTTTCGGCCCGTCGACGGGAGGATCGTCTGGCGGTCCTGCGTCTGCTGGGCGCGTCATCGACGTGGGTCCGTGGGTTCGCCGTGATCGAGGCGTCCCTCCTCGCGGCGGCAGGAGCGATCGCCGGTCTGCTCGGCTATGCCGTTCTCGCCCCCGCGCTCGCCCTGGTGCCGATAGCCGGTGAACGACCGGCTCTCTCCGACGTGTGGGTGCCGGCGTGGATGCTCTGCGTTCTGGCCTGCGCCCTCACAGCCGTGGCGGCGATCAGTGCCGCGGTGGGGCTGCGCCGCGTGATCATCTCGCCGCTGGGAGTTCGGATGCGGACGGATGCTCCGCGTCTTCACTGGGTCCGGCTGCTGACGGGCGCCGTCGTCCTCGCCGGTGGCGTCACTCTGATTCAGCTCACGTCGGTGAGCTGGGGCGCTCTGGGGATCACCGCAGCGATCGTGGTCGTGCTCGTGGCGGTCATGGCTGTTCTCAATCTCGTGGGGCCGTTCCTGATCGGCTGGAGCGCACGGCGGAAACTCGCTCGGGCCCGGACGGCCGAAGACCTGATCGCGGCCCGCGGGGTGTTGGAGTCTCCGGCGGCGTCGTGGCGGTGGGTGTCCGGGGTGGGCCTGGCGAGCTTCATCGCTGTTCCGGCAGGGTCGGTTCTGGGGTTCCTCGACATGGTGCAGAACGGCGACACCGTCCTTGCGGCGGACCAGCTGGTGTTCTTCGCAGACATCCGCACGGTCGTCATCGCCGCCGTGGCCGTGTCGTATCTGCTCGTGGCATGCACCGTCGGCATCACCCAGGCGGCGTCCGTGCTGGAACGTCGCGCCCTCTACGTCAGCCTCGACCGGTTGGGCATGCCGCCACGGGTGATGAATCGATCCCGACGTCTCGCCGTGGCCTCTCCCCTGCTCGTGGCAGCGGTCTTTCCGGCCGCGGCCGCATTCGTCCTGTTCGCACCGGTGGTCGCACTGTCGGTCTTCACCGCGCCCCTGTTCATCGCCACCGTCATCGCGTGCATCGCGCTCGGAGTCCTCCTCGTGCAGCTCGGGGTCGTCGCGACAGCTCCCCTGCTGCGGCGCGTCCTCGCCGAACCCGACCGGGCCCTGTAGGCCTCCCTCCGGACGCCGCCCACCGGTCGGCGGATCTCGAAGATCAACCCCTGGTTGGCGGGCAGGGAGAGCGCGGATTTCTAGCGTGGAAGAAGGTCAGCGACAGGCGCGAGATCGAAGGAGACGCAATGACGATCGAGGTTCAGAATCTCAGCAAACGGTACGGCGATCGCTATGCCGTGCGAGACGTGTCGTTCACGGTTCAGCCGGGTGCGGTCACGGGCTTCCTCGGGCCGAACGGGGCGGGCAAGTCGACCACGATGCGCTCGATCGTCGGACTCGACCGCCCGTCTTCGGGGCAGGCACTGATCGACGGGAAGCAGTACGCCTCCTACCGAGCACCATTGCAGCAGGTCGGCGCGCTGCTCGACGCGAGATCGGCCCACAAGTCCCGCACGGCCGTGAACTACCTGGCCTCCATCGCGGCCACCCACCACATCCCGACGGCCAGGGTCGATGAGGTGCTCGACGCGACCGGACTGACCTCGGTGGCGAAGAAGAAGGTGGGCGGGTTCTCGCTGGGCATGGGCCAGCGGCTCGGCATCGCCGCCGCGCTGCTGGGCGACCCGTCGACGTTGATCCTCGACGAACCCGTGAACGGTCTCGACCCCGAAGGCGTCACCTGGGTGCGCACCCTGCTCGGTGATCTCGCCGCTGAGGGGCGCACCGTGTTCCTCTCGTCGCACCTGCTCAGCGAGCTCGCACTGATCGCGGACCACGTCATCATCATCGGACGCGGCGAGATCATCGCGGACTCACCGATCGATGCCCTCACGGCGGGCGGGCAGACCAGAGTGCGGGTGCGCACCACGGACACCGCCGCGTTGAGCAACCGGATCGCGAACGCCGGCGTCACGGTCACCTCTTCGGAGATGGAGCTCTTGGAGATCGACGGGCTCACCGCGGAGGAGATCGCTCGGGCCGCGCACGAAGCCGGCATCCTCCTGACGGAGCTGACTCCTGTACGCCAGACCCTCGAAGACGCCTACAACGCCCTGACCCGAGACGCCGTCGAGTATGCCTCGACCGGGCTCTGAGATCAGCACCGCAGAAAGGACCATGATGACCACTCTCACCGAGCCGGTGAAGGCGACCGGAAGAAATACCGACCTCCTCGGCGCGATCCGTTCGGAATGGATCAAGTTCCGGGGCCTCACCTCGAACTTCGCCCTGGCCGGGTTCACCCTGCTGCTGCTCATCGCGAACGGGATCGCGATGCCGTTGGCCTATGTGTTCCGTGACCGCGGTTCGCCCAAGGCCGACTACGAGGCCTACGCGGAGATGATCGTCGACAAGACCGGATACGTCGGCGTCGTCCTCGCTGTCCTCGCCGCGCTGATGGTGACCAATGAGTACCGCTCGGGTCAGATCAAGACGACGCTGCTGTCGGTCCCCCAGCGGGTTCCGGCGCTGGTGTCCAAGGCCACGATCATCGCCGCCGTGTCTTTCGTGATCGGCGTGGTCAGCTCGAGCATCGGATTCGCGATCGCGCCGACCATCCTCGCCGGCGGCGGCTACAGCTATCCGCTGGAGACCGCTGATGCGGTCCGTCTCATCCTCGGGTCGGGGCTCTACCTGGCCACACTGAGCATCATCGGGATCGCCGTCGGCTCGCTCATCAGGAACGTGGTCGCGGCCGTCTTGACGACCATCGTGTTCTTGATCATCGTGCCCGTGATCCCGCAGATGTTCTCCGAGTACGGCACCGACATCACCCGCTTCTTCCCGATCCAAGCGGGGTCGCTCCTGCTGGCGCCCCTCGGAACCGACCCGATGGGGCCCTGGGGCGGCTATCTCGTACTCTTGGCCTGGACGGTCGTCCTGTTCACCGCAGCCGCGATCGTGCTCAGACGCCGAGACGCATGACACCATGCGGGCGACAGTCCGGACTCCGGGCTGTCGCCCCGATCCCGCAGAAGGAACAGCTCGCAGGACGGATGCTCGAGAAGATGCGCTGGTTCACGTCACACCCGTTCATCCTCGACCTGCTGCTGGTGATCGCCGCCGTCGGCATGCAGGTTCTCTCGTTCGTCCTGGCCGGGCAGAGTCCTCTCTGGCCCGGTGTCCTGATCGCCGTCGCCTCATCCGCACCGCTGTTCTGGCGTCGCCGAGCCCCCCTCCTCGCGCTGTCCGCGACGGTGTCCGTCGGCGCCGTCGCCGTGTGGATCCTCCCCGGCGTCGGGGCGCTGAGCTTCCCGTTCGCGTTCGCGCTCTACACCGTCGCGGCCACTCGCCCCTTTCCGCGCGCAGCAGTCGGATACGCGATCGGCGTCTGCCTCCCTGCGCTGAGCGCCTTCGCGCTCTTCCTGATCAACGGGCAGACGTTCTCACCGCTGTTCCTCGACCCGCTCGCACTCATCGCACTGTCCCTGGGGCTGGCTGTGAAGAACAGCAGGCAACGCCAGGAATCACTCGCGGCGCTCGTCGAACAGCGACTGGAGAACGCGCGGGTCAGCGAACGGAACCGGATCACCGCCGAGATGCACGACGTCGTCGCGCATTCGATCTCGGTCATGATCGCCCTCGCGGACGGCGCATCGACCGGGTGGCAGAAGCATCCCGACCGTTCCGCGACCGCCCTGCGGAACTTGAGCGGCGTCGGGAGAACCGCACTCAGCGACATGCGCCGCATCCTTCACCTGCTCCGCGACGACGACGCCGACCTCGCGGAGGCCCTGCATCAGTCGGGCCACAACGTCCCCGACCTGGATGAGCTCATCGACGTGTTCCGCGCTGCGGGGCTCCCCGTGCACCTGGTCCGCGTCGGAAGCGCGATACCGCACGACCCCACCCTGGCGACCACCGTCTACCGAATAGTCCAAGAGGGCCTGACGAACGCGCTGCGCTATGCCGAAGGCGCCACCCGCGTCGAGGTGCGACTCGAATCCGATGGGGCCCAGGTCAGGCTCACCATCACCGACGACGGACACGCGCCGGCAGCCGGGGCACCGAGCCAGGGCAGCGGCAGGGGGCTCCGCGGCGTCGCGGAACGTGCTGCGGCGTATTCGGGCAGCAGCACCAGCGGACGACTCCCCACCGGCGGGTGGCGCACGACCGCGACCCTGTCCATCGACGACGAAAGCCGAGCCGATCCCTCATGACTCCGCCACCGATCCGCGTCCTGGTCGTCGACGACCAGCCCCTCGTGCGCATGGGCAACGCCCTCGTGCTCGACAGTGCCGACGACATCGACGTCATCGCAGAAGTCGGCAGCGGCGAGGAGGCGGTCGCCACAGCGCTGGAGCTGCTCCCCGACGTCGTCCTCATGGACGTGCGCATGCCCGGCATCGGCGGCATCGAAGCCACCCGACGGATCACGACCGAAGACCCCCGGACCAAGGTCATCGTCTTCACCACTTTCGACATAGACGAGTACGCCTTCGGTGGGCTTCATGCAGGCGCGAGTGCGTTCCTCCTCAAGAGCGCCACGCCGGAAACACTCACTGCGGCCGTCCGAACTGTCGCCGCCGGCGACAGCGTCGTCGAACCGCGCATCACGACACAACTCATCGACCACTACGTGAAGCGCGACCCGGCTCCGGTCACCGGCAGCCCGCCCTCACCGCTCGACCGTCTCACTCCTCGCGAATACGACATCTTCCTCGCGATCGCCACCGGTCTCTCCAATCCGGAGATCAGTGAGCGCCTGCACCTCACTCCGGCGACGGTGAAGACCCACGTCAACCGCGTCTTCGCCAAGCTCTACCTCCGAGATCGCGTTCACGCGGTCATCCTCGCTTACACGCTCGAGGTGCTGTGAGGCCGAACTGCGACCCACGTCGAGCCGTCAGGACGCCTGATCAGGGCCCACGGCGGCACTCGCCTCGAGCTCGCGAAGGCATTTCACCTGCGCTCACGGCCAGAAGGGAGTGCACACCGATGCACCAAGCCCACCGGACGCGGAGAACCCCCTCATGACGACGGGGCGTCCATGGCGGTGACGGTGCGAGGGGCACCTGTCAGCTGCACTCAGGTGTCGAGCGGCAATGCCCGATCCTCGACGACGGAGCGCATCACGAGCGTCGTGATCAGCTTCTGAACCCCCGGCAGGGCGCTCAGCTGCTCGTCGTAGATCTGTTGGAAGTGGTCGAGGTCGCGTGCGACGACCTTCAGCAGGTAGTCGGGTTCGCCGAAGAGCCTGTCCGCGTCGTAGACGAAGGGAACGGACGCGACAGCCTCCTCGAACGCCGCGATCACGTCGCGAGTCGACTCCCGCATGGTGACGAAAAGGAGCGAGTGGAATCCGAAACCGACGGCAGACGGATCGACCATGGCGCGGTACCCGGTGATCACCTGATCGCGTTCCAGCTCACGGAGACGGCGGTGGCATGGCGACAGCGTCAGCTGCACTCGGTCGGCGAGCTCGGTGAGAGTCTGGCGACCGTCACGCTGCAGTTCGGAAAGAATCTTTCTATCGATGTCATCCATCCCAAGATTCTTCCACCGCGGACCCCCGAGCGCGACAATCTTGGAAGCACCTTTGCGTAATCTGCGAATAGCCTTGCGTGATGGAAGCACGCCACGGACACGCCGGATGAGCATCGCCGCAGTGCTGGCCTTCTGGGGAGTGTCAGCGCTCTTCGTCATCACCCCCGGCGCCGACTGGGCCTACGCGATCACCGCCGGCCTGAACCGCCGCGTGCTCCCGGCCGTCTTCGGCCTGCTGACCGGCCACGTCCTCGCCACCCTGATCGTCGCCGCGGGTGTCGGCACTCTCGTCATCAGTATCCCCGGCGCACTGACCGTGCTCACGATCGCCGGCTCGCTCTACCTCGTCTGGCTCGGCATCGGCACGCTGCGGCACCCCTCGGTCGTGAAGGCGAGTGACGACGCGGCGACCGGGTCCGCGTGGCGATGGTGGCTCAAGGGCTTCGGAGTGAGCGGGCTGAACCCCAAGGTGTTCCTCCTCTTCCTGGCCGTGCTCCCCTTGTTCACCGACGCCGATGCCCCCTGGCCGCCCGCGGTCCAGATCATCGTGCTCGGGCTCGTCCATGTGACGAGCTGCGCCGCAATGTACCTCGTTGTCGGGTACGGGGCCCACCGTCTCCTCCACGCGCGGCCGACCGCTGCCCGTATCGTGAGTCGGGTCTCCGGCATCGCCATGATCGCCATCGGTCTGTTCCTCGTCATCGAGAGGCTGCTGCACCCATGACCTCCCCCGCCTCACCTCAGGCTCCGACCCGTGCATACTTCACCACGAGAGACTCGACGATATTCGTCGCCACGTCCGCCGCACAGGGCGCGTGGAACACCGAGGAACAGCACATCGCTCCAGCCCTCGGACTCCTGACGCACATCCTCGAGACCGATCACCGCTCGCGACAGGAATACCCTTTCGTGCTCGCACGCGTGTCCTTCGACATCCTGGGCACGCTCGCCATCGACTCGATGGAGACCGGCTCGCGCGTCGTCCGCCACGGTCGGACGATCGAGCTCGCCGAGGCCGTGCTCAGCCAGGACGGCCGCGCCGCCGTCATCGCCCGCGGTTGGTTCCTGGCGGAGTCCGACACCGCGGATGTCGCGGAATCCGCCCTGACCCCGATGCCCTCCCCCGCCGACATGGCGCCGTGGAAGGCCTCCGACATCTGGCCGGGAGAGTACGTCACGACCATCGACGTGCTCCGCGACGAGGAGCAGCCGGGCCGGGCGCGGTTCTGGATGCGACCGACGGTGCCATTGATCGCCGACGCCGAGGTCAGCGGCACGGCGAGGATGCTGGGCCTGGTCGACATCGCGAACGGCATCACCCCACTGATCGCTCCGACCGTGATGGCCTTCCCGAACGTCGACCTCACCGCTCATCTGTTCCGAGCGCCGCAGACCGACTGGATCGGATTCGACACCACCGTCAGCTTCGGACCGCGCGGCCACGGCCTCACGCACACGGCGCTGCACGATGAGCACGGCCCCATCGGGACCGTGCAGCAGTCGCTCACGCTTCGGCGCTGACGACCATCCGGTGCCGGGGCACGGCGGGCCTCGCTGCGGTGGCGCCGGAGCCGGGGACGCCGGCTCCGATCAGGCGGAGACCGAGGTCGAGTCCGCCGCGATCTCGGGCGTCAGGCTGAGGGGCCGCTCGCGCACCGGCCACCGGAACCGTTGGACGAATCCGGCGATCGTCTTGGAGCGCGTCATGAGGACGAACAGGCCGTACCCGATGATCCCGCCCAGGATGTTCGTCAGCCAGTCGTTGATGTCCGCGAGGTGTCCGCTGAAGGCGAGCCGCGAGGCGGCCATCTGCGTCAGCTCGATGGCGAGGCTCGCACCGGCGACGATCGCCAGTACCTTCCACCAGCTCGGACGCGCGGTGAGCAGGGGGACGAGCATGCCGAGCGGGACGAACACCGCGACGTTGATGAGAGCGTCTTCCAACCCGTAGTCGACGAACGGCACGAGGTAGAGCGGAAACGGCCGCGGCCCGTCATAGAACCCTGTCCCGACGCGGAGGAAGATCGGGAAGACCGTGTTGGCGAGCACACCGCCCGCGTAGACCGCGAGGACCGCGGCGACGCTCGCTCGGGCAAGCGTGACGCGCCCGCGGGAGCGGAGGACCCAGATGAGCACGAGGAAGATCACGACTCCGAACGGGATCACGATCGGGAGCATGGGGACTTCGATGAACTTCATTCACTGCTTCCGGTGATTCATGGTTCGGTGCAGAAGCACCGCACCGATCGTACCGAGACCAGCAACCGCCAGTTGCCGGTGCGAGGTGGCCCCGACGGCGATCACTGGGGAACCGTCTACGAGCCTATGACTGCGGAAGACGAGTCGACCATCCCACCCCACAAACGGAAAAACCCCCTCACGAGGAGGGGGCTTCCATGGCGGTGACGGTGGGATTTGAACCCATCTCTGGCATCCGCACGGATGTAAGCGTGCGGTCCGATCCGCGTACTTGACCGGAATCTGTTCACATCTGCACGCACCAGCGAACACCTGGGTGCAGGTATTCCGTTACTGCAGCGTTACCGCTGAGTGAGGTAGCCCACTCCGACGTGGCGCCTGTGCGACGGCGTCGAGGCCATCCTCGACGTTATGCTCTTGGCGCACTAATCGTGGTCGGGGGGGGGAAGCGGGCAGCACCCATCGCATCCATCCCTTTTCTTCCCTTCTCCCTCACCGCGTGAGTACATGTGAGCAGCGAAGCCAGCGTCACCGAGTTGGCCACCGAATCGATGCGTCGAGCACCCTGACAGCGACTCCGTCAGCTCCTCTGTTCACTTCCATCGCTTTCTCGACAGCCTCGTGCAGCGCAGTCGGCGTCGAAAAACGTTGACCGTTACGCCGACGGCTATCATCTGGATCCCACGAGTCAACGTCGAACCAGACGGCGATGAACACACCGTACTTTGCACCCAGATCCGCCATATATCCGCTAGCTAGTTGGTTATTCGCCGCGGTTAGCACGTCTGCGTGCCAAGACCCCTTAACCTCCACTGGCAGCACCATCGGCATCGTTCCTTCGGGTGCGGAAACGGCCAGCGCTTCGATTCGAAGGTCGGGACGCATGGCGAGACCACTGGGAGAACTTCTACGGGTCGGAACCTCGCGATTTACCGTGACTCCCGCAGCGGCCAATCGCTCACGGAGTTCGTGGAGAAGAAAATCGGAGATCTCATCTTCCGTCTTCGGTCGACGCGAGTGTGTGTCCCACAGAAGGTGAGCGATAGGCGTGTCCGCCTGCAGGCGGCTCGCGATGCCGGCCAGCGCAGCCTGAGTCTGTAGCCACAAGTCGCGTTCGTTCCGCACGAACGTGCGCCGATCGTCGAGCGCGAGTGCAAGTACTGCTTCGCATTCAATCGGACGCCAGACGGCGTCTGCGGCTGCGCGCTCGACGTCGATGAGAGCGCGACGGAGGATAAGTCGTTCGGGGTGGCGTGTCATCAGCGAGCGGATGGCATCGCCGGCGGCATCTGTGGGGGTGGTGCGGAGTCGCTCAAGAACGTTATCCCGGAATCGGCCGACCGTCTCGCGCGGCCCTACGAAATGGGCATCGTCGAACTGAGGGTCCGCAGACGACGGAAACTCGTTCTCGAGCCATAGCCAGAGCTCGGCAAGCTGCGCCTCGGTCAGCGCAGGAACGCGAAGGTCATAGGCGAGTCGTGGGGCAGAGAACGCGGCGCGCATAAGTTCGGTGTCGGTCTTCATCAGTTCAGCGAGTTGCGGCCATGCGGCCGGACCGAACTCCTGAAGTAGCCGAAGCGCCGCATCAGCGGCACGTGCTGGCCGCTCCAAAACCGCCGCCTCCTGGACCCACCGCTCTAGGGCGAGTTGAGCGAGTTCGGGCGCCGCCCCAAGGAGGTAGTCGAGGACGTCGTGCGCTACAGACATGGCCTCGAACTGGTCGATCCTTGAGAATAGTTCTTTGGACATACGGCGGCTCTCGAGCGCCATCAATTCTGTGCGAAGGAAGTGATGGTGGTCTCCGCGTGCGATTGACGCGTCGACGAGCGTGAGAAAACAGTTCTCCAATTCCGTACGCGCCGATACCGCGGCTGAGGAGATCAGCGCAGCCTTGTCCGCGGTGTCTGCCGCATTCGTCGCGACAGGCCAATTGATGATGATGGGTGCCCATTCGCTCCACACGCGATCGGGCAAGGTTTGGATTTCATCCGGCGCTAGGCGGAGCAGCAGCGTTAGCGCTCGGTACGCGGCCTCTGATGGATAATGACGATGCAGTTTGCCGAACCAGCTGTCGCGGTCACAATGCCCCCGGACCAGGAAGTCCAGCGATTGTTGGAAGAACTTCTCCTTCGACGGCTCGGACAACGCCTGCCAACGAGGGTGCATGGTCAAGTCCGGTTGAAGTTCGTCAAAATAGTGGTCGGTGCCGGGACGCACAGTGAGTAGGCGAGATGCCTGCCAGTATGCGGAGAGATCACCAGCGCCGTATGCATCGAGCGCCTCGTGGATCTGCCCGTCCACCCACGCACCGCGGGCCTGGTTGAACTTCTTCTCATGCGCGGTCCGCCTGGCTTTTGCCTCTTTCCAAGCCTCCCGGGCGGAGACGGCGCGTGCAGACTGGAGCTCCCAGGCGCCAAGACGATCCGCGAACAACGAGTATCCGTACCCGCCGGGGTTGAGCTGCAGGACCTGATCGACCTGTTCGAAGTTAGATTCGTCAAACAGATACCTGGCAGCAGCGCCGAGGGCGGCAAGGCTGGCCTCCGGCCCGCCGTCCAGTTGTCGCAGGATCCAGCCGAAATCGTCCCGCCCTAACAGCGCCCCTTTTCCGCCTTGGCGCTGCGTGATCAAGGCATACGCGAGGTCCTCATCGGCGTCCGCGGCAACAACGTGCACCAGCTCTCGCCTAACGTCAACGGCGAGTTCCTCGATCGCGACATCGTCGCCGAAGATCGACTCAAACATACGAGATCTTTCTCCTGCACGCCGACTTAGCTCGCTACGAACCTGCGGGTGTTCGAGATGACTAATACAGAGCGTGACTATGGCGGTGTCTAGAACGCGCTCGTGCGTGTTGATGTCGATCGAGGCATGCACCATGGCCCAGTCGAGTGCTGCAGTAATGTCACTCGATGTCAACGCTGCTGCGAGCTCATGCATGAAGATCGAATAGACGCCAAGCAGGTTTTCTCGAGGTCGAGGAGCTCGAAGGCACAGTACCTCCGAAGTGCTGAGTACAGTCGGCCAGAGCATGCGAGCTACGGCTGCCCAAAGCTCGGCACCGTCCTCAAGCGTGTCTAGCGTTCCGTCGCTGAGTATCGGTACTAATGTCAGTGCACTCGCCGGGATACCGATGTCCCGCATTGCCATCGCCGCCGATGTTCGGATCGAGCGCGGCGCGCCTGGGTTCGCGACCAGAGCTACGAGCGCGTCGCCCAGCTCAACAACCCCGCACGCTCGCGCAAGGCGAATGGCAAAGTCGACGAGATCCCACTGGCTGGACTGCGCAATCGGGAGCAACTGCTCAGCGAGTTGAGAATGCGCGAGGCCACTGAGTGCCCAGGTCCAATCCTCGTAGGTTCGCCCAGCCCCAAGATCTCTCAGCATGTGCTCGACGAGTCTGGCTCGGAGTGCTTCACTCGGAATATCGACGTTCGTCAGGAACGACGCCGGATCCCCGTCGATTAACCATTCGAATCTGGTCGGATCGATACTCACTAGCCACGCCGCGAGCTGCCTGACCGGCCCGAAGATCCTCGAGCCAGTTGTCAGACACAAGGCTTGGACGTCGTGGTCCGTCAGATTCATCCGGACAACCCAGCGGGCTGCGAGGTAATCGACAAACGTCGCATGGGACCACCTCAGTCGACTCTCGCCTGCGCCGGAAAAGAGGGCTGAGTGCAGCACGAGTGCTCCTGCTCGTCTGCCTCGGTCATCGTTCGTTCGGAAGCAGTCGTCGAGAGTGAGGTCACCTGCGGGCGTCGATGCAGGGTCTCCGATCCAGAATGCTGTGCTGCCGGCGAATACGGTGCACGCGGCCAGTTGCTCCGCGGACTCTAGCAACAGCGTCTCCGATGCCATTTGCGGATCCGAATCACGACGCGCCTGGTTGGACTCGCGTGCAAGGGCCGCACACCCGCGCGCGTACACCTGCGCGCCCCCTCCTGAAATGGCACCCTCTGATCGGAATGAAGCAATCAGCAGTCGCAGGGTCAACGGTCTCGCAGCCAGGGCGGATAGTCCATGCCGCTTCACGTCACGCAGGAAAGAGACAGCGTCTAGCGATTCGGCTTCAAGTATGCGGGCGACATCGCTCTGTCTGAACGGCAAGAGCTCCACAGTCGTGGGCTCAGAAAACAATTGTGCGAGACGAGATCCCAAGGAGGTCGGCCAATCAGCGGTTCGACACGCAATCCGCAAGTACAACCGTTCGCGGTCGACCGAGCCAAGCCACTCGGCGAGCAACCGTCCAAGCGTCGGAATCCGCAGGGCCCCCTCGTCGAAGCCGTCCAGAGAGAGTACGAGCGTTGTCGCTCCGTGCTGCCATTCGAGCACTCGGGGGTCCTGGAAGACTTGCTGATAGAGGAAGGCATCGGTCGTGTAACCACCTAGATCGAATCTGATTGCGACGACATTGTCCTGGTCGGACACCGTCACCACGCTGTTTCCTAGCGCGGTGGACTTGCCAATTCCGGGGCTGCCTAGGAGGACCACGCAACGAATTGAGCTCAGCGCAGCGGTGGTCAGGGTCGTGGTAGCCGGCCGAACCCACGAGGAGCTTGCTGGATCTCGGAGCCAGCCTTCCGCGGTGAGCGGCGCTGAGTCACCATGCGGGAGCCAAAATCTGTCCGCGACAAGAGCGGCATCGTCCTGCCAGTGCATTCCATCGCTCCCGGGTTTTCCAAAGCAAACAGGGTCAGTTCCGAGTTTGCTGCCCCCATAGCGCCTTTTCCGTCATCCCTCGGCCCGTGTCGTCCAAGGGAACCCCCACGCCGCCGCGGATTCGCTGCAGACCGCTGTCAGACTGACATTGTCTCGAATGGTAGCGAGCTAAGCGCACTTGCCGCGCGTAATCACCGCCGCGGTGAGGCCCGTCCGACGTTCCTGAGCAACGCCGTCGCGAACGATCGGATCGCGTCCGTATGCTCCAACATCACTGCTGGCTATGTCGATGCCCGCAGGACGCTATCTATCGTGAGGCTACTCACTCGGCCCTCTGCGATGCGTCCGTGTGATGCCGCGGATTGTCCCATCGCCACCCACCACCTCCGCTTGAGCCGCCCGCCGAGCTCGCCGCTGCACCTGGGGCCTCTCCCGAGACCGTCTTGCCTGCCAGGAGCCTGGTGGCCATCTCCCCGACCGCGAACTGAAGTCCGGGGTGCGCGGCCGGGTGTGGCCGCTCCGACGTGGCGACCTCGCGGACGATTTCGAGCGTGGTCGTCACGATCTGTTCGGGGTTCCGGATGCCGATCTCGACACCTGCCATTTCAAGATGCTCGCGGGCGAGCAGGCGATGCTCGAACTCGCCACCGATCCGTAGCGCCATTTCGCCGTCGTTATCGTAGAAGTGCTGCGGCACGACGTCGTACATAGGTGCGACGCGCACGGAGTCGCCGGGCAGGTGCAAGAGCGAGAAGTTCTTCATGTGGAGGTCAAGGTTCCCGATCGCGACCGACAGCGTGATCATCTTCAGGACTTGCTCGGCGTCATCCGCCTCGATCACCTCAGCGATGTCGCGGACACCCTTGCCGCCAAACATCTCGTACTTCTGATCGCCGGAAAGCCCTAGCGCCTGGTTGAAGTCTTCCTGGTGGATGCGACCGTCGAGAGCTTTTGGGTCACGGTCGTACCGCTCGATAACAAGGGCCGGTGTCCCGTCGAAGGTCAGCAGCTCGGTCGAGAAGGAAGCCAGATTGAGCGCGCGCGCGAACCGGGAGCCGTACTCCTCGTCGAAGATCATCGACTGATATCCCGGGACCCGCGGCTTCAGAATATGCGTCGACGGATAACCGTCGATCGCCCGCGCCCAGCCATTTTCCGTGCGCACGAGCACGATCTTCGGCTGCACGCCGTTGAGTGACGTCTTGCCTCGCTGCGGCTTGTTTCCAAGCGGCGCGGACCCCACGTTCTCGAGCATTGCCCGAACACCTTTGTCATTTAAGGGCTCGACCTCCGGGGTCCGCGGCTCACCCGGAATGGAGGCATCCCAGATCTGGATGGCGCCCGCGACGTCGCGACCGTACGCAGCGAGCATGCCCATCACGTCGTTGCGACGCAGTCCGGCCTCATCCGCAAGCCGCTTCCGGGCATCGCCTTCGGGCAGCAGTTCCGCGAAGAAGTTGCTCCGCACTTCGCGGCCGCGCGTCGTCCGCGGAACAAGCGGGATCGCCGCCGAGAGCATCCGGCTCCCGAGCCCCCAAGTCTGAATCGCGTCGCGCGTTGGCTCGAAGTCGAAGTCATCGCCCGCTCCGCGAAGATGGCCGAGGATTTGACCCTGCAACTGAACTGTGAGTTCGGTCTCGGTCGTTCTCGGTCGTGCGCGCCTAGCCAACGAGGTCCCCCTCAGGCACCTCAGCGATCAGCTTTACGCCGGTCGCCTTGAACGCACCTAGTAGTCGCTCTACGGCCGCGACCCCTTTTCCCGACTCCATCTCCCAGACGTACTTCTGCGAGACGCCCATTATCTCGGCGAGATCGCGCTGCGTCATCCCTGCGGCCAGGCGTGCCTGCTGCAATGCCATGCCGAAGTCGGCGGGGCTGCGAACGATCGCTGTAAACATGCACCCTCCCTTGACGGTAGTTTCGTAGTCATTCTATTTGACTACTTTTTCGGAGTCAAACAAGATGACTACGAAAACAGAGTCAATACTACTGACTACTTTCTCGGAGTAGCCGTCGCTCTTGAGGCCGCCGCAGCCGCCGAGGGGACCGCCGTCGTCGCCGTCGAGGGCACCGCCGTCGTCGCCGTCGACGAGGAGTTCGGCGCCTAGGCCCCGACGGAGGCCGCACTTTAGGGCAAACGTCGCCGCCGCGTTGCCGCTGCGCCCAAGCGGCGCTGAGCGGCGCCGGTTTCACTGCACCCGCGGTCACGCGACGTCGAGTGCGCGTCGTTGAGACGACGACTGGTGACCGGCGCGGCACACCGCTCTCCCACGCGACGTCGAGGAGGCTTACCCATCATCCTCGTCGCCGTCATCATCTTCGTCGCCGTCGTCATCTTCGTCGCCGTCGCCATCGTGCTGTTGGGGTCCAGTTGGTTCAGTGCCGCCGTCCCAGTAGCAGTACCGTTTCCGGTCAGAACGATCGGCGTGCCACACGCCAGGAACTGGTGAAGGTGCGTGGGCGATTTTGGATCTATTCATCTAGCGACGCATCGAACGCTATCGCCCCGAATCGCTTCTCGGTCAAGCACCCAGTCATCTACGAGCGCGGTCGAGCAGCGGGTGCGCACGCCCTCGATGAGCCGCGCTCGGTCCTTGCTCGAAGCCGAATTCTCGCGCCCTAGCCACGGCGCGTGTGGACGCGTTACCGCTGCGTTACCGCTGGCGGCAACCCACACATGACGAAGGCCCCGCTTCCCAGTGTTTCCAAGGGAGTCGGGGCCTTCGTGGTGGCGGTGACGGTGGGATTTGAACCCACGGTAGGGGGTTACCCTACACAACTTTTCGAGAGTTGCACCTTCGGCCGCTCGGACACGTCACCGCGGAATAGCTTACGCGACGCGGGGCGAGCGCGCGAATCGAGCGATGCGCGTCACCAGGCGGTGGCGACGTCTGCGTGGGTGCGCAGGATGCCTTCGGTCGAACCGGCGGGCGCGCGACCGATGCCGCACTCGGTCGCGACACCGAACTCGGCGGCGTACGGGGTGGCGGCGGCGATGCGGCGCTCGGCTCCCTCGGCGCCGTCCTCCCGATGCACGAGGCCGAGGTACAGCTCGTTCACGGGGGTGAGGTCGGCGAGCGGCGCGAAGTACGCCTCGTCGTCGTGGGCGATCGGCACCGGAAGGTGCAGCCACGTGAGCGGACGGGCGGATGCCGTCACCACGGCGTTCGCGTAGCGCACGAGGTTCGCGGCATCCGTCGGCTCGAAGAAGTGCTTCTCCCCCGCGTCGCCGTAACAGAGGTGCACGCCCACCTCCACGTCGGCGGGGACGGCGTCGACGAGCGCGGCCAGGCGCGAGACGAGACCGTCGAACGGGTCGCCGGGCCACCACGCCTCCATGACGGCTCCGTAGCCGGCAGCGCGCTCGATGATGCCCATCTCGCTCGCCACATCCCACTGCACGGCGAGGTCGTCGTGCGGGATCGCAGCGAGGATCTCGTCGAGGTCGCGGAGGATCGCGGCGGTGTACACGGGCTCGATCGCGGCGCGGTCATCGCCGTGGAAGAACGAGGAGATGACGGCGAGCGGGGTGGGCAGCGACACCTGGAATCGGATGCCGGCCGGAATCGCGCCCTCCGCCCGCAGACGCGTGAACACCCCGTATGACTCGATCGCGGCAGCGGCGTAGCCGAGCGGCGGCAGATCGATGCTCGCAGCATCCACTCCCTCGGCGATGCGCAGGCCACGGGCGTCGATGCCGGCGGGGAACGGGATGGGCTGGTCGCCGACGCGCTCGATGCCCTCGGCCTGACCGATCACGTCGGGCTGGAACATGATCCAGTGGAACCGCTTGCCGACCTCGCCGTCCGGGATGCGCCGCAGACGGTCGCCGAGCATCCCGGCAGCGGTGCGCATCGTGGTCTCGGCGTCGTCGTAGTTCACACTGCCCACGAGAAGGGCACCCTGCGGTTGAGTCATCCCCACAGAATATCGAGCGCCCTCGCCGCTTATCCACGGCAGGGCCCCCAGCGAGCGACCGCGAACCGGGTTAGGATTGCCTAAGAACCCGCCGCCTGTGGGGGCAGCGATGACGGGAAGGACGCTCAGCATGGGCTTCATCACCTCCGAGGCACTGGCCGACACCGGCTACGTCGTCCTTGACGATCACGCCTCGACCACCGATCCGGCCGAGTGGCTCGACCTCGAGTACGTCGGCTGGCGCTCGTCGGGCATCACGCGCTTCGCCCCTCTCACCAGCTACGCCGGCGACGTCGACTGCAACGGCTTCTGGAACCACACCCCTCCGCGCGCCGACAAGGACGGCGTCTGGGTCGATTCGCAGGTGGCGATCGCCCCCACGCTCCAGCGCCGGGCACAGGAGCCGGGTGCCGGCATCGGACGCTGCCGCGTGATCGAGCTGCAGCCGAACGAATACGCCGACGCGATCTACAACCTGCATCAGGACGACAACAACCGCCTCAACGAAGAGGGCACCGGCTGGGTCGTCCGCGGGTTCTTCAACCTCTCCGACGACACCGAGTCGATGCTGATCCTGCGCGCCGACCGCTTCGACCCTGCGACCGAGATCCGCCTGCCGCTGCGCGCGGGATCGCGCATCGTCGTCGACACGCAACGCTTCTGGCACGCCGTGTGGCACCGCGGTGCGGCGCCGCGCTACGCGCTCATCACCTCGTGGACCAGCGGGCCGGAGCTCGACGCCTACATCGCCGCGAACCACGGCGACCCGCATCCGCCGACCGTCGACCTCGACCCGCAGTTCGTCGACGACGCGCAGGTCGAGCTGCATCGCCGCATCGAGGAACGCCGCCGCGCTTTCGAGGCGCAGGGCATCGTGATGGAACCGCCCGTCGCGCTGCACAGCTGACCGCGCCGCACACTCGCGGGGGCACGAAGAGGCTAGGCGCGCGGCGCCGCCGTCGAGGACCGCACGATCAACTGCGAGGCCAGGGTGGCGACGTCGCTGATCACGGTGCCCGAGATCGCCTGCAGCAGGAGGTCGACGCCGAGGGCCCCGCTGCGCTCGATCGGCATCTGCACGGTCGTGAGCCCCGGAGTGACCGCACCCGCGAGATCGATGTCGTCGATGCCCACGAGACTGATGTCGTCGGGACAGGTGCGCCCGAGCTCGAGCATCCCGGCCTCGAGACCCAGCGCGACGAGATCGTTGTAGGCGACGACGGCCGTGGCCCCGCTGGCGGCGGCGAGCGCTGCGGCGGCGCGCCCGCCTTGGATGGAGGCGGCGTGGTGGCTGAGGCGGGTGAGGCGGATGCCGTGGCGTTCGCAGGCCGCGGCGATGGTGTCGAAGCGGCGCGCATCGGCCCACGAGCCGAGGGGACCTGAGGCGTAGGCGAGGTGCCGATGCCCGAGAGCGACGAGGTGCTCGATCGCCTGCGCGGGCCCGTGCTCGGCATCCATGACCACGCACGGGACGCCGTCGATCTGGCGGTTGATGACCACCGTGGGGGTGCCGCCGATCAAGGCGATCACCTCGTCGTCGGGCAGCCGGGGAGAGCACAGGAGCATGCCGTCGAGCTTGCGCGCCTGCTCGATCTGCTCGCGCTCCCGGCGCAGATCCTCATCCGCGTCGAACAGGACGATGCGGTGGCGTCCGTGCCAGGCCTGCCCCTGGATCGCCTTGAGGAGCATGCCGTAGACCGGGTTGGCGACATCGGGCACCATGACGCCGAGGGTACGGGTGGCGGTGCCGGCCTGAGGAGTGGCGTAGCCGAGATCGGCGGCCGCTTCGAGCACGCGTTCGCGGGTGGTGGGTGCGAGGCGATCGGGCTCCCCGAAGGCCCGGGATGCCGTGGCGATGGACACGCCGGCGCGCTTAGCCACGTCTGTCAGTGTCGCTGCCACGTTCGCCTCCCGCCTCGCCGCAATCCTAGGGCACGATGCCCCCACTGAAAGAGGGTTGACAAGTTTGTACAACTCATACACACTGCTTTACATGACGATCAACGCCGATCTCCGGATCCTGAGCCGCGCCACCCCCGCAGCCACCGCTCCGCTGGTCTCCCCCACTGGCGCAGGCATCCTGCACCTGGGCCTCGGCAGCTTCCACCGAGCACACCAGGCGATGTACACCGCGGCCGCGATCCAGCAGGACGGCGGAGACTGGGGCATCGTCGGCGTCGCCTCCCGCTCGCGCACCGTCGTTGACGCCCTGCGGGCACAGGACTTCCTCTACTCGGTCGCCACGATCTCTCCCTCCGGAACCTCGCTCGCCATCCCCGGCGTGCACACCGACGCATTCGTCGGCGCCGAGCACCCCGAGCGCGTCGTCTCGCAGATCGCCGACAGCGGCATCCGCATCGTGACGCTCACCGTCACCGAGAACGGCTACAGCTACTCCCCCGCCACGCAGCACCTCGACCTCGACGATCCGATCGTGCGTGCCGACCTGCAGGGCGGGGCTCCACGATCCACGATCGGCCAGCTCGCCCGTGGCATTCAGGCCCGCGCCGCCGCCGGCGGGTCCCCCCTCTCCATCCTCAGCTGCGACAATCTCGCCTCCAACGGCGAGCACACCGAGAAGCTCGTGCGTGAGTTCCTGCACGCACTCCCCGCCGGGGAGGCATCCGAGGCCCTCGCGTTCCTCGACCGCGGCGTGACGTTCCCCTCGAGCATGGTCGACCGCATCGTCCCCTCGACCACCCCCCAGCTGCGCGACGAGGTCGCGGCACTCCTTGGCGCCCACGACGGGATCCCCGTTCCGGGCGAGCCCTTCACGATGTGGGCCATCGAAGACCGCTTCGCCGGCGGACGCCCCTCGTGGGAGGCCGGCGGCGCCGTCTTCACCGACGAGGTGGGCCGCTACGAGCAGATGAAGGTTCGGCTGCTCAACGGCACACATTCCCTCATCGCCTACCTGGGTGCGCTCCGCGGCGTCGGCACCATCCCCGAGGCCATCGGCATCGACCGGATCGCGGATGCCGCGCGCGCGGTCATGCGCGGCGAGTACGAGCCCTCGGTCGAGGTGCCCGCCGACGTCGACATCCGCGCCTACGAGGCCGAGCTGTTCGAGCGCTGGGGCAACAGCGCTCTCGGCCACCGCACCGCCCAGGTCGGCTCCGACGGGTCGGTGAAGCTGCGCCAGCGCATCCCGGAGCCCGCCCTGCTCGCCCTCGGACAGGGACGGATGCCGCACCTGATCGCCCTCACCGTCGCCGGATACCTGTCCTGCCTCGCCCCGCTCCCCGGTTTCGACCCGGGCACGCACGCCGCGTCGATGACCGACCCGGCCCGCGAACGCCTCGCCGGCTTCTCCGCCTCGGTGCGCGACGGGGCCGAGCTCGCCCGACGGGTGATCACCGACCTGCAGCTGTTCGGCGCCGAGCTCGCCCACCAGGACGCGTTCATCGCCCGGGTCGGCGAGCTCGTCGACACGATCCGCCGCCGCGGCGTCGATGCCGCCCTCTCCGATGCCGTCTCGTCGGCGGAGGAGAGCATGCTCGAGACGAACCCCATGAACACGAAGGAGGGACGACGATGAAGTCGCTCGTCATCCACGGCAAGGAAGACATCCGCTGGGACGACCGGGATGCTCCGGAACCCCGCCCGGGCGAGGTGCGGCTGCGCGTCGGCTTCGTCGGCATCTGCGGCTCCGACCTGCACTACTACTTCCACGGCGCGAACGGCGAGTACACGATCCGCGAGCCCCTGGTCCCCGGCCACGAGCTCTCCGGCGTCGTCGACCTCGACCCGTCCGGCCGTCTCGCCCCCGGCACTCCGGTCACGGTGCACCCCGCCCGATACGGTGCCTCTGCCCCCGGCCTGGAGGAGCGCCCGCATCTGCGCCCCGGCGGCGACTACCTCGGCAGTGCCGCGGCGAACCCGCACCGTCAGGGCGGAGCATCCGAGCTGCTGATCGTCGAGGAGCACATGATCCGCGTGCTCCCCGAGGGCCTGCCCCTCGAGCGCGCCGCCCTCGCCGAGCCTCTCGCCGTCGCGCTCCATGCCGTGGGCCTCGCCGGCGACATCACGGGCCTCCGCGTGCTCGTGATCGGCGCCGGTCCGATCGGCCTCCTCGTCGTCGCGGCCGCCGTGCACGCGGGCGCCGCGGTCGTCGGCGCGAGCGACGTGCGCCCCGAGCCGCTCGACCGCGCGCAGTCCCTCGGCGCGACCGAGGTCTCGCTCGTCGGCCGCGACACCATCGAGGACGAGTCGTACGACGTGGTCTTCGAGTGCTCCGGCGTCGGCGCGGCTCTGACGCAGGCCGTCCGGGCCGCCCGCCGCACCGGCACGATCGTGCAGGTCGGGATGCTCCCGAACGCCGACACCGCTGTGAACCTCGCGCCGATGCTGGCGAAGGAGCTCACCATCCGCGGCGCCTTCCGCTTCTCCACCGAGATCGACGACGCGGTGCGGATGCTCGCCGAATCGGATGCTCTCGACCCGGTCATCTCGCATGTCATCCCGGCGTCCGACGCCGTCCACGCGTTCGAGGTCGCCCGCGACTCGTCCGCCTCGGCGAAGGTCCTCCTGTCCCTCTGACACGAACACGCACTGCCCCGCGCTCCCCCTGCGCACATCACTACGAAGGAGTAATCCGATGAGCAGCACATCCGTCCCCGGCGTGGATGCCCCGGCTCCCCCGCCCACCGCCACGCGCTCGATGGGCGACCTCGTCCGCGCCGCCGTCTCCGGCTGGCTCGGCACCGCCCTGGAGTTCATGGACTTCCAGTTGTACTCCCTGGCCGCAGCCCTGGTCTTCAGCCAGCTGTTCTTCGCCGGAGAGGACCCCGGGATGGCGGTCGTCCTGGCCATGGCCACCTACGGCGTCGGCTACATCGCTCGCCCGGTCGGCGCGTTCGTCTTCGCCCGCATCGGCGACCGCGTCGGACGCCGCAAGGTGCTGTTCTACACGATCCTGCTGATGGGCGCGGCGACCACACTGATCGGTTTCCTCCCCACCTACCAGCAGGTCGGCATCCTCGCTCCGATCCTCCTCGTCATCCTGCGGCTCGCCCAGGGCTTCGGCGCCGGCGCCGAGATCTCGGGTGCGGGTGTCATGCTCTCCGAGTACGCCCCCACCAACCGTCGCGGCGTCATCGCCTCGCTGGTCGCCCTCGGCACCAACTGCGGCACCCTGTTCGCCTCGGCGATCTGGGCGATCCTCCTCGCCGTCATGCTCGAGAGCGACGTCATCGAGTGGGGCTGGCGCATCCCGTTCATCGGCAGCGCCGTGATCATGCTGTTCGCCCTGTGGGTACGCTTCAACCTCAAGGAGAGCCCGGTCTTCGAGGAGCGCGTCGACGTCGTCGACGGCAAGGCCCTCTCCCGGGACGAGGTCGTCAAGCTCGCCACGGAGACCAACGACATCCGCACGCTCGAGTCGCTCGAGCGCAAGCCCATCAAGGCGATCATCGTCTCGTTCTTCCTGCGCTTCGGTCAGGCCGGCAACTCGGGCCTCGTGCAGACCTACCTGATCTCGTTCATCACGATCACCCTCGCGATGTCGAAGGAGGTCGGCCCCGAGGTCGTGATCGTCTCGTCGCTGATCGGATTCCTCACGATCCCGCTCATGGGTCTCCTCGGTGACCGGTTCGGTCGCCGCCGCATGTACATCATCATGACGTCGCTGTCGCTCCTGCTGATCGTGCCCACGCTGCTCATGATCAACACGGCCGAGGTCGTCTGGGTCTTCGTCGGCTACGCCCTGATCCACAACATCTCGGTCCTCGGCCTCGCGTCGATGGAGAACATCTCGATCCCCGAGATCTTCGGCGCGCGCAACCGCTACACGCTCACCGCCATGGTGCGTGAGATCGCGGCCATCATCGCCACCGGCATCGGTCCGATCATCGTGGCGGCCTGGGTCTCGGCGACGACCGGCAGCATCATCCCGGTGATGGTGCTCATGGGCGTCTTCACCGCATCGGCGCTCGCCGCCGCCATCTGGGCACCGGAGTGGACGGGGCGCGATCTCACCGATCCGCGCGCCGCCATGTGACCCGGACCCCACCGACAACCATCACGCCGGGGGCGGCCGTCATCTGCACGGCCGCCCCCACCACAACGAGGAATATGACATGACCATCGAGCTCGTCGACGTCATCATCACCAGCCCGGGACGCAATTTCGTCACGCTCAAGATCACGACCTCCGACGGGATCGTCGGGTGGGGTGATGCCACCCTCAACGGTCGCGAGCTCGCCGTCGCCTCCTACCTCTCCGACCACGTCGCCTCGACCCTCATCGGGCGCGACGAAGACCGCATCGAAGACACCTGGCAGTACCTCTACCGCGGGCCCTACTGGCGCCGCGGCCCGGTCACGATGGCGGCGATCGCCGCGGTCGACATGGCGCTGTGGGACATCAAGGCCAAGAAGGCCGGGATGCCGCTGTACCAGCTGCTCGGAGGCGCCAGCCGCGAGGGCGTCCGTGTCTACGCGCACGCCTCGGGCACCGACTACGCCGCCCTCAAGAACGCGATCACCGGCTACGAAGAACTCGGCTACACCGCCGTACGCGTGCAGACCGGTGTGCCCGGCCTCGGCCAGATCTACGGCGTCTCGGCGACCGGCCCCGGCGTGCGTTACGACTACGAGCCCGCCAAGCGCGCCGAGAACGGTCGTCCGACCGAGGAGCGCTGGGACACCCGCACGTACCTCAACCACATGCCCGGTGTCTTCGCGAAGATCCGCGAGGACTTCGGCACAGACCTGCGCATCCTGCACGACGGCCACCACCGGATGTCGCCGATCGAAGCCGCCCGGTTCGCGAAGGACATCGAGCCCTACGACCTGTTCTGGCTCGAGGACTGCACGCCCGGAGAGGACCAGTCGGCGCTGCGCCTCGTACGCCAGCACTCCACCACTCCCCTCGCGATCGGCGAGGTCTTCAACACGGTGTTCGACTACCAGACCCTCATCACCGAGCGACTGATCGACTACGTGCGCTCCGCGGTCACCCACACCGGTGGCATCACCGCGATGAAGAAGCTGCTCGACTTCGCGGCGATCTACGGCATCCGCTCCGGAATCCACGGTCCGACCGACATCTCGCCCGTCGGCATGGCCGCCGCCCTGCACCTCGACCTTGCGATCCACAACTTCGGCATCCAGGAGTACATGCCGCACAATGAGCAGACTCTCGAGGTGTTCCAGACGTCGTTCACGTTCGACCGGGGCTTCCTGCACCCGGGCGACCAGCCGGGCCTGGGCGTCGAGCTCGACGAGGATGCCGCGGCCGGCCACGAGTACACCAAGGCCTACCTGCCGGTGAACCGCCTGCTCGACGGGACCGTGCACGACTGGTGAGCCCCAGGACGGGCGCCCTCAGACGGTGCGCCCGTCCTCGATCCGCACGGTGCGCTCGACGGTTCCCGCGGGCGGCGCGACATGCGAGATCAGCAGCACCGACTGGTCGCCCGCGGCCTGCAGCAGGTCGCGCAGCAGCGCATCGGATGCTTCCGGGTCGACCCCCGCCGTCGGCTCGTCGAGGACCAGCACCGGGAAGCCGCGCAGCAGTGCGCGGGCGAGCGAGATCCGCTGCGCCTGTCCGCCCGACACCAGCGCCCCACGGTCGCCGACTCGGGCGTCGAGACCACCGCGCTCGCGCACCCAGTCCCCGAGACCCACGCGCTCGAGCACGTCGTGCAGCTCGGCGTCGGTCGCGCTGTCGCGCGCGAACAGCAGGTTCTGGCGGATGTCCTCGTCGAACAGCTGAGGGCTCTGCTCGCAGAGTCCGATGATCCGCCGCAGTGCCGGTCCGGAGAGTGCCGAGGCCTCGCGACCGCCGACCAGATACTCGCCGTCGACGCGCAGGAAACCGACGAGGGCTGCGGCCAGCGAGCTCTTGCCCGCACCGCTCGGCCCCGCGACCAGCACCCGCTCTCCGGGGCGGAGGTCGAGGTCCACTCCCTTCAGCGCAGGCGCACCGCCCGGCCAGTTCGCACGGACACCGCGCAGCCGCAGCGCCGGAGTGCCGTCGATCTCGATCTCGTCACCGGCGTCTGGCCGCAGCTCCGGCGGCATCCGCTCCGGCAGCACGTCGACGATGCGCTCCGCACTCGACCGCACGCTCCGCCAGGATGCCGCGGCCACCGGTACCGCGCCGAAGATCTCGAACACCACCATCGGCACGAGCACGGCCACAGCCAGCCAGGGTCCGTCGATCGAGCCGTCGACGAGTCCGGGAGCGGCCGCGGCGAGCGCCCAGACCGAGGCAGCGCCGGCGACCGCGGAGACCACGCCGGCGGCGACGGCCTGTGCGAGCGAGGCGCGGTCGACCACGCGCCGAAGCGCGGCATCCGCGGCCTGGATGCGTGCGCGCGCCTGCTCCTCGGCGCCGTACGCGAGGAGCACGTCGAGGCTGCCGAAGTAGTCGACGAGGGCGGCGGAGAGCTCGGCCCGGCGGGCGGAGACGAGAGCCTCGGCACGCGAGCCGAAGACCCACCCGAGCCCGATCGCCGCGGCGCCCGCGATCACGAGGCACGCGGCGAGGGCGAGGGCGGCCGGCGGGGAGACGAAGGCGATGAACCCGACGGCGCCGAGGGCGACGAGCGCCGCGACTCCGAGCGGCTGCACCACCCGCAGCGGCAGGTTCTGCAGGTTCTCGACGTCGTCCACGAGTGCGGTGAGCACCTGGCCGCGGTCCGTGGACCCCAACCCGGCCGGAGAGAGCGGGATCAGGCGTCGCACCATGTCGGCGCGGGTCGAGGAGAGCTGGCGCAGCGCGGCGTCGTGGCCGCTCAGCCGCTCCAGGTAGCGGGTCACCGCACGCGACACCGCGAAGAAGCGCACGCCGACGACCGCGATCGAGAGCGGAACGAGCGAGTCGACGATCGAGGCGCTCACGATCAGCCAGCCGCTGACCGCGAGCAGGCTCACCGCGGCCGCGGCGGACAGCATCCCCCAGATGAGGCCGGGGACGAAGCGGCCGACCGGCGGCTGCGCGAGCCGAAGGATGCTGCGAACCCGCCGACTGCGCCCCTCCCGGCGTTCCGGCGTCTGCCGAATGCTCATGCGCTCACCCCCAGCGCCACGACCTGATCCGCGATCTCGCGCGCGGTGCGGCGGTGGGAGACGAGGAGGATCGTCGCCCCGGCATCCGCGCGTTCCCGCAGCGACCGCCACAGCCGTGCCTCGGTCTCACCGTCGAGCGCGCTGGAGGGCTCGTCGAGCGCGAGCACTCGGCCAGGGGCGGAGGCGTGGCGGTACAGAGCTCTGGCGACCGCGACGCGCTGCGCCTGACCGCCCGAGAGGCCTGCCCCCTGCACGCCGAGCTCCCGATCAGGGTCGATCGTCTCGGCGCAGGCGTCGTCGAGCGCGGCACGGATGCCGTGTCCGTCCGGAGCGGGATCGCCGAGCGCGACGTTCGCCGCCACGGTCCCCCGCGTCAGACCGGGAGCCTGCCCGGCCCAGGCGAGCCAGGCCGCCGGCGGGAGGACGCGCACATCCTCCCCGGCGAAGGCGGCCGTCCCCTCGAAGTCGGCTGCGCCCCGCAACGCCGCGAGCAGGCTCGACTTTCCCGCACCGCTCGGCCCCTCGATCACCGTGATCGTCCCCGGCTCGGCCGTGAACGAGATCGGCGGCAGGTCTCGGACTCGGAGCCGGTCCACCACCAGGTCACGACCCGTCGCCGTGAAGGACTCCTCGAGAGCATGGCCGTCACCCGCGGTCCCGCCTCGGGTCACACCGTCTCCCGACGGCTCTGAGGAGTCGTTCACCGATGCAGCACGATCCCCCGCCGCATCGAGCACGTCGAACACGTCCTCGGTGGCGGCGACGCCCTCGGCTGCGGCGTGGAACTGCACGCCGACCTGGCGGATGGGCAGGAACGCCTCGGGCGCGAGCAGCAGCACGAACAGGCCCACCTCGAGCGTCAGGTCGCCGGACAGCAGCCGGAACCCGACCGACACGGCGATCAGGGCCACGGCGATCGACGCCAGCAGCTCCATCGCGAAGCCGGAGAGGAACGAGAACCGCAGGACCTTCATGGTCTCGCGGCGGTACTTGTCGGCGGTGACCTCGATGCGGTCGGCGGCCCGCCGGTCACGCCCGAACAGCCGCAGCGTCGAGAGGCCCTGCACCGTGTCGGCGAATCGGGCCGCGAGATGCTGCAGCGTCTGCCACTGGCGGGTCTGCACCGTGCGGGTCGCCATGCCGATCAGGATCAGGAACAGCGGGATCAGCGGGAGCGTGATCACCGCGGTCAGACCACTCGGCCAGTCCTGCCACCACATCACGGCGACCAGCACGGGCGTCGCGATCACCGTCAGCACGAGCTGGGGGATGTACCGCGCGAAGTAGGCGTCCAGCGCCTCCAGCCCGTGGCCCGCTGTGACCGCGAGCTCGGTCTGGTTCCGCTGCGCCAGCCAGCCCGGCCCGAGCTTCCCGACCGCAGCGACCAGCGCCGCACGCAGCTGCATCCCGGTCTTCGCCGCCGCCCGCGTCCCCGCGGCATCGGACGCGGCGATCAGCAGCCCCCGCAGCAGCGCCGTGACCAGCAGCCAGAGCAGCGACGCGGTGACGTCGCGCCCCGCGATCGCGCCGGTGATCGCATCGGTCAGCAGCCAGGCGAAGGCGATGGTGACGACGGTCTGGATGACGCCGATCAACGCGGATGCCGCGAGGAACACCCTCGCGGCACCCGCGTATCGCAGCAGTCTCGGGTCGACGGGTTTCACGCGTGCGCCGGAGCCCCCTCGATGGACTTCCGGGTGACGCGCTTGCGGAAGACCCAGTACGTCCAGGCCTGGTACGCGAGCACGAGCGGCATCGCGATCAGGGCGGTCCAGCTCATGATCTGCAGCGTATACGGAGTGCTCGAGGCGTTCTCGATGGTGAGGCTGAACGCCGGGTCGATCGTCGACGGCATCACGTACGGGAACAGGGCGGAGAACAGCATGACCACGGCGAACAGCACCGTGAGGATGCCGGCGAAGAACGCCCAGCCGTCACGACGGACGAGCGAGAACCCGACCGCCGCGATCAGGCTGACCGCGGCGAGCGCCCCGGTGCCGATGACGAGCCAGAGCAGCGGAGCCTCACGGCCCATCGCGATCAGCACGGTCCAGACCACCGTCGCGGCTGCGACGAGGATCGTCGGGATCGCGGCCTTCTTGGCCAGCCTCCGCGCGTCCTCATGCACCTGACCGTCGGTCTTGAGCGCGACGAACAGCACCCCGTGCAGGAAGAACAGCAGCAGCGTGGTGACGCCGACCAGCAGCGAATACGGGTTCAGCAGAGCGAAGAAGCCGCCCACGTAGATGTGGTTCTCATCGATGGCCACGCCCTGCACGATGTTGCCGAACGCGACGCCCCACAGCAGAGCCGGAACGACCGAGCCGATCACGATCATCCGGTCGAAGCCGGCCTTCCACTTCGCGCTGTCGCGCTGGTGCCGGTACTCGAAGGAGACGCCGCGCAGGATCAGCGCGAGCAGGATCAGCAGCAGCGGCAGGTAGAACCCGCTGAACAGCGTCGCGTACCACTCGGGGAACGATGCGAACAGCACGGCGCCGGCGACGATGACCCAGGTCTCGTTGAGATCCCAGACCGGACCGATGGTGTTGATGACCTGACGGCGCGAGACGTCGTTCTTGCCGAGGAACGGCAGCGACATGCCGACGCCGAAGTCGAACCCGTCGAGGACGAAGTAGCCCACGAAGAAGAAGGCGACGATGAAGAACCAGAGTGTTGCGAGATCCATGATGCTCCTCCCTCTCAGTAGACGACCGACGGCAGCTGGGCCGTCTCGTCATGCGGTTGCTCTTCGGTGTCGGGCCCCTTCTGGGCGGCCCGGATGATGAGACGGATCTCGACGACGGCGAGCGCCGCGTAGATGGCGGTGAACGCGATGAGCGATATCAGCACCTCGAGCCCGCTGACGCCCGGCGAGACTCCGTCCTGCGTCGTCATCAGCCCGAACACGATCCAGGGCTGCCTGCCCATCTCGGTGAAGACCCAACCCATGATGTTGGCGGCGAGCGCGAGCGGGAAGGACCAGATCGCGAGCTTCCACATCCACTGCGCCGGAGGCTTCTTGGCGCCCTTGCGCGTCAGCCAGAGGCCGACGACGGCGACGAGCGCGGCGGCGACGCCCAGTCCGATCATCCAGCGGAACGCCCAGTACGTGATCCACAGGACCGGGGCGAAGTCCTCGAGGCCGGTGGCGGCGTACGTCTGCGCGTACTCGGCGTTGAGGTCGTTGATGCCGTGCACGCACGCGTCGAGCGTGTGCGTCGACAACAGCGAGAGCAGATACGGGACGCGGATCGAGAACAGCTCCGAGCTGCCGTCCGGTGTGCCGAGCGTGAAGATGCTGAACGAGGCATCCGGCCCGCACACCGTGTTGAAGGTCGCCTCCGCTGCCGCCATCTTCATCGGCTGCGCGGCGTACATCGCCAGACCCAGCTGGTCGCCCGTGAGCACGACGCCCGCGGTGGAGACGATCATCGCCCACAGCCCGAACTTGAGCGAGATGCGCATGGTGTCGAAGTGCTGGCCGCGCGAGAGGTGCCAGGCGGAGACCGAGATCACGACACCGGCCGCGAACATGAACGCGCCGAAGATCGTGTGCGGGAACGCGGCGAGCGCGACCGGGTTGGTCAGCAGCGCCCAGAAGTCCGTCAGCTCAGCGCGGTTGGTCGCCTCGTTGAAGGTGTAGCCGACCGGGTTCTGCATGAAGGCGTTGGCCGCGATGATGAAGTACGCCGAGAGGATGCTGCCGATCGAGACGCACCAGATCGTGGCGAGGTGCAGCTTCTGCGGGAGCTTGTCCCAGCCGAAGATCCACAACCCGATGAAGGTGGCCTCGAAGAAGAAGGCGAGCAGCCCTTCGAACGCGAGCGGGGCGCCGAACACGTCGCCGACGAAGCGCGAGTAGTCCGACCAGTTCATGCCGAACTGGAACTCCTGCACGATGCCGGTGACGACGCCCATCGCGAAGTTGATCAGGAAGATCTTGCCGAAGAAGCGGGTCAGGTGCAGGTACTGCACCTTGCCGGTACGCACCCACGCGGTCTGGAAGATCGCGGCCACCAGGGCCATGCCGATCGTCAGCGGAACGAAGAGGTAGTGGTAGACGGTCGTCAGCCCGAATTGCCATCGGGCCAGAGCGAGCGGATCAAGCCATTCCATGCACGACTCCTGTTCTGTGGAGCCGCTGCTTCGTGCTGTGACGCAGCTGCCCCGTTCCCTCGATCAGCGGCGCGGTGGTGTCGCGCAGCTGCACGGTGCAATCCGATGCGAGGACCGCGTCGCGCACGCACTCGGCTTCGAGTGGTCCGCCTGCCTCGTTCAGGACGCCTTGCATGAGTTCGAGATGCACGCGGCACAGCATCGGGCGGTCTTCCGAGCGACCGGCCGCATGCGGGCACGGGCTGAGGTCGACGGTGAGGTGCCGGTCGTCGAGGATGGGCTCGAAGCCGCTCTCTTCCAGGTGCTCCACGAGAGCATCGAGCTGGTAGGTGGCTTCGCGGCCGAGATCGGATGCCGTCGCATCGGGGAGCATGCTCCGCATCAGGTCTCCGCGGCGGGCGGCGGCCTTGGCCTTGTCCCGGGCCACCGGGCTGGAGGCACCGGGTGCGCCGGTGGCTGCGCTGTACAGCGTGCGCGGCCGGCCCCGCGTGGTGCGGTGCTCGATCGTCGGGATCACATAGCCGCCCTCGATCAGGCGCTGCAGGTGCTCGCGGACCGTGTTGGGGTGGAGCCCCGTGGCCTCGCACAGCTCGGTGATCGAGAGTTCGGCGCGGGTCGTCGAGCTTCCCGCTTCGAAGAGCAAGTGCAGGATCTGCACCCGGGAGTAGCTCGAGATCGGCCCGCAGACGGGCCCGCCGTTGGCCATGACCCCAGTATCCCGCGAGTCTGCGAGTTTGCAGAGAGGTATGGCCGTGAATAAACACCTGGCCGATAGGGATGTCCGATGCCGGCGATAGCCTGGGGGCATGGCCACCCGGAAACCCGCTCCTCCTGCGTACGTGTGCACGGAATGCGGGTGGACGACCGCGAAGTGGGTGGGCCGCTGCGGCGAGTGCCAGCAGTGGGGAACGGTCCAGGAGCAGGCGGCGCAGACGGGCATCCTCCGACGCGTCGGCCCGGTCGCTCCGACCGCCGAGCGCGCCGCGCGGCCGATCACCCAGATCACGACGCAGGATGCTCCGCGTCGTTCGAGCGGCGTCGGCGAGTTCGACCGCGTGCTCGGCGGCGGCATCGTGCCGGGGGCCGCGATCCTGCTCAGCGGTGAGCCGGGCGTCGGCAAGTCGACGCTGCTGCTCGAGGTCGCAGCGCAAGCCGCACGCGGCGGACGCCGTGTGCTCTACGCGAGCGCGGAGGAGTCACCCGGCCAGGTGCGGCTGCGCGCCGAGCGCACCGGTGCCCTGCACGATGAGCTGTATCTCGCGAGCGAGACCGATCTGGCCACGATCCTCGGCCACATCGACGAGGTGAAGCCGCAGCTGGTGATCGTCGACTCGGTGCAGACCGTGTCGTCGTCCATGATCGACGGCGCCGCCGGGCAGCCGAGCCAGGTGCGCGAGGTCGCGGCGACGCTGATCCGCATCGCGAAGGACCGCGATCTGCCGATCATCCTCGTCGGGCACGTCACGAAAGACGGTCAGGTCGCCGGCCCCCGAGTGCTCGAGCACCTGGTCGACGTCGTGTGCCACTTCGAGGGCGACCGGCAGACCTCGCTGCGCTTCATCCGCGCCCTCAAGAACCGCTTCGGTCCGACCGACGAGGTCGGCTGCTTCGAGATGACCGGAGACGGGATCGCCGAAGTGCCCGACCCCTCGGGCCTCTTCCTCTCGCAGGGCGCGACCGAACCGGGCACCTGTGTCGCCATCTCACTCGAGGGCCGCCGAGCCCTTCCCGTCGAGGTGCAGGCGCTCACGGTGCCCAGCAACGCGCCGAACCCGCGCCGCATCGTGCACGGCCTCGATTCCTCGCGCGTGGCGATGGTGCTGGCGATCCTCGAACGACGCGCCGGCATCCCCACCGGCAGCCTCGACGTCTACGTGTCGACGGTCGGAGGGGTGCGCTTCACCGAGCCGGCGGCCGACCTCGCGATCGCGATCGCGGTGGCGGGTTCGATCCAGCAGATCTCGGTGCCGCGCACGGTCGCCGCAGTCGGAGAGCTGAGCCTGGCCGGGGAGATCCGCCCGGTCACCCAGGCTGCGCAGCGGCGCTCGGAGGCGGCGCGCCTCGGCTACGAGCAGGTCGTCGACGACCGCTCGAAGACGCTCCGCGCCGCGCTCGGCGACGTGCGCGCACGCAACACCTCACGGCGCTCCGACCGCGACATCCCGCCGTTCTGAGAGGAAGCGCGGGCCCTCCGGCCTGACGTCGGGCGGTCAGGCGTCGAGCGCCTTGAGCAGCTCGGTCGGGTCGGCCTGCATCGGATGCGGGCCCGCGATGTCGAGGAACACGGTCGTGATCGGGTGGGCCGCGAGGAACTTCCGCAGCCAGTCCGCGGTGTAGATGCCCACCCCGGGAGGGAGGTTGGCCGGCTTGTTCTCGGCGTCGCTGAACAGCAGCAGTGCGAGGTCACCGGTCTTCGGGTCGCGGTAGGTCCACACCTCGCCGCTGTCGAGTGGGTTGTCGCGCGCGCCGGGCTTGATCAGCGGCACGATGGTGGTGCCATGGCGGAGTGCCAGCGCGACCGCGGCGACGTCCTGCTTCTCCAGGGCTTTGGCCAGAGCATCCGACCGGAAGTCCTCGGGTGCGGGCTTGCTCTTCGCCGACTTCGCCTTCTTCGCTGCCATGCGTCCAGCTTATTCACGGTACGCGGCATCACGCGCCGAATCCGGCGGCGGAGACGATTGGGGCCCTCTCGAGTCCCACATTGGGGACTGGGGTACTCGAGAGGGCCCTCGGACTCTCGAGCGGCGGTGTCGAAGCGCTGGGGACGCTGTAGTTCGACGCCACTGGGGATGGCTTGGTGCCGCATGATGCGGAGAGTCACCTCTATGGTATCCCAAAGAGAAGCGCCTGTCAGCATCGCGTGCCGAAGGCACCCCACGTCGCGTCATTTCGTACGTCGGACCGATGCCGCGCGACGATTTTCGTGGACACTCGACGCGATCGCTTCGAACTCCGAGGCGATCAGTAGAGCAGGATCTGCGCGGTCGAGACGCTCGGGAAGCCGCCGATCGAGACCTCGACGTGGTACGACGCGCCTCCGCCCGGTGCCCGCTGCCGGTTCTCCTGGGCGCAGGTCTCGACGCTCGACCGCGTGCGGTCCCAGGTCACCGGGTCTTTGCTGGTGACCGTCGTCCCCGCGGTGAGTGTGGCGATCATGCTGCTCGGATTCTCCTGGCAGTCGGTCGAGCGCCACCAGACGTCGGCACCGCTGGAGACGGTGAACACCTGGGTGGTCGAACCCACGTCGATCGTGCAGTCCTCGGTGCCCTTGTTGGTCAACGAGATGGAGAGCTTCGGGAGGACGCCGGCGGCGTAGGTCTCGGCGTCGGTCACGGCCGAGACCTCGATGTCCTTCGCCTCGCACGCCACGATCGCCGGGGTCGCTTCGGCCGACGGGTCGGGTGAGGGCGATTCGGTGCCGGCCGTCGGAGCGGTCGTCGGTGTCGCAGACGAGGTCGCGGGAGGAGGGGTCGCCGTCTCGGCGGCAGCCCAGGGCCGCGCGATGAGGAGCCAGACCGCGATGCCGATGGCGGCGACGAAGAGGACGAGCAGGACGATGACGACCAGTCGCCGACGACGGTAGACGGCGGCAGAGCGACGGGGCATGACTCCAGGCTAAGCGATCCTCCGGTTGCATCCTGGGAGGCCGGACGGCGGGACCGTCCTGCGGCGCGTGCTCAGAGCGATTTGATCATGCGGGTGTTGCCGAGCGTGTTCGGCTTCACGTGCGCGAGGTCGAGGAACTCCTCGACACCGGCATCACCGCTGCGCAGCAGCTGCGAGTACACGTCGGGGTCGACGACCTGCTCGCCGATCGTCGTGAAGCCTCGGCGCCCGAAGAACTCGACCTCGAACGTCAGGCAGAACAGACGCGAGAGGCCGAGCGTCCGCGCATTGTCCTCGAGACGGTCGACGATCGCGCGACCGACACCGTGGTGCAGCCAGTCGTCGCGCACGAGCAGCGTGCGGACCTCGCCGAGGTCCTCCCAGAACACGTGCAATGCGCCGCAGCCGATCAGCTCGCCGTCCGCCTCGGCGACGACGAACTCCTGCACGGCGCCGTAGAGCACCGCCAGGTCTTTGCCGAGCAGGATGCGCTGCTCCACCAGCGGCTGCAGCAGGTTCCGGATGCCGACGACGTCGGCGCTGCGCGCCGGCCGGACGATGTACTCGCTCACGGGTCAAGCCTAGAACCCGCGACCCGTCGCCACCTGTGCCGGACACAGGAAAGGGGCGGATGCCGCAGCATCCGCCCCTTTCCTGTTCAGCCGAAGATCACTCCCCGCTGGCGACGGCCAGGTCGGGGGTGCCGGCGATCGCGCCGCCGCCGGTGTTGACACCGACTGCGACCTTCTCGCCACGCGGGCCGTGCTCGAACAGGAACTGTCCGTCCTTCGCGTCGACCTTCACGTGATCGCCCGAGTTGAGCTCGCCGTGCAGGATCTTCTCCGACAGGCGGTCCTCGATCTCGTGCTGCATCGCGCGACGCAGCGGGCGGGCGCCGAGAGCCGGGTCGAAGCCGATCTCGATGAGACGCTCCTTCGCGGCCTGCGAAAGCTCGATCGTCATGTCGCGGTCGAGCAGACGCTCGCCGAGGCGCTTGGTGAACAGATCGACGATCTGCACCAGCTCGGTCTTGGAGAGCTGCGGGAACACGATGATGTCGTCGACACGGTTCAGGAACTCGGGCTTGAAGTGCCGCTTGAGCTCTTCGTTCACCTTGCCCTTCATCCGGTCGTAGCTGGTCGAGTCATTGCCCTCGACCTGGAAGCCGACGGGTCCACCCGCGATGTCACGCGCACCGAGGTTGGTGGTCATGATGATGACCGTGTTCTTGAAGTCCACGATCCGACCCTGACCGTCGGTGAGACGACCCTCTTCGAGGATCTGCAGCAGCGAGTTGAAGATGTCCGGGTGGGCCTTCTCGATCTCGTCGAAGAGCACCACGCTGAACGGCTTGCGGCGCACCTTCTCGGTGAGCTGGCCGCCCTCTTCGAATCCGACGAATCCGGGAGGGGCGCCGAACAGACGCGAGACGGTGTGCTTCTCCCCGAACTCGCTCATGTCGAGCGAGATGAGAGCGGCCTCATCGTCGAACAGGAACTCCGCGAGCGCCTTGGCGAGCTCGGTCTTTCCGACGCCCGTGGGGCCGGCGAAGATGAACGAGCCCGAGGGACGCTTCGGGTCCTTGAGACCGGCACGCTGGCGGCGGATCGTCTTGGAGAGGGCGGCGATCGCCTCCTCCTGACCGATGACGCGCTGGTGCAGGGCCTTCTCCATGAAGACGAGTCGGCTGGACTCCTCTTCGGTGAGCTTGAAGACCGGGATGCCGGTGGCCTGTGCGAGCACCTCGGCGATCAGACCCTCGTCGACGACCGCGGAGGTCGCGACGTCGCCTGCACGCCACTGCTTCTCGAGACGGAGGCGCTCGGCGAGCAGACTCTTCTCCTCATCGCGGAGGGAGGCGGCCTTCTCGAAGTCCTGCTCCTCGGAGGCGATCTCCTTCTGCTCGCGCACGGCGGCGATCTTCTCGTCGAACTCTCGCAGCTCGGGCGGGCTCGACAGGATCGACAGACGCAGGCGTGCGCCGGCCTCGTCGATCAGGTCGATGGCCTTGTCCGGGAGGAACCGGTCGGAGACGTAGCGGTCGGCGAGGTTCGCCGCGGCCACGATGGCGCCGTCGGTGATCTGCACCTTGTGGTGCGCCTCGTAGCGGTCGCGCAGCCCCTTGAGGATGTTGATCGCGTGCGGCAGCGTCGGCTCGTTCACCTGCACCGGCTGGAAACGGCGCTCGAGCGCGGCATCCTTCTCGAAGTGCTTGCGGTACTCGTCGAGCGTGGTCGCACCGATGGTCTGGAGCTCTCCACGGGCGAGCAGCGGCTTCAGGATGCTGGCCGCGTCGATCGCGCCCTCGGCGGCACCCGCACCCACGAGGGTGTGGATCTCGTCGATGAAGACGATGATGTCGCCGCGGGTGCGGATCTCCTTGGTGACCTTCTTCAGGCGCTCCTCGAAGTCGCCGCGGTAGCGGGAACCGGCGATGAGAGAGCCGAGGTCGAGCGAGTAGAGCTGCTTGTCCTTCAGCGTCTCGGGGACATCGCCCTTGACGATCGCCTGCGCGAGGCCCTCGACGACGGCGGTCTTGCCGACGCCGGGCTCACCGATCAGGACGGGGTTGTTCTTGGAGCGGCGGGAGAGGATCTGCATGACCCGCTCCGCCTCCTTCTCGCGCCCGATGACCGGGTCGAGCTTGTTGTCGCGCGCGGCCTGGGTGAGGTTGCGACCGAACTGGTCGAGCACGGCGGAGCCGCCCTGGGTGCCGGCCGGCGAGTCGTTCGTCTGCGCACCGACGGATGCCGGCTCGCGGCCGGGAGCGCCGGAGAGCAGCTGGATGACCTGCTGGCGGACCTTGTTCAGGTCGGCGCCGAGCTTGACGAGCACCTGGGCTGCGACGCCCTCGCCCTCGCGGATGAGGCCGAGGAGGATGTGCTCGGTGCCGATGTAGTTGTGGCCGAGCTGGAGGGCCTCGCGGAGGCTCAGCTCGAGCACCTTCTTGGCACGCGGGGTGAACGGGATGTGACCGGTCGGCTGCTGCTGACCCTGGCCGATGATGTCCTGCACCTGCTCGCGCACCGCGTCGAGGGAGATGCCGAGACTTTCGAGCGCCTTGGCGGCGACGCCCTCGCCCTCGTGAATGAGACCGAGCAGGATGTGCTCGGTGCCGATGTAGTTGTGGTTGAGCATCTTCGCCTCTTCTTGGGCGAGGACGACCACTCGACGGGCTCGGTCCGTGAATCTCTCGAACATGCTGTGACTCCTTATTCGCACGGGGCGAAGCGCTGACGCCTGTGACGGTTCTCTGCGCCTGTACATCGAGAGTAACCACCGCGGATGCCGTGTATGCCCGTGTTCGCCGTGGGCATACCGGGGGTTGACCGAGTTATCGACAGTCGTTATGTTAACGACTGTCGATAACAATCAACGCTAGGAGACAGCGATGCTCACCAGAGAAGGACGCCCCTCGCTCGCGGACGGGATATCCCTCGGACTCATCGCGACGGGTGCGGTCAGCGTCGCGATCGGTGCGATCGTCGCGGTCGTGTCGGCCGCTTCGGAGGTGTTCGGTCCCACACCGACCGTGCCGATGCCCGTGCACGATGTCGAGCTGACAGCGCTGGACGACGTCTCCGGCGTGAGCGCGGCGACGGTCGACTCCGCGCTCGTCACCGTTCCGGCGATGCCCTCCGGCGCCCGCTGGATGCTGTTCCTCGAAGTCGCGCTCCCCGCTCTCGCGACCGTGGCGCTGTGCGCCGGCGTCTGGTGGCTCGGCGTCTCCCTCATCCGCTCGCGCCCCTTCCGCGCTTCGCTGGGTTGGATGTTCGCCCTCGCGGCGATCCTGATGATCGCCGGCTCGCTGCTCGGGCAGTTCGCCGGCGGCGTCGGCCGGGCCATGATCGTGCAGGACCTCGCGGCCGCGGACCCGCAGGTCGAGGACGTGCTGTGGACGCTCCTCGTGCGATTCGACCTCGCACCCGTGGGCTGGGCGTTCGCGCTCGCGCTCGTCGCGGCGCTGTTCGAAGTCGGCCGACGCCTGCAGCGCGACACGGAAGGACTCGTCTGATGACCACGACCGCCACCCCCACCCGGTCCGAGACCGCGGATGCCATCACCGTGATCCTCTACGCCGCCGCGGCGCTGGTCACGGTCGCGTTCGCCACGATCCTGCGCGTCGCGAGCACCTTCCGTGAGACGGGGATCGCCTGGACGATCCCCATCGACCAGCAGCCGATCTCGGCGACGACCGACTCCGGTGCCATCTCGATCGACGGTTTCGCCGACGAGGCCATGATCATCGCCGGCGGTGTGGACACGGTGACGATCGTCGCGATCATCGGCGCCATCGCACTGTGGGCGCTCGCGGCCCTCGTGGTCATCGCGGGCGTGACCCTGGTCGCCTGGAACTTCCTGCGCGGACGCTTCTTCGTCCGCGCGAACGTCCGGGCGTTCAACGCGATCGGATGGACGCTCGTGGGCGCACCGATCCTGATCGTGATGCTCGAGACGATGGGACGCAACGGCGTCACCGCCGCGCTCGGCCTCGGCGACGGCGAGCCCACGCACCTGCTCGACTTCTGGACGATCACGCCGTTCTTCGCCACCGGGGTGACGGTCGGCCTGGTCGCGGTCGCCTTCCGCCGCGGCATCCGACTGCAGCAGGAGAAATCGCTGCTCGAGAAGGAGACGGAGGGACTCGTCTGATGCTCTCCTTCGGATCGGACGAGCTCTGGCCGTCCCTGCTCAACATCGGGATCGCGCTCGTCGTGATCACGCTGATCGTCGCGGTCGTCGTGTGGAACAGCCGCCGCCGCGGCAGCCGCACCGTCGCGCTGGACGCTGCACTCACGCTTTCCGGGTGGTGGATCCTGCTCGGGATCCTCAGCGCCGTGACCTACATCATCAAGGCCTTCACGGTCGACTGGGCCGAGCTCGACGGACAGACATACGTCTCCATCGACTGGCCGGCGAACCTGCCGTGCTCCGAGTTCGGCGACAGCGCGACGACCATGCTCACCTGCGGCAGCGAGCCGCTCACGGAGTTCACCATCGGGAACGCCTCCCTCGGACTCCGGCTGCTCGCGGCCGCGGCTCAGCTCGGCACGCTCGCCCTGACCACGATGCCGGCCGTGATCCTCGCGGTCATCTGCTTCCAGACACTGCGCGGCCGGGTGTTCTCGCAGGCGGTGACGCGGGCCCTCATCGGCGGTGCCGTCGCCGTGCTCATCCTCGGAGTGGCTACCGACCTCCTCGGCGGCATCGCCGCCACGACCGGGCTGCGAGAGGTGTTCCCCAAGGACAGCGAGTGGTATCCGTCGGCGTATCAGCTCACCGTCACTCCTCTCCCCTTCGGAGCGGCGCTCGCCCTCGTCGCGCTCGCCGCGGTCTTCCGTCAGGGGACGCGCCTGGAACAGGACAGGGCGCGTCTGCAGCGGGAGACCGAGCGCCTGCAGAAGGACACGGAGGGCCTGGTGTGAGCCCTGCCGAGAGCGACGACGAGTTCACCGGCATCCACTGCCGGCTGGACGAGCTGCTCGCCGACCGCGGGATGACGCTGACCGAGCTGAGCGCCGCGGTGGGGGTGAGCATCGTGAACCTGTCGGTGCTGAAGAACGACCGGGCGCGCGCCATCCGCTACTCCACGTTGCGGGCGATCTGCGAGGCGCTCGACTGCGAGGTCGGCGACCTGCTCGTGCTCGCCGCCCACATGCGCGACATCACGACCTGACGACTCTCGTACATGACCTGGGTGTATTCGGGGATCTCGCCTCCGCCGGCACCGCGGCATCCGTCATCCTTCGTCATACGCGGACCCGGAATGAAACGACGCTCGTAGCGTTGAGCCTCATGGCGCGCACTCGGCGCGCCGCGATTCTGGAGTCCCCCTCAATGAGCACCACCGCACGCGCCCAGAAGGCGCCAGACACCCGCGGACCGGTCCGGAAGCTGCTGACCTCGTTCGGCTTCCAGATCCTCGCAGCCCTCGTCCTCGGCGTCGCCGCCGGTCTGATCGGCCGCCAGCTCGGCGCCACCGCCGAGAATCCGACCGGCCTGTCCGCGACCCTCGACACGATCGGCAACTCGTACGTGACGCTGCTGCGCGCCGCGGTCGTCCCCCTGATCTTCACGGCGATCGTCGCGAGCATCTCGAATCTGCGGCGCGTGCAGAACGCCGCGCGCCTGGCCGGGCAGACGATCCTGTGGTTCGCGATCACCGCCTTCATCGCCGTGGTCATCGGCATCGGTCTCGGTCTCGTGATCCGTCCGGGCGACCGCGCAGGCGCCGGACTCGAGCCGGGCGACCCGTACACGGTCGGCACCTGGTGGAACTTCCTGCTGGGGCTCATCCCGCAGAACTTCCTCGGCCTCACCGTCAGCACCTCGCCGGGCGAAGCCGACGGCACGTTCTCGTCGAGCGTCGGCTTCAACATCCTTCAGGTCATCGTGGTCGCGGCCGTCGTCGGCATCGCGGCCCTCAAGGCCGGCAAGAAGGCCGAGCCGTTCCTCGTCTTCACCGAGTCGCTGCTCAAGGTCATCCAGCGTGTGCTGTGGTGGATCATCCGCATCGCCCCGCTCGGCACCTTCGGCCTCATCGGCTCGGCCGTGATCAAGTACGGCTGGGAGAAGCTCGCCTCGCTCGGCTGGTTCGCCGCCGCCGTCTACATCGGCCTCGCGCTCGTGCTGTTCGTCGTCTACCCGATCCTGGTCCGCACACACGGCCTGTCGATCAAGCAGTACTTCTCGGGTGTGTGGCCCGCCGTGCAGCTGGCGTTCGTCAGCCGCTCTTCGATCGGCACGCTGCCCCTCACCGAACGCGTGACCGAGCGCAACCTCGGCGTGCCGCGCTCCTATGCATCCTTCGCCGTGCCGCTCGGCGCCACCACGAAGATGGACGGCTGCGCCGCGATCTACCCGGCCATCGCCGCGATCTTCGTCGCGCAGTTCTTCGGCATCGAGCTGAACTTCGTGCAGTACCTGCTGATCGTGATCGTGTCGGTCGTCGGATCCGCCGCCACCGCCGGCACGACCGGCGCCGTCGTCATGCTCACGCTGACGCTGTCGACCCTGGGCCTGCCGCTCGAGGGTGTCGGACTGCTGCTCGCGATCGACCCGATCCTCGACATGGGCCGCACGGCGGTCAACGTCGCGGGCCAGGCGCTGATCCCGACGATCGTCGCCAAGCGCGAAGGCATCCTGAACGAGGAGCTCTACAACGCGCCGCGCGAGGGTCTGCCCTTCGCCGACGACTCCGGCGACGACGAGGACGCACCGGAGGCCGGTCCCACCTCCGACAAGGAGCCGGTCGGCGCGCGCTGACCCGCACTTCCACCGGGTCGATCCACCCCTTTTACGGCCGAGCGGGCCCCCTGCGTGCGTACGCAGGGGGCCCGCTCGGTCGTAACGGGGTGGGTCGGCGTCGGATACTAGGCGCGGCCGGGCTGACGCGTGGCACCGCGGGTATCGAGCGCGAGCTCCTCGGCATCCATCGCGGCGATCAGCTCGCGCATGACCTCCTCGTCGAGGTTGCCGGCGTCGCGCTCGGCGAGCAGGATCTCGCGGCGCACCTGCAGCCACCCCTTCGACAGGGCGACGAGGTCTTCGTACGACGGCCGGCTCGCGGCGTCCTCCACCTTCTGCGCCTCGTCGGTGTCCTTCTCGACCCGCGTCATGCGCCTCGTGAACGCATCGAAGACACCGAGGTCGACTTCGCCGTACTTCGCCTCCCACTCGACGCGCTTCTCGGCGAGGAAGGCCTTCCCGGCCTCACGGCTCTTCGCCCGGATGTCCGCGAGCGCCTCTTCGTCCTCCTGCTCGTCGACGTCGCGGGCGATGCCCAGGCTGCGGATCAGCAAGGGCAGGGTCAGCCCCTGGATCAGCAGCGTGCCGACGGTGACGATGAAGGCCACCACGACGATGGCGTGCGACGCCTCGGTGTCGAGCGTGGCGAGGTCGGCGGCGGCCACCGCGATCGCGAGGGTGACCACCCCGCGCATCCCGGCCCACGAGATGACGGCGCTGTCCTTCCAGGTGAGCTTGAGTCCCGCCATCTGCTCGCGCACGATGTGGCTGCGCAGTTCGTCCGCCGTGTACTTCTCCCAGCGACGGGACTTGCGATGCCGCTTCTCGAACTCCCCCGACTCGACACCTCGATCCCACCGCTCCAGCCTCTTGCGATCCTGGAAGTTCGACCACGCACTCGTCGGGTAGATGTAGAGCGGTCGCACGATCAGCACCACGAGCAGCACCGCGCCGGAGAGCAGCAGGATCTGCCCGACGGACTCGCTGCCGAGATCGCTGAGCACGCGCGGGAACTGCAGCCCGATGTACGCGAACACGAAGCTCTCCAGCAGCAGGTCGGCCGAGAGCCAGAGCGGCTTCTCCTGCTGGCGCGTGGTGTAGTCGGTGCGCGGCGAGTTGTATCCGACGTAGAGCCCCATCGCGACGACCGCGAGGACCCCCGATCCGAGCAGGTGCTCGGCGATCGCGTAGGCGCCGAACGGCGCGAGCAGCCCGAACGTGCCGATCACGACCGGATCACTGATGCGCATGCGCAGCTGGTGCAGGACGATGCCGAACACCAGGCCGACGACCACACCGACACCGACTGCCACGAGGAACTGCCAGATGCCGTCCCAGATCGAGACGGTCGCGCCCGCGATCGTCAACGATGCGAACACCCGGTACAGCGTGAGCGAGGTCGCGTCGTTGATCAGGCTCTCGCCCGAGAGCACGGTCATGATGCGCCGCGGCAGTCCGAGTCGACGGCCGATCGCGGCAGCCGAGACCGCGTCGGGCGGGGCCACGATCGCGCCGAGCAGCAGGGCGCCGGGAAGCGTGAGCGACGGCAGGATCCACCACGCGACGAAGCCGACGGCGACCGCCGTGAGCAGCACCAGCCAGATCCCGAGCCGTCGGATCTGCGGGAGGCTGCGCTTGAACCCCACGAAGGACACGTCGAGCGCGGCCGAGTACAGCAGCGGCGGCAGCACGAGACTCAGGAGCACGTGCCCGTCGATGTCGAGGTCGGGCACGAACGGGAGGAAGGAGGCGGCGAGCGCCACGACCGTCACGAGCAGCGGCGCGGGCCATCCCCGCCAGCGCGCGAACGCGGCGACGGCGACAGACCCGACGAGGACGTAGAAGATGCCTGCTTCCATGCCCACCACGGTAGCGGGGGAATGGTGGCGTGCCGGCGCGCGTTGGGATGAAGGATGCCCGATACAGCTCTCTCCGTCCTCGACCTCGTCCCGGTGCGCACCGGCCAGACCAGCGCCGAGGCCGTCGCCTCCTCCCTGTCGCTCGCCGAGACCGCCGACCGCCTCGGCTACCGCCGTTACTGGTTCGCCGAGCACCACAACATGCCCGCGGTGGCGTCCACCACTCCCCCGGTGCTGATCGCGGCGGCCGCGACGCGCACGAACCGTCTGCGGCTGGGCTCCGGCGGCGTGATGCTGCCCAACCACGCGCCGCTCATCGTCGCGGAGCAGTTCGCCGCCCTCGAGGCGATCGCGCCGGGACGCATCGACCTGGGCCTCGGTCGCGCGCCGGGCAGCGATCCGGTCATCACCCAGCTGCTCCGGGGCTCGGGCACCACGAGCGACGTCGAGCAGTTCCCCCGGCACGTGCAGGACATCGCGGCGCTGCTCTCCGGCGACGGCGCGACCGTGCGCTTCACCTCGGGCGGCGAGTACACGGTGCGCGCGACGCCGGCAGCCACCGGGTCACCAGAGGTGTGGCTGCTCGGATCGAGCGACTACTCGGCGCAGCTCGCCGCCTCACAGGGGCTGCCCTACGTCTTCGCCAACCACTTCTCCGGACAGGGGCTCGAGCGCGCGCTCGACCTGTACCGCACCGGCTACCGTCCGAGCGAGGAGCACCCCGAGCCGCGCACGTTCCTCACCGTGAACGCGGTCGCCGCGCCCACGCAGGAGGAGGCGGAGGCCCGCGCCCTCCCGCAGCTGCGGATGATGGCGCGCCTGCGTCTGAACCAGCCGCTCCTCGCACTCGAGACCGTGGAGGAGGCCGCCTCCGCCGCGACGGATGCCGCGACCGACGAGGTCGTGCAGGCCGCCCGCGCGCGGTGGTTCGTCGGCACCGGCGAGAGCGTGGCCGCCGAGATCCGCGCCTTCGCCGAGCGCCACGGCGTCGACGAGGTCATGCTGTCACCGGTCGCCGCATCGTACGAGGGCGAGCCGAAGGACGCGTCCCCCGGTCGCGCACAGACCCTCGAGCTGATCGCCGCCGCTCTCGGGGGCTGACGCCGCGCTCTTTCCCTCGCCCTGTCAAGCCCTGGTATTCCGGAAGGCACAGGCGTAGCGTCACGATCAGTGTGGCCGTCCGGTGCGCAACCGCACCGGCGGACGCACGGGTCACCGGCAGCGGAAGGAGTTCGATCATGAGCACCACCAAGACCCTCGCCCTCTGGGTGGCATACGGCCCGAACGGAGTGGTCGGCAGCATCCGCCACGACGAAGACGGGTACACGGTCACGATGGTCGGGTCAGACGCCTCGACCGGCACCTACCCGAGCCTCGCCTCGGCGAAGGGCGCTCTGCATTCCCACATGGCACCGGGCAGCGACTGGCCACGATTCCAGGAGCACTGAGCCACGGCATCCGTCCGGTCGTGCTGGGCGACCGGACGGGTGACGTCACGCTTCCGGCTCGCCGGAGAGGATGCCGCGCAGCCAGTCGCGCGCCTCGACGAACACATCGTCGGAGTAGCGGTCGGGATATTGCACGATCTGCCGATCAGCGCGCGGGTACGACCCGAGGAAGACCACGCGCGGGCTGAACCGGCGGATGCCGAGCAGCGCGTCGGCCATCCGCTCGTGCTCGATGTGCCCGTCGGCGTCGATCACGAAGCGGTAGCGACCGAGTTCGTCGCCGATCGGCCGGGACTCGATGAGCGACAGGTTGATGCCGCGGGTGGAGAACTGCTCGAGCATCTCGAGGAGCGACCCCGGATGGTCGTGCGGGAGCTCGACGATCAGTGACGTCTTGTCGGCACCGGTCGGCTCGGGAGAGGGCGTCGTGCGCGTGACCAGCACGAAGCGGGTCACGGCCTGGGAGTTGTCGCCGATGCCCTCGGCGAGCACCTCGACGTCGTAGTGGTTCACGATGCCCGGAGCCGCGATGGCCGCCTGCGCGGGGAGCGTGCCGTCGAGCACCCCGATCGCGGAGGCCACATTGCTCGACGCGGGGACGTGCGAGTGCGACGGCAGGTGCACGCCGAGCCATCCGTGGCACTGCGCGTAGGCGACCGGATGCGCCGCGATCACCTCGACCTGGTCGAGCGTCGTGCCGCGCGGCGCGACGAGCACGAAGTTCACCCGCACCAGGTACTCGCCGATGATGCGCAGCCCCGGCAGCGTCGCCAGCGCGTCCTGCGTCGTGGAGACGCCGCCCTCGATCGAGTTCTCGATCGCGATCATCGCTGCATCGCTGCGCCCCTCGAGGACGTCGGCGAGCGCCTCGCCCACGTTGTGCACGGGGCGCCACTCCTGTCCGCGGGCCTCGGCGACCTGGTCGAGTGCCGCCTCCGTGAAGGTTCCGGCAGGGCCGAGATAGCTGTAGGTGCGGCGTTCAGTCACGGGTTTCACCTTAGCCCTCGCCGACCCGACCGATCTTCGGGTGACTTCCGGATGCGGTCACGCCGATCAGGGGGCAGACTGAAGAGATGACCAGCCGTGCCGGCCTCCCCGCGGAGGAAAGTGACCTGATCGACGTCGACGAGCTGATCGCCGCCTACTACGACCGCACCCCGAACCCGGAGGTTCCCGCCGAGCGGGTGGTGTTCGGCACCAGCGGCCACCGTGGCTCCTCGCTGACGAACAGCTTCAACGAGAACCACATCCTCGCCACCACGCAGGCGATCGTCGACTACCGAGACGCACAGGGCATCACCGGTCCGCTGTTCCTCGGCCGCGACACCCACGCGCTGTCGCTGCCCGCCGAGCGCAGCGCGATCGAGGTGCTGCTCGCGAACGGCGTGGACGTGCGCGTCGACGCCCGCGACTCGTGGGTGCCGACGCCCGCGCTCAGCCACGCGATCCTCACCTACAACCGCGGGAGGGCGGCCGACGACCCCGGCCGAGCCGACGGCATCGTCGTCACCCCCTCGCACAACCCGCCGCGCGACGGCGGCTTCAAGTACAACCCGCCGCACGGCGGACCCGCCGACACCGATGCCACCGGCTGGATCGCCGACCGGGCGAACGCCCTGATCGCCGCGGGACTCGAGGGCGTCGAGCTCGAGCGCTTCGCCGACATCGACTGGGACGCGATCACCGGCTACGACTTCCGCGACGCCTACGTGCGCGACCTCCCGTCGATCATCGACATCGATGCGATCCGCAACGCGGGCGTGCGCATCGGCGCCGACCCCCTGGGCGGAGCGTCCGTCGAGTACTGGGCGCTGATCGCCGAGATGCACGACCTCGACCTCGACGTCGTCAACCCCGAGGTCGATCCGACGTGGCGCTTCATGACGCTGGACTGGGACGAGAAGATCCGGATGGATCCGTCCTCGCCGTCGGCGATGGCCTCGCTGGTCGCGAAGAAGGGCTCCTACGACATCCTCACGGGCAACGACGCCGACGCCGACCGGCACGGCATCGTCACCCCGGACGCCGGCCTGATGAACCCCAACCACTACCTCGCCGTGGCGATCGACTACCTGTTCTCACATCGTGAGGACTGGCCCCGGGATGCCGCGATCGGCAAGACCCTGGTCTCCTCGATGATCATCGACCGCGTCGCCGAGTCGCTGGGTCGGCGCCTGCTGGAGGTCCCGGTCGGGTTCAAGTGGTTCGTACCGGGACTGCTCGACGGCTCGGTCGCCTTCGGCGGCGAGGAATCCGCCGGAGCGTCCTTCCTCCGCAAGGACGGCTCCGTGTGGTCGACCGACAAGGACGGCATCCTGCTCTGCCTGCTCGCCGCGGAGATCATCGCCGTGACGGGCAAATCTCCCTCGGAGCGCTATGCCGAGCTCGAGCAGGCGTTCGGAGCATCCGCCTATCAGCGCGTCGACGCGCCGGCGACGCCCGCGCAGAAGGCCACTCTCGCGAAGCTCGCGCCGGAGGCCGTGACGGCGACGACGATCGCGGGCGAGGAGATCACCGCCAAGCTGTCCCACGCGCCGGGCAACGGCGCGGCGATCGGCGGTCTCAAGGTGCAGACCGAGCACGCCTGGTTCGCGGCGCGCCCGTCCGGCACGGAAGACGTCTACAAGCTCTACGCCGAGAGCCTGCGCGGCCCCGAGCACCTGGCCGAGGTGCAGGCCGAGGCCCGCGCCGTGGTGTCGGCCGCGCTGGAGGACTGACTCCGAGCGCGGCGCCGCGCGTCAGGATGCGGCGGCGCGAGCCAGGACGGCACCGGCCTCGCGCAACCAGCGTGCGGGTTCGGCGAGCGCAGCCTCGGCTGATCCGGCGAGCGCGGTGAGGGAAGCGGATGCGGCGAACGGGGTCATGTCGGCGTCGTCGGCGATGCGCCCGGCGGCGAGCATCGCGCCCGCTCCGGCATCCGCGGCGAGCGAGGCGAGGAACGAGGGCACCTTGCCGTCGCCGGACTGCCCGTCGTAGGACCCCTCTCCCGTGATCACCACGTCGGCGTCGGCGATCGCGTCGGTCAGACCGATGAGCTCCGCCACCGCGGCGGCGCCCGGTGCGAGCACACCGCCCCAGACGACGAGAGCACCGCCGGTGCCGCCGGCCGCACCGCTGCCGGGAAGCGCGGCGTCGAGTCCCAGCAGGTCGGCGAGACGCCGCAGACCCTCGTCGACGAGCGCGATGTCCTCCGCGGCGCGCAGCCCCTTCTGCGGACCGAACACCGCGGCGGCCCCGCGCGGCCCGATGAGCGGGTTGGTGACGTCGGTGAGCACGCGCACCTCGGGGGCAGCACGCAGCGCCGTCAGGTCGACGGCGGCGATGTCGGCCAGCCCGCGCGCGCCGGGTGCGACCGGACCACCTGCGGCATCGAGGAACCGCGCGCCGAGCGCCGCGAGCATCCCGGTGCCGCCATCGGTGGAGGCACTCGATCCGATGCCGACCACGAGCCGGGAGACGCCGTGGTCGAGTGCGGCAGCCATCGCCTGGCCGAGGCCCGTGGTGTCGGCATCCCACGGACGCAGCTCATCCAGCAGTTCGATGCCCGAGGTCGAGCCGAGATCGACGACTGCGGTCCCCTCCGGCGCGTCCTCCGTCGGAGGCAGCAGCAGCCAGAAGGATCCGACGACCGCGCCCGCCGGCCCCTCGACCGCCACCGGCATCCGTCGGGCACCCGGCACCGCCGCCTCGAAGGCCGCGACCGTGCCCTCTCCCCCATCCGCCATGGGGCGAAGGACGAACTCGGCGTCGGGGTCCACCGCGGCCCAGCCGTGGGCGAGCGCCGCCGCGGCATCCGCCGCCGTGATCGTTCCCTTGAAGCTGTCCGGGGCCAGAACGACCCGGGTCACGCCGTGATCCCGGGAGTGCTCGCACGCACGACGACCTCGAGCGGAAGAGGAGGCTGCTCCCAGTCGGCGTCGACCGTCGCACGGAAGGCCTGATAGCCGACCTCGCTCAACGGCACGCGGACGGTCGTCAGCGCCGGCGTCACATCGCTGCTCGCCGGCACGTCGTCGAAGCCGCACACCGCGATGTCGGCACCCACATCACGCCCGGCATCGCGGATCGCGGACATCGCGCCGATCGCCACCACATCGCTGATCGCGAAGACGAGGGTGCCCGCCGGCACGCCGTCGGCGAGGGCCTCCGTCATGTCCGCTGCTCCGGATTCGCGTCGGAAGTCGCCTCGCCGCACGCCGGCGACGACGCCTCCGGCTGCCTCGAATCCGGCACGGAACCCGGCCAGGCGATCATCCGAGGTGCGCACGCCCTCCGCGGCGGCGAGCGCGAGGGCGGAACGGTACCCGAGCCCCGCCATCCGCCGGCCGAGGTCTTCAGCGGCGGCACGATTGTCGATCTCGATGCGGCGCTCCGCGTCGCCGTCCGGCCCGAAGGCGACGACCCGTCCGCCGAGACGGGCGAACTCGGCGAGATCGTGCGCGGTCTCCGCCTCCCGCGGCTCCTGCGTGCGGGAGGCCGCGAGGATCAGCCCGCGCGGGCGCTGGCCGCGGAGCGCACGCACGATGCGGGACTCGCGTTCCGGGTCGCGTTCCGTGATCGCGATCGTCACGACCAGCCCGTGCTCGTCGGCACCGCGGGCGACGCCCGACGCGATCAGGCCGAAGTACGGGTCGGCGATGTCGGCGACGAGAAGTGCGATGACCGGGGAGGTGCCGCGGGCGGTGGACTGCGCCGAGACGTTGGCGGTGTAGCCGAGCTCGGCGGCCGCGGACTCCACCCGCTCGCGGAACGACTCGGCGACCTTGCGCTCGGAGCCGTTCAGCACCCGCGAAGCGGTGGCCAGGGATACGCCGGCCTCGCGAGCGACATCGTGCAACGTGGGCGCTGCCCCCCGCGGGTGACGACGGGCGCGCGAGGCGGATGGCCGCTCCGCGGACGATGCGGGCTTGGTCATGCCCCAGAGCCTACTTCCCGGGTCATCATCACGCAGGCGCCCCGAGGTACTCGCGCAGTGCGGCGGCCTCTCCCGCCAGCAGCGCGGGGTCGTCTCCCGGCACGAACTCCAGCAGCGCATCGCGCGGTGGGCTCGCCTCCGCTCGCGCCGCTGCGGCGAACCTCGTCCACAGCGCATCGCGCGCCCGCAGCGGCAGCCGATCCCGCTCCGGCCACCAGGAGAAGACGTGCACTGCACTCGTGTGCGGCGCGAGCAGCCGGTACTCCGCGAGCGCGGTCTCGACCGAGGCCGCGACGGTCGGCTGCCAGTACGTCGAGAGGGCGGGGCTCCCCACCGCCGCGAGGAGCCGCAGGGTGGCCGGGGCCGTGTCGGCGAGGGTGCCGGAGTGGAACTCGAGGGCGAGTCCGATCCCCCGCGCCTCGGCCTCGGATGCCGCGGCCTGGAGCCGTGCGACCACGGCGGCTCCGTCGGCCTCGGTCGCCGCATCCGAGCCGGTGCGGCCGGCCCAGACGCGCACCCGGTCCGCTCCGAGCGCCTGCGCCGCGTCGAGCACGGGCGTGAGAGGCTCGTCCGCCCCCGCCCGGAAGTACGAGCCGTACGAGGCGACCGCGAGCCCGGCGTCGGCGGTGGCACGGGCCACCTCGGCGGCGCGGACCACGTCGCCCGGCGGCACATGCACGTCGCCGCCCCACTCGATGGCCTCGAGCCCGGCATCCGCGGCGAGCGCGATGATCTGCTCCGGCGCGAGTTCGCGGAAGGTCACCGAGCAGAGTCCTGGACGGATTCGGGTCATGGTGTCATCCTCCGGGCCGCTCCGCAGGCACGGATGCACGGCCGATTCGCGGATGCCGGATCAGAAGTCGCGTTGGGGGCCTGCATCCGTTCCTGCTTCCGACAAGTGTGACGCACTCTCAGCCGAGGTGCGGGGAGACCGCGGCGGCGAAGGTCTCCGCGGTGCGGCGCACGACCCGGTCGGGAGCATCCGCCCAGATGTCGGCGTTGAAGATCTCGACCTCGATGTCGCGGTCGTAGCCGGTCGCGACGACGGCACGGGTGAGCGAGCCGAAGTCGATGACCCCGTCGCCGGTGTAGTGCCGCGAGAGCAGCACGTCGGCGGCGAGCGGCGTCTTCCAGTCGCACACCTGATAGGTGGCGATGCGACCCTCTCGACCGGCCCGCGCGATCTGGTCGAGCACCTGCGGATCCCACCAGATGTGGAACGTGTCGACCGCCGCGCCGACGACCTCGGGCTCGAAGTCGGCGGCGATGTCCAACGCCTGGCCGAGCGTCGAGACGACGGCCCGGTCGGACGCGTACATCGGATGCAGCGGTTCGATCGCGAGTGTGACTCCGGCCGCTTTCGCCTCGGGAACCAGCACGCCGATCGCATCGCGCACGCGCTCGCGCGCCCCGATCAGGTCGCGTGACCCCGCGGGCAGGCCGCCGGCGACGAGCACCAGCACCGCGGTGGAGCCCTCGGCACCGGCGGCGGCGAGCGTCGCGGTCTCCTCGATGGCCCGGCGGTTGTCGTCGAGGGCGGCATCCCGCTCCGACCCTGCCGGGAGCGTGAAGAACCCGCCGCGGCAGTGGGTAGAGAAGCGCAGGCCCGAGTCGGCGAGCATCCGTGCGGCGGTGTCGAGGCCGACCTCGTTCACGGGCTCCCGCCAGAGGCCGATGGCCTGGATGCCGGCATCGGCGGTGACTCGCAGCGCCGTGGCCAGGTCGGCGTGCTTGATGGTCGCCTGGTTGATCGACAGACGCGGATCGACGGCGGTCATGCGTCCACCCCGTTCAGGCGCAGCATCCCGTGCCATCGTTCGCGGGCGAGGTCGGGCTGCTCGAGCGCGAGCGACGCGTTCGCCAGCTCGACGATCCGACTCAGGTGCGGCAGGCTGCGCGCGGAGTGCAGCCCGCCCACCATCTGGAATGCGGGCTGGTGGCCGTTCAGCCAGGCGAGGAACGCGACGCCCGTCTTGTAATAGAAGGTGGGCGCGGCGAACACCTGACGGCTGAGCTCCTCGGTCGGACCGAGGATGCGCAGGTAGGCCTCCGCGTCGCCGGCATCCAGCGCCTGGATCGCCGCCGACGCGACCGGGGTGATCGCGGCGAACGCCCCCAGCAGTGCGTCCGAATGCCCCGCGCCGTCGCCGACGGTGTCACCGCCGATCAGGCTCACGTAGTTGAAATCGTCGCCGGTGAACATGTGCACACTCTCGGGGAGCCGTTCGCGCACCGAGATCTCGGACTCCGCGTTCAGCAGGCTCATCTTCACGCCCGCGACCGTGCCCGGGTTCTCTTCGATGACCTGCAGGAGGACCTCGGATGCCGTCTGCCAGTCCTCCGCGCCGAAGTAGCCGGCGAGCTCAGGGTCGAAGGCCGTGCCCAGCCAGTGCAGCACCACGGGCACGGTCGCCCGCGACAGCACCTCGCGGTAGACGCGGCGGTAGTCCGCGGCATCCGTCGCCGCACGGGCCAGGTGCCGCGAGGCCATCAGCACGGGGCCGGCCCCCTGCTCCTCGGCGAAGTGCAGCTGCTCGGTATAGGCGGCGATCACCTGATCGAGCGAGATGTGCGTCTCGGCGACGTGGTCGGTGTTGACTCCGACCACGACCGATCCGCCCTCCTCGCGGGCGACCTCGGCACTGCGGGCGATCAGCTCGCGGGTGGCCGCGGCATCCAGCCCCATGTTCCGCTGCGCGGTGTCCATGGCATCGGCGACGCCGAGTCCCCACGAGTACACGTTCCGGCGGAACGCGAGCGTGGCATCCCAGTCGATGTCGGCGGGCTGCCCCGGGGTGTTGTCGGCGTACGTCTTCGGCACGACGTGCGCGGCCGCGTAGGCGACCCGGCTGCGCAGCGCGGATGCCGGCCGCGCATAGGAGCCGCCCTCGTTCAGAGCCGCGTCCGTCGCCGCTCCGTCGGCGGCCAGGAGTCGAAGGGTGCTCATCCCGTCAGTCCAGGCTCAGCGCCGACAGGGCGATCTTGCGGCCCTCGGCGCTGGAGGTCAGACCGGCCTCGGCGAACTGCACGCCGCGAGCGCCCGCGAGCAGGTCGAACGGGTAGTCGGTGCCCTCGACGTAGGAGACCAGGTACTCCTCCCACTGCTGGCGGAAGCCGTTGAGGAACACGTCGTTGGTCGGCACCTTCTGCCAGTCCGCGTCGTAGTCGCGGGTGTCTTCCAGGTCGGGGTTCCACACCGGCTTGGGCGTCGCGTTGCGCGGCTGGATCTTCGCGCCGAACAGGCCGACCACGGCCGAGCCGTGCGTGCCGTCGACCTGGAACTCGACGAGCTCGTCGCGGTTCACGCGCACGGTCCACGAGGAGTTGATCTCGGCGATCACGCCGCCCTCGATCTCGAAGATGCCGTACGCCGCATCCTCGGCGGTGGCGGTGTAGCGCTCGCCCTTCTCGTCCCAGCGATCAGCGATGTGCACGGCGGCCTGCGCGTAGACGCTCTTGACCTCGCCGAAGAGGTTCTCGAGCACGTAGTTCCAGTGCGGGAACATATCGGTGATGATGCCGCCGCCGTCTTCCGTGCGGTAGTTCCAGCTCGGGCGCTGCGCCGGCTGCCAGTCGCCCTCGAACACCCAGTAGCCGAACTCGCCGCGCACCGAGAGGATGCGTCCGAAGAAGCCGGAGTCGATCAGGCGCTTGAGCTTCTGCAGGCCCGGCAGGTAGAGCTTGTCGTGCACGACGCCGGTCTTGACACCGGCGGTGCGGGCGAGCCGCGCGAGCTCGAGCGCCTCCTCGAGGGACTCGGCCGTGGGCTTCTCGGTGTAGATCGCCTTCCCTGCGGCGATGGCCTTGCGGATCGCGGAGGCGCGTGCCTTGGTCACCAGGAAGTCGGCGTAGATCTCCCACTGCGGGTCGGCGAGGGCTGCGTCGAGGTCGGTCGTCCAGTCCGCGATGTCGTGCTTCGCCGCGAGCTCGGCGAGGGTGGCCTCGTTGCGGCCGACGAGCAGGGGCTTGACCGTGATGCGCGAGCCGTCGGGGAGCTCGATGCCCCCCTCGTCGCGGATCGCGAGGATCGAGCGCACCAGATGCTGCCGGTAGCCCATGCGTCCCGTGACGCCGTTCATGATGATCCCGATCTCGCGGGTGTTCGCCTGTGCCATCGTGTTCCGTTTCTCTCGCGGAGGTCGTTCGCGCCTTCTCGTCCCGGAGATCCTCGGAATCGGGAAAACGCTTTCCGAGATCATGACATGAGACACCGGCAGAGCGCAACCGGCGGTATCGGGAAGCCGGGAACCCCTGCCCGAGCAGGACACGGACGGGCGCGGGAGTCGTCGGATCGGTCGTGCGGCCGTACCGGATCGGGTAGTCGTGCCGGAGAAGGAAGGAGGCCGCGGCCGCTCAGCCCGCGGCGGCTCAGCCCGCGGCGGCGCTGGCGCGTTCGACCAGGGACGTCGGGATCACGGAGGATCGCGCAGACCTCGAAGATCCTTCGATCTCCGCCACCAGCACCTCGACCGCGCGGTGGGCGAGAGCCTCGAAGTCCTGACGGACCGTGGTCAGCGGCGGGCGGTAGTTCGCGGCATCCGGAACGTCGTCGAAGCCGATGACGCCGACATCCTCCGGCACGCGGCGGCCGGACTCGGAGAACGCGCGGAGCAGCCCGAGCGCCATCTGGTCGTTGGCGCAGAACACCGCGGATGCCGCGGCCAGGCCCGCCCCCGCCGCGAACCCGGAGTCCGAGCTCCAATCGCCGCGGACGACGGCGGGCGCACGGATGCCCGCGGCGACGAGCGTCTCCCGCCATCCCCGCTCCCGTTCCGCCGCCGCGAAGGACTCGGCGGGGCCGGCGAGGTGGTGGACCGTGTCGTGGCCGAGCGCCAGAAGTCGGGCCGTGGCCTCGGCCGCGCCACCCCGGTGGTCGCTGTGCACCGAGCTGAAGCCGGCATCCGTGGGCGCGTCGACCACGACGAGACGCAGCCCCGCAGGTGGCCGGGCACCCGACACGAGCGCCGACGCCTCGTTCAGGACGATCGCGCCGTCGACCTCCTGTTCGACAAGGCGCTCGAACGCCTCGGCGACGCCATCGGCCGCGGTGACGAGGGTGAGGGCGTATCCGCGTTCCGCCGCCGCCTCGGCCGTGGCCTGCAGCATCCGGGAGTTGCCGACCGTGGCGAGTGTGGTGACCACGAGGCCGATGGTCTGCGAGCGGCCGGTGCGCAGAGCACGGGCGGCACGATGCGGACGGTAGCCGAGTTCGGCCATCGCCCCCTCGACGCGGGCACGGGTGGCGGGGTCGACGCGCGGACTGCCGTTGACGACGCGCGACACGGTCTGTCCGGAGACTCCGGCGCGAGTGGCGACCATGGCCATCGAGACGCGCCCGGATGACGCGCGCGGCCGAACGGGCCCGCCTCCTGCGACCTGGTCGTCTCTGCTCTCGACCACCGCGCCTCCGTCCGGATCTGCGGCGCAACCTGCCCCGCGACTCGGTTCACAACTCCGCAGTGTTGACGTTATCACGGCGCTGCGCCTACCATGTTTACGTGAACACGGACGGTCTTCCTGAGCTGCGCACCGAGACGCTCGGAGCCGGCGTGGTCAAACGCGCCACCACCCTCGCCGACGGGCGCGACCTGATCTACTACGACGACCCCGGCACCGCGCTCGGAGCCGCACGTTCGATCGACGCCCGCGTCCTCGACCCTCGCCCCGACACCGCGACCATGCGCCTCGACGTGCTCACCGGCGACTGGATCACCGTCGCCGCCAACCGGCAGAACCGCGTCATGATGCCCGACGCGGACGCCGACCCGCTGGCCCCGCAGACTCCGGGCAACCCGTCGGAGGTTCCGTCGCGCTACGACGTCGCGGTGTTCGAGAACCGGTCGCCCGCCTTCGGCCCCGCGCTCGCCGAGGCGGTCGGCACCGCCCCGCAGGCGCCGGACGCCCCACGCGGGCTCGACGACCTCGCCGACCTCGGGCTCGGCCGCACCCGCACCGCGGTCGGCCGCTGCGAGGTCGTCTGCTTCAGCCCCGAGCACGCAGGCTCGTTCGGCACGCAGTCCGTCACCCGGGCCCGCACGGTCATCGAGGCCTGGGCCGACCGGACCGCCGTGATCTCGACGCTGCCGGGCATCGAGCAGATCTTCCCGTTCGAGAACCGCGGCGAGGCGATCGGGGTGACACTGCCCCACCCGCACGGGCAGATCTACGCGTACCCGTACGTGACGCCGCGCACCGCCCGTGTGCGGGAGTCGATCGAGCGGACCGCACCCGACCTGTTCCAACGGATCCTCGAGTCCGAGCAGGCCTCGGAGCGGGTGGTGTTCCGCGGCGAGCACTGGACCGCGTTCGTGCCCTTCGCCGCACGGTGGCCTCTCGAGGTGCACCTGATGCCGCACCGCCACGTGCCCGACTTCGCCGAGACGACGGATGCCGAGCGCGACGAGCTCGCCCCGCTGTACCGGCGTCTGCTCCGCGGTGTCGACGCGATGTACGAGACCCCGACCCCGTACATCGCCGCCTGGCACCAGGCTCCCGTGCACGTCGGACGCGACACCGTGCGCCTGCACCTGCAGCTGACGAGCCCGCGCCGGGCCGCCGACAAGCTGAAGTTCCTCGCCGGGTCGGAGGCCGCGATGGGGGCGTGGGCCGCCGAGGTGCCGCCGGAGGTGGGGGCCGCGCGCCTGCGCGAAGCGATCGAGCGCGCCTCGCAGGACCGGTCCGACGCAGGAGCGTCCGCATGACCGCCGCCCGCGACGCCCGAGAGCTGTTCACCTCCCTCACCGGACGCCAGCCCGACGGGCTCTGGTCGGCACCGGGACGCGTCAACCTCATCGGCGAACACACCGACTACAACGACGGCTTCGTGCTGCCGTTCGCCATCCCGCAGCGCACGGTCGCCGCGGTCGGGCTCCGCGCTGACGCCCGCGGCCGGGTCATGGTCGGCTCGACGTTCGCCGACGCGCCGGTCGAAGTGGGCCTCGACGAACTCGACGGTCTCTTCCCCACCGCACCCGGCACGCCTCCGGCCGTCCCGGACTGGGCCGCCTACCCGCTCGGGGTCGCGTGGGCGCTGCGCCGGGCGGCATCCGGATCCGGCCCGTTCGAGGCGCTCGACATCGCGATCGCCTCCGACGTGCCGGTGGGGGCCGGTCTCTCCTCCTCCGCCGCGATCGAAGGCGCGACGGCATCCGCCCTGAACGACCTGTGGGGCACCGACCTCGATCGCACCGCCCTCGCCGGCGTCGGCCGACGCGCCGAGAACGAAGCGGTCGGCGCTCCCACGGGGATCATGGACCAGATGGCGTCGATGCTCGGCGAGCCCGACACCGCGATCTTCCTCGACTGCCGCTCGCTGGAGACCCGGCTCGTGCCCCTCGGCATCGCCGCGGCCGGACTCGCGATCCTCGTGATCGACACCCGCGTGAAGCACGCGCATTCGACGGGCGGTTACCGCGAGCGCCGAGCATCCTGTGAGCTGGGCGCCTCTCTCCTGGGCGTGCCGGCACTGCGCGATGTGTCGATCGCCGATCTGCCGCACGCCGAGGAGCTGATGGACGATGTGACCTTCCGTCGCGTGCGCCACATCGTCACCGAGAACCAGCGTGTGCTCGACACGGTGCGGCTGCTCCGCGAGGAGGGTGTGCGTGCGATCGGGGATCTGCTCGTCGCCTCCCACGTGTCGATGCGCGACGACTTCGAGATCTCGACCCCCGAGCTCGACACCGCGGTCGACACCGCGCTCTCCGCCGGAGCCCTCGGCGCGCGCATGACCGGTGGCGGCTTCGGCGGTGCCGCGATCGCCCTCCTCGAGCAGGATGCCGTCGACGCCGTATCGGATGCCGTCGACGCGGCGTTCGCGGCATCCGGCTTCGCCGCTCCCCTGCTGTTCACCGTCGCCCCCTCCGCCGGCGCGCACCGCGACGCCTGACAGAATGATCCACGGGCCGCGACGACGCCGCGGCAGGAGAGGAAAGCAATGTCCTGGATCGTCACCGGCGGCGCCGGCTACATCGGTGCTCACGTCGTGCGGGCCCTCGCGGATGCCGGCCTCACCCCGGTCGTGCTCGACGACCTGTCCAGCGGCGTCCCGTCGTTCGTGCCCGAGGGCGTGCCGTTCGTGCAGGGCAGCATCCTGGACCGCGCGCTCGTCGAGAAGACGCTGCGCGATCACCACGCGGACGGCGTGATCCACGTCGCAGGCTACAAGTACGCCGGCGTCTCGGTGCAGCGCCCGCTGCATACCTACGCGCAGAACGTCGAGGGCACCCGGATCATCCTCGAGGCGATGGAGGCCGCCGGGGTCGCGAACATCGTGTTCTCCTCCTCGGCCGCGGTGTTCGGCACCCCCGACGTCCCGCTCGTCGTGGAAGACACCGCGAAGAAGCCGGCCAGCCCGTACGGAGAGTCGAAGCTCATCGGCGAGTGGCTGCTGCGCGACCAGGCGATCGCCACGGCGGACTCCGCCCGGCCGCTGCGCCACACCTCGCTGCGGTACTTCAACGTGGTGGGCTCGGCCGACCCGACCGTCTACGACGTCAGCCCGCACAACCTCTTCCCGATCGTGTTCGAGGCGCTGCTCGCGGGGAAGACCCCGAAGATCTTCGGCGACGACTACGACACCGCGGACGGCACGAACGTGCGCGACTACGTGCACGTCGGCGACATCGCCGCGGCGCACGTCGCCGCCGCGCAGCGCCTCGCCGACGGCCGCCCGATCGAGGCGGCCTACAACCTCGGCTCCGGCGACGGGCTCAGCGTGAAGCAGATCATGGATGCCGTCGCCCGCGTCACCGGCATCGACTTCATCCCCGAGATCGGACCCCGGCGCCCCGGAGATCCCGACCGCATCGTCGCGACCGGTGAGCTCGCCGCCCGTGACCTCGACTGGACCATGCGGTACACGGTCGACGAGATGGTGCGCACGGGGTGGGAGGCGCGGCGGGCTGCTCGGTCCTAGTCGCTTTCGGCTCGTGGGGCGGGCTCCGGGTCGCGCCGCTGCTCGCAGAGCGGGGCGCCCCTCCCCGCAAGCGGGGTCCCCTCCCCGATGCTCGCACCGGCGCGACCCTGCGCCCTTCGGCAGGTCGGTCGACTCTGTCGCGTGTGGGGTATCGCGACTCCTCCGTGCTGAGTATGGGAGAAGGCCTCAGAGGTCGCGCGTGCGGATCGGATAGAGCCAGAAGCAGAGCCACGCGAGGGCGGTGAACCCGAGAGGGACGACCGCCAGCATCAGGCGGATGCCGCCGTCGACGGTCTCGGGCTGCGCGTCCTCCAGCGCGGCGTCGAAGCCGGACGCCGTCAGCACCACCGCGGCGACCACCGCCTGCAGCACGACCGAGCCGCGCACCACGAAGCCGTTCACCCCGAAGTACGCGCCCTCACGGCGGTGTCCGGTGCGCACGGCATCCTCGTCGATGATCTGCGCCAGCATCACCTCGAGCAGCTGCAGCAGTCCGCCGACACCGACACCGACGCCCACTCCCACCAGCACCGCGCCGATGACGTTCGACGGCGCGAGGTAGCCGAGCACGGCGACGCCGAACACCGCGACGCTCCACAGCACCGCGGTGCGCGGCGAGGTACGCCGGACGACCGCGCTCCACAGCACGATCGAGGGGATCGCGGTGACGAAGATGGCGCCGAGCAGGAGACTGCCCTCGCCCTCCGCCGCATGCAGGGAGTACCGCACGTAGAAGGGGATCGCGGCGAGGATCACCGCGATGGCCGTCTGCACGAACAGCGAGCCGAGCACGTACGGGACGAAGGCCCGATTGCGGAAGGTGTACTTCAGCTGGTCGCCCCACCGCATCGCCTCCGACGCCGCCTCCGGGACCCGACGCTCGATCATGCCGCCGAAGAACGACCACACGAGCAGCACCAGGCAGACGACGGCGAGCACGATCGCCATGCCGGGCCACCCGAGGGCGCTGTAGAGGGCGGGGGCGCCGGCCGTGCCCAGCACCATCCCGAGGATGGCGAAGATCTGGCGCGGCACGTTGCCGCGGGCCCGCTCCTCGGTGGTGCGGAAGATCTCCGGGAACAGCGCGGAGATGTTCAGCACCACCACGACGAAGGCGACGTCGTACACGGCCACGACGACGAGGAACCAGACGATCAGCCCGGCGACGGGGAGCTCGGGCGGCATCCACACCAGCGCGAACGCGACGACGAGCGGCACGATGCCCAGTCCGATCCACGGGACGCGCCGACCCCAGGGGGTGCGCAGTCGATCGGAGAGAGCACCGACGACCGGGTTCAGGACCGCGTTCAGGATGCCGTGGGCGATCATCGCCACCGCGACCCAGCCCGCGGGCACCGCGAGGTGCGAGACGTAGAAGTAGACGACGAAGGCCGAGAAGGTCTGCGCCATCAGCTGGGTCGGGAACCCCGATGCGCCGAACGCGATGGTCTGCGATCGCCGAGGCGCGGCATCCAGACGCCGGTCGCGCAGGCGCTCGCTCAGGGCGGTCATCACACCCCTGCCCGTTGCAGGTCGCGCAGATCGCGCCAGCCGATCCGCACGAGCGCCTCGTCGTCGATCGCCTGCAGCACGGCGGGGTCGGTGAGCAGGCGCAGCTCGTACCCGCGCTTCGCCGCGCTGAAGTCGACCGCCGCACGGAGCTCGTCGTCGTCGACCATCGGATGCAGGTAGATCTCGGTGACCCCGGCGGGCACGGCGCGCAGCAGCGCGATGAAGCCGTCGCGCACCTGCTCGTAGGTCTCGTCGTCCGGCGTGCCCTCACCGAGGAGCCCGAAGGGATGCGACCACAGCCGATCGATGATCACGACCCCGAGCGCATCGGCCGCCGCCGCCGCGCCGTCGAGCTTGGCCTGGAGTGCGGCATCCTCTCCCACCCCGTCCATGCTCCGCGGCAGCCGGAAGGGGAGCCCGCTGCGGGCGGCGAGCTCGAAGACCGGGCGCAGGAAGTCGCGGCCGGTGACGAGTCCGTAGACCGAGCCCATGTGGTTGTCGAGGTGGGTCACATCGACACCGGCATCGAGTGCGGCCTGCAGCTGGGCGGAGATCTCGGCGGCGACGTCCGCTTCGGACGCGGCCTGTTCGACGGCCGCCACCTCGGTGGGGAAGAATCCTGCGGCATCGACGAGACTCGTCGCGATGCCGGTGAGCGGACGCCACCGGTACCGCGCCCATTCGCTCGTGAGCACGAGGTGCACTCCGACGTCGAGATCGGTGCGGGATGCCGCGAAGGCCAGGGCCTCGGGCGACCACGAGCACGGCACCATCACCGTCGTGGAGTCGATCCGTCCCCCCGCGAGCAGGTCGACGATCGCGGTGTTCGCCGCGTGGCACATGCCGAAGTCGTCCGCGTTGATGATGATCGCCCTGGCGCCGGGGGCGAGCCCGAGGCGATCGGCGAGGTCGGAGGGTGCGGTCATCGGAGATCCCGTCGGGTGATGGAGAGAGTACGGAGAGGGCGGATCAGCGGCCGGACTTGGCCGGTGGAGTGAGGACCCGGGTGAACACCTCACCCCGGAGTGCGGTCGCCGCTTCTCCGACGGCACCGACGAGTGGAGCCTCGGGGCCGAAGGAGGACACGCGGAATCGCAGGGGAAGCTGTGCGGCATAGTCGTCGGCGATGCGCGCGATCGCATCGACGAGCACGGGGTGAGCAGCGGTGCCGCTGAGGATGAACGCCTCGGGGTCGAGCACGAGCCCCACGCTCCCGGCGACGAGCACGATGCGCCGGGCGACCTCGTCGACGATCTTCTGAGCGTCGACATCGCCGGAGCCCGCGTCGTCGAGGTGCTCCTGCAGAGAGGCGTGGACGTCGCGCCCGACACCGAGCGCGAGGTCGTGGACGACGGCCTCGCTCACGACCGGCGCGCCGATCGGAAGCGGCGTCTGCGGGAGGTACATGACCTCGCCGGCGACTCCGGAGAATCCGCGGTGCAGCGCGCCGTCGATCACGATCCCGCCACCGAGTCCTCCGTCGAGGAGCAGCAGCGCGAAGCTGGTGAGAGCGCTGCCCGCTCCGGCCGTGAGCTCGGCGAGGGCGGCGAGGTTGACGTCGTTCTCGATGCGGACCGGGCAGCGGAGGGAGGCTGCCAGCGCGGTGCGGAAGGCGCCTCCGTCGGGCCCCTGGTCGTCGCGGATGCCGCCGTCGACGGTGACGATCCCTGGCACGCCGACGATCGCGAGATGCACGGTCCCCTTCGCCGAGCGCCGGCAGGCGTCGACGAGTTCGGCGATGTGCGCGACGCGGTCGCCGTTGAGCGGGAACGCCGCGTGCCGTTCGGCGCGCACGGTGCCGGCGGGATCGACGAGCACGACGTGCGCCGCATGGTGGTCGACGTGGACGGCCGCCGCGAAGCCGAGCCGCGGATGCAGCGCGACTCGCCCGGCGGCGGGACCTCGGGTGTCACGGTCGACGCCGGCGGCCGAGACGGCTCCTGCGCCTTCGAGCATCCGCAGCACCTGGGTGACGGCCGTCCGGGACAGCCCGGTGGTCGACATCAGCTCGGCACGGGTCTGCGGTCCGCTGCGGGCGAGGGCCTCGAGGATGGCACGGCCGTTGAGGGTGCGAAGCAGGCTCTGCGGTCCCGCGAGTGGTCTCGACATCTGAATCCGGGGTCTGCTCTCTCGTCGCTTCTCGACACGTCTTCGTGGTCCGTGCTCGACATCGGGCGCGGCGTTGTGTACTCGACGTCAGGGCGGTGCCCGCAAGGATGCCACATCGCGTCCCACTAGTCGACACTTCGAGTCATACTCATCCCTCCCTCGCGGGTCTCCCCGTCGAAGCGACGGCGGTGATGCCCCGTCGGAGCGCGCTCGATTTGACGATCCGTGGTTTCGCCGCCTACATTACAGATCGGTAACGGTGGCATCCGGGGGGATCGACCGCCGAGCACACCCGCCCTCCCGGAAGGACCCCGTCACGAATTCCCTGCCACCCGAGCGCGCTCTCGACGCCTCGGAAGCTCCCACCGAAGTGCCCGACTCACCCCGACCCCTTCTGCGTCGTGACCTGCGACGATCCGCCGGTGCGGATCCGCGAGGCCCCCAGTCGGCGGACGCACCCGACGCCGATGCCCCTCGCCCGCAGCAGCAGGCGACCGATGCGCCCCGATCGAGGCAGCGTCGATCGCACACCCCGCAGACGGAGCCGCCGACGGAGCCGCCGACGGAGCCGCCGACCGCCCCGCAGACGGAGCCGCAGGCCGCCCGGACCTCGCGGGTTCGACCCCGCCGAACGAACCGCCCCTGGGCGAAGACCAAGGCACTCAGCGCCACCTTCGCGATCGGCGTGCTGATCACCGGAGCAGCGCTGCCCGCGCTCAGCCCTGCATACGATCAGGCCGCCGCGGCCACGGCCAGGGTCTCCACCACGGCAGACGGCCTCGCACAGTCCTACACGGCGAAGGACGAGATCCGCGCGGAGATCGCCCCGCGCGGGAACTTCTCCGCGACGACGCCCGAGGAGATCAAGGAGACGCGCTCCCGTGCGGCCGCCGCTGCCGTCGCCGCCGGCATGCCGCTCGGAAGCGCGATCGAGATCCCTGTCGCCGGGCGCATCGTCATGCCGATGGCCGACGGGTCCTACTCGTTCAGCGACGGCTTCGGCGCCTCGCGGCCGGGCCGATCGCACCTCGGCCAGGACTTCGCCGCGGGCGTGGGAACGCCGATCAATGCCGCGATGAGGGGCTGTGTCTCCCGTTCCACCGAGAGCTACCAGGGCTACGGCGTGACGATCCAGATCGAGAGCATCGTCGACGGGCAGGCCGTGAGCACCGTCTATTCGCACATGAAGTACGGAACCCGCGCGGTCGAGGTCGGGGACTGCGTCGAGGAGGGCCAGTACATCGGCGACGTCGGATCGACCGGGTACGTGTTCGGCTCCTGCCTGCACTTCGAGGTGCACATCAACATGGTCGCCGTCGATCCGCTGCCGTGGCTCCAGAAGAACGTGAGCTGACCGAGACGTCGAACCGCAGCGACGCCGTTCGGCCTCCGCGATCCCCCTAGGGTGGACGGATGAGCCCGCTGGTGATCCGCGAAGCCCGCACCGAAGACGCCGACGACATCGCCGGCGTGCACGTCCGCTCCTGGCAGGTCGCCTATCGCGGGCTCATCGACCAGTCCGTGCTCGATGGCCTCTCCGTCGAGGAGAGAGCGTCGGGTTGGCGGCGCATCGTCGCGGATCCGCTGCCGACGAGCCTCGGAATCCTCGTCGCCGTGCGCGACGACCGCATCGTCGGCTGGGCGTCGCTCGGCTCGGGTCGCGACCCCGATGGGCTCGCCGACGGCGAGGTGTACGGCATCTACGCCGATCCCGCCGCCTGGTCGACCGGCGCAGGACACGCGCTGCTCGAGGCCGCAGAGCAGCGGATCGCCGAGGCCGGCCATGACCGTGCCTACCTGTGGGTGCTCGACGGGAACGATCGCGCCGACTCCTTCTACGCCCGTCACGGGTGGGTCGAAGACGGGGCGATCAAGATCGAGGAGCGCCCGGGGCTCACCTTGGAGGAGCACCGTCGCGTGAAGCTCCTGGCGCGCTGACGGCACACCGGCAGCCGAGGCCCTGCGGGCTCGCGTCAGTCGAGCGCACTCATCACGTGCTTGATCCGGGTGTAGTCGTCGAAGCCGTACTGCGAGAGGTCCTTGCCGTAGCCGGAGTGCTTGAATCCGCCGTGGGGCATGTCCGACACGAACGGGATGTGGGTGTTGATCCACACGCACCCGAAGTCGAGGTCGCGCGAGAACCGCATCGCGCGCGCGTGATCAGTCGTCCACACTGATGCGGCGAGCGCGTACGGCACGTCGTTCGCCATCGCCAGCGCCTCGTCGTCCTCGGCGAACGCCTGCACGGTGAGCACGGGCCCGAAGATCTCGCCCTGCACGACCTCATCGTCCTGTCGCACCCCGGAGACTATCGTGGCCTCCCAGAAGTAGCCCTGCTCGCCCTGACGGCGTCCGCCGGTCTCGATGGTCGCGTGCGCGGGAAGGCGGTCGATGAACCCCTGCACCTGTGCGAGCTGGGCGGCGCTGCTGAGCGGCCCGTACAGCACACCCTCCTCGTGCGGGCCGCCCGTGCGGGCATGCATCCGCGCCCTGGCGACCAGCGCCGCGACGAGCTCATCGTGCCGCGACGAGTGCACCAGCACCCGGGTGGCGGCCGTGCAGTCCTGGCCCCCGTTGAAGAACGCCCCCGTGACGATCCCGTCGACGGCTTTCTCGATCGACGCATCCGAGAACACGATCGCCGGGGCCTTGCCGCCGAGCTCGAGGTGCACACGCTTGACGTCGTTCGCCGCCGAACGGGCGACCGCCATGCCCGCACGTACCGAACCCGTGATCGCGACCATCTGCGGCGTCGGATGCTCCACCAGCGCGACGCCCGTGTCGCGGTCGCCGAGCACCACGTTCAACGTGCCGGCAGGGGTGTGCAGCGCGACGATCTCGGCCAGCAGCAGCGTGGTGAGCGGAGTGGATTCCGCGGGCTTCAGCACGACCGTGTTGCCGGCGGCGAGCGCGGGAGCGATCTTCCACACCGCCATGTTCAGCGGGTAGTTCCACGGGGTCACCTGGCCGATCACGCCGACGGGCTCGCGCCGCACGAAGGAGGTGTGCCCGGCGAGGTATTCCCCCGCCGCCCGGCCCTCGAGACTGCGGGCGGCACCTGCGAAGAAGCGCAGCTGGTCGACCGACTGCATGATCTCGTCCGCGACGAGGCCGGCGCGCGGCTTTCCGGTGTCCTGCGACTCCAGGTCGGCGAACTCCTCGGCCCGCGCCAGCATCTCGTCGGCGATGCGGAACAGCGCCAGCTGCCGGTCGGCCGGAGTGACATCGCGCCAGAACGGGAAGGCGGCGGATGCGGCGGCGTAGGCGGCATCCACGTCACTGACGTCCGAGACCGGCAGTTCCCCGTAGGCGTCTTCGGTGACCGGGTCGATGAGCGGCATCCGTCCCTCGCCCCTCGCGGGTACGTAGCGTCCGCCGATGAAGTTCTGCAACGGCGCGGAGTTCTTCAGAAGGTGACTGGACATGGGGTCATCGTATCCACATCGGTGCGGAATCTAAAGATCCGGATCATGGAAACAACGGAATCAGTTGCACTGATAAGCACTGACTGACAATATCGACACATGAGCACGAAGCCGTCCCAGCCTGCCCTTGATGACATCTCGAAGCGCATCGTCGAGCTGCTGCAGGAGGACGGCCGCCGCCCGTATGCCGAGATCGCCCGCGAGGTCGGCCTCAGCGAAGCGGCGGCGCGCCAGCGCGTGCAGCGGATGACCGAAGCGGGCATCATCCAGATCGTCGCGGTCACCGACCCGATGCAGCTCGGCTTCCACCGCATGTCGATGATCGGCATCCGGGTCTCCGGCGACCCGCGCGCGATCGCCGAGGAGCTCACCACGATCCCCGAGCTGGCGTACGTCGTCGTCACGCTCGGCACCTTCGACATCCTCGTCGAAGCCGTGTGCGAGAACGACGAGCACCTGATCGACCTCATCGCGACCCGCATCCGCACGATCCCCGGGGTCGCGCACACCGAGAGCATGCTCTACGCAGGCCTCTACAAAGACCTCTACAACTGGGGTACGCGCTGACGCGCGCCCCGCACACCACGGAGAGAACCAATGGGTACCACCGTCTTCGAACGCCAGCAGCCGTCGCCGTCCGTCATCGACGACTCCCTCCGCGACGCCGCTCTGCGGGTCTTCTGGCTCGACGACGTGGATCGGCCGACGCATCCGCGCCTCAACGGGACCGTCCGCGCCGACCTCGCGATCGTCGGCGGCGGGTATGCCGGGCTGTGGACGGCGGTGCGCGCCAAGGAGCGCGATCCCGAGCGCCGCGTCGTCCTGCTCGAGGCCTCGCGCATCGCGTGGGCGGCATCCGGCCGCAACGGCGGCTTCTGCGAGTCGAGCCTCACCCACGGACACGAGAACGGGGTGAACCGGTGGCCCGAGGAGATCGACCGGCTCGAGGAGCTGGGCCACGAGAACCTCGACGGCATCGAGCGGACGGTCGCCCGCTACGCCATGGACGCGGAGTTCGAGCGGACCGGGCAGCTGGCCGTCGCCGTCGAGCCGCACCAGGTCGAGTGGTACCGCGACGAGCCGGGCTTCCTCGACCGCGAGGCCGTGCAGGCCGAGGTGCACTCCGAGACCTTCCTCGCGGGTGATTGGGACCGCGACGGCTGCGCCATGGTGCATCCCGCCAAGCTCGGCGTGGAGCTGGCCCGCGTGGCCGCCGACCTGGGCGTCGAGATCTACGAGCACAGCCTGGTGCGCGGGATCGAGGGCGACGGGTCGGGTCCCGTGACGCTGGTCACCCCGAACGGACGGGTGGTCGCGGATGCCGTGGCGCTCGGCACGAACGTGTTCCCCTCGCTCCTCAAGCGCAACCGCCTGATGACCGTGCCGGTGTACGACTACGTGCTCATGACCGAGCCGCTCTCGGCCGAGCAGCTGGCGTCGATCGGCTGGTCGAACCGGCAGGGCCTCGCCGACAGCGCGAACCAGTTCCACTACTACCGGCTCACGGGGGACAACCGCATCCTGTTCGGCGGCTACGACGCGATCTACCACTTCGGCGGCAAGGTGCGTCCGGAGTACGAGGACCGCATGGAGAGCCACCGCAGGCTCGCCTCGCACTTCTTCACGACGTTCCCGCAGCTGGAGGGCCTGCGCTTCACGCACCGCTGGGCCGGGGCGATCGACTCGTCGAGCCGTTTCTGCGCGTTCTTCGGCACCGCCCGCAAGGGACGAGTGGCCTACGCGACCGGATTCACCGGCCTGGGCGTCGGGGCTGCGCGCTTCGCGGCCGACGTCATGCTCGACAAGCTCTCGGGCGAGGAGACCGAGCGCACCGAGCTGCGGATGGTGCGCGAGAAGCCCATCCCGTTCCCGCCCGAGCCCGCCGCCTCGATCGGCGTGAACCTGGTGCGCGCCGCGATGAACCGGGCCGACCACAACGACGGCAAGCGCAACCTGTTCCTCAAGACGCTCGACGCGCTCGGCATGGGCTTCGACTCGTGACCGGTCTCACCGCAGGAGGCGGAGTGGACGCCGGCGCCCTGCCCCTCGTGCATGAACCACTCCCCGCGGACGAGGTGCTCGCCGGGTCGCCGACGACCGCGGTGCACGAGCTGGCGACACTCGTCGGGGTCGAGGTGGGGGTCTGGGAGATGACCCCGGGCACCGCGACCGACACCGAGGCCGACGAGGTGTTCGTCGTGCTGTCCGGCCGCGCGACGATCGTGTTCGCCTCGTCCGGGCTGCCCGACCTCGAGATCGGCCCCGGCTCGGTCGTGCGCCTCGCCGAGGGCATGCGCACGACGTGGACCGTCACGGAGACGCTGCGCAAGGTCTACGTGGCCTGAGGGTGGGGCAGGCTCACGGCGTCACGACGCTGCTCCTCGCAGCGGGCGCACGGACGCGTAGGCATCGGTGACATCGCGCGTCGGCACGTCGTAGACCCGTGCGATTCCCGCGGCCCCCTCATGCCGCGGCCAGCCGGGATCGCCGCCCGCGATGAACGCGACGGCAGCGCCGTGCACCTCATCAGCCAGCTCCTGCGGCGGGTTCGGGCCGGCGAGCGGCTCCATCGCCGGCCCGTCGAGGCAGTCGAAGAAGAACGGCACGTCGAGGCAGTGCTCGGCGAATCCGAAGCGTCCCGACGGCCACGAGAACCGGTACAGCCAGGTCGGTGCATCGCCGCGGTCGGCGACGACCCTCAGCAGCGCCGAGCGGAACATCCGATCGGTCAGCAGGCGCCCCGCCACGCGGGCATTGCCCAGCCCCGCGATGTCGGCGTTTGCAGCGAGATACTCCCGGCGCGCCGACCTCGGCAATCCGAGCTTGCCCAGCAGCAGCGACCGGGGCACCCAGCGGAGCTTCTTGGCCGCATCCGAGAACACCATCGTGAACTCGTCGTCGGTCGCACCGAGCACGAGCGGCTTGTCGGCACCGACACCGGCGGCGAGCGCCTCGCGGGTCGAGCGCGGCAGGAGGTCGCCGTCGATGCTCGGTCCGAGCGGCAGCCCCTCCTCGATCATGCTTCCGACGGACGAGGGCCCGAGCTCGGTCGCCTTCTTCTGCAGGGCGAGGATGTGCTCCTCGGTCAGAGACGAGAAGCCGGCCACGGTCGGCTCGACCCCGCCGGCGGTGGCGAGCCCGCGGCCGAACGTCTCGGCGCGGGCGGAGGCGACATCGGCCAGCGCGCCCGAGATCGAGTAGACACCGTGGAAGAGATGCTGCGCCTTCTCCATCCCGAGCAGGGTCAGCACGGCGCCGCCACCGGCGGACTGTCCGGCGATCGTCACTCGCGACGGGTCCCCGCCGAACGCGGCGATGTTCTGCTGCACCCACTCCAGCGCGAGCAGCCAGTCGCGCACGCCGCGGTTGGAGGGAGCATCCTCGATCCATCCGAAGCCGTCGAAGCCGAGGCGGTAGGAGATCGACACCGTGACGACACCGTCGCGGTTGAAGTTGCGGCCGTCGTACCAGGGGCTCGCGGGAGAGCCGGCGAAGTACCCGCCGCCGTGGATCCAGACGAGCACCGGGAGGCCGCTCCCCTGCTCGGCTCGGGTCGGGTTCGACGTGAAGACGTTGACGTTCAGCGTCGAGTCGCCCTCGACGCTCGGCTCGGGGATGAGCGTCACTCCCGGGTCGCCGCGCTGAGCGGTCGCGGCGAACTCGAGCGCGTCGCGCACGCCCTCCCACGGCGCCTTCGGCACGGGCGCCTGGAAGCGCAGCGCGCCGATCGGCGCCTCCGCGAACGGGATCCCGAGGAATGCCGCCGACCGCGGGTTCCCACGCCCACCCGTCGTCGGACGCCAGCGACCGCGCACCCGTCCTGCGGCGGTGGCCACCTCGACGAAGTCGGCGGTCGTCTCGAAATCGGTATCGGTCATCACAGCATTCTCCCGGTCGTCCACGGTGATCCGCGCACTTCGTCGATCGGCCCGGTCCCGAAGCCGATCCCGACCACCCGGGCTCAGTCGAGCGACGCGGCCTCGGCGTGCGGCATCCGCGCCTTCATGACCCGGATGGCCTCGGGGTTGTCGTCGACCAGCACGGCATCGCGGCCGAGGGCCGAAGCCACCGCGCCCGTCGTGCCGCTGCCTGCGAAGAGGTCGAGCACCCGGTCGCCCGGACGACTGGATGCCGTCACGATGCGACGCAGGATCCCCTCCGGCTTCTGCGTGGGATAGCCGGTCTTCTCCCGCCCGGTCGTCGGCACGATCGTGTGCCACCAGACATCGGTGGGCAGCTTGCCGCGCGCGGCCTTCTCCGCCGTGACCAGCCCGGGCGCCATGTAGGGCTCGCGGTCGACCGCATCGGAGTCGAAGACGTACTCCCGAGGATTCTTCACGTAGACCAGGATCGTGTCGTGCTTGGTGGGCCAGCGGCTGCGCGACTTGGCGCCGTAGTCGTACGCCCAGATCAGCTCGTTGAGGAAGCAGTCGCGCCCGAACACCGCGTCGAGCATGACCTTCGCGTAGTGCGCCTCCCGGTAGTCGAGGTGCAGGTACAGCGTGCCGTCATCAGCGAGCAGCCGCCACGCCTCCTCGAGTCGCGGCATCAGAAAGGCGCCGTAGTCGTCGAAGCGGTCGTCGTAGGCGCGCAGCATGCCGCGCACCCGCTCGTACGCGTGTCCGTGGAACCCGTGGCGCACCTCGGTCTCGGGCGCGGGGCCTCCCGGTGCCGGTGCAGAACTCCTCGGATCCGAACCGGTCACTCCATCGCGGTCGCGGGATTCCGGGGTCGGGTCGGCGACCGGATCGGATTCTCGAGGAGCTGTGAACGTCCGCCGGGCCGTGACCACCTGCCGCTCCTGCGTGCGGCCGGTGTTGAACGGCGGGTCGAGGTAGACGAGGGTGAACGAGGCCGACGGCAGGGTCGCCGCGACCACGAGGTTATCGCCCTCGATGATGGTCACCGCACCGGGCACGACCGGCTCGGGCACGACCGGCTCGAGCACGACCGGCGCGGTCACGGGCACGGCGTCCGGTGCGGCGTCGGGCGTGGCCGCCGTGGCGGGAGGATCAGGGTCCGGCGCCGTCACGGCACCCGATGCAGCCACGCCTCGGTGGCGAACTTCGACGCGACGAGCGCCTCGGCGTCGGCGTACTCGTCGGCCGAGATCGAACCGGTCTCGGCGTCGGTCAGCGAGCGGAAGGTGTCCTTGAAGCGCTCGATGATCTCGGCGCGCTCGAGTCCGGTCTGGCTGCGCAGCGGATCGACGCGCTTGGCCGCGGACGCGGTGCCCTTGTCGCTCAGCTTCTCGCGTCCGATCCGCAGCACCTCGGTCATCATCTGGCCGTCGATGTCGTACGACAGGGTCGCGTGGTGCAGCACTCCCCCATTGGCGAGGCGCTTCTGCGCGGCGCCGCCGATCTTGCCGGTCGGGCTCGCGATGTCGTTGAGCGGCTGGTAGACCGCGTCGATGCCGAGCGAACGCAGCGCCTGCAGCACCCAGTCGTCGAGGAAGGCGTAGGAGTCGGCGAACGTCATGCCCGCGACGAGGGATGCCGGCACATACAGCGAATACGTGATGATCTGCCCGGCGGCCATGAGCATCGCGCCGCCGCCGGAGATGCGGCGGACGACGTCGAACCCGTGCCGCGCTGCGCCCTCGGGGTCGACCTCGTTGCGGTACGACTGGAACGACCCGATGACGACGGCCGACTCGTTCCACTCCCAGATGCGCAGGGTGGGGCGGCGGCGGCCCTCGCCCACGCGGGCGGTGAGCACCTCGTCGAGGGCGAGGTTCATCCGCGGCGAGACGGCCTTCTCGTGCACGATCTCCCAGTCGAAGTCGCGCCAGCCCGGAGCGGTAACGAGCGCGCGGCGCACCGCGGTGCCGACGGCCTCGGGCGTGAAGCCGAGCAGCTGAGCGCCGTCGGGCAGCGCCTCGCGGACGGCGGCGGCGATCGCCGTCGCGTCGGACTCGGCGGGCAGCCCGTTGACCGCCGCGTCGATGTCGTCCAGCGCCGTGTCCGGCTCGAGGAAGAAGTCTCCGGCGAGACGGAAGCGGGAGATCCGGTCGTCCTCGATCTCGAGGTCGACGACGACGAGCTTTCCGCCTGGAACCTTGTATTCACCGTGCACGGTTCCAGCTTAAGGCGCGCAGCCCTCGATCCGGCGGGTCAGCCGCCGAGCACCACCACCCGCTCCCCGGCGCGGATCGGCGTCGAGTACCGGTTGCCGGCGGGCGGGAGCGGGCAGACGAACTGATCCGAGAAGGCGCACGGCGGCAGGTACGCGCGGTTGAAGTCGATCACGGCCGTGCCGTCGTCGGCCGGTTCGTCGACCGGGAGGAACCGGAAGCGGTAGGTCTCGAGCCCGTTGGTCCCGTCGGCGAACACCGCGCTGAGCGCGCCCTGGCCGTTGCGCGTGACGGTCAGGGTCTGCGGCGATCCGGCGAGCTCGAACCGCAGCCGCCCGGCCACCGGAGTCTCCCGCGCCTCGCCGTCGACCGAGGTGATCACGATCCGCTCGTCCGGCGTGTGCTCGAAGACCGCCGGGAGCCGCCAGCGCTCGTCCGGCGCATACGCGTCGATCGCGGTGAACCACTCCCGCTGCGGGCGCGCCGGATTCAGCACGCGCAGCGCGAGCGTGCCGTGTCGGTCGAACACGCGCAGCTCGCGCCGGCCGAGACGGATGCTCTCGCCCCCGCGCAGCGTGACGGTGGAGCCGGCCTGACCGAGCTCGCTGCCGCGGATGCCGCCGTCGCCGGTGAGCGCCCAGAGTCCCGGGATGCCGTCGACCGCCGCCGCCTCCGTGATGAGCCAGTTCGTCGACTCCAGTGCCGACGGACCGTACTCCGAGCCCGCGTAGCGCTCGCGTGACGCGTGCCAGTCCTGCCAGTCCTTGACGAAGCTCATCGGAGCGGATCCTCCCCTGCGAGGGCGCCGCACCGCGGAGCACTCCTCGCTCATGCGCGGAATATTGCCCCGAATCTACGGCGGCTCCCGCGCCTGCGGCAGGGTCGTGTCACACGCCTTCACCGCACGTAACGCCGCGTCATACCCGCGGCGTCAGGGAAGGGATCTCAGCGCGCGGGGATGTGCTTGTCGAGCCACGCGAGCACGTCGGCACGCACCTCGTCCTGCTGCAGCTCCGCGAAGATCTCGTGGCGCGCATCCGGGTAGACCAGCGTCGTGACATCGGTGAGTCCGGAACGGCTGCGGTATTCGTCTGCCAGCTTGTGCACGCTCCGGGGTCCGCCCACCGGGTCGTCGCGACCCACGAGCAGCAGCATCGGGATGTCGCGCCCCAGGTCCTTGGCCGGGCGGCCGTAGAGCTTCGCGGCCTCGATCGGGCCGAACAGCTTGAGCAGCGGCTCGTCGGTGGTCAGCGGATCCTCGTCGAACGCGGCCCACACGGCGGGGTCGCGGCTGAGCCACTCGAGCCCGGTCGCGCCGTCACCTGCCCAGCGCGCGTTCAGGGGGGCGGCGTTGAGCGAACCGGGCATCCGCAGGGCGGAGCCGGAGAGGATGACGGCATCCCACGCATCAGGGTGGTCGTTGACGAGCATCTGTGCGAGGAAAGAGCCCCACGAGTGCCCGAGCAGCACGAGCGGCAGGTCGGGGTTCTCCTCGCGGATGATGCCGGTCAGCTGCCACACGGCCTCCTCGGCCGCGCGCAGTCCGCCCTTGCCCAGACGTCCGAGCTTCTCGGGACCGCCGTGCTGACGGATGCCGGTGCGGCCGTGCCCGCGGTGGTCGTCGGCGTAGACGTGGAAGCCCGCGGCGGTGAGCGCCGCGATCAGCGCGCCGTACCTCCCGGCGTGCTCGCCCACCCCGTGCAGCAGCTGCACCACGCCCCGGGGCGACCCCTGCGCAGGATGGACGTCGTAGACGATGTCGACACCATAGGCATCGGTGAACTCGCGGGTATCCATCACGGTGCGAGCCTACCCACCGGGCGCCGCGGGCGGCTACCGCGCGACGGCATCCCGGATCGCGAAGGCGATGTCGCGGTCGGTGACCTCGTAGCCGCCGACGCCGTCGGAGGCGGAGCCCATCCGCACGCCGCCCACCTCGGTCACGGCGCGCTTGGCGGAGAAGTGGATCGCGTCGACCCCGGCCGCGGCGAGCACGGGAGCGCTCGCCACGTCGACCCCGCTGCCGGCCATGATCTCGATCTCACCCTCGGCTTCGGCCACCAGGGCGCGCAGGGTGTCGATGCCGTCGATCGCCGCCGACGCTCCGCCCGAGGTGAGCACCCGACGGAGGCCGAGCTCACGGGCGCTGCGGAGCGTCGCGACCGGATCCGCGGTCACGTCGATCGCGCGGTGCAGGGTGACGGGGGCCCCGTCGGCGGCGTCACGAAGGCGCGCCATGGCGAAGAGGTCGAGGCGGCCTTCGGCGTCGAGCGCGCCGATCACCACCCCGGACGCTCCGGCGGCGATCGCACGGCGGACGTCGTGCTCGGCGACGGCGAGCTCGTCATCGTCGTAGTGGAAGCCGCCCGCACGCGGGCGGATCAGCACGTGCACCTCGGGTCCGTCGGCGCCGGCGGCCTCGACCGCGAGTTCGAGCGTCGCGGGGGACGGGGTGAGTCCCCCCAGGGCGAGGGCGGTCGCGAGCTCGACGCGTGCGGCGCCGACCTCCTTCGCGATGCGCACTCCGGCGGGATCCTGGACGGCGATTTCGAGAGCGAGCGTTCGGGTCACCTGTCCATTGTGCCCGCTGCCGCGACGGCATCCGGCATCCGCCCTCCCCGACGCGCGAAATATTAGATAGACTAACTAAGTAATGTCTGCGTCTGATGAATCCCTCCACCTCACGGCCACAGACCTGCGCATGGCCACCTTCCGGCTGGCCCGCCGCCTGCGTTGCGCCCGTGCCGCCGACTCGATGAGTGATGCGCAGCTCGCCGTGCTGGCAGACCTGCGCATGAACGGCCGCCGCACGATCTCGACGCTCGCCGACCGCGAGCGGGTCGCCGCGCCGTCGATGACCAACACGATCAACGGCCTCGAGGAGCAGGGCTTCGTCGTGCGCACCCCCGATGAGGACGACCGTCGCCGCGTGCAGGTCGACATCACCGCTGCCGGCATCGAGATCGTCGTCGAGACCATCCGTCGGCGCGACGAGCTGCTCGCCGACATGCTCCGCGAGGTCGACTACACCGAGGCGGAGCTCGCCACGCTGCGCGAAGCCAGCGCGCTGATGCGAAGGGCGGTGGAGCGATGAGCGCCATGTTCCGCTCCTTCGCGAACATCAACTACCGCATCTGGTTCGCCGGCGCCCTGGTCTCCAACGTCGGCGGGTGGATGCAGGCCACCGCCCAGGACTGGGTGGTGCTCACGGAGCTCACCGACAACGACGCCACCGCGATGGGCGTCACGATGGCTCTGCAGTTCGGGCCGCCGCTCGTGCTCGTGAGCCTGACCGGATGGGTGGCCGACCGCTTCGACCGGCGCCACATCCTCTTCGCGACGCAGTCGGCGCTGCTGGCCCTCGCGATCGCGGTCGGCGTGCTGCTGCTCAACGACCTGATGACGCTGCCGATGATGTTCGGATTCGCCCTCGGGTTCGGGGTGGTGAACGCGTTCGACGCTCCGGCCCGCCAGGCGTTCGTCTCCGACATGGTCTCCACCGGCGACACCTCCAACGCGGTGGCCCTCAACTCGGCGTCGTTCAACCTCGCCCGCATGGTGGGACCCGCCGTCGGCGGCCTGCTGATCGTGGCGATCGGCTCCGGCTGGGTGTTCATCGTGAACGCGGCGACCTTCCTGGCGATGCTCCTCGCGCTGATGCTGTTGCGCCGCAGCCTGCTCGCCCCACGACTGAAGAACCGCAGCCGCGGCGGGCTCGCGGCCGGATTCCGCTACGTCTGGGGGCGAAGCGATCTGAAGGTCGTCTTCGTCACGGTGTTCCTGATCGGCGCCTTCGGCATGAACTTCCCGATCTTCGCATCCACCATGGCGCTCGAGTTCGGGGCGGGGGCAGACGGCTACGGGGTGCTCAGCTCGGTCCTCGCGATCGGCTCGCTCATCGGCGCGCTGCTCGCCGCCCGACGTGATCGGGCACGGGTGCGGGTCGTGATCCTCGCCGCGGGCGGGTTCGGCATCGCCGCTTTCATCTCCTCCGCCATGCCGACGTACGCCTCGTACGCCGTGACGCTGACCTTCACCGGCTTCATGATCGTGACCCTGCTCACCACAGCCAACGGCTACGTGCAGATCACGACCGAACCGGCACTGCGCGGACGCGTTCTCGCGCTCTACATGGCCGTGATCATGGGATCCACCCCGGTCGGCGCTCCGATCGCCGGGTGGGTGGCCGACACCTTCGGGCCACGGGCGGCGATCATGCTCGGCGGCACGGCCGGATTCGTCGCCTGCGCGATCGGAGTGATCTGGGTGGCGACGTCCGGACGCCTCCGCCGCGACGAGAACCGCCGCTTCCTGCTCACACTCGACGAGACCCGTCCGCTCCGCGTCGTCGAGGTCGATCCGATCGAGTTCAGCGATGAGGCGGCCGTGACCACGCCGATCCGGAGCGCGAAACGACGCGACGTCGAGGACTGACCCTCCTTGCGGGGTTTGTCAACGCCCTCCACGGCATCCGGGCGTGAACGTACCGTCGATGCATGGACGAGAACACGGAACGCACACCCCACCCGCAGGACCCGGCTGAGGGCGCCCCCGGCGTCGGAACGCCCGAGGAGGATGCGGGCCAGGGCGACGGCAGCGGCGGCGCGATCCAGGGCGACAGCTCCCGCGGCGAGTCGACCGGCGGAGCCATCCAAGGCGATGCCGGCCAGGGCCACCGTGCCGCGCTCGGCGGCGACGAGAACACCGAAGATCAGCTCGACGCGGACAACGCCGCCGAAGAGGACACGCTGAAGACGCTCGACCCGGATTCCCCGCCGGCCTGAGCATCGGCGAGAGGGCAGCGCCATCGCCAGCCGTCGCCATCCCCCGGGCCACGGCCCTCCCCTGCGATGGCGTTGCCCGCTACACCGGCCCAGCCGACGGTCAGGCGAGCACGAGCTTGAGCTGCTCCACCGCCCAGTCGAGTTCGGTCGCGCGGATCACGAGCGGCGGCGCGATGCGCACCGTCTGACCGTGCGTGTCCTTCACGAGCACCCCGCGCTCCAGCAGCCTCTCGGCGATCTCGCGCCCCGTGCCCTTCGCCGGATCGATGTCGACGCCGGCCCAGAGCCCGGCGATCCGCACGGCCGTGACGCCGTGCCCGATCAGCGGCGCGAGAGCCTGCTCCAGGTGCGCGCCGAGTGCCCGCGCCCGCTCCTGGAACTCGCCGGTCTGCAGCATCTCGACCACACGCAGGCCCACGGCCGCGGCCAGCGGGTTGCCGCCGAAGGTCGAGCCGTGCTCACCGGGGCGGATGACGCCGAGGACATCGGTGTTGCCGACCACGGCCGAGACCGGGAGGATGCCGCCGCCGAGCGCCTTGCCGAGCAGGTACAGGTCGGGCACGACGCCCTCACGGTCGCACGCGAACGTCTCGCCCACACGACCGAGACCCGCCTGGATCTCGTCGGCGATGAACAGCACCCCTCGTTCGTCGCAGATCTCGCGGATGCGGCGCAGATACCCCGCAGGCGGGATCACGACCCCGGCCTCACCCTGGATCGGCTCGACGAGCACGGCGGCCGTGTCGTCGGTGATGGCCGCGGCGATGGCCTCCGCGTCGCCGTACGGCACGACGTCGAAGCCGGGCGTGTACGGACCGAAGTCGTCACGGGCCTGCTCGTCGTCGCTGAAGCTGACGATCGTGGTCGTGCGGCCGTGGAAGTTGCCGGCCGCGACGATGATGCGCGCCTTGCCCGCAGCGATCCCCTTGACGCGGTATCCCCAGGCTCGGGCGACCTTGATGCCCGTTTCGACGGCCTCGGCGCCGGTGTTCATCGGCAGCACGAGGTCTTTGCCTGCGAGCTCGGCCAGCGCCGCGGCGAACGGCTCGAGCCGGTCGCTCTGGAACGCGCGGCTCACCAGCGTGACCCGTCCGAGCTGCTCGGTGACCGCCGCGACCAGTGCCGGATGCCGGTGGCCGAAGTTCACGGCCGAGTACGCCGCGAGCAGATCGAGGTAGCGCTTGCCCTCGACATCCGTCACCCATGCGCCCTCCGCGCGGGCGATGTTCACCGGCAGCGGGTGGTAGTTGTGCGCGACGTGCGGCTCGGTGACGGCCTCGGTGGTCTCGTCGACCGCGGTCACTTCGCACCCCGCAGCTCGAGCGTGCAGCACTTGATGCCGCCGCCGCCGAGCAGCAGCTCGGACAGGTCGATCGTGATCGGGTTGTACCCGCGCTCGCGCAGCTGCTTCTCGAACCCCTTCGCGCGCGGCGAGATGATCACGTTGTAGCCGTCGCTGGCCGAGTTCAGACCGAACACCGAACCGTCTTCGTCCGACACGAGGATCGCGTCCGGGAAGCGCTTCTCGAGCTCGGCGCGGCTGGCGTCGTCGAAGGCACCGGGGAGGTACGCGATGTTCGCGTGCTCCGGGCCGCCGTTCTCCACGCCCTGCACCGGGTCGAGCACGGCGATCGCGGTGTCGAGGTGGTAGAAGCGCGGGTCGACGAGGTTCAGCGACACGACCTCGCGGCCGAAGACCTCACCGACCTCGCGGTGGCTGTCACCGGTGGAGCGGAATCCGGTGCCGGCCAGGATCACGTCGCCGACCAGCAGGAAGTCGCCCTCGCCCTCGTTGACCTCTTCGGGCATCACGGTGTCGTAGCCGGCGGCGCGGAACCAGTCGGCGAAAGCCGGGGCCTCGCCCTGACGCTCGACGAAGCGGAACTCCGGGACATACGCGCGGCCGTCGATGATGAACCCGCCGTTGGCCGTGTAGACCATGTCGGGGTAGTCGGCGAGCGGCTCGATGAGCTCGACCTCGTGCCCCAGCTCGAGGTACAGATCGTGCAGCTTCTGCCACTGGGCGACCGCGTTGGCGGTGTCGGTCGGGCGCGACGGCTCCATCCACGGGTTGATGGAGTAGTTGACGGTGAAGTGCTCCGGCTTGCACATCAGGTAGTGGCGGTGGTGCGCGGTGCGCGCGGGGGCGGTGGAGACGGCGGCTTCAGGCGTCGACATGGATGCTCTCCTCTGGGGACGGGCGCGGCGGACGCTGTCCAGGGGCCCGGCGGTCCTTCGACCCTTCGCTCGTTCAGAGCGGGCGTCGGGGAAGATGCGACTCGGGCACGCCGGCAACCATTGTGTCATCCGCCCCTGTGCGCCGCCAGAGGCGCGAGCATCCGACTCGCTCAGACAACGCCGCGGACGACGACCTTCCCCACCGTGTGCCCGGCCTCGAGGTGCGCCAGGGCCGCGGATGCCTCGGCGAACGGGTACTCGCGGTCGATCACGGGCACCACGCGACCCTCGGCGACGAGCTCCAGGAGCTTGGCCAGCACCTCGGGGCGGGGCGTCGCGGCGAGCGGGCGGATGCTGCGGGAGCCGATCGAGAGGAACGCCGCCCGCAGCATCCGCGGGACGGGTCCGAGCACGGGACCGCCGTCTCCGGTGACCAGCACCACCGTGCCTCCCGGGACGACGAGGCGCTGCAGCTCGCGGAGCGGCATCCCTCCGGCGATGTCGATGATCGCGTCGAAACGATTGGCCGGGAGGTCGCTCAGCGGCGACTCGCGATGGTCGAACGTGCGCACGGCGCCGAGCCGCTCGATCAGCGGGGCGTTGCGGCCGCGACAGGTCGCCCAAACCTCGGCCCCGCGGAGGGTGGCGAGCTGCACCGCGAAGGTGCCCACTCCTCCGGATGCGCCGATGATCAGCACCCGCGGCGTCGCGCCGTGACCGAGTCCCACACCCGCGAGGTCGAGCGCCTGCCAGGCGGTGCCGCCCGCGATCGGCAGACAGGCCGCGGTCTCCGGTGCGACGTCGGGCGGGATCGGCACGAGCCGTGCGGCGGGCACGCGCACGTACTCGGCGAGACCCCCGCCGCCGACCAGTTCCCCCACGACGTCTTCGTCCATCTCGGCACCGACCACGTCGGGTCCGAGCGCGACCACGGTGCCGGCGACCTCCATGCCGCGCACCGGATGCTTCGGACGGGTGAGCCCGAACACGGGCCGGACGAGGAGCGGATCACCGAGCAGGAGTCGCACATCGCCGGCGTTCAGCGCCGTCGCCCGCACGCGCAGCAGGACTTCGCCGTGGCGCGGCACCGGCACCGGGACGCGCTCGAGCGCCACGCCGTCGGCCGGGCCGTAGGTCTCCCGCCGCCACGCGGGCATCGACCGGCTCATGACGATGCTCCGGATGCCTCGGGATACGCGAAGAGGTCGTCGATGCCCACGCCGAAAGCCCGGGCGATCTGGAAGGCGAGCTCGAGGGTCGGCGAGTACTTCTGCTGCTCGATCGCGATGAGCGTCTGCCGAGTCACTCCGATCGTGCGGGCGAGCTCGGCCTGCGTGAGCCCGGCCTGCTCGCGATGCACGCGGATGCTGTTCGAGACGCGGGTGGGCTTGACCATCAGACCAGTCCCCGCCGGTAGGCGATCACACGGGCGATGCCGCCGACGAGCGCCGACACCGCGAAGCCCGCGAACATCGTGTTCGCGATCCAGAACACGTCGGAACCGACCGCGCACAGCGCGATGACCCCGAGTCCGGCGATCACGACGAAGGCCTGTTCGACGCGACCGCCCAGGCGGCTGATGTCGCGGTCGCGGATGTCGGAGCGACCGACGCCGTCCGGGTCCTTCGCCCCGGCGATCATGCCCCAGAGGACGCTGAGGACGATCGTCGCGACGATGCCGCCGCCTATCACCCACAGCATGAGCGGGAACCAGTCGACGTCGGTGAGCGGCCCTCCCCCGGCCTGCTGGAGCACCAGCACGACGTAGACGACCATCACGATCGGACTCACGATGAGCCCCGCCCAGGCGTTGCGTTCTTCGTAGACCATGATGCCTCCGATGTAAAGAATTATTGACACACTGAGCGTACGTCCGGTAATCCACCGTGTCAAGAATCTTTTACACTTCGAATGCTCCGCCCCCTCACGGGCTCCGTCAGATCACGTCGCTGCTCCAGGAGTCGAGGTTCCCGTAGCGGTGCGCGGTGATCGAGATCGACTGCTCGTGCACGAACGGAAGCAGCTCGATACGGGCGGCAGCGGTCACCTCGCCGTCGTACACCGCGAGATCGGGATCCCCGCCGGATGCCGTCGCCAGGGTCGAGTGCAGCGCGGCGACCCCGGCACGACCGCCGACCAGGCGCACTCGGTGACGCGGAGGCGGCGATACCGAGCCCTCGCGGTCGTCCGCGCGGAGCATCCGCTGCATCCACTCCTCGTCGGTTTCGAGGAAGACCGGGGCGTCGAGGTCGCCGAGTGCACGACGCACCTCGCCCGGAAGCCCCACCGGCGTCGAGAGCACGAACTCCGCGCCCGAGCGCACCCCGGCGATCACGACGCGCAGGAGGTCCTGCAGGGTCGCATCCGTCGTCGCACGGATCTCGACCGGAACCGGACGGTAGCGGAAGAGGTTGCGCTCGACGCCGAGACGCGAGACGTCGCGCACCTGTCCGAACTCGCGGGTCCAGGCCAGGGCATCCGAGAGCGCCGAGCGGCGCAGCCACTCGAACGACTCGTACTCGAGAGACGACTGGGCCGCTTCGATGAGTGCCGTGATGCGGGAGTCGAGTCCGCGCAGATGCAGGGTGCTGGAGGCCGGGCCGCCGGGCTGCGAGCGCCACGATCCCAGGCCGATGAGGTAGTTCGGGCCGCCTGCCTTGGCGCCGGGGCCGACCGCGGAGCGCTTCCATCCGCCGAACGGCTGGCGCTGCACGATCGCGCCGGTGATGCCGCGGTTGACGTACAGGTTCCCCGCCTGCACGCGGTCGAGCCAGAATGCGAGCTCGTCCGGGTCCTGGGTGTGGAGCCCCGCGGTGAGCCCGTAGGCGACCGCGTTCTGCATCTCGACGGCGCGCGCGAGCGTCGGGGCGTGCATGACGCCGAGCACCGGTCCGAAGAACTCCTCGGTGTGGAAGCGCGATCCCGGCTGCACGCCGACGCGGATGCCGGGGCGCCACAGCCGTCCGCTGCCGTCGTCTCCCGGAGCGAGCGCCGGCTCGATCAGCCACTGCTCGTCGCCCTCGAGCGTGCTCAGGGCCCAGGCGAGCTTGCCCTGCGGCTTCTCGATGACCGGCCCCACCTCGGCCAGCGGGTCGGTGGGCGGCCCGACGTGCAGCGAGCGCACGGCATCGGCGAGCTGGCGGGCGAACCGGGGCGAGCGGCCGACCGGGCCGACGAGGATCGCGAGGGACGCGGCCGAGCACTTCTGGCCGGCGTGGCCGAAGGCACTCTTGACGAGATCGGCCACGGCGAGGTCGAGGTCGGCGGACGGCGTGATGATCATCGCGTTCTTGCCGCTGGTCTCGGCGAGCAGGGGCAGGTCGGGCCGCCACGACCGGAACAGCGCGGCGGTGTCCCAGGCGCCCGTGAGGATCACGCGATCGACCGCATCGTGCGTGATGAGCGCGCGGCCCAGGTCGCCCTCCTCGATGTCGACGAGCGCGAGCAGGTCGCGAGGGATGCCCGCCTGCCACAGCGTCTCGGCGATGACGGCGGCGCAGCGACGCGCCTGCGGGGCGGGCTTGAACACGACACCGGAGCCGGCGGCCAGCGCGGCGAGCACTCCGCCGGCGGGGATGGCGAGGGGGAAGTTCCAGGGCGGCGTGACGACCGTGACGGAGGCGGGCACGAACACCGCGCCGGCGATGGCATCGAGCTCTCGGGCCTTGGCCGCGTAGTACCGGGCGAAGTCGACGGCCTCGCTCACCTCGACGTCGGCTTCCGCGAAGACCTTGCCGGTCTCGGCGGCGGCGACCTCGATCAGGTCCGCCCGGCGCGACTCGAGCGCGGCTGCCGCTCGCAGCAGCACCTCGGCGCGTTCGGCGGCAGGTCGTCCGCCCCACGCCGGCGCCGCGCGGCGGACCCCCTGCACGATGCGCTCGAGCGACTCCGCGTCGGAGACCTGCGCGACGGCGATCGTGGCCGCGCCGAGGTCGGACGCGGGGATGCGCTCGCGCACCTCGCGCGCCCAGTCGCGGTTCGCGGGGAGCGCGGGGTCGCTGTCGGCCGTGTTCGCGAAACCGGGGGCACCGCCGGCGTCCTGCTCCCGCTCGCGGGCGGAGTACACGGCGGTCTCCAGGAACGCCTCGCGGCCGCCGTCGCCGTCGTCGGAGCCGCGGGAGATGCCGAGCACCGCCTTGGTCAGGTCGGTCTCCGGCGCCGGGGCGACGGGGGCCGGGCGCACGGACTCGTGCACCGGTGCGAGCCTGTCCTGCGTGCGGCGGGGTCCGGTGCGGAGCGTGGGGTCCTCGGCGCGGTCGAGCGCGTCCAGGAAGCGGTCCTGCTCCCGCACGAACAGTGCCTCGTCGTCGCCGAGTCGGAACGCGGCGGAGAGGAAGTTGTCCGGAGAGGCGTTCTCCTCCAGCCTCCGCACGAGGTAGCTGATCGCCACATCGAACTCGGCGGGCTCGACGACCGGCACGTACAGCAGCACCTGTCCGACCTCGCGCGAGACGGCCTGCACCTGCCCTTGGGCCATGCCGAGCAGCATCTCGAACTCGACGGCCTCGCGCACTCCGCGCTCGCCCGCGAGCAGCCAGGCGTAGGCGATCCCGAACAGGTTGTGTCCGGCGACACCGAGCTTCACGGCGGCGGCGCGCTCGGGGCGCAGAGCCCAGTCCAGGCAGCGCAGGTAGTTCGCGTCGGTGTCGAGCTTGGTGTCGTAGGTCGCGGGCGTCCAGCCGTGCATCCGCGCCTCGACGTGCTCCATCGCGAGGTTGGCGCCCTTGACGAGGCGCACCTTGATGCGGGCGCCGCCGTGGGCGACCCGGTCCTCCGCCCACGCGGTGAGCTCCTGCAGAGCGGGCAGCGCATCGGGCAGGTACGCCTGCAGCACGATGCCGGCCTCGAGTCCGGCCAGCCGAGGGTCTTCCAGGATGCGCGTGAAGACCGCGATCGTGAGGTCGAGGTCGCGGTACTCCTCCATGTCGAGGTTGATGAAGGTGCCGTCGGCCGCGGCCGTGACGTACAGCGGCAGGAGCCGAGCGATCACCTCGTCGACGATCTCGTCGAACGCCCACATCGACAGATGGCTGATGATCGCCGAGACCTTCACCGAGACGTAGTCGACGTCCGGGCGCTGGATGAGCTGATGGATGCCGTCGAGCCGACGTCGCGCCTCCGCCTCGCCGAGCACGGCCTCGCCGAGGAGGTTCAGGTTGAGGCGGGAGCCGGTGGCGCGGATCCGCTCGATCGCCGCCCCGAGCTTCGCGGGACGCGCGTCGACGACGAGGTGGCCGACCATGTCGCGGAGCACCCGGCGGGCGATCGGCACCACGGGCGCGGGCAGGATCTGCGCGACTCCGCCGCCGAGCCGGACGACCGAGCGCAGGTACCAGGGCAGGAACTCCGGCACGATCGGGGCGATCCGGTGCAGCTGCGAGGCGGCGGCGGTCAGGCTCTCGGGGCGCATGACGCCGTCGACGAAGCCCAGCGTGAACGGCAGCCCGTTCTCGTCCTGGAGGACTCCGGCCAGCCGCGCGGCCGCGGGGTCGGGTTCGATCGCCGCGGCCTCGATCGCCCACCGTCGGGCGAGCTCGACGGCACGGTCGGCGAGGGGTGCGGATGCCACGGCATCCGAGGGGGATGACGACGACTCTGCCATGGTCTCCACCCTAGGTCTGGATGCCCCCGCGAAGCGGGAGCCCGCACCCCTCGGCCCCGCTCACAGCGCGGCGATGATGTCCTCCACCCGCTGCTTCGCATCGCCGAACAGCATCGACGCGTTGTCGCGGAAGAACAGCGGGTTCTGGACTCCCGCGTAGCCCGCGGCCATCGAGCGCTTGAACACGATGACGTTCTCGGCCTCCCACACCTTGAGCACCGGCATCCCGGCGATCGGGCTGCCGGGGTCTTCGGCTGCCGCCGGGTTCACGGTGTCGTTCGCTCCGATCACCAGGACGACGGAGGTGGCGGCGAGGTCGTCGTTGATCTCGTCCATGCTGAGGACGATGTCGTACGGCACTTTGGCCTCGGCCAGCAGCACGTTCATATGACCGGGCAGGCGACCTGCGACCGGATGGATGCCGAAGCGCACGTCCACCCCCCGCTCGCGAAGTCGGCGGACGAGGTCGGCGACCGGGTACTGCGCCTGGGCGACCGCCATGCCGTATCCGGGGGTGATCACGACGCTGCCGGCGGCGACGAGCAGCTCGGCCGCCCCCTCGGCGGTGATCTCGCGGTGCTCGCCGTACTCGGTGTCGTCAGCCGTCGGTGCGGCGATCCCGAACCCGCCCGCGATGACGGAGAGGAACGAGCGGTTCATGGCCTTGCACATCACGTACGAGAGGTACGCACCCGAGGATCCGACCAGCGCACCCGTGACGATCAGCAGGTCGTTGTTGAGCAGGAAGCCGGCTGCCGCCGCCGCCCAGCCGGAATAGCTGTTGAGCATCGAGACCACGACGGGCATGTCGCCGCCGCCGATCGAGGCCACCAGGTGCCAGCCCAGCGCGAACGCGAGAACGGTGACGGCGATCAGGAGCCACAGCTGCTGGTCGTTCACGAACCACACCGTGAGGGCGACGAAGGCGACGAGCGCCCCGATGTTCAGCCCGTTCTTGCCCGGGAGCATGAGCGGCTTCGACGACATCTTCGCCGACAGCTTCAGATACGCCACGATCGATCCGGTGAAGGTGACCCCGCCGATGAAGATCCCGATGAAGACCTCGGCGTTGTGGATGCCGACCAGTTCGGGGGCGATCTCCGGGTGGGCGAGGTACCCGTTCCAGCCCACCAGCACGGCGGCGAGGCCGACGAAGCTGTGCAGGAGCGCGATGAGCTCCGGCATCCCGGTCATCTCCACGACCCGTGCCCGCCACAGGCCGATGGCCGCGCCGATCACCACTGCGGCGACGAGCAGCCCCAGGCCGAGGAAGGCGCCGGTGCTCCAGGCATCGGCCACGGTCAGGGCCACGGTCGCGACCAGGGCGATCGCCATGCCGGAGATGCCGTAGACCACGCCGGCGCGGGCGGACTCGTGACGGCTGAGGCCGGCGAGGCTGAGGATGAACAGCAGCGCGGCGACGATGTAGGCCGCCCCGGCGAGCGCGTCGACGGTCACTTCCGGCCGCCCTTCGCCGATGTCCCGAGTGTGAACATCGCGAGCATTCGACGGGTGACCGCGAACCCTCCGAAGATGTTGATCGACGCCAGCAGCACCGCGATCGCGGCGAGCACCTGCACGACCGGCAGGGGTGAGGTGATCTGGAGCATCGCGCCGACCACGATCACTCCCGAGATGGCGTTCGTCACCGACATCAGCGGGGTGTGCAGCGCATGGTGCACCTTGCCGATCACGTAGAAGCCGATCACGACCGACAGCACGAGCACGGTGAAGTGCTGCGGCAGCGGGGCCGGCGCGAACGCGTTCACGGCGAACAGGGCGGCGACGCCGACGACGATCAGTCCCACCCGGCGGGCGGTGGACATCTTCTTCGGCGGCGCGACCTCGACAGGCGCCGACGCCGCCTTCGCCGCGGGGGCGGCCGCGACCTGCACGGCGGGCGGCGGCCAGGTGACCTCCCCATCGCGCACGACCGTGACGGAGCGCTGCACGACGTCGTCGAAGTCGATCACCAGCCGCCCGTCCTTGGCGGGGGTCAGCAGGGCGACGAGGTTGGCGAGGTTCGTGCCGTAGAGCTGCGAGGCCTGTGCGGCCAGGCGCGACGCGAGGTCGGTGTAGCCGAGGATGATCACGCCGTTGTCGGTGACGATGCGCTCGCCGGCGACAGAGCCCTCGACGTTGCCGCCCTGACCCGCCGCCATGTCGACGATCACGCTGCCCGGCTTCATCTGCGCGACATCGGACGCCGTGATGAGGCGCGGCGCCGCACGCCCGGGGATCAGAGCCGTGGTGATGACGATGTCGACGTCGGCGGCCTGCTCGGTGTAGATCTCGGCGGCACGGCGGTCGTAGTCGGCGCTCGTCGCCTTCGCGTATCCGTCGGTCGAGGCGGCGACCTCGACGTCGACGGGCAGGTAGGTCCCTCCGATCGAGGTGACCTGGTCGGCGACCTCGGGGCGCGGGTCGGTGGCGCGCACGATCGCACCGAGGCTCGACGCCGCGCCGATGGCCGCGAGTCCGGCGACTCCGGCCCCGGCGACGAGCACCTTCGCCGGAGGAACCTTGCCCGCGGCCGTCACCTGACCGGTGAAGAAGCGCCCGAACTCGTGGGCGGCCTCGACGACGGCCCGGTAGCCGGCGATGTTCGCCATCGAGCTGAGCACGTCCATCGACTGCGCGCGCGAGATGCGCGGCACCGCGTCGAGGGCGAGCGCCGTGATCCCCCGCTGTGCGAGGGAGTCGACGAGGTCGGGACGCAGAGCGGGCGAGAGGAGGGCGATGAGGGTCGCACCGTCGGCGAGGAGCACGATCTCCTCGGGACCGGGAGCCGTGATGGCGAGGACGACCTCGCTCCCCCAGGCTTCGGCGCGGTCGACGAGTGCGGCTCCCGCCGCCTCGTACTCCGCGTCGGGGTACGACGCTGCCGCGCCCGCTCCCCGTTCGACTCTGACCGTGTGTCCCAGCTTCCCGAGCGACGCGATCGTCGCCGGGGTGGCCGAGACCCGTGCTTCGCCCGCAGGCTCCCGCACGATGCCGATGACTGCCACTGCATCCTCCTCCGCCCGTCTGCGTCGACGGGATCACCGGGGCTTCTGCGCCCCTGACTTCTCGCTCAGAGTACTGAGGCGGGTTCCGGAAGGGCCCCTCCTTCGGCTCTGTGACGGGGAAAGAAGCGAGGTTCTTACGGAAAGCGGAGGAGCCGTCCGACCCCCGCTCCCGATCTATGCTGTTGCCGTGACCACCACGCCGCCGGAGACTCCGACCCAGGTGCCCGACCCGGCCGTCGTCGCCGCGAACGCCGGGGCGCGCGCGAAGGTCCTCGGCTGGGCGCGACGCAGCATCGACCTCATCCCGACCTCATGGCTGATCACGGGCGCCGGCGCCGTGCTGCTGGCGACCACCGCGATCTTCGGCGGGCTCGAGGCCGCGGCCGTCGATCCGACCCCGGTCGTCGCCGTCGGCGAGACCTTCACCGGCTCGGACCTGGAGATGACCGTCGTCGGCGTCGAACTGCGGGATGAGCGGGGCAACGCCGCCGCCTACCCCGACGAGGAGAAGGGCGAGCGAGTCCTGGTCGTCACCGTCGACGTCGTCAACACGTTCGACAGGCCCCGAGGATCGGCCACGAGCGATCCGCGGTCGCCGGTCGTCGACGGAATACGCATCGAGGGGATCGACGAGAAGGGCAGCGTCTCGCGAGACGACGACGGCAGCATCGATCCGGACCTTCAGCCCGATGTCCCCGCCCGCCTGCAGCTCGCCTGGGTCGTGGGGCAGGACGACTTCCGCGACGGCGAGGAGATCGCCCTGACCCTCCCCGACTCCGATCACTACGTCGGCCAGAGTCTGATACGCGGCGACTACTGGCAGAACGTCCGGGTCGGAGCGACCCTGACGGCGACGATCGACGAGGTGATGCTCCCGTGAAGAAGCACGTCCTCGTCTGGCTCGCCACCGCCGCGCTGCTCGCGTGCGCGTGGGGCGTCTCGAAGGCGACGCTTCCCGACGAGGCTCCGAACGCCCCGTTCTCCACGGTCGCGCAGATCGGCGAGGAAGCCGCCACGCGCAATCTCATCGCGACCGTGACCGACGTGCACCTCGCGAACCGGATCACGGATGCGAAGGGTTGGTCCGCCGACGGCACCTGGCTCGTCGTCGATCTCGAGGCCGCGAGCGGGGTGACGCAGGATCTCAGCACCCTGTCCCTCGCGGAGCTCACGATCGGCGAGCGCACCTTCAGTGCGACGGATCGCGGCACCACATTCGCGGCTCAGCGCCTGGTCACCGGCGTCCCCCGCGCAGGAAGCCTCGCGTTCGAGCTCCCCGACGACGTCACCGGCGACCGGGCGACACTCCGTCTGGGCGTGCCGGGGGCCGGGCTCTCCGAGGTGCGGCGCGACGCCGTGATCGACCTGCCGATCGACCTCGATGCACTGCCCGTCGAGACCGAGGTGCTCCTGAACGAGAACGGCTGGGCCCGATGACGATTCCGCCCCCGCCCCTGCCGCCGGTGCCGCCGGAGGAACCGGCGACTGCGGATGCTCCGGCGAAGGGGCCCTCCTGGTGGCGGAGCAACACTCTGGCTCTGGTCGCACTCGCCGCTCTCCTGCCCGCGACCGCCGTCGCGGTCGGCTGGCAGGAGTGGTATCAGTACTTCGGGTTCGGTGCGCGAGCGGTCACGGCCGTGGTGGTGCCCGAAGACGGGACGACCGATCTCGCCGGTGCGGCCTGGGGGCCGGTGCGCGGAGGAGAGATCGAGGATGTCTCGGGTCTCGACGTGCCCGAGCACACGCGCCTGATCGCTGTCGCGCTGCCGGTGGACCCCAGCACCGAGGGGATCGGCTGCGAGACGCCGAGCCTCGTGGAGCAGTCGACGGGCCGCGAGTGGAGTCCCGTGCGTGCGGAGATCGGCCTGGACTGGAGCGCGGACGAACCGGAGACCTGCCTCAGTGAGCAGTCGGGCGCGTACGAGCTGATCGTGCCGTTCGTGGTGCCGGACGATGTCGAGGGCCCGTTCTGGGTCGACGTGCGGCCCTACGACGCCGGCGGGTCGTTCGTGAGGTTCGAGTTCGAGCCCTGACCCTCGACGCCGTCCCTGACCGGTGGGGTGACCATCGCGGCGGCGACGGCATCCACCGAGGAGGGCAGGAGTCCCGCGGCATCGGCGACGGCGCGCATCTCCGATTCCTGCGACGAGAGACCCGACGTGTCCGTGCGATCCTGCTGCCGTCGACGCAGCCGACCGAGGGTCGCGTCGTACGCCCCGCTGATCACCGCGATCCGCAGCGGCTCCATGAGCAGCAGCGGCACCAGCGAAACCAGCGGCGTCGCGATCGCCCAGAACACGTACTCCTGAGGGCCGATGAGCCGTGTGATGCCGAAGGAGACGTACGACTCGAGCGCCTTCACGAGAAGGTAGAGCAGAGCGTAGGAGCCGACGAGCAGCGGACCTGCGCGCCACATCAGCAGCAGCGCCCGTCCGATCGGGCGGAAGCGTGCGCCGAGCTCTTCACCGAGGTCCTTGAGCCGTCGCACGAGTGGATTGGGGATGACGGCCGCGTGTTCGCGCACGCGGGCGATCAGCTCGCTCTCCACACGCAGCTTCTCGGCGACGATCGCCTGGCCGAACACGACGCCGGCGATGGTCAGCCAGGCGAGCGGAGCGAGGAGGACGGGTCCCGCCTCGGACAGCACCCAGCCGATCCCCTCCCACAGCCAGCGCAGCGGTGCGACGGCATCCAGCACCTGTTCCCTGACCGTCTCGAGGAAGGCCATGGCCGCACGGCTGTCGACCCACGCCTTGATCGTGTCGAAGATGTCTCCGAGCACCATCACCGAGAAGAAGACCCACACGACCTCGAAGTAGACCGCGACCGGCGACAGCCAGGTCGCGAGCTTCGCCGACCACTTCGACCACGCCCAGCGGCCGGCGAACGCGAGCACGATGATCGACACCGTCCACACGTTGAGCGGCAGGTTGAGGACGGTGTCGACCGAGCTGACCGGCGGCTCGCCGTTCGCGCTCGCCGTCCAGATGATGCCGGTGCGCACCTCGAGCGCCCGCAGCGAGTACGCCCGCACGTCCTCACCCAGCAGGCCCTGCGCCCAGTACACGGCGAAGAACGGCAGGATGCCCGCGAGCAGAGCCGAGAGGAACGTCCGACGGCGATCCGCGGCCGCCTCCGGAAGAGGTGCGACCTCCTGCAGGTTGCGCAGACCGTCGCGCAGGACCAGGAACATCGCGACCAGACTCACCAGCCGCGCGAGGATCCCGATCGGAAGCACCAGGAACCCGAGGGTGGCGGAGTATGCGCCGATGAAGCCGGCGACCTCGGTCACCACGTAGTGGACGAGGATGCCCGCCAGGTACCACGCCATCATCGCGGGCCAGTGTCGCCACAGCACGCGCCCGGTGGTCGTCAGTATCGCCAGCACACGCCTAAGCTACCGCGCCGGGCGGCACCGGGAGGAGAGCAGGTCAGCCCCAGACGCTCGGCGCCTTCACGCGCACGGGCGGGAGGGCGGATGCCGCGGCCCAGTCGTGCACCCACGCGTCGATCTCCGGCACGCCCTCGGGCTTGCCCACCGCGGCGAACAGCTCTTCGTTGCTGACCGTGCCGCCGGTGCGTCGCAGCATCCGCGCCCGCACGATCGCCCGGGCGTAGACCTCCCCGTCGACCACGGCACGGTGCTCGAGGAACAGCGCCTTCTCGTCATGGCCGATGAAGCGCGACTGCACCTCGAACCGCTGCCACAGCTGCAGCGACTTGCGGAACGTGATCGTCTCGCTGGAGACGACCGCGTACCAGCCGCGGTCCTTCATCGCATCGAACAGCCCGGTGCGGATGAGCTGGTCCCAGCGCCCGAGGTCGAACAGCGACAGGTAGCGGCCGTTGTTCATGTGGCGCAGGATGTCGAGGTCGGTCGGCAGCGTCGTGATGGTGATGCTGCCCACCGCCGTCGGGTCGAGGGTCTTGCCCCGCCGCACGCGGCGGCGAGCGCCGAGGATCACCAGGAGGGTCCGCCAGATCACGTTCACGAGGATTGATCGTAGCCAGGCGTGCACGATTCGCGAACATCGTTGTGCGAACCCTCCATGCCCGTGGGGCGAGCGTCATCGAACATCCCCTCGATTTCCCCTTCGCGGACGCCGCGCGTAGAGTCACGATCATGAGCGCCGAAGCCCAGCCTGAAGTCATCGTCCGTCCGGTCCGTGATGTGGATGCGGAAGCCCTCGGTCGCGTGCACGCCCAGTGCTGGCACGAGACCTACGACCACCTGATCAGCAAGGCGGCGCTGGAGAAGGTCTCGCCCCGCCGCATGGCCGAGCTGTGGACGCACTGGGCCGCTCAGGGTCCTGAGTTCAAGATGAACGCCGCGCTCGTCGACGGCGAGATCGTCGGATTCGTCGGCTCCGGCCCCGCCCGCGACAAGGACGCCCCGGCGTTCCGCGAGCTGTACTTCATCTACCTCCTCGACGCGCTCCACGGCACCGGCATCGGCCAGAAGCTGTTCGACGCGGCAGTCGAGAAGGACGAGCCGCTGTACCTGTGGGTCGCCGAGGACAACCCCCGCGCACACCGCTTCTACACGCGCAACGGCTTCACTCTCGACGGCGCGACGCACACCGAGCCGTTCCTCGGCGAGACGCTGACCGAAGTCCGCTTCGTCCGCGCCTGACCGGGTCGCGGGCGCTGCGCACCTGACCGGAGCAGGGCATGAGCGCCTCCTTCCTGGTCGGACTCACCGGCGGCATCGCCGCGGGTAAGAGCACGGTGGCGCGCGCACTCGCCTCCCACGGCGCGCGCATCGTCGACGGGGATGCCGCCGCGCGCGAGGTGGTCGACCCCGCGACCCCGGGCGGAGCCGCTCTGCTCCCCCGCATCTCCGCACTCCTGGGCGCGGACGTGCTCGCTCCCGACGGCACGCTCGACCGCGCCGAGGTGGCCGCCCGCATCTTCGGCGACCCGGAGCTCCTGCGCCGGTACAACGCCCTGCTGCGGCCCGCCATCCTCGACGAGGTCGCACGACGGATCGCGGAGGCGCGACGCGCACCGGGCGTCGTGGTCCACGAGATCCCGTTGCTGAGCCGCACCACCGCGCCGTTGCCCTGGGTCTACGACCTCGTCGTGACGGTGGAGGCGGCGGAGCCGGTGCGGATGCAGAGGCTGCAGGACGAGCGGGGACACGATGCCTCCGAAGCGGAGCGCCGCCTCCGCGCACAGGGCGAGGAGGCGGACCGCCTCGCGATCGCGGATGTCGTGCTGCGCACCGACGGCACCCTCGACAAGACCCTGCAGGAGACCGCCGCCCTGTGGGCGCGACTCAGCGCAGAGCGTCCGCCGCGATGACGATCTCGGCGAGCGCGCGCTCCACGTCGTCGCGCGCATAGCCGAGCAGCGCCGTCTCCGCCGGGTCGGGCTCGTAGGCGATCACCGCGCCGCGCCCCTGCACGATGAAGCGATCGGGCTGGAACGGATGCTCCTCGTCACGCTCCTCGATCACGTTCGCGCTCCCCGCGGCATCCGCCAGCAGCTGGAAGTAGTCGCGATAGGTGAGGTTGCGGTCGCCGACGAGATAGGCGCGACCGCCCTGTCCGGCATCGAGCGCTCCCTGCACCGCCTGCGAGAGCGAGCGCACCGACATGTAGTTCGTGCCGCCGGGAGGGGCGAACAGTTCGGGTTCGTCGAGCTCGCCGCGCGTCCACGCGATCATGCGGGCGAAGCGGCGCACCCCGCGCTCGTCGGCGCCGACGATCGACGGCGGGTTCAGGGTCATCGCCGCGAACCCGTCGTCGCTCAGGGCGCGGGTGCGATCGTCGGCGTCGCGCCGCGCGGCCACGTACGGGATGCGCTCGGCCCACTCCGGGTGCAGCTGGTGGTAATAGCTGCCGATCTGCACGAATCGACCGACCCCGGCGGCTTTGGCCAGGGCGGCGAACCGCGGCACGCCTGCGCTCTGCGTGCGCTCCCAGAACGTGTCATCCTCCTGATCGGCCGGCACATGACGGATGTCGTTGCCGGCCGCGAACACGATCGCGTCGAAGCCCTCCAGCGCCTGCGGCGAGGCCCCGGCGTCGGTGTAGTCGCCCCGGAGCCGCGGCATCCCAGTCACCGCACGCGGGTCACGGTCGGACGGATCACGGCGAGCCATCACGGTGACCTCGTCCCCGCGCGCGGCGAGATCGACCGCGACATGGCTGCCGATCATGCCGGTGGCGCCGACCACGAGCACCCGGCTCATGCGAACACCGCCCGGCCGTCGGAGATCACGGAAGCCCCGTCTCGGCGTAGCTCGAACGCGCCGTCCGGCCAGGACTCGACCTCGAGCGCGTCGCCCGGGACCACGGGTCCGCTGAAGCGCCCCTGCAGCGCGGTCAGGTCGGCCGGATGCGCCCCCTCCTCCGCCGCGAGCACGAGCGTGGTCGCAGCGAGCGTGCACAGCCCCTGCAGGATGGGTATCGGCTGCCCGATCCGGGCGGATGCCGCGGGGTCGATGTGGATGTGGTGGCGGTCGCCGGTCAGCCGGTACAGCGCCGCCTGGGTCGGGAAGGTCCGCACCACGGACCTCGTGCCCTCCGGCCGCTCCTCGGATGCCGGGCGTGCAGGCCCGCGCTCTCCGCCGAAGCCGCCGACGCCCGGGGCGAACAGCGACCAGGTCGCGGTGAACTCGGCGCACTCGACGATCACGTCGAAGATCGCCGCGGAGCCCTTGTCCCAGACGTCCCCCACCCGAGCCGAGAGGTGCAGTTCGCCGGCGCGCGGCAGTGGCCGGTGCACCTCGAGGGTCTGCGAGCCGTGCACGGCGCGGTCGTCGAAGGCCCCGGCGGCGGCGAGTACGTCGGGCGCCCACTGCGCGAGCGTGAGACCGAACGTCGGCAGCACCCGCAGCCGGTCCTCGAAGACGAGGTCGAGGTCGGTGGCCGCAGCTCCCACCGCGAGCGCGTAGAGGATCGCATCCTTCTCGTCATAGCCGACCGTCCGCTCGCCGAGGTCGCGGCCCGCCCAGTCCGCCGCGCTCATGCGCCGTACACCGGCTCGGGGGCGGCGCCCTCGGTCACCAGCGCGCGCACGGCATCGCCGACCTCCGCGGCCGACCACCGGCGATCGAGCTCGCGGACCGCGCCGTGCCGCCAGCCCTCCTCCAGGCAGATGCGCCCGCCCTCGACCTCGATCACGCGCCCGGTGATGCTGCAATCCGCACTCGCGAGCCACGCCACCACCGGCGACACGTTCGCGGGATCCATCCGGTCGAAGCCGTCCTCCGGGGCCGCCATCGCGTCGGCGAAGGGTCCCTCGGTCATCCGGGTGCGCGCGGACGGGGCGATCGCGTTGACCGCGACGCCGTAGCGCCCGAGCTCGGCCGCGGCCACCAGTGTCAGAGAGGCGATGCCGCCCTTCGCCGCCGAGTACGCCGCCTGCCCGATGCTGCCCTGGAGCCCTGCGCCCGACGAGGTGTTGATCACGCGGGCCAGGGGCTGCCTGCCCTCCTTCGCCTCGGCGCGCCAGTGGGCGCTCGCGTGGCGGAGCGGGGCGAAGTGGCCTTTGAGGTGCACGCGGATGACGGCATCCCACTCGTCCTCGCCGGCGTTGACGAGCATCCGGTCGCGCACGAAGCCCGCATTGTTGACGAGGATGTCGAGGCGGCCGAACGTCGAGACGGCCTGGTCGACGAGCTCGGCGGCCTGCCCGAAGTCGGCGATGTCCGCCCCGTTGGCGACGGCTTCACCGCCTGCCGCACGGATGATGTCGACGACCTCCTGCGCGGGACCGACCGACACCCCCGCCCCGTCGAGCGTCGTGCCGAGGTCGTTGACGACGACCGCGGCTCCCTGCCGGGCGAGTTCGAGCGCGTGCTCGCGTCCGAGACCGCGACCGGCCCCGGTCACGATCGCGACGCGGCCTTCGAGGATTCCTGCCATGGGTCGACTCTCCTTTGAGACTGGGCCGGCTGTCGAGACGGCACCGGCGGCGCGACGGTCTGCGGTCGCGATGACGGATGCGCACGATCCTACCAACCAAGCAATTGCTAGGGCAAATGCCCGAAAGGGGTTACGACCCAAACCAAGCAAGTGCTAGGGTGCCTTGAGCAAACGTTAGGTTAGGTGTCCGATGACGATCACTTCCACCCTGCATCCTTCCGGTGTCCGCACCGTCACGATGGACTACCCGCCGGTGAACGCCCTGCCCGTCGCCGGGTGGTTCGACGTCGCCGCCGCGATGCGCGAGGCCACCGCCGATGCCGCGACACGCGTCGTGATCCTGCGGGCAGAGGGCCGGGGCTTCAACGCGGGCGTCGACATCAAGGAGATGCAGCGGATCGAGGGCTTCTCCGGCATCCTCGGCGCGAACCGCGGATGCTACGAGGCGTTCAAGGCCATCTACGAGTGCGCGGTCCCCGTGATCGCCGCCGTGAACGGATTCTGCCTCGGCGGCGGCGTGGGCCTCGTCGGCAACAGCGATGTGATCGTCGCCTCCGACGATGCGACCTTCGGCGTGCCCGAGGTCGATCGCGGCGCCCTCGGCGCCGCCACCCACCTGTCGCGCCTGGTGCCGCAGCACATGCTGCGCTCGATGTACTACACGAGTCGCACCGTCACCGCCCAGCGGCTGGAGGAGTTCGGCTCGGTGACCGCCGTCGTGCCGCGCGCCGAGCTCGACGACGCCGCGCTCGCGATCGCCGAGGAGATCGCCGCGAAGGACCCGCGCGTCATCCGTGCGGCCAAGGAGGCGCTGAACGGCATCGACCCGATCGACGTCAACCGCAGCTATCGGTTCGAGCAGGGCTTCACGTTCGAGCTCAACCTCGCCGGAGTGGCGGACCAGCACCGCGACGCCTTCGTCGCGACCGGCGAGAACCTCTCGACATGAGTGTCGCGGCCGCCTCTGCCGCGGAGGTCGCGCCGCTGATCCACGACGGCATGACGATCGGGATCGGCGGGTGGGGCTCTCGTCGCAAGCCGATGGCCCTCGTCCGCCAGGTCGTGCAGTCCGGCGCCCGCGATCTGCGCATCGTCAGCTTCGGCGGGCCCGACGTCGGCATCCTGTGCGCCACCGGGCAGGCGGCCGAGGTCGTGCACGGCTTCGTGTCGCTCGACACCATCGCGATCGACCCGCACTTCGCCGCGGCCCGCCGGTCCGGCACGATGCGCAGCGTCGAGTACGACGAGGGGATGCTGGTCGCGGGTCTCCGCGCCGCCGCACGCCGTCTGCCGTTCGAGGTCACCCGCTCGGGGGCAGGCTCCGACGCCGTGACCCGCAACCCCGACATCCGCACGATCACCTCCCCCTACGCCGATGCGGAAGTGCTGGTCGCGATGCCCGCGGTGCCCCTCGACCTCGCGCTGCTGCACCTCGACCGTGCGGACGCCGCCGGCACAGCGGTGTGCCTCGGACCCGACCTCTTCTTCGACGACCTGTTCGCGGGGGCGGCCGCCCGTACCGTCGTGAGCGTGGAGGCCGTGGTGGACACCGCCGATCTGCTCGCGGATGCCGGGCCCACGGCATCCGTCCTCGACCGCACGCTCGTCGACCTCGTCGTGGCGTCGCCGGGCGGAGCGGGGTTCACGGCGCACCCTCCGCAGGCCTCCCGCGACGAGCGGCTGCAGAGGGCCTACGTCGAGGCCGCCGCGACGCCCGCGGCCTGGGCCGACTTCCGCGCCCGGTTCGTCGACGTCGACGACGACGCCTACCGCGCGGCCGTGGCCGCCTTCCACGCGGAGGCGGCATGATGACCGCCACCCGTGCCGAGATCGCCGCCGTCGCCTGCAGCGACCTGTTCCGCGGGGCAGGCGCGATCCTCGCGAGCACGGTGGGAATCGTGCCGACCATCGGCGCTCGGCTCGCGCGACTGACGCACGCACCCGAGCTGCTGCTCAGCGACGGCGAGGCGACGCTGTACGCCGACACCCCGGCCGTGGACGAGCCCTTCCGCGAGCCCGAAGCGCCGTTCCCCTATGCACGTCTGTTCGAGCTGATCGCCCGCGGCCGTCGGCACGTCGTCATGGGCGCGGCCCAGATCGACCGGCACGGGAACCAGAACCTCTCGGCCATCGGCGACCGCGACCGCCCCACCCGGCAGCTGCTCGGCGCCCGCGCGGCGGCGACGAACACCGTCAATCACGCCACCAGTTACTGGATCGCCCGGCACAGCCCGCGCGTCTTCGTGAAGCAGGTCGACATCGTGACGGGGCTCGGACCGGCGCGGGCGCGGGAGACCGGCGCGGATCGCTTCCAGGACCTGCGCCGAATCGTGACCGACCTCGCCGTGCTCGACTTCACCGGACCGGACGGCACGGTCGCGCTCGCGAGCCTCCATCCCGGCGTCCCGCTGGCCCGCGTGATCGAGGCCACCGGCTTCCCCCTGCACATCTCCGCCGACGTCTCCGAGACCCGGCTGCCCACCGACGAAGAGCTCCGCCTCGTGCGCGAGCGCCTGGACCCCCGCGGACTCCGCGACCGAGAGGTGACCGCATCATGACCACTCCCCCGCAACTCGCCACACCGCTGACGCGGCTCACCGGCGTCGACCACCCGATCGTGCAGACCGGCATGGGGTGGGTCGCCGGGGCCCGTCTGGTCTCCGCCACGGCCGAGGCCGGCGCCCTCGGCATCCTGGCGTCGGCGACCATGACGCACGACGAGCTCGAGCGGCAGATCATCGAGGTCGCTGAGCGCACCGACCGACCGTTCGGCGTGAACCTGCGGGCGGATGCCGGCGACGCCGCCGAGCGCGTCGAGCTGCTGATCCGGCACGGGGTCAAGGTCGCGAGCTTCGCCCTCGCTCCCCGCCGCGAGCTCATCGAACGGCTCAAGGACAACGGCGTGGTCGTGATCCCCTCGATCGGCGCCGTCCGTCACGCGGAGAAGGTCGCGGCGTGGGGCGCGGATGCCGTGATGGTGCAGGGCGGCGAGGGCGGCGGTCACACCGGCGCCGTGCCGACCTCGATCCTGCTGCCCTCCGTGGTCGCGGCGGTCGACATCCCGGTGATCGCGGCCGGCGGATTCCATGACGGCCGCGGCCTCGCCGCCGCCCTCGCCTACGGAGCCGCGGGGGTGGGCATGGGCACGCGGTTCCTGCTCACGAGCGACAGCTCCGTCCCCGAGGCGATCAAGCAGCGGTACCTCGGCTTCGGCCTGGACGGCACGGTGGTCACCACCAAGGCCGACGGGATGCCGCACCGGCTGCTGCGCACCGAGTTCGTCGAGGGGCTCGAGGGCGGCAACGGACTCACCCGGCTCGGGCCGACGCTGCGACGCTCACTCCAGTTCAAGAAGATCTCCGGCCTGAGCTGGCCGCAGATGGTGAAGGACGCCGTCTCGATGAAGAAGGCCACCGGACGCTCGTGGGCGCAGATGACCCTCGCCGCGAACACGCCCATGCTGCTCAAGGCCGGCCTCGTCGACGGAGACACCCACGCCGGGATGCTCGCGGCCGGTCAGGTGGTCGGCATGATCGACGATCTGCCCAGCTGCGAGGAGCTCGTCGACCGCGTCGTGCGTGACGCCGTGAGCCACCTGCGTGCCGCGGCATCCTGCGTGATCGACTGAGCACGACGAGAACGGGCCGCCCCTCGTGTCAGGGGCGGCCCGTTCTCGGTTTTCGCAGATCAGAGACGCTCGATGATCGTGGCGTTCGCCAGACCGCCGCCCTCGCACATGACCTGCATGCCGTAGCGGCCGCCCGTGCGCTCCAGCTCGTTCAGCATCGTGGTCATGAGCCGGGTGCCGGTGGCTCCGATCGGATGCCCGAGCGCGATTCCGCCGCCGTTGACGTTGAGCTTCTCGCGCGGCACTCCGGTCTCCTGCAGCCAGGCGAGCACGACCGAGGCGAAGGCCTCGTTGACCTCGAACAGGTCGATGTCGTCGAGCTTCATGCCCGAGCGCTCCATCGCGTACGCCGTCGCGGGGATCGGCGCGGTCAGCATGAACACGGGGCTGTCGCCGCGCACCGACATGTGGTGGATGCGCGCCCGCGGGGTGAGGCCGTGGTCCTTCACGGCCTGCGCGCTCGCGATCAGCACCGCGCTGGAGGCGTCGCTGATCTGCGAGGCCACGGCCGCGGTCAGCCGCCCGCCCGGGGTCAGCGTCTGCAGCCCGGCCATGCGCTCGAGCGAGGTGTCACGGCGCACACCCTCGTCGTGGTCGAGTCCGTTCAGCGGGGCGATCTCGTTGGCGAAGCGACCCTCGTCCTGCGCGACCGCGGCGCGCTGGTGGCTCTCCAGCGCGAACTGCTCCATCTCCTCGCGGGAGATGTCCCACTTCTCGGCGATCATCTCGGCGCCGACGAACTGCGAGATCTCCTGATCGGGGTAGCGTGCCTGCCAGCCGGGCGACTCGGCGAACGGCGTCGTGAACCCGTAGGCCTCGCCGGCGACCATGGCCGACGAGATCGGCAGCTGCGACATGTTCTGCAGCCCGCCCGCGATCACCAGATCGTTCACGCCGCTCATCACGGCCTGCGCGGCGAAGTGCACGGCCTGCTGGCTCGACCCGCACTGCCGGTCGATCGTGACCCCGGGCACGTGCTCGGGGAAGCCGGCCACCAGCACCGCCGAGCGCCCGACGTTGCCGGACTGCCCGCCGATCGTGTCGGTCGCGCCGATGATGACGTCGTCGAGGGCACCGGGGTCGATGCCGGTGCGCTCGACCAGCGCCTTCAGGCTGTGCGCACCGAGGTCGGCCGGATGGATGCCCGAGAGCGAGCCGCCGCGCTTGCCGACCGGCGAGCGGACCGCGTCGACGATGTATGCCTCTGCCATGTTCTTCCTTCTCTCTGAACTCACGCGTGCTGACTGCTGACGGCGACGACCTCGCCGGTCATATAAGAGGAGTATGCGCTGGCGAGGAACACCATGACGTTGGCGACCTCCCAGGGTTCCGCCGCCCGACCGAAGGCCTCGCGGCCCTTGAGCTGCTCGAGCAGCTCGGGAGAGGTGACCTTCTCCAGGAACGGATGCATCGCCAGGCTCGGCGAGACGGCGTTGACACGGATGCCGTGCGCGGCGAGGTCCATCGCGGCACTGCGGGTGAGCGCCATCACCCCCGCCTTGGCCGCGGCGTAGTGCGCTTGCTCGACCTGGGCGCGCCAGCCGATGACCGACGCGTTGTTCACGATGACCCCCGCCGTACCCGCGGCCACCATGCGCCGACCGACCGCGCGGATGCAGCGGAAGGTGCCGGTGAGCGTCACGTCGAGGACCTTGTCCCACTGCTCGTCGGTCATGTCGAGGATCGAGACCGAGCCGCCCAGGCCCGCGTTGTTGATCATGACGTCGATGGGCCCGCCGTCTTCGGCCAGGTCGAGGAAGGCGGTGATCTGCTCCTCGACGGTCACGTCGCACACCGCCGTGCGCACGCGGTCGGCGCCGAAGCGATCGCCGAGCTCCTGCTGCGTCTCGGCGAGGCGGCCGGCGTGGGTGTCGCCGAGCACGACGAGTGCGGCGCCCTCCTCGAGGCAGCGGATCGCGGCGGCCTGGCCGATGCCGGCACCCGCGGCGGCGGTGATGACGACGCGCTTCCCGGTCAGCAGGCCGTGGCCGGGAACGTACTCGGGGGCGGTGGAGCTCATGGGCGGGCCTCTCGGGGCAGGCCGAGCACGCGCTCGGCGATGACGTTGCGCTGGATCTCGTCCGAGCCGCCGTAGATCGTGTCGGAGCGGCTGAACAGGAAGAGGGTCTGCAGGTCGTCGAGCGCGTAGTCCGCCCCGACGAGGAGCGATGCGGGGCCGGCGACGTCCATCGCGAGCTCACCCAGTGAGCGGTGCCAGTTCGACCACAGCAGCTTCGTGACCGAGGCGCTGTCGCCCTGCTCGCCGCCCAGGGTCCGCAGGGCGTGCTGGCGGATCACCTCGAGTTCCATCCGGGCGCGCACCAGCCGGTCGCGGAGCACGGCGTCGTCGAGGGCACCGGTACGGGTCGCGGTGTCGATCACGGCATCCAGCTCGCGGCGGAAGGCGATCTGCTGGGCCAGCGTCGAGACACCCCGCTCGAAGCCGAGCGTCGCCATCGCGACCTTGAACCCGTTGCCCTCGCCACCGACGATCAGATCGGCCGCGGTGCGGGCGTCGTCGAAGAACACCTCGTTGAACTCGCTGGTCGCGGTCAGCTGCAGGATCGGCCGCACCTCGACGCCGGGCTGAGCCATCGGCACGAGCAGGTACGACAGCCCCTGATGGCGGGTGGAGCCGGGTTCGGTGCGCGCGATCACGAAGCACCAGTCCGCGTGCTGAGCGAGCGAGGTCCACACCTTCTGCCCGGTGATCGACCACTCGTCGCCCACGCGCTGCGCCTTGGTCGAGACGGCGGCGAGGTCGGACCCGGCGCCCGGCTCGGAGTACCCCTGGCACCACAGCTCCTCGACCGCGACGATGCCGGGGAGGAAGCGGGCCTGCTGCTCGGGGGTGCCGTGAGCGATGAGGGTCGGGCCGAGCAGCTCCTCGCCGAGGTGGTTGACCCTGGCCGGAGCATCCGCCCTGGCGTACTCCTCATGGAAGATGACCTGCTGCGCGATGCTGAGCCCGCGGCCGCCGTGCTCGACCGGCCAGGCGACGCACGTCCAGCCGGCGGCGGCCATGTGCCGGTTCCACTCGAGACGCGCCTCGAAGTCCTCGTGCTCGCGCCCTGACCCTCCGCGACCGCGCAGCTCGGCGAAGCGGCCGGTGAGGTTCTCGTCCAGCCATCCGCGGATCTCGGCGCGGAAACGCTCATCCGCGTCGTGCTGCGTCGCGTCCATCTGTGCTCCTCATCGAGTCGTGGTCTTCGGCATGCCGTTCACGTATAGTATCAATAAACCAAGCGATTGTTTGGTTGACTGCTGGAGTTCAGAGAGGAACCCGTCATGACCGTCGAATCCGCCGACGCCGTGGTCACCTACGAGGTGCGCGGGTCGACAGCGATCATCCGATTGAACCGCCCTCAGTATCGCAACGCCCAGAACTCCCGGGTCACCTATGCGCTCGACGCCGCCTTCACCCGCGCGGTCGACGACGACGCCGTCAAGGTCATCGTGCTCGGCGGCAACGGGAAGCACTTCTGCGCCGGCCACGACATCGGCACCCCCGAGCGCGACATCGACCAGAGCTTCGAGCGGAAGGCCGTCATCTGGTGGGATCACGTCGGAGCCCAGGGCGTCGACTCGCGCTTCGCGCGCGAGTCCGAGGTGTACCTCGGCATGTGCCGGCGCTGGCGCGAGATCCCCAAGCCCGTGATCGCGATGGTGCAGGGCGCCTGCATCGCCGGCGGTCTGATGCTCGCCTGGTCGTGCGACTTCATCGTCGCCGCCGACGACGCCTTCTTCCAGGACCCGGTGGTGTCGATGGGCATCCCCGGCGTCGAGTTCTTCGCCCACCCGTGGGTGACCAACCCCCGCGCCGCGAAGGAGATGCTCTACACCGGAGACCGGATGCCGGCCGCCCGCGCGCACGAACTCGGCATGGTGAACCACGTCGTGCCGCTCGACGAGCTGGAGGAGCGCACCCTCGAGCTCGCGGAGCGCATCGGACGGATGCCGCGCCTCGGACTCGCCCTGACCAAGAAGGCCGTGAACCAGGCCGAGGACCTGCAGGGCATGCGGGCCGGAATGGACTCGGTCTTCGGCCTGCACCACGCCGCGCACGCGCACAACGCCGAGGTGGGCGGCGACTCCCTCGGCGGGGTCGATGTGCGCTCCATCAAGGCCGACACGAAGGGCGCAGCGCAGTGAACCTCGATCTGACCCCCGAACAGGAGGCGTTCGCGGCAGAGGCGCGCGCCTGGCTGGCGGAGAACGTCCCGCAGACCCCGCTGCCCTCGATGGACACCAAGGCCGGCTTCGCCGCGCACCGGGAGTGGGAGGCGACGCTCGCCGCCGGCCGCTGGTCGGTCGTGTCCTGGCCGGAGCAATACGGCGGACGCGACGTCGGCATCACCGAGTGGGTGCTCTTCGAGGAGGAGTACTACCGCGCCGGCGCCCCGACGAGGGTCGCGCAGAACGGCATCTCCCTGCTCGCGCCGATCCTCTTCGAGCACGGCACGCCCGAGCAGCACGAGCGGTTCCTCGGTCCGATGACCGACGGCTCGCTGATCTGGGCGCAGGCCTGGTCGGAGCCGGGAGCCGGCAGCGACCTGGCCGCGATCCGCAGCACCGCCCGACGCGACGAAGCCCGCGGCGGCTGGGTGCTCAACGGTCAGAAGATCTGGAGCTCGCGAGCGGTCTGGGCCGATCGCGGCTTCGGGCTCTTCCGCTCCGACCCCGAGGCGCTGCGGCACCACGGGCTCACCTACTTCCTGTTCCCGATGGATGCCGAGGGCATCACCGTGCGGGCGATCGCCCAGCTCGACGGGACCACCGGCTTCGCGGAGATCTTCTTCGACGACGTGTTCGTGCCCGATGCCGACGTGCTGGGGGCTCCCGGCGACGGCTGGCGCGTGGCGATGAGCACCGCGGGCAACGAACGCGGCCTCTCGCTGCGCGCGCCCGGCCGCTTCCTCGCCGCGACCGATCGCCTGATCGCACTGCAGTCCGCGCACGGGACCGTGTCGGAGGACGACGCGGTGGTCGATGCCTGGATCGGTGCGGAGGCCTATCGGCTCTTCACCTGGCAGACCGTCAGCACCCTGCTCGAGGGCGGGAACGTCGGCGCCGAGGGCAGCGTGAACAAGGTGTTCTGGTCGGAGCTCGACGTGCACATCCACGAGACCGCTCTGCGCATCCTCGGCCCCGAAGGCGAGTTGCGAGGAGCATCCGCGATCGACGGCGGCCGCTGGGTCGACGACTACCAGTTCTCCCTCGCCGGCCCCATCTACGCGGGAACGAACGAGGTCCAGCGGAACATCATCGCGGAGCGGATCCTCGGACTCCCCCGCGGCGGAGACGGAAGGCGCGCATGATGCGGTTCCTGCCCACGGAAGAACAGGTCGCGTTCGCCGAGGCCATCGACGAGATCGTCGACGGGGCCGGCGGCGCGGATGTGGCCCGCAGCTGGGCCGACGGCGACACCGCCCCGGGCCTCGCCCTGTGGGACCAGTTCGCCGAACTCGGCCTGCTCGGTCTGCGGGTGAGCGAGGAGTCGGGCGGCTTCGGGGGCACGCTGAGCGACCTCGTGGTCGTGTTCGAGCGCCTCGGGTACCACGGCGTTCCCGGCCCGTATCTGGAGACGGTCGCCCTGCTGCCGGCCCTGGTCGACGACGACACGCGGGGCGAGCTCGCCGCCGGAGCCCTCGCGACCGCCGCGGTCGACGGCACCGCTCCGGCCGCCCTCGACGCGGCCCTCGCGTCGCACCGGTACCTCGTGCGCGACGGCGCCCTGCACCGCGGCGAGATCGGAGAGGAGCTGACCTCGGCCGCCCCGACCCGGCGCCTCGCCCGGCTCACCCCGAGCGGCGACGCGACCCCACTCGGCCCCGGAGAGCTGGAGGCGGCGCTCAACGAGGCCGCCCTCGCCGCGGCGGCCACCCTGGTCGGCGCCGGAGAGCGGATGCTGGCCGAGGCGGTCTCCTACGCGAAGGTGCGCGAGCAGTTCGGACGTCCGATCGGCGAGTTCCAGGCGCTCAAGCACCAGCTCGCCGATGTGCGCATCGCCCTGAGCTTCGCCCGACCGCTCGTGTGGAACGCCGCCTTGCGTGCGGATGAACCCGACGAGGATCGGGCGATCTCAGCAGCGAAGATCGCGGCCGGCGATGCCGCGCTGCTCGCCGCCCGCACCTCGCTGCAGGTGCACGGGGCGATCGGCTACACCGCCGAGCACACGCTCCGGATCTGGCTCGGCCTCGCCCCGGCGCTGTCTGCGGTCTGGGGCACACCCGCGTTCCACCGGGCGCGGATCGCCCGCGATATCCTCCCGAAGGAGCGGTGATGTCATTCGAACCCGATGAGGATCAGCAGGAGCTCGTCTCGCTGGTGCGCGGCATCCTGAGCCAGCGCGCCGACAGCGCCGCGACCCGGCGCGCCCTCGAGAGCACCGAGCGCTACGACGCCGACCTGTGGCGGCTGCTGTGCGAGGAGATCGGCATCGCCGGGATGGCGATCCCCGAGGAGTTCGGCGGAGCCGGGTTCACGCTCCGCGAGGCGCAGCTGGTGCTGGAGGAGATCGGCTTCTCGCTCGCCCCTTCGCCGTATCTCGGCTCGGTCGCGATCGCCGCGCAGGCGATCCTGGCCACCGGCGACGCGGATGCCGCCGCCCGGCTGCTCCCCGGCATCGCCGAGGGGTCGTCATCGGCCGCTCTCGCCTGGGCCGCTCCCGACGGACGCTTCGCCCCGGAGCGGGTCGGCGTCCGCGCCGAGGACCACGACGGATGGCGACTCAGCGGAACGAGCGGGTTCGTGCTCGACGGCGCCACCGCCGACGTGCTGCTCGTGATCGCGCAGGCTCCCGAGGGTGCGCGCCTGTTCGAGGTGATCGACACGGATGCCGTCGTCCGCGAGGACACCTCCACGATGGATCAGACGCTGCGCCTGGTGACGCTGCACCTCGAGGGGGTGGCGGCGCGACCCCTCGGGGCCGCCGACCCGACCACGCTGGAGACCGTGCGCGCTCTCGCCCTCACGGCGATCAGCGCGGTCCAGGCGGGGACGGCGGCCCGTGCGCTCGACGAGACCGTGGCCTACGCGAAGCAGCGCGTGCAGTTCGGCCGCGCGATCGGCTCCTTCCAGGCGATCAAGCACCGCCTCGCCGACATGCACGTGCGGGTCGAGGTCGCCCGCACCGCGTCGCGCGCCGCGTCCGACGCCTTCGCCACCGGCGCGGTCGACCGCTTCGAGCTCGCCGCCATCGCGAAGGCGACCTGCTCCGAGGCGCTGGAGCACGTCGCCGCCGAGACGATCCAGCTGCACGGCGGCATCGCGATCACCTGGGAGCACGACGCGCATCTGATCTTCAAGCGCGCGCATTCCCTCGGCCAGCTCTTCGGCACCGCCCGCGAGCAGCGCGACCGTGCGGAGAGCTGGGCGCTCGCGACGGGTTGAGACCTCCGGCGCAGTCCGCTCCGCGGATCCTCAGCGAGCAGCCCGATCACGGCTTCGACGCGATGAAGCGCACACCGGACGACAGGGCTCAGCGCCGGAGCGGAGTGGACTCGGTCCAATCGGTGTACTTGCGCCGTTCCCGGAACAGCCAGCGCCCCTCGATCCGCACGAGCGTGTCCTCATAGCGGTCGGCGAGCGTGAAGCGGATCCGTCCCTCCGGAGCCTCGCTGATGTGGTGCGACATGCAGGAGGTGTGCGCCGTGGCCGAATCCCCCTCGATCTCGACGTCACTGGGCGAGAGCACATGGCTGGTCACGACGAACGCGGCGAGGGCGTCGAAGGCCGCGATCAGTTGCCCGCGCCCCTCAGGCGCCTCCGCAGGCTCGTCCGCACGCGGGCGGAACATCAGCATCCGTCCGTCGGCCGTGAACAGATCGGCCATGTCCCCCGAGCGTCGCTGATCGGCGAGCCGCCCGTAGCGGACGATCATGCGGGTGATCGCGAGCCAGTCGTCGAACTCCGCGGTCACGACGCACCCTCGGCGCGCTTCCGGTGCAGCGGGGTGGCGGCGTCCGGCGACCAGGAGGTGCGGCGCCGATCCGGTTCGACCGCGGTGAGCGCCAGGACCGGATGCAGGGTCTCACGGCTGCGTCGCGCGAGCTCCTGGTAGATCCGCACCCCGTTGCGCTTCCAGGCCATGGCCTGTTCGTCGAGCGGACCCACGACGCGGGCGGGAGCGCCGAGCGCTTTCGACCCCGGCGGGATCACGGTGCCCGCGGTCACGACCGCTCCCGCGCCGAGCAGTGCGTCCGCACCGATCTCGGCGCCGTCCAGCACCGTGGCACCGATGCCGATGAGCGCGAACGATCCGATGCGGCAGCCGTGCAGGACGGCGCCGTGCCCGACATGACTGTTCGGCTCGAGCACCGCGTCCGCGCCCGGGAAGGCGTGGATCACGCACGAGTCCTGCACGTTCGACCCCTCGCCGACGACGATGCGCCCGAAGTCGCCCCGCAGGCTCGCGAACGGTCCGATGTAGCATCCGGGCCCGATGATGACGTCGCCGATCAGGCTGGCCGTCTCGTGCACGAACGCGGTCGGATCGACGACGGGCACCACTGCGTCGAAGGCGTAGGCGGGCATCAGGCGACCTGACCGCCGTCGATGATGAAGTCCTGCCCCGTGCAGTAGCTGCTGGCCGAGCTGGCGAGGAAGGCGACCAGGTTCGAGATCTCCTCCGGCCGGCCGGCACGCGGGATCGGGATGCGCGAGATGAAGCCGACGCCGGCGCGGGTGTCCTCCGTGATCATGGGGGTGTCGACGGCGCCGGGGCAGACGGTGTTCACACGGATGCCGCTGCCGGCGAGTTCCCGCGCGAGCGCGCGCGAGACTCCGCGCAGCCCCCACTTCGAGGCCGAGTAGGGGACGCGGTTCGCGTAGCCGGCGACACCCGCGGTGGAGGCGATGTTCACGATCGATGCACCTTCGCCCATCAGCGGCAGCAGCGCCTGCACTCCCAGCATCGGGCCGATGAGGTTCACGTCGAGCGTGAGGCGGATGACACGCTCCGAGGTCTCGACGAGCGGCCCCTCCGGGCAGAAGCCGGCGTTGTTGACGAGCACGTCCACCCGCCCGAACTGCTCCTGCGCCGTCGCGGCGACGCGAGACCAGGCATCCGCCGATGAGACGTCGTGCGCGACGCCGATGGCCCGGTCGCCGAACTCGGCGGCGACCTCGGCGACCGCCGCACCGTCGAGGTCGGTGAGCACCAGGTCGGCTCCGAGATCATGGAACAGGGCGGCGTGCGCGCGACCCTGGCCGCCGGCGGCTCCGGTGATCACGGCGACGCGTTCGGCGAGGTCGATGACGGGCGTTGCATTCATGGGTTTCCTCCGCGATAGTTATCGAACAAGCATTTGGTTGTCTTTTGACCGGTTGAGAAGAAGGAGACGGGATGCCCCGGCTGCATCACATCGGCATCACGGTCGGCGACACCGTCGCGGCGACGGCGTTCTACCGAGCCGCGACCGAGGGCGAGGTCATCGGCCCGCTCGCCAAGAGCGGGCCCGCCGTCGAAGCCGCGACGGGGTACCCGGGCGTCGAGATCCTGCTGACCTTCATCCGCCTGGCGGACGGCGTGTTCCTGGAACTCGCCGAGTACCGTGGCGCGGACGCCCCGCGCATCGATCCGGACAACGGCCACATCGGGGCGGCGCACCCGGCGATCGTGGTGCCCGACATCGAGGCGAGTCTCGCTCGTCTGGCCGACCTCGGCCACCGGCCCCTGTCGCAGACCATGACCGCGACGGCCGGACCGCTCGAGGGCTACCGGTACGTCTACGTGCAGGGCCCGGACGACGTGCGGGTCGAACTGCTGCAGGAGCCTCACTGACCCTCCCCGGGTCGCCCGTCGAGCAGGAGCAGATCCTCATCGTCGAGGAGGAGGTCGACGGATGCCGCGGAGTCGCGGGCGCTCTCCGGTCGACTCGCCCCGGGGATCGGGATCAGCACCGGCGACCGCATCAGCAGCCATGCCAGCACCACCCGCTGCGGGCTCACCCCGTGCCGCTCGGCGACCACGGCCGCTGAGGCCGCCGCACCGCCGAGACCCTTGGCCGCGCGCATGCCGCCCAGTGGACCCCACGCGAGGAACGCCAGCCCGTGCTCCTCGCACCGACGCAGCACCTCATCGCCCGAGCGCTCGAGCACCGAGTACTCGTTCTGCACGCTGACCAGCGCGTCCCCGACCACGCGCATCGCGATGTCGAGCTGCGCGGAGTCGACGTTCGAGACCCCGACCCGCACGACCACACCGTCGTCGACGAGCCGGCGCATCGCGCCCATCGACTCCTCGAAAGGCACCTTCACGTCGGGACGGTGGTGCTGATAGAGCGGCAGGGCGTCGAGACCGAGTCGCTGCGCCGACGCGCGCGCGGCGGCCGCGAGATGCTCGGGAGACCCGTCGACCCACCACGTCGCCTCCGGCCCTCGCGTATGCCCGCCTTTGGTCGCGACGATCACGCGATCGAGGGCGTCCGGATGCTGGCGCAGCGCCGCGATCAGCGCCTGCTCGTTCACGCCCATCTCGCCCGTCGGCCCGTAGGAGTCGGCGGTGTCGAACAGCGTGATGCCGGCATCCACCGCCGCGTGCACGGCTCGGACGCCCCGCTCGATGTCGGCGTCCGGGACCTGGGTGAGGGTCATGGCCCCCATCCCGATCGCCGAGACCTGCAGGTCGCCGATCGCGCGGGTCGGCATCATCTCCCCACGACCGTCCACCCGCCGTCGACCGGCAGGCATTGGCCGATCACATGCGTGGCGTCGCACAGCATCCACACGATCGCGGCGGCGACCTCGGCGGGGTCCGCCAGCCGTCCTCGTGGCGTGCGCTTCTCGACGGCCGCGAGGTCGTAGCCGCCGTCGACCATGTCCTGCACCATCGGGGTGAGCGTGTGGCCGGGCGCGATCGCATTGACCCGCACTCCTCGCGGCGCCCACTCCACGGCGAGATTCTCCATCAGCTGCCGCTCCGCCGCTTTCGCCGGCCCGTAGTCGGCCTGGTTGGCCCAGCCGCGATAGGCGGTCGTCGACGACACCAGGACGATGGAGGCCGGGGCCCCGTCGAGACGCCGCACCAGGGCGCGCGAGATCGCGAGCGTCCCCACGACGTGCACGTCGTACAGCAGGCGGAGCCGGTCGAGATCGATGTCCAGCGCGGGCACGAAGGCGCCTCGGATGCCGTGGCAGGCGACGAGCCCCGTGACCGGACCGTGCGCCCACGCCGCCTCCATCGCCGTCTCGACGGCGGCCTCGTCGCGGACGTCCACGATCCGCGTCTCCACGTCCGCTCGTGCACTCGGCGCCAGGTCGAACACGGTGACCCGGCATCCCCGGTCGAGGAGCAGTTCCACCACCGCCGCACCGATCCCGCTGGTGCCGCCGGTCACCACCACGTGCTCTGCCATCGACTGTCCGGCCATGCGCAGCTCCCTCGCTGTTCGTCCTCCCGGGCATGCTACTGTGATTCCCAAACAAGCGCTAGGTTTAGCGCCGTCGCGCGAAGGAGCGGGGATGTCGGACAAGCGGGTCAGCATCGAGGAGGCGGTCGCCACCATCGAGAGCGGGATGACGATCGGGATCGGCGGCTGGGGGTCCCGGCGCAAGCCCATGGCCCTGGTGCGCGAGATCCTGCGGCGCGACATCACCGACCTCACCGTGGTGGCCTTCGGCGGGCCCGATGTCGGGCTGCTCGCCGCCGCCGGTCGCATCCGCAAGCTCGTGTACGGCTTCGTCTCGCTGGACAGCATCCCGCTGGACCCGCTGTTCACGCAGGCGCGGGAACGCGGCGAGTTGGAGATCGAGGAGTACGACGAGGGCATGTTCGTGGCGGGACTCCGGGCGGCGAACGCCCGCCTCGACTTCCTGCCCATCCTGGCCGGTCTCGGATCGGACGTGCTGCCGGCGAATCCGCGGGTGCGGACGGTGCGCTCGCCCTACTCCGACGCCGAGTACGTGGCGATGCCGGCCCTCCCCCTCGACATCGCGCTCGTGCACGTGAACCGCGCCGACGAGCAGGGGAACGCGCAGTATCTGGGACCGGACCCGTACTTCGACGACCTGTTCGCGATGGCGGCCGAGCGCACCATCGTCTCGACCGAGAAGGTCGTCCCCACCTCGGCGCTGCTCGACGAGGGCTCGTTCCACACGCTGCTGTTCAGCCGCATCTACGCCTCGGCGGTCGTCGAGGCTCCGCGCGGTGCGCACTTCACCACCTGCGCACCCGACTACGACCGCGACGAGGCCTTCCAGAAGCACTACGCCGCCTCCGCCAAGGACCCCGATGCCTGGACCGAGTTCGAGCGGACCTTCCTGCACACCGACGAGGCCGGCTACCACGCCGCCGTCGCCCGCTTCCACGCCGACCGAGGAGAGTCATGACCACCGACACCACCACCGCGAGCACGACCTCCGCGACGGCCGGAGCGACGACCGCCGAGATCTGCATCGCGGCCTGCGCGGACACCTACCGGGAGTCGGGCGAGATCCTCGCGCACGCGGTCGGCATCATCCCGGCGCTGGGCGCACGCCTGGCGAAGCTCACCAGCGCTCCCGATCTCGTCCTGAGCGACGGCGAGGCGTTCTTCCTGAGCGGCCCGCCGCAGCCGGGCGACCCGGGGGCCCCGCAGCCGACGATCGAGGGCTGGGCGCCGTTCCGCCGGATCTTCGACATCCTCGCCACGGGCCGTCGTCAGAGCATGATGGGCGCGAGCCAGATCGATCGGTTCGGGAACCAGAACATCTCGCTCATCGGCGACTGGGCCCGCCCCACCCGTCAGCTGATCGGGGTGCGCGGTGCGCCGGGGAACACCGCCAACCACCGCGTCGACTATTGGATCTCCCGGCACAGCACCCGCGTGTTCGTTCCCGCCGTCGACATGGTCTCGGGCGTCGGCAACGACCGCGCACGCGAGGCCGGCCTCGCGCATCACCGCCTCGGCGTGATCGTGACGAACCTCGCTGTGCTCGGCTACGACGAGGAGGGCGCCGTCACGGTGCTCTCGGTACACCCCGGGGTCGATCCGCAGACGGTCGCCGACAGCACCGGATTCCCGCTCGATGCGACGGATGCGCCGCTCACGCGCACGCCCGATGCCGAGGAGCTGCGGCTGATCCGCGAGGTCCTCGACCCGCGCAGCACCCGCACCCGCGAAGTCGCAGACTGACGCGGCATCCGCTCAATCGGCGAGGAGGCCCTTGTGGAGCAGATCCAGGAAGTTGTCGGTCAGGCTCACTGCGGTGTGCCCGCGGCCCGGTCGGTACCAGGCGACGGTCGACCACACCGCGTCGCGGATGAAGCGGTACGCGATGGGCGCATCGATGGAATCGCGGAAGACGCCGACCTTCTGGCCCTCGGTGATCTGCGACAGCCACAGCGCCTCGATGCGCTCGCTGTTCTCGGTGAGGAACTCGAAGCCGGGCTGACGGGCGAGGAACGACAGCTCGTTCTGGTACAGGCCGACCGCGTCGGGCTGGCTCTCGATCGTCGCGAAGGCGTGCGCGATCAGCTTGTCGAGGATGTCGCGGGGGCTGCCGCCCTCGGCCACGATCTCTTCGAAGCGCCCGAGGAGCCCGGCCATGAAGCTGCGCAGGATCTCCTGCAGGATCGCTTCCTTGGAGGAGAAGTGGTGGTACAGACTGCCGGACAGGATGCCCGCCTCGTCGGCGATGTCTCGGACCGTCGTGGCGGAGTACCCGCGCTTGGCGATCAGGCGCGCGGCGATCGAGATGATCTGGTCGCGGCGTTCGGAGCTCTGCTCCTGCCGCCCCCCGCTTTTGGTCGTTGCCATTGCTGCTCCTTCACAGAGAATCTCACAAGCGCTTGTTCAAGTGTGCCGCATGTGAGCGTTTTCCCGAAACATCCACTCGGAGTGTACGCATGATATTGGAAAGGACGTCCATGACAGTCTCGGAAGCCACGACAGTGCCCGCCCTCCTCACGGAGATGGCAGCCCTCGGCGACCACCCGGCCATCGTCGACGGCGACGTGGTCATCGGCTACGCCGAGCTCCAGGACCGGGTGCGCTCCGTCGCCCGCGCCTACCTCGCCCAGGGTGTCGAGCCGGGCGACCGCATCGGCCTGTGGGCGCCGAACCGCCACGAGTTCATCCTGGCGATGCTCGGCGCGCAGCTGGTCGGCATCGCGGTCGTCCCCCTCAACACGCGCTTCACCGGTCACGAGGCCGCCGAGATCCTCGCCCGCTCCCGCGCCACCGGCCTCGTGGTCGCCGACGGCTTCCTCGGGAAGTCGTACAGCTCGATGCTCCGCGGCGCCGCGGCCGAGCGCGGCGGCGACGGCCCGGTCTTCCCCGGTCTCCCGCATCTGCACACCGCCGTGACCATCGACGGGGCGGGCGACGACGGCATCCTCTCGTGGGCGGACTTCCTCGCCGCCGGCGGCGGGGTCGACGAGGGCCGCGTGACGGCCGCGGCGGAAGCCGTGACCCCCGACGACATCATGGACGTGCTGTTCACCTCGGGCACCACCGGCATCCCGAAGGGCGTGCTCAGCGCGCACCGCCAGACGCTCTCCGTGGCACGGGCCTGGGGACTGGGCGCGCGTCTCAGTCCCGACGACCGCTACGCCGTGGTCAACCCGTTCTTCCACGGGTTCGGCTACAAGGCCGGCATGATCACCTCTCTGATGGCGGGGACCACGATCTACCCGCTCGCGATGTTCGACGCCGATCAGCTGCTGGAGCTCGTGCAGTCCGCCCGCATCAGCGTGCTGCCCGGCGTACCGACGATCTTCACCTCGCTTCTCGACCATCCGCGCCTCGGCGAGTACGACCTGTCGTCGCTGCGGTTCGCGATCGCCGGAGCAACGGCCGCCCCGGCCACGCTCTTCCACGACATGGTCGACGTCCTCGGCTTCGAGACCGTCGCCCAGGCGTACGGCCTGACCGAGTGCGTCGTGGCCACGCTCTCCCGTCCCGGCGAGTCGCTGGAGCACACGGCGCAGACCACCGGTCCGGCCGTCGAGGGCGTCGAGATCCGCGTCGTGGACGAGGACGGCGAGGATGCCGGGCTCGACACCGATGGCGAGATCCTGCTCCGCGGTCCGAACGTCATGCTCGGCTACTTCGAGGACCAGGCCGCGACGGATGCGGTGCTCGACGCGGACGGGTGGTTCCACACCGGCGACGTCGGACGGCTCGACGAGCACGGATGCCTGAAGATCACCGACCGGCTGAAGGACATGTTCATCGTCGGCGGCTTCAACGTGTATCCCGCCGAGGTCGAGAACGCGCTGCGCAAGCATCCGGCCGTCAACGAGTCCGCCGTGATCGGGGTGGACGATCACCGTCTCGGCACCGTCGGACGGGCCTACGTGCTGCTGCTGCACAACGCCTCACCGCGCCCGGATGCCGCCGATCTCGAAGCCTTCTGCCGCACTCACCTGGCGAACTTCAAGGTGCCGCGCGAGTTCGTCTTCGTCGAGGACTTCCCCCGCAACGCCACCGGGAAGATCCTGAAGTCGGAGCTGCGCGCCCAGGGATGAGCCGGGGCGCGCGCCGAGTGAGGCGCGGCCGTGGCCGTGCACGCCGAGCGCACGGCCACGGTCCAGGTCAGCTCAACCCAGGCGTTCGAGCACCATCGCCATGCCCTGGCCACCCGCGGTGCACATGGTCTCCACGGCGAACTGCGCGTCACGCTCGCGGAGCGCGTTGATCGCGGTCGTGGTGATGCGGGCGCCGGTCATGCCGTAGGGGTGGCCAAGGGCGATCGCACCGCCGTTCACGTTCACCCGCTCGGGGTCGATGCCGATGTCGGCGATCGAGGGGATCACCTGGGCGGCGAAGGCCTCGTTGATCTCCAGGATGTCGATGTCGCCGATGGACATGCGGGCGTGGGCGAGCGCGCGCTCGACGGCCTGCACCGGCCCGAGGCCCATGATCTCGGCGGAGAGTGCCGAGACACCGGTCGACACGACGCGGGCGAGCGGGGTGAGGCCGAGCTCGGCGGCACGGGTGTCGCTCATGATCACGAGTGCGGCCGCGCCGTCGTTGAGCGGGCAGCAGTTCGCCGCCGTCACGGTGCCGTGCGCGCGGAACACCGGCTGCATACCGCTGATGCCCTCGAGGGTGACGCCCGCGCGCGGACCGTCGTCCTTCGTCACGAGCGTGCCGTCGGCGAGGCGGACCGGGGTGATGTCGGTCTCCCAGAACCCGCGGGCGGCGGCGGCCTCGGCGCGGTTCTGGCTGAGCACCGCCCACTCGTCCTGCTCGCGGCGGGACACTCCGCGGAAGGAGGCGACGTTCTCGGCGGTCTCCCCCATCGCGATGTAGATGTCCTCGAGCTCGCCGCGCTCACGCGGGTCCGACCACACGAAGTCCGGATCCTGTGCCTCACGCGCCGTGCGGGCCGCGGCATCCGCCCATCGCGGGTTCTTGGTGTCGGGCATGCCGTCGGACTTGCCGGAGCCGAACTGCGACACCGCCTCCACACCGGCCGAGACGAACACGTCGCCCTCGCCGGCCTTGATCGCGTGGAAGGCCATGCGGGTGGTCTGCAGCGACGACGCGCAATAGCGGTTGACCGTGGTGCCGGGAACCGCGTCCCAGCCGAGCTGGAGCGCCAGCATCCGTCCGATGTTGTAACCCTGCTGTCCCGCCGGCTGCGCGCAGCCCACCATCAGGTCGACGATCTCGTCCGGGTTCAGTCCGGGCACAGCGTCGACGGCCGCCCGCACCATCTGCACGGCGAGGTCGTCGCCGCGCATGTCCTTCAGGCTGCCCTTGAACGCACGCCCGATGGGTGAGCGCACGGCGGAGACGATGACGGCTTCGGTCATGATGAGGGTCCTCCAGTGATGTCGAGACGGTCGGCCTGCTGCACGATGTCCGCGTTCGGGGTGTGAGTCAGGAAGGCGGGCCATTCACCGCCGCCGTCCACGGGGATGACGGCGCCGGTGACGTGCGCCGAGAGCGGGGAGGCGAGCATGACGCAGACGTTGCCGAGCTCCGCGGGCGAGGCGAGCCGCCCCCGCGGGATGGTGCGCGCGATCTCGGCGTACTGCTCGGGTGTGCCGTAGTGGTCGACCGCGCTCTCGGTGTGCACGAGCCCGCTGCTGACCGCGTTGACGCGGATCTCCGGCGCCCACTCGACCGCGAGGCTGCGGGTCAGGCTCTCCAGCGCCGCCTTCGCGGCTCCGTAGACGGCCGTGCCGGGGCTCGGGCGACGGGCGCTGATCGAGGTGATGTTGATCACACTGCCGGACGTCGCCCGCAGCGGCTCGAACGCCGCCCTCGTCGCGACTGCGGCGGAGAGGAAGTTGATCTCGGTGATGGCCTGGAAGTACCGCGGCGAGCCTGCTTCGAAGCGGCCGAACGGAGAGCCGCCGACGTTGTTGACGAGCACGTCGAGCCGGCCGTGGCGTGCCGCGATACCCGCGATCCACGCCTCGTTCTGAGCGGCGTCGCGAACATCGACCGGGCGGAAGGATGCCGCTCGCCCCGCGCGCTCCGGCAGGGTCGCCGGCTCGGAGCGGCCGCAGAACTCGACCTCGGCGCCCGCATCGAGGAACGCCTCGACCACGCCGCGGCCCACCCCGCGAGCGCCCCCGGTGACCGCGACGACCTTCCCCGCGAAATCCATGACCAGGCTCACTCCGCCTCCTCCGTGAGCGGCGCTCCGATGCGCCGACCTGTCCATGCTACCAACCAAATGCTAGGTTTGTTGCATGAGTCACGATGACGTTCCTCTGCAGCATCCGCGCACCGTGGTGGTCACCGGCGGCGCCCTCGGCATCGGGGGCGGGATCAGCCGCCGGTTCGCGGCCGACGGCGACCACGTCGTGCTGGTCGACATCGATGCGGATGCCGCCGCGCGGACGGCGGCCGACATCGAGGCGGACGGCGGAGGCTGCACCGTCCTCGTCGGCGACATCACCGACGACGACACGGTCGCCCGCCTCACAGCCCTGGTCGAGAGCGATCACGGTCACGCCGACGTGCTCGTCAACAACGTCGGCGACTTCCGCCCCGCGAAGTCGTTCTTCGCCAAGAGCCCACCCGAGCAGTGGCGGCGTCTGCACGAGCTCAACCTGTGGCACGTCTTCGCCGTGACGCACGCGCTGCTGCCCGGGATGATCTCGGCGGGCGGCGGCAGCATCGTCAACGTCTCCACGGTCGAGGCGTTCCGCGGCATCCCCGGCAACGCGGTCTACTCGGCATACAACGCCGGCGTCTCGGCGTTCACGAAGAGCCTGGCCGTCGAACTCGGCCCGTCCGGCATCCGGGTCAATGCGATCGCGCCGGATCTCGCCGACACACCGCAGACCCCGGCCGAGCTGATGCTGGCCGGCCGCGATCCCGCCTTGCTGCGCTCCTGGCTTCCCGCCGGACGCTTCGGGAAGCCCGAGGACTTCGCAGGCGTCGTGGCCTTCCTCGCCTCTCGTGATGCCGCGTTCATCACGGGTCACACGATCCCGGTGGACGGCGGGACACTCGCCGCGTCCGGCTGGTACGCCAAGGCGTCGGGCCGCGGCTGGACGAACATGCCGGATCAGGCATGAACACCCTCGCCGAGCTCGCGGACCGCCAGGAGATCCACGATCTGATCCTGCGCTACTGCTCGGCGGTCGACCGCGCCGACTACCTCGCCGTCCGAGGCGTCTACGCGCACGACGGCGTCGACCACCACACCGGCTTCTCCGGCACGGCCGACGGCTTCACGGCCTGGCTGCGCGAGCGAACCGCGGTGTTCGACGGCACCATGCACCTCATCGGCAACCACCGGGTCGAGCTCTACGGCGACCATGCCTTCGCCGAGACGTACGGCACGGCCGTGCACTGGGGCACGCCGTCCGACGACGAGTCCCTCAACTTCACGAGCGGCTTCCGCTACCTCGACCATGTGCGTCGCGACGCCGACGGCTGGCGCATCGTCGAACGAACGGCCGTGCGCGAGTGGACCCGATCGGATGCCGGGAGGCTGCGTGAGCCGGAGGGCGACGGACCACGCGGTCGTCGCGGACCCGACGACCCCGCGACGACCAGCCGGGAACGCGTACGACGGGCCGCCGAGCCCGGGACGAAAGGGAGATCATGACCCGAAGCATCGAAGAGCGCCTGCAGGCTCTGGAGGACCGGCTGGAGATCATCGAGCTGGAGGCGACCTACGCGCGCTCCTTCGACGAGCGCGACGGCGAGACCTGGAGCAGCCTGTTCACCGCGGACGGCGTCTACCAGTCGCGTCCGGTCGGCGACGCGCCGCCGCTCACCTTCGTGCAGGGACGATCCGCGCTGCAGGCCTTCTGCACGGATGCCGCGTTCGCCGGCATCCACTTCCTGCATCTGCCGCAGCTCGCGTTCGACGGCGACCGTGCGACGGCCCGCATCCACCTGGAGTTCCACGGCGACTACGCCGAGGATGCCGGTGCCCCGCGGCTCGCGATGCGCGGCTTCTACGACGTGGCCTACCGACGGATCGAGGGCAGCTGGCTCATCGCCCACCGGGTCACGACCGCGTTCGACCGCGAACAGACCACCGTCCTCGGCTACCCCACCGCGTCCGCGCTCCCGGCGTCCTGACGCCCGACCGCCGACGCGGGGCCCCCGCGCCCGTTCTCCCGGGCTTCGGATGTTCAGCCCGGTGCGGTCGCCCTCCCCCTCGGCGAACGCGTGCTCGGCGTCGACCTCGTCGAACGGCACCATCGCGATCGCGGTCGTCCGGCGGAGCCCGCTCTCACGCGACCGCGCCGAAGTAGGCCCTCTGCAGATCGTCGAGCGACACGTCGGCGGCGGCGCCGGCGAGGGTCGTGCGACCCATCTCGATCACCGTCACCTCGTCGGCGATCGCGACCGACTCCTGCACGGCCTGCTCGACGAGGAGGATGCCGATGCCGGTGTCCTTGAGCTCGTGGACCCGCTCCATGACCTCCTTGACGATCACGGGTGCGAGCCCCTGACTCGGCTCGTCGAGGATGAGCAGCTTCGGCTTCGCCATCAGCGCCTGGCCGATCGCGAGCATCTGCTGCTGTCCCCCCGACATGCTCGCCGCGGGGAGGGCGCGCTTGCTGCCCAGGATCGGGAACAGCTGGTAGATCTCCTCCGCCGAGGAGACGAGAGCCCGCTTCCGCATGCCCCGGGAGAATCCTCCGAGGATGAGGTTCTGCTCGATCGTGAGCTCGCGGAAGACCTTCTTGCCCTCCTGCACGTAGGAGATCCCGCGCGCGACCCGCTTGTGCGGAGCATCCGTCAGCGGCTCGCCGAGGTAGGAGACGCTGCCGCCCGACACCTTGTTCAGCCCGGTGATCGCTCGCAGCGTCGTCGTCTTGCCTGCGCCGTTGCGACCGAGCAGCACCGTGATCTCACCCGCCCGCACGGTGAGCGAGACGTCGCGAACGACGGTCAGGTCGCCGTAGCCGGTCTGCAGACCCGACACCTCCAGCAGCACTTCACTCATGGTCGCCTCCTCCTGCCGCATTGGTCTCCGCCGTGACACCGAGGTACTCCTCCATGACCCGCGGGTTGCTCTCGATCTGCTCGGGTGTGCCGTGCGCCATGACCGCGCCCTGGGCGAGTACGTAGATGTCATCGGCCACCCGGAGCACGAGCTGGAAGTTGTGCTCCACCAGGATGACCGTCATCCCGGCGTCGCGCAGCCTCTTCACGAGGGTCTCGAGAACCTCGAGCTCGTCCTCGTCCAGACCGGATGCCACCTCGTCGAGGAGCAGCACCTTCGGGGACGCCGCAAGGCTGCGGGCCACCTCGAGCAGGCGCCGGTTGCCGAGCGGGAGCGCGTCTGCCGGCTCATCACGTTGTGCGCTGAGCCCGACGAGCGCGAGGGCCCGCTCCGCTGCCGCACGGTTCTCCCTGCGGGTGCGCCAGAACGTCGGGAGGCGCAGCACCGAAGCGAAGATGGTCGGTCGCTCGGTGGCGTACCGTCCCGCTTCCACGGCCTCGAACACCGTCAGCTTCTCCGGGATGTTCGGGGTCTGGAAGGTGCGGGAGACTCCGGCACGGGCGACCCGGTACGAGGAGAGCCCCTGGATGGAGTCCCCGTCGAGCTCGATCGTGCCGGCATCCGTCTTGTAGAAGCCGGAGATCATGTTGAGGAGGGTCGTCTTGCCGGACCCGTTGGGGCCGATGATCGCGGTGACCGCTCCCGGCGCCGCATCGATCGACACCTTCGACAGTGCCTGGTTGCCGCCGAACGCCTTGGAGACCCCCTCGGTGCGCAGCAGCGCACCGTCGAGCTTCTCGATCTCCGCCGGAGCGGCCTCCGCCCGACGCACTCCGGTCTTGGCCTTCGCCGCATTGTCGGCCTTCCGCAAGAGGCCGCGCAGAAGCCCCGCGAGTCCCCCGGTGAAGGCCACACCGCCGATGAGCAGGAACGCACCGGAGATGATCAGCCCGAACTGGCTGAAGTTCGTCGACTGGTTCATGCCGAACTGCAGGACCGCCGCTCCGATCAGGGCGCCGTAGATGCTGGCGGACCCGCCGAAGATCGAAGCGGCGAGCACCGTCATGGCGAACGAGAACGCGAAAGCCTCGGGCGAGATGAACAGGTCGAGGTTGGCGAACAGCACGCCGGCGATCCCGGCCGGGACGGCACCGATCGCGTAGGCCGTGAGTTTGGCGCGGAACACCGAGATGCCCATGGAGGAGGCCAGCACCGGACTCTGCTTGAGCACTCGCAGGGCGGTCCCGTGATCCGAGACGACGAGGTTGCGGATCAGCGCGAAGGCGACGATGGCGACGCCGACGATGATCAGGTAGTACGTGCGGCCGTCGATCATCTGGCCGAACGAGGTGGCCGGCATGATGCCGGCCAGGCCGTTGCGTCCGCCGGTCTGCTCCTTGAAGATCGACAGCACGTCCGGGACGATCAGGATCAGGAAGAACGAGGTCATCGCGAGCGACCAGCTGCCCAGGCGCAGGCCGGGGATACCGGAGATGAGCCCGATCACCAGCGCCGCCCCGCCGCCGATCAGCAGCTGCAGCCAGATGTCGGTCACGCCGGCTTTGTTGGCCAGACCCGCAGCGTAAGCACCTGCCGCGTACATCGCGACCTGGCCCATCGCCAACTCACCGGCGTAGCCGAGCGACAGGTTCAGGCCGAGCACGATGAGCGCCAGGATGAGGGTGAGCTCGATCTGCCGCGTCGCGGCGTAGCCGAGCCCGAGGAACGGGAGCGCGAGCAGCACGGCACCGACGGCGAGGGGCCAGATCCACCCCGGGATCGCCCGCAGTTTCAACCAGAGAGCAGCCATGGTCACACCGTCCGTTCCACTCGACGGGTGAAGAGTCCCGTCGGTTTGACCATCAGAATCACGATGAGGATGAAGAAGACCGTCAGGCCCGCGTAGTCGGCGCCGATGTAGCGCGTGGCGAGGGCCTCCGCGAGTCCGACGATCAGTCCGCCGACGAGCACGCCGCCGAGGGAGCCGAATCCGCCGATCGCGAGGACCACGAAGCCCTTGAGCGCCAGCGAGGCGCCGAGCGTCGCGACCGCATAGGTCTTGGGGCCGACGAACACTCCCAGGAACCCGGCGAGGACGCCGGTGAAGATGAACGCCATCAGGGCGAAGCGGCGCACGTTGACGCCGCGCAGCTGGGCGGCCTCGCGGTTCTCGCTCATCCCGAGCAGGGCGATGCCCGTCATGCTCCGCTTGGCGTACTGCGTGAGCACGATGACGATGACGATGACGAGCACGATCAGGGCGAGCTCGACGGGGTAGACCCGGCCGCCGAGGAACTCCAGCACCTGGTCGCCCATGAAGAAGGGCACGCGCTTGGGTTCGCCGCCCCAGATCACCTGGGCGACGCCCTCCATGATGATCGAGGCGCCGAGGGTGGTGACCAGCAGGTTGTGCGGATCCTTGACCGGACGGATGGCGATGCGCTCCTCGAGAGCGGCGATCGCGCCGACGATGACGGCCGCGGCGATCGCGACGAGCCACCAGGGCAGGCCCCAGACGACGATGCCGACGTACGCGAGGAACGCGCCGAGCATCATGAGCGCCGCCTGGGCGAAGTTGAAGGTCTTCTGCGAGAGGAAGACGATGTTGTAGCCGATCGCCACCAGTGCGTAGATCGCACCGAGAGCCAGGCCGGACCAGATGATGGTCATTGCGGTCGGGTTCCTTCCATCACTTCTTTGGCTTGGTGTGCCGACGGCTCGGATCCGATTCGAGATCCGAGCCGTCGGCGGTGTTCACGGCGCCGGCCGCCGTCAGGGCTGGAACTGGCCGTTGACGAGCTCGCCCGGCGGGATGAAGGCGAACTGCTCCGGACCCACGTGCGGGCTGTGCGCATCCTTCTCGAACGCGTAGAGGCCCAGGATCGCGGTCTCGGCCGCCTTCTGCACCTCGGGGTCGATGAGTGCTGCGACCAGGGCGTCGGGGTCGTCGACTCCGCCGGCCTTCTCCGCGGCGGCCTTGAAGAGCAGCGCCGAGTCGTAGTTGTACGCCAGGATCAGCGACGACTTGATGTCACCGGCGGCGAGCATGCGCTCCACGGCCTCGTTCACCTTCGTGTCGTCCGGGTCGTACTGCGTGCTGGAGTACACCTGCATGGTGAGGTTCTTGACCTGGTCGGTGCCGAGCACTCCGTCCGGAGCCGGCGTGGCGATGAGACCGGTCGCCGCGACCGACGAGTTGCCCATCACGGGCACATCCCAGCCGAGCTTCTCCAGGCTCTGGAGCACGTAGCCGAGCGGTGCGCCGTAAGCGTCGAGCACCAGCACGTCGGGGTCGCCCTGCTGGAGCGCCGAGAGCTGAGAGGTCATGTCGAGCGCGGCGTTGTCGAAGCCCTCGTTGCCGGTCACGGTGAATCCGGCATCGGCGAAGGTGGTCTCCCCGAGCGAGCCGAAGAGCTCGCCGTACGCGCTGGAGCCGTGCAGGATCGCGACGTCCTCGTAGCCGCGGTCGTCCATCTCGGCGACGAACGAGCCGAGGTAGTCGGGCACGGAGGCGCTGAGGTCGAAGCTGTAGGGGTTGACCGACGGATCACCGGATCCGGTGGTCGGTCCGATGTTGAACGAGACGATCTTGTTCTGCGTGAGGATCGGCAGCATGGCCTCGGTGATCGTCGAGGGACCGGAGTTCATCACCAGGTCGGGCTTGCCCTCGGTCGCGATGTACTCGCGCAGCTTCGTCACGGCCACCGTCGGGTCGGCGTTGTCCTCGAGGTGGGTGATCTCGACCTCGCGGTCGAGGATCCCGCCCATGTCGTTCACGGCATCGACGGAGGCCAGGGCGGCCGTCACGGCGGTCGTCGCATTGTCGGCGAGGATGCCCTCGGCGCCCATGCCGCCCAGCACCACGATCTTGATCGGGTCGTCGCCGCCGCCTTCGCCGCCACCGTTCCCTGCGTCCGCGTCATCCCCGGCACAGCCGGCGAGGACCATCGTCGAGACCACGATCCCTGCGGCAACCGCCGCGAGTCTGTTGAACCGCATATCCGAACCTCTCTCATCGTTGAGTTAGAGCGCTAGAGCGACCAAACGCTTGCTTAGTAAATCACACTCGGACACCCCGAGCAACGCCCAACCGGTCAATTGCTTGGTTACGATTCGGACACCTGTTAGATTCCGGCTCATGGACACTGCACAGACTTCTGAGAACCGCCGTCTCCGCGACCTTCCCGGCATCGCCGTCGTGACCGGCGGGACCGGCGGAATCGGCTCCGCCATCGCCAGGAACCTCGCCGCCGCGGGCGTCCGCGTCGCGATCACCCACCGCTCCGAGCCGTCGCCCGAGCTGCTCGACGCCCTCGGCGATCACGGCGAGGCCCACCGACTCGACGTGCGCGACGAGACCGGGGCCGCAACGCTGGCCGCCGACCTCGTGGAGCGGCACGGCGCCGTGCACACGGTCGTGCATGCCGCCGGCCCGCACGTGCCGATGCTGCACCTGTCGAAGGTCTCGGTGGAGCAGTTCGCCCGGCAGGTCGACGACGACCTGGTGGGCTTCTTCGTGGTCGCGAAGGCCTTCCTCCCGGCCCTGCGCGAAGCATCCGGATCGCTCACCGTCGTCACCAGCGCGGGCACGCGGCGCTACCCCGTGCGCGACGGACTGTCGGTCGCGCCGAAGGGCGGAGTCGAGGCGCTGGCTCGCGGACTCGCCGCGGAGGAGGGGCGCTTCGGCGTACGGGTGAACGCGGTCGGACCGGGCATGCTCTGGGACGGGATGTCCGCCCGACTGATGGCGTCCGGAGACCTGGATGAGCGCGCGCTCGAGGTGGCGACCCAGAACATCCCGCTCCGCCGATTCGGCACCGCGGGCGACATCGCCGCCGCCGTGGCGTTCCTCGCCTCCCCGTCGGCGGGCTTCATCACCGGACAGAAGCTCGACGTCGACGGCGGGTACGGCCTCTGAGGGTCGGACGCAGACGGGGCTCACGTCCGCACCGCGCCGCTCATCGCATCCCGCTCAGGCGCTCGATGAGCCAGTCGATGCGGGCGGCCTCGTCGCGGGAGAACCGCTCGGACCACTCGAGCGCGACACCGGAGAACCGCCAGGCATCCTCCCGCTGCGCCCCTCTCGCGTGGGCGGCCGCCTCGTCCGCCGTGCGCAGCGCCTCGTCGCGGTAGGCGGCGAGGCTCTCGCGCAGGCGATCGAGGTCGCCGTTGTGCGCCGCCCACAAGCGCAGGATGTGCGAATGCTTGAGCACCACCGGCTCCGGGGGGATCTCGTCGGACCACCGGCGCATGCTCCGCCGTCCCCGATCGGTGATGCCGTACAGCCGTCGACTCTTCGCCGCGTGCGTCTGCTCCACCCGCGATGCCGCCATGCCGAGCTGCTCCAGCCGCCGCAGTTCGGTGTAGATCTGGCTCTGCGAGGGCGCCCAGTAGAAGAAGGCGAGGCTCTGATCGGCCCACTGCTTGACGTCGTATCCCGACAGCTCGGTGCCGAACGAAAGGATGCCGAGCACGGCCCAGCTCGTCGCCGGCAGATCGGGCCGTTCGTCGGTGTCTTCGTGGTCGCTCACTTGACCTCCTCGTCGATGAGTGAGATATTCCTGATCGTACTATGACTAACAGTCATACCGCTGCTGATCGAAGGAGATCACGTGGACGAGACGATACGGATGCTGGAGCTGCTGAACGCGAGCTTCCCGCCGCTGGCGACGATGGACCCGTTCGACGGACGGGCTGCCGCCGACGACCGGATCCGTCCGGCGACGAACCTCGACGACGTCGCATCGACGGAAGACGTGGTGGTGGACGCCGGCACCCACGGCATCCCGATCCGGACCTACCACCCGCACGAGCGACGGCCGGATGCGCCGACCACGGTGTACGCGCACGGCGGCGGTTTCCTGCACGGCTCGATCGTCGGACACGACGGCTTCTGCCGTCGATGGGCCCGCGCCACGGGCGCCGTCGTGGTCTCGGTCGACTACCGTCTCGCCCCCGAAGCGGGCCCCGGCGCAGCGCGCGACGATGTGGTCGCCGCGGCGGTCTGGGCCGTCGACACCGGGCTCGCGGCGCACGGGCTCGTCCTCGCGGGCGACAGCTCGGGCGGCAACGTCGCGGCCGGCGCGGCGATCAGCCTCCGCGATCGCGGCAGGAGCCCGGTCGTGGCACAGGTGCTGCTGTACCCGTTCCTCGATCCGACGATGTCGTCCGAGAGCCACCGCACGAGAGCGGACGGCTACTTCGTCACGTCCGAGCTGCTCGCGCACTACTGGCGCACATTCCTCGGCGAGCGGCCGGACCGCTTCGACGCCGACGTCACCCCGCTCGCGGTCGACGATCTCGCAGGACTACCGCCTGCGATCGTCGTCACCGCCGGCCTCGATCCCCTGTGCGACGAAGGCGCCGACTACGCCGGACGGCTCCGTTCCGCCGGTGTCCCGGTGACGCTCCGCCACCACCCCGATCAGTTCCACGGCTTCCTGACCATCCCCGGCTACGGCCCCGGCACCAGCGCCGCCGACATCCTCTGGAGCGACCTCCGCTCCCTGACCGCCCCCGACCCGAAGGACCGCAGATGATCCCCGAACACGACGTCATCATCGTCGGCGCCGGCTTCGCCGGCCTGTACTCCACGATCCACGCCGAGCGGGCGGGCCTCGACATCCTCGGACTCGAGGCGGGGGAGGACGTGGGCGGCACCTGGTACTGGAACCGCTACCCGGGTGCCCGCTGCGACGTCGAGAGCATCGACTACTCGTTCTCGTTCGACGACGCCCTGCAGCGCGAGTGGCGGTGGAGTGAGCGCTATGCCACGCAGCCCGAGATCCTGCGCTACCTGAACCACGTCGCCGACCGGTTCGACGTCCGCCGCCACTACCGCTTCGGCGAGCGCCTGGCCGCCGCATCCTGGGACGAGTCGGCGCAGCGCTGGAACGTGCGCACCGAGTCCGGACTCGAGGCCTCGGCACGCTGGCTGGTGATGGCGACGGGCGGGCTCTCGAAGCCGCAGCTGCCCGACCTCCCCGGCCGGGACGACTTCACGGGCGAGGTCCTGCAGACCTCGGCCTGGCCCGAGACTCCGGTGGACCTTCGCGGCAAGAGGGTCGCCGTGATCGGCACCGGCTCGTCCGGAGTGCAGGCGATCCCGCTGATCGCGCAGGATGCCGCCGAGCTCACGGTGTACCAGCGCAGCGCGAACTACAGCGTGCCCGCGTTCAACCGGATGCTCGACGACGAGGAGTGGCGACGTCAGCAGGACGACCTGGCGCGTCGGCGCGAGCTCTCCTGGAACGGTGCCGCGGGGTCTCCCTGGACGAGCCACCCCGTGCCGTTCGCGGAGGCCGACGAGCAGGAGCGCAGCGAGGTGTTCGAGGAGAGCTGGACACGCGGCGGCGTACTCTTCGCCAAGGCCTTCCAGGGCCTCACCGTCGACCCGGTGATCAACGACGCCGCCCGGATCTTCTTCGAGCGGAAACTCGCCGAGAGGGTGCCGAATCCTCAGACGCGCGACACCCTCACACCGCGCGACCACCCGGTCGGAACCAAGCGCATCTGCACCGACACCGGCTACTACGAGACGTTCAACGAGCCGCATGTCGCACTGGTGGACCTGCGACGGGAGCCCCTCGCCGAGGTCACCGCCACCGGCATCCGCACGACCGAGCGGCACCGCGAACACGACGTGATCGTGTACGCCACGGGCTTCGACGCCATGACCGGCGCGCTCACCGCGATCGACATCCGCGGACGCGACGGCCGATCGCTGCGCGAGGAGTGGACCGGCTTCCCGTCGACCTACCTCGGCATCGCCCTGCCCGGATTCCCGAACCTGCTGGTGCTGAACGGCCCCGGCAGCCCCAGCGTGCTGTCGAACATGGCGCTCACCTCGGAGCAGCAGGGCGACTACGCGCTGCGGATCATCGCGTACTGCCGGGAGGCGGGCCACACCTCGATCGAAGCGCGGTCGGATGCGGCGGCGGCGTGGACCGCGCATTCGCTCGAGCTCGCCGACCGCACCCTCTTCGGGTCGGCACCGTCGTGGTACACCGGCTCGAACATCGCCGGCAAGGCGCGGGGGTTCCTCCCGTACATCGGCGGCTTCAAGAACTACATCGATCGGTGCGAGGAGGTCGCAGCGGCCGACTACCGAGGTTTCGTGCTCTCCTCCCGGTGACGGCGCCCGCGGTGGGCGGGGCTGGCCTTCGACGTTCCGCAGCGCTAGAGTCAAACAAGCAAATGCTTGGGCAAAGGAGCGCGGTATGGGTGCAGTCGACCTCGGATTCACAGCAGGAGACGCGGTGCTCATCACCGGTGCCGGGAGCGGGATCGGGCGGGCCACCGCCGTGCATGCGGCAGAGCTCGGTCTCGCCGTCAGCCTCTGGGACCTGAACCCGGCGGGGCTCGAGGAGACGGCCGCGCAGGTGCGCTCGACAGCCCCCGCTGTGCACACCTGGGTGGCGGACGTGTCGGACGACGCGGCCGTGGATGCCGGCTTCGCCGACGCCGAGCGCGCGCTCGGCACCATCCGGTACCTGCACAACAACGCCGGCCCCGCCTCCAGCTCCGACATCCCGTTCGACCGGGCGCTGGAGATCTGTGTCGGCAGCGTCCGTCGGATGACGCAGGCCTGGTCCGCCGCCGGCCCGGGCGAGGGCGCGGCGATGGTCGCGACGACTTCGGTCGCCGGCAACCTCGTCGGCACCGACAACGCCTGGTACTCGGCATCCAAGGCCGCGATCATGGGCTATGTCCGCCACCTCGCCGCGCACCGCGCGGCGGAGTTCCGCTCCAACGGCGTGGCGCCCGGCATGACCGACACCCCGCGGCTGGCGGGGTTCGCGGGAAGCGAGACCGGGCAGCGCGTGCTCACCCGCATCCCCCTCAAGCGCATGGCCACGCCCGACGACATCGCGTGGGCGACGCTGTTCCTGCTCTCCCCGCTCGCCGGCTACGTCAACGGCGTCTTCCTCCCGGTGGACGGCGGCTGGACGGTGACGCAGTGATCGAGGTCGATGCGCGGCCGATCATCCACTCGCACACGGTGCGCCTCAGCTACGCCGACACCGACCCGGCCGGAATCCTGTACTACGCCGCCTGGTTCCCGAAGATGGAGGGCCTGCAGTCGGAGTTCCTGTTCCTGCAGGGGCTGCGCCAGGACACCCTCATCGAGCGCTTCGGCTGGTGGACGGTGTCACGGGCCACGACGTGCGAGTACCTGGCTGCCGCACGTCTGTTCGACGAGATCCGGATCGACCTGCGGATGGGCCGGATCGGCACCGCGTCGTTCCGGTTCGCCTTCGAGATGATCCGGGTCGAGGACGACGTGCTCGTGGCCCGCGCCGAGAACACCGTCGTCACGGTCTCGCCCGAACAGGATCCGGTGCCGATCCCCGCCGACCTGCGCGCGCACCTCCAGCGCTGGGCCGGGGAGGTGCCGTGAGCGTCGATCTGCAGGCCATCGGCGATCGCCAGGAGATCGCGATGCTCCTCGCGCGCATCGCCCAGCTGGCGGATGCCGGCGAGCCCGAACAGTACATCGACTGCTTCACCCCGGATGCCGTCTGGGATCTCACCGACGCCACGGACCTCCCGATGGACGTGCAGAGCATCTCCGGTCGGGCCGCCCTCCTCGCCGGCGTGCACGAACGCCGTGCCGCGGGCATCCAGGGACCGGGCACGCACACCCGGCACGACGTCTCGAGCATCACGGTCGAGGTCGACGGCGATCGGGCGACGGCGCGTTCGTACTTCCGCTACTACCGGGGCACCGACGGCGTCCCGACGCTGGCGGCGATGGGCGTCTACGCCGACGTGTTCGTGCGGGTCGAGTCCGGCTGGCGGCTGCACCGTCGCGAGATCAGCCGCGGCTGAGCCACGCCGCCGCCCGACCGCTGCGGACCAGGCCGAGGTGCATCTCGGTCTGACGCAGTGCCGAGTGCAGCCAGAATCCGTCGAGTCGGCGCCAGCCCGAGGTCCAGGTCAGGCGGCTCGCGTATGTCCACACCGACCGGTCGCCGAGCTCCGCGGCGAGCGCCGCGACTTCTCCGGTACGGCGCAGATGGTGGGCGGCGATCCGCGCACGGCGCGCTGCCAGACCTGTGAAGCGGAACTCGTGTCCGGGCAGCACGGTGAAGTCGTCGAACTCGGAGAGCCGGTCCAGCGACGCCAGCAGGTCTCCCATCGGCTCGCCGCCCTCGAGCACGCCGATGCCGACCCCGGAGTAGATGCGCGGCAGCACGTGATCGCCGGTGAAGAGCAGGCGGGCGTCACGGTCGGCGAGACAGATGTGCCCGCCCGTGTGCCCCGGCGTCTCCACGACCTCCAGGCGCCGTCCGCCGAGCTCGAGCACGTCGCCGTCGCCCACGAGCAGATCGGGCTCGACATCGCCGGTGAGCGAGGGCCGGGCGAACGAGGCCACGAGTTCGTCGTGGCGCTCTTCCGGCACGCCCCATCGCACCAGGGTGGCGCGATACGACTCGGGATCGCGCGCCGCAGGATCGACGGCCGCGGCGAGCACGCGTCGCTCGGCGGCCGACATCACGATCCGCGCGCCGGCGAGCGTCCGCACCCGTTCGGCGAGACCGAGATGGTCGGGATGGTGGTGGGTGACGACGACCGTCGCGATGTCGCGCAGCCCCCGCCCGGCCGACGCGAGCGTGCGCTCGATGCGTTCCAGGTTCTCCGGGGTGTCCCATCCCGGGTCGATCAGATGCGTCCCGTCCTGGCCGATGATCGCGTAGGCGAGCGTGCCGGGGAGCGTTCCTTCCGGGATCGCCACGGGGATGCTCCACAGGCCGTCGCCGAGGGCGGCCGACTCGCGCAGAAGGCCCGCTTCCCAGGCGCGACGCTCGTCCTCGTCGACGGGGACGACGTCTTCGGCTCCGTTGCTCATGACGTCACCCTAGCAATCGCTTGTTCATTTCACGAGATCCGGATAGCCTGACGACAGGGACGGCGCTCCTGCGAGTGGAACGGTGACGGTGAAGTCGGAACGAGAACGGCACGAGCGCGTGGTGGTGGCCCTGCTCGCCGCGTGCGGGATGCTGACATCGCTGCAGTTCACCCTCATCGTCCCCATCCTGCCGCTGATCCCCGAGCTGCTCGACACGACAGCGGCCGACGCCTCCTGGCTGATCACGGTCACCCTCCTCGCCGGAGTTGTCGGCACCCCGGTCGTCACGCGGCTGGCCGACATGCACGGTCGCCGCCTCCTGCTGCTGGTGTCGATGGGGCTCCTCGTCGCAGGCTCCGTGATCGCCGCCGTCATCCCGGGCTTCACGGCCGTGCTGATCGGACGCGCTCTCCAGGGCTTCGGCACCGCGGTGGTCCCGATCGGCATCGGCCTGCTGAGCGCGCTGGTCTCGCGTCGCCGCGCCGTCCTCGGCATCGCCCTCATGAGCGGCACTCTCGGCATGGGTTCCGCTCTCGGGCTCGTCCTCGCGGGACCGCTGCTCGAATGGGGCGGCCTGCCGACCGTCTTCTGGTGCTCCGCGGTCGTCGGCGCCCTGTTCTGCGTCCTGATCCGGCTGCGGATCCCGGAGGCCCCGACCGGCCCGGCCCGCGCCTTCGACCTCGTCGGCGCCGCGCTGCTCGCCCTCGGACTCACCGCCCTGCTGCTGGCGATCTCGCGCGGACAGTACTGGGGCTGGACCAGCCCGCTCACCCTGGCCCTCACGCTCGTCGCCGTCGCGACCCTCGCCCTCTGGCTGCTGTGGGAGCGGCGGCATCCGGCACCGCTGATCGACGTCCGCACGGCGATGCGCGCACCGATCCTGCCCATCAACATCGCGTCGTTCTTCGCGACCTTCGGCATGTACGCGAACCATCTGCTCACGACGCAGGAGGCCCTCGCCCCGGCATCCACCGGGTACGGACTGTCGACTCCCACCGCGGCGGCGGGCCTCTTCCTGCTGCCCTCCGCGTTGACCATGATCCTGCTGGCGCCCGTCGCCGCGAGGGTGATCACCCGCTTCGGGGGACAGCGCGCGCTGCTGCTCGGGTCGTCGGTGATGGCCGTCGCCTTCCTGTTCCGCCTGTTCTTCCACGGCGGGGCCGTGCCCGTGCTGATCGGCTCCGCGCTGGTCGGCGCCGGGGTGGCGTTCGCCTTCGCCGCGATGCCGTCGCTGATCACCGTCTCCGTGCCCGCCGACCAGGTGGCCACCGCGAACGGCGTCAACTCGGTCATCCGCACACTGTCCGGCGCGGTCGCCGCCGCGTTGTTCGCCTTCGTGATCGCGGCGCTCCCCTCTCTCCCTGACCCCTCCTTCCTGTCGGAAGAGGCCCTCCGGCTGTCACTCGGCTTCGCCGCCGCCTGCGGCGTCATCACCGCGATCCTCGCCGCCTTCCTCCGCCTGCCACCCTCCAAGGAACCCGCATGACCCTCTTCTCACCGCTGACCCTGCGCGACGTGACCCTGCCGAACCGGGTGGGGATCTCGCCGATGTGCATGTACGCCTCGCGCGACGGTCTGGTCACCGACTTCCACGTCGCGCATCTCGGACGCTTCGCGCTGGGCGGCGCCGGACTGGTCATCGCCGAGGCGACCGCCGTGCACCCGCAGGGCCGCATCTCCCCGTTCGACGCGGGGCTCTGGTGCGACGAGCAGATCCCCGGCTGGCGGCGGGTCGCCGCGATCGTGGCGGCATCCGGATCGGTGCCGGGAGTGCAGCTCGGCCATGCCGGGCGGCGGGCGGCCGTGCGCGAGCCGTGGCGGGCGGGGGCCCCGCTGGACGATGAGGACGCGGCCGCCGGCTTCGGCCCGTGGCCCCTCGTGGCCCCCAGCGCCGTGGCCGCCGGTCCCGGGCATGCGGTGCCGGCGGCGCTCACCCCCGCCGAGATCACACGCTCGGTGCAGGACTGGCACGACGCAGCCGCCCGCGCCGTCACCGCCGGATTCCGCTTCGTCGAGCTCCACGGGGCGCACGGGTACCTGCTGCACTCGTTCCTCTCCCCCGTGTCGAACCGGCGCACCGATCGCTACGGCGGCAGCGTCGAGAACCGTCTGCGCTATCCGCTCGAGGTGGTGGCCGCCGTGCGCGACGCGATCGGCGACGGCATCCCGCTCTCGTTCCGGATCTCGGCGGTCGACGGGGCCGAGGGCGGCCTCGGCATCGACGAGACGGTCGAGGTGGCGCGTCGGCTCGCCGCCGCGGGAGTCGACGTGGTCGACACCTCGTCGGGCGGGATCACCACCGACCGTTCGGTCGACACCCGCATCCGCCGGGGTTTCGCCTTCCACGCCGACTTCTCCCGCCGCATCCGCGACGAGGTCGGGGTGCGCACGGCGACGGTCGGTCTCGTCGTCGACCCGGAGCAGGCCGACCGTCTCATCGGGCACGGCGACTCCGACCTGGTGCTCCTCGGCCGGGAAGCGCTCGATGACCCGAACTGGCCGCATCACGCCCGTATCGTCCTCGGCGATGACAGCCACGACTCCTGGGACGTGCGCTTCGGCAGCGCACTCGGCCCTCGTGCCCGGACGCTCGCGCGCCTCGCCGCCTCCGGTGAGACCCCGCTCAGCCGCTTCGGGGGCTGAGCGAGCGGCACACGGCGCTCAGGGGGCGAGCAGCTCCCGGGCGGCGGCGTCCCCGTCGAGCAGGCGATTGCGGCGGCGCTGCACCCGCCAGCCGACAGCCGTGCGGCGCAGCTCCCACCGGTTCGCGCTGACGCGTTCGCCGACCCAGCGCTCCCCCTCGCGCAGCATCACGATCGAGTGGGTGACCGCGACGGCCGTGTCCCCGTCGATCTCGATGCGCGGTGCCGACAGGATGTGCGCGCACCCCCGGCGCATGTACTCCACATGAGTGGGGATGGTCACGAGCGCGCGGATGCCGTCGGCATCCAGCACCGTGTCGTCGAACTGGTACGTCCCCTCGGGCGCCCACAGCGCCGCGACCGCGTCGGCGTCGCCGGCATCCGCGGCGGGGCCGTATCGGGCGATGAGTTCGGCGATCTCGGCGCGGTCCTCCAGCGTCTGCAGGCGCCGCTCCAGCGCCTCGCTCACCAGTCCTGCCAGGGGATGATCGTCTTCACGGGCGTCGACAGCATCCGCTCTCCCGCCTCGGGGAAGCCGTCCTCGACCGCACGGAGCTGCGGGGTCACGTCGGCCGGGTCGTCTTCCAGATACACCAGCCGGATGCGGATGCTCCCCGGCGGATCGGCCGGAGTCTCGTCGAACGGCAGCGAGGAGTGCCGCTGCGGGTGGCTGTACGAGAAGGTCCAGGCGCCGGCCACCCCGTCGACCTCCAGCAGCTCCGGGATGAGCTCGCGATCCTCGCGCCGGTGCGCCTCGTGCGTCTCGGCGCCGTGCGGCTCGGCGAACCGGGTGGCGGTGAGGTGGATGCCCCGATGCGGACGGTAGGGCAGCACCTCGGGATCGACGAGCGCGCGAGGGGCCGCGTACCCCTTCACCGGACGGAAGAAGGCGAGCATCGGGCGATGGATGCCGGGGATCAGCGGACCCCGCCCCCACTGGAACGACGCTTCGCCGAGCGCATCCCACGCGGCCACGGACTCCGCGACCGGCGCACGGAACCAGTACATGGCGACGAAGTCGACCGCACCCGCGAGCGTGCCGTCGGCGAGGGCCGCATACTCCGGACGAACATCCCACCGGTCGCCCCACGCCACTCCGGGCAGCGCGAGGTTCTCCGGACGGTGGTCGAGCTGGTGCCAGCGGTTGTAGTCGCCGTGCAGGGAGCGGTCCTCGAGGCGGACGAAGGAGAAGAAGGCGAGAGGTGCGAACACGATGCCAGTCAAGCGTTTGCTTGGTGGCGTGTCAACACCTCATCGCGAGGAATCCCGTCAGCGTCCGGAGACCTTCCCGAACACCTTGGCGATCGGCGCGAGCACCAGCGGGCGGGCGGCCACCCAGGCGATCGCGATCACCACGAGCGAGGCGATGAACACCCAGAAGCCGGTCCAGGTCACCGCATCCTGCGACGCGAACATGTGGTTCAGGTTCCGCAGGAAGCCGGTCAGCATCACGAGCGCGATGTGCGCGATGATGAACGCCACGAAGTAGAGCATGATCGGGAAGTGCAGGGCCCGCGCCCACTCGACCGGGTACGCCTTCGACAGCTTCTCGGCCTTCTTCGGCCACAGCCCCGACATCCGGAAGCCGGTGATCGCGGCGAGGGGCGCGGCGATGAACACGGTCGCGAAGTAGGCGAGCTGCTGCAGGCTGTTGTAGTTGTTCCAGCCGTTCTCGTGCGGCCAGTCGAACGAGACGTACTGCAAGGCCGCCGAGAGCGCGTTCGGGAACACCTCCCAGCTGGTGGGCACGATCCGCACCCAGTGCCCGGTGACGAACAGCAGCACGACGAAGATCACGCCGTTCACGAGCCACAGGATGTCGAGCGATTGGTGGAACCAGAGGTTCAGGCTGATCTTGCCCTTCGCCTCCCCCCGGGGCGTCCAGAAGACGGTCGGCCGCTTCTCGGTGCGCACCTGCAGGCCGGAGCGGATGATCAGCACCATCAGGAACGCGTTGAAGAAGTGCTGCCAGCCGATCCACGGCGAGAATCCGGCGGCGACCGCGATCGCCGGCTCGTACTCGCCCGGGAATGCGGCGAGGAAGTCCTGCATGAACGGGAAGCTCAGGAGTGCGCGGACGAAGGCGATGGCCGCGCCCGCGAGGACTCCGAGTGCCGCGGCGCCGAACAGGACGGCGATGGCCTGGGGCCAGGTCGGACGACGGCGCCCGGGCGCCGCGGCCGCGGTGATGTGCCGTGGAGCGCGGCCGTTCCACACCGTGCGCGTCCAGGGCAGCGGAGCGTCGACGTCGGCGATCGCCGGAACTGCGACGGCGGCTGCGGCGACCGGTGCGGCCACGGGAGTGGCGCTCTCGGCCGGCGCGCTCTCGGCAGCGGCGGACTCGACCCGAGCCGATTCGACCGGTGCGGGCGCAGCGGCGGCCTGCGCGGCCGGGACGGTGTCGGCGGGCGGCCAGGGATCGCCCCCGGCGACGCGGGGCAGACCTCGACGGACACCCTCCGCGACGACCGTCGAGGCTGCGGGGGCGACCGCCGGCGCAGAGGCCACGGCGGTCGGAGCGGAGGAGGTGACGGCCGACTCGACGGCATCCTCCTGCGCAGCCGACGGTGGCGTTGCTCCTGCGGAAGAAGAGGCGGCAGCAGCAGCCGCACCTCCGGACGTCGACGCGGCGACCGCCGCCTCGGCGGGCGGCCAGGCCTCTCCGCCCGGCACGCGAGGCAGGCCTCGGCGGAGACGCGGCATCCCCGAAGCGACCGTGGCCGCGGCGGCAGGCGCAGCGGCGGCGACAGGCGCGGTGGAGGCGGCCGCAGCGCTCGGCTCGGCCGCCGTGGAGGCGGCCGCCGGCACGGCAGGCTCGACGATCGCGCCGGCGTCGGCCGTCGGGGTCGGCTCGACGGGCGCCTCGGCGACACCGGCATCCGCCGCCACCGCATCCGCCGGCGGCCACGGCTCCCCGCCCGGCACACGCGGCAGACCGCGTCGCAGCATCCCCGTCGCCATGACTACTTCTTCCGCGCCTCGAGTGCCGCGATCACCTGCGGGACCACGGCGAACACGTCACCGACGATGCCGAAGTCCGCGACCTCGAAGATCGGCGCCTCGGGGTCCTTGTTGATCGCGACGATGTTCTTGGAGGTCTGCATGCCCGCGCGGTGCTGGATCGCGCCCGAGATGCCGAGCGCGACATACAGCTGCGGCGACACCGAGACGCCGGTCTGTCCGACCTGGTGCGACTGCGGGATGTACCCGGCGTCGACGGCGGCCCGCGAGGCTCCGACCGCGGCGCCGAGCGCATCGGCCAGCTCCTCGACGAGCACGAACTTCTCCTTCGACGCGAGACCGCGCCCACCCGAGACCACCCGGGTGGCCCCACGGAGCTCCGGGCGGGACGAGGCGACCTCGACCGCTTCGATCGGGCCCGCCGTCGCCGCGACGGCGCCGGATGCCGCGACCGTCAGCGCTTCGACCTGCGGCGCGGCCACGGCCTCGGCACGCGCATCCACGGCACCCTGACGCACCGTGATGACGGGCGTCCCGAACGTGGGAGCCGAGTCGACGAGATAGGCCCCGCCGTAGACGGAATGGTGGGCGACGACGCCCTCGTCATCGCGCGAGACGCCGACCGCATCCACCGAGAGCGCGCTCTTGGTGCGCACCGCGAAGCGGCCAGCGACGTCGCGACCGGTGATCGAGTTCGAGATCAGCACGGCGTCGGGATGCACCTGTGCGGCCGCAGCCTGCAGCGCGTCGACGATCGGGACCGTGAGCGCGGCGGCATCCCCCTCGGCGGTGAGCACGACGGAAGCACCGGCGGCTGCCGCCTGGTCCACGGCCGCCTGGCCGCCTCCGACGATCAGCGCAACGGGCGAGCCGACGGTCGAAGCCGCACCGATCAGCGCGGCCGTGCTGCTGGCGGCGCCGCCGGACGGGTCGACGTCGACGAGGACGAGGATCGGGTTCTCGGGAGGGGTCATCTCACACCAGCCTGTTCTGCACGAGGAACTCGACGAGCTTGTCGGCCGCGTCGCCCTCATCGGTGATCTTCACGCCGGCGGCGCGCGGGGGCTTCTCCGACACCGCCGTCATGATGGTCCGCGGTGCGGCGGACGGGTCTGCCGAGACGTCGAGGTCGGCGAGCGAGAGCACTTCGAGGGGCTTCTTCTTCGCCGCCATGATGCCCTTGAAGTTGGGGAACCGCGCGTCCGGGAGCGCCTCGGTGATCGAGATCACTGCGGGCAGCGGGGCCGAGACCGGCTGCCCTCCGGCGTCCGCGGCGCGATTGCCGGAGACCGCGTCGGCGGTGATCTCGACAGACGTGAGCGCGGTCGCCTGAGCGAACCCGAGGTGCTCGGCGATCATCGCCGGGATCACACCGCCGGAGCCGTCGGTCGACAGGTTGCCGGTGATCACGAGGTCGGGGGCGCCGCGACGGATCGCGGCGGCGAGCACCTCGGCGGTGAGTCCGAGGTCGGCGCCGGCGAGCTGCTCGTCGGCGATGTGCACGGCCGAGGCCGCGCCGATCGCGAGCGCCCGGCGCACGGATGCGGTCGAGCCTTCCGGGGCCATCGAGACGGCCACGACTTCCGTGCCGTCGTTCTTGTCCGCGTAGCTGAGGGCGACCTCGAGAGCACGTTCCGTGATCTCATCGAGGACGACATCGCCGGCCGCACGATCGGCGAGTCCGGTCTCGAGATTCAGCTTGCGATCGCCATAGGTGTCCGGCACCTCTTTGACCAGGACGAAGATCTTCATCGATTGCTCCTCACGACACGCTGAGTCTATCCGTATCGGCCTCTATGTAGCCAAAAGCGGAGGTATTCGTCGCTCCGACCGGTGAAATCGGTCACCAATGTATACATAATCCACAGCCTGAAGGCTCGGCCGCTCTCCGTCCGAGCACCGCCCTCCCCCGCCGGTACCGTAGAGACGTGTCCAGACCCCGCCCTCTCCCCGTGGACCCGCTCGCCGAGGCGAAGCGGCAGTGGATCGCGCACGGGTGGACGGACGCCGCCGACGGCATGGCGGTCGTCACCTCGATCATGCGAGCCCAGCAGCTGCTGCTCGCTCGCGTCGATGCGGCCCTGAAGCCGTTCGCCCTCAGCTTCGCCCGGTTCGAGGTGCTGCGTCTGCTGGCGTTCAGCCGCGCGGGCAAGCTCCCGCTGTCGAGCGTCGTCGCCCGCCTCCAGGTGCATCCGACCACGGTCACGAGCACAGCGGAGCGTCTCGTGCGTGACGGGCTGATCGTCCGCGAACCCCACCCGCACGACGGGCGTGCCGCACTCCTGGCTCTCACGGATGCCGGTCGCGACCTGGTCGAACGCGCCACGCGGGCCCTCAACGCCGAGGTCTTCGCCGACCCGGGCATGAGCGGAGACGACGCCGCCGAACTCGTGGCGATCGTCGCGCGACTCCGCAAGGATGCCGGCGACTTCGCCGACCCCCGCCCGCACCCCGAACCGCTCTGACGTGCCCCGATTCGTCCTCGAGACACGACCGCGGGCGTACTCTTTCCGCATGAGCGAACTCCGCCTGCACACGATCCTCACCGGTCGCGGTCCTGCCGCGGCGATCCTGCTCAGTGACGAGCAGGTCGCATCCTTCGGCGCGGGCAAGGCCTTCCCGGTGGCCGTGACCATCGGCGGGCGGACGGCCCGACTGCGCGTGGCACGCATGGGCAGCGAGAACATGATCGGGTTCAGCAAGGCCGTGCGCGCCGACCTCGGGCTCGAGATCGACCAGGAGATCGACGCCGTCATCCGGGTGGATGCCGCCGAGCGCACGGTCGACGTGCCGCACGAGCTCGCTGCGGCCCTGGATTCCGACCCCGCGGTGCGCGCCGCCTTCGACGCCCTGTCGTACTCGGCCCGCAAAGAGCACGCGCGTGCGGTCGCGGAGGCGAAGCAGGACGCGACGCGCGAGCGTCGCATCGCCAAAATCGTCGAAGGTCTGCGCGCGTAGCGACTCCGCGGTGCCGCTGCTCAGCGGTTCCGGAAGTCGGGCGACCGCTTCTCCCGGAAGGCGGCCATGCCCTCCTTCTGATCCGCGGTGTCGAACAGCGTGGCGAAGGCCCGCTTCTCGTGCGCGAGCCCTTCGGCCAGGGTCGTCTCCATCGCCGCGTCCAGCGCCGCCTTCGCGGCGTACACCGACGGCAGCGACTTCGAGGCGATCCCCTCGGCGAGCGTCGTCGCCTCGGCCAGGAGATCGGATGCCGGCACGACACGCGATACGAGGCCTGCGCGCTCGGCCTCCTCGGCGCCCATGAGGCGTCCGGAGAGCACCAACTCGGCCGCCTTGTAGTAGCCCACGGCGCGGATCAATCGCTGCGTCCCGCCCATGCCGGGGATGACCCCGAGGTTGATCTCGGGCTGACCGAACTTCGCCGTGTCGCCGGCGAGGATGATGTCGCACATCATCGCCAGCTCGCATCCGCCGCCCAGCGCGAATCCGGAGACCGCGGCGATGACCGGCGTGCGCACGGCGGCGAACTCGTGCCAGACCCCGAAGTGATCGGTCTCGACCATGTCCGCCGCGGACATGCCCTCCATCTCCTTGATGTCGGCGCCGGCGGCGAAGGCCTTCTCCGAGCCGGTCACGACGATCGCGCCGATGCCGTCGTCCGCGTCGAAGGCGACCGCTGCGGCGGTGACCTCCTCCGCGAGTCGGCTGTTCAACGCGTTCAGCGCCTCCGGGCGGTTCAGGGTGATCCACCCGACCCGTCCGCGCTGCTCGACCAGGATCGTCTCGTACTCGGTCATGTCACCCTCTCCGTCGAATACCGATCATCACACGCGGTCGTCGCGGATGTCGGTGATGATGCCGGAGAAGTCCCTCGTCGCGCCCTCGCCCGCCGCGAAGGCCGCGTAGAGCTCCTGAGCGAGCCGCCCCATCTTCGCGTCGGTCGAGGTCTGCTCGATCGCCTGCAGCGCGAGTCCGAGATCCTTGGCCATCAGTGCTCCCGCGAAGCCCGGCTGATAGTCGCGGTTCGCAGGGCTGGTCGGCACCGGACCGGGCACCGGGCAGTTCGTCGTGATCGACCAGCACTGACCGGACGCCTGCGACACCACGTCGAACAGCGCCTGATGCTCGAGCCCCAACCGCTCGCCCAGCACGAAGGCCTCGGCCACCGCGATCTGCGAGACCGCGAGGACCATGTTGTTGCAGACCTTCGCCGCCTGGCCGAGCCCGGGACCGCCGCAGTGCACGATGCGCTTGCCCATGACCTCCAGCAGCGGGAGCGCCGCGGCGAAGTCGTCGTCCGACCCGCCGACCATGAACGCGAGCGTGCCGTTCTCGGCCCCGACGACTCCGCCCGACACCGGGGCGTCGACATTGCGGTGCCCGGCGGCGAGCGCGAGCGCGTGGGCTGCCCGGGCCTCGTCGACGGCGATGGTGGACGACTCGATGAAGAGGGTGTCGGGTCGTGCCGCCGCGAGCAGCTCGGTGCGATACGCCTCGATCACGTGCTTCCCCGCGGGGAACATCGTGATGACGACGTCGGCCCCGGCCACGGCCTCCGCCCCACTCGCCGCCACCGGGATGCCTGCGGCCTGTGCGGCCTCGATCGCCGCGGGAACCAGGTCGAAGCCGTGCACCTGGTGACCCGCGGCGACGAGGTTCTTCGCCATCGGCAGGCCCATGTGCCCGAGGCCGAGGAAAGCGACGACTGCTTTCGACGACGACGTCATGATGCGCTCCGCATCTGGTCTCCACCGCTGCGCTGGAGGGAGGAGGACCCTGCGGGTCGCAGCATCTCTCGCCCGACGATCAATCGCATGATCTCGTTCGTCCCTTCCAGGATCTGGTGCACCCGCAGGTCGCGGACCACCCTCTCGATCCCGTAGTCCTGCAGATATCCGTAGCCTCCGTGCAGCTGCAGGGCTCGGTTCGCGACATCGAAACCGGCGTCGGTCGCGAAGCGTTTCGCCATCGCGCAGCGCATGGTGGCGTCCGGCGCATGGTCGTCGACCGCCTGTGCTCCGTCGCGCACCATCAGACGAGCGGCCTGCAGGTCGGTGCGCATGTCGGCGATCGCGAACATGATCGACTGCTTCTCGGCGAGGGGCTCCCCGAACGCCATCCGCTCGTGCACGTACTGCACCGCCTTGTCGAGCGCCCACTGCGCTCCGCCCAGCGAGCATGCGGCGATGTTGAGTCGGCCGCCGTTGAGCGCCGACATCGCGATCGCGAATCCGCGGCCTTCCTCGCCGAGCATGGCGGATGCCGGGACGCGGACGCCGTCGAAGATCACCTGCCGGGTCGGCTGCGCGTGCCAGCCCATCTTCTTCTCGGGCGCGCCGAAGCTCAGCGCCTCCGCGTCGCCCGGGACGAGGAAGGCGCTGATGCCGCGTGCGCCCGGTTCCCCCGTGCGCGCCATCACGACGTACACGGCGGCCTCGCCCGCACCCGAGATGAACTGCTTCATCCCCGTGAGCACGTAGTCGTCTCCGTCGCGGACCGCGCTGGTGGCGACGTTCGCGGCATCCGATCCGACGCCCGGCTCGGTGAGGCAGTAGCCGCCGAACTCCTGCATCGCCGTCAGCTTCGGCAGCCATTCCCCGCGCTGCGTGTCATCGCCGTAGGTGTCGATCATCCACACGACCATGTTGTGGATCGAGATGTATGCGGCGACTGCCGGGTCGCCCTTGGCGAGCTCCTCGAAGATCGCCACGGTGTCGAGGCGGCTCAGGCCGGTGCCGCCGAAGTCCTCGCGGACGTAGATACCCCCGAGACCCAGCTCGCCGCCGCGGTTCAGCGATTCCCGGGGGAACAGGTGCTTCTCATCGCGCTCGGCGGCGAACGGTGCGAGCTCGGTCTCCGCGAACTCACGGACGGCGCCGAGGATCGCCTCGCGTTCTTCGGCGGTGGTGGTGACGGTGGTCATGGTCATCGTGATTCCTTGTGGGAGGTTCCGGGATCAGTGCATGGTCGGGATGACGAAGCTGGCGCCCTCGCGGATGCCTGCCGACGTGCCCTCGCGGATGCCGCTGGGCCAGCGACTCGTCACCGTCTTGGTCTTCGTGTAGAAGCGGAAGGCGTCGGTGCCGTGCTGGTTGAGGTCGCCGAAGCCGCTGCGCTTCCATCCACCGAACGTGTAGTACGCGATGGGTACCGGGATCGGCACGTTCACGCCGACCATCCCCACCTCGACGCGCGCCGCGAAGTCGCGCGCGGCGTCGCCGTCCCGCGTGAAGATCGCCACACCGTTGCCGTACTCGTGCTCGGAGGCCATGCGCAGCGCCTCCTCGTAGTCGGCGGCACGCGCGATCACGAGCACCGGACCGAAGATCTCCTCACGGTAGATCGCCATGTCGGTCGTGACGTGGTCGAACAGGGTCGGGCCCAGGTAGAAGCCCTCCTCGTGCCCTTCCACGGTGAAGCCCCGCCCGTCGGCGAGGAGCGTCGCGCCCTCGTCGATGCCCTGCTGGATGTAGCCCTCGACGCGTTCGACCGCGGCCCGCGTGACCAGCGGTCCGTAGTCGACATCCGTCGCCAGCGAAGGGCCGACGCGCAGGTGCCCGACGCGCTCGAGCAGTTTCGCGGCAAGGGCGTCGGCGGTCTCCTGCCCGACCGGAACGGCCACCGAGATCGCCATGCAGCGCTCACCCGCCGAGCCGTAGCCGGCGCCGATCAACGCGTCGACGGCCTGGTCGAGGTCGGCGTCCGGCATCACGATCATGTGGTTCTTGGCTCCGCCGAAGCACTGCGCCCGCTTGCCGTGCGCCGTGGCCGTCGCGTAGATGTACTCCGCGATCGGGGTCGATCCGACGAAGCCGACAGCCCGGATGCGGTCGTCGGTGAGCAGCGCGTCGACGGCCTCCTTGTCGCCGTGGACGACGTTGAGCACGCCGGCCGGCAGCCCCGCCTCGAGGAACAGCTCGGCGATGCGGACCGGCACGGAGGGGTCGCGCTCGCTGGGCTTGAGCACGACGGCGTTGCCCGCGGCGAGCGCGGGGCCGGCCTTCCACAGAGGGATCATCGCCGGGAAGTTGAACGGGGTGATCGCCGCCACGACGCCGAGCGGCTGCCGCATCGAGTACACGTCGATACCGGCGCCTGCGCCCGTGGAGTACTCCCCCTTGAGGAGGTGCGGTGCGCCGGCTGCGAACTCGATGACCTCGAGGCCGCGCTGGATGTCGCCCTTCGCATCGTCCACCGTCTTGCCGTGCTCGCGCGCCAGCAGTTCGGCCAGCGACGTCATCTCGCGCTGCACGAGGTCGAGGAAGCGGAGCAGCACGCGGGCGCGCTTCTGAGGATTGGTCGCCGCCCAGGCGACCTGCGCCTCCTCGGCGTTCGCGATCACGCGGCGCACCTCATCGGTCGAGGCGAGCGGAACCCGGGCCTGCACGGCGCCGGTGCTCGGATCGAACACGTCGGCGAAGCGTCCGGAGTCGGGAGTGAGAAGCGATCCGCCCACGAAGTGCGGGATAGTACGAGTCATTGTGTGACATCCCTCCGTGCCGTCGTTGGCACATTGGGGAGTTTACTCTGTGGCCCGGATATTTACTAGGACGTCCTTGTATCCGATCTCCGCCTGCTCGACGCGCCGGATCGCACTTGTTCGCGCCCCGTTCACCGCCTCGTCATCTCGCCCGGGTACAACTGCAGGTGCGCGGACAGAGACTCAGACCGGATCGGGTGTCACGTCATCCGCGCGCACGGTGAGCACTCTTGCTCCCGTCGCGGCTCCCACGCCGCGAGACCCCCGCCGAATCGGGTCGGCGGGGGTCCTCTTCGTCCGGGCGGGAAGCGGCCTGCGAACCCCCGCATCCGAATTAGAATCGACGGTGCGCCGCCACCCTGGCGCATCCGCTTCGGCGTCCTCACCCCGGACGCCCGTCACGAGGACTCCACCTTGTCCGAACCCCTCACCGTGTCCATCCGCCGCGAAGTCGACCCCGAGCGCATCGTCGAGGCGACCGCCTGGGTGCAGACGGGGGTGAACCTCGCGACGAAGTATCCGGGCTTCCTCGGCTCGGGCTGGGTGCGCGCAGGCGAGGATTCGCAGGTCTGGCACATGCTCTACCGCTTCGCGAGCGAAGACTCGCTCACGGCGTGGGAGCAGTCGGCCGAGCGTGCCTGGTGGCTCTCGATGGGCGAGGGCTTCGTGCGCAGCGAGCGCTCCAAGCGGCGAACCGGGATCGAAGGCTGGTTCGACGAGCCGACGACCGGGACCATCACGCTCCCGGCAAGCGACGGCACGACCGAGACGGTCACGGTCGCCCCTGCTCCCCCGCGCTGGAAGCAGGCGACTTCGATCTGGCTGGGGTTCTTCCCGGTCAACCTCGCGTTCACGTATGCGATGAGCCCCGTGCCCGGGTGGAACGAGCTGCCCATCTGGTTGCGCGTGCTCGTCACGACCCTCGTGCTCACGCCGATCATGGCGTACTGGGTGCTCCCGTTCGTCACCCGCTCGCTGCGGAGCTGGCTCACGCGCTGATCACCTCGGCCGAGAGTGGCGGTGATCAGGCGGTCACCGGCCACGGCTCGTCCGATTCGATCGGTTTTCCACGCCCGCCACTCCGCCGCACGGTCGGACCGGCCGGTACGGTGAGCCCATGCGATCGACCCCCCGCTCCCTCCGTGTCGCTCTCGTCACCGTCGCAGCGATCAACCTCCTGTCCGCCCTGATCGGAATGGTCGGGTTGACCGTCGGCGGAGGGATGGGACTGCCGGCCGAATGGCTCGAAGGCACCGTCTTCGAGTCCTATGTGTGGCCGGGCATCATCCTCGGCATCGTCGTGGGAGGCGTGCAGGCGCTGGCGCTCGGCGCGCAGTTCGGACGCTTCGCCGTCGCGTGGGGGATGCACGCGGCGGCGGGACTCACGATGATGATCTGGATCTTCGTGGAGATCGCCATGATGCTCGTCTGGTCTCCCCTGCACGGCATCTTCTTCGCGACCGGTCTGATCCAGACCGTGCTGGCGGCGCTGGCACTGGGCGCCTGGCCGCGCCCCCTCTTCGCGCGCGACGGCGGGGAGCACTGATGGCGGTCCCCGAGAACTCGTGCTGCCGGGTCATATCGAGGACACGATGATGAGTCCGGCGGGGCGCATGATCTCGCTCAGCTTCCCCCTCCCGGGGAGACCCCCTTGTCGGCGGGCTCCACGAGCGAGAGCGGATCGGCGATGTCCTCCAGTGACTTGCCCGCCGCGCTGACTCCGAAGATTCCGCAGACGATGCCGCCGAACATCATGATCGCCGCCCCGAGCACGTACCCCCAGAACAGCGGGCCGCGGTCGCCCGACTCGGCGCTCGCACCGATCAGCGATCCGTAGAGCACCGGAGCGATGGCACCGACGAGCTGACCGATCGAGAAGACGTACGAGATCACCTGGCTGCGCAGTTCGAGCGGGAAGATCTCGCTGACCGTCAGGTACGCCGCCGACGCACCGGCAGAGGCGAAGAAGAACGACGCGCACCAGAACGCGGTGTGCGTGGCGGCGTTGAGCACCCCCGCGTTGAAAAGGAACGCACTGACGAGCAGGATCAGGCCCGCGAGCACGTACGTCGAGAACAGCATCCGCCGCCGTCCCCAGGTGTCGAAGAAGTGTCCGAGGATGAGCGCGCCGGCCAGGTTGCCGACCGCGAACACGATGAAGTACTGCGATGCCGAGGCCGGCGGGGTGTCGTAGAAGTTCTCCAGCACGAGGGCGTAGGTGAAGAAGATCGCGTTGTAGAGGAACGACTGGGTCACCATCATCGTGATGCCGACCAGCGTGCGCCGCGGGTACTTCTTGAACAGCACCTTCACGATCACGAGGAACGGGACGCTGCCGTACTCCTTGACCGTGATCGCCTTGCTCTCGTCGACCGGGTCGATCGTCTTGCCCTCCTTGCGGATGCGCTCCTCGATCTCATCGACGTTGCGTTCCGCCTCTTCCTCGCGCCCGTGTGTCATCTGCCAGCGCGGGCTCTCCGGGATGTGCCGGCGCAGCCAGATGATGAGGATGCCGAGCACCGGGCCGACGAAGAAGCTGAGACGCCAGCCGAGGTCGGCGGGGAGGATGTCGGTGTTGAGGAAGAACATGTTCGCCACGGCGCCGAGGGCCGCGCCGCCCCAGTAGGTGCCGTTGATCGCGATGTCGACGCGACCGCGGTACTTCGCCGGGATGATCTCGTCGATGGCCGAGTTGATCGCCGCGTACTCGCCGCCGATGCCCGCGCCGGCCACGAATCGCCAGATGTAGAAGAACCAGGGGGCGAAGGAGAGACCCGCGACCGCTGACCCGACCAGATACACCGCGAGCGACACGAGGAAGAGGTTCTTGCGGCCCAGGCGATCGGCGAGACGTCCGAACACGAGCGCGCCGAACACCTGACCCAGCAGGTAGCACGTGCCCGCGAGACCGACCTCGGCCGGGCCCATGCCCAGAGTCGCGGCGTAGCCGTTCGCGGCGACGATCTGCACCTCGAGCCCGTCGAGGATCCAGGAGAACCCGAGCCCGACGACGATCATCCAGTGGAATCGCGACCACGGCAGCCGGTCCATCCGCGCAGGGACAAGAGACCGGACCTCCTTCACAGTGGCGTCGGATGCGGACATGGAGCCTCCTTCTCGAAGGGACGCGATCGTTCCCGCATCCGGTTCTACTCCGCCCCGCGATTCCGCGCATCCGCTTGACCACGACCCCTCGAGCGCGCTAGAGCGCGGCCACTCCCGCCCGGACGACGAGAGGGCCCCGTCGTGGACGGGGCCCTCTCGGGGAGTGTGCGTCGGGTCAGCTCTCGACGTGCCGCTCGTCCGGACCGTCGTAGTACGACAGCGGCCGGATCAGCGCGTTCGATCCCGCCTGCTCGATCACGTGCGCGGTCCACCCCGTCACCCGCGCCGCCACGAACAGCGGCGTGAAGGTGAGCGTGTCGAAACCGATCAGGTTGTACGCCGGGCCCGACGGGTAGTCGAGGTTCGGGTAGATGCCCTTGCGCGCGACGAACTCCGACTCGAGAGCGTCGTAGAGAGCAGCGACATCGGGACGGTCGTAGTGCTCCACGAGCGTGTCGAGCGCGGCCTTCATGGTCGGCACCCGGGAGTCGCCCTTCTTGTAGACGCGGTGACCGAAGCCCATGATCTTGCGCTTCTCGGCGAGCGCCTTATCCAGCCAGGGCACGACGTTGTCGGCGGTGCCGATGTCGTCGAAGATGTGCAGCACGGCCTCGTTGGCCCCGCCGTGCAGCGGTCCCTTGAGGGCGCCGATCGCACCCACGACCGCCGAGTAGATGTCGCTCAGGGTCGAGGTGATCACGCGTGCCGTGAACGTGGAGGCGTTGAACGAGTGCTCGGCGTACAGGATCATCGAGCGGTTGAACGCATCCACCACGACATCGTCCGCCTCCTCACCGAACGTCATCCAGAGGAAGTTCGCGGAGTAGTCGAGGTCGTCACGCGGGGCGATGATCTCCTGCCCGCGACGGCGACGCTGACCGTAGGCGACGATCGCCGGCAGCGCCGCGAACAGGCGGATGCTGCGCTCGAGGTTCTGCTCGGGGCTGCCGCCCGCATCGAGCACCGAACCGCCGGCACCGGGGTCGGAGGCGCCGATCAGGCTGACCGCGGTGCGGACCTCGTCCATCGGGTGAGCGTCGAGGGGCACGAGGTCGATCGCGGCCTTGACGTTGTCGGCGAGGGCCCGGTTCTTGCGCTCCTCCAGCCGGAACGCCGCGAGTTCTTCGGGCGTGGGCAGCTCGCCGTTCCACAGCAGATAGGCGACGGCCTCGAACGGCTGGGTGTCCGCCAGCTCCTGCACCGGGTAGCCGCGGTACAGCAGGCTGTTGGTCTCGGGGTTGACCTTCGAGACCGCGGTCGTGTCGACGACGACGCCCGCGAGGCCCTTCTTGATGTCCGGCTCGGTCATGGTCACTCCTTCGTGATGGTGAAGTTGAAGACGCCGGAGTCGAAGTGGTTGTACGACTCGTAGTCGATCAGATCGTAGAGATCGGCGCGGTGCTGCATCTCGCCGAGCTTCGAGGTCAGGTGCCCCTCTTCGTTCAGCGTATCGAGAGCACGGCCCGCGGCCCCCATCGAGATGCGCAGCAGCGACACCGGCCAGATGACCAGGTTCACTCCGGCGTCCCGCAGCTGATCCACGGAGAACAGCTCGCTCTTGCCGAACTCGGTCATGTTCGCCAGGATCGGCACGTCGAGCGCCTCGGCCATGGCCTCGAACTCGGCGAGCGTGCGCATGGCCTCGGGGAACACCGCGTCGGCACCGGCATCCACCAGCGCCTTGGCGCGGTCGATCGCGGCGTCCAGCCCCTCGACGGCGCGGATGTCGGTGCGCGCCATGATGAGGAAGTTCTCGTCCCGACGGGCATCGGCGGCAGCCCGGATGCGCTTGATCGCGGTGTCCTCGTCGACCACGGCCTTGCCGTCGAGGTGGCCGCAGCGCTTCGGGTTGACCTGGTCCTCGATGTGCGTGCCGGCCAGGCCCGCATCCTCGAGCTCCTGGATCGTCCGGGCGACGTTCATCGGCTCGCCGAATCCGGTGTCGGCGTCGACGATCGCGGGGAGATCGGTCATGCGGGCGATCTGCTTCGCCCGGCCGGCGACCTCGGTGAGCGTGGTCAGGCCGATGTCGGGCAGCCCCAGGTCGGCGGAGAGCACGGCGCCGGAGATGTAGACGCCGTCGAAGCCCTTCTGCTCGATCAGGCGGGCGCTCAGCGGGTTGAACGCTCCGGGGAAGCGCAGCAGCTCCCCGGAGCGGAGCCGCTCGCGGAACAGCCGCCGCTTCTCGGCGGGCGTGAGGGTGGAATACAGCATCAGAACAGTCCCTCGGGGGCCGGCGCGGCCTCGAGCAGCCCGGGCTTCGCGACGATCGAGAGCTCGCCGACCTCGGCCGCCGTGAGCTCGGGCAGACGCTGCACGAGCGCCAGGAACCGCTCGATCTCGGCGGGCTCGAGCACCGGCTCCGCGAGCAGACGGAACTTGGCGATGTAGTTCTCGCGCGCGAACGGACGGGCGCCCAGCGGATGCGCGTCGGCCACGGCGATCTCGTCGACCACGGTCGAGCCGTCGGCGAGGCGGATCTCGACGCGACCGCCGAAGGCCTTCTCGTCGGGGTCTTCGGAGTGGTAGCGGCGCGTCCACTCGGCATCCTCGGCCGTGGTGATCTTGTGCCACAGGGCGACGGTGTCCGCGCGGCCCGCGCGCTCGGGAGCGTAGGAGTCGACGTGGTGCCATCCGCCGTCCTGCAGGGCCACCGCGAAGATGTACGGCACGGAGTGGTCGAGCGTCTCGCGCGACGCGGTCGGATCGTACTTCTGCGGGTCGTTCGCGCCCGAGCCGATCACGTTGTGGGTGTGGTGACTGGTGTGGATGACGATCGAGTCGATGTTGGCCGGGTCGCGCAGCGCCGGGTTCTCGATCCCGAGCTTGCGGGCGAGATCGATGAGCGCCTGGGCCTGGTACTCGGCCGAGTGCTCCTTCGTGTACGAGTCGAGGATCGCGCGCTTGGGCTCGCCCGCGCCGGGAAGCGGTACCTCGTACGCTGCGTCCTTGCCGTCGAGCATCCAGGCGATCACGCCGTCTTCGCCTTCGTAGATGGGTGCGGGGCTGGTCTGCCCGCGCATCGCCCGGTCGACCGCTTCGACGGCCATCTTGCCGGCGAAGGCCGGGGCGTGCGCCTTCCAGGTCGAGATCTCGCCCTTGCGGCTCTGTCGCGTCGCGGTCGTGGTGTGCAGCCCCTGGCCGACGGCCTGGTAGATGGTCTCGACGTCGAGGCCGAGGAGCGTGCCGATGCCGGCGGCGGCCGACGGGCCGAGGTGGGCGACGTGGTCGATCTTGTGCTTGTGCAGGCAGATCGTGCGCACCAGGTCCATCTGGATCTCGTAGCCCGTCGCGATACCGCGCACGAGGGCCCGGCCGTCCTTGCCGGTGTGCTGCGCGACCGCGAGGATCGGCGGGATGTTGTCGCCCGGGTGCGAGTACTCCGCCGCGAGGAACGTGTCGTGATAGTCGAGCTCACGCACGGCCACGCCGTTCGCCCAGGCAGCCCACTCGGGGCTGGTGCGGTGGTCGAGGGCCGCGCCGAACAGGTTCGCGCCGACGCCGCCGGTCGAGACCGGGTGGCTGAACGCCTGCGCACGGGCGGCGTTGATGGGCGCGCGGGTGAGAGACGCCGCGGCGACGGAGGCGTTGTCGATGATGCGGTTGATGATCATGTCGACGACGTCCTGCTCGACCTCGACCTGGTCGGCGGCGACCTCGGCGATCTTCCAGGCGAGCTGATCTTCACGGGCGAGGTTCTCGTCGCTGCGGTGCACGCGGACGTGATGGGTGACGGTCATGGGTGTCCTTCGGTCGTGAGGTGAGACGGAACGTCTTCGGGGAGGGAGTCGAGGATGCCGGCGAGCGCGTTGTGCAGGTGCACGTGGGTGGCGTGGGCGGCGAGGTCGCCGTCGCGCGCGGCGAGGGCCTGCGCGATCGTGCGGTGCTCGGCGGCGGAGGCGGCCAACCGGGCGGGGTTGTCGCGCGCCATCCGCCGCACACGCACGAGATGGGTGCGCACGGTGCGCAGCGCCGCGGCGATGTAGTCGTTCGCGACGGCGGCATCGAGCGCCGCGTCGAAGCGCGCGATCAGGGAGTAGTAGGCGTCGCGGCCTTCCGCGGCGGCGAGGTCGACGTGTGTGAACTCCTCGGCGAGCGCGGCGAAGAGCCGCGCATCCCCGCGGGCTGCGGCGAGACGGGCGGAGCTCTCCTCCAACGCGCGGCGGATCTCGAACAGGGAGCGGATGTCGTCGGCATCCAGGTCGGCGACCACGGTGACTCGCGGCGACTGCTGCACCACGAGCCCGTCGGCGGCCAGCCGGCGCAGCGCCTCGCGCATAGGGGTGCGACTCACGCCCAGGCGCTCGGCCTGTTCGACCTCGCCGAGCACGAAGCCCGCGGGCAGGGCGCCGGACTGGATGCCGTCGAGCAGGGCCGCGTACGCGCGGTCGCTCGCAGAAGTGCGCTCGACGGGAAGGGTCATGCCCTCAGTGTATACATAAAGCGCCACTGCGGGTCATGCTGTCGAAGCTGAACGCTCTCGCGTATACATTCTGCGTCGCACGCCCGCCCTCCCCCTTCGGCGCCGAGCCACCCCCTTCTGTGCGAGCCGCCCCGTTGCGCACGTCCTCAAGGGGGGTGGCTCGCACACAAGGGGCCGGGTCGGCAGTGGGATCAGG
>NZ_PCOV01000004.1 GCF_002979435.1 Microbacterium sp. MYb66 | reverse complement strand
TTGAGTTCTCAAGGATCGGATGCTCCCACGACCCAGCCATCACAGCCAGGCCCGCAGGGCAACTTCTCTATCTTACCGATCTCGTTTCCGTTGTCAAGTCCGCATTTCTGCGACTTGCTCGAGGGAACGAGTCGGTTTCCTTCATCCGGTTCACTCTGTGAGTGCTTGGATTCGGGAGGTGTTCGATGCTTGACGGGAGCCGGTCCGAGGACCTCCGCTCAACCGTTTGGGGCGAACAAGTAATAAGTTACGCGGATCCCGGGGATCCGGCAAATCAGGGCTGACCGCCGGGCGTGTCGCGCCTGTCTCCGCATCATGGCGCAGGCACACCCACTCCTTCCCGACCCGCCGGAGCATGTGCGGGCCCCGCGGCTGAGGTCGAGCGCGTCTCGTGTCGGTCGTTCCGCACACCGGTGGCGACTGTGCCAGAAGGGAGGCCGCGGAAAGTGGCTGGAGAAAGAAGAGAGCCCCCGGCTCTAGCCGGGGGCTCTGCTGTTCCGTGGACCTAAGGGGATTCGAACCCCTGACCTCCTCGATGCGAACGAGGCGCGCTACCAACTGCGCCATAGGCCCGTGAACGACATCTACGCTATCACGACGGATGAGCGTTCCGCGTCGCGGCCGATCACCCGGCTGCGCGCCGAGAGAGAAGTTCGCGGACGTGCGCCTCGATCTCGGCATCGTCGACGAATCCCATCCGCGCGTACGGAGAAGAGGCGGCCGGCAACGCCACGGGCGCCTCGGGCGCCATCTGCTCCGCGCGCTCGCGCAGAGCAGCGACCCTCGCAGCCTTGCGGCGCTGCTCCTGTGCCTCGATCTGGGCCTGTGCCGCCTGCGCGCGCGATCCAGCCACGGACACCAGCGGCTCCGGCAGCGGGCGCGGCGTCCATGTCGCCCGTCCTTGGTCGTGCAGCTCGGGAGCGATGCGCGGAACTGCAGGGGCGGCGACGACATGAGTGGCGCGCGCGACGCGAGTGGCGACCGCTGCCATCCGCTGCAGCGTGACGCCGGCGATCAGGACGACCGCACCGCCGATCCACGCCAGGACCGAGCTCCCCGCAGCGATGATCTGCCAGATGCCGAGACCGGTGACGCCGAGACCGACCACGAGTGTGCTCGTCGCGATCATGCGGACGCGTCGGCGGGCACGGGCACGACGGATCACCGGGTCGGCCCTGGTCGCCGCGAGCTCTTCACGGAGTTTCTCGAGCTCGGCGGCCTCTCGTTCGGACTGCACACGCTTGGCCAACTTCTGCTGCGCCAAAGCGGTGCGGGCGTTCAGCTCGAAGCGCACCTCGCCGGGAGTCTCGCTCGTCTCGGCCAGGACGCGAAGGGCCTGATTCAGCCGCACCGCATTGCGTTCTGCGGCGTTGTACTGGAAACGCCCTCGCCAGGAGGGCAGCAGATAGAGCATCCAGAGCAGCACGGCGACGAGCACGATCACTCCCCCGCTCAGCACCGGCCCGTCCATATCGACAACGCTAAGGGTTGGAGGGTGTCTGCGCCGTGCAGAAGGGCGCGTGTCGCGACGAGTCTGCCCGGATCGCCGCGAGACGGCCGCTGTTCAGTGCGAAATGCGGTCGGACGGCGGCACGGTCGCGGCATCCGGCGGCACCTGTCCGCTCAGCCAGCGCGCGAGCACGCCCTGCGGAACATCCTCGCGCGTCAGGGCGAACGCATAATGATCACGCCAGTCGCCGTTGATGTGGATGTAGCGACGCCGCAGCCCCTCGTAGCGGAACCCCAGCTTCTGCACGATGCGGAGACTCGCGACGTTCTCCGGGCGGATGCAGATCTCCATCCGGTGCAGTCCGTACTCCGTGAAGCACGCGTCCGTCGCCAGCGCGACGGCGGTCGGAGTGATCCCCCGTCCGGCGAATCGCTCGCTGACCCAGTAGCCGATCGTCGCCGAGCACAGCGAGCCGCGCGCGACTCCCCACACGTTGAGCTGCCCGGCCACCTCGCCGTCGTACTCCATCACGAACGGGTAGCCCGAGCCGTCCCGGTACTGCTGGAGCAGTCGACGGATGCTGAGCCGCATGTCGAACGACACCGCTCCGTATGGAACCGTCGCCTCCCACGGCTGCAGCCACGACCGGTTCGCGAGCAGCTCGTGCTGCAGCGGTCGGGCATCCTTGGCCCGGACGAGCCGCAGTTCAATGGGTCCGTGTCGCATTCCCGCCGCCAGATCCATGCCGCACCGACGCCCGCAGAGTCGCCTAGAGGCGTTCCGCGAACTCCTTGAGCCAAGGCCGCAGCTCGGGGCCGAGGTCTTCCCGGTCGGAAGCGAGCTGCACGATCGCCTTGATGTAGTCGACACGGTCGCCGGTGTCATAGCGACGCCCGCCGAAGATCACGCCGACGACGCCGGGGCCGTCGGGATCGGTCGCGAGCTCCTGCAGCGCATCCGTGAGCTGGATCTCGCCACCCTTGCCCGGCTCGGTGCGCTCGAGGATCTCGAACACGGACGCCGGCAGCACGTAACGGCCGATGATCGCCAGATTGGACGGTGCGTCCTCCTGTGCGGGCTTCTCGACCAGTCCGGTCACCCGGACCGCGTCCGATCCCTCGATCTTCTCGACTGCGGCCGCGCCGTACATGTGGATGTTGGCCGGATCGACCTCCATCAGGGCGATCACCGCGGCGCCGGTGCGCTCGTGCTCGGCGATCATGTCGGTGAGGAGGGGGTCGCGCTCGTCGATGAGGTCGTCACCGAGAAGGACGGCGAAGGAGCTGTCCCCGACATGGGTGCGAGCGCGCAGCACCGCGTGCCCGAGGCCCTTCGGCTCGCCCTGGCGGACGAAGTGGATGTCGGCGAGGTCGCTGGACTTCATCACCCGCTCGAGTCGTCCGGTGTCGCCCTTCTCCATCAAGCGCACCTCGAGCTCGGGCACCGAATCGAAGTGGTTGGAGATCGCGTTCTTGTTGCGACCGATGATCACGAGGATGTCGTCGATTCCGGCATCCGCCGCCTCTTCGACGACGTACTGGATCGCCGGCTTGTCGACGACGGGGAGCATCTCTTTCGGCATCGCCTTCGTCGCAGGCAGGAATCGAGTCCCCAGTCCTGCCGCGGGAATGACGGCTTTGATCTTGTGGTCGGCCATCCTCCCAGCCTAGCGGTGAGTGCCGCCGTAGACTCGGAGCCATGTCGAACGACGTCGAACACGCGAAGCGCGCACTCCGCGCCGAGCTCCGCGAACGACGCCAGCTCCTCTCGGACGCGCAGCGCGAGGCCGCGGCCATCGCGATCGGCGAGCGCCTCGACGTCCTGGTCGGTGAGCTCGGCGCGCGGTCGATCTCCTGCTTCCTCTCCACCACGACCGAGCCGGGAACCCGGGACTTCGTGACGAGGGCCGTGCGACGCGGCATCCGCGTGCTCCTCCCGGTGACGCGCGCCGACGGGCTGCTGGACTGGGCCGTCGCGACGGATGACGACGAGATCTCCGAGGGGTTGCACGGCCTCCCGGAGCCGACCGGGGAGGTACTCGGTCCGATCGCCGTCAACGACGTGGATCTGATGATCGTCCCCGCCGCCGCGGTCGATCGCACCGGGATGCGGATGGGCTGGGGTCGTGGCTACTTCGACAAGACCATCGGTTCGATGGAGAAGTGCCCGCCGGTCTATGCGGTCATCTATGATTCCGAGGTACTCGACGAACTTCCGCGGGAGGTGCACGACCAGCCAGTGAACGGCGTCGTGACTCCGTCGCAGACCCTCACCCTGTCGCCTCGGCGACGCTGAACCGCAAGGACCCCGATGCCCACCTATGCCTATGCCTGCAGGTCTTGCGGGCACCAGTTCGATGCCGTGCAGAGCTTCTCCGAGGATGCGCTCTCGGTGTGCCCCGAGTGCGGCGGCGAGCTGCGCAAGCAGTACGGCTCGATCGGCGTGACCTTCAACGGATCCGGCTTCTATCGCACGGACTCGCGCGCCAAATCCGGTGGAACGAAGGATGCTTCGGCATCATCGAAGACGGAATCGACGACGAGCGCCAAACCGGCAGCTGCGTCGACGCCGGCCTCTTCGTGAGGCCCTGATCTACTGGGGGTTCCCATGCTCAAAGGTTTCAAGGACTTCCTGCTCCGCGGCAACGTCATCGATCTTGCGGTCGCTGTGGTCATCGGTACCGCTTTCACCGCAATCGTGACGGCAGTCGTCAACAGCATCATCAACCCGCTCATCTCGCTCTTCCTCAAGGCGGACGCCGCCGGCGAGTTCGGCATCCCGGTGCCGAACATCTACGGCGAGACGGTCATGTTCCCGATCGGCGATCTGATCACGGCGATCATCAGCTTCCTCGCCGTCGCCGCCGTCGTCTACTTCGTCTTCGTGCTGCCGATGAACACCTTCAAGGCGCACGTCGAGGCCCGCAAGGGCACGCCCGCCGAGGAGCCCGAGGAAGAGCCGGCCGCAGCGACCGAGGCCGAGCTGCTCGTCGAGATCCGTGACCTGCTGAAGGCCCAGCGCGGAGCCTGACCAGCTCTTTCCGCACCCAGAGACGCACGGCTCCTCTTCGGAGGAGCCGTGCGTTTCTGCTGCGCTGACCGTTGACCGACGGGTGCGCCGGCAAATGCACGATCAGTAGTGCGGGGGCACGTCCTGGATCAGCTGGTCGTCATTCGGTCCCTTGACGCCCTTCGCACGCACGGCCGGAGCCGTCGGATCGCCCGTACCGGACTCCGGCTCCGGATCGCTCCCGGGCACCGGTGTCAGGCGGGCACGCCGAGAGCCGGGAACCCGCACGACCCGCTGGCGAGACGCTGGAGTGTCGGACTCGTCAGTCATTCTGCGTGTCGACGATGTCGATGGGCTGGGTGTCGTTCTCCGCCCGCGGCGCGGACTCGGAGATGCCCAGCACCGCGGCGATCCGCGACGCCGCCGTCACCGGATCGCTGTAGAGATCGAAAGCATGCACGCGGACGTAGTGCCAGCCGAGGCGACGGAGCACATGCGGACGCAACCGCAGTGTCTCGCGCAGAGACTCGCCCCGCGACTCGGGGTCGGGCTCGATCACGACCGCCTTGCCGCCGTGCTGTGCGACCAGCGGCAGCAGTCCTCGATAGTCCACGTCGACGGATGCTCCCAGACGCCGCAGCTCTCGCGCCAGAGCGAGGGTCAGCGGGTCGGCCAGGTCTTCCAGACGAGCATCCCTGCTGCGCGCGGCAAGACCCCCGAGGATCGACATCAGCGTGGCCGCTCCGTGCTCGAGGCGTCCGTCATCGAACGAGGAGGGGCGGATCGACGAGACGAGAACCATGGAACGACGAGCTCGCGTCATCCCGACGGTGAGCAGGCGCTCCCCGTCCGGAGTGGAGAGATCTCCGAAGTCGCTCAGGACGCGGCCGTGCTTGGTGAGGCCGTAGCCGAGCGAGAAGATCACGCGGTCACGGCTCTCGGCGACCGACTCCTCGAGCGTGAGGACGGCGAAGGGCTCGGCCGTGTCTCGGCCGACGAAGTCCGCCACGTCGGAGCGACCGGCGAAGGCCGACGTGACAGCGGCTCGGACGCGCTCGGCATGACGCGCGCTCGCGGTGACGACCATGAGGGACTCGGCCGGACGGTGGACGGCATGCTCGACGACGAGGGTCACGACGCGCGCGACCTCGGCATCAGGACTCTCGACCGCGCCGGAAACAGGGTCGGGCGCGCCCGTCCCGCCTTCCACGTAGTCGACCGTGAGGCTGCCGCGACCGAGGTACGAGCCAGCCCAGGGCAGCGACACGATCTCGCCGCCGTAGAACGCGTCGTTGATGAGCTCTGCGAGGTCCTCACCCCCGGCGCGATAGCTGCGGGTCAGGGTCATCACGGGCAGAAGCTCGGAGAGCCGCTCGAACGCCGAGACATCGTCGAACGGCACCTCGGCCTCCCACGATTCGTCAGGGTCGACGGCGATGTGGAACGGAGTCGGACGCTGGGTCACGGGGTCGCCGAACGCCACGATCTGGCGAGCCCGCCGGATCGCGGGGGCGGCCTCAGCGAGATTGATCGCGGCGGCATCGACGAGAAGTACCGTGTCGAACTCGACGGATTCGGGGATCTCCGGCACCAGGTAGGGCGAGGAGATCCACACGGGTGCCAGGACATCGACGAGGGTGGGCGCCGCGCTCACGACCTGCGCGGTCGTCGTCGCGGTCTGCGTCAGCGCGCGGCGCAGATGCTGCGACTGCTGAGGCTCGTCGACGATCGCGATCCGCCACTGATTGGCGAGCTGCCAGGCCAGCAACGGCCCCGCCATGGCGGCGTGCGCCTCGTCGACCAGCCGGAAGTCCCGCTCGAGGCGGTCGACCACGGCGGTGTTCGCGCCCAGAAGGGCGCGATTGTCCTGCAGGGCCCGCTCGAGGAGCGACTGCCACCACGCGAACTCGAGCTCCTCCCCCACCTGCGACTCGGACACATGGCGGACCGAGAGCTCGGCCAGCAGAGGCTCGAGCCCGAGGAGTGCGAGCCGATCACGCAACTGCGCGCGCTCCACGAGGTTCTCGAACACGTCGGACTTGGCGGCGAGGCCGGCCAGCGTGCGCACCAGGCGCGCGACCGGCAGCGATGCCAGTGGTTCACGGCGACCGAGAGCCACATCGAGCTCGGCCAGTTCGGCTTCGACACGCTGCCAGGCCACGTGCACGTCGGCGAGACCGAGCGGGATCTCCGGCGCGACACCGGCCTCGACACAACGCTGCCACTGGGTGCGCTGGGTCTGGATCCTCAGCAGGGCCTCGTGCATCTCGGTGACGTGGACGCCGGGGCGGACGTACTCCTTCGCGAGGCGACGCAGTCGCCGCCTGTTCGCACCCGAGAGGCCGGGAGCGTCACGGCGTGATCCGTGCGCCTGGATGAGCTCGCCGAGCGGGCGCTCGAACACCGTGGGGCTGAACCGATCGAGCGAGTCCCGGATGCCCTGCAGCAGGCGCAGGTATTCGCCGAGTTCATCGATGGTCGCGAACGGCCGCATGTGCGTCTGCGCGATCAGCTCGTAGCCGCGCTCGAGGAGCGCGGGGACGCTGTCGGAGTGCAGGCGCCCCGCGAGCTCATGAGCGGCGCGAGCTGCTTCGGTGCTGGGGAAGGTCACCCCGTACCAGGGGGAATCGTCGGGCCCGAACCGGAACTCCCCCAGACGGGCGGCCTGCGCGAGCGCCTCCGCGGCCTCGCTGCGATCGGCGGCGAGACGGCGCAGAGCATCGGGCCCCAGTCGAGCAGTGGTCGTCGGAGGCACCGGCAGGGAGGCCAGCCTCGTGAGATGCCGCGTCGCGTCGAGCACCGATGCGTTCATGCCCGCCACCGGCGAAGTGAGCGCCTGACGGTAGTCGCGGAGGACGGTGCGAAGGCGCACCAGCGCGTCGTCGACCTCGCTCACCTTGGGTGCTGCTGCCTTCTCGTTCCGCCCGATCGCCCTCACCAGGTCGCGGCGCACACTCGCGGGAGAGATCGCGAGGCTGTCGAGCCCGATCCCCGCGAGGCGGTGACGCACCCCGTCCAGCGTTGAGCGCCGTGCCGATACGACGAGGACGCGCTTGCCACCACGCACGAGCTCGCCGAGCGCGTTGATCACGGTCTGCGTCCCGCCGGTACCCGGAAGGGTCGCGACGGTGAGGGAGTGTCCTGCGGCGATGCGGGCGAGCACGGCCTCCTGCTCGGCATCCGCGTCGAGAAGGAGGTTGTCGGATGCCGGGGCACGGTCATCCGGACCGGTGTGGTGCGGGATCGCCCGAGGAGCGGTCACCCGCTCGCGGTCGCCCACGTGACCCCCGAGCGCGTTCAGTACCTGATGATCGAGGCTTCCGCCGTCACGGGACATCACACCGGACACGTCAGCGAAGGTCGAGACCACCAATCGCGGCTCGACGGAGAAGGTGTCGATCGAGCGTGACATCGCGCGCAGGCTGTCGATCACGGGTTGCGGCTTGAAGATACCGCCGTCGTAGGCGAGGGCGGCGAGCGCCGCGGCATCGATCGAGAGACCGAAGTGCTCGCGCGCGATGCGGACGAGCTCCGGATTCACTTCGAACGCGCCCTGGAGCTTGAGCTCGAAGTCGGAGTGGTGACGTCGGATCGCAAGTGGGCGCAAGAGCACCGGCGCAGCGAACCCCGCGCCGCCGATGCGCCACCGGGCGACTCCGACGGCGAGGTGCACCGCTTCGATCCCACGGACGGTGCGCAGTTCTGTGTTCTTGGCGGTGATCCGCTCGGCCGCCATGCGCGCCGTGCGAAGCCCCACCTCATCGCGGAAGAGGTTCGACAGCAGCGTCGACTTCCCGGTGATGAACTGCGGCAGGCTGCCGGGATGGGCCTTGGAGATGTCGATGCCCGACTCCGGGCTGTCGCGGAAGCTGGTCAACGGCGAGGGGCCGCCGAGATCCGCCGCCTCCGCCCGCAGGCGGGTGCGCTCGGCCTCCGCCGCGTGCGCGATGTCGACGCCCGTCGTGCTCTCGTGCAGATCGCCGAGCGGCACAGCAGCTTCCGCTGCTGTGTCATCCGCAGACTTGTCTTCACGTCGCCACACACTGACACCCTAGGCGCGCGACCGCATCCTCGCGGGTAACCCGGGCGGGTTTCCGCCGAATTCCCGCGCTGGGGCGGCCGACGCGCACTCGTCCTACCGCACTCTCGCTCCGGCCACGTTGTCCACCGAGCGCGGGGCACCGGCATCCCGAGCGCGATCGGGACGGTCAGTATGGTGCCATGACCTTCCGCTACGACTTCGCCCCGACTCCTTTCGGCGATGCGCTCGCGGTGTTCTCCGACGAGGGCATCGTGCGATTCGACCTGTCCGAATCCGAGGATCCGCTCGTGCCCTGGCTTCTCGAAGGCGTCACCCGCCAGCTTCACGCCGTCCCGGAGCATGAGGTCGGCGCCGCCGACAAACTCGCACAGCTTCTCGCCGACTACTTCGACGGCGAGCCGGTCCGCTTCGAGGATCACATCCGACTCGACTGGCGACTCGTTGACGGGTTTCACCGCACCGCCCTGCAGACGATCTCCTCCATCGCATGGGGGGAGACGATGAGCTACGGAGACGTCGCCGTCCTCGCGGGCCACCCCGGTGCGGCGCGTGCCGTCGGCACGGCGTGCCGACTCACTCCGTTCTCGATCATCGTGCCCGTGCATCGCGTCGTTCGGTCGGACGGCACACCGGGACACTATGGCGCCCACCCCGAGCGCAAGCGGTTCCTACTCGATCTCGAGGCGGGTTGAACCGCCCGGAGAAAGGGCGTGGATCCGGCGTGTAGGCCGCCGGGTCCACGCCTGTGAACGCGGCGCGATATCGCAGTGATATCGTCGACGCTACGAATCGGGGAACGCAGCCGTCACCCCGGAAGCAGGTACCCGTGAGTTCACCAGCCCCCGTCGAATCCGAGGCGGATCTCGTCGCCAATGCGGTGCGCGAGCTCGCCAGGCGAACTCGCTTTCCCGTGGCCTTCGGCGGGCTCATCGAAGAGGGCGTCGTGAGCGTGACCAGCATCGTCGGTGCCCGCACTCGTTCCCTGGATGGGTTGCGGGTGCGCCCGGAACGCGGACTCGGCGGGCGGGCGATGATGGAGCTCCGGCCCCGGATGACGAGTGACTACGGCTCGTCCCAGCAGATCACGCATGACTACGACGTCTTCGTCCTCGGTGAAGGACTGCGCACTCTCCTCGCGCTGCCGATCGTGGTGCACGGCCGCTCTCGTGGCGTCCTCTACGCCGGCGGATGGGATGAGGAGCAGGTCGGAGGTGTGACCACAGCTCCCGCCATGCAGGTGGCGCAATCGGTCGCCGACGAACTCCGCATCCGCGACGAGGTGCAGCGTCGGCTCCAGACGAAGTCCCCCGGGAGCGAGACCGTCGCACCGGCTCAGCGCGAGGAGTTGCGGGAGAGCTTCGCCGAACTCCGCAGCATCGCGGCCGCGGTGGAAGATGCCGAGATCCGTGCGCGGATCGCCCAGGTCGAACGGCGGTTGGTGGCACTGGCCGGCAGCCCGGTGCCGACCACGACAGGGCCGGTACCGACCGTCCACCTGTCTCGCCGCGAGACCGATGTCCTCGCCTGCGCCGCCCTGGGGGCGACCAACGCGGAGATCGCGGCGCAGCTCGGCCTGCGCGAAGGCACGGTGAAGGCCTATCTCGGCACAGCGATGTCGAAACTCGATGCATCCACTCGCCACGCCGCGGTGACCCGCGCGCGCCGTGCGGGGCTTCTCCCCTGACATTCCTCCGAATTGAATTGTTTCGCCTCGCAATTCGTGGTCTTGTCGCAATTCGGCCAGGAAGGTAAAGTCATTTCCATGGCGAGACGAATTGTGCATCAGCTGGTCGACGATATCGATGGCAGCGTCCTGGAAGTCGGCGAAGGTGAGACAGTTCATTTCTCACTCAACAGCACCTCCTATGAGATCGATCTGAACGCAGCGCATGCGGAGGAATTGCGCAAGGCGCTCGAACCCTATATCTCTGCGGGACGTCGAGCCGGCTCCGCCAGCACCGCGCGTTCTTCCGCTCCCCGCAAAAGGCCGGCGCGGAACCCTGAGGTGGCCTCCATCCGCGCCTGGGCAAACGAGAACGGTTACACCCTTTCTGAGCGTGGGCGCATTCCCGCGCCGATCGTCGAGGCGTACAACGCCGCGCACTGATCTGATCCCACTCGGCGAAAGAATGGCGAAGGACTATACGTCGGCCTTCGGCAGCCAGGGCTCGTCGCGCAATGTGATCTCCTCGGTCATATCCGTGAGGAATCGGATCACGACATCGCGCTCCAGGGGCGTCAGCCGCGCCGCGGCGTAGAACCTCTTCGCCTGCTGCCGCCCGACGGTCTCCATGGCCGCGTGCCTGGTCTCCGGAGTGATCGTGATCTCGAGCGCCCGCCGGTCTGTGGGATGCGGTGCGCGTCTGATGTGCCCACCGCGCTCCAGGCGGTCGAGGAGCTTGGTCGTGGCCGCTGTCGACACCCCGAGGTGATGAGCGATACCGCTCGGCGTCGCAACCAGTTCACGGTTCGCGCACACGATGAGGTAGTGCAGCGCCCGCATGTCCGTCTCGTTCAGCTGCATGTAGCGGCGGGAGGCCTGAGACAGCCGCTGCTCCGCGTCGCGGAGGCTCCCGAGTGCGCCCATCAGCACGGCGATCTGCCGCAGGTCCTCGGGCGGGACGCCCGTCCTGTCGATCAGGGTGCTGCGCGGATCGCTGGCCTCGACGTCGTAGATCGCCGCATGGCTCAGGCCGTCCGGCGTGGACTTCTCCGAGTCCTCTGCGCTCCCCTGTTGCGGGCGCGAGTCATGCGCGCCCGTGAGCGGGGTGGTGCCGCGCGCGGTGTCCATGCGATCATGTTACACACGAACAGTTTCATGCTAAGTTGATTACTCACCAAGTTAGCTAAGGCTCGAGAGGATGCCATGGACGACGTGACTCTCCTCGCCGAAGACGGGACCGCCGTCGGAGTCCTGCCCAAGAGCGAGGTCCACACCACCGACACCCCGCTCCACCTGGCCTTCTCCTGCTATCTCCTGGACAAGCAGGGCCGACTGCTCGTCACCCGCCGCGCGCTCTCCAAGCGCACGTGGCCCGGAGTGTGGACGAACAGCTTCTGCGGCCATCCCCGCCCCGGTGAGGACATGGAGGAGGCCGTCCGACGACGCGGCGACGACGAACTCGGCATCCGTCTCGACAGCATCCGCCTCGTCCTTCCCGACTACCGCTACCGGGCCGTCGACGCCAGCGGCATCGTCGAGAACGAGATCTGCCCCGTGCACGTCGCGATCGTCGACGGGGACCCTTCCGCCGATCCCGAAGAAGTGGCGGAATGGGCTTGGACCGAGGTGTCTGCTCTCGTCGAGGCCGTCGCCGGCGCCCCGTTCGCATTCAGCCCGTGGCTCGTCGAGCAGTTGCCGCTGCTCCGTCGCCTCGGCGAGGTCTGAGCCATGACCGCGACGGCGACGGCGGAAGGTCTCGGGACGCGGATCGAAGAGGCCCTGCGCCTCCGGTTCGCAGAACAGACGGCCGCCGCCGAGCGCTACGGCACCGAGTTCGTCGCGCTGTGGAAGTACGCGGCGGAGCACGCCCTCGGCGGGAAGCTCGTGCGCCCTCGACTGCTCCTGGATCTGTTGGGAGCGCTGGCGCCGTCCACCCTGTCCGATGAAGAGGCTCGACGGGCCATCGGGGTCGCGGTGGACGTCGAGATGCTCCACTTCGCCTTCCTCCTGCACGACGACGTCATCGACGGCGATCTCATCCGCCGCCGCCGCCCGAACCTCATCGGATCCCTCGTCGCTCGGCACGCGGCCGAGCCGGAGGAACCCATCCTGCACTGGGCGCGTTCGAGCGCGATCCTGCTCGGCGACCTCCTCCTGGCTTCGGCGACTCTCGGCTTCGCCCGCGCGGATGCCTCCCCCGACACCCGTGAACGTCTGCTCTCCCTGCTGGAACAGACGATCTTCGAGACGGTGGCCGGTGAACACTCGGACATCGCGCTGAGCGACGGGGTCATCGCCCCCGATCTGCGGACGATCCTCGACACGAGTGCGTACAAGACCGCGACGTACTCCTTCGTGCTGCCCCTGCGTGCGGCTGCGGTGCTCGCGGGCGCCTCGCCGGCCGCCGAAACGAGTCTCACCGAGATCGGTCGACACCTCGGGCTGGCCTATCAGCTTCAGGACGACCTGCTCTCGGTGTTCGGCGACCCCTCCGAGCACGGCAAGGACGCCTTCTCGGATCTTCGCGAAGGCAAGGAGACCGCGATCATCGCCTATGCGCGGATGACCGGTCACTGGCCGAGCATCGAGCTGCGTTTCGGCACGGCGGACCTGAGCGCAGCGGACGCCTCCGACATGCGGGATCGCCTGACCGAGTGCGGCGCTGAACGGTTCGTGCGCGGCCTCGTGGAGGAGCAGCTCAGGGCCGCATCGGCCGTGCTCGCCGAGGCCGAGGCCGCCGGGAACCTGTCGGCAGCAGCCGGCCGCACGATCCTCACGCTCGCTGCTCGCATCGAGGGCCGCAACGGATGACCGAGAACCGCGGAGGCCGCTCCGACCAGGGCGCTCTCAGGCGCTTCAACCGCACGGCCGAGATCGCCACCACGGATGTCATCCGCACCTATTCGACCTCGTTCGGACTCGCGACGCGTCTGCTCGGGCAGCGCCATCGTCAGCACGTGCGCAACATCTACGCCATGGTGCGGATCGCCGATGAGATCGTCGACGGGGTGGCGGCCGAGGCCGGGCTCGACGTCGCGGCGCAGTCCGCGGCTCTCGACTCCTATGTCGCCGAGACCCACCGCTCGATGCGCAGCGGGTACAGCAGCGACCTGATCCTGCACGCCTTCGCCCGCACCGCCCGCGAATGCGGGATCAGCGAGGAGCTGACCGTTCCCTTCTTCGACTCCATGCGCGCCGACATCGCCGAAGACGCCGACTTCGCGGCCTATGACGCCGACGCACATGCCGCCTACGTCTACGGCTCCGCCGAGGTCGTCGGCCTCATGTGCCTGCAGGTGTTCCTGCGCGAGGCCGAGCGCACGCCCGCTGAACTCGAAACCCTCCGCCGCGGTGCACGCCAGCTCGGCGCCGCTTTCCAGAACGTGAACTTCCTTCGCGATCTCGCTGACGACACGGATCGTCTGCAGCGCGGCTACCTCGGTGGCTCCGAGCGCCTGACGGACGCCGATCGCGATGCCTGGGTCGACACGGTCTTCCGGCAGCTTGCCGATGCCCGCGCCGCGATCCCTCTGCTGCCCAAGGACGCACGTGCCGCAGTGCGCAGCGCCCTGGCTCTGTTCGCCGCGCTCACCCGTCGTGTGGCGAAGACGCCAGCCGAGACCCTCTACCGACGACGTGTGCGCGTCCCCGACCCCGTCAAGGCCGTCCTCGCCGGGCGGGCGGTCGTCGTCACGGCGATGGAACGCGACCGATGAGCCGCGTCGTCGTCATCGGCGCAGGCGTCGCCGGCCTGGCGACCGCAGGCCTGCTCGCACGCGATGGACATGAGGTCGTCGTCCTCGAGAAGAACGAGCGCGTCGGCGGACGAGCCGGGACGATCGAACGCGACGGCTTCCGCTTCGACTCCGGTCCGTCCTGGTATCTCATGCCCGAGGTCTTCGACCACTTCTTCGCGATGATGGGCACGACGACCGAGGAGCAGCTCGACCTCACCCGTCTCGATCCCGGGTATCGGGTGTTCCGCTCCCCCGAGTCGACGGATGCCGCGCAAGGCCCGGTGACCGTGCCTGCCGGCCGAGACCAGGTCACACGGCTGTTCGAGTCGCTGGAGCCCGGCTCGACCGGCGCGCTCGACTCCTACCTCGACTCCGCGCAGCACGCCGGGACCATGGCGCAGAAGTACTTCCTCTACAACCCGTTCACCCGGATGCGATCGCTCTTCGCACCAGAGGTGCTGCGTGCGCTCCCCCGCTTGTCCGCACTGCTCGGCACGCGGCTCCAATCCTTCGCGGCACGCCGTTTCCGGCATCCGGTGGTGCGCCAGATCCTCGGATACCCGGCCGTCTTCCTCGGCACCGATCCACGGAGCGCTCCGGCGATGTACCACCTGATGAGTGCACTCGACCTCGACCAGGGCGTCAGCTATCCGCAGGGAGGCTTCTGGCGCGTGGTCGAGCAGATCGAAGCGCTCGCGCGCGACGCCGGAGCACGGATCGTGACCGGGGCCGATGTCACCGGCATCCGCACGCAGGATGCCGACGGCGTCACCCACGCGACCGGTGTCGGCTGGGTCGACGAGGCGGGCGACTCACACGTCGAGAGCGCCGACATCGTCGTCTCCGCGGCGGACCTCCATCACACCGAGACGTCCCTGCTTCCCCGTTCCCTGCAGTCGTATCCCGAGAGCTGGTGGGCGCGGCGGACCAGCGGACCGGGTGGCGTGCTCGTGATGCTCGGCGTGCGGGGCGCGCTGCCCGAGCTCCCCCATCACTCCCTGTTCTTCACGGACGACTGGGACGCGAACTTCGATGCGATCTTCGGTCGGTCACCCTCCGTTCCCGCCCCGGCATCGACCTACGTGTGCCGCCCGAGCGCCACCGATCCGGATGTCGCCCCGGCCGATCACGAGAACCTGTTCGTGCTCGTCCCCGTGCCGGCCGACGTCGATCTCGGGCACGGTGGGCCCGACGGCGCGGGGTCCGATGCGATCGAACGCGCGGCGGACGCCGCGATCGACCAGATCTCGAGCTGGGCGGGCATCCCCGACCTCCGCGAACGCATCGTGGTGCGCGAGACGAAGGGTCCCGCGGACTTCCGCGACGACTACCGTTCCTGGCGAGGCGGGATGCTGGGCCCCGCCCACATCCTCTCGCAGAGCGCGATGTTCCGCGCACAGAACGCATCTCGCCGCGTACGGGGTCTCTACTACGCCGGAGCCACCACCGCTCCGGGCGTCGGCGTTCCGATGTGCCTGATCAGCGCGGAGATCGTCCTCAAGCGGATCCGCGGCGACCATTCCCCCGGCCCACTGCCGCATCCCGCACCGTCTGCCGGGGCGGAGCACTCCTGATGGGCGCGGTGTATCTGGTCGCCCTCCTCGTGTCCCTGGGCTGCATGCTGCTGCTCGACTGGCGATTCCGCCTGTTCTTCTGGCGCGACGCGGTGTCGGCCCTCGTGGTGACGGCCGTCGGCCTCGTACTCTTCCTCGTCTGGGACATCGCGGGCATCGTCAACGGCATCTTCCTCCGAGGAGACGCGGCGATCGCTACCGGACTGGTTCTCGCGCCCGAGCTGCCCATCGAAGAACCGGTATTCCTGCTCTTCCTCGTGGTCTGCACGATGGTGATCTACACCGGATCCGTGCGCCTGCTCTCGCAGCGACGGAAGCAGCGCCGCACGCAGGGGGGTCGCTCATGACCTACGTCCAGCTCGCTGCGTGCTTCCTCGTCCTGGCTGCCGTCGGCGGGGTCGTGCTGACACTCGCCTCCCGTCGCCGGGGGCCCTCGCCCCTCGCCGTGCTGCTCACAATCATCGTGCTGTTCCTGCTCACGGCCGTGTTCGACACCGTGATGATCGCCAGCGGCCTCTTCCACTACGCCCAGGACCCGCTCCTCGGCCTCCACATCGGCTTGGCCCCCATCGAAGACTTCGCCTACCCGCTCGCCGGCGCCCTGCTCCTCCCCGCACTGTGGGCGGCGATGAGGGCGCGGCGGCGAACGCAGGACCGCCGTTCTCCCGACCAGCTCGAGGAGAGCTGATGAGCTCCGCTTCCTCTCCGGCTTCGTCGCTGCGGCGAGACCTCGCGCAGATCGTGCTCTCGTCGCGGCCGATCAGCTGGATCAACACCGCCTTCCCGTTCGCAGCGGCCTACCTCCTCAGCACACGCGAGCTCGACATCACCCTGGTGATCGGCACCCTGTACTTCCTCATCCCCTACAACCTCGCGATGTACGGGATAAACGACGTCTTCGACTACGCCTCCGACCTGGCGAATCCCCGCAAGGGCGGAATCGAGGGCGCGCTCCTCGCTCCCCGCATCCATCGGGCGACCCTCTGGGCGGCCGCCGTCACGAACGTTCCGTTCCTCGTCTACCTCGTGATCGTCGGGAACCCTGCGTCGTGGTTCTGGCTCGCGGTGAGCGTCTTCGCGGTGATCGCCTACTCGGCTCCCGTACTGCGGTTCAAAGAGCGGCCCTTCCTCGATTCGATCACCTCGAGCACGCATTTCGTGAGCCCCGCGATCGTCGGCCTCGCGCTGGCCGGCTCCCCGGTCACCGCCGGCGCGGCACTGACGCTCGGCGCCTTCTTCCTCTGGGGGATGGCCGCCCATGCATTCGGTGCCGTCCAGGACATCGGCCCGGACCGCGAGGGCGGGATCTCTTCGATCGCGACGGTCATCGGCGCACGGACGACCGTGCGCCTGTCGCTCTCGCTGTGGGTCGTGGCGGGGGCGGCGATGCTCCTCACGCCCTGGCCCGGACCGCTCGCCGCCGCCCTCGCGCTGCCGTACATCCTGAACGCGGCTCCGTGGTGGAACGTCACGGACGACACCTCCGCTTCCACGAACCGCGCCTGGCGACGTTTCATCGCCCTGAACTACTTCGCCGGTTTCCTCGCGACGATGATCCTCATCCTCGCGTGGGTCTCCTGACCTCCTCCCCGCAGCCGTCCCTCCGAAAGGAATCCGATGTCCCGCCCCGATCCCACGCCGACTCCGCCGACCAGGGAGCGTTCGCGTCGCCGCTCCTGGGTGCGCGTCTTCCTCCCCGTGGCTCTGATCCTCGTGTGGTTGGTGGGTGCGTCGCTCGGCGGGCCGCTGTTCGGGAAGGTCGACGAGGTCTCCTCCAACGAGCAGACGACGTATCTCCCCGAGTCGGCGGATGCGACCCAGGTGCAGCAGCTCCTCGGCGACTTCAACGACAGCGACTCGATCCCGGCGATCGCGGTCTTCACGTCCGAAGAGGAGCTCACCGCGTCGGATCTCGATGCGATCTCGGATGCCGTCGCCGACGCACCGACCGTGGAGGGGATCGGGGACGACGTGTCACCGGCTCTCCCCTCGGAAGACGGACGAGCCGTCCAGGCGTTCATCCCCATCGACTCCGATGCCGAGCTCGCCGATGCGACGTCGGCTCTCGGCGATGAGCTGCGCGCCGCCGTCCCCGACGGCATCACGGTCTACATCACCGGACCGGCCGGGTTCAGCGCGGATCTGGTCGCAGGTTTCGCCGGCATCGACGGACTTCTCCTCGGCGTCGCTCTCCTCGCCGTCCTGGTGATCCTGGTGCTCGTCTACCGCTCATTCCTGCTGCCCCTCGTCGTTCTCTCGACGAGCCTCTTCGCCCTCTGCGTGGCGCTCCTGGTGGTGTGGTGGCTCGCGAAGTTCGAAGTGCTGCTGCTCAGCGGGCAGACACAGGGCATCCTGTTCATCCTCGTCATCGGTGCGGCCACGGACTATGCCCTGCTCTTCGTCGCGCGCTTCCGCGAGGAGCTGCGCGTCTCGCAGGACAAGGGCGTCGCTGTCCTGGCGGCGTGGAAGGGATCCGTCGAACCGATCGTCGCCTCCGGCGGCACGGTGATCGCAGGACTCCTGTGCCTGCTGCTCAGCGACCTGAAGTCGAACAGCACCCTCGGACCCGTCGCCGCGATCGGCATCGTGTTCGCGATGCTCTCCGCGCTGACGCTGCTCCCCTCACTGCTGCTGCTCTTCGGCCGCGCGGTGTTCTGGCCGCGACGCCCGCACTTCGAGCCGGAGGTCGTCGCCGCGGAGCACGGCATGCGCACGACGGGGCTGTGGGCACGGCTCGCGGGTCTCATCAAGCGTCGCCCACGAGCGATCTGGATCGTGACGACCCTCGTTCTGCTGGCGGGGGCGGCGGGCATCACACAGCTCGACGCGAACGGCGTGCCGCAGTCCGACCTCGTCCTGGGAGCATCCGAGGCACGCGACGGTCAGGTGGCTCTGGGCGAGCATTTCCCCGGCGGATCAGGAAGCCCGGTGTACGTGGTCGTCGCGGAGGATCAGCTGCAGGACGCGGCCGACGTCCTGCTGGCGAACGAGGGCGTGGACGCTGTGTCGGTGACCGCCGCGGACTCCCCCAGCGGTACGGCTCCTGTGACCGAAGACGGCATCACGGCGATCGGTGCACCCGGCAGTCCCGCGCCCGACCCCACCACGGTCGACGGCGACGTGCTCCTGCAGGGCACTCTGACCGATGCCGCGGATTCGGATGCCGCAGCATCGACCGTGCGCGAGCTCCGCAGCGAGCTCGGCGACCTGGATGCGCTCGTCGGCGGTGTCACCGCGACCTCGATCGACACGAACGACGCGTCGATCCACGACCGGAACCTCATCATCCCGGTCATCCTCGTCGTGATCATGTTCATCCTGATGCTCCTGCTGCGCTCGATCCTCGCACCGGTGCTGCTCATCCTCACGACAGTGCTCTCCTTCGGCACGGCGATGGGGGTGTCCGCTCTGGTCTTCAACGGGATCTTCGCGTTCCCGGGAGCCGACCCGGCCGTCCCGCTCTTCGGCTTCGTATTCCTCGTCGCCCTCGGCATCGACTACAACATCTTCCTGATGACCCGGGTCCGGGAGGAGTCGAAGGCACACGGCACGCGCGAGGGGATCCTGCGCGGACTCTCGATCACGGGCGGCGTGATCACGTCTGCGGGGCTCGTCCTGGCGGCGACGTTCGCCGCGCTCTCGGTGATCCCGATCCTGTTCCTCGTGCAGCTGGCGTTCATCGTCGCCTTCGGGGTGCTGCTCGACACGTTCGTGGTCCGTTCGCTGCTGGTTCCCGCGCTGACCTACGACATCGGCAAGGCGATCTGGTGGCCCTCGAAGCTGTGGAGGCGCGGCGAGGACTGAGACGCAGGGGCGTGCGGTCGGTCGCCTAGACTGGACGCACGCCCTCGTAGCTCAGGGGATAGAGCAGCCCTCTCCTAAAGGGCAGGTCGCAGGTTCGAATCCTGTCGAGGGCACGACGTGCTGAAGGGGAGCCGCCCGAGGGTGGCTCCCCTTCAGCACGTCTCAGGCGGCAAGCGCCAAGTACGGCTCCCACCGCGGATCGCTGCGCTCGGTCCCGCGGACGGTCCACGCGGTTCCGTGCGGAGGTCGAGGGGTGAAGCGCAACTGCCACCGCATCTCCTGGGGAGTGCGGTCACTCTTGACGTTGTTGCAGCGCAGGCAGCAGGCGACGAGGTTCTCCCAGGAGTCCGCTCCCCCACGCGAACGCGGCAGCACATGATCGATCGTCGACGCTGCTTTGCCGCAGTAGCCGCAACGATGGTTGTCGCGCCGCAGCACACCTCGCCGCGTCACCGGCACTCGTCTGCTCGTCGGAACCCGGACGTACCGGGCGAGGATGATGACCGCCGGGCGTTCGTAGACGCCGTGGGTACCCCAGACGGGGTCATCCTCCACGCGTTCGATCACGGTCGCCTTGTCATTCATCACGAGCACCAGGGCTCGCTTGAACGACACGATCGCGAGTGGCTCGTATCCGGCATTCAGGACCAGTGTGCGCATTCGTCATCCTCTCGATCCGCCGGGACGGCTTCCCGGCACTCTCGACTCACACGAGGTCGCGCAGGTGGCAGAGCGATCGTGGGGACGAAAAAAGGCGCCGTCTAAAGACAGCGCCTTTCGCGCACGGCAACGCCGTGGCTTCCCCGCGGGCTATGCAGAAGGACGTGACGACCGAGGGCATCCATGGTTCGGATGGTCGGTATTCGCTCCATCAGCCTCTCCCACCTGTACGACAACGGGATCAGGCTAACCCATCGCGCTGGGTACGAGGCCCAACGGCGGGTGAATGGCGGGGAGCGTGTCCGGAAAGTCAGCCGGCGTTGACCGAGAGCCACGACATGGGCTCGACGAGTCCGCCATTGATCCAGACCTCGAAGTGGAGGTGGTTGGCGGTCGATCGCCCGGTGCTGCCGACGTAGCCGATCAGCTGTCCGGCGGAGACCGTCTGGCCGACCTGCACCTGGCGCGACCCGTAGATCATGTGACCGTAGGTGGTCTGCACGCGCTGACCACCGACGACGCTGTCGAGCATGACGCACACGCCGTAGCCGCCGATGCTCTCGGCAGAGGCGCGCACGACACCCGCGGCGGCGGCATAGATCGGGGTACCGGCCGGAGCGAGCATGTCGGCACCGTTGTGGCCACCGCCCACAGTGCGGCTGACGTTCCAGGAACCCATCGGAAGCGGGTATCGCACCTCGCCGGATCCCGGCGACGTGAGCGCGTACCCCGCAGTGTTGAAGCGGGCGGATGCCGTCGATGCCGCAGCGGCGCGAGCGGCCGCGGCCTCCTCGGCCTTCTTCTTCGCGACCTCTTCCGGAGTCGTCGCACTGAACGTGCCACGGTTCAGAGGCGCGGCCGTTGCCTGCGAGGCGACGACGAGTGACTGCGCGTCGACGGCGGCGAGCTGCTGCAACGTCGTGGGGGCGGCTTCGCTCGGCTTCGACGACGCGAACGCGGGGAGCGCGATTCCCGCGACCAGTGCACCGACTGCCCCGAAGATGGCGATGGATCGGAGTGGCTTGACGGCCTTTCGAGCACCCACGCGCGCGCCGGTCCGGCGGGCTGGTACTCGGTCTTCAGATGTCTTCTTCGCGGGCGGTTCGATGTCTGCGGCCAAAACGTGGTCCTCCTGGGCCCTCGCGCTGTTCGGGTAGCGCTGGCTCGTCGGCACTCTGCTCTCGTGGCACGAATGTAGCTCGGGTACTTTGTGCGTTCCTGCCGTGAAGACGACGAGCCTGGAAGGCGATCTTCGCGGGTTCATCCTCAGCGGGCTTCTTCGCCGAGGACTTGACCGAGGCTACCGGAAGATAACGATCATGTCACCCTGCGAACCTGACAATCGTCGGGGAGGGCGCAGCCGGCACACCCACGCACCGGCATCCTGCCCCGGATTCCCGGCGGATCAGGCCGGTTCGCCCACCAGGAAGATGTGCGATGCCAGTTCGACGGGAAGCTCGAGCCCGTCCTCCTTGCCGTCCATCTGGATGAGGACGTAGCCCTCGCTGAAGCGGAAGTCGCCGTGTGCGCCGGGAACGACGCCGGCGTCGCGCAACTGCTCGAGGAGCTCGGGGTCGACCTGCGCGGGCTCGGCGAGGCGCCGGACCGTGCCTTCGACGGGCTCGCCCGCCGCGTTCAGACGCTGGACCAGGCCGATGACGCCCTCGTCGAACGTGCGCGCGGGAACATCCCCGAGCTGGTCGAGTCCGGGAATCGGGTTGCCGTACGGCGATTCGGTGGGATGCCCGAGGAGCTCGACGAGGCGACGCTCCACCTGCTCGCTCATCACGTGCTCCCAGCGGCAGGCCTCTTCGTGCACGAACGCCCAATCGAGTCCGATGACGTCGGACAGCAGGCGCTCCGCGAGACGGTGCTTGCGCATCACGTTCACGGCTTTGCGGCGCCCGGCGTCGGTGAGCTCGAGCGTGCGGTCTTCCGAGACGATGACGAGGCCATCGCGCTCCATGCGCCCGACGGTCTGCGAGACCGTCGGGCCGGAGTGGCCGAGGCGCTCGGAGATGCGCGCGCGCAGCGGCACGATGTTCTCCTCCTCGAGTTCGAGGATGGTGCGGAGATACATCTCCGTGGTGTCGATCAGATCGGTCATGTGCAGGCCCTCCGAGGTTCTTAGGCAAGCCTACATTCCCGGACCGACATCGGATCCGAAGCCGGTCCGGCGCCCTGCCGGACGCCCCCTAGAATCGACCCATGGCGATCGAGATTCCCCGTGACCTCCTGCCCGCTGACGGCCGCTTCGGCTGCGGCCCCTCGAAGGTGCGCCCCGCGCAGCTCGAGGCGCTGGTCGCCTCGGGAGCGTCGATCCTCGGCACGTCCCACCGGCAGGCGCCCGTGAAGAACCTCGTCGGCAGTGTGCGCGAGCAGCTCGCCGCTCTGTTCCGCGTCCCGGAGGGGTACGAGATCCTCGTGGGCAACGGCGGCTCCACCGCGTTCTGGGACGCCGCGGCGTTCGGCCTCATCGAACGTCGCAGCCAGAACCTCGTCTTCGGCGAGTTCGGCGGAAAGTTCGCCGCCGCGGCCGGTGCCCCCTGGCTCGAGGCGCCCGATGTGCGCAAGGCGGAGCCCGGTTCCCTCACCGTCGCAGAGCCCGTACCGGGTGTCGACGTGTACGCCTGGCCCCACAACGAGACCTCGACCGGCGTCGCGGCTCCCGTCCGCCGCATCGACGCCGAGGGCGCGCTGACCGTCATCGACGCGACGAGCGCCGCCGGCGGCATCGACTTCGACGCGGACCAGGCCGACGTCTACTACTTCGCCCCGCAGAAGAACCTCGGTTCGGACGGCGGCCTGTGGTTCGCCGCGGTGTCCCCCGCCGCGATCGAGCGCATCGAGCGCATCGCGGCGTCCGGGCGCTACATCCCCGAGTTCCTGAGCCTGAAGAACGCCGTCGACAACTCCCGGCTCAATCAGACGCTCAACACCCCGGCGCTCACCACGCTGCACCTGCTGGACAGCCAGCTGCGCTGGATCCTCGACAACGGCGGCCTCACCTGGGCCGCGGCGCGGACGTCCGAGTCCTCCGCGGTGCTGTACGACTGGGCCGCGGCCTCTTCCGTCGCGACGCCGTTCGTCGCGGACGCGGCGCACCGCTCACCCGTGGTCGCGACGATCGACTTCGACGACAGCATCGACGCCGCAGCGATCGCCAAAACGCTTCGGGCCAACGGCATCGTCGACACGGAGCCCTACCGCAAGCTGGGTCGCAACCAGTTGCGCGTCGCGACGTTCGTCTCGATCGAGCCGGACGACGTGCGCCAGCTGACCCGTTCGCTCGACTACGTGCTGGAGAACCTGAGCGCCTGAGCGCCCGCGGTCACTCTTCCTCGTCGACCTCGCCGGCGTCCTCATCCAGGTCGTCGGCGTCGTCGTCTTCCAGGTCGTCTTCGTCGACGGTGTCGTCGAGCTCATCGATGTCGACGCCATCGAGGTCGCCGGCGTGCAGGATGTCCGCTTCGCCGTCTTCGAGGTCGTCATCGTCGTCGAGATCGTCGTCGTCGAGCACATCGTCCAGAGCATCGCCGTCGGTGGTTCCACCATCGTCGGCAGCAGCGGCCGCCTCGGCGAGCTCGACCTGATGCGCGCGATACTCCGCCAGACGCTCGGCCCAGGGCACCCATTCCGGCGCGAGGAGCGCACCGTCACCGGGCAGGAGTTCGATCTCGAGGACCGTCGGCTCCTCGTCTTCGACCCGTGCGACCGTGACGGTCCAGTACCACCCGGGGTAGCCGGCGAGCCGGTTCCCGAATCGCAACGACACCGAGCCGTCCTCTTCCGGAAGATAGCCGGCTGCCGGTCCGATCGTGGACGCCGGAGTGATCTCGCCCAGTGCGGCCAGTGCGAGATCGTGGGCGTCGATGAGACGCGCGTCGGCGTCAGGCTTCGAGGTCATCAGCGACCTTCCGCAGGACGGCCGCGATCTTGCGGCCGTGTCCGGAGGCGGGGTAGCGTCCGCGGCGGAGATCCCCGCCGATGCCGTCGAGGAGCTTCACGAGGTCTTCGACGATGATCGCCATGTCATCCGCGGGCTTGCGCTTGGCCTTCGACAGGCTGGGCGGCGCCTCGAGCACGCGCACCGAAAGCGCCTGCAGCCCCCGCTTGCCGTCGGCCACGCCGAACTCCACGCGCGCACCTGCCTTCACTGCGGTACCCGCGGGCATCGCAGAGGCGTGCAGGAAGACGTCTTGGCCGTCATCGCTGGCGATGAAGCCGAAACCCTTGTCTTCGTCGTAGAACCTGACCTTGCCGGTGGGCATGGGAGAACCTCGCTGGGATCGATGTGCAGAACGGTTGACGCGCTCATGCGCGTGCTCTCAGCCTACCGGTCGTGGGGCGCGCGGAATCGAAGGTCGGGGTGCGAGTAGGCTGAGACGGATGAGCACGCAGAATACCGAACCGGAGGTTCCCGTCCGCCGGCTGGATCGCATCCTGGCGTTCTCCGCGCTCGGAATCGCCGCGGCATCCGTGGTGTGCTTCTTCGCCATCATCATCGGAACCGGTCTCGGGATGGATCAGTCCGCGTTCGGCGAGGGAGTGTGGCCGATCGTCGCCGCGATCCCCTACTGGGGCCTTCCGATCGCGTTCCTCATGATCATCGCGCTCCTGACGATGAGCTTCATCCGGAAGGGCCGCGCGTCTTCGCGTTCCTGAGGCATCGGCCATGAGCACTCACGCGCGACCGCTGGCGGATTGGCTGGCGGCGGCGAGCGATGACGACCTCCTCCGCCTGTTCGCCGCGCGAGGCGTGCGACCCGATGCGGCGTGGAAGGACTTCTTCGACGCCGCAGAGGCTCTTCTCGACCCGATGTCGTTGGCGCGGGTCCTCCCCTCCCTGACGGCATCGGAGGCGACGGCTCTGCTCTCTGCGGCAGCGGGCGACGGAGCGGGCCGCGAGCGGGAGCAGCTGACCGCACTCGCTCTGCTGCGACAGGACGGCTCACCGTACCCGCCGGTGAATGTCGCGATCGCAGGGCGCACGGCGTCGGAGCCTTCCGCGTCGGAGGCAGCTCCCCCGTCCTCGGAGACGGAGTCAGCGCACGCGGCCGAGCGCGCCTTCACCACGGTCGCCGTTCTCGCCGACCTGCTCCTCCTCGCCAGGGAGAGCCCGTTCGCACTGCTGACCGGAGGAGGCGTCAGCGCCGGGGAGAAACGTCGACTCGCCGAAGCCGGTGTTTCCGCGGAGATCGTCGACACCCTCGCGGCGATCGCGTTGCAGGCCGGACTCGCCGTCGCCGCCGACCGCCGGTTGCGCTCGAGCCAGTCGGCGGAGGACTGGCTGCGGGCCTCCGCCGCCGATCGATGGATCGTGCTGGCGACCGCCTTCCGCGACTCCCTTCCTCGCGGCGTCCGTTCGGAGACCGGCGGATGGACCCCTCCGCAGACCTGGCCGCTCGCGCACCCCTGGGATCCGACCTGGACAGATCGGTCGCGCACCCTGCAGGAGGGTGCGCGCCTCCTCGGCCTGATCGCGGAGGACGGCACCGAACCGGAATGGGCTGCGGATCTGCGCCGCGGGGACCCCGCAGATGCCGGCGCGCTCGTACGACTGCTCCCGGCCGAAGTCGACCGGATCTTCCTGCAGAACGACCTCACGGCGATCGCCCCCGGGCCGCTGGAGCCTGCCCTGGATGTGCGGCTGCGCACGATCGCCGCCCGCGAGTCCGCGGCGCAGGCCTCGTCGTACCGATTCACCTCGGAGTCCGTGGCGCACGCATTCGTGGCAGGTGAGACGGAACATTCGATCCTCGAGTTCCTGGGCTCCATCTCGCTCACGGGCATCCCCCAGCCGCTCAGCTACCTGATCGCGCAGACCGCACAACGACACGGTCTGGTCCGTGTCTCCACCGACGACGAGACCGGCCGCACACGCATCGAGAGCTCCGACCCGCACCTCATCCAGGCGATGGCGGTGGACCAGTCGCTGCGCCCGCTCGCGCTCAGCACGCACGTCGACTCCCTCACCACCCGGGTCGGCCGCGAGACCGTGTACTGGGCGCTGACCGATGCCCGGTACCCGGCGACGCTCGTGGGCGCCGACGGCGCGCTCCTCGTGCGCGAGCGGCACCCGGCGCCGCCTGCGCCGCTTCCGAGCACGGATTCCTCAGACCTCGCTCCCCTGATCACGCGGCTCCGCTCTCACCAGGGACCGGATGCCGATGCTGCCTGGCTCGATCGCGAGCTCGAAGCAGCCGTGCGTGCGAAGTCCGTCCTCCAGGTAACGGTGGGCATGCCGGACGGCTCCACACGAGAGCTGCTCCTGGAGGCGACGGGGATCGGCGGCGGCAGACTCCGTGGACGGGATCGGGCTGCCGATGTCGAGCGCACGCTCCCGGTGTCGAGCATCCTCACAGCCACGATCGTCGCGCCGTAGGCCCTGCCCCTCGCGCGACCGCTAAACTGGACAGCTATGTCTGATGGCCCCCTGATCGTCCAGAGCGATCGCACCGTGCTGCTCGAAGTCGCCCATGCCGACGCGGAGAGCGCCCGCCACGAACTCGCGATCTTCGCTGAGCTGGAACGCGCGCCCGAGCACATCCACACGTACCGGATCACCCGGCTCGGACTGTGGAACGCCCGTGCCGCCGGGCACACGGCCGAAGACATGCTCGAGACATTGGACCGCTGGTCGCGCTTCCCCGTTCCGCCTTCGGTGTCGGTGGACCTGCGGGAGACGGTGAACCGCTACGGGCGCCTGGTCATCGAACGCGACGACGAGGGCACCCTCATCCTGCGGTCCTCCGACCCCGCCGTGCTCGCACAGGTCGCGAACAACAAGCGCATCCAGCCGCTGCTCATCGGTCACCCGACGCCGGAGACGTTCGTCGTCGACGCCTGGGCACGCGGACAGATCAAGCAGGAGCTTCTGAAGATCGGCTGGCCCGCCGAAGACCTCGCCGGCTACACGCCGGGAACCCCGCACGAGATCGACCTCGCCGAGGACGGCTGGCACATCCGCCCCTACCAGCAAGATGCGGTCGACGCTTTCTCGAAGGACGGTTCCGGCGTCGTGGTGCTCCCCTGCGGTGCGGGAAAGACGATCGTCGGGGCCGGAGCGATGGCCGCGACCAAGACGACGACGCTGATCCTCGTCACGAACACCGTGTCGGCCCGGCAGTGGCGCGACGAGCTGCTCAAGCGCACGAGCCTCACCCCTGAGGAGATCGGCGAGTACTCCGGGCAGGCCAAGGAGGTCAAGCCCGTCACGATCGCGACCTACCAGATCCTCACGGCCAAGCGGAAGGGCGAGTACGCGCACCTGGCGCTGCTGGATGCCCTCGACTGGGGCCTCATCGTGTACGACGAGGTCCACCTCCTGCCTGCGCCGGTGTTCAAGCTCACCGCCGACCTCCAGGCCCGCCGTCGCATCGGACTCACCGCGACCCTGGTGCGCGAGGACGGACGTGAAGGAGACGTCTTCAGCCTGATCGGCCCGAAGCGCTTCGACGCCCCCTGGAAGCAGATCGAGGCGCAGGGTTTCATCTCCCCCGCCGCCTGCTACGAAGTGCGCGTCGACCTTCCGCCGAGCGACAGGCTCGAATACGCCGCGGCGACCGACGATGAGCGGTATCGACTCGCGGCATCCGCACCGGCCAAGGTCCAGGCGGTGCGCGAGCTGATCGCGAAGCACGAGGGCGAGCGCATCCTCGTGATCGGGCAGTACCTCGACCAGCTGGAATCGCTGTCGACCGCGCTGGACGCCCCTCAGATCACCGGCGCGACCCCGGTCGATGAGCGCGAAGAGCTGTACCGGGCCTTCCGCGAGGGCGACATCTCGCTGCTCGTGGTGTCGAAGGTGGCGAACTTCTCGATCGATCTGCCCGAGGCCTCCGTCGCCATCCAGGTGTCCGGATCCTTCGGATCCCGGCAGGAGGAGGCCCAGCGCCTCGGACGTCTCCTGCGTCCGAAGCAGTCGGGGCACACCGCGAGCTTCTACACACTCGTCGCCCGGGACACGATCGATCAGGACTACGCGCAGAACCGTCAGCGCTTCCTGGCCGAGCAGGGATACAGCTACACGATCATGGACGCCGACGCGATCGCGGCCTGACTCTCCACCGCGGATCGAGCCGGCGCTCAGCCGTGTAGCACGGGACCCAGGTGATGGGTCCCGTTCATCCCGCCGAGGACGGGGGCGACCCGCGGCACGGCGATGGCCGTCCGCGCGATCCCGAGCCTCCCTGCCCAGCGGTCGGCGACCACGGCGTACGCGAGCATCGCGAGCGTCGAGGCGAGCAGATCGACGGGTGCACCGGAGGTGGCGTTCGCGTCGACCAGGTCGACCGAGCCCAGCAGGAAGATGAGCACGTTGTTGACGATGTGCAGCGAGATCGCGGCTTCGAGCCCTCCGGTCCGCCAGGTCAGCCACGCGGCCACGATCGCGAACACGCCCACGCTGGCCGCGCCCCACACGTCGTATCCATGACCGAGCACGAACAGCGGCACGGGCAGCAGGATCGCGAACGCCGGATGACGGAGCCAGCCACCGACCAGCTGCATCAGATACCCGCGGAAGACATACTCCTCGGCAGCCGCCTGGAACGGGATCAGCAGCAGCACGAGCAGCACCATGGCCCACAGCCCCGGATGCGAGAAGTCGGGCGCGATCGCGTCGCCGCTGAGCGCAGACCACCCCAGCATGACGGCGAAGTAGAGGACGAACACCCCGAGCGCCAATACGAGGCTCCTCCCGAGCCATGCCATCCGCAGGCGTCCGGCAACGGACGACAGGAGACCGATTCCTCGTCCCTCCACGATGCGCGAGGCCACCAGCAGCGCCGGGATCATCAGGATCAACGGCAGCACCATGGCGACCAGGAGCCATGGCCGGTCGAGGTCGAAGAACTGCGAGGTCGTGAGGAGCACCTGCGACTCGACGCTCCATCCCGGGACGAACATCGACACGATGATCAGCGGCACGATGACGATCAGCAGGATCGCGAGGTAGAGAGCCATCCCGACGAGACCCGTCAGCAGCATCCGCCACCAGCGATACCGCGGCCGCAAGCGTGCCAGGCGGTGGAAGGGGACCTGCTCGACGCGCGGAGGAGCGGATGCAGGGGCGGGGGCGGCGATGTCGTCCTCGTTCGAGCTCATCCCCCGATCCTCGCGTGTGCAGCTATGTGCCGCATCCGACGCCGGGTCGATCACCTCGCTCGCTGCCCGGGAACAGCGCCTGCGACCCCGGCGATGCGGCCGACTCCGCGCCGTTCCGCACAATAGTCAGCATCCGCATGGCCGAAGTCACCATAATGGGGACATGACTGCTCCGCGCATCCTGGTCGTCGATGACGAACCCAACATCCGCGACCTGCTCTCAACGGGTCTCAGCTTCGCCGGATTCCAGGTGAAGACGGTCGCCAACGGCGCCGCCACGATCTCGGCCGTCCTCGAAGAGGAGCCCGACCTCATCATCCTCGATGTGATGCTCCCCGACATGAACGGGTTCAGCGTCACCAAGCGCCTCCGCGGCGCCGGCTTCACCGCCCCGATCCTCTTCCTGACGGCGAAGGACGGCACCGAGGACAAGATCGAAGGCCTCAACGCCGGTGGAGACGACTACGTCACCAAGCCCTTCAGCCTCGACGAGATCGTCGCCAGGGCCCAGGCGATCCTCCGACGCACGATGCAGGCCGATGAGGAGTCGATCATCCGCGCCGGCGAGCTGTCCATGGACCAGGACACCCACGACGTGCACGTCGGCAAGGAGCCGATCGAACTCAGCCCGACCGAGTTCAAACTGCTGCGCTACCTGATGCTCAACCCGAACAGGGTGCTGTCGAAGGCCCAGATCCTCGACCACGTGTGGGAGTACGACTTCAACGGAGACGCCGGGATCGTCGAGAGTTACATCTCGTACCTGCGGCGCAAGATCGACCCGCACACCGAGGAGTCGCTGATCCAGACCAAGCGCGGCTTCGGTTACATGCTCAAGGTCGGCAAGACGGTCTGACGACACGCACCACCATCGACGCCGCCCCGCGGCGGAGTCGCCGCAGCAGGGAGGACCGCATGGCGCACAAGCCCGATGCGGTCACCGGCTGGTGGCGGCGCATCAGCCTGCGGGCGAAGGTCACCGGGGTCACGGTCGCGGTCCTCGCGCTTGGCCTCCTCGTCGCCGGCATCGGCACCGTCCCGGTGCTGCGCAACGCCCTCGTGGCGAACATCGATGCACAGCTGCCCGCCCTGGTGTCCAGTGATCTTGTCGACCGCTATTTCGAGACCGATACCGTCGACGGCGTGACCACTTACACCGCACGCGAGGAGCAGCCGCGGGACTTCTCCTTCGCTATCTACGATGCTGCGGGCGTCCTCCGCGCGACCGCACGGGGCACCTCCGGACAGGCGCCGCTGTTCCCGGCCGAGTACTCGCTCGCGAAGGCGAACGACAACGTCGACAAGATCCCGATCGAGATGTTCGGCACCGATGGCGAGGTGTTCCACGCTGCTGTCGCGGTGGTCGCGTCCGAAGGCGGTGTCCTGCGCATCCAGCTGGTGGCGTTGCCGCTCGCCCCCGCCGATCGCATCATCAGCCAGTACTTCGGCATCTACATCACGATCGCCCTGATCACCATCCTGATCGCCGCTCTCCTCACCCGCGGGCTCGTCACGCTGACTTTCCGCAGACTCGGGCAGGTCGAGGCCACCGCGATGTCGATCGCCGCCGGCGACTTCCGGCAGCGCCTGACCGACCTCGAGCCGACCACGGAGGTCGGTCGTCTGAACACCGCGATCAACACGATGCTCGATCGCGTCGACCGCTCTCTCGCCCAGCGCGACCGGACCGTCCAGCACATGCGCCGATTCATCGGCGACGCGAGCCATGAACTGCGCACCCCGCTGGTGAGCGTCCGCGGTTACGCGGAGCTCTATCGGATGGGCGCGATCAAGGGCGAAGAGGACACGGCGCGCGCCATGGAGCGCATCGAGAAGGAAGCCATCCGGATGGGCGTCCTGGTGGAGGACCTCCTCGCACTGGCACGCCTGGACGAGGAGCGCGAACCCGAGATCGTGCCGCTCGACCTGCGCCCGATCGCTCGGGACGCCGCTCTCGATCTGCGTGCCGCGGCACCCGGCCGCACCGTGACGGTGATCGACCGCACCGCCGAGAACCTGCCCGTCCTCCCCCTGCGCGAGACGGCGCCCGTGCAGCTGCCGACGCCCCCGGCACCCCGCGGGCTGTCCCGTTCCACTCTCTCCCGGCTCCGCCGACGCCCCCGGCAGCCGGAGCAGGCACCCGCGATCGACTTCTCCGAAGTGCCGGACCTTCCCGTCCGCACTCCCCCGATCGTGCTCGGCGAGGAGAACAAGGTGCGCCAGGTCGTCACGAACCTTCTGGGCAATGCCCGTCGGTTCTCCCCGGAGGACGGACCTATCGAGCTCGTCGTCGATTCAGACCGCGTCCGCGGCACAGGGAGCATCTCGATCGTCGACCATGGCGAGGGCATCCCGCCGCAGATCCGCGAGCAGATCTTCGAACGCTTCTGGCGTGCCGACACCTCGCGCGCACGCGAGACCGGCGGCTCGGGCCTCGGCCTCGCGATCGTGGCCTCGATCATGAAGGCGCTGCACGGCGGTGTCGATGTGTCGGAGACTCCCGGTGGCGGCGCGACCTTCACCGTGACGCTCCCCCTCGCGCCCGCCCGTGCGACGCCCGCGCACCTTCTCGAGGACACGCAGCCGCTGGATCGACTCGACCTGTCGTAGGAACACCGGTGGCGCGCGCGTCCGACCGCTGGCACGATGGATGCGCGGATCTCCGCAACGGCTGATCGGCGCCGGAGGACGGGCCATGGGGTACTTCATCCTTGTGATCGCACAGACCATCGTGCTGCCGGTGCTCTGCGGCATCGTCGAACTGTCGGCGGCCGGCGGTGAACCGGTGCTCGTGTTCGGCAGATGGTGGGTGTTCTGGGGCGTGGGGACGCGCTTGCTCGTGGCAGGCATCGCGCAGGTCTCCGGGAAGGGGCCGACCGCTGCGATCCTCGGATCGGCCGAGCCGACCATGCAGGAGGTTCAGCTGACCCGCGAACTCGGAACGGCGAACATCGCGATGGGCCTGGCCGGCCTCCTGGCGCTCATCCCGGGCTGGGCACTGCCCACCGGGCTCGCCGGCGGGCTGTTCCTGCTCATCGCCGGCGTCATGCACGTGCCGAAGAAGGGCAAGAACCCACAGGAGACGCTCGCCACGTGGACGGACCTGATCGTGGGCGCCGCGGTCATCGTGCTCGGGTGCGCGCTCGTCATCCGCACTCTCATCGGCTGACCCCGGCCGCCTGCGCCTCTGCACGGACGACGCACGAGCCGGGTTCTGCACAGGATGCGGTGCTCGCTACGATCCGGCCGGAGGACGGCACGACGGCGCGCCTAGCCTCGGAACTCCAAACGAGAAGGAGTTCCCATGTCTGTCTTCACCGTCGACACCGACGCCGTCCACGCCGCCCACGGCGCCACCCGGGCCACCATCGAGCGCCTGCAGAGCGAGTCCGCGACGCTCATGGCCCAGCTCCGCGAGCTGCAGTCCTCGTGGGTCGGCACCGCGTCCAACGCCTTCCAGGGCTGCGCGGAGCAGTGGCAGGGCGCTCAGCTCCACGTCGAGCAGGTGCTCACCTCGATCGGCGCGTCGCTCGGTTCGGCCGCCACGCAGTACTCCGATGCCGATCAGTACTCGGCCAGCCTGTTCCACTGACGCCGCCTCGGACGCAGCGAACGCAGAACGCCCCCGGCCGGAGCCGGGGGCGTTCTGTCATGCGGGGTGGATCAGAAGTCCATGCCACCCGACGGGTCACCCATCGGAGCGGCGGCCTTCTCCGGCTTGTCCGCGACGACGGCCTCGGTGGTGAGGAACAGAGCCGCGATCGAGGCTGCGTTCTGCAGCGCCGAACGGGTCACCTTGGCCGGGTCGATGATGCCGGCCGCGAAGAGGTCGACGTACTCACCGGTGGCGGCGTTGAGGCCCTGGCCCGCGGGGAGCTCGGAGACCTTGTTCGCCACGACACCCGGCTCGAGACCGGCGTTGAGCGCGATCTGCTTGAGCGGAGCCTCGATCGCGACGCGGACGATGTTCGCGCCGGTCGCCTCGTCACCCGTGAGCGAGAGGCCGTCGAGCGCCTTGGTGCCCGACTGGATGAGCGCGACGCCACCACCGGGGACGATGCCCTCCTCGACGGCTGCCTTCGCGTTGCGGACGGCATCTTCGATGCGGTGCTTGCGCTCCTTGAGCTCGACCTCGGTCGCAGCCCCCGCCTTGATGACAGCGACGCCACCGGCGAGCTTCGCGAGGCGCTCCTGGAGCTTCTCGCGGTCGTAGTCGCTGTCGGTGTTCTCGATCTCGCGGCGGATCTGCGTGACGCGACCCTCGATCTGGTCCGCCTCACCGGCGCCCTCGACGATCGTGGTCTCGTCCTTGGTGACGATGACCTTGCGCGCACGGCCGAGGAGGTCGAGCGTGGCGTTCTCCAGCTTGAGGCCGACCTCTTCGGTGATGACCTGACCACCGGTGAGGATCGCGATGTCCTGCAGCTGCGCCTTGCGGCGGTCGCCGAAGCCCGGCGCCTTGACGGCGACCGACTTGAAGATGCCCTTGAGCTTGTTCAGCACGAGCGTCGCGAGAGCCTCGCCCTCGACGTCTTCGGCGATGATGACGAGCTCCTTGCCGTCCTGGATCACCTTGTCGACGATGGGCAGAAGGTCCTTGATGTTGGAGACCTTCTGGTTCGCGATGAGGATGTACGGGTCCTCGAAGATCGCCTCCTGGCGCTCCGGGTCCGTGACGAAGTACGGGTTCAGGTAGCCCTTGTCGAAGCGCATGCCCTCGGTGAGCTCGAGCTCGGTGCCGAACGTCTGCGACTCCTCGACGGTGACGACGCCCTCCTTGCCGACCTTGTCGATCGCCTCGGCGATGAGCTCGCCGATCGCGGGGTCTGCAGCGGAGATGGATGCCGTGGCGGCGATCTGCTCCTTCGAGTCGATCTCCTTGGCGCTCGCGAGCAGCTCTTCGGTGATCGCGGCGACGGCCTTCTCGATGCCGCGCTTGAGCGAGATCGGGTCGGCGCCGGCTGCGACGTTGCGCAGTCCCTCGCGGACCAGGGCCTGAGCGAGGACAGTGGCGGTGGTCGTGCCGTCACCGGCGACGTCGTCGGTCTTCTTGGCGACCTCCTTGACGAGCTCCGCACCGATCTTCTCGAACGGGTCGTCGAGCTCGATCTCCTTGGCGATGGAGACACCGTCGTTCGTGATCGTGGGGGCGCCCCACTTCTTCTCGAGGACGACGTTGCGGCCACGCGGGCCGAGGGTCACCTTGACGGCGTCGGCGAGGATGTTGAGGCCGCGCTCGAGGCCGCGGCGGGCCTCCTCATCGAAAGCAATGATCTTTGCCATGAGTTTTTTCGTCCCTCCTGGACGTAGACGTTGGGTTTAGCACTCAGAGTGAGAGAGTGCTAACGCCATTCTGGCACTCGACACCTTCGAGTGCAAGCCGCCGGAGGCCGGGCGCATCCGGGCGTCAGGAGGCGGGAGTCTCCGCGGGGGTCTCGGGGACCGACGTGGATCGATCGAGGCCGATCACGACCGTGAGCTGCTTGGCGCCGGTGTCGTTGAGGGCGGCGTAGAAGTCGCTCTGCCGGACTTCCGCGCCGCCGATCACGCCGGCGAGGCCGATCGCGGCGAGCTCGTCTTCGTCGTTGACGTAGTACACCGTCGTCGTCGCGAAGTCCTCACTGTCGCTGGGACTCGCGAACACGGTGCCGGCGGCCCAGCCCTTGTTGATGAGGAGGTCGCTCATCTGGGCGTCGAGGCCCTCATCGGGAGTCGCGTTCAGGATCATGACCGAATACGTGGGGTCGATCACCCCGGTCTCCACGGGGGTCGGGGTGGCGCTCGGCACGGCTTCGGGGAACAGGGTGATGCGTCCCATAACGACGAGAGAGCCGAAGATCCCGGCGATGATGAGCACCAGCGCGGCGACGAACGACCAGAGCAGCACGACCCAGCCGTTCATGCCCGGGGCTTCGGCGCGGTGCGCTCCCACGCGTCCGGAGGTACGAGGAACGTCATCGAAGCGATCGCGGGAGGGCTTGGACACCCCTCGATGCTAGCGGCACGTTCCTGTCAATCGGTTCCGCGGCGCGTACGGACGTGTCGGACGGACGTCGCCCGGCGGACGTCAGCCCACGAATCCGGGCGTGCGTGCCGAGCGTCGGTACGCCCGCGAGTCGCGGATGCGGCGCAGTCGGCGCACGAGCATCGGGTCATATTCCACGGCGGCGTCGGACTCGATCAGCCGGCCGAGGAGCTGGTAGTAGCGCGCGGCGCTCATGCCCAGCTGGGCGCGGATGACCTCTTCCTTGGCACTGCCGTGGCGCGGCCAGGCGGCCTCCAGGGCGAGGATCGCGCGATCGCGCTCCGTGAGGTCTCCGAGCATGGCTCCAGGTTATGACGCATCCGGCGCGAGAGCGGCTCGCCACTCCCACCATCGTCCGAGCGGATCCGCGGCAGCGCGCACCCGGCCGTCGATCGCGACCGCGAAACCGGACCAGCCGTCCGCGTCGAGCGCCGGTTCCCAGACGTCGAGCGCTCCCGGAGGATCGATCGTGACCCATCGCGCATCCAGGCGGGAGATGCCTGCGACGAGAGCGTTCCGGTCGGCACGCGGGAGGTGCACCAGCACGCCCGGTGTCGTGATGACGAGAGTCGCATCCGCCGGCGCTTCGGCGGCGAGGGCGTCGAGGTGCACCAGCGCGTCGCCCGCGACGAGGAGAGGAGGGTCGGATGCCGCGATGTCGAGGGCGGCATCGATTCGCGCCTCCCGTCCCGCCTCCCCCGGCCACACCAACCCGCGCAGCCATCGCCGGTCCCGCTCGTCCGCGGCATCGAGGGGTTCGAGATCGATACCGGCTCGCCAGACGATCTCCGGCATCCGCAGCGGCGGCAGCGGACCGCTCACCCGGCTCTTCAGCACGACCGTCGACGGCCCGTCCGCCGGATCCAGCGCCACGCGCAGCGTGCCGTCTTCGCCCGTGAAGCGATAGGAGTACCGGTCGGGGTAGAGACAGAGGCCGGCGGATGCTCCGACCTCGAGCAGAGCCAGCGGTCCCTCGATCTCGGACAGCACCGGAAGCAGGGCGGCGAGCCGGAGCGGCTCATTGGTCTGCAGCCGACGGCTCGCGCACTCGGCGACCACCTCATCGGCGTTCCGCAGCACGAAGTCGCGCCAGTGCGGGTACCCGGTGAGCGCGGCCCCGAGCATCCGGGTCACCGCGAAGACGAGAGGCGGCTGCCTCCGTGTCTCCGGGATCCGCAGCAGGATGCGCCGGAGGTCTTCGTCGTCCGCGACACCCGCCGCCCACTCCGCATACAGGTCACTTCGCCCGGGGGCCTCGTCCCGAGCGAAACGCGCATAGCGCTCCTGCACAGCATCCGTCATCCGTCCATTCTGACCCGGAGCACCCGAGGCACCGCCGTAGGAGGGAGAATGGAGGCGACTCAGGAGGACACATGTCGTACAGCGTGGACAAGACAGAAGACGAATGGCGCAACGAGCTCGGCGAAGAGCAGTACGCCGTGCTGCGCCAGGCCGCGACCGAGCGCGCCTGGACGGGCGAGCTGCTCGACGAGGAGCGCGCCGGCCTCTACACCTGCGGCGCCTGCAACGCAGAGCTCTTCAAGAGCGGAACGAAGTTCGACTCCGGATGCGGCTGGCCGAGCTTCTACGAGTCCATCCGCCCCGACGCGGTCGAGCTCATCGAGGACGACAGCCTGGGAATGGTGCGCACCGAGGTGCGCTGCGCGAACTGCGGTTCGCACCTCGGCCATGTGTTCCCCGACGGGTTCGGAACGCCGACCGGCGACCGCTACTGCATGAACTCGATCGCGATGAACTTCACCCCCGACGCGTCGTGAGCGCCCTCGACGCCGTCCGTGCACGGCAGTCCTGGTCGAAGGTCGATGACATCGCCCCCACCCGCGACGAGCTTCTGCCGTTCGTCGCTGCGGCGGGTCGTGTCGCCGATCATTCATCACTCCGCCCCTGGCGACTGATCGAGCTGCGGGGGGCGGACCGCGAGGTGCTGGGCGCGGCCATCGCGAAGGCTCAGGGCGACTCGTCGCCGTCATCCAAGCCGCTGCGCGCTCCGCTGCTCATCGCCGTCGTCGCGAGCTACCAGAAGAGCGAGAAGGTTCCGCGGTGGGAGCAGGAGGCCGTGGCCTCGGGCGTCGCGCACACCCTGAGCCTGCTCCTCGACGAGGCAGGGTGGGGCGTCATCTGGCGCACAGGCCACTACACGCGCGCCAAACCCGTCGCCAAGGCCCACGGCCTCGGCAAGAACGAGGAGCTGCTCGGCTGGCTCTACGTCGGAGGCAAACCCGAGGGGAAGAAGCCCGGGAGACGCAAGACGGTGGATGCCCGCAAACTCATCACCCGCATGCCGAAGGCAGGCGCGAAGAAAGCGAAGAAGGAGTAGCGCCTCAGCGTCGACGCCGCCAGGGCACGGCCACGACGACGGAGGCCACGGCGACAGCGACCATGGCGATGACCTGCCAGAGCGCGGGCCCCACCTCGACCGGCCAGATGAGGTCGATCACGACCGACGTCACCAGCTGACCGAGGACGGAGCCCAACCCCATCAGCAGCACGCCCGTCTGCCCGACGATGAACGCACCGAGGAGGATGTAGGCGGCTCCGAGGAAACCCCCGAGGTACAGCCACGGCTCGGTGGGGAGCGCGGCGGGGAACCCGCGGAAGGCGATACTCGCTCCGGCGGCGACGGCGAGCACGAGCGTTCCCGCGATGAAGCTCATCAGGGTCGCGGCGAGCGGGGAGTGCACACGTTGCGCGAGACGTCCATTCGTCGCCGCCTGCCACGCGATGCCCACTCCGGCCGCGAACGGGAGGAGCAGCATCCACAGTGGCGCGGAGGCCAGCACATCGCCGGAGAGCGAGATGCCGACCGCGGCGAGCGCGAGCAGACCGCCGAGGACGCGGCCGGGGGTCACCGCGACGACTCCCGCCGGACCGAACCCGATCCGGTCGAGGACGAGCCCGTGCACCGTCTGTCCTGCCACGACGCCGACGGTGAACAGCGAGACGCCGAGCACGCCGGCCGTGACCCCCTGAGTGGAGACGGTGAGGGCACCGCACGCGCCCCCGAGCAGCATCCAGAACGGGATGGTGTGCTCACGGATGCCGCGTCGGAGCCGAGCCGCTCCTCGACGAGCAGACGGCAGGCACGAGATCACGATCGCGAGGGCGAGCAGCCCCACGGAGAACGAGATGAATCCGGCAACGATGCCATCGTCGACGCGCACGCCGAGCACGCCGTTGATCCGGGCTTGGATCGCCGTCATGACACCGATCGCCGCGGCGCCGCCGAGGGCCACGGGCGCGGGCAGTCGGCGGGATTCTGGCACCTGTCGACCCTACCGGAGCGCCCGAGACCCCGAACACCGGGAGTGTCAGCGGCCGGGACTACGCTGGCGGCATGTGCGCGAGTTATGGTCTCGATCCCCGCTTCACCGATGCGGAACTCCTCGCCGCCGCCGACGATGCGGTGCTCGAAGGCCTGCGCGCGTGGGCGCAGGAGAACGCCGGCGAGACGGTCCGTCCCACGGGGAAGAACCTGCGCAACCTCAACCCCCTGATCGTGCAGCCCGACGCCGCTCCGACCCTGGAGCCCGCCTGGTGGGGGTTCCTGGTGAACGGTGAGCCGGCGAAGTTCCCGTCGATCAACACCCGCTCCGAGCGCCTGCAGGAGCGCCCGGGCGGCGCGAAGTCACGCGCGATCGTCCCGGCGACGAGCTGGTACGAGATGCAGAAGCCGTCGCGGCAGTGGAATGAGTTCATCATCGATGACGGCACCCTGTTCGGCATGGCCGCCGTGACTCAGCGCGGCCGCACCGCCGACGGCGCGTGGTTCACGTGCTACTCGATCGTGATGCGCCCCGCTCCCCCGCACCTCGCCGGCCTGCACGATCGGATGCCGCTGCTCGTCCCAGCCACCTTGAGCCACGACTGGCTGACCGCACCTCCGTCGAGGGAGATCATCGACGAGGCGATCCTCGCGTCCGAGGAGATGGCAGAACGGGTACAGGCCCGCCCTCGCGCCTGACGTGCAGAAGTCAGCCGCGAGGATGACCTCACGCCTCCAGATGTGTACCTGAGGAGGACGCGCGGCTGCGAGACCATCCGTAACGTTGAGCACATGATCACAGCAGAAGGCCTCACGAAGAGGTTCGGAGACAAGACGGCCGTCGACGACGTGTCGTTCACGGTCAAGCCGGGCAGTGTCACCGGCTTCCTCGGCCCGAACGGCGCCGGCAAGTCGACGACGATGCGGATGATCGTCGGCCTCGACCGACCGACCGCCGGACGAGCTGCCGTCGCCGGACGCGAATACCGCAAGCTCCGGGCACCGCTCACCGAGGTCGGTGTGCTACTCGACGCGAAGGCGGTCCACACCGGCCGCACCGCACGGAATCACCTTCGGGCGATGGCCGCCACCCACGGCATCCCGGCATCCCGGGTCGACGAGGTCATCGATCTCGCGGGCATCAGCTCGGTCGCTCGCAAGCGCGCCGGGAAGTTCTCGCTCGGCATGGGCCAGCGCCTCGGCATCGCCTCGGCGCTGCTCGGCGACCCGCACACGCTGATCCTCGACGAGCCGGTCAACGGCCTCGACCCCGAGGGCGTGCGCTGGGTGCGTCAGTTCGTGCGGCACGCCGCCTCCGAGGGGCGCACCGTGCTCCTCTCGAGCCACTTGATGAGCGAGATGGCACAGACCGCCGACCACGTCATCGTGATGGGCCGCGGCCGCGTGCTCGCGGATGCTCCGCTGTCCGAGCTGGTGCGCTCCTGGACCCGCAACACCGTACGGGTGCGCACACCGCGACCGGCCGATCTCGCTGCCGCCGTCGGCGGACCGGATGTGGAGATCGTGAGTTCGGCCCCCGACCTGCTCGACATCGTCGGGCTGCCGGCCGCGCGCATCGGCGACCTCGCCGCCGATCGCGGAATCCCGCTGCACGAACTCACCCCGACCACCGGTTCGCTCGAAGACGCGTATCTCGCTCTCACGGGCGATTCCGTCGAGTACCGCACCAAGGAGCTCTCATGACCACGACACAGGCCCCCGCTCCCACGCGGGCACGCGTCGACACGGGTCGACGCCTGACGTTCGTGCGCGCGCTGCGCGGCGAATGGATCAAACTCGCCACCCTGCGTTCGACGTGGTGGTCGATCGGAATCGCCGCAGCATTGACGATCGGGATCGCCGTCCTCATCGCTCAGGCGGTCGACATGCCGGGTTTCGAGCCCATCCAGGCCGTCGTCATGCCGATCCAGTTCACGATGCTGCTCGCCGGCATCATCGGCGCGATCTCGGTCACCGGAGAGTACTCGACCGGGATGATCCGCTCGACGCTGACGGCGAACCCGGTCCGCGGTTCCGTGCTGGCGGCGAAGTCGATCGTGCTGGCAGTCTTCCTGTTCCTGTCGTCGCTGGTGACATTCGCTCTCGCTGCGGTCGCGGTCTCAGTGATCGTGGCTTCACGCGACCAGAGCATCGACTGGTCGGACCCGTCGGCCTCGATCCTGCCGATCGTCGTAGCCTCGCTCGCGATGGCCGTCTTCGCCCTGATCGGGGTGGCATTCGGATTCATCCTGCGCTCCGGCGCCGGAGCCATCGCGGCGACCGTCGGCGTCCTGTTCGTGCTGCCGATCGTCGCGAGCTTCTTCACGTTCGCCGGCGACACCTGGGCCTGGATCGTCGATGCGGCGAACTACCTCCCGGTCTCGGCCGCGCAGAGCGCGATCCTGCCGAGCGAAGGTGCGGCGCTCGATGCGCCGACGGCCTTCGTGACGCTGGCCTGCTGGGTCGTCGGCGGAACGCTCGTTGCCTGGGGCGTCCTGCGCACCCGCGACGCGTAGAGTCTGCTCCGTGAGCAGAACGCGAGGCCGCAGCGACTCGATCCGCGAGGACGAGGAGCTGCGGCTTCCGCGTGCCCCGGGACTGTTCCGACGGTTCTGGGTTCGGCATCCCCTGCTCGCCGATGTCCTGCTCGCGGTGCTCTGCCTCTTCCTGTCTCTCACTCCGGCCGCGCCGATGGGCGATCCATCGTTTCCTGAACCCACCTACATCGCGATCAACATCGCCAGCCTGGTCATGGTCGTGATCGGATGCAGCACCCTTCTGTGGCGGCGGAGCGCACCACTCGGCCCCTTCGCAGCCGCGGTCATCCTGGGCACCGTCGGCCTGTTCACCGGGCTGTCCGGCGGCATCGTCCTCCTGCTCGTCGCCTGCTACGGCCTCGCGGTCTACCGTTCATCGCGCACAGCCTGGATCTGCTACGGAATCGGCGCCGCGTGGTTCCTGTGCCTCACCGGGCTGCTCATGCTGACCGGCGCGGCCATGCGGCAGGTCGGGCTCGACACCGCGCTGAACTACGTCGCTCTCGGCCTGATCGGCACGCTCGTCGGGGTCAACGTCGGCGGGCGCAAACGCTACCTCTCGGCCGTCATCGATCGCTCGCGTCAGCTCCTGACCGAGCGCGATCAACAGGCGCAGCTCGCCGCCGCGTCGGAGCGCGCTCGCATCGCTCGGGAGATGCACGACATCGTCTCGCACTCCCTGACCGTGATCGTCGCCCTGTCGGAGGGAGCTGCGGCCACGCCGGACCGCGAACAGGCCCGCAAAGCCGCGACCTCGGCCGCCGACACCGCGCGTTCCGCCCTCACGGAGATGCGGTCGATGCTCGGCGTGCTCCGAGATGACGAATCCCCGCTGCCGTTGGCTCCGATGCAGCCGGCCCCGCCGCGCGACACCGTCGAGGCGGCCCAGCGTGCGGGTTATCCGGCGACGCTCACCGTCACCGGGCACGCCGAAGTCTCGCCGGCGGTCGCGCACGCGATCGGCCGGATCGTCCAAGAGGGAGTGACCAATGCCATGCGTCATGCTCCGACCGCGGAGGCCATCATGGTGCGCCTGGACTACACGCCGGACACGGTGACGATCGAGATCGTGAACGACGGAGTCTCCGGCGAGGCCGGAGCCGATGGTTTCGGAGTTCGCGGCCTATCCGAGCGGGCCGCTCATGTGCACGGCAGCGTGCGGTCCGCACCCGCGGACGGGGGACGATGGGTTCTGCAGGCGGTGCTGCCCACGACGGGGACCGCCCCGGCGGCGCAGACCGAAGCGACGGAGGACGACGGATGAGTCAGACGATCAGAGTGCTCCTGGTGGACGATCAGGAGCTCATCCGCGTGGGCTTCCGGATGGTCCTCGAGGCGGAGGACGACATCGTCGTCGTCGGCGAAGCCGGCGACGGGAGAGACGCCGTCTCCTTGAGCGCGGCTCTCGAGCCCGACCTGGTGCTCATGGACATCCGGATGCCCGAGCTGGACGGCATCGCCGCCACCGAAGCGATCGTGCGGGAGCATCCGCAGACCAGGGTGCTCGTGCTGACCACCTTCGATCTCGACGAGTATGCTTTCGGCGCGATCCGCGCGGGCGCGAGCGGGTTCCTCCTGAAGGACGCGCAGCGCCACGAGATGATCTCTGCGGTGCGCGCCGTCCACCGTGGGGATGCGGCGCTCTCCCCCCGGATCACGAGGATGCTGCTGGAGCACGTGAGCCCGCAGCTCGGTGCTCCTCCGGCGCCGGCGGCCTCCGAGAGCGCCGCTCTCGAGTCACTCACCGAGCGGGAGCGCGATGTGTTCCTCGCGATCGGTCGCGGTCTCACGAACGCAGAGATCGCCCGGACGCTCTACGTGGGCGAGTCCACGGTAAAGACCCACGTCGGCCGGGTGCTGGCGAAGCTCGGCGCCCGCGACCGCATCCACGCGGTCATCCTGGCGCACAGACTCGGACTCGGCGGGTACTAGCCCGGGGCTCGGTTCTGTCGTCAGCCCGTTCAGGGGCGGGCAGGAGTCCAGTCGGAAACACGATCGAGCAGCCGAACCTCGTCGGCGGAGAGTTCGAGGCGCGCGCCGGCGAGGAGGTCGGGCACCTGCTCCGGCGTCCGTGCGCTCGCGATCGGCGCGACCACTGTCGGCTGCGCGCGCAACCACGCCAACGACGTCGCGGCGATCGATGCGCCGTGGGCCGTTCCGATCTCCTCGAGCGCATCGATGATCCGCAGCCCGGCTTCGGTCGCGTACTTCGCGGCGCCCTGCGCCCGCGGGGAACTCTGACCGGCGGCATCCGTCGACCGGTACTTGCCCGTCAGGAAGCCGCTCGCCAGGGAGTAGTAAGGCACGAGACCGAGCCCGAACTCCTCGGCTACCGGGATGATCGTCTCTTCGACCTCGTTTCGGTGCACGAGGTTGTAATGCGGCTGAACCGCCACCGGAAGTGCCGCGCCCGTACGTCGCGCGATATCGATCCATTCCCGGATGCGGTCGGCGGAGTAGTTCGAGACCGCGATGTGACGCACCAGACCGTCTTCGACGAGCCGCCCGAATGCGGCGACCGTCTCCTCGAGCGGGACGGTCTCGTCGTCGAAATGCGCGTAGTAGAGGTCGATCTCGTCGACGCCCAGACGCTTCAGAGATGCCTCCGCGGCCTTCCGCACGTTCGATGCCGCGAGACCGCTGAACTGCGGGTGCTGACTGACCTTGGTCGCCACGACGACGCCGGCCGGCTTGCGGGACGCCAGCCACTCGCCGATGATCGTCTCACTCTCGCCGCCCTCGTTGCCGGGCACCCAGGAGCTGTACGAGTCAGCGGTGTCGATGAAGTCGCCCCCGCCGTCCACGAATGCATCGAGTACCGCGAAGGAGGCTTCGCGGTCGGCTGTCCAGCCGAACACATTGCCGCCGAGCGAGAGTGGAAGGACGTCGAGATCACTGGTGCCGATACGTGTCATGTTCGAGACAACCGCGCGGGGCACCCCGCTCATTCCCTCGTGACGCCACGTTGCGCTTCTCGGCGGCGCGGCGGCCTTCCTAGCTCGGGGTCTCACCCTCGTCGTAGATCTGCGAGGGGCGACCGACGAGCCGTGCATCCGGAGCATGCGCGATCAACGGATCCTTGCCCGCGTAGTCGAACCGCGCCAGGACGCACCGCATCGCCTCGAGGCGCGCGCGCTTCTTGTCGTTCGACTTGATGACGATCCACGGGTTGGCCGGCGTGTCCGTGTGGAAGAACATCGCCTCCTTCGCCGTCGTGTAGTCATCCCACCGATCGACGCTGGCGAGATCCGTCGGACTGAGCTTCCATTGCTTGACGGGGTCTTCGCTGCGGCGCGTGAACCGTCGCCGCTGCTCCGCTTCGCCGACCGAGAACCACAGCTTGATGAGGCGGATGCCTGAGCCGACGAGCATCCGTTCGAACTCCGGAGCCGTCTGCATGAACTCGTCGTACTCCGCGGACGAGCAGTAGCCCATGACTCGCTCGACGCCCGCGCGGTTGTACCAGGAACGGTCCATCAGCACGATCTCACCGCCGGACGGGAGGTGCGCGACGTACCGCTGGAAGTACCACTGCGTCCGCTCGGCGTCCGTCGGCTTGTCCAGTGCGACGACCCGTGCTCCGCGAGGGTTCAGGTGCTCCATGAAGCGCTTGATCGCACCGCCCTTGCCCGCGGCATCGCGCCCCTCGAACAGGATGAGCACCCGCTCGGACGACCGCTTGATATGGGCCTGGAGCTTGAGGAGCTCGATCTGCAGCAGCCGCTTCTCGCGTTCGTAAGCCACCCGCGAGAGCTTCTTCGTGTACGGGTAGTCATGCTGCCATTCCGGTGTCGCCACCGCCGTGTCGGGTGTGCTGCTCATGATCTGCCCCTCCCCAAAAGTGCATGGGATTGCCCCGCGGCCCAGCAAGCGAGCGCAGGTGGCCAGGGCGGGGAGCCGACCACCTGCGCAGTCATCGACCCGGCGTGTTCGCATTCGACTCACCGAGAAGAGTGTGTAACCGGTAACATATCACTAATCGGCGGAACACGCCAATGAGCAGAACCGGGCAGCGCCTCGCCGAGTGGGCCGATGGGCACCCGTCTCCCGCGAAGCCGAAGGGAAGTAAGCCCTCGCTTTGGTTCTGCTCTTTCTGGCCACCGGTGGAGGCAAGCTCGTACAGGCGAAGTCCGCTCTCGCTATCCTCGACAGGTTCAACCTCAGCAACACGACCTGGAAGACCAGCGGGGCTCAGGCGTCAGGGCAATCTCGGCTACTTCCGTCGTGATCGCGGACATAGCCCCGGGCAAGCGACCGAGTTTTCCGCTGGGTGTCCACTGGATTAGCGAGGTGAACTTCGCTTCCGTGTCCGCGAACCCTCACTCTCGCAAGGGATATGAGAGCCGACTACGGGACTCGAACCCGTAACCCCCGTATTACAAGTACGGTGCGCTACCAATTGCGCCAAGTCGGCGGATGCCACCAGCTTAGCGATGGCATCGACCCCGCTTCGAACTACGGGGTGGGCGTGGCGGTCCCCGTCGGCGTCGGGGTGGGGGTCGGGGTCTCGCGAGACGCGTCGCTCGCCACGCTGAGCACGAACTGCGAGAACTCGGCGGGGTCGTCGAGAGCACCCACGTAGGCCTCGCCGTTCGCGACGATCATGGGCGCAGCGGTCAGCACGAGATCGTTGGAACCGGCGAGCGGGCCGTCGAGAGCGCGGGTCGTCGCTTCCTTCGCCCAGCTGACGAAGTCGCCGTTCTCGATGCACGACCGCACGGCCTTGCCGTTGTCGACGCCGACGGCGCCGGCGAGGTTCGCCAGCTCCTCGTCGGAGAGCCCGTCGCTGCCGACCTGGGGCTGGTCGTCGAGCAGGTCGTGGTTGAACGCGTAGAACTGCGCGGGCGAGTGGGTCGCCACGCAGGCGGCGGCCGCAGCGGAGCGCAGCGAGTACTTGGTGCCGTTGGAGCTGGCGGTGAGAAGCGCGACCGGGTGATAGCTGACGGTGACCGCACCCTCGTTGATCCAGCCTGCGAACTGCCGGGCGTTGGCACGCTCGAACTTCCCGGCATCCGGCGAGAGGTAATCGACGTAGACGTGGATGTCCACCTTCTCGGACGAGGTGGCCTTCGGCGTGGGTGTCGCGGTCTCTCCGGCCTCAGTCGGATCGGGTGTCGGATTCGCCGGCATCTGATCGGATGTCGCGACCGCGCCGATGTCGGTGACGACGACGCCGTCCGATTCCATCCCGCTCGGGGTGAGCCGCGGCTTGGACACCTGAGCCGACACCGCGAGAGTCACCGCGGTGCCGATCGCTCCGACGGCGACGATCGCGACCGCGCCGATGATGATCCGTCGCATGAGACGCGCCCTCGACTGCTGGGCGTGCACTTGCTGAGCCTTCTCCCGCACGGCCTCGCGAGAATTGCGAGGCGTGGGGACGTTCGGCGTTTCGTCGCTCGACATCGTTCCTCTTGTGAGTCTCTGGGGGTCCGGGTTGGCCCCGACCGCCGCTCGGCGACGATCGCCGCAGCGCGCGGCCGAGTTCGATGCTAGCCAGTGAGGCTGAGAAATACCCAGGTACAGCCGTTCATGTCATACTGATCCCGACCCAATGATGGGTCACGGTGGTTCATTCCACCGCTTCATCACTACGGATCGTCCGGCACGTACCTGCCGGTGAAGGAGAAACAACAATGGCCTCTGTGACTTTCGACGACGCCACCCGTCTCTACCCCGGCGGAACCCGTCCGGCCGTCGACAAGCTGAACCTCGAGGTCGGAGACGGCGAGTTCCTCGTCCTCGTCGGCCCCTCCGGTTGCGGTAAGTCCACCTCCCTCCGCATGCTGGCCGGCCTCGAAGAGGTCAACGCCGGCCGCATCCTCATCGGCGACCGCGACGTCACCGACGTCCCGCCGAAGGATCGCGACATCGCGATGGTCTTCCAGAACTACGCTCTCTACCCGCACATGACGGTCGCCGAGAACATGGGCTTCGCGCTCAAGATCGCCGGCGTCAACAAGGAAGAGCGTGCCGCTCGCGTTCTCGAGGCAGCCAAGCTCCTCGACCTCGAGCCCTACCTGACCCGCAAGCCGAAGGCGCTCTCGGGTGGCCAGCGTCAGCGTGTCGCGATGGGCCGCGCGATCGTCCGCCAGCCGCAGGTGTTCCTCATGGACGAGCCGCTGTCGAACCTCGACGCCAAGCTCCGCGTTCAGACGCGTACGCAGATCGCTTCGCTGCAGCGTCGTCTCGGCGTCACCACCGTCTACGTCACGCACGACCAGACCGAAGCTCTGACCATGGGCGACCGCATCGCCGTCCTCAAGGACGGTCTGCTCCAGCAGGTCGGCTCCCCGCGCGACCTGTACGAGAAGCCGAACAACGTCTTCGTGGCCGGCTTCATCGGCTCGCCCGCGATGAACCTGTTCGCCGCTGACCTCACCGACGGTGGCGTGCAGTTCGGCACCGAGGTCGTCCCGCTCGACCGCGACACGGTCGGTCGCGCGAACGGCAGCCAGGTCACGGTCGGTGTGCGTCCCGAGGACATCACGGTCGGACCGGCCGACGGCAAGGGCCTCGCGGTCGTCGTCGACCTGGTCGAGGAGCTCGGCGCAGACGGCTACCTCTACGGTCACACCGAGGTCGACGGCAAGCGCAGCGACATCGTCGCCCGCGTCGACGGCCGCAACCACCCGAACGCCGGCGAGACGGTCACGCTCGCTGCGAACCCGGGGCACGTGCACGCCTTCGACATCGAGTCCGGCGAGCGCCTGAACGACAAGCCGGTCGTCTCCGCCTGATCGGATCCACAGACGCGGCGCAGGCTGACTTCGGTCGCCTGCGCCGCGTCTGGTTTTTCCTTCCTCATCTCACCCCGGGAGCGCCATGCAGGATTCGCTGCGGATCACCGCGAGCAAGATCGACCCCGGCCTCCTCTCCCTCCCCTGGTCCACCACACTCGCGAAGTGGCCTTCCGAGCACATCGTCTCGCTGCCCAAAGGCCTCTCCCGCCACCTGGTGCGCTTCGCCGATCTCTCCGGCCGAGTGATCGCCGTCAAGGAGACCACGGCGGAGATGGCGCAACGCGAGTACGACATGCTCGGCAACCTCGCCCGCCTCGATGTGCCCTGCGTCGACCGGGTGGCCGTCATCGCCGGACGGACGGATGCCGACGGCAGCCCCCTTCCGGCGGCCCTGGTCACCTCGCATCTCCGCTTCTCGATGCCCTACCGCGCCCTGTTCACCCGCGTCCTGCGTCCGGACACCGCAAACCGTCTCGTCGACGCACTCGCGCTGCTGCTGGTGCGTCTACACAACGTGGGCTTCTACTGGGGCGACGTGTCGCTGTCGAACACCCTGTTCCGGCGCGATGCCGGTGCCTTCGCCGCCTATCTGGTCGATGCCGAGACCGGAGAGCTCCACGAGGAGGGCCTGACCGACGGGCAGCGCGCCTACGACCTGGACCTCGCCCGCACGAACATCGCCGGCGAGATCATGGACCTCGCGGCAGGCGGACGCCTCGAGCACGGCGTGGATGCCGTCGCGATCGCCGACGGCATCGTGTCGTCGTACCGGTCGCTGTGGGCGGAGCTCACCGCGCAGGAATCCTTCTCCGCTGCCGAGACGTGGCGGATCACGGAGCGTGTCGAGCGTCTGAACGCGCTGGGTTTCGACATCGACGAGATGTCCATGTCGACGACGGCCGACGGCACCGTCGTCGAGATCCAACCGAAAGTCGTGGACGCCGGGCACCATCAGCGGCGCCTCATCCGTCTCACCGGACTGGATGTCGAAGAGAACCAGGCCCGTCGTCTGCTCAACGACCTCGACGAGTTCCGTGCCCGGTCGACCAAGCAGTGGGCGGACGAGGAGATGTACGCGCACGAGTGGCTCACCCGCGTGTTCGAGCCCGTCGTTCGCGCCATCCCGTATGAGCTGCGCGCCAAGCTCGAGCCGGCCGAGGTCTTCCACCAGGTGCTGGAGCACCGCTGGTACCTCTCGCAGGCGGAAGGACGCTCGATCCCGCTCGCCGAGGTGCTGACCAGCTACATCAACGAGGTCCTGCGCCACCGGCGCGACGAGGCCACCATCATGGGCCCGCCCACCGAGACGATGAGTCTGCCGGTGATCACAGGCGTGACGCCGGTCACCGATGAGGACGAGGACGTCGACTGGCGAGACCTGGTCTGACCCGGCTCGGCGAGAAGCAGCGCAGCCGGCGGCGTTCGAGGACCGTCAGTAGCCGACGGTGAACCGCTCGCGGTGGTGGTTGCCCTGCTCGATCTCGTCGACGACGGCGACCGCGAAGTCGGCACCCGAGATGTACGACTTGCCGTCGGCATCGCGCACGATCACGTCGCCGCCGTCGCGGTAGTGCCCGGTGCGCTCGCCCTCGGCCCAGGGGCCGAAGACCTCGGCCGGGTGGATGAAGAACCAATCGAGTCCCGCATCCGTCTCCTCCAGGAGGGCGAGGGAGTCGATGCCGACCTGAGCCTCGTGCTTGTACTCCTCGGGGAACCCCTGGTCGAACAGCCGCGGGCCGCCGGGGGCGATCAGGCTCCCGCCGGCACCCCCGACCACGCCGAGGCGGGTGTCCGTGCCGGCGATCTGCTCGACGATGTTCGACAGCGCCTCGAGCGCGCGGTCTTCCATGTCACCGCGCGGGGAGAGAGCCGAGACCACGGCATCCGCACCGACGAAGGCATCCGCGAGAGGCGCCAGATCGAGAGCGGAGCCCTGCACGTACGCGGCGCCCGCCACGGGTTCGGTCGGCTCGGAACGCGAGATCGCGATCACCGCATGGCCTCGGCTCACCGCCTCCATGACGATGTGGAGACCGGCGTACCCGGTCCCTCCGAGCACGATGATGCGAGCCATGGTCTGCCTTCCCTCGGACGGTCTAGTTCTTCTTCGCGGCGCGGAGCGACGCGACCTGGTAGAGCGCGACCGACGTCGCGATGCCGGCGTTCAGCGATTCGGTGGCCGCAGAGATCGGGATCGAGACGATCTGATCGCAGGTCTCGGAGACGAGTCGGGACAGGCCCTTGCCCTCCGAGCCGACCACGATCACGACAGGTCGATCAGCCAGCTGCAGCTCCGGGAGCGACACATCGCCGTCGCCGTCGAGGCCGAGCACGAACACGCCCTGCTTCTTGAACTCCTTGAGCTGCGTCGTGAGGTTGGTCGCCAGGGCCACAGGGGTCCGGGCGACGGCTCCGGCACTCGTCTTCCAGGCCGCGGAGTTGACACCCGCCGAGCGACGCTGCGGAAGGATGATGCCGTGGCCGCCGAACGCTGCGGTGGAGCGGATGATCGCGCCCAGGTTGCGCGGGTCGGTGATGCCGTCGAGCGCGACGAACAGCGGTACATCGCCCCGGTCGATGACCTGCTCGAGCAGATCCTGCGGGTGCGCGTACTCGTAAGGGGGCACCTTGATCGCGACGCCCTGGTGCACACCGTCGAAGCCGGCCATGCGGTCGAGCTCCGGACGCGTGACCTCCATCACCGGGATCCCGCGATTCGTGGCGATCGCCAGCATCTCCTTCACACGATCGTCCATCTCGACGCGCTGGGCGATGTAGAACGCGGTCGCCGGGATCTTCGCCCGCAGGGCCTCGAGGACGGAGTTGCGACCCGTCACGTTCTCGGTGTCGTCTCCTGCCTTGGCCTTCGGGGCACGGTTCGAACCGCCACCGGATCCCGGACGGCTCCCGCCGGGGCGGCCCTTGCCGCCCGTCGCGGCGGCATAGCGCTCGGCCGCGGCCTTGCGCTTGCCCGCCGGGTGCCAGGCGCGATCCTCCGCTTTCGGCGTCGGTCCCCGCCCCTCGAGCGCCTTGCGCCCGAGTCCGCCGGTGCCCTTGGTCGGGCCCTTCTTGTTTCCCTTGCTCGCGCCGGGGCGCCCTGGCTTAGCCATCGATACTCCAATGAGTTCCGGCCGGAGTGTCCTCCAGCGTGATTCCTGCAGCGGCGATCGCATCACGGATGCGATCCGCCGCTGCCCAGTCCTTGTCAGCGCGTGCCTGGGCGCGCTGGGTGATCATCGTCTGGACGAGAGAGTCCAGAGTCCGGTGCTCAGCGAGATCTCCCCCGCTGGACATGAGTTCTTCGAAGCCGAGGAGACGGACCATCGCATCCACCTGGACGAACGCGTCCCAGGCCTCCGCATCCACTCCGGCGTCGATTGCCGTATTGCCGCGTCGCACCGTCTCGTGCAGCACGGCAAGGGCCTGGGGAACGCCGAGATCGTCATCCATCGCGACGGCGAACGCCTCGGGGATCTCGCCGATCCTCGCTTCGTCCGGCGCCCCGGCGAGGCTGCGGCGGGCCCGGGCGATGAATGTGCCGATGCGCCCCAGCGCAGCATCCGCTTCCGCCCACGACGACTCGGTGAGGTCGAGGCTCGAGCGGTAGTGCGCTGATGCGAGCGCGTAGCGGACGACCAGCGGGTCGTGCGCAGCCAGCACGTCGACCGCGAGGGTGAAGTTGCCGAGCGACTTCGACATCTTCTGACCGCCGACGGTCACGAGCCCGTTGTGGACCCAGTAGCGGGCGAAGCCGTCGCCGGCCGCCGTCGACTGCGCGAGCTCGTTCTCGTGGTGCGGGAACCGCAGGTCCAGCCCGCCGCCGTGGATGTCGAACTCGGCGCCGAGGTAGCGCTTCGACATCGCGGAGCACTCGATGTGCCATCCGGGTCGCCCGGGTCCCCAGGGCGACGGCCAGGTCGCATCCGCCGGCTCCTCGGGCTTGGCGCCCTTCCAGAGGGCGAAGTCCTGCGGGTTGCGCTTGCCGCGCGGGTCGGCATCCTCCGCCGCCTCCATGGCGTCGAGCGACTGATGCGTGAGCGATCCGTAGTCCGGCCACGATCGCACGTCGAAGTAGACGTCGCCGGAACCATCCGGCGCAGAGTACGCGTGCCCCCGCTGGATCAGCAGAGTGATGAGCTCCTGCATCTGCGGGACGGATGCCGTGGCGCGAGGCTCGTACGTCGGCGGAAGGATGCCGACCCCGGCATATGCCGCGGTGAACTCCTGCTCCATCCGGTAGGCGAGCGCCCACCACGGCTCGGTGTCCGACGCGTTGGCGAGCACCTTGTCGTCGATGTCGGTGACGTTGCGCACGAAGGTGACGCGGCCGTGGCTGTGCTCGAGCCAGCGGCGCAGCAGGTCGAAGCTCAGAGCCGCCCGGACATGGCCGATGTGGGGTCCGGACTGCACCGTGGGTCCGCACACGTACATCGTGATGTTCTCGGGATCGAGAGGCACGAAGTCGCGCAGCAGTTGTGCGCGGGTGTCGTAGAGGCGGAGTGTCACCGCTCAAGCCTACTCGGCGACTGCTGAGCGCCAGCCCTCGGCCGATGATTCCGCCGCCTCATGACGCTTCGTGGGCGGATCGGGCGGATTCCGCCGACCGTCAGCGGTTCTGCGGGTCCTGCGTGACGACCGAGGCGACGGCGGTCACCGAGATGCCTTCGCCCCGCCCTGGGAACCCGAGCCTGTCGGTCGTCGTCGCCGTCACCGACACCGGCGCACCCAGCACCGCCGACAGCGTGCGCTCGGCCTCGATCCGCCGGGAACTGAAACGCGGCCTGTTCGCCTGCATCTGCACGGAGACGTTCCCGATCCGGAATCCGGCTGCTGTCAGCAGCTCGCGCGTGCGTGCGAGGAAGACCTCGGCGTGCGCCCCGGCGTATTCGGGATGCGAGGTGCCGAAGTGCTCGCCGATGTCGCCGAGTCCCGCCGCACCCAGAAGCGCATCGACGATCGCGTGAGCGACGGCGTCGCCGTCCGAATGCCCGGACAGCGGCTGCTCCCCCGGCCACTCGAGACCGGCGAGCCAGAGATTCCCCTCGCCGCCGAAGGCGTGGACATCGGTTCCGATGCCCACGCGCAGGATGCCGGGAGCGGCAGAGGGAGCCAGCAGATGCCGAGCGCGCTCGAGATCGGCCGGAGTCGTGATCTTGAAAGCACGCTCCGAGCCGTCGATGTGCCGCACCGGGTGGCCGGCGGCGGCGAACAGCGCCGCGTCGTCGGTGTACTCCGTCCCGCCCGCGAGCGCGGCGGCGTAGGCCGCCTCGAGGAGACCCCGCGGAAACCCCTGCGGTGTCTGCGCCGCGGCGAGCTCGGAGCGGTCGACCGCGGAGACCACAGCCCCGTCTGCGACCTTCTTGAGCGTGTCGACCACCGGAAGCACGGGGATGACGCCGACTTCTGCGGTGACCGCGGCCATGACGGCGTCGATCTGCGAGGGAGGGGTGAGCGCTCGGGCGGCATCGTGCACGAGGACCGTGTCGACGTCGCCCCACAGCGCCGCGAGCCCCGCCGACACCGATTGCTGGCGAGTGGCACCACCGGTCACGACACGGCCCAGATCGCCTCGATCCCCGGCGGCCGCGCGCATCTCGGTCTCGGCGTCGCCCTCGAGACCGGCGGGTGCGACGACGACCACCTGGGCGGGCGCAGCCGCGAAGACGCCCTCGAGCGCGTGACGGAGGATGGAGCGGGCGTCGATGCCGACGAACGCCTTCGGGGCGCCGGCGGCCAGGCGGGTGCCGGAGCCGGCGGCCACGACGATGATCGCGGTGCGCGGGACGGGGATGATGGTCACAGCATCACGTTACCGGCGAAGACGACGAAAGGCGGATGCCGAAGCATCCGCCTTCCGTCGTGAAAGAGCTCAGGAAGCGAGGACCTCGTCGAGCAGTGCGCCCGCCTTGTCCTCATCGGTCTTCTCTGCGAGCGCGAGCTCGGAGATCAGGATCTGACGAGCCTTCGCCAGCATCCGCTTCTCGCCCGCGGAGAGTCCGCGGTCCTGATCGCGGCGCCACAGGTCGCGGACGACCTCGCTCACCTTGATCACATCGCCGGAGGCGAGTTTCTCAAGGTTCGCCTTGTATCGACGCGACCAGTTCGTGGGCTCTTCTGTGAAGGGTGCTCGCAGCACCTCGAAGACGTGATCGAGGCCTTCCTTGCCGATGACGTCGCGAACGCCGACCAGGTCGACATTCTCCGCGGGGACCTCGATGATGAGATCGCCCTGCGTGACGTTGAGCTTCAGGTATTTCTTCGCCTCACCCTTGATGATGCGCTCCTTGACCTCGATGATGGTCGCAGCGCCATGGTGGGGATAGACGACGGTCTCGCCAACCTCAAAAAGCATAAAAACGTGTCCTTTCGGCAACCTCAAGGATACCACAGGGGATATGCGCTAAGGTTCGCGCTCCCCGGGCCCGGAGCCGTCACGACTTACCCATAGAATGGATGCGGATATCCCGCCGGACCTCAGGAGGACCCGTGAAATCGCGCCTTGTTGCGTCTGCAGCCCTCAGCGCCCTCGTTCTGCTCGGCGCGACCGGGTGCACATTCATCACGCCCCAGTCGACGAAGATCGAATACCCGGCATCCGACGGTGTGAACATCTCCGACGCCGACGGACCGATCGACGTGCGCAACGCCCTGGTGATCGCCACCGAAGACGGCTCGATCGGCAACCTGATCGCCGCGATCGTGAACCCCACCGATGAGAGCGCGACGCTCACGATCTCCCTCGAGGGAATCGAGCCGTTCACCATCACCGTTCCCGCGGGCGACACCGTGAGCCTCGGCGCCGACGAGGAGCCCCTGCGGATCGTCGGACTCGACACCAAGCCGGGCGCGACCGTCGAGATGCATTTCCAGTCGGGCGACTCCACGGGCGTCAAGAGCGAGATCCCCGTCCTCGACGGCTCCCTCTCCTACTACTCCGACCTGGTCCCCTCGGAATCGGTGCGCACCCCGCAGCCGACCCCGACCGACACGGCCGCCCCGGCGCCGGAGGACTGACCACTCGCGGAACCAGCGAGAGAAGAGGCCGGCACCCCGTGGGGTGTCGGCCTCTTCCGTGTTCCGGCGGCGCCTCAGCCTTCGAAGCGGTAGCCCAGACCACGCACGGTGACGAGCATCACGGGCTCGCTCGGGTTCTCCTCGATGCGGGAGCGGATGCGCTTGATGTGCACGTCGAGGGTCTTGGTGTCGCCGAAGTAGTCGCTCCCCCACACCCGGTCGATGAGCTGGCCCCGGGTGAGCACACGCCCGGAGTTGCGCATCAGTACCTCGAGCAGTTCGAACTCCTTCAGCGGCATGTTGATCTGAGCGCCGGCCACGGAGACCGTGTGCCGGTCGATGTCGAGGGAGACCCGCCCTCCGTCGAGCACGCGCTCGTCCAGTTCGTTCTCCGCCTGCACGACTCGGCGCAGTACGGCACGCATCCGTGCCAGCAGCTCCCGCGACGAGTACGGCTTCGTGATGTAGTCGTCGGCACCGAGTTCGAGACCCACGACGATGTCCACCTCGGAGTCCTTGGCGGTGAGCATGATGATCGGCACCGCCGACGTCGACCGGATCTGGCGACACACCTCGGTTCCCGGCATCCCCGGAAGCATCAGGTCGAGCAGCACGATGTCGGCGCCGCGCTCCCGGAACGCCGTGAGCGCACCGGGACCGTCCTCCGCGATCTCCACCTCGTAGCCCTCGCGGCGCAACAGGTAGGCGAGTGGATCGGCGAGGTCGGGTTCGTCTTCGACGAGAAGGATACGGGTCATGCTCTCTCTCCGTTTCGGACGCGGGCGGATGCCGCGGCCTTGGCCGCCTTGCGCGCGCGCTTCTTCTTGCTCTTCTTGTCCGCATCGATGTTGTCGGGGGCGTCGATACGCGGAAGTCGGATGGTGAATGTCGAGCCGCGACCGGGGCGGGACCACAGCCGCACTTCGCCGCCGTGCCGCTGGGTGGCGTGTTTGACGATGGACAGCCCGAGGCCGGTGCCCCCGGTCCGCCGCGAGCGCGCCTCATCGGCGCGGTAGAAGCGCTCGAAGATTCGCTCCCGATCGGGTTCGGCGATGCCGATGCCCTGATCGGAGACCGCGATCTCGACCACTCCCCCCTCCGCGCGCACGCCGACTCCGACGCGAGAGCCACGAGGCGAGTACACGATGGCGTTGGCGATGAGATTGCCGACCGCTTCGATCAGGATCTGCGCATCGCCGCGCACCCAGACTCCGCGGTCACCTCCGCGGGCGAGTTCGACTCCGGCCGAATCGGCCTGCACGACGTGGGCTTCGATGGAGGAGGCGATGACCTCGTCGATCGCGAGCGGGGCGACCTCGGTCAGCCCGTCCTCGGCCTGGAGCCGGGAGAGGCTCATGATGCGTCCGGTGAGCTGGCCGAGCCGGCCGGCTTCCGCCGAGATGCGCGCCGCGAAGATCCGGACCTGAGCGGGATCGTCGGCCGCGGATTCGATCGCTTCCGCGAGGAGACTCACGGCCCCCACCGGGGTCTTCAGCTCGTGGCTGGTGTTCGCCACGAAGTCACGGCGCATCTGGTCCAGGCGCTCCTGCTCGGTGACGTCACGGATGATCAGCAGCACCAGGCGTGCCCCGATCACGCTCGCCCGCGCCGACACCAGGCGCGGGTCGAGGCTGAGTCCGCCGCGGGTGATGCGCATCGATTCCGTGACCGAGCCCCCGGATGCTCGGACGCCGCGCACCAGATGGCGAAGCTCCGGGTTGTCGAGCGTCGCGCCGACCTCGATGCCGAAGCGACTGGCCGCCTGCGATGCGGCGAGCACCAGACCGGACGTGTCGACGATGGCCGCGGCGTCATCCATGCTGCGCAGCACATCGGTGATGCCGGTGGGGATCGCCAGCGACGTCTCCTCCTGCACCCTCGCCCTCGCACGGTACGCCCACACCACGAGAAGGGAGAGGCCGACGCCGATCACCACCCCGATGGCGAGGGAAGACAGCGCGAGCTGCGGCAAGGTCATGACCTAAGCGTAGAGTGCGTTCACCGCGACATCGGCGGGTTTCCGCGCCCTGACGGCAAGGCGAGAAGTACTATTCACGTGCTGGGCACCGTTCGTTAACCTTCGAGGCAGACAATCGCTTCGGGCCTGTGCGGGAGCGCAGACCTGCTCTCTCGTGCGGACGACCCGCCGTCTCGTGCTGACCCAGCCGAGATCCGAATGAAAGGTTGCGCCCCAACATGCGCGAAGTCTTCCACCAGTCCCTCGAGGACCTGCAGTCCCGCCTCGTCGAGATCGCGGACCTCGTCACCGTCTCGATCGACAAGGCGACCCGCGCCTTCGCGACCAGCGACGTCGCCCTGGCCGAGGAGGTCATCGCCGATGACGCCAAGATCGACGAGCTGGCAGTCGCGCTCGACGAGCAGGCCATCGAGATCCTCGCCCGCCAGCAGCCCGTCGCTCGCGACCTGCGCATCGTCGTCACGGCACTGCGCGTGAGCGCTTCGCTCGAGCGCATGGGCGACATGTCCGAGCACATCGCCCAGCTCGCCCGCCTCCGCTTCCCCGAGCGCGCCATCCCGAAGGGCCTCAAGGGCACGTTCGTGAAGATGGGCGAGCTCGACGTCGAGGTCGCTCGCACGCTCTCCGAGCTGCTGCGCACCCAGGACCTGCGCTTCGCCGACGCGATCCGCAATGCGGACGACGACGTCGACGAGCTGCACGCCACGGTCTTCGAGAAGGTGCTCAGCGACAACTGGAAGGGCGAGGCCACGGCGACCGTCGACGCCACGCTCGCCAGCCGCTACCACGAGCGCTTCGCCGACCACGCGGTGGCCGTCGCGAAGAAGGTCGTCTATCTCGCGACCGGCGACTGGGCCGTCGAGGAGGAGGACATCCCCCTCGCGGTCGAGCAGCAGGAACTCGAGCAGCAGGAGCTCGGACACGCCTGACCTCGCAGAGGTCCATGACGAAGCCCCCGGTGCGAATGCACCGGGGGCTTCGTCGCTCGCGCGGAGGAGTCTACTTCTTGCCCTGCGCAGCGACGGCGGCGGCACCGGCGGCGGCGGCTTCGGGGTCGAGGTAGCGGCCGGGACCGGTCGGGACGTTGTTCTCGTCCAGCTCGTAGATCAGAGGGATGCCGGTCGGGATGTTGAGCTCGGCGATGTCCTCGTCGCTGATGCCCTCGAGGTGCTTCACGAGACCACGGAGCGAGTTGCCGTGTGCGGTCACGAGCACCGTCTTGCCCGCCTCGAGGTCGGGCACGATCGCGTTCTCCCAGTAGGGCAGCAGGCGGTCGATAACGAGCTTGAGCGACTCGGTGCGCGGCACCTCGCCATCGATACCCGCGTAACGGACGTCGTTCACCTGGCTGAACTCGCTGTCGTCGTCCAGCACGGGCGGCGGCACGTCGAACGAACGGCGCCACAGCTGGAACTGCTCGGGGCCGAACTCCTCGAGCGTCTGCGCCTTGTCCTTGCCCTGGAGAGCACCGTAGTGGCGCTCGTTGAGCCGCCAGGAGCGGGTCACCGGGATCCAGAGCCGGTCGGCGGCGTCGAGCGCGATGTTCGCCGTCTGGATCGCACGGCTCAGCAGCGAGGTGTGCAGCACGTCGGGCAGGATGCCGGACTCGGCGAGCAGCTCGCCGCCGCGGCGTGCCTCCTTCTCGCCCTGCTCGTTGAGGCGGACGTCCACCCAACCGGTGAACAGGTTCAGTTCGTTCCATTCGCTCCGGCCGTGGCGGAGCAGGATGAGGGTGCGCGTCGCAGTCATGCCGCCAGTTTATCCATCCGGCGCCGATGCCCGAGTCGGATGCTGGGAGGATGGAGACATGGCGTCATCTCCCCTCGGCCGGCCGACTCGCGGCACCACGGGGACGAACCGACTGCGGCGAAACGATCGCTGGATCGCAGCCAGCCACGCCCTGCGTCGGGCATCCGATCCCCTGGTCGTCGATCTCGGCTACGGCGCCAGCGGCGTGACGGCGTTCGAGCTGGCGACGCGCCTCGTGCGGGTGCGTGACGACGTCGAGGTCCGCGGCCTCGAGATCGATCCCGCCCGTGTCGCCACCGCCGACGCACAGCTCGCCGAGGTGCGCGCCGGACGCACGCCTTTCGCTCCCGATCTGCCGGTCTCCTTCGCACGTGGCGGATTCGAGGTCCCCCTTCCCGACGGACGGAAGGCCGCGGTGATCCGCGCCATGAACGTACTCCGGCAATACGACGAGCAGGACGTTCCGGACGCGTGGAGCCGGATGACGTCGCGGCTGGCCTCTGGCGGCTTGCTGTTCGAGGGGACCTGCGACGAGATCGGCCGCGTCTCGAGCTGGATCGACGTCGATGCGCACGCCGTCCCGCTGAGGTTCACGATCTCGCTCCGGCTCGCCGACCTCGATCACCCGAGCATCGTCGCGGAGCGGCTGCCGAAGGCGTTGATCCACCGCAATGTCCCCGGTGAGAGGATCCACGCGCTCCTCGTCGATCTCGACCGCGAATGGGACAGGGCGGCGCCGCTTTCGACCTTCGGAGCCACGCAGCGCTTCCTGGCCGCGGTGACCGCGCTGCGAGAGCAGCGCTGGCCGATCCTCGGCGGTCGTTCGCGGTGGCGCCTGGGCGAGCTCACGCTGCCCTGGGAGGCCGTCGCTCCGCGATCGGACTGAGTTCAGACTTCGGCGCCGGAGTCGCGGGGATCCGGCGCGGAGGGACGCCGCGACAACCGAGTGAGGCGCGGGACGTCTGCCGTGGCTCCGGCATCGGCCGGCACGATCACCTGCTGGGATGCGGCGATGTCGATGCCGTCGGCACGCACGACGAGGTCGCCGATCGGAGCACGTCGGGACAGGATCGCGAGCGCGATCGGACCGTCTTCGTGATGGCGAGCCACCGAGGTGAGGTGCCCCACCTCGTCGTCGCCGACGAACACCGGCGCTCCAGGCTCCGGGAGGACCGCATCGCTGCCGTCGAGGTGGAGCGCGGCGAGGCGGCGAGGCGGGTGCCCGAGGTTGTGCACCTTGGCGACCGTCTCCTGCCCGCGGTAGCAGCCCTTGCTCAGGTGCACCGCGCTGCGGATCCAGTCCGACTCGTGCGGGAGGGAACGTTCATCGACCTCGGTCGTCCAGCGCGGGCGCCAGGCCGCGACACGCAGCGCTTCGGCGGCGAGGAGGCCGGCGAGTGCGTCGTGATCGAGCGACGCGGCGAGAGCATCCGCCGACTCGGTCGTCAGGAGCGCGACCCGCCAGGCGAAGTCGGCGGCGGGATGCTCGGCGACCTGGGCGTATTGGTGCCCTCCCGCGCTGATCCGCTGCCAGGGGTCCGCCCAGACCAGAGGCACGCCGTGCGGTGCGTACGCCGCTGCGGATGCCGTCGATGCGACCGCTCCCCCGTCGATGTAGCCGACCAGAGCGAGGTCGGAGCGGACGTCGACCGTGGCCTGCGTGCGGAACTTCATGCGCGTCAGCCATCCGGCGAGCGCCTCGGCGTCGCCGGAGTCGGCGATGAGCCAGGTGGATGCTCCGTCGTCGAGGACGCCGGCCGCGTGCTCGACGCGACCCTGCGGGTCGAGCACCAGGAGCTCCGTGCTCTCGCCGGGGGCGAGACGGCCGACCGCCTGCGAGGTGATCGAATCGAGCCAGCTCAATCGTTCCGGGCCGGCGACCTCGATCACGGTCCTGTCACCGAGAGGCGCGAGGGCCGCACCGTCGGCGAGACGTCGCTGCTCCCGGAAGGCGTCGCCGAAGTGACTGATCAGGTCGCCGTCGGAGACGACGCCGTCGATCTGGCCGAAACCGGTCATGTCAGACCTTGGCCAGCCGCGCCGAGGCGTGGGAACGCAGCGGCGTGCCGAGGGCGGCGATGTCCCACGCCCACAGCAGGTGGTGGTCCACGAGGCCGTACATGCGCGACGAGGCCGTGTGCACCTTCGCTCCGGCACTGCGCACGACGGCATCGGAGCCGATGTCGATGCGGGGGCCGTTGATCTCGCCGATGTACAGCTCGAGCGCGCCGTCGGCGTGTGCGAGCGAGACCTCGATCGGGAATCCGCCGCTCGGCGCGCGCAGCTCCTCGACGTCGTCGACGGTACGGGTCACCGGGGTGGCAGTCGGCGGAAGCAGGGCCGGACCGGGATCCGCTTCGGTCGCCGGGCGTGCGAGCCGCCAGAAACCGGTCTCGGCGAGCAGCGCGGTCGCCGGAGCACCGTCTTCGGTGAGGAACGTCGCGGTTCCCGAGTAGTTGAGGAACGGGCCGCCGTCGTGGCTGAAGCTGATCCGGTGCGCGAACTCGCCCTGCAGACGCTCATCGCCCACGGGGTAGTCGATGACTCCGGTCCCCTCCCACACGCCGATCAACCACGCGAAGGGCGCGAGGTCGGCGGGGAGGTCGGTGGGCAGCTCGAGCACGATCGCGTCAGCGCTGGCCGCGGAAGAGGTTGCGAAGCACCACTGCCGAGACGAACACGATAGCCAGGCTCGCGAGGCCCAGCAGGCCGATGAAGAAGATTTCGAGCGCCATGAGGTCCATGTGCTCCACCTTACCGCTCGTGACCGCGTCAGGACGGGATCAGCGCAGCGAGGCCGAACCCGATCGAGATGAGGCCCATCAGCAGCAGGGCGCCGGTGACACTGCTCGCCACCCGGAAGATGAAGCCCTGCGTCCGTCCGTACCAGAGCTGCACCGCGAACGACAGCAGCACGATGCCGCCGAAGCCGACGAGCAGCCACGGGACGCGCCATTCCTCGGGCACGAAGATGCCGATCGCGACGGTCGCGACGAAAGCCGCGGCCCACACGCCGATCACACCGACGAACGCGTTGCGCGGTGCGAGTGCTGGATCCGTCATGACACCATTGTTGCGCATCAGCTCCCGGTATCATGGCGGCACGACGTCGATCCGCGTCGGTGAGGAGTGCGCGTGGCCCAGGTGCTGGTACTGACCAACGCTTCGCTCTCGGAGCAGGTGCTGCCCGCCCTTGAGCTGCTGAGCCATCGTGCGCGCCAGATTCCGGCGGAACCGGCACAGCTGATCAACGCTCCCGACTACGACGTCGTCATCGTCGACGGTCGCCATGATCTCGTCGGCGCGAAGTCGCTGTGCCGTCTGCTGCGGGCGACCGGTCAGGACGCGCCGCTGCTCCTCGTCGTCACCGAGGGGGGTATGAGCGCACTGTCCGGCGAGTGGGGCATCGATGACGTCCTCCTCGTCACCGCCGGCCCCGCCGAGATCGACGCGCGGCTCCGCCTCGCGCTGGCCCGACGCGACGAGGTCGCCGAGCCCGCCCGGGTGCAGGCATCCGGCGTCACGATCGACGAGCAGTCGTACTCGGCGAAGCTGCGCGGCCGACCCCTGGACCTCACCTACAAGGAGTTCCAACTGCTGCACTTCCTCGCCACCCACCCCTCGCGCGTGTTCACGCGCGAGCAGCTGCTCAGCGAGGTCTGGGGCTACGACTACTTCGGTGGTACCCGCACGGTCGACGTGCACGTGCGACGGCTCCGGGCGAAGCTCGGCGACCAGGAGCAGATCATCGGCACGGTGCGCAACGTCGGCTACCGGTTCAACGTGAACGAGGACGAGAGCCTCGTCGGAGCCCACTGACCGCCGACTCCGTTCACACGCGCGTCACCTCGCGGTGCTTAGATGTACCCCATGATCGATCCCGCACTCGCCGACGCCGGCCTCGGTGACGCCGAAGACGACGACTTCGACGCCATCGAGTCGCCCGACTCCCTGCTCCCCGACCACCGCTACCTGGACCGCGAGCTGAGCTGGCTCGCGTTCAACCAGCGCGTGCTGGAGCTCGCCGAGGATCCGTCGTTGCCCGAACTCGAACGCGCCAACTTCCTCGCGATCTTCGCGAGCAACCTCGACGAGTTCTTCATGGTGCGCGTCGCCGGTCTCAAACGCCGGATCATGACGGGGCTCGCCGTGCCGACCAACATCGGCCGCTCGCCCGTCGACGCGCTCGCCGACATCTCCCGCGAGGCCCACGCGCTGCAGCTGCGTCACGCGGAGGCCTGGACCTCGCTCGTGCGTCCGGCCCTCGCCGAATCCGGCATCGAGATCACCGACTGGTCCGAGCTCACCGACGACGAGCGCTCGTCCCTCTCCGAGTACTTCCAGCTGCAGGTCTTCCCGGTGCTGATGCCGCTCGCCGTCGACCCCGCGCATCCGTTCCCGTACATCTCCGGGTTGTCTCTGAACCTCGCGATCCGCATCCGGAACGCCCGCACGGGGCGTCAGGAGTTCGCGCGTCTCAAGGTGCCGCCCATGCTCCCCCGCTTCGTCGAGGTGCCGGGTGGCGGCGAGATCAAGCGATTCCTCCGCCTGGAGGAGCTCATCGCCAATCACCTCGGCGATCTGTTCCCCGGCATGGAGGTTCTCGACCACCACGCCTTCCGCCTCACCCGCAACGAAGACGTGGAGATCGAGGAGGATGAGAGCGAGAACCTCATCCAGGCGCTCGAGGCCGAACTCCTGCGCCGTCGATTCGGACCGCCGATCCGCCTCGAGATCACGGACGACATGGACGAGGTGACGATGGACCTGCTGGTCCGCGAGCTCGACATCACCGACCTGGAGGTCTATCGCCTCCCCGGCCCGCTCGACCTGCGCGGGCTCTTCGACCTCTCCCGCATCGATCGGCCGGACCTGCGCTACCCGCCGCACCTACCCACCACCGCGGTGGCCTTCCAGCCCGCGGGCTCGAGCGCACGCGCCGACATCTTCAAGGCGATCCGCAAGTCGGATGTGCTCGTGCACCACCCCTACGAGTCGTTCACGACCAGCGTGCAGGCGTTCCTCGAGCAAGCCGCCCGCGACCCGCACGTGCTCGCCATCAAGCAGACCCTGTACCGCACATCCGGTGACAGCCCGGTCGTGCAGGCGCTGATCGACGCGGCCGAGGCGGGCAAGCAGGTGCTGGCGCTCGTCGAGGTCAAGGCACGGTTCGACGAGGCGAACAACATCGTCTGGGCGCGCAAGCTCGAGAAGGCCGGTGTGCACGTGGTCTACGGACTCGTGGGGCTCAAGACCCACTGCAAGCTCGCCCTCGTGATCCGCGAGGAAGACGGCAAGCTCCAGCATTACTCGCACGTCGGCACCGGCAACTACAACCCGAAGACCAGCCGCATCTACGAGGACTTCGGCCTGTTCACCGCCGATGCGCAGGTGGGCAAGGACCTGACGCGCCTGTTCAACGAGCTCAGCGGCTATGCCATCGAGAAGAAATTCAAGCGTCTCCTCGTCGCCCCGCTGCACCTCCGCAAGGGCCTGATCCGCCAGATCGACGCCGAACGAAAGAACGCCGAGGCCGGCGTGCCGGCGCACATCCGCATCAAGGTGAACTCGATGGTCGACGAGGAGATCATCGACGCGCTCTACCGCGCGAGCGCCGCGGGCGTGAAGGTCGATGTCTGGGTACGCGGCATCTGCAGCCTGCGCACCGATCTCGACGGCATCAGCGACAACATCACGGTGCGCAGCATCCTCGGCCGCTACCTGGAGCACTCGCGCATCTTCGCGTTCGAGAACGGCGGCGACCCGCAGGTGTACATCGGCAGTGCCGACATGATGCATCGCAACCTCGACCGTCGTGTCGAAGCGCTGGTGCGCGTCACCGACCCCGCACACCTCAAGGAGCTCCAGGCGTTCTTCGACCTGGCGATGGACGCGGGCACCACCTCGTGGCACCTCGGCGCCGGAGGCGTCTGGGAGCGCCACGCCGTGGATGCGAACGGCAAGCCTCTGATCGACCTGCAGGATAAGACCATGGGGTTGATCCAGCGGCGGCGCCGCGCACGGGCGGTTCGATGACTGGGCGGCAGCTGCAGCTCCCCGCCGACACCCCGACGAGCTCGAAGTGGACGGACAAGGCCGTGTACGCGGCGGGGGCCGTCGTGTGGCGTCTGGTCGACGGCAAACTGCGGATCCTGCTGATCCATCGCACGAAGTACCGGGACATCACATTGCCCAAGGGCAAGGTCGACCCCGGGGAGATGCTCGCCGAGACGGCCGTGCGCGAGGTGCACGAGGAGACCGGCATCCGGGTCTCGCTCGGGGTCTCGGTCGGTGTCAGCCGCTACCACCTCGCGTCGAAGAAGCAGAAGGTCGTGCACTACTGGGCCGCTGAGGCCACCGACGCCGCGATCCGTGAGTCGACATTCGTCCCCAACCGGGAGATCGCCGCGCTCGAATGGGTCAGCCTGAAGAAGGCGCGCTCGCGCCTGAGCTACCCGGTCGACCTGGAGATCCTCGACTTCTTCGCGAATCTGGTCGATGACGGGGTCCTCCGCACCTTCCCGGTGATCGTGCTCCGGCACGCGAAGGCCCTGTCCCGGTCGGAATGGGATCGATCCGACGCCTCCCGCCCGCTCACGGATCGTGGCCGCAAGCAGGCGAAGTCGATCGTCGGACCGCTGCGCGCCTTCGGCGTCCGCCGGATCGTCACGAGCGACGCCGTGCGCTGCGTCGAGACGATCACGCCGCTCGCCCGCGCGCTCGACCGCAAACCGGTGACGACCGAGAAGATCAGTCAGGATGCCTGGGAGGACGGCGAGTCCGACCTCCGCTCCGTCGTCGGCCGCAGGATCCGCGCCGGCAAGCCGACCGTCCTCTGCAGCCACGGACCCGTGCTGCCCGGCCTGCTCTCGGAGATCGCCCTGGCCACGGGGACCATCCAGGGCTCGTACCTCAGCAGTGCGGCGGACCTGGAGCCGGCCGCGTTCTCGGTCGTGCACCTCTCGGCCACCAACCCCGGCTCCGGCATCATCGCGATCGAGACGCACATCCCGAAGGTCTGACGCTTCGACGAGCTCCGCGACCGCGGGGTCTCGATCCCGCGACCCCGGGACCGGAATCTCGAGACCCCGGGACCGGAATCTCGCGGGTGCGCCCCAGAGAGTCGCCCGTCGTTCACCTGCCGTTCACCTGCTCGGGAGAGTCTCGTTAACCGTCGCCTCTAGCGTCACTGTGTGCCCTGCACCGGGCCCCACCCATTCCAGATCGAAGGATCCACAGTGAAGATCTCCCGAATCGCACGAATCGGCGCCATCGGCGCCGTCGCCGCTCTCGCCCTCGCCGGCTGTGCCGCGAACGAAGGCGGCACCGGCTCGACCGACGAGCCCACGCAGTCCTCGCTCTCCGGCACCATCGACGCGACCGGCGCGTCCTCGCAGACGGCCGCCCAGGAGGCCTGGGTCGCCGCGTTCCAGACCGCCAACCCCGACGTGACCGTCAACTACGAGCCCACCGGCTCCGGCACGGGCCGCGAGAACTTCCTCGAAGGCGGCAGCAACTTCATCGGCTCCGACCGCGCTTTCAACGACGAGGAGATCGCCGCCGGCGGCTTCGGCGCCTGCACCACCGACGACATCGTCGAGGTCCCGCTCTACATCTCGCCGGTCGCCGTCGCGTTCAACCTCGAGGGCGTCGAAACCCTGAACCTGGATGCCGCCACCATCGCGGGCATCTTCGCCGGCACCATCACCAACTGGAACGCTCCCGAGATCGCCGCGCTGAACGACGGCGTCGAGCTGCCCGACCTGGCGATCTCGCCGGTGCACCGCTCCGACCCCTCGGGCACGCAGGAGACCTTCACCAAGTACCTCAACGCGACCGCGGGCGACATCTGGACCTACGAGCCGGCCGACGTCTGGCCGATCCAGGGCGGCGAGGCCGCTCAGGGCACCTCCGGCGTGAAGCAGGCCATCACGGCCGGCAACGGCGCGATCGGCTTCCTCGACGCGTCGCAGGCCGACGGCCTCGGACAGGTCGCGGTCGGCGTGGGCGAGGACTTCGTCTCCTACTCCGCCGAGGCCGCCTCGAAGCTCGTCGAGAACTCGCCGCTGGCGGAGGGCCGCGGCGAGGGCGACCTCGTCTTCGACGTGGACCCCGCCGCTGCCGCGGACGGCGCCTACCCGATCGCCCTGGTCAGCTACCTCATCGGCTGCGAGCAGTACGAGGACACCAACGTCGCGGAGCTCGTGAAGGAGTACTTCTCCTACATCGCGAGCGCCGAGGGCCAGGACGCCGCCGCCGAGAACGCCGGCAGCGCCCCGATCTCGGACGGTCTGCGCGAGCAGGTCCTGGCCGCGATCGACCTGATCCAGGTCGGCTGATCCAGCCGATCGACTGACAGCGGTGCCCCCGCGTCCCGACGGGGCGTGGGGGCACCTCCCGGTCAGCATCCGATCCACACCGACCCGGCCCGAAACAGGGAGATCATGAGCACGACCGCCCAGGCGCCCACACCGGCACCGACCCAGACGCCGCCCGCGCCGATCAAGGCCAAGCAGCGTCTCGGCGACCGGGTCTTCTCCGGCACCGCACTCGCGGCGGGGATCATCATCCTCATCGTCCTCGCGCTCGTCGCCGCCTTCCTCTTCATCCAGAGCCTCCCCGCGTTCCAACTCGACACCAGCGACAACCACATCCTCAAGGGCGAGTCGTTCTGGGTGTACGTGTGGCCGCTCGTCTTCGGCACGTTGTGGGCCTCTTTCATCGCCCTGCTCATCGCCGCACCGATCGCCATCGGCATCGCGCTGTTCATCTCGCACTACGCGCACCGTCGACTCGCGGCCTTCCTCGGGTACATCATCGATCTGCTCGCCGCCGTTCCCTCCGTGGTCTTCGGCCTCTGGGGCGGCCTGGTCCTGGCACCGCTCCTGCAGCCGATCTACGCATGGCTGAACACGCACGCGTCCTGGGTGCCGTTCTTCGGCGGTCAGGTCTCGTCCACCGGCAAGACGATCCTCACCGCGGCCCTCGTGCTCGCGGTGATGTGCATCCCGATCATGACCGCCATCTGCCGCGAGGTCTTCCTGCAGACCCCGAAGCTCCATGAAGAGGCCGCTCTCGCCCTCGGTTCGACCCGGTGGGAGATGGTCCGGATGGCCGTGCTCCCCTTCGCCCGCGGCGGCATGGTGTCGGCGGCGATGCTGGCGCTCGGCCGGGCTCTCGGCGAGACCATGGCCGTGACCATGGTGCTCTCCCCCTCCGCCGTCGTCAGCTTCCTGGTGCTCACCGCCACCAACCCGACGCCGATCCCCGCCAACATCGCGCTGGCCTTCCCCGAGGCGCACGGCACCGGCGTCAACACACTCATCGCCACCGGCCTCATCCTCTTCGTCGTGACCTTCGCGGTCAATGCGCTGGCGCGCTGGATCGTCGCCCGCCGCGCCGAGTTCTCGGGAGCGAACTGACATGACCACCCTGACCACTGCTCCCGCCGCCGGCACGTCGGCGTCGCTCACCTCCGGCAAGCTGCCCAAGTGGGCCCCGTGGGCGCTGCTCGCGGCGTCGTTCGTCATCTCCGCCGCGATCTTCGGCGTCGCGGCCGCAGGGTCCAGCCTCGCCGACTTCAACATCGTCGGAACCGCGATCGTCGGCATCCTGCTCTACATGGTCATCATCACGGTGATCTCCTCGATCGCCGAGAGCCGTCGCAAGGCGGTCGACCGCCTGATGACCGCTCTCGTCGCGACGGCGTTCCTGATCGCGCTGCTGCCGCTCGTCTCGCTGCTGTGGACGGTCGTGGCCAACGGTATCGAGCGCTTCGACGCCGAGTTCTTCAGCTACTCGATGCGCAACGTCGTCGGCGAGGGCGGCGGCATCGTCCACGCCATCTGGGGCACGGTACTCATCACTCTGACGGCCACGATCATCTCCGTTCCGATCGGTCTGATGACCTCGATCTACCTGGTCGAGTACGGTCGCGGAAAGGTCGCGAAGGCGATCACCTTCTTCGTCGACGTGATGACCGGCATCCCGTCGATCGTCGCCGGTCTGTTCATCTACGCCGTGTTCGCGCTCATCTTCAAGCCCGGTATCTCGATGGGGTTCATGGGCGCCCTCGCCCTCGCCGTGCTGATGACCCCGGTCGTCGTGCGCGGCAGCGAGGAGCTGCTGCGCATCGTCCCCAACGAGCTCCGCGAAGCCTCGTACGCGCTCGGCGTGCCGAAGTGGCTGACCATCCTCAAGGTGGTGCTGCCGACCTCGATCGCCGGCATCATGACCTCGGTCATGCTCGCGATCTCCCGCGTCATCGGCGAGACCGCGCCGCTGCTGCTCACCGCCGGGTTCACACAGAGCATGAACCTGAACATCTTCAACGGGCAGATGATGACCCTGCCGGTGTTCGCCTACAACCAGTACATGAACCAGGGCACGAGCCCGGATGCCGCCGTCGCGCGCGCCTGGGCTGCCGCCCTCACCCTCATCCTCATCGTCATGGTGCTGAACCTCCTCGCGCGTCTCATCGCGAAGTGGTTCGCCCCCAAAGTCTCCGGCCGCTGAGCGCCCGACCACTCAGAACAGGAATCCACGTGTCCAAGAGCATCGAAGTCAACGACCTCAACGTCTACTACAGCAACTTCCTCGCCGTCGAAGGCGTCTCCCTTGACATCCAGCCGCGCAGCGTCACGGCCTTCATCGGCCCGTCGGGCTGCGGCAAGTCCACGTTCCTGCGCACTCTCAACCGCATGCACGAGGTCATCCCCGGCGCCCGCGTCGAGGGTGAGGTACTGCTCGATGGCAAGGACCTCTACGGCCCCGGAGTCGACCCCGTGCTCGTGCGGCGCCAGGTGGGCATGGTCTTCCAGCGTCCCAACCCGTTCCCCACGATGTCCATCAAGGAGAACGTCCTCGCGGGCGTGAAGCTCAACAACACCCGCATGTCGAAGAGCGACCAGGACGACCTGGTCGAGAAGTCCCTCACGGGTGCGAACCTGTGGAACGAGGTCAAGGACCGCCTCGACCGACCGGGTTCCGGCCTCTCGGGCGGACAGCAGCAGCGACTGTGCATCGCCCGCGCGATCGCCGTGTCGCCGGAGGTGCTGCTGATGGACGAGCCGTGCTCGGCCCTGGACCCCATCTCGACGTACGCGATCGAGGAGCTGATCGGCGAGCTCAAGAACGAGTTCACGATCGTGATCGTCACGCACAACATGCAGCAGGCGAGCCGCGTCTCGGACAAGACCGCGTTCTTCAACATCGCCGGCACCGGCAAGCCCGGCAAGCTCATCGAGTACGACGACACCACCTCGATCTTCACCACCCCGTCCGTGCAGGCCACCGAGGACTACGTCTCCGGCCGCTTCGGTTGAGCTGAAGTTCACGCGAGAGGGCCCGGGAGCGTCGACTCCCGGGCCCTCTTGCGTGTCGGCGATGCCTCGACGCTCAGTCGCGCGGGGAGAGGAGGTAGCGGTTCAGGTCGGCCGTGAGGGCCTGATCCACCGGGAGCGAGACGTCGTCGACGGCTGTGATGGCCGCCGCGAGACGGACGCTCGACACGAGCCACGCGGCATCCGCCTGGGCCAGACCCGTCGCCGGGATACGGTCGTAGCCGACCTCGAACCCCCGTGCGGCGAGGTGCTCGTACACGCTGAGCTGAGTCGTGCCATGCAGGATGCCGCCGTTCGGGGCCGGGGTCACGAAGCGGTCTCCGAAGCGGAGGATCAGCGAGGCCGTCGGCGCCTCCAGCACATAGCCGTCACTCGACAGGAAGATCGCATCGTCCGCCCCGCGCCGGTGCGCCTCACGCAGGGCCGCCATGTTCACGGCGTACGACAGTGTCTTGGCCCCCAGCAGCAGCCACGGCGCCCGCTCCGCCGCGCCGAGGTCGTACCCGCGGTCCAGGGTGACGACGCGCACGCCGTTCTCGCGCACGGCGGAGAAGTCGGCCGCGGGCGCCGCCGTCACCCATGCCGTCGGAGTGGGGCCGTGCTCGACGCCGCGGCTCAGGATGAGCTTGATGACGGACTCGCCCGCACCGAGCTGTGCGGCGGCATGGTCGATGGCCTGTCGCCACTGCGCGGGGTTCGGCACGGGCAGATCGCACAACCGCGCCGAGTGCGCGAGCCGCTCGAGGTGCGGGACGACCTCCTGCGCATGGCCGTCGACCACGCCGATCGACTCGAACACACCGTCTCCGCGCTGCGTGCTCAGCTCGCCGACGCTGAGCGCCGGAGCCGCGGCATCCACCTGCGTGAACGTGTCGGCGTAGTCGGTACGCTGCTCGTCGGCGGCGACGGGATCGATCATCAGTGCAAAACGCCCGGTCATGATCCGAGCCTAGATGGCGGGAATACCCTCGGCGGCATCGCGTTACAATTGAACGGCCGGGCCGCATAACCCCGGGCTCCATTTTTCGCCGCTACGAGCGGCCTTCCGCCGAGAGGCGTTCTTGCGGCCCGGTCTTCTCCTATCCGGGCACAGGCGCGCGCGGGATCCGGACGTCAGGACAGGGCATCCATGCGCCACAGCACGGCTGCGGCCGCGAGGTCCTGCCCGTAGCTGCTCAATCGCAGCGCCCTCGTGGTCAGCTCGCTCGCGCGGGCGGGCTCGGTCGACTCATAGTCATCGGCGGTGTGCGTCGCACCAGAGGCCTGCACCCGGCAGAAGGCGGCGGCGCGGTCGAGCGCCACCGCGAAGTCCCCACGGAACGCCCCGCGCAGGATCGTATCGATGAGCGCGACGAGCTCGTCCGGGCTCGCCGGTACGGGCGCCCCGGCGATCACGGCATCCGCCGAAGCCAGCTCGACGCGGCCGCGGTCGTAGAGGAGGGCTGCGGTCCGGGGATCGCCGTGGATCGCGAGCTGCAGCACGTACAGGCGCCAGAGCGCTCCGGGCAGCGTGCGCGAAGGGGCCTTCGACCACAGTTCCGCGATCTCGTCGATCCCGTGCTCCGCGGTGAACGCGACCAGACGCTCGGCGCTCGCGCCGCTCTCGTCCGCACGGACGCGGGTCAGCAGGGCGGATGCCGTGGCATGCGCGATGCGGGTCTCCTCGGCGGGATCGTGCGCTCCGACGATGTTGTCGAAGGCGCTCGTCGGGCGGCGTACAGGCCGGTGGTACTGCTCGGGCATCCCTCCAGGGTACGCGCGATCAGCGACGCTCAGGCCGTGGGGATGACGATCACCGGGTCGGACGTCGGCTGCCCCGTCGGCGACCCGCCGGCCTGCTCGACCGTCACCGCGATCGCGTCGCCCGCCTGCATGTCGCCATCGAGCAGGGCGGTCGCCTCACCGCCGTCGACGTCGAACACGCCTGCCGAGACGGGGGCGTCACCGCGCACGAACCAGAGTTCGTAGGTCTCGCCCTCCCCCGGACTCGGGAGCCCGTCGGCCACCAGTACGGCCTTGCCGACCGAGCCCGACCAGTGGGCTGTCGCCGTTCCGCCGTCATCGAGGACGACGGTCGCCTGTTCGGCGTCTCCTGCCGCCTCGATCTCCTGCAGGGCGACCACGCTCGCGGGACGGTTCAGCTGCTCGTTCAACGCGACCGCTCCGATACCGACGCCGACCAGCACCGCGAGGCACGCAGCCAGCGCGAAGACGGTCCGTGTCCAGCGTCGCGGCGGCTTCGGAGAGGATCCGGGTGCGACCTCCGGAGCGACCGCGGACAGGTCCTCCGGGTGCACGGCCGGCTCCGCAGGGGACTCCGCGTCGACGGACGCCGCGGCTCGGCCGCTGCCGTCCTGCGGCAGGGCGGCGATCTGGTCGAGCAGCGCGGAGCGGATGTGCGCAGGAGCCGGAACGGGAGCTGCGGCGTCGGCGATCCCGGCGGCCGTGGCGGCATCCGCCTCGACCAGGTCCTGCCACTCGGGATGCGCGGCCAGCGCCGCCTGGAAGCGACGCTCGTCGTCTGCGGAGAGCGAGTGCAGCGCGGCACCTGCCGCGAGCTCCGCGAAGTCCTTCTCGTTCATGCCGTCACCCCCATCGCCGTGCGCAGACGGGTGAGTCCGTCTCGCATCCGTGTCTTGATCGTCCCCAGCGGGGCCCCCACGAGGGCCGCGATCTCGTTCTGACTGTAACCGCCGTAGTACGCGAGGACGAGTGCTTGGCGCTGCACCTCGGGAAGCCCCGAGAGCGCCTCGACGACCTTGCCTCCCTCGATCCCCAATTCGACCTGCTCCGCGACGCTGTCGTGCGCGACGCCGATGTCCTTGAAGCCTGCTCGTACGTCTCGGTCGGCGCTCGACTGCGAAGCCCGCACCCGATCCACCGCCCGACGATGAGCGATCGTCATGACCCACGCTCGTCCCTGTCCTCTGTTCGGAGCGAAGCGCGAAGCGGATTGCCAGATCTCCAGGAAGACCTCCTGCAGTACTTCCTCGCTCTGTGCACGGTTGACGAGCACTCGGAGAATGAGGCCGAACACGCGAGCGGAGAGGGTGTCGTAGAGAGCCGCGAAGGCAGCCTGATCACCGGACGCGACGCGGACGAGGAGGTCGGCGACAGCATCCTGCGTCGCTCCGTCCTCCGGAACGTCGAACCCATCGATGACCATCTCCATAAGCATGCCGCATCTCCTCCCCGATCACGTGCAGGCGTCACCCGAACGTGAAGGAATAGACCTCGATACCGGCCGGCACTTCGAGTGTGAGAGTGCCCTCCGCGATGTCGGACTGTTTGACGAGCTCGTAGGAGCGCGGGGTCCCGTCGATCGCGATGGTCTCCTTCGAGCCGTCGTCTCGTCGGACGACGATGTCACCGGAACCCGCGACCACGATCCGCACCTCGGCGGCGTGATAGTCGAGAGCGATCTCGCCGCCCTCGCCCTCCGGGGTCGCGAACTGGGTCTCGACCTTCCAGTCGCCGTCGAGCGCGAAGCTGTCCGCCGGCTGGTCCTTCGGGAACGAGTAGGCGTTCGTCCCTGCACGGTAGTCGCCGTCGCCGCCGTAGTTCACGTCCTTCGACGATCCGAGGAACGTCTCCCGCGTCGTGGATCCGACATCGGGCGTGTCATCCTCGACATCCGTCGCCGCAGGCAGCGACACGGACGGATCCGCATCCTTCAGCAGTTCGCGGATCATGGACTCGGTGGCGGCATAGTTGCCCTCTCCGAACGAGATGTGGCGCACGGTGCCCTCCGCATCGATCAGGTAGTGGGCGGGCCAGTACCGGTTGCGGTAGTTCGTCCACGTCGACAGGGTGTTGTCGAGCGCGACCGGGTACTCGATGCCGAAGTCGCGGATGCCGGCTGCGACGTTCCCCGGATCCTTCTCGAAGGCGTACTCCGGAGAGTGGATGCCGATCACCTGGAGGCCTGCGTCGCGGTACGCCTCGTCCCACGCGACGACGTGCGGCAGCGATCGCTGGCAGTTGATGCAGGAGTAGGCCCAGAAGTCGATCAGCACGACCTGACCGCGCAGATCCTCCAGGTCGAGCGCCTCGCCGTCCGGGGTGTTGAGCCACTCCTGGATGCCCTTGATCGACGGCGCGGTGCCGCACGATTCGAGTTCCTCGGCACCGTTGGTGCACTTGTCGAGATCCTTGTTCTCCTCGTTGACCAGCCCGCCGAGATCGAGCGCGTCCTTGACCTGATCGGAGTCCGCGATCTGCTCCTGCAACGGTGCCGTGTAGTCGGGCAGCAGCCGCTGCAGCGCCTGCGGCACGTTGAACACGAGCCCGATGGCGAGCGCGATCATCGCGATGCCGGCGGCGATGCGCAGCCCGCGCTCCTTCGAACGGAAGGAGCGGATGCGCTCGACCACGCTGCGACCCGCGAGCGCGAAGATCAGCAGTGGCACGGCCACCCCGATGGAGAACGACACGGTGAGCAGCACGGTTCCGATGCCGATCTGTCCGGTGGATCCGGCGACGATGATGGCGGCCAGCACCGGACCGGCGCACGGCACGAACACCGCGCCGAGTGCGAGGCCGACGCCGAAGCCGCTCCCGCGGTTCTTCACCTCGCGCTGCCCGAACCTCTGGAAGGGGCGCTCGAGGATGTGCTGGAAACGCGGGACGATGAGCCCGACGCCGATGATGATCAGGACCGCGATGCCGACCCAGCGGATGATGTCCTGCGGCAGGTTCAGCAGTCCGAGGAGAAGCGAGCCTCCGAGGGTGACGAGCGTGAAGCTCAGCACCAACCCCGCGATCACGAAGTACGGTCGGCTTCGCCTGGCCGGCACCACCTCGTCTTCGTACCTCGCCGACTGCGCTCCTCCGGTGAGGAAGATCACGGGCAGGACGGGCAGGATGCACGGCGAGATGCCGGTGATGAGCCCGCCGAGCAGGCCGATGATGATCAGGTCCATGAGGTCCCCACTTCTGTCAGGGACTGTTCGCTCCGAGGCCGTCATCGGATTGGATCGGACTCGTTTCGAAGATTTCTCAGATTTCCTCCATCCGATCCCGGGCGGGCTCCGAACAGATGTCGACGCCACGGAGAGGCCGTGGCTCAGTTCTGAAGGAGCTCGACATGTTCAGCACCAAGAAGAAGGTCACCGCAGCAGTCACGCTCGGCCTGGCGAGCGCGTTCCTGCTCTCCGCCTGTTCGATGGGCAGCGGCAGCACCGCCGAGGAGTCCACCGAGCCGAAGGCGCCTGAGACGTCGGAGTCGACGCCGATGGAGATGGACCCGGCAGCGAACCTCGTCGGTCCCGGTTGCGCCGCCTACGCGGAGGCCGTGCCGGATGGCGCAGGATCGATCCAGGGCATGTCCCAGGACCCGGTGGCCGTCGCGGCATCCAACAACCCGATCCTGACCACGCTGGTCGCCGCGGTGAGTGGACAGCTCAACCCCGACGTCAACCTGGTCGACACGCTCAACGGCGACGAGTTCACCGTCTTCGCACCGGTGGATGACGCCTTCGCGAAGATCGACCCCGCCACGATCGAGGCCCTCAAGACCGACAGCGCCACGCTGAGCTCGATCCTGACGTACCACGTGGTCCCGGGCCAGATCGAGCCCGCCGACATCGAGGGCATGCACACCACCGTGCAGGGCGCCGACCTGGAGGTCACCGGCAGCGGTGACGACTGGATGGTCAACGATGCCAAGGTCGTCTGCGGTGGAGTCCAGACCGCGAACGCGACCGTGTACCTGATCGACACGGTTCTGATGCCCCCGGCTTCCTAAGCTCGGGATGGCCGGGAGGAGGACCCGGCACGCGCCCTTCTCGGGAGCAGGGGGAGGCATCCGGGAAGGAATGGGGCCGTCGGCGACGCTGTGTCGCAGGCGGCCCCTCGTCGTGCGCACTAGACTTTGAGGAGGGGCCTCTAGCTCAGTTGGCAGAGCATCGGACTTTTAATCCGCGGGTCGTGGGTTCGAGCCCCACGGGGCCCACCAGCATCCTGATTCCTCCGCACACCCGGCGTTCGTGCCGGGTGCAACGCCGGGATCGATCCGGACGGGTAATGTTCACCTCATGGGAACACTCGAGTACAACAGCGCTCGCCCGCCGATCGACGTCGACGACCAGACTCTGGCGCACCTGAAGATCGTCATCGGGACGAAACTGCGCCGCCATGAGAGCTTCATGATGACTTGGCTGTCCGACGGGAAGCCCTCCGGCCGTCTCACGATCTGGATGCACCCGAGCATCCCGCTGATCTTCGCGTTCGACGACTCGAAGATGGCCGAGATCGATCCGTCGCGGATCGAGCGCATGATGGAGAACCTGAACGCCCGCGGCGAGCTCGTTCTCGACCAGCTCGCCTAGCCCGCTACTCTCCGCCGCTCCCCGCGAGCAGCTCTGCGCGGATCTCGGCCACCCCTCCCGGCAGGGACTCGCCTTCGAGTTCGAACGTCGGGGCCTCGGGGTTCCCGCCGATGGCGCACACCGCAACGCTGTCCTGACCGTCGAGCGTCTTGGGGATGACCACGAACCAGAGCGACGGCTGGTCCAGCCACTCGGTCGTCGCCATGTCGGCGTAGTACGTCGCGCCGGTCGCCAGGCTCCGGGTTCTCTCGGTGCAGAGGGCGACGAGATCCGCACCCGTGAACTCCGGGGTGGGCTCCGGGGGCGCCGGGGTCGCCGTCGCGGTCGCCGTCGGTGAAGGCGTGGGCGAGGGCGTCGGGCTCGTCGTCGCGGATGTCGCTGAGGGCGAAGGAGACGACGCCGGAGAAGCTGCGCAGCCTGCCAGCAGGACGAGCACCGGAACGAGGACGAGAGCGGGACGGAAGCGCATGCCTGGATGCTACTGCCCCGGTTTCCGGATCCGACGGGAGCGCTCCGAGGACCGGGACTTCTCCTGCTTTCTCCTTCTGTATCACCGCATTCGCGCATCGGCCACCCCCTTCACTCCGGCCACAGTCCGGGAGAGGCTTCTGTCGTCCCCGAACGGCGGACGACTCTCCACGAAAGGACGAATGATGGCTCTCACCGGCAATCGAGTGGCATTCCTGGCGACCGATGGATTCGAGGACAGTGAACTCACCAGCCCCTGGGAAGCCGTGACCGCCCAGGGCGCGAGCGCCACGATGATCGCCCCGGACGGCGCGGCGATCACGGGCAAGAACGGTCATGAGCAGGCCGTCGATCTCCTCGCCTCCGAGACGTCGGCAGATCAGTTCGATGCGCTCGTGCTTCCGGGCGGCGTCGTCAACGCGGACCATCTGCGGCTCGACAAGCCCTCCATCGCGCTCGCCCGCGCCTTCTTCGAGCAGCACAAGCCGGTCGGCGTGATCTGCCACGGCGCCTGGATCCTCATCGAGGCCGGCGTCGTCGACGGCCGCACGCTCACGAGCTACCCGAGTCTGACCACGGATCTGCGCAACGCGGGCGCGACATGGGTCGACGAAGAGGTCGTGGTGGACGAGGGCCTCGTCTCGAGCCGCACGCCGGACGACCTGCCGGCCTTCAACGCGAAGCTCGTCGAGGAGATCGGCGAGGGGAAGCACTCGGGTCAGACGGCCTGATCCGAGTCGGCGCTCAGGACCGCGCCCGGTGCCGACGCACCGCGGCGCGGTTCGCGCAGCGCACGGAGCAGAAGCGCTGGCGACCGTTCCGCGTCACGTCCGCCACGACGTTCGCGCAGGGCGCGGCCTGGCATCGGCCGAGTCGGCTCATCCCTCGTGTCACGAGGTGCAGCGAAGTACCCAGGCTGATGATCGCGCGGAGCACGTAGGGCAGCGAGGGCACGTCGTCGCGGTAGTGCAGGTGCCACCCTTCGCCGTCGTGGTTCGTCAGGCGCGGATAGGCGGCGGCCGCGGCGAGCTGCGCGTTGAGCAGCAGCGCTCGCGCATCGGGATCGGGCTCGTCGACGATCGTGAGCCACTCGTCGATCACAGCCCTGATCTGCTCGTGGTCATCGGGAGCCGGCGGGAAGGTCTGCGTCATGCCCAAGGCGAGGGTGCGCTCCTCGATTCCGGCTCGGTCATCGGGCCAGTCGTTGGCGAGGGATGCGGCCAGCAGGACCGCATACTCGCCGTAAGGGTTGAGATGCATAAGACCATTACATCACGCTGGGTACATGACCTCGCTGAACACCCTTCCGATCCCCCGCATCCTCCCCACCGCACAGACGCACGAGCATGCCTGGCTCGTGGAGTCGCGGCATCCGACGAGCGAGGGCGTGGTGCTCTACGTCCGCTGCGCGGACTGCGGAATCCGCCGGATCGACGTGCAGTCGCACCCTCACACGCCGCCGATCTCGATGAGTGCGGAGCTCGGCGGTGCGCCGAGCTGATCCTCACGCCTCGATGAGCTCGCCGGTCGTCGGCACCCAGCGACCGCCGCCCGGTCGGGTGAAGACGAGCGGGATGCCGCGGGCCTCCCGCGAGAGCGACTCCGACACCTGCACGTGCAGATGTGGCTCGGTGCTGTTGCCGGAGTTGCCGCACTCCCCCACCTGGTCGCCGACCGCCACCTCCTGCCCCGCGCGCACCCGGACGCTGCCCACCCGCAGGTGCGCCAGCAGCACCACCCCCTTGCCCACGCGGATGGCGACGTGGTTGCCCGCGATCGCCGGCGCGCCACCGCGGACGCGGGCCGACTGGGTGAGCGCGTAGGCGATCAGCGCGAACGGCGAACGGCGCGCCTCATGATCGGGCTCGCCGTCGTGGACGGCGACGACCTCGCCCGCGACCGGGCTGAGGATCGGACGGCCGAACCCGACGAAACTCTCCGGTCGTTCTGTGCGGATCAGGCTCGCGATCGTGCGCCTCGCGCTGCGTCCGTCCGGGCCGACCGGCACGAAGTCGATCGCATGAGAGGTGCCGAACAGTTCCGTGCCGTGGCTGGGCACACGCGATGCCGGGCTGTTCTGCACCAGCCACCGGCCGACGAAGGGCAGGGCCAGCTCGACGGCATCCGGCCCGGTCATCCCGTCAGCTCGATGAGCTTGCGGGTCGTCCGCAGGTTGCGCGCGGTACCCGCGACCCCGAGCGCGCGGTCAAGCACAGCCTTCGTGAGCTTCGTGGAGTGCACGCCATCCGCGCCATAGTCGATCCACAGGTCGTTCCCGATGAGCTCGAGACGCTCCGCAGGCAGGAGCCGCTGCTCCAGCGCCTCGACCGCACCGCGTGCGGGTGCTCCCTCCAGGAACATCGCGTGCACGAACTTCACCTCCCCCTCGGGGAACGGCTGGGCGGACTCGGACGCGCGCAACTGCGCATTGGTCCGGTGGACGACGGGCGTGTCGACTCCGAACTCGTCGTGGATCACGGCGCGAACAGCCGCGCACGCAGCCTCCGGATGCTTCGGGGTCGCGCAGATGATGTTGCCACTGGCGATGTACGTCGAGACCTCGGCGAGGTCCGTCTCGGTGGCGAGAACCTCTCGAAGCCGCGCCATCGGAACGCTGTTGCGTCCACTGACGTTCACGGCCCGCAGCAGCAGGACGCTGCGACTCACGCGTCGGCGCTCTCGACCAGCTCCGCACCCGCATGCACGAGTTCGGCCAATGCCGCCTCGCTCGGCCCCGGTGCGACGCCGACGACGAGGTCGGTGAGGATGCGGACGCGAACGCCATGCGAGATGGCGTCGAGTGCGGATGCTCGGACACAGTGGTCCGTCGCGATGCCCACGACATCGGCGCTGAGCACTCCCGCTGCGGTCAGGATGGCGCCGACGGTCTCCCCCGCCTCCGTCTCACCCTCGAACATCGAGTAGGCCGGCTTCCCCTGCCCTTTGCGGACATGGTGCGTCACGGCATCCGTCACCAGGAGCGGATCGTATTCGGCCCCCTCGGTACCGGCGACGCAGTGGACGGGCCACGAGTCGATGTAGTCCGGCGCCTCGGCGAAATGCCCGCCGTTGTCGCCCTCCACATCGTGCCAGTCGCGCGAGGCGATGATCACCTGATAGTCCGCGGAGTGCGCGGCAAGGAAGGTCGAGACGGCGGTGGCCACCGCATCGCCGCCGGCCACGGCGAGTGCACCGCCCTCGGTGAAGTCGTTCTGCACGTCGACGATGAGAAGCGCTCTGCTCATGCTTCGAGGGTACGCCGTGCGGAACGGGAAAGGCCCCGTGATGTTCTTCGCATCACGGGGCCTTCGGAGCCGCTTGTCAGAATCGAACTGACGACCTTTTCATTACGAGTGAAATGCTCTGCCGACTGAGCTAAAGCGGCGTGCGACGCGTGAGCGGCGCGATCACCGATATTACCCTGTCTCGTGCTCGCTCGCGAATCGAGACCGCCTCACTCGCAGCGGAGGCCGTCTTCGGGCACCACATCGTCGAGCAGGAACGCCTCGACAGCGTCGTCGACACAGGAATTGCCCTTGTTGTAGCCGGTGTGCCCCTCACCGACGCGGGTGATGAGGACACCCTCCTCGAGCTGGTCGGCGAGCGACTCCGACCACTCGTACGGAGTGGCGGGGTCGTTCGTCGTCCCGATCACCAGGATCGGTCCGGCGCCCTCGGCCGTGATCTCGTCGCGCGTGCCGGTCGGCGGGTAGGGCCAGACCTCGCACGAATCCGGACCGGTCCAATACGGGGCGATGGTCGGCGCACCCTTGGCGATCTTGGCCTCGATCGCGGCTTCGGCCGCCGGATCGTCTTCCACCGGGTAATCCATGCAGTTGTAGGCACGGAAGGCCTCGGTCGAGTTGTCGATGTAGACGCCGTTCTCGCGACTGTTGTAGGCGTCGGCGAGGTAGAAGGCCGTCGTCGGGTCGCCCTGGAGCGCCTCGTCGAGCGCCTGCGTGAGGGCACTCCAGCTCTGCTCCGAATAGAGCGCGGTGATGATGCCCGTCAGCAGGGAATCCGCGCCCATCATGCGACCGTCACCGTTCTTCAGCGGCGTGCGGTCGACACTCGCCAACAGCGCCCCCAGGTCGGCCATCGCCTCGTCGACGGAGCCGTTGAAGGGGCAGTTCCCTGATTCGAGGCAGTCCTGCATGTACGCGCGCAGCGCCGATTCGAAGCCGAGAGCCTGGGTCGCGCCCACTTCGAGCCCCGGGACCGCGGGGTCGATGGCGCCATCGAGCACCAGGCGTCCGGCCTTCTCGGGATAGAGCTTCGCGTACGTCGCGCCGAGGAACGTGCCGTACGAGTAGCCGAGATAGTTCAGCTGCTTGTCGCCCAGCACGGCCCGGATCAGGTCCATGTCGCGGGCGGCGTTGATCGTGGTGATGTGCGGCAGGATACCTCCGCTGTTCGCATCACAGGCCTCGGCGAAGGACCGGTGCGCGTCGAGCAGCTCGGCCTCCCAGTCGGCCGTGCCGCGGGCGGCAGTGGGGATGCCGTAGAGATACTCGTCCATCTGCGGCGCGTCGTAGCAGGTCACCGCGGTCGAGCCGCCGACTCCACGCGGGTCGAAGCCGATCACATCGTAGTTCTCGATGATGTCGGCGCCGACGGCGAAGTCGAGGCTGTTCAGGATGAGGTCGACGCCGCTCGCACCCGGTCCGCCCGGATTCGTCAGCAGCGATCCGACCGGGGTGCCCTCGGCCCGGTGTCGCACGACCGAGAGCGTGATGTCGCCCTCGCCCGGGTTCTCCCAGTCGAGGGGAGCCGTGACGTCGGTGCAGTCGAATCCGACACCGCAGTCGCTCCACACCAGCTCCTGCGAATAGAAGGGCAGCAGGTCTTCTGCGACCCCCTCGGTGTCGGGAGCGCTGGTCGTGGACGGGCGCGACGACTGCTCGGGGATCATCGAATACAGACAGCCCGAGAGGGCGACGGATGCAGCGGCCAGACCGGCGATGACGGCGGCGGCGCGACGGAAGCGGGAAGTCGGTCGATTGTTCACGGTTTCCTCCCGCTCGTGATCGTCACGAGCAAGCTCTCCAGTGCGAGCAGAGGGGCGACGTTGCGCTCCAGCGACTGCCGCGTCTCGGCAAGGTGGTCAAGTACGACAAGGGTACGGGTCTCGGACCAGGCGGATGCGAGGGCGGCCAGCTCCGAGTGCAGCTCGCTGTTGATGAGGTCGTCCCCGCGGCCGAACTGGAGCATTACGACGTCACGGAAGAGCGACTGCATGTCGGTGAGCACGCGGTCGATGCCGTCGCGCAGGCTGCGGGTGGCCCGTTTCTTCTGATCGTCTTCGAGGGCCGAGAGCTGCGTTCGCACTGCCGGAGGCACGGCCTGCCCCTCGGCGATGCCGATGGTGCGGAGGAGGGAGGCCCGTTCGCTCGCATCGCGTTCGGCGGTGAGTGCCTTCGCGTCTTCCGTCGCTGCCTGGATGATCCGCCCGGCCACCTCGACCGCATCGCCGACGCCACGGACACCGAGGACCGACCGAAGGGTCTCATCGCGCCGGCGTCGGGCCCCATCGTCGGTGGCCAGTCGCTGAGCCATGCCGATGTGGCGCTGCGCGTGCCGGGCGGCCTGCTCGGCGACGCTCTCGTCGACCCCCGTGCGGAGGCTGATCAGCCTGGCGACATCGGCGACGTCGGGCTCCCTGAGGCGCAGCGAGCGCACGCGCGAGCGGATCGTCGGCAGCAGGTCGGCCTCGCTCGGGGCGCACAGGATCCACACCGTCTGCTCCGGCGGCTCCTCGAGCGCCTTCAGGAGCACGTTCGAGGTGCGCTCGACCATGCGGTCGGCGTCTTCGACCACGATGACCCGGTAGCGCCCCGCAGAGGGCGCGAAGTAGGAGCGCTCCACGAGTGCTCGCGCCTCGGCGATCGTGATGATGACCTTGTCGGTGCGCAGAGCCGTGACGTCGGGATGGGTGCCGGCCAACACCTGGCGCATCACCGTCTCATCGTCGGGGCGGTCGGCGACGAGGGCGGCCGCGAACGCGTACGCAAGCGTCGAGCGCCCCGATCCGGGCGGGCCGGTGATCAACCAGGCATGCGACAGTGCGGCGGGATCGGATGCCGCGGCACGGAGCGTGTCGACGGCAGCGTCCTGCCCCCAGACATCGGCCCACGGGAAGGGAGCGGCGACGGTCTGGGGCATGCACTCAGCCTAATCGGGACCACCGACTCCCCCGCACGGTCCTCGCTCGGAGGGTGTCCCATGCGTCCGACGCGTGCCCGCTCGTGCGGCCATAGGTGCCGCGTCGGCATCTGGAGAGTACCGTCCAGCCGAGGGGCGGTACCGGGACCTGTCAGGCGAGCAGCGCGGCGACTCGGGCGCGGATCCGCTCGGCGATCTCGTCCGGAGCCGCCGCCGCGTCGAGGACGAGGAACCTGTCGGGCTCCGCCTCGGCGAGGGCGAGGTAGGCGTCGCGGACACGGCCGTGGAACTCCGCCTTCTCGGCTTCCAGCCGATCGAAGGGCTTGTCGGCGGAATCGAGGCGCGTGCGCGCAGCTCCGGGGTCGAGGTCGAGCAGGACTGTCAGATCCGGAAGAGCACCCTCAGCAGCCCAGAGCGACAGATCGCGGATCTCGGTCGCGTCGAGGACTCGGCCGGCACCCTGGTAGGCCACGGACGAGTCGAGATAGCGATCCTGCAGCACGATGTCGCCTCGCTCGAGCGCCGGCCGCACGACGGTCGCGACGTGGTGCGCGCGATCCGCCGCATACAGCAGGGCCTCCGCGCGCGGCGCGATGTCACCGCGGTGGTGCAGCACGATGTCACGGATCAGCTGCCCGACCTCGGAGCCGCCGGGCTCGCGAGTCCGGACGACCGTGCGTCCGGTACCTTCGAACCATTCGGCGAGCAGGGTCGATTGCGTGGTCTTGCCGGAGCCGTCACCGCCTTCGAGCGTGATCCACACCCCGTGACCTGAGGTCACGAGTCCGCCTTCTCCGCTGCCTTCGCGGCCGCGTTCGCAGCGCGCGTGGCTGCCGCCTTCTTCGCCGCAGCCGACCGCGCGGCGGACGTCGCAGCCGTGGTCTTCTTCGCTGGCGTCTTCTTGGCAGCCGGCTTCTTGGCCGGGGCTTTCTTCGCCGCAGGCTTCTTGGCCGGGGCCTTCTTCGCCGCACCGCGTTTGGGGGCGGGGCCCTTGGCGCGCTTGTCGGCGAGCATCTGCACCGCGATCTCGAAGGTAATGTCCTCGACGGTCTGGCCGCGCGGGATCGTCACATTCGTCTCGCCGTCGGTGACGTATGCGCCGAAGCGACCGTCACGGATGCGGATCGGCTTCCCGCTGACGGGGTCGGCCTCGAACTCGGCGAGCGCGCTGGACGCGCGACGCCCGGCGCCGTACTTGGGCTGGGAGTAGATCTCGAGCGCCTGCTCCAGCGTCACATCGAAGATCTGCGACTCGCTCTCGAGCGATCGGGAGTCCGTGCCCTTCTTCAGGTACGGACCGAACCGGCCGTTCTGCGCCGTGATCTCGTCGCCGGACTCCGGGTCGACCCCGACCACGCGCGGGAGGCTGAGCAGCTGCAGCGCGGTGTCGAGCTCGATGGTGTCGACCGACATCGAGCGGAAGAGGGACGCGGTGCGCGGCTTCGGCGCCGTCTCCTTCTTCGCTCCTCGCTTCGGCTTCGGCGCCTCGACGACCTCACCGGTGGTCTCATCCACTGCGGCGTCTTCCGACACCGGGTCGTTCTCCTGCACGTACGGGCCGAATCGACCGTCCTTGACGACGACGATCTTGCCGTTCTCGGGGTTCTCACCCAGGACGCGGTCACCGGCGACGGGGGCGTCGATGAGCTCCTGCGCCTTTTCGGCGGTCAGCTCATCGGGGGCCAGGTCTTCCGGCACGTTGACGATGCGCGGCTTGGCCTCGGGGTTCTCGGGGTCGGCGACCTCGAGATAGGGGCCGTACTTGCCGAAGCGGAGTGTGGCCGTGTCGGTGATGGGCGTCGAGTTGAGCGCACGCGCGTCGATCTCGCCGAGGTTGTCGACGACCTGACGCAGTCCCACGTGGGAGTCCGAGCCGAAGTAGAACGACTTGAGCCATTCGACGCGGTTCTGCTCGCCGCGGGCGATCGTGTCGAGGTCGTCCTCGAGTGCGGCGGTGAAGTCGTAGTCGACGAGGTCGGCGAAGTGCTCCTCGAGCAGACGCACGACGCTGAACGCGAGCCACGTCGGAACGAGGGCCTGTCCGCGCTTGACCGCATACCCGCGATCGAGGATCGTCTCAGGGATCGAGGCGAACGTCGAGGGACGACCGATGCCCTTCTCCTCGAGCACCTTGACGAGGGATGCTTCGGTGTATCGCGGCTTCGGCGTGGTGCGGTGGCCCTTGGCCTCGGCATCCGACACCGCGAGCTGATCGCCGACGGCGACGGCGGGCAGCGACTGGTTCTCGGCGGCATCCGCGTCACCGCGCTTCTCGTCGCGGCCTTCCTCATAGGCCTCCAGGAAGCCCTTGAAGGTGTAGACGGTTCCGGATGCCGTGAACTCGGCCTTCTTCCCGGCGGCCTCGACGGCGATCGTGACCGTGGTGGTCTCGTACTTGGCGTCGGACATCTGGCTGGCGACCGTGCGCTTCCAGATGAGGTCGTAGAGGCGCTGCTCGTCGCGGTCGAGCTCGGACGACAGCGACGCGGGCGTGCGGAAGTTGTCGCCGGAGGGGCGGATGGCCTCGTGTGCCTCCTGTGCGTTCTTGCTCTTGGACTTGTACACGCGCGGCTTCAGCGGCACCGCGGCATCGCCGTAGAGCGACACCGCCTGGCTCCGTGCCGCCTGCACCGCCTGGGTGCTCAGCGACGTGGAGTCGGTTCGCATATAAGTGATGTAGCCCTTCTCATACAGCCGCTGGGCGACGCCCATCGCCTGCTTGGCGCCCATCGAGAGCTTGCGCCCTGCCTCCTGCTGCATCGTGGACGTCGTGAACGGCGCATAGGGGCTGCGTGTTCCCGGCTTGGCCTCGACCTTGGTGACGGTGCCGGCGCCGACAGCGTCGACGGCTTCGGCGAGCGCCGCTGCCGTGGCCTCGTCGAGGATGACGACGGCCTTCTTGAGCTTTCCGTCGTCGTCGAAGTCGGTGCCGCGCGCGAGCTGGCCGCCGTCGACGCGGACGAGGCGGATCTTGAAAGAGGTGCCGGTCGCCGCTGCTGCGGCATCGACGTCCCAGTACTCGGCGGAGGTGAACGCCATGCGCTCGCGCTCCCGGTCGACGATCAGACGGGTGGCTGCGGACTGCACTCGTCCCGCCGAGATGCCGGTCTTGACCTTGTACCAGAGCACCGGCGAGACGTCCCAGCCGTACAGGCGGTCGAGGATGCGGCGGGTCTCCTGCGCGTCGACGAGATCGTGGTCGAGCTCGCGCGTGTTGCCGACAGCCGCCTGGATCGCATCCTTGGTGATCTCGTGGAAGACCATGCGCTTGACGGGCACCTTGGGCTTGAGGGTCTCCAGCAGGTGCCAGGCGATCGCCTCGCCTTCGCGGTCCTCATCAGTGGCGAGCAGGAGCTCGTCGGCGCTCTTCAGCGCGCGCTTGAGCTCGGCGACCGTCTTGGTCTTCCGGTCGGAGACGACGTAGTACGGGTCGAACCCGTTCTCGATGTCGATCGAGTACTTCCCGTAGGCCTGCTTGTCAGCGGCCGGGATGTCCTTCTTGTCAGCGAGGTCGCGAATGTGGCCGACGGAACTGAGCACCTCATAGCCGTCGCCGAGGTATCCCTGAATAGACCGCATCTTCGTCGGGGACTCGACGATGACGAGCTTCTTGCCTTCAGCCAAGGGTGCGTCCTTTCTTCGAAGCACACCATACACACCACTGTGTGGGGTCATTCACAGTGAGTGAGGTCGCACGGCCGTCACTGTCCCTCGGGTGGCCCGGCACGGGCGCGGGAGACGGCAGCGAGTCCAGCGTACGCCGCCTGCACCTCCACGGTCGCCACGAAGCCCTCGAGGGCGCATCCGGTGAGCGTGGCACCGGCGGCTCCCGCGACCCGCGCGGCGAGGGCACACGGCTCGTCGTCGGTCGGCACCGCGCCACTTGCGGCATCGGCGGCGGCGAGCGCCGCGGCATCGGCCGCACCCGCCGCCCGTTGCGCGGTCACCGATGCCCCGCCCACGGCAGCGAGGCCCAGGGAGAGGGCTGCAGCCACGACCAGGACCCCGGCGGCGAGGGCCGAGCCCGCCATCAGCGGCCTCCGTCGAGCGCGCAGCTCGAGGCCCGCAGCGGCAGCCTCATCAGCGTCCCCACCGAGACGTCGAGGGATGCCGTGACGCACACGAGATCACCCGAGTGCGACGAGGAGACGCCCGCCCCGGCGACGGCCGCATCCACCACGCGCTCCGCAGCGTCCTGCCCCTCCCCTCGCCCGAGCAGCCGGGCCGCATCCGCCGACGCGTCCTGCAACGCCACCTGGCGGGATGCCGCTCCCAGTACTCCGGCCCCGAGAAGCAGTGTCAGCACGACGGCCGGAAGCGCGAGCGCGAGCTCGGCCGAGACCGATCCGCGCTCGCCCATGCGATCCGTCGACGAGTCGCCTCTCACGCGACCGCACCTCCGTCGTCTCGCACTCGACATCACGACACCGTCAGTGCCCGCCGCACGAGGTCGGTGAGGATGCCACGGACCTCGTCGGACCGCATGATCACCACCAGGAGCCCGGCGAACGCGACAGCGGCCATGGTCGTGATGGCGTACTCGGCCGTGGCGGCGCCGGTGTCGTCGCCGAACAGGGTCGCCGCGCGACGCCGGTCCAACCGGGGAATGCTCATCATGGTGTTCCTTCTTTCTCTGGGATGCGTGTGCATCGGGGTGGTCTCGGTCCGGGGCTGATCGATCACAGCGGCAACGGCGTCGAGGCGAGGACGCTGAGCAGCAGGGGCGCCACGCCGAGCAGGAGGAATGCGGGCAGCGTGCACACACCGAGCGGGATCAGCAGCCGCGTCGAGAGCTTCGCGGCACGCAGGCGGCCTTGCACCCTGGACTGATGGCGATCCTGGGCTGCTGACGCGCGGAGCAGCTCGGCGGCAGGCACGCCCGCCGCCCGGGAGAGATCGAGCACGGCACGGACGCGGTCCTCGCTTCCTCCGGAGGTCGAGCTGTCTGCGACCAGCTGCAGCGCGCGGTCGATGGATGCGCCGCCGGCGAGCGCGACGGCGACGAGCTCCGCCCGCATGCCCGGGGTGCCCGGGGCCGGTCTCGCCCGTCGCAGCATCCGCCCCGTCCACAGCCGTGCCGCCGCCACGAGGAGCAGGCCCGCGATCACGCAGGCGGCACCGAGAGGGTTCGTCACGACGACGCCGATGGTGTCGAACCCGAGGGCGAAGCCGAGGAGCAGCCCGGCGAAGGGCATCCAGAGCAGCAGCTTCGCCGTTCCCGCCGGCTCGGCGAGCGCGATGCGCACGTCGTCTGCCGCCGAGGCGGCGTCGCGCAGGGTCTCGGCGATCATACGGAGAACCTCTGCGAGGGGCGCGCCCACGGTCGTCGCGATCTCCCACGCCGCGGCCAGGTCGACCCACGCTCCGTCTTCCGCCTCGATGGCCGCGAGGAGGGGGACCCCCCGGTCGACCCGCTCGACCACCGAGACGGCGTGCGGGTCGCCCGTTCCGGCGAGATGGCGCCAGGCGACGAGCGGCACCGCTCCTGCCTGCAGCAGCACCGCCAGCGTCTGCACCGAGGTCGCGGCGTCCGCGGCCCGTCCCGCCCCCTCCCGCTGCCCCGCCCCGCGAGGCAGCCGGATCACCATGGCCTGACCTCTTCGATGTCCAGTCGCTCGCTCGTGATGATCAGCCGGCCCGCCTGACGGATGCGTCGGACACCGCCGGGCGCGCGGTCGAGGTGGAGCACCACCGTGAACGCGCTCACCGCCTGTCGAGCCAGCGCGACCGCATCCATCCCCGCGAGAGCCCCGAGTGCTTCGAGGCGGGCGGGCACGTCTCGAAGCCCGCTGGCATGCATGGTTCCGGCCCCTCCGTCGTGGCCCGTGTTGAGCGCGGTGAGCAGCTCACGCACCTCTTCGCCGCGACACTCCCCGACCACAAGTCGATCCGGCCGCATGCGCAGGGATTCGCGCACCAGGCGGGCGAGAGTGATCCCTCCGGCGCCTTCCAGGTTCGCCTGCCGCGCCTCGAGCGCGATGTGATGAGGGTGACGAGGCCGCAGTTCCGCGACGTCTTCGATCGTGACGATGCGCTCAGCAGGGGAAACCTCGGACAGCAGGGCCGACAGCAATGTGGTCTTGCCTGTTCCGGTGCCGCCAGTGATGAGGACGTTCGCCCGCTCCGCGACGAGGCCTTCGAGCCATCTCTGCTGTGGCGCCTCGAAGGCGCCGAGTGCGGCGAGCGCGTCGAGATCGGCGGCCCGCACCCGCGGGATGCGGATGGAGAGCGCGGTGCCCGTGACCGAGACGGGCGCGAGAACGGCGTGCACCCGGATGCCGGAATCGAGTCGCACGTCGACGCAGGGCGCCTGGTCGTCGATGTGGCGCCCGCCCAGACCGACGAGGGCGACGGCGAGGTCACGGACCTCGCGCTCCGAAGCCCGCCAGCCGACCGCCGGCTCGGCGCCGTTGCCGCGGTCGAGGAAGAGTCTGTCCGCACCGTTCACGAAGATGTCGGTGACGGCATCGTCGATGTGCGGCAGGAGCGGACCGAACGCCGGGTCCAGCCGCAGCGGTTCTGAGCCGGCGTCCGTCGCGGACGATGATGAGGCGCCGGCCCGCGGCTGGATGATGAAGGAATCGGCCATACCGCGACGTTAGGCGGCACGCCGACGAGGAGAGAGCGGAGGCGTCCGGGAGCTTCGAGGACTGTGCGTAACCCCTCATACCCCTCGCTCGGTGCAGGAGCTGGACGGCACCGCACCCCCGTCGGCCGGGAGCGCTCCCAACGGAATGGGCGGCATCTCACGGGGGGAATGAGATGCCGCCCACGGCGGTCCACGATTGGGGGAACCGGGCACGCCAAGGCCGGAATGAAATTTCGGCTGTCGTCGAGTGTACGCAAGGCGACCGTCCTGACAAAACCCGCACCACTACCGACTTTCGGCAGTATGCGACGATGGGTCGCGAGGATAGATTCGCCCTGACCTGGTCGCCGCACCCCCGCGATCATGTTCGCGATACCCGTATGCCGCAAAGGAGCGCCTGCCGATGAGCAGCCAGATCGACCACCTTCTCGACGAGACCCGGAAGTTCCCGCCGTCGGAGGATTTCGTCGCCCAGTCCATCTCCTCACCGGAGCTGTACGAGCGTGCCGCCGCCGATCGCGAGGCCTTCTGGGGCGAGCAGTCCCGCGAGCTCGTGCACTGGCACAAGCCGTTCACTCAGGTGCTCGACTGGAGCAACCCGCCTTTCGCGAAGTGGTTCGACGACGGCGAGCTGAACGTCGCCTACAACTGCCTGGACCGCCACGTCGAGGCCGGCAACGGCGACCGCGTCGCGCTGCACTGGGAGGGCGAGCCGGGAGACTCCCGCCGCATCACGTACGCGGAGCTCACGGAGGAGGTCAAGCGCGTCGCCAACGTGCTCGAGGGCCTCGGCATCGGGCAGGGCGACCGCGTCGCGATCTATCTGCCCATGATCCCGGAGGCGATCGCCTCGATGCTGGCGGTCGCGCGCCTCGGCGCCATCCACTCGGTCGTCTTCGGCGGATTCAGCGCCGACAGCCTGCGCTCGCGTATCGATGACGCGGGCGCCAAGCTCGTCATCACCGCGGACGGCGGATACCGCAAGGGACGTGTCTCCGCCCTGAAGCCCGCGGTCGATCAGGCTCTCTCCGACCGCGGCGAGGGCGAGCAGCAGACGGTCGAGCACGTGCTGGTCGTCAAGCGCGGCGAGAACGAGGTCGAGTGGACCGAGGGCCGTGATGTCTGGTGGCACGAGGTGGTCCCCGCGGCCTCCGCCGAGCACACCGCTCAGGCCTTTCCCGCCGAGAACCCGCTCTTCATCCTCTACACCTCCGGAACCACGGGGAAGCCGAAGGGCATCCTGCACACCTCCGGCGGCTACCTCACCCAGGTGGCGTACTCGCACAAGTACGTCTTCGACCTGCATCCCGAGACGGACGTCTTCTGGTGCACGGCCGACATCGGCTGGATCACCGGGCACAGCTACGTCACCTACGGCCCGCTCGCGAACGGCGCGACCCAGGTGCTGTACGAAGGCACCCCGGACACCCCGCACCCCGGCCGCTGGTGGGAGATCATCGAGAAGTACCAGGTCTCGATCTTCTACACCGCTCCGACGGCGATCCGCTCGTTCATGAAGACCGGGCGCAGCATCCCGGCGAAGTTCGACCTGTCGTCCCTGCGCCTGCTCGGCTCCGTGGGTGAGCCCATCAATCCCGAGGCGTGGATGTGGTACCGCGAGGTGATCGGCGCGGGCAAGACCCCCATCGTCGACACCTGGTGGCAGACCGAGACCGGCGCGATCATGGTCTCCGCACTCCCCGGCGTCATCGCCACCAAGCCGGGCTCCGCACAAGTGCCGCTGCCGGGCATCTCGATCGACGTGGTCGATGAGCAGGGCGTCGAGGTCGGCAACGACAACGGCGGGCTGCTGGTGATCACCGAGCCGTGGCCGAGCATGCTGCGCGGCATCTGGGGCGACCCCGAGCGATACCGCGAGACCTACTGGGAGAAGTTCGAGAAGCAGGGCTACTACTTCGCCGGCGACGGCGCGCGTCTCGACGAAGACGGCGACCTCTGGCTGCTGGGTCGCGTGGACGACGTCATGAACGTCTCGGGTCACCGCCTGTCCACCGCCGAGATCGAGTCCTCGCTCGTCGCACACGAGGCGACGGCCGAGGCCGCCGTGGTCGGCGCCTCCGACGAGACGACCGGACAGGCCGTGGTGGCGTTCGTCATCATCAAGGAGAGCTATCTCTCCGCGCACGACCCTGCCGGCCTCGCCCAGCTGCTGCGGCTCTGGGTCGGCGAGCAGATCGGCGCGATCGCACGCCCGCGCGACGTGTACATCGTCGGCGAGCTGCCGAAGACCCGCTCCGGCAAGATCATGCGACGCCTGCTGCGCGACGTCGCCGAGGGTCGCGAGGTCGGCGACACGACCACGCTCGCCGATACCGCCGTGATGAGCATCATCTCGGCTCAGGTGAAGTAGGACTACCTCCGGAACGACGAACGCGCCTCCCCTGCTTCGGGGAGGCGCGTTCGTCGTTCGAGCACGGCACCGGATGCCGCAGCTCAGGTCAGGCGAGGAGGAAGGTGACCTCGACCTCGACCGGACTGCCCAGCGGCAGTTCCGCAACACCGACGGCAGCGCGAGCATGCCGCCCGGCGTCGCCGAAGATCTCACCGAGAACCTCGCTCGCGCCGTTGACGATGCCGGGCTGACCGGTGAAGCCCTCCGCCGAGGCGACGAAGCCGCCCACACGGAGCACACCGGCGATGCGGTCGATTCCACCCGCGGCATCCGCTGCCGCGGCGAGCGCGTTCAGGGCGCAGGTGCGCGCATAGGTCTTCGCATCCTCCGCGGAGACCTCGGCACCGACCTTGCCGACTGCCGGCAGCGCGCCGTCGACGAAGGGCAGCTGCCCGGAGGTGTAGACGAGTCCACCATGGGTGACCGCCGGCACGTAGGCGGCGACCGGGGCGGCGACGGCGGGAAGCTCGATGCCGAGCTCGGCGAGACGGGCGGCGACGCTCATGCCTGGCCTCCCTCGAACTGACGGGAGGCCTGCTCCGCAGCGGCGAGGCCGGCGTTCGCCGAGGCGTCCGACGTCACGGGGCGCTTGAGGTACGCGACGAGACCGCCTTCGGGACCCTGCACGACCTGCACGAGCTCCCAGCCCTGCTTTCCCCAGTTGTTGAGGATCGCGGCGGTGTTGTGGATCAGCAGCGGCGTGGTGAGGTACTCCCACGTAGTCATGGCACTCCTGTCGATCGGGGCGCGACACCGGGATTCCGGGCGGGCTCGTCAAAGGTGGTATTCAGGGAACTCCCCTACGATCAAGCGTATGCCCCAAAAGAATCGCACGGTGAGAGGCGTGCTCGGCGGTCTCGTCGGGCTCGTCGGTCTGAGCGCCGTCGCCGGTCTCCTGGTCACTGCCAGCGTCACCCCCGTCCTCGCGATGACCGGCCTCGCAGGCACCCAGGCACTGACTCTCTTCGACCAGCTTCCCGAGAACCTCAACCCGGGTACGCCCATGGAGCAGTCGACGATCTACGCGTCCCTCCCTGACGGCACGCCGATCGAGCTCGCGTCGTTCTATGAGCAGAACCGCATCCCGGTGACCTACGAACAGGTCGCCCCGGCGCTCTACGACGCGATCCTCTCCAGTGAGGACAAGAACTTCTACAGCCACGGCGGCGTCAACGTCGGCGCCACGGTGAAGGCCCTCGTCGACAACGTGCGCGGCACCTCCAGCCGCGGCGCTTCCACGATCAGCCAGCAGTTCGTCAAGAACGTGCTGATCCAGCAGTGCGAGCAGGACGTCGACACGGAGTCCGAGACCCACTCCGAAGACCTCGAGCAGTGCTGGCGCGACGCGACCAACGCGACCGGCGCGAAGGGCATCGAGCGCAAGCTCCAGGAGATGCGCTTCGCGATCCAGATCGAGAAGGACTTCTCCAAGAACGAGATCCTGCTCGGCTACCTGAACATCGCCAACTTCGGCGGCACCGTCTACGGCATCGAGGCCGCGGCGAACTTCTACTTCTCGACGAGCGCCGCGAACCTGACCGTCGCGCAGGCCGCGACTCTGGCCGGCATCGTGCAGAACCCGAACACCTACCGCATCGACAAGCCGGCAGGCACCATCACGAATGCCAAGGGCGAGGCGCTGAACACCGCCGACAGCGGATACTCCCTCACGAAGGACCGTCGTCACTATGTGCTCGGGCGCATGCTCGCAGACGGCAAGATCACCCAGGCGCAGTACGACGAGGCCGACGCCTCGGAGATCGTGCCCGTGCTCAACCCGCCCACCCAGGGCTGCGCTTCGGCGAGCACCAGCGCGTACTTCTGCCAGTACGTGAAGTCGATCGTGCTGAACGACGAGGCCTTCGGCAAGACCAAGCAGGACCGGACCGACCTCCTCCGTCGCGGCGGCCTGAAGATCTACACCTCGCTGGACTTCCGTATCCAGACCCCTGCGGCGGACAAGATGGCAGAGATCGTCCCGGCCAACTACGACGACCAGCACTTCGGTGCGGCCGGTGTCTCGGTCGAGGTCGGTACGGGCCGGATCCTCTCCATGACGCAGAACACCCTCTTCACCGAGACGCCGACCAGCGACCTCGCATACTCGTCGCTCGTCTTCGCGGGCGATCGGGCGCACGGCAACTCGGACGGCTTCCAGGTGGGGTCGACGTACAAGCTGTTCACCCTGATCGACTGGCTCGAGAAGGGCCACTCGGTACGTGAGGTCGTCAACGGACGAGTACAGACGAACATGAAGTTCACCGCGGCCGCCTGCGGTGGCGGCACGATGGTCGCCAACACGAAGGAGATCGGCAACTTCGGTGGCGGCGGAGGTTCCACCGACACCGTGATGAACTTCACGAGGAACTCTCTCAACAGTGGTTTCTTCGCGATGGCGTCGAAGCTCGACCTGTGCGACATCAACAAGGTCGCCGACCGCATGGGAGTCACGCTCGGCAACGGCGACAAGACCACCGACGAGAACGTGCCCGCCGACGTGCTCGGAGCGAAGTACATCTCCCCGCTGGCCATGGCGAACGCCTACGCGACCGTCGCGAGCGGCGGCACCTACTGCACGCCGCGCGCGATCGACCGCGTGATCGGCGCCGACGGCAAGGACCGCCCACTGCCCGCCTCGTCGTGCACCGAAGGCGTGATCTCGCCCGAGGTCGCCGCCACCGCCGCCTACGCCCTGCAGAGCGTGATGGCCAGCGGGGGAACGGGTCGCCAGGCGAACCCCAACGACGGCACTCCGCTGATCGGCAAGACCGGTACGCACGACACCTGGTCGACCATGATGATCGAGTCCAGCACCAAGGTCGCGACCGCGGTCTGGGCCGGCCGGTACGACGGCCAGGAGAACATCTACCGCAAGAGCTACAACGGCAGGCTCCTGAACGAGCTGCGATACCCGTTGGCCCGCACCGCGCAGGAGGCCGCCAACGCCGCCTATGGCGGCGACGCCTTCCCCCGCCCGGACGACAAGCTGATCCGTCAGGTGATGTCGTCGGTCCCGGACGTCGTCGGAAAGTCGGTCGACGAGGCGACATCGATCCTGGAAAGCGCAGGCTTCCAGGTCTCCGTCAGCGGATCGATCGACAGCAGCATCGCAGCCGGCCTCGTCGCGGCGCAGGATCCGAGCGGACAGGCGGCCGGTGGCGCGACCATCAATCTCGCGACCAGCAACGGGCAGGGGACGACGGTTCCCGCCAACATGGTCGGAATGTCGAGAGCCCAGGCGGCCGCCGCTCTGGGAGGAGCCGGCTTCACGTCGATCGAGTTCGACAACTCCTGTAATCCACCGACAGCGGTCGTGAGCAGCACCGACCCCGCCCCGGGCTCGGCGGCCAGCAAGGCGACGACCGTCGGCGTGACGTGCCAGTAGGCACACGCCGGACGGCACACCCGGCCCTCATCGCGCTCGGCGCGGTGGGGGCCGCGGGCGTCGCCGCCGCGGTCTGGGGCATCGGCATCGAGCGGTACCTGTTCACCGTCCGCGAGGCGACCGCGGCCGCTCTCCCTCCCGGATCGGCGCCCCTGCGCATCCTGCACATGTCCGACGCGCACATGGCGCCGTGGCAGCACCGCAAGCAGGACTGGCTGGCATCCCTCGCACAGCTCGAGCCCGACCTCATCGTCAACACCGGCGACAACCTCGGGCACACGAACGGCCTCGACGGCATCCGCCGCGCCTTCGACCCGCTCGCCGGCATCCCCGGCGTCTTCGTGCACGGTTCGAACGATGTCACCGCTCCCTCGCCGCGCAACCCGCTGCGCTACTTCCTCGGCCCCTCCAAGAAGCACCGTGAACCGGCTCTCCTCGACACCGATGCGATGGACCGGTACTTCACCGACGAGCTGGGCTGGACCGACCTGAACAACGCGGCCGCGCGGTTCACCCTCGCCGGCTCCGAGGTCGACCTCTTCGGCGTCAATGACGCCCATCGCGACTGGGACCGCCTCGAAGAACTGCCCGACGCCATCGCCGCCCTCGGACCGCGCGACGCCGACACCCCGGTGCTGGGCGTCACCCACGCGCCGTACCAGCGGGTGCTCAACGGGTTCACCGACCTCGGCGCCGACGCGATCCTGGGCGGTCACACCCACGGCGGGCAGGTCTGCCTTCCCGGCTACGGCGCTCTCGTGGCGAACTGCGACATCCCCCTCAAGCAGGCGAAGGGGCTGAGCACCTGGTCCCACGGCGGCCGCACCGTACCGCTGAACGTCAGCGCGGGATGCGGTCATTCCATCTACGCCCCCGTGCGCTTCGCGTGCCGCCCGGAGGCGACACTGCTCACGCTGACGGCGCGGAGCTGATCGCCGCCCCGATTCGGTGCTCGGGAGTTTTCCCTGTAGACTCGGAGGGTTGCAAACGGGGTGTGGCGCAGCTTGGTAGCGCGCTTCGTTCGGGACGAAGAGGTCGCAGGTTCAAATCCTGTCACCCCGACCAGTGACACCGGAAGGCCGCCCTCAGGGGCGGCCTTCTCTGTACCGGGACCGCGCACGAAGGGAACGCATGAGCTCTCTGCTCCCGCCGCCGCGCCGCTTCACCCGCGCCTGGGCGCTCGCCCTCGGCATCCCCTTCTTCATCGCACTCGCCGTGCTGACGCTCACGCCGTCCCGGGTCGAGGAGTCCCTGCCGAATCTGCTCGACCTGGTCCTCGGCACCGCGCACCGTCTCGGCTGGGATTCGCTCGACTTCACCCGCTTGGAGATCATCGCGAACGTCCTCGTGTTCGTGCCGGTCGGCATCTTCGCGTTCGTGCTGCTCCCCCGTCGGATCTGGGTCCTCTCGCTCCTGGTCGGGCCGTTGCTCTCCATCGCCATCGAGACGGTGCAGCGCGTCGCGCTTCCCCACCGTGCTGCGACCGTCACCGACGTGCTGGCGAACTCCGCCGGCTCCCTGCTCGGCGTCGCCCTCGCCGTGCTGTGCACGCTGCTCCTCTCCCCGCGGTCTTCCCAGCGACCGCCTTCTAGGCTGGAGACATCATGACCGCGCCCGCACTCGTCGCCTTCGACCTCGATGACACGCTCGCACCGTCCAAGGGAGTGATCGACCCGCGGATCGCCGCACTTCTGCAGCAGCTTCTGCGCACCGTCGACGTCGCCATCATCTCCGGGGGGAACGAGGCGCAGTTCCGCTCGCAGGTCGTCGCCCGCCTCAGCGACGCGGATGCCGCGGATCTCGCCCGGCTGCACCTGCTGCCGACGTGCGGCACGCGCTATCTGCGACACGACGGCGCCGACTTCGTCGCCGTATACGCACACGACCTCAGCGACGACGAGAAGCGCGCCGCGCTCACGGCTCTGCGCGAAGAAGCCGAGCGACTCGGACTCTGGGAAGCCGAACCCTGGGGCGAGATCCTCGAGGACCGCGGGTCGCAGGTCACCTTCTCCGCTCTGGGCCAGCGCGCGCCCCGCGAGACGAAGCACGCGTGGGATCCGACCGGAGCCAAGCGCGCCGCCTTGCGGGATGCGGTCGCCGCGCGCCTCCCCGGCCTCGAAGTGCGCTCGGGCGGCTCGACCTCGATCGACATCACGCGGGCGGGCATCGACAAGGCCTTCGGGATGCGTCAGCTCGCCGAACGCACGGGCATCTCCCTCGCCGACATGCTGTTCTACGGCGACCGGCTCGACGAGGGCGGGAACGACTATCCAGTCCTCGCGATCGGCGTGCCGTCGGTGGCCGTCGACGGCTGGGAAGACACCGCGGAGAAGCTCGACGCACTGCTGCTCACGCTCTGACCGCCGCGGTGTCGCGCGGCGCAGCGTGGCAGGAGGGTCCTAGCATGGCGTCATGGATGCTCTGCTGATCGTCATCATCGTCGCCGCGGTCGCCAGCGCCCTGTGCTGGCTCCTGTCCCTGATCACCCGCGACACCTCATGGGTCGACCGCGCCTGGTCGATCGTCCCGGTGGTCTACGTCTGGATCTTCGTCGCGGGGGCGTTCGCGAACGGGGATGGATCCGTGCGCGTCGTCCTGATGGGCGTGCTCGCCACGGCGTGGGGCGCGCGCCTGACCTTCAACTTCGCACGCAAGGGCGGCTACACCGGCATGGAGGACTATCGGTGGGCGATCCTACGCGAGCGGATGCGCCCCTGGCAGTTCCAGATCTTCAACGTGCTGTTCATCATCGCCTACCAGATGACGCTGCTCGTGCTCATCACGCTGCCGGCGCAGGTCGCCGCCCAGAACCCTGCCGCCCTCACCGGGTGGGACCTGCTGTTCATCGCCGCATTCCTCGCGTTCCTCGTCGGAGAGACGATCGCCGACCAGCAGCAGTGGAGGTTCCACCAGCGCAAGAAGCAGGCGGGCGGCTCACTCGCGCCGGGGTTCGCGACGACGGGGCTGTTCCGGTACAGCCGCCACCCGAACTTCTTCTTCGAGCAGGCGCAGTGGTGGGCCTTCTACGCGATCGGCGCGACCGCCCTGGTGGCCGGTGGGGCCGGAGTGATCGGCGGCGTGCTGAACCCGACCATCATCGGCCCCGCCCTGCTGACGGTGCTGTTCATCGGCTCGACGATCTTCACCGAGTCGATCACCGCGTCCAAGTACCCGGCCTATGCCGAGTATCGCCGCACGACGTCGATGCTGGTCCCCTGGCCGCCGCGCACCCGCGCCGTCGCCCCGCAGTCCTGAGAACAGAGGGGGCGTCCGGCGCGGGCGCGGCAAGCGGGCTCAGTGCGTGCGCGCCTCGGCCGCAGCACGAGCGACGGGAACCAGGCGGGTGAGCTGCGTCACGTGGCCGGGCTCGAGCTCGGCGAGCGAGGACACCCCCAGCAGCCGCATGGTGCGCTCGATCTCGCTGCGCAGGATGGCGATCGTGCGGTCGACACCCTGGCGGCCACCGGCCATGAGGCCGTAGAGGTACGCGCGGCCGATGAGCGTGAAGTCGGCGCCGAGCGCCACCGCTGCCACGATGTCGGCGCCGTTCATGATGCCGGTGTCGATCATCACCGTGAAGTCGTCGCCGACCGCCCGTCGCACCTCGGGCAGCAGGTGGAACGGGATCGGCGCGCGGTCGAGCTGGCGGCCACCGTGGTTCGAGAGCACGATGCCGTCGACTCCCTCGTCACGCAGACGCACGGAGTCCTCGACGTTCTGCACGCCCTTGATGACGATCTTCCCGGGCCAGATGTCGCGGATCACCGCGAGATCGTCGTAACTGATCGTCGGATCCATCGCGGCATCCAGCAGCTCGCCGACCGTGCCTCCGGTGGCGCTGAGCGACGCGAACTCGAGCTTCGGCGTCGTCAGGAAGTCGAACCACCACCAGGGCCGCGGAATCGCGTTGATGATCGTCCCGAGCGTGAGCTGCGGCGGGATGCTGAAGCCGTTGCGCTTGTCGCGCAGGCGGGCGCCGGCGACGGGGGTGTCGACCGTGAACTGCAGCGTGTCGAAGCCGGAGGCGGAGGCACGGCGCGCGAGCTCATACGAGATCTCGCGGTCGCGCATCACGTAGAGCTGGAACCAGTTGCGCCCGTGCGGGTTCGCGGCCTTCACGCCCTCGATCGACGTCGTGCCGAGCGTGGAGAGCGTGAACGGGATCCCCGCGGCCGCGGCGGCGCCGGCCCCCGCCACCTCTCCCTCGGTCTGCATGAGACGCGTGAAGCCGGTGGGCGCGATGCCGAACGGCAGGGCGGAGGGCCCGCCGAGGATCTCGACACTCGTGTCGACATCGGGTGCCGGTCGCAGGATGCCGGGGTGGAACTCCACGTCCTGGAACGCCTGGCGCGCGCGGGTCAGGGAGAGCTCGCCCTCTGCGGCGCCGTCGGTGTAGTCGAAGGCGGCCTTCGGCGTGCGGCGCTTGGCGATCAGGCGGAGGTCGTCGATCGTGAGCGCGGCGTCGAGGCGGCGCTTGCGGCCATCGAGTTCCGGCTTCTTGAACTTCATGAGTTCGAGCAGTTCGACGGGATTGGGGAGCTGGCGCTGCACCATGATGTGCCTCTCAGTTCTGGGGGTGGAGGTCGCGGGTGAGGCCCGCGGACGTGTAGTAGCCGGTGATGTGCGCGCGGACGAGGTCTCGAGCCGTCTCGATGTCACCGCTGTCGATCGCGGCGACCAGGGCGTGGTGCTCGGCACGGAGCGTGACCGCCATCGACTCCCAGTCCGGGATCGCGTCGACGCCGGCCTGCACGTACGACTCGATCGACGACCGCAGACCGGCCATCATCGCGGCGATGACGGTGTTGCCGCTCGCCTCCGCGAGCGAGAGGTGCAGCTGGGCGTCGAGCGCGAGGAACTCGGACGGCGTGAGGTCTGTGGCATCCATCGCCTCCAGCAGTTCGCGGGCGCGCGCCGTGTCGCGGACGGGCGCCGACGCCATCGCGGCGACCACCGCGTCTTCGAGCACGAGACGCGTGCGCACCACGTCGTCCAGTGCGAAGCCCTGAGCCGCGACCTGCAGCCGCAGCAGCGCCGACATCCCCCCGGTCGGGGTGGCGATGACGATGGCTCCCGCCTGCGGGCCGGAGCCGGTCGCGGTGCGGATGAGTCCCATCACCTCGAGGACCCGGAAGGCCTCGCGCACGCTGGAGCGGCCGACGCCGAGCTCGGTCGCGAGGTCGCGTTCCGAGGGCAGGCGATCACCGGGGCCGAGGCGGGCGTCGAGAAGGTCGCGCTCGATGTGCTCGAGCACGAGTCGCCATGCGCGTGCCGGCTGCTCCGCCATTCGGCCTCCTGTGGTCAGACCACAGAGTATCGCGTGTGGTCAGACCACGCAAACACGGTCGCGTGGCAGGCCGAGCCACACCGCTGCGCGCGAAACACCCTCCTGCGTGCGCCCTCAACGGGGTGGCTCGCACAGAAGGGGGTGTTTCGGGGGGAGAGAGAAGGGCTTCAGCCCAGGCGCCCGCCGGACTCCTCGAGATAGCACGTGCCGCACAGCGACTCGTAGGTCGTCAGCTCGGGCGAGGATGATCCGTCCGCACCTTCGTCGATCGCGACCTGATCGCCGTCGAACACGAACCGACCACCGACGACGCGGCCGTTGAACACAGCCTTCCGTCCGCACCGACAGATGGTCTTCAGCTCCTCGAGCGAGTGCGCGATCGCCAACAGACGGGCCGATCCGGGAAAGGCATGGGTCAGGAAGTCGTTCCGGATGCCGTAGGCCATGACCGGGATGCCGTCTTCCACCGCGACGCGGAACAGGTCATCGATCTGGCTCGGCGTCAGGAACTGCGCCTCGTCGATCAGGAGGCACGCCACGTCGACCGGACCTGCCGGGAGAAGCTCATCTTCGGTGGAGCGTCGCATGCGATCGCGATGCTCCGCGAACAGCGCCCGGGCATCGCCGTCGGGCGCGATGAGGAAGTCGACCTGGCGGGTGACACCGAGCCGACTCTCGATCTCGGACGCGCCCTTGGTGTCGATCTCGGGCTTGGCGAGCAGCACGTGCTGACCGCGCTCCTCGTAGTTGTACGCGGCTTGCAGGAGGGCAGTCGACTTGCCCGAGTTCATCGCGCCGTAGCGGAAGTAGAGCTTCGCCACGGTGCGCGCTCAGACGTTGATGCCGAGGGCGGCTGCGGTCGCCTCCGTTGACCGCTCCGCGAGCGCCGGATCCTGGTTCAGCTTCTCGCCGAACGTGGGGATCAGCGCGCGCAGCTCGGGCTCCCAGCCCGGGTACTCCGCCGGGAAGCACTTCTTGAGCAGGTCGAGCATGATCGGCACCGCCGTCGACGCACCGGGAGAGGCGCCGAGAAGACCGGCGATCGACCCGTCGGCCGCCGCGACGACCTCGGTGCCGAACTGCAGGATGCCACCCTTCTTCGGGTCCTTCTTCATCACCTGGGCACGCTGGCCGGCGTCGATGAGGGTCCAGTCCTCGTCCTTCGCGGTCGGCATGAACGTGCGCAGGCTGTCGACCTTCTTCGCGTGGTTCTTCAGCAGCTCGCCGACGAGGTACGTGATGAGATCGGGGTTCTTGACGGCCACCTGCAGCATCGGCAGCAGGTTGTGCGCGCGAACCTGCGACACGATGTCGAGCATCGAGCCGTTCTTCAGGAACTTCGGGCTGAACGTCGCGAACGGACCGAACATAAGCGAGGCCTCGCCGCCGACGACACGGGTGTCGAGGTGGGGCACCGACATCGGCGGGGCTCCGACCGAAGCCTGCGAGTACACCTTCGCCTTGTGCTGTGCGACGATCTTGGGGTTCGTGGTCTTGAGGAACTGGCCGCCGATCGGGAAGACGCCGTAGCCCTTGATCTCGGGGATGCCGGAGTTCTGCAGCAGCTTGAGCGCCCAGCCACCGGCGCCGACGAACACGAAGCGAGCTCTGACCTCGTTCGGGGTGTGCCCGATGCTGTTGCGGTACTTGACCAGCCAGGTGCCGTCCTTCTGCTTCCTCAGGCTGCGGACCTCGTGGTTCGTGCGCAGCGTGACGCCCGAATCGGTGAGGTGGTCGAAGAGCTGGTGGGTCAGGGCGCCGAAGTCGACGTCGGTGCCCGCGGGGACGCGGGTCGCGGCGAACGGCTCACCCTTGCGGCGGTGCTGCATGAGCAGGGGCGCCCAGGTGTTGATGACGCGCGAGTCCTCGCTGTACTCGATTCCGGCGAACAGCGGCTGCTCCTTGAGCACCTCGTAGCGGGCCTTCAGGTACGCGACGTCCTTCTCCCCCCGCACGAACGTCATGTGCGGGGTCGCGTTGATGAAGGTCGACGGCTCATCGAGCACGCCCTTCTCCACCAGGGAGGACCAGAACTGGCGGCTCTGCTGGAACTGCTCGTTGATCGACACGGCCTTGGCCGGATCGAGCGGAGCATCGCCCTGCTGCGGCATGTAGTTCAGCTCGCACAGGGCGGCGTGGCCCGTGCCGGCGTTGTTCCACGGGTTGGAGCTCTCCTGAGCCACCTCGGAGAGTCGCTCGAAGGCGACGATCTTCCACTCCGGCTGCAGCTCGTGCAGGAGAGTACCCAGGGTGGCGCTCATGATGCCACCGCCGATCAGGACGACATCGACGTTTTCAGTCACCGAACCAGTCTAGTTCGCAGGCACGCCGCCGCAGACCATGCGGACCGCCCCTGTCAGACCGCTTCCACATGGCGGGGATGCGGTCAGGCTATGACCGCCAGGCGCTCGGCCAGGATCTCGGCGATCTGCACCGCGTTCAGCGCCGCCCCCTTGCGCAGGTTGTCGTTGCTGATGAACAGCACGAGCCCCTTGCCCTCGGGTGCCGACTGGTCGGCGCGGATGCGACCGACGAAGCTCGGGTCCTTGCCCGCGGCCTGCAACGGCGTGGGGACCTCGTCGACCACGACGCCGGGAGCAGCGCTCAGGACCTCGCGCGCGCGCTCAGGAGTGATGTCGCGCGCGAACTCGACGTTGATCGACAGCGAGTGGCCGGTGAAGACCGGGACGCGCACGCAGGTGCCGGCGACTCGGAGACCCGGGAGCTCGAGGATCTTGCGACTCTCGTTGCGGAGCTTCTTCTCCTCGTCGGTCTCGTTGTCGCCGTCGTCGACGAGATTGCCGGCGAAGGGGATCACATCGAACGCGATCGGGGCGATGTACTTCTCGGGCTCGGGGAAGTCGACTGCGGAGCCGTCGTGGACGAGCCGGAGAGTGTCGCCCTGTGCGAGCACACCCTCGACCTGGCCGAGGAGCTCCTGCGCGCCGGCGAGACCGGAGCCGGAGACGGCCTGGTAGGTCGACACGATCAGACGCTCGAGTCCGGCCTCGGCATCCAGCACCTTCAGCACGGGCATCGCGGCCATCGTGGTGCAGTTCGGGTTCGCGATGATGCCCTTGGGGCGCTCGTCGATCGCATGCGGATTGACTTCGCTGACCACGAGCGGAACCTCGGGGTCCATGCGCCAGGCGCTGGAGTTGTCGACGACCACGGCGCCGGCGGCGGCGAAACGCGGCGCATACGCGCGGCTCGCGGTGGCCCCGGCCGAGAACAGGGCGATGTCGATGCCCGAGGCATCCGCCGTCTCGACGTCTTCGACGATGACCGTCGCGCCGCCGTACTCGATCGCCGTGCCCGCAGAACGCGCGGAGGAGAACAGACGCAGGTCGCGGATCGGGAACGACCGCTCAGCGAGAATCTCGCGCATCACGGTGCCCACCTGGCCGGTGGCGCCGACGATGGCGACGGAGAGTCCTGATTCGGAGATGCGGGTCATGATGTTCCTTGGCGTCGTGCGGTACTGCGTACGAGGCTTCGGGCGCGGCGTCGGGGTGCTGAAGCTGCGCCTGGCGCCGGTGTCAGGGTTTCGGTGAGTCTACCGTGGCCGGACCGGCGGTCGCCGCTCTGAGTGCGGCGCCCGCAGGGTCGGCAGGAAAACGGCGTCGAACGGCAGAGATCAGCGGCCGGTGCCGGCGTGCACGGTGGCCTCGGCCTCGCCGTCGAGTCCGTAGGCGGTGTGCACGGTGCGCGCGGCCTCGGTCAGGTCGGTGTCGCGCAGTACCACCGAGATGCGGATCTCGGAGGTCGAGATCATCTCGATGTTGATGCCGCCGGCCGACAGCGCCTCGAAGAGCGTGGCGGAGACGCCGGAGTGCGTGCGCATGCCCGCACCCACGACCGAGAGCTTGCCGATCTGGTCGTCATGGATCAGATTCTGGAAGCCGACCTCGGTCTGATCGCCCGCGAGCGCCTTGAGGGCCGCGGCGGCATCCGCCTTCGGGACGGTGAAGGAGATGTCGGTGCGTCCGGTCGCCGAAACGTTCTGCACGATCATGTCGACGTTCGCGCCGGACTTCGCGACGATCTTGAAGATCTCCGCGGCCTTGCCCGGAACGTCCGGCACGCCCGCGACCGTGATCTTGGCCTGGCTGAAGTCGGTGGCGACACCGGCGACGATCGGTTCTTCCATGACTGCTCCCTCGGCTTCGCGGGGGTTCTTCATACCCTCGCCCAGAACGTAAGTGCCCTCGGCCGACGAGAACGTCGACCGGGCGTGGATGAGGACGCCGTGACGGCGTGCGTACTCGACGGCGCGGATGTAGAGCACCTTGGCGCCGTTGGCCGCGAGCTCGAGCATCTCTTCGCTGGAGACGTGATCGAGCTTCTGCGCCTTCGGGATGACCCGAGGGTCGGCCGTGAAGATGCCGTCGACATCGCTGTAGATCTCGCACACGTCGGCATCGAGGGCGGCGGCCAGGGCGACGGCCGTCGTGTCGGAGCCGCCGCGCCCGAGCGTGGTGATGTCACGGGTGTCGCGGTTGAAGCCCTGGAAGCCGGCGACGATCACGATCGCCCCCTCATCGAGCGCCTCGCGAAGACGAACCGGCGTCACGTCGACGATGCGGGCCGCGCCGTGCTGCGAGTCGGTGATCATGCCGGCCTGGCTGCCGGTGAAGGAACGCGCCTCGAAGCCCATCGAGTGGATCGCCATCGCCAGCAGCGCCATCGAGATGCGCTCTCCGCTGGAGAGGAGCATGTCGAGTTCGCGCGGTGCGGGGATGGGTGCGACTTCGTTCGCGAGCTCGAGCAGCTCGTCGGTGGTGTCGCCCATCGCGCTCACGGCGACGACCACGTCATGCCCGGCACGACGTGTGTCGACGATGCGCTTGGCGACGCGCTTGATGCTCTCTGCGTCGGCGACGGACGAGCCGCCGTACTTCTGCACGATGAGGGCCACGATCACTCCCTGGGATGTCGGGCGGATCCGCCCACGCTCATTCTACGATCGGCGCGTATGCCGCGTTGCGCATGTGTCACGGTCGCGCGGATCGCACGGCATCGGCGCGGGTGGACGGGCTAGAGGGCCGGGGGCAGCGCCTGCGGGGAGACCGGGCGCAGCCGCCCGCCCGTGGCGGCGAACCAGCAGCCGACGATGATCAGCGGGAATCCGAGGAGCAGTCCGGGGGTCAGGGGCTCCGCGAGCACGATCGCGCCGAGGACGATCGCGACCACCGGGTTCACGTAGGTGAAAAGCGGCGCACGCACCGGACCGACCTCGCGGATCAGCGCGAAGAACGCGAGGAACGCCACCGCCGTGCAGATGACCGCGAGAGCCAGGAGCGCCCCGAGCGAGGGCAGAGTCGGCACCTGATGCTGGGTGAGGAGACCGATGGGGAGGTAGAAGATCCCGATCATGAGCAGCGACAGGGTGATGGTGCCCAGCGAGGGGACGTCGCTCAGCTTCCGCGCGACGATGAAGGGCGCGATCGCGTAGAGCACCGCGACCAGCAGCACCTCCCCCGCGGCGAGGAGGCTGACCTCTCCCCCGAACAGCCCGGGGCCCGCGACCACGATCGCGACGCCGATGAATCCCACGAGCAGCCCGATCCCCCGCGCAGGCCGCAGCACCCCGCGGTCGCCGCCGCCGAGCGCGATCAGCGCGGCGAACAGGGGAACGGTCGCCACGAGCAGGCCCGTCATTCCCGACGGGAGGGTCATCTCGGCGTGCCCGAGCAGCAGGAACGGTCCCGCCATCTCGACCGCGCCGAACGCGAGGACCCAGGGCCAGTGCTTCAGCGCGGCGCGCAGCGCGCCGTTGCGGAGGGCGAACGGCAACAGCAGCAGCGCGGCGATGAGCGTGCGTCCGGCCACGATCGCCGGCGGCGAGATCGACTCGACCGCGACGCTGATGAACAGATACGGCACGCCCCACAGCAGAGCCATGGCCCCGAAGAGGAGCCAGCCGCGACGCGAGAAGCCCGCGCTCGCGGTCACAGGATGCGCCGGCCTTCGAAGGCACGACCGAGGGTGACCTCGTCGGCGTACTCGAGGTCGCCTCCCACCGGGAGTCCGGACGCGAGGCGGGACACGGTGATCTGCATCGTCGTCAGCAGCCTGCTCAGGTAGCTCGCCGTCGCCTCCCCTTCGAGGTTGGGGTTGGTGGCGAGGATGACCTCCTGCACCGTCCCATCGGCGAGACGCGACATGAGCTGGGTGATGCGGAGATCGTCGGGGCCGATGCCGGCGATCGGGCTGATGGCTCCGCCGAGCACATGGTAGAGCCCGCGGAACTCGCGGGTGCGCTCGATGGCCGCGACGTCTTTCGCGTCTTCGACCACGCAGATCAGCGCCTGGCTGCGACGTGGGTCGCGGCAGATCGCGCAGCGCTCCTGCTCGGCGACGTTGCCGCAGACCTCGCAGAACCGCACCCGGGTGCGGATCTCGCCGAGAAGCTCCGCGAGACGCGCGACGTCGAAGGTCGGCGTCTGCAGGATGTGGAACGTGATCCGCTGGGCGGACTTCGGGCCGATGCCGGGAAGGCGACCGAACTCGTCGATCAGCTCTTGAACGATGCCGTCGTACATCAGGAGAACCTCGTCGGGGGCTCGTAGGGCTCTTCGCGCACGAAGGTCGCGCCGAGCACCTGGCGGATCACGGCCTCACCGTAGCGCTGCACTCCCCCGACGGAGGGCGAGCGCTCGATGACGACGGGTGGGGCGGCGGCCGTACGCGGCTGCGTCTGCGGAGCCGGTGAAGCGGCGGGGGCCGGAGTCACTTGGCGCGACATCGGCGGCTCGTATGACGGATCGTAGGGCGGCTCGTCGTCGAAGGCCGGGGCGTCGTCGTCACCGGGCAGCGGCGGCTCGTCGCGATCCACAGCCCCGTCGGACGGCGGAAGGGGCGCGGAGGATGCGGCCTCGACCTCTTCCGGCTCCTCGTCGACCGGGAGCGGCGACGAGGGAGCCAATGTGATGCTCGGCTCTTCCTGCGTGGTCGGGATCGGGGCGACCGCCCACTCCGTCACCGCGGATGCGGAAGAACCACGGGACTGGGAGCGGGATGGCCCCGCTGACGCAGGCTCCGATGCGGGAGCGGAATCAGCCGGTGCCGAGGGGCCGGAGGCTGAGGGCTGGCGCGGGGCGCCGCCGGCGGGCATCGGCGCCGGCAGGTACTTCACCCGAACCCCGAGCTCGTGCTCGATCGCGGAGCGCAGGTGATCGGACGGCCCGGAGCCCGGTGTCGTCCCCTTGAACTTCGCGACATCGTGCTGACTCGTGAAGCCGAGGGTCAGGACCTCGGTCTCGGTGACGTAGGCCAGCGGCTGCACGGCCGTGGCCAGGAGCCAGGAGGTGCGGCTGATGTCTTCGAGACGGGTGAGCACGGCCGGCCAGGCGGCGCGGACGCGGTCGAATGTCACGGGGCCCTGCGGAACGGCGGGCTCGGCGGATGCGGCCTCGGACACGGTGTCGACCGTCGCGTCGGCGGCCGGCTCGACGGTCGGACTCTGTGCGGCTGCCGGCGCGGGAGTGGGTTCCGAGCTCGGGGCCGCCGGGGCGGGCGTCGAAGTCGCTGCGGCCGCCGCCGGGCTCTGCTCCACCGGCGCAGGTGCGGGTGCGGGGCTGGGCTCAGCAGGCGCAGGTGCGGAGACGACAGCTGGGCGGACGGAGGCGGGGGAACGTTCGGGCGCGGGCGCAGGGGCCGCGGATGCGGCATCGGTCGCACCGGCGAGGACGCGCGCCACCATGAGCTCGAGATGCAGGCGCGGCGACGTGGCACCCGACATGTCGTCGAGGGCCGCGCTCACCACATCGGCGGTGCGGGAGAGGCGTGCGGCACCGAAGGACTCGGCCTGGCCGCGCATGCGCTCCAGCTCGTCTTCGGCGATACCGCGCAGGACCGCCGATGCGCCGGCTCCGACCGCAGCGATCACGATGAGGTCGCGCAGGCGCTCGAGCAGGTCGTCGACGAATCGGCGCGGATCCTGTCCGGTCTGCACGACGCGATCGATCGCGGGGAAGGCGGCGGCCGCATCGCCCGCCGCGAGCGCATCGACGATCTCGTCGAGGAGAGCGGCATGCGTGTACCCGAGCAGGGAGACCGCACGCGCATAGCCGACGGTGACGGTCTCGGAGCCGGCCGGGGCATCGGAGCCGGCGATCAGCTGGTCGAGCAGCGAGAGCGTGTCTCGCGGTGAGCCGCCCCCGGCACGGACGACGAGCGGCAGGACGCCCTGCTCGACGATCACGCCTTCTTCGCCGCACAGCTTGGCGACGTATTCGAGCATGGCGGCCGGCGGCACGAGTCGGAAGGGGTAGTGGTGCGTGCGGGAGCGGATCGTGCCGAGGACCTTCTCGGGCTCGGTGGTCGCGAAGATGAACTTGACGTGCTCCGGCGGCTCTTCGACGAGTTTGAGCAGCGCGTTGAATCCCTGCGGCGTCACCATGTGCGCCTCGTCGAGGATGAAGATCTTGTACCGGTCGCGGCTGGGGGCGAAGGTCGCGCGCTCACGCAGGTCGCGGGCGTCGTCGACGCCGTTGTGGCTCGCCGCGTCGATCTCGACGACGTCGAGGGATCCGCCGCCGGCGCGCGAAAGCTCCACGCAGCTCGGGCAGACGCCGCACGGCACGTCGGTGGGGCCCTCGGCGCAGTTCAGGCAGCGTGCCAGGATGCGCGCGGAGGTCGTCTTGCCGCAGCCGCGAGGGCCGGAGAACAGGTACGCGTGGCCGACCCGGTCGCCGCGCAGCGCCGTCATGAGCGGATCGGTCACCTGGGATTGCCCGATCATCTCGCCGAACGTCTCGGGTCGGTAGCGGCGGTAGAGGGCTGTGGTCACCTCAACAGCCTACGGCGTGCCACCGACCTTCGGCGGGCCGGCCGCGTCCCGGCATCCCGACCCGTCCCCCTTTCTGCGAACCACCCCTCTGCGCGCGCATGCAAAGGGGTGGTTCGGACAGGAAGGGGTGGCTGGACACGGCGCGCGTGCGGCCGCGAACAGAGGAGGTCAGTCGACGGGTTCGATCACCGGGATCGCCGTGGTGATCACGGGGACGGATGCCGACATGCGCGTGCCGTCCTCGCGCCGGGCGTCGGCGAACTGCCGCAGCGTCGGTCGCCCGGGGAGCAGCGGCCCCTGATCCGCGAGCGGGACGAGGACCTCGTCCTCGACGGTCGCGATGTACGCCGTGTCCCGCACGCTGAACGGCACGGGAGGCCCGCTGCGCACCTGCACGCGCAGCTCGTCCTTCGTCACCGTGACCTGCAGCGTGGAGCCCTGCCACTGCAGCGGGAACGACAGCGACGGCCACGCCGCGGGGAGCCTCGGATCGAAGCTCAGGTCGCCCGCGTAGTCGCGCATGCCGCCGAAGCCGCACACCAGCGCCGTCCACACGCCACCCGCGGAGGCGACGTGCACGCCGTCGGCCGCGTTGTGGTGCAGGTCGTGCAGGTCGACGAACAGCGACTGCTCGAAGTACTTCTGCGCGAGGTCCTGGTAGCCCACCTCGGCGGCGAGGATCGACTGCACGACCGCCGACAGGGTCGAGTCGCCCGTGGTCAGCGGGTCGTAGTAGTCGAAGTCGGCCTTCTTCTCCTCGGGCGTGAAGTGGTTGCCCTGCAGGAACAGGGCGAGCACGACGTCGGCCTGCTTGAGCACCTGGAACCGGTAGATCACGAGCGGGTGGAAGTGCAGCAGCAGCGGCCGCTGCTCGGCGGGGGTGTTCGCGAGATCCCACACCTCGCGCTCGAGGAACAGCGAGTCCTGTGGGTGGATCCCGAGTCCTTCGCTGTACGGGATGTACATGGCCTCCGCGGCCCGGTCCCACGCCTCGGCCTCACCGGGCCCGAGGCCCGTGCGGTCGACCAGCTTCACATAGTCCTGGGGGTAGTTCTCCCGGATCTCGCGCACGATCTTGGCCGCGTAGCGGAGGTTGTAGCGCGCCATCACGTTCGTGTAGAGGTTGTCGTTCACGACCGTCGTGTACTCGTCCGGCCCGGTGACGCCGTGGATGTGGAACGTCTCGATCCCATCCCCCGCTCCCGTCTCCTCGACCAGCCGCGAGGCGCGCCAGAACCCGAGCGTCGCCCACAGTCGCGCGGTCTCGATCGCGACGTCGGCACCCTCTCGCCGCAGGAACTCCTCGTCGCCGGTCGCGCGCACGTACTTGCCCAGCGCGAAGCTGATGTCGGCGTTGATGTGGTACTGCGCGGTGCCGGCGGCGTAGTAGGCCGAGGCCTCCTCGCCGTTGATCGTGCGCCACGGGAACAGAGCCCCCGCCTCGTTCAGCTGCGCTGCCCGGCGGCGCGCGGCGGGCAGCATGGCCACCCGTGCGCGCAGGGCGTTGTACGCCCATCGCGGGGTCGTGTAGGTGAGGAACGGGAGCACGTAGATCTCGGTGTCCCAGAAGTAGTGCCCGCTGTATCCCGACCCGGAGACGCCCTTGGCGGGGACGCCGGCTCCGTCGGCACGCGCGGAGGCCTGCGCGAGCTGGAAGAGGCACCAGCGCGTGGCCTGCTGCAGGTCGTCCCGTCCGCCGATCTGCACATCGCTGCGCTCCCAGAACGCGTCGAGCCACTCCCGCTGACACCGGAACACGGTCTCCACGCCTTCGTCGGCCGCGCGGTCGAGCGACCGACGGCAGCGGTCGACGAGCTCGCGCGGCGGCACTCCGCGGGAGGTGTGGTAGCTGACGAGTTTCGTGACCGTGATCGGGACCCCGGCCTTGGCCTGCACGCGGAACACGTTCTTGGCGATGTCCGGCTCCACGAGCGTGCGGGCGTTGTACTCGTTTTCGGTCTCGACGACGTGATCGGCGACGACGGCGACCGTCATCCCCGAGTCGGCGACGCGGTACGACAGCGCGGAGCGCAGTCCGTCCTGCCAGTGCTCGGCCGGCTCCAGCACGCGGTCGGCGATCTTCTCGGCCTTGCGGGGGTCGAACGCGGCGGCCTTCGTGCCGATCGGGGTGCCGGCGTACACGCCCGCACCGTCCTGCCGGTTCAGCAGCTGGCAGCTGATCGTGACCGGGGCGTCGGCGTTCTCCACGACGACCTCGAGCCGGAGGACCGCGAGGTGGCGCTCCTCGAAGCTCACGACCCGCTCGTCGCGCATGCGCACGCGCTTGCCCGACGGCGTCTCCCAGACCACATCGCGTCGCAGGACGCCGGTGCGCATGTCGAGCGAGCGGCGGTACTCCCGTACATCGGCGTCGTCGAGCGAGATCGGCTCATCGTCCACGTAGACGCGCATGACCTTCGCATCGGGGGCGTTGACGATCGTCTGTCCGACCTCGGCGAAGCCGTAGGCCTGCTCGGCGTGACGGATCGGCCAGGTCTCGTGCAGCCCGTTGATGAAGGTGCCGTGCTCCTGCGCACCGCGGCCCTCGATGTGGTTGCCCCGCAGACCGAGGTAGCCGTTGCCGATGGAGAAGAGCGTCTCGCCGACGCCCTCCTCGGAGTAGTGCGTGTCGATCAGCTGCCACGGGTCGACGGGGAAGCGGTCGCGGTCGATCATGCGGTCTCCGGGGTGTCGGTGCGGGAAACGGGGACGAAGAGGGCGAGGTCATCGACGACCACGGTCGCGCCGGCATCGCGGAGCGCGTCGGCACCGGCTCCGCGATCGACGCCGATCACGGTCGCGAAACCTGCGGCGGCGGCGGATGCTGCGCCGGACGTCGCGTCCTCCACCGCGACGGACCGCGCCGGGTCGACCCCGAGGGCGACGGCTCCCGCGGCGAACATGTCGGCGGCCGGCTTCGAGGCGAGACCGTCGCGCTCGGCGACCACCCCGTCCACGACGATCCGGAAGAAGGAGCGGATGCCGGCTGCTCCCAGCACCTCCTCGGCGTTCTTGGAGCTCGACACGACGCCGAGCGGGATGCCCGCCGCGTGCAGGCTCTCGACGAGCGCGAGCGAACCGGGGTACGGCGCGATGCCCTGACCGCGCAGGGACTCGGCGAAGGCGGCGTTCTTGCGATTGCCGATCCCGCAGATGGTCTCGGCGGACGGGTCGTCGTCGACGGCGCCCCAGGGCACCTCGACGTTGCGGCTGTGCATCAGGCTGGCGACGCCGTCGTAGCGCTTCTTGCCGTCGACGTAGTCGTAGTAGTCGGCGTCGGTGTAGGGCGGAGTGATGCCCCAGCGCGCGAACACGTCGTCGAAGACGGTCTTCCAGGCGCGCATGTGCACCTCGGCCGTCGGAGTGAGCACGCCGTCGAGGTCGAAGAGCACGCCGTCGGCGTGGAACAGGTCGGGCAGTGCTTCTGGCACAGAGCCTCCAGGAGAAGGGCGATCGTCGGGCCGGCACCTCTCCGTGCCACTGTGCAAGCGTAATGCGGTCGCGCGCCACGGGGTAACCCCCGCGCGCGGATCAGAGCAGCTCGGCGGTCTGCCGGGCGATCTGCAGCTCCTCGTCGGTCGGCACGACGAGCACGGTCACGGCCGAAGCGTCCGCGGAGATGCGACGGATGCCCCGCTCTCGCGCCTCGTTGCGCGCAGGGTCGATCTCGACGCCCGCGAAGCCGAGGGTCGCCATCGACGCCGCCCGCACCGCGGCTGCGTTCTCGCCGACACCCGCCGTGAAGGAGATGACGTCCACCCCTCCGAGCTGCGCGATGTACGCACCGGCATAGGCGCGCAGCCGATGCACGTAGACGTCGAACGCGAGTGTCGCGGCATCCTCTCCCGCTGCCACTCCCGCGAGGATGTCGCGCATGTCGCTGCGCCCCGCCAGGCCCGCGAGGCCGCTGCGGGTGTTGAGCAGGGAGTCGAGGTCGTCGATCGAGAGTCCGGCACGGCGGGACAGATGCACGAGCGCGGCGGGGTCGAGGTCGCCGGAGCGTGTTCCCATGACCAGACCCTCGAGCGGCGTCAGACCCATCGACGTCTCCACCGACCGACCGCCGTCGATCGCGGTCACGGATGCCCCGTTGCCGAGGTGGAACACGAGCTGGCGGAGCTCGGCGAGATCACGGCCGAGGAACGCCGCCGCCGATTCGCTCACGTACTGGTGGCTCGTGCCGTGGAAGCCGTAGCGCCGCACCCGATGCTCCGCGGCGAGCGCGGCGTCGATCGCATAGGTGTACGCCGCGGGCGGAAGCGTCTGGTGGAAGGCGGTGTCGAACACGGCCACGTGCGGCACGTCGTCGAACACGGCCCGTGCGGCTCGGATGCCGGCCAGATTCGCGGGGTTGTGCAGCGGCGCGAGCACCGCGAGCTCGTCGATCTGCCGCTCCACGTCGGCGTCGATCAACGTGGGGGCATAGAAGCGGGCACCGCCGTGCACGACGCGATGCCCGACCGCGACGGGGCGATGCTCCTCGAGCGACGGCCCGTGGGCGGCGAACTGCTCGCGCATCACCTCGAAGGCGGCGGCGTGGTCGGCGATCGCACGCTCGCTGCGGTACGTCGCGTCGAGCATCGTCGGCGCGGCGTCGCCGTCGGTCTCCGGGCGCACGGTGTGCGCGATCGGACTCACATCCTGGCCGATGCGCTCGATCAGGCCGCTCGCGAGGAGGTCCTCCTGCTCGATGTCGATCAGGCTGTACTTCAGGGAGGACGACCCGCTGTTGATGACGAGGATCGCACTCATGCGGCATCTCCTTCCGGCGCGGCTCCCTGCGCCTGGATCGCCGTGATCGCCACCGTGTTGACGATGTCGTCGACGAGAGCGCCGCGGGACAGGTCGTTGATGGGCTTGTTCAGGCCCTGCAGCACCGGCCCGATGGCGACGGCGCCCGCGGAGCGCTGCACGGCCTTGTAGGTGTTGTTGCCGGTGTTGAGGTCGGGGAACACGAACACCGTCGCTCGCCCGGCGACGGCGGAGTCGGGGAGCTTGGCCTTGGCGACCGCCGCATCCGCCGCCGCGTCGTACTGGATCGGCCCCTCGACCGGCAGTTCCGGCGCGCGCTCGCGAACGAGGGCGGTCGCTGCCCGCACCTTGTCGACGTCGGCGCCGGATCCGGATTCTCCCGTCGAGTACGACAGCATGGCCACCCGCGGATCGATGCCGAACTGGCGGGCCGTGGTCGCCGAGGAGATCGCGATGTCGGCGAGCTGCTCGCTGGTGGGATCGGGGATCACGGCGCAGTCGCCGTAGACGAGCACCCGGTCCGCGAGCGCCATCAGGAACACGCTGGAGACGACGTTGACGCCCGGCTTGGTCTTGATGATCTCGAAGGACGGACGGATGGTGTGCGCTGTCGTGTGCGCGGCGCCGGAGACCATCCCGTCGGCGAGGCCGAGGTGCACCATCATGGTGCCGAAATAGGACACGTCCGTGACGGTGTCGGCAGCCTGCGCGAGGGTGATGCCCTTGTGCGCCCGGAGCCGCGCGTACTCCGCGGCGAAGCGCTCCACGAGCTCGGGATCGGTGGGGCTGAGCACCTGTGCCGTCGCGATGTCGACGCCGAGCTCGACGGCGCGTGCCCGCACTGCGGCCTCGTCGCCGAGGATCGTCAGATCGGCCACGTCCCTGGCGAGGAGGGTCGCCGCGGCGCGCAGGATGCGATCGTCGTCGCCCTCCGGGAGGACGATGCGCCGACGATCGGCGCGGGCACGCTCGATCAGTCCGTACTGGAACATCAGCGGCGTCACGACATGCGCCTCGGCGAGCCCGAGCTGCGTGGTGAGCTCGGCGACGTCGACGTGCGCCTGGAACAGGCCCAGCGCGCGGTCGTAACGCGAGCGGGAGTCCGCGGAGATGCGTCCGCGGGTGCTCATCACGCGCACCGCGGTGTCATAGGTGCCGAGGTCGGTGGTGATGATCGGCACCGAGGACGCGAAGCCGTCGAGCAGCCGCACGATCGGCTCGGGCAGCGGGAACGGGCCGTTCAGGATGATGCCGGCGATGCGCGGGAACGTGCCGGACGAGTCGGCCAGCAGGGCTGCCAGCAGGACCTCGGTGCGGTCGGCCGGGATCACGACGACGGCCTCCTCGGTGAGCCGCGGCAGCACGTTGACCATCGACATGCCGGCGACGACGATCGTGAGCGCCTCCCTGGTCAGCCGGTCGTCGTCGCCCTTGAGGAGCGTGCCGTCGACGGCGGCGAGGATGCCGCGGATCGACGGGGCGACGAGTGCGCGGTCCTCCGGGATCGCCCACACCGGGGTGCGGTCTTCGGGGAGCGCGCTGTGCACGGCCTCGATGATGGCGTCGAGGGCTTCGGGATCGGCACGGTTCACGGCGACCGCGAACAGCTCGGCCCGCTCCTCGGCGAGCTCGGACAGCGCGAGCGCGGCGATCTGGGCGATCGCGGCGGCGGGTCGTGCGGTCGTCGTGCCGAGATGCTCGGCCTGGCGCTGCTGATCGCGACCGCTGAGCACGAGCAGCACGGGGGTGCCGAGGTTCGCGGCGACTCTGGCGTTGAACCCGAGCTCGGCGGGGCTCGCGACGTCCGTGTAGTCGCTGCCGATGATGACGACCGAGTCGCACTGGGCCTCGACCGCCTTGAACCGGGCGACGATCGTCGACAGAGCGGCCTCCGGGTCGGCGCGCACGTCGTCGTAGGTGACGCCGATGCAGTCCTCGTAGTCGAGGTGCACGCCGTCGTGCGCGAGCATCAGCTCGAGGATCTCGTCCCGCGCCGTGACCGAGCGCGCGATCGGACGGAACACCCCCACCCGCGGCGACACGCGCATCAGGGCGTCGAGCACGCCGAGGGCGATCGTCGACTTGCCGGTATGACCTTCTGCGGAGGTGATGTAGATGCTCTGCGCCACGGCTTCAGCTTAGGCGCGGCATCCGGGAACCCCCCGAGGACCGCACCGGGACTAATGCGGGGGCCTCACTCGCACGGACCGGACAGCGCATCGACGACCGCCGTGGCATCCGCCTGGAACCGCGAGTAGTAGTCGCGGTCCGTGTTCACCTGCACCCGGTGGATCGCGTGCGAGGGCTCCATCGCCTGCCAGTCCGGCAGCCGGCCGAGTCGGTCGAAGAACAGCGTCGCCGAGGTCGCCGGGTCCATCCGCTGCTCCGCGCTCCCCCACCAGTCCTGCTGCTGGAACAGTCCGATGCTGGTCGTGCGCGAGCCGTCGGGGTTGGTGAAGCCCCGGGTCTCCCAGTCGCCGTAGTCGATGTTGCGGAGGCTGCTCTCGCCCATCGCCGTCATCACCCCGAGGATCTGTCCTTCTCGCGGGAATCCGAGCGTCGCCGCCGTGCGCACGATCGTCGCCGCGTTCTCGAGCTGCTCGCCGCTCCAGCCCTCGATGCCCGCCTCGGGGAACGTCTGCGGCTCCTCGACGCAGAGGGGCGCGGGATCTCGGGCGAGCCCGAGCGGGACGAGCACGAACAGCCCGACGGCCACTGCGACGGCCGCCGTCGACACGAGCACCCGCCGCAGGATTCTCCGACGGCGCGCCCGGATCGCCGCTTGGCGCCTCGCACCGGGCTTGCGGCGTCGCGCCGCGGTCTTCCTTCTCGCGGCGGGCCTCTTCGACGCCGGCCTCTTCGAGGCGGGTCTGCGCCTCGCCCGTGATGACGCGCGCCTCGCACTCATGCCGCGAGGGCTCCTCGGTCGGTTCGGGTTCGGGGGCGTCGGCCGACGAGCGCCGCGACGCCCCCGCCGATCGCGCCGAAGAGGTGCCCCTGCCAGGAGATGCCCTCGGCGGCCCCGAAGACTCCCGCCAGCATCGACCCGCCGTAGAGCGCGACGACGACGAGCGCGATCACGGCGTACAGGACGCGGTGTGCGACTCGCCTGCCCGGTGCGAACACGCGCATCACCACATAGCCGAAGTATCCGAACACGAGTCCTGACGCGCCGACCGTCAGCGTTCCCGGTGCGTTCACGACCCAGGTGCCGATGCCACCGACGATCGCGACGATGGCGGTGACGGCCCAGAATCGGCGTGTGCCCTCGACCGCGACGAGACAGCCCAGCACCAGGAAGGGCACCGAGTTCGCGATGAGATGCTGCCAGTTCGCATGCAGGAGCGGACCGAGAACGATGCCGCCGAGTCCCGAGACATCCCAGGACCGCAGGCCGAAGCCGGAGAACGAGCCCGGCAGGATCGCATCGGCGAACTGCACGACCCACATCGCGACGAGCAGGAGCACCGGCGAGGCGAATCGGCCGAGCGGATGCTCCGCGTTCGGCGGCTGGGTGACGGTCACCGGACGATTCTCTCAGGTGCGACCGCGAGGGGACTGAGCGTCGGGCGGACCACCTGCAGAAAAAGAAAGTGACTCTCCGCGCACCCAGCAGAGCCCGGTTACCCTTGCTGCGTTTCCGCCCTGGGGGAATTGGCCTGGATGCCGCCACGCGGAGAGCCGTCAACCATCCTAACCCGGCGACGACGGGCCCGACGACAGTCCGCCGCAATCGCAGGAGATGCAGAGGCAAACGCGAGTACGGCCCCCAGAACCAGCTGTGGTTCCGCGGGGCCGTACTTCTCTGCGACGGTCCTCGCTTCCTGCGACGCCCGGCCTCAGCACGCGGAACTGCCAGAGCGCTACCCCCGCCACAGGGTTACGATCGAGTAACGCGCATCGCTGCGCCGACGTGAGAGGGAACGCATGACAGAGAACGCCCCCCTGATCCCGGTGACGATCGATGCCGAACGGTTCGCCGCGCAGACCTCCGCGATCCTCGGCTCCATCGGCCAGGTCATCGACGGCAAGCCGGATGCGGTGCGCAGCGCCCTCGTGTGCCTGCTCGCCGAAGGGCACCTGCTCATCGAAGACGTGCCCGGCGTCGGGAAGACCATGCTCGCCAGGGCTCTGGCCGCGAGCGTGGACGCGACGGTGCGCCGCATCCAGTTCACCCCCGATCTGCTCCCCGGCGACGTCACGGGCGTCTCCGTCTACAACCCCGTCGACCGGGAGTTCGAGTTCAAGCGGGGCGCGGTGTTCGCGCACATCGTGATCGCCGACGAGATCAACCGCTCCTCCCCCAAGACGCAGTCCGCTCTGCTCGAGGCGATGGAGGAGGGCCAGGTCACCGTCGACGGCGCCACGCACATGCTTCCGGAGCCGTTCCTCGTCGTCGCGACCCAGAACCCTCTGGAGATGGAAGGCACCTACGCCCTCCCGGAGGCGCAGCGCGACCGGTTCATGATGCGCATCTCGATGGGGTATCCGGATGCCGCGGCCGAGGCGCTGATGCTCCGTCAGCGCGACGTGGTCAGCCCGCTCGCCGCGGTGTCGCCCGTCGCCGATGCGGCATCCATCGCCCAGCTGATCGCGTGGGCCCGCTCGGTCCATGTGGCGCCCGCTCTCGAGGAGTACGCCGTCGCACTCGCCCAGGCGACCCGTTCCGACCCGAACCTCCATCTCGGGGCGAGCCCGCGGGCGACCCTGCAACTGGTCCGAGCGGCGAAGGTGTGGGCGGCGCTCGACGGACGCGACTACGTCATCCCGGACGACATCACCGCTCTGCTCATCCCCGTCCTCGCGCACCGGCTGCTTCCGGCCCGCGGGGCCCATCGCGCGGGGGCGCAGCCGGTCGAGGCCGCGCTCACCCAGATCGTCGAGCGGGTGCGCGTCCCCGTCGCCACACGCTCCTGACCGGATCCCTCATGCGACGACGCCGATCCCTCACCAGCCGCGGCGCCGGTGCGCTCATCGCCGCACTGTGCTGCATGATCGCCGCCAACGTCCTCGGTGCCCGCATCCTCCTCTATTTCGGGGTGCTGCTGGCCGCGCTCACCCTCTTCTCGCTCCTCGCCGTTCGGCTGCCGCGCCGCTCCGGCACCGTCACACGGCAGATCTCCACCGACCTCCTGACCGTCTCCGAGACGTCACGCGTGACCGTGCGGTTCGCCCTGCGCTCCCTCCGCGTGCCGCGGGGGCTGTGGCGGGACGAGCTGCCCGATGCCGTGGCCGGCGATTCCGGCGGAGAGTATCCCCCGGAGACCGGTCAGCTCAGTTACCTGATCACCGGCGTCCGGCGCGGCGTGTGGCCGCTCGGCCCGCTGATGCTGCGCACCGTCGACCCATTCGGCCTCGCCCAGCGGGAGCAGGCGTTCGGCGACACCCGGAGCGTCACCGTCGTCCCGGAGGTGTTCGCCCTCGCCCCGCTGGCCGTGCGGATCGGCGCCGCCGGCGGCACCGCGCACACCTCCTCGACCCGGCTCGGACAGGGCAGCGACAACCTCTCGCCGCGCGGCTACATCCCCGGCGACTCGATGCGCCGCATCCACTGGAGGGCCACCGCGCACCGCGGCCAGCTCATGGTGCGCCAGGAAGAGGAGGAGTCGAGCCCCGACGCGGTCGTCGTGCTGGACCGCAGCGGCCGCCGCTGGGATGCACCCGGCAGCGAGGCGGACCCCGCGTTCGAGGCCGCCGTGTCGCTGTGCGCCTCCTCGGCCGTGCACCTCGCCTCCGAGGGGTACAGCGTCGACGTGATCGACAGCGCGGGAACCCTGCTCGGGGCACTGCGCGGACATGAGGACGACCGGGACGGCCTGCTCGTGGCACTCGCGATGGTCACGCCTCGCGGGGAGAGCCGCGACCTGGCGGCGCTCGTGGGAGGCACACCGCCCGGCCCGCTGGTCTACATCACCGGACGCCTGGATGAGGAGGACGCCGCCCTGCTGCGGCCGGCCGGAGCCGCGGCCCCGATGCTGTTCGGCACCGACCTGCTCCCCGGCGCCGCCGAGGCCGCGACCCCTCACGGTTGGACGGTGGTGCCGCTCGGACCCGACATCGCCGAGGCCTGGGAAGATGCCGTCTCCGCGCGGATCGGAGTCGGCGATGTTCCGCGCTGAGCACGCTCCGGCGACGATCGATGCCGCGCGGGCGAACTCGCGCTGGCACCGCGACCGCGAAGAGCCGACCGGGGTCGTCGGTCCGGGAGCCCTCGCTGCGACCGCGTCACTCGTGGCGATGTGGCCGTTCACCTCGGTCATCGCTCCAGGGGGCTGGTCGCTCACCGTCCTCGTCGTCATCCTCGCCGTCGTCGGCACCGGGACGCTCGTGCGGAACCTGCTGCGTCGACGGGCGGCCTGGATCGGCGACCTCGCCACGCTGAGCGCCCAGATCCTGGTCTCCGTCGCGGTCCTGACCCTGCTCGTCGCCGGCGACACCGCCCTCTTCGGGATCCTCCCGACATCGACGACCCTGACACTGTTCGGCGCGCTGGGCGCCGTCGCCTGGGAGGCGGTCGTCTTCGGGTCGGCGCCGCTGGATCCCTCCCCCGCACTCGCGGCGGTCATGGGGGCCGGCTTCGCGGTCGTCGCGATCCTCCTCGACCACCTCCTGGCACATCGCTCGGCCGTTCTGGCCACGCTGCTGACCGGTGCCATCGGCGCGGTGCCGATGATCATCACCCTGGGCGACACCAACGTCGTCTGGTTCGTGCTGTTCGGCCTGCTCGCGCTCCTCATCTTCCGGTACACCGCCCGCCGGCATCCGGAATCCCCTCGCCGGTCATCGACCTCCCTCGCTGTCACGGTCGGGGCCGCCGCGCTCGCGGCGACGGTGATCGTCACGCCCCTGCTGCCGGTCACGGCGAGCCTCAACGGCAACGGCGTCGGGGTCACGGTCGATGCGTCACTGCGCCTCGGCGACGACCTGCGTCAGCCCAACCCGGTCGAGGTGCTGACCGTGGCCGCGAAGGGCGAGACCGCCCCGTATCTGCGGTTGACGACGCTCTCCCGCTTCGACGGCCGCGTCTGGCAGCCCGACCGCGGAGACCTGCAGTCGCAGGCCGACGGGTTCGGAGCGCCGGAATGGGGCGAGGACATCGCGACGGAGGAGCAGAACACCTCGATCCGCGTGCTGCGGATGTCGAGCTCCTGGCTCCCGGTCCCGTACCCCGCCACCGAGGTGCAGGGGCTCACCGGATCATGGCGGGTGTCGCCCGAGAACCGAACCCTCTTCTCGCGCAGCGCGGACGCGGTCGGCAACGACTACACCGTCACATCGTCGCGCCTCATCCCCACTCTCGAACAGATCCGCGCCATCGACGCGGCCGCGCCGATCGTCGATCCCGAGGCCGAACCCGTCGAGCTCCCCGGCATCATCGCCGAGCTCGCCACCGATGTGACGGCCGCTGCGAGCACCGACTACGACCGGCTCGTCGCCCTGCAGAACTGGTTCCGCTCCCAGTTCGCCTACTCGCTGGAGACCCCGGTGGAGGAGGGCTTCGACGGCACCGGCGCCGAAGCCGTCGCGCAGTTCCTGGAGGAGCGCTCCGGCTACTGCGTGCACTTCGCCGGCGCCTTCGCCCTGATGGCGGAGAGCCTGGGCATGCAGGTGCGCATCGTCGTCGGCTACCTCCCCGGCTCGATGACAGAGGAGAAGCGCGGCAGCGAATCGGTCTTCTCCGTGACCAGCGATCAGCTGCACTCCTGGCCGGAAGTGCGGTTCCCCGGAGTGGGCTGGGTTCCGTTCGAGCCCACCGCATCGCTCGGTGTTCCGACCGCGTTCCGCGCCGGGGTGACGCAGAACGGCGGCCCCGGCAGTCCGTCGGCCCCCGCGCCGACCACCGCTCCGCAGGCCGAGGAGACCTCAGGCCCGGAAGTCGATCGCGGCGAAGCCGGAAACGAGTCGACCGGGGGCGGCGAACTGCGTCGCCTCGATCCGATGCCGGTCCTGTTCACCGCCATCGGCATCGTGGTGCTGCTCCTCCTCCCCGCCCTGATCCGCCTCGTGGAACGCCGCAACCGCCTGGGACGGGCCCGGCGCGGCGATCCCGCCGCAGCGTGGGCCGAACTCCGCGACACGCTGATCGATCTGCAGCTGCCCGTCTCGGACGCCGACACTCCTCGGGTCCGCGCGGCCGGACTCGTGCGGGAGAGCGGTGCGGACGCCTCCGCACTCCGGCAGCTGACGGATGCCGTCGAGCAGGCGAACTACGCGCGCGCGGGCGAGGCATCCGCTGATCTCGCCGCGCCGTTGCGCGAGGTGCTCGTGCAGCTGCGCCACAGCGTCGATCGGCCGACGCGGGTGCGTGCAGCGGTGCTGCCGCGTTCTCTGTATGCGCCGCGCGCCGCCGAGCCGGGACTGGCGGTCTGAGAAGAACGCGTTCCGGACGGACGGATGGGCCCGCGAGTCAGGCGGCGTGGGCCGTGCAGGGCACGGCCTCGCAGGCGTCGCACACGACGAACTGCGATCGGCACGACAGGTCGGGGCAGTTCGCGGTGCGCTTGGTCGGCGCCCCGCATCCGACGCACTCGCCGATGACGCGGGCATGGTCCGAGAAGTCGACCGAGCCACGGCCGTCGAACACGTAGAGCGATCCATCCCAGAGACCGTCATCGCCGTACTTCTCGCCGTAGCGGACGATGCCGCCCTCGAGCTGGTAGACCTCGCCGAAGCCTCGGGCGGTCATCAGGCTCGACAGCACCTCGCAGCGGATCCCGCCGGTGCAGTACGTGACGACCGGCTTGCCCTTGAGGTCGTCGTAGACGCCCGAGTCGAGGAGCTGGACGAAGTCCCTGGTCGTCTCGGTGTCGGGCACCACCGCGCCGCGGAACCGCCCGATCTGCGCCTCCAGGGCGTTCCTTCCGTCGAAGAACACCACGTCGTCGCCGCGTTCGTCGATCAGGCCGTGCAGCTCCTCGGGCGTCAGACGCACGCCCCCGCCCACGACGCCGTTCTCGTCGACGCGGAGTTCGCCCGGAGCCCCGAAGGACACGATCTCCTCGCGCACCTTGACGCTGAGCTTGGGGAAGTCGAGGCTGTGTCCCTCGGCGTCGACTCCGGTCCCCTCGCTCCACTTGATGTCGGCTTCGGCGAACGGCGCATAGGAGCGGAATGATCGCAGCCACTTCTTCAGTGCGCCGATGTCTCCGCCGAGCGTGCCGTTGATCCCGTCCTTCGAGATGAGCAGGCGTCCGCGCAGGCCGAGCGCCTCGCCCAGGTCGCGCTGCCAGACGCGGATCGCGTCGGGGTCGGCGAGGGGCGTGAAGGCGTAGAAGAGGACGATCTTGGGGGTTGCCACCCAGGAATCCTACGTCGGGTGCGGGTGGTGGGTGGAATGCGCTCAGAGTCGCTACTTCACGTCGCGCTTCAGGAACGCGACGGCACCGGCCGCGAGCGCCACCACCACCCACCCTGCTGCCACCAGCACGGCCAGGGAGGTGTCGAGGGCGTCTTCCGGTGCCAGTCCCACGGTGGCGAGGTCGAACTGAAACGCCTCGAGCATCGCGAGCAGCGGGAAGTAGGCAGCGCCGACGCTCCAGAACGGCGCGACCAGCAACGCCACCGCCATGGACATGGAGGTGACGAACAACGCCACCAGATGGGCCTGGATGACGATCCCCAGCCCCAGACCCCAGAGGCCGGCGACAGCACCGAGCGCGACGGCGGTCCCGACCGATGACCACTGCACCGGGATGCCGCCCATGGCGATCGTGAGCGCAACGTGACCTCCGACGACGCCCGCGAGCGCGACGACCGCCCCACCCAGGGCGGAAGTGGGCAGCCGGACGAGGAGGATCGCCCAGCGAGGCTGCAGCATCAGCCGCTGCGCGATGACACCATCTCGCCGGTCGACGGTGTATCGGAACGAGCCGTATACAGCGGCAAGAACTGCTCCATAGGTCGCGAGCACGGCCGCGAAGGGCGCGATGAGCGCCTCGCGAGCATCAGCAGGGGCGTCCGCGAACTCCGGCGGGATGTTCGTCGCAAGGGAGAGCGACACCACGATCGCCGCCACCGCGCTCCAGAGGAGGACGACGTCAGACCTGAAGCTGCGGGCCTGTGCTCGGAGAGCCCGCCGGATCACGCGACCGCCCTTCGCCGTCGGTGCCATGCGAGTGCGACGAGGCCGAGAGTCCATGCGAGCGCGACGCCGAGGGCAGGCACGAACTCGAGCAGTCGGTCCTGGTATCCAGGAACGCTCAGCGCGGCGAGAGCCAACCCGGGCGAGAACCTCGCCACTTCAGGCGCGCTGCGCAGCAGCGCGAACTCGACCGCCATCGGAACGGCGAGCACGAGTGCCGCAGTCACGTAGTAGTTACGGGTGATCCAGCCGATGGCGCCTCCCACGAGAGCGCCGAGCGCCGCCCCCAGCAGAGCGCCGGCGTACATGCGCCAGGCATCCGTGGTGAGAGCGAGCGCCAGTCCGTCTTGGATCAGGATGAAATGAACGCCCACGGTCCACAGCACCATGATGCAAGAAGACAGTGCGACGGCGACGATGGCACCGGCCGCGAGCTTCCCGGTGAACACTCGACGGAAGCCGACTCCGGTGAGTGTCCGGTCCATCGAGCCGTAGTAGTACTCACGGGTGACACCGTATGCCCCGACGAATGCCGCAGCGACGGCAGACCAGGCGAGCGGCTCCAGGAGCCGGACGGTCGCCGCACCGGCATCGAGGCCGGCGAGATCGAAGCGGGAGCCGTCGGAGAAGAGCACGAACAGAGGCATGAGGATCGCTATGAAGTACACCGGCAGAATGGAGAGTCCGCTCATGGCACGCAGCGCTTCGCTCCGAATGGCGCTGCTCATGCGGGTGCTCCTTCGACGAGGTCGAAGTACTTGCTCTCGAGCGAGTCGCCGTCACCCGTCACGAGGTCGCCGAGCCGTCCGGCGTACAGCGCGCGCCGCTTGATGACGACGACCTCATCCACGACCTGTTGCAGTTCGGGCAGTTGATGACTGGCGATCAAGACGGTGCCGCCGCTGTCCGCGAAGCCGCGGAGGAACCGCCGGAGCCACCGGATGCCGTCGGGGTCCAGCCCGTTCGCCGGCTCGTCCAGGATGAGAGTCCGGGGCGAACCGATGAGAGCAGCAGCGAGTCCGAGCCGCTGGGCCATTCCCGTCGAAAAGGTCTTCACGCGGCGACGCGCATCTGCTGCGAGTCCGACCACCTCCAGCACCTCGTCGACCCGGTCGGGTGATGCGCCCGCCGCGACTCGAGATATCTCCAGATGCCTTCTCGCGGTGATACCCAACTCGAACCCGAACCCGTCCATGTGGACGCCGACGTGCGAGGCAGGGTTGTCGAGTGCGGTGAACGGCGCACCATCGATGAGACTGTCGCCGCTGGTCGGTGCGAGCAGGCCCACGATGCTGCGCAGAGTCGTCGACTTGCCCGCGCCGTTGGGACCGAGCAGACCGACGATGGAACCGCGCGGCACAGCGAACGACAGCGCTTCGACGGCCGTCCGCTTCCCATATCGCTTCGTGAGTGCTCGGACTTCGATTGCATGATCGTTCATCTTGATCCTCTTCCTACTTCTCGCTCGGGTGGGCCGACAGCGGCTGAATCACGCCGGTGAACCAGAGGAACTCCCACAGACTCGACGCGCCGAGCTCGACCCTCGCCTGCCCGGCCTCGGGAGGACTCCCGCTTCTGTCGGATACATCCACTTCGGCGAAGGACACTGCCGGGACGGACACGCCCTCCGCCGTTGCAGGGACCAGAGCATCGAGCGGCACCCTCGTCGCTTCGGGTCGCTGCGGTCTTGCCGTTCCTTCACCGACCTGCCGGCTCCCGAGGATGCCGCTGCTCAAGAGCACGATAGGGGTCCCGGCCCGTATCTTCACGGGCGTCTGCCCGTCGGCGTGGACAAGGACCACTCGGCCGCCTTCTGTGGAGAAGCCGAATGTGGCGGTCGTCGGAACGGAGATCAAGGCTCCGGCGATCACCATGCTCACGCTCAGCGCGGCGCAGACCGAGGTGAACCGCAGCCGCGACCTGCCCGACCGGAGCACCCGGTGCAGGGCCCTCCACAAAAGCCCCATCCCGACGAGCACGACGACGGCTTCCAGCGCCACCACGAACATCCCGAGAATCGGTCCGCCCGCGGCCAGCGATCGGACCGCGCGTGTGACGGCGAACAGCACCAGCACGATCGGTGCGATGAGGCTCGCGAGGCCGAACGGCACGCTCCACCACGTGTTCACGCTCTTGCTCATGCGTCGTCCGCCGAAGAGGAGGCGGGTCAGGAAGTTCGCTCCGTCGCGAATCGTCCGATTCCTGAGGTTCGGCTCGTCCAGCGCACTCATGAGCGCGATATACCCGTCGAACCGCACGAACGGGATCAGATTGACGAGAACGATGGCCGTGCAGGAGAGACCGAGGATCTGCAGGGTCTCGCGGACGACCGGTTGCGGAGCCACCAGTGCCGCCGTGAGTGCGATCGCGGCGACCACAGCGTGGACGGCCGGTCCGGCAAGCGCCACGTCCACGCGCTGCCGGCGGCGAGGCAGGCGCCAGCCATCCGTCACATCGACGAAAAAGGCGGGAGCGAGGTAGAAGAGCATGACGCCAGCGCGCCGGGGCCTGCCACCGTAGCGCGTGAGTGTGAGGCCGTGGGCGCTCTCATGGAGCAGGGTGAGGCAAGCGAGAACGGCGACGAGAACCACGATCGCCACCAAGGGTATAGGCGTGGTGACGACGTTCAGCAGCGCTCTCGCCTGAAGGACGGCGGCCACGAACCCCAGGCAGAGCAGGGTGGCAACGGGTACCAGAATCGCCTGGCGTGAGAGGGGCGCGATCAGACGGTCCACTCGACCGAAGATGGCGGCCGCACGAAGCGTCGCGATCTGCAGCGTGAACGGGGGCCGATAGGTCAGCCGACCGGGCGGCAGCTTCGTGTCGCCCTCGAGCAGCCCCGTGGCGCGGAAACGCTCGACCAGCTCGAGAAAGCTCTCGGACGACTCGGATGCGGCGAAGCGCAGATGCAGATCCTGCAGCGAGGTCGTGCCGTCCATCGCCGACAGCAGCGCGACGACCGGCGGCGAGACCCGGGATGAAGGCACGCCGTGCAGCACTGCTATCGCCATCGATTCATCGTCGGCTCCCACGAACGTGACGCCGGACGACAGAAGCGGACACGCACCGGCAGTGAGCGGAGTCGCTGTGGATCTCTTCCGCCACCGAAGCGAGCTAGTCGGAAACATCGCCATCCGCCAGCCCCAGAGTTCCCGGCCACGAAGTCTTGAGAAGGAGGATCTCCGCTCCGAGGTGTGTTCGAACGGGAGATACAGCGGGCTCGTCGAAGCCGGCTTCAACGAGTTCTCTCGAGAGGACTTCGTGGCTGAGAAGCTGCAATCGACTCGTGAGAACCGTGACTTCTCCGCCGTCTGTCAGGTCAGAGGCACGGACCCAATTGACCACCCGGGCCGCGCCGTCCGGTTCCACCTGCTGCGAGAAGAGATAGATCTCGTCTTGGCCTGTGCCGGGAACCCTGATCTCTTGCTCCCTCGGCACGGCGAGGCTGTGCGCAGACGCCCCTGCGGCGACGGTGAAGGCGAACACCCCTTCCGGCGCGAGGTGACGCTGCACGTTCGCGTAGAGAAGCGATCTCCCCGCGCGGTCGAGCAACGTGATGGATGTCGCGCCGATGACGACGAGCCCGTATCGACGCCCCAGGGAGAAGTCGCGCATGTCCGCGACGACGCACTCCCATGTCGACTGGTCCGGCAGGGCACGACGCAGATGGGCGAGCATGTCGTCCGAGAGGTCGACGGCCGTGACTCGCTTACCGGATCTCACCAGAGGGATCGTCAGTCTCCCGCTGCCAGCAGCGACATCGAGGATCGGACCGGCGGTGTCTCTTGCGAGCGCCAGCACTTCTCGAATCTCTGCGCGGTCGGAACCGACCAGCCGCTCGTAGAAATCGGTGCCGGCGCCCGCGTACAGGTCCAGCTCCTGCGGGACTGCGCCGACCATCTCCAGTCGCGCCGACATGGCTTCGGTGATGAAACCTTGCATTCAACAATCGCCTCTCAGCGGGGAGCAATAGGGGGCGGGCGCGATGCGCCCGCACCCCTCGGTCAGGTCGCGATCGCGGCCGCACCGCCGATGATGGCGATGATGTAGCTCGCGTGCTCCCACCATTCGAGCGGTGAGTCGATCTGTTCGAGTTCCTGGAACTCCAGCGACTTCGTCTGCAATTCATACCTCCTGGGTCGACATGCGAATGCGACTCCTACGTCAGCGCGAGGATTCCGATGATCACGCCAACGGCGAAGCCCCGCATGTAGTCATCAGCGTCGTTCAGTGCTTCCATAGCCTCGAGTTCGGTGAACTCGAGCTTGGGGGTTGTGGCCTGCATGCTGACTTCCTTTCTCTTGTCGATTGATCCGGCCGATGAGATCACGTGGCAGCGGCCGCGCCGATCCCGATGAGTATCAGAGCGCTTCCGACGCCCCTGTAGAAGCTCTCCCAGTCGGGGGCATCCATCTCCTCCAGCTCTTGAAAGTGGATCTGCTTTTCCATGCTGTGGTTCATTCAATTCACCTCCTCCGATGCGAATGTCGATGGTCGGCACGCGTTGCCGACCGGCTGAGGGCTCCAGCAGGAATCGCGGAGCACGTCGCAGAAGTCCTGTGCGACGAGACCTGGGAGCATCGGTCGGTGATTTCCCCATGCTCGTTCTGTGGCAGCGGAGATGCGGCCGGTATCGTGAGCGCTCGGCTGCCGTGGACACGGGATCCCCCAGCGGTCGATGAGCGCAGCGATGCCGGCGGGTGGATGGAGGGGCAGTGCCACCCCGCCTGCGATCCTCGTCCAGAAGTCCTCAAGGCTCTCCCGATCGCCCCACCTCGCGTCTCCCGAGCAGATCCGACGCCAGATCGCAGCGATGACCGCGGCCGTGGCGACCATCTTGCGCACCTCGAGCAGGAAGGCGACCTCGTTCGCGAGGTACCAGTGGCGCGCGCTGTAGGGGTCGCCGCCGCGCAGTGCCGCCGTGCGCTGCGTGGCTGCGCTCAAGCGAGCGAGACGCAGCCTCCCCGCGGGGGACACCGAGTCGCGAGCGGCCGTTTCGAGGAGCGCCCTGCCGAGGGCGACGGCGTCGCCGTTCGCCCTGGCGCTTCGTCGCGAACTCGTCGACGCACCCGCCAGACGCAGGAACGCCTCCATCGCCCCTTCCCTGACTGCGGCGTGCGAGAGGGTGATCAGGTTGGAGGGATCGATGATCGCGTGACGCGGTCTCAGAGAGCGCCCGACGATGAGCCGGTAACCTATTTCGTTCTTGAGGATGCTGACGCTGTTCGTCTCCGACGAAGTGCCGAGCGTCGTCGGCACCGCCACGATTTCCAGGGGCGGTGCCGAATCGGGCAAGAAGGTCAGCGCTGACCTCGATGCATGCCCGACGGCGTAATCGAACACCCGCCCGGGGGCGAGCGCCAGGGCCGCGATCTTGCTCGCATCGAGAATGCTCCCCCCGCCGACCGCCACGATGACTCGGGGAGGACGACGAACGATCTCGCGTGCGATGTCCGTCACCGTCGTGACATCCACCGCGAGTGCGTCGACGGCGATCATCCGCGCGCAGTAGTCGTCCAGCAGGGGAACGGTGACGGCCGAATCCGCGATCACGAGAGTCTCGCGCCCTGCCGTGAGGGATACCACCCTCTCGCGCGCCAGCCCTGTCCCGTGCCACAGCGTGGGAATGCGCTCGGCAGATTCCCGGGTCATGCGGAGAGCTCCCACGCCTGCACGACACCCGCACGCACCGCCGTATCCATCTCGATGAGTTCGCCAGCGGTGAACCCATATGCGGGAATCAGTTCGATCGAACTCGGTCCCGGCTGCACGACGACGCCTTTCTCCGCGATTGCGGAGACGACGCGGAGAACCTCGGGGCCGGACAGCGGATTCCCGTCTCGGTCGTGGAGTTCCAGTCCAAGGAAGCAGCCGCGTCCCGCGACCCGGTCGACGACACCGTCCGACACCAACCGCGTCGTGAGCTGCGACAAGTCGTCGGCCAGTGACGTGGTCACCGATTCCACGTCGATGCGGTGCAGTTCTTCGATGACGGCGACGATGGCCGCCGCGCACGCGGGTGTGCCCGCCTGCGTCTCGCCGTGAACGAACGTCCAGCCTCCTCGGACGAACTCGGAGGCCACTCGGTGCCCGATGAGGAGTGCGGCGGCGCCCATCGCGCCGTTCGTCAGCGCTTTGGAGAGAATGAGGACGTCGGGTGCGGCGGCCCAGCGGTCAGTGGCGAACATCGTCCCGGTGCGGCCGAATCCTGTCGCGACCTCATCGGCCACGATCAGGAACCCGTACTCCTCTCGGAGAGCGAGAAGACGGGACACGAAGGCAGCGGAGAGCGCGTACGCCCCGCTGCCGAGGACGGGCTCGACGACCACCGAGGCCACCCGCGAGCCTTCGCGTGAGAGCAATGTCGCCAGCTCTTCCCCGTCGTCGCTGTGCGAGACGTGCCGCACTGACCTGCGGTCGACCGAATACACCGCTTGGAGGAGGTCATCGCCGCTCAGCGCGTGACTGCCGTACATGGTGCCGTGATAGCTGCCCTTCAGACCGACGACGAGCGAGCGGGATCCGGCCCCCTTCTGTGCCCAGTACTGCCGTGTCAGCTTCACGGCCGCATCATTCGCTGCTCCGCCCGATGTGGAGAAGATGACACGGCCGTACCTGCTCGGGTTCGCCAGTTCGACGAGAGCCTCCGCCGCGACTTCCGCGTACCTGTGCGGCGCTCTGAACAGGGAGAGGTACGAGGCATCATGTGTCGCCCTGCTCACTGCTTCGGCGACCGCGGGGTTGCCGAAGCCGAGTGGAGCGTTCCATAGCCCACTCGTCGCGCAGAGCCGAGTCGAGCCGTCTGCGAACTCGATTCGATTTCCGGCGGCGCCGACGGCGATCCGGTCACGCGTGAAAGTCGCGTCTGCCGGGAGCATCGAGGTCCACAGCGCGTGCGGGTCGGTCATGCGTCGACTCCCGTGATGCGTCGTACGGAGGCAGCGCGGCTGCCGAAATGTATGCCGAGAGCCGCAAGGGCCTCACCGCACAGGGATCCCGCCTCCGGCACGGGAATGCCGAGCTGCCGCGCCACGCGCTCCGCCGCGAGCTGAGGGGCGCTCGAAGTCTGCACGACTGCGACCACCATGGCTGTCAGAGGTGACAGCAGCTGGCGCCTCAGCGTGGTGGGGTCGGCCAACAGGAAGCCCTCTGTCGTCTCGAGCAAGAATGGATCGCTTGTCCGCGGTTCGGCATCGTCGAGGGCATCGTCGATCAGCGACCAGCCGAACCCCGCGATCTTCGCCGCACCGTTGGCGAGCCGGAGCATCTTCATGAGATCCGTTGCGTTGAGGTATCGACCGATCCATCTCCGACTCGCGAGATCAGCGAGGAAGACCTCCCTGGGTGCGATGTCTTCCCACACAGCAACATGGGGAAGCGGGACCGTGAGCAAGCGGTGCAGGTCGTCGACGTGGCCGATGACGGGCCCTCGAACACCGATGCTGGCACTGCCATCAGGACTCACTCGGATGGCGCTCGGAGCCTCGAGAGCACCGGGGTCGTCGAGCGCTGCGCGGTTCGCGAGGAGAATCCTGTGGTCGATCAACGCTGAGGGAAAGACGCCCGTCTGGCGGGCGAGCTCAGCGTCGTCGAGGAAGGCACGCCAACTCGACATATCGAAAAAGCACACTGCAGTGGGTCCGACGATCTGCACGTAGTCGGCTGCGACATAGTCCTGGAGCTCGACTCTGCGTTCGCCGAAGAACAGCTCGTCACCGACATCATGAAGCTCTCCGCCGTAATGGACGGCCGTGGCGGGTCCTGCATGTGGCTCGCTGTCCGCCGGCAGCAGAACGACGTCCCCCTTGCCCGCCGCAGTGTTGAGGCTCCGCGCCGAAGCTCCGCGCTCGACGAGAAAGACCCGCGCGTGCTGTTCACGCGATCCGGTGATCCAGTCCCGCAGCGCCCGGGCTCCGACGGCGTCCATCTCCACGCCTGCCGCTTCGTCCCGCGTCATGCTCCACCCCGCCGCATCGCCGTGACGTCGAGCCCCGCCGCGGCGAATCTGTCTCGTAGCTCGCGCACCAACGGAGTCACACTGCTCACCCGGCTCCCGAGTTCGATCGCAAGCAGTGCCGCGGCCTCCGACTCGTCAGACGTGGCGATCAGACATTCGGCCGCCCTCGCGGAATCGACGGTGAGACGTAAGTGTCTGCGGTTGATCCGATCGACCAGGACGTATTCATCGCCGTCCCCCGTGACGAGGAAGGGTGCGCGTGGCGACAGTGCCGCGGGGTACGATCCGCCCTCCTCGAGCGCCGCGACAAGGTGGCCACCGAAGCCGGAAATGGCGGGGCGCTCGGGCGCGTTGGCCCAGAGTCGCAGCAGGTCGAGAGCCGCCAGATAGCGCTCGAACCACGGGCGGTTGTCGAGGTCCGCCTCGAGGACACTCGGGTCGACGATCCCGGCGAATGATCGGCCGCGCCCCTCCCTCGACGCTGCTTCCGGTTCGACGTCGGCCCGTTCCTCCCCCACTTTCCCGAGGAGAAGCCCATCGGGTCCGTCTCGATACTCACCCCGACGCGTGACATGGATTCGTACAAGAGAATCGCCGACGGGGTCAGCCGGGAGAAAGGAGTCGCGGGAATCCAACAGCACATCGGCGCTCAGGAGCTGTCCGACGAAGACTCCAGACTCCCACGCCGTGTCGGCATCGCTGAGGAAGGCGGCGATGCCTGCTGCGGAGCGTTGGCGGACGACGGTCGGTCCGACGACGGAGAGGAACGGGAGGGCGATGTAGTCCTGCAGCTCGAAGGCGCGTCGCCCGTCAAAGATGATCTCGTCGCCAGGCTCCATGTAAGAACCGTCGTATCCGATGGTCCGGGGATCCGCATGTGGTGCGAGGGCGGCGGCGGGCGCGATCACGACGTCGCAGGGCTCTGCCACGCGAAGCACTTCGTCGAGGTGGTCTCCGGATTCGAGAAAGAACACCGCACCCTCGACGATCCCTCGCCTGCCGGTGACGTACTGCTCGAAAGCGGTCGCCGCGCGGTGGCCGGGCCGTGACGCCGTGGTCGAGCTGTCTTGCATGTTTCCCCCCAGAAGCACGAATCCCTTTTGAAGATGATCTGTCCTCGTTTGAGGTTATACACGCGACGTGTGACATGCAATATTCCGTCCACAGGTCCGTCGGAAGCGGCCATCACAGAGCGCGACGCCCCTGTCACGCCGCCCTCCCCCGATCGGATAGGATGGACAGGTTGTTCCTTGGTGACGTGTCCGAGCGGCCGAAGGAGCACGCTTGGAAAGCGTGTGTTGTGCAAGCAACCGCGGGTTCGAATCCCGCCGTCACCGCCAGAAACGCAAGAAGGGTCTCCGCGCCAGCGGGGGCCCTTCTTGCGTTTCCCTCGAGTACGGGGGATTCGCCCCCTCCGCCGTCAGCCGTCGAAGCGCACGCCGTAGATCTGCCCGCCGGGCGCTGCGGGGAGTCGCGTCATCCCGAGCCGCTCGTAGAACGCGGCTGCTCCGGCGTTGTTCGGGTCGATCCCCAGATGCAGGCCGCGCACCCCGCGGCGCGTCAGCTCGGCGAACAGTGTCTCCATGAGCCGCCGCCCGAGCCCCTGCCCCTGCGTCTCCGGAAGCAGATCGATGTGCAGGTGCGCCGGGTACTCGGCGGCGTTGGGCTCGATGCCCGGCGCACGGGTGTACCCGTAGTCGACCATCCGGTCTTCGCGCGTGGTGACCACCGAAGGGCGGGGGTACCGCTCCTGCAGCGTCGGCCACCACTCCTCCCGGAACCAGGTGTAGAACGCGTCGGTGTCGTCCGTCGCCACGATGTAGCCGATCGCTCGCTCGTCGTCGCTCTCGACGATCCACGCGAGGTCCGAATGCCGTTCGGCGTAGGGGACGGCGAAGAGCTCCCCCCACAGCGAGTCGTCGGAGAGGATGCCGGTCGCATCGGCTCCGGCATCGGCCGTCTTCACGCAGATCTCGTACAGCGCGGCACGATCGGTGGGGCGGTACGGACGGATGCGCGACACGAAGGCTCCTCTGGACGGATCGGGTCCGTTCAGCCTATCGGCGCGTCGACCTGCGCCTTCGTCCGCTGAGCCCACGGCAGCAGCCAGGCCGCGAGCACCAGGACCACGCCCGCGCCGACGATCGCCCCGCCGAGGGTGTCGGTGGCCCAGTGCACCGACAGGAAGGTGCGCGAGAGGGCCATCGCGAGCACCCAGAGCGCGCCGACGATCGCGACCCACACCCGTGGGAACAGGACCCAGAGCACGAGTGCGATCGTCGCGGCGTTCGCGGTGTGCCCCGACGGGAAGGAGCCGTAGTCGCTCACCACCAGCATGTCGTCCGGCCGCGCGCGCCCGAACAGCTGCTTGAGGAGCTGGACGGCTCCGGCGCTCGCGGCGAAGCACGCGGCCGCGAACACCGCACCCCGCCACCGACGCGCGAGCACGAGGGCGAGGATCGCCAAGACCGGCACCCCGAGGATCGCGACCCAGCCGCCGCCGATCCAGTTCAGAGCGAGGGCGAAGTCGAGCATCCATTCGGCCCGGAAGCCCGCGACCGTGTCGTTCCACCAGCGGTCGAAGCCGGGCGTCTCCGGATACGCGAACACCACCACGGCACCGAGCACCGTTGCGAGCGCGAGGAGGCCCACTCCCCACCACAGCAGCATCCGCCTGTTCATCGTCCCATTCTGTCGGATGACTCCTGAGCACTCAGGGAGTGAGCATGCCGACACTGCGCGGACGCACGACGAACCACAGCGAGAGGATGCCGATGGCGGCACAGCCGACCATGACCGAGGCCATGGTCGTCGCGGTGATGCCGGCGTCGTGCGAGAGCCAGCCGACGACCGGGGAGATGAGTCCGGCGACGCCGAAGTTCGTGGCTCCGATGATCGACGCCGCCGTGCCGGCCGCCTTGCCGTGGCGGTCCAGCGCCAGCACCTGGACGTTCGGGAAGGTGAAGCCGCACGCGGTCATGAAGACGAACAGCGGGATGACCGTGCCCCACAGCCCGAGCCCGAGCTGATCGGTGACGATGATCGCGATTCCGGCGAGAAGCAGCACCGCGGTCGAGTAGGCCATCACCCACTGCGGCCCGAACCGCGCGGCGAGTCGGGAAGCGGTCTGCACGCCGACGACGACGCCGAGCGAGTTCACGGCGAACAGCATGCCGTACTGCTGCGCATCGAGCCCGTGTGTCACCTGGAACAGGAAGGGCGAAGCCGACAGGTACGAGAACAGGCCGGAGAAGGTCATGCCGCCGATCACGAGCACGCCGAGGAACACCCGGTCCGAGAGCACCGAACGGTAGCGCTGCAGCATGGTGGCACCGCCGCGGTCCTGTCGCCGTGCCACGGGCAGCGTCTCCGGGACGAACAGGATCGTCGAGAGCAGCATCACCACGCCGTAGGCCGCGAGCACCCCGAAGATCCCGCGCCAGGGCATGAGCGTCAGCAGCCACGAGCCGATGAGAGGGGCGATGACGGGCGCGACGCCGGAGACCAGGGCGAGGCGCGAGAGCATGACGACCAGCCGGCGCCCGCCGAACAGGTCGCGGACGATCGCCATGGCCACGACACCGCCGGCCGCCGCGCCGACGCCCATGAGCACCCGGGCGGCGCTGAGCAGCCCGAGGTCCGGTGCGAACGCCGCGCCCACACTGGCGAGGACGTGCAGGGCGGTGACCGCGATCAGCGGCACCCGGCGTCCGACCTTGTCGCTGAGCGGACCGACGACGAGCTGTCCGAGTGCGAACCCGATCATGGTGCCGGTCAGGGTCAGCTGGATGGCGGCGGCCGTGGTCTGGAAATCCTCCTCCAGCACCGGGAAGGCGGGGAGATACAGATCGATCGTGAACGGACCGAGGGCGGTGAGGGCGCCCAACAGGATGATGTAGAGCGTCCGGCGACCGAGGGAGATCGCGTCTCCCGGGTGCAGCATGATCGGCGCGGTCGCCGGGTTCGCACCGAGCGTGCGGATGGCGCCGGTGGCGGTGGAGGTGCGGATGCTCCCCGTCAGGGTGCGCTCGGGCTGCGGAGTCGGGGCGGTGTCGGTGGAGGGCTGCTCCGGTCGTGCGACGGGGATGGAGTCAGTGCGGGGAGCGTCGGACACGACGTCCTTCCAGAGTTTCGGGGCGTGCATGGTCGAATCGATTCGGCCAGGGGAAGACCCCATGTTACCGCCGCCCCGCCCCCGCCCGTCCAGCGCCGGGATCGAGAACGCACCCCCGGCGCGTGCCGGAGGTGCGTCTCTGCTCCTGTCGAGCGGGGCGTCAGCGGGCGATGCGAGCGAGGCCCTGCTCGAGGTCGGCGATCAGGTCGCCGATGTCCTCGATGCCGACCGAGAGCCGCACGACGTTCTCGGGCACCGCGAGCTCGGTGCCGCGGACCGACGCGTGGGTCATGTCCGGCGGGTACCCGATGAGGGACTCGACGCCCCCGAGCGACTCCGCGAGCTGGAACAGCGAGGTGCTCTCGGCGAAAGCCCGTGCAGCGTCGGCGCCCGCGGCGAGCCCGAGCGAGAGCATCCCGCCGAATCCGCTCATCTGCTTCGCGGCGATCTCGTGGCCCGGGTGCGAGGCGAGTCCGGGGAAGAACACCTGCGCGAACTCGGGGCGTGCGGCTGCCCACTCGGCGATCGCCTGCGCGTTCTCGGAGTGCTGACGCATCCGCAGCGCCAGGGTCTTGATGCCGCGGGTGGTCAGCCAGGCGTCCAGGGGCGCGGAGACCGCGCCGACCGCGAACTGCTGGAACTTCACCTGGTCGAAGAAGCGGTCGTCGCCGAACACGACGGCGCCGCCGAGCACGTCGGAGTGTCCGCCGAGGTACTTCGTCGTGGAGTGCACGACCAGGTCGGCGCCGAGGGCCAGGGGTTGCTGCAGTGCCGGCGAGGCGAACGTGTTGTCCACGACCACGATCGCCCCGGCCGCGTGCGCGATCTCGGCGATCAGTGCGATGTCGACGATCTTCAGCAGCGGGTTGCTCGGCGTCTCCAGCCAGACGATCTTCGTCTCGGGGCGGATCGCGGCCCGGAGCACGTCGACATCGGAGAGCTCGACCGTGGTCGTGTCGATGCCCCAGGGCGCCAGGACCTTGGTGAGCAGCCGGTACGTTCCGCCGTAGACGTCGTTGCCGAGCAGGACGTGGTCCCCTGGCTTCAGGATGCCCCGCAGCAGCGCGTCCTCCGCCGCGAGTCCTGAGGCGAACGAGAGGGCGCTCGCGCCGCCCTCGAGCGCGGCGAGCTGCGTCTCGAGCGAGGAGCGCGTGGGGTTGCCGGCGCGGTTGTACTCGTAGCCTTCGCGGAAGCCCCCGATGCCGTCCTGCACGTGCGTGGACGACTGGTAGATCGGCGGGATGATCGCCCCGGTCGTCGGATCGGGAGCTTGTCCCGCGTGGATGGCTCGGGTGGCGAAAGCGTGGTCGGACATGTCCCTCAGCCTACGTCCGTGCTCGCGGCAGAGGTCGTCCCGTTACGCCCCGGGTCGGCCGGCGCTGCTGCCGCTCAGCGCGACAGGTACGCCAGCAGATCCTGCCGCGTCAGCACGGTGTGCGGCTTGCCGTCTTCCGTGACCAGCAGCGCATCGGCCTCGGCGAGCGCGCCCCTGGCCTGGCCGACCGAGGCGTGGATGCCGATGAGCGGGAGTCGCTCCCCCACGTGCGCGCCCACGGCGTCGGTCGGGTTCGCCTCGCCGCGGAAGAGCAGATCGAGCAGTCCCTTCTCGTCGACCGTGCCGACGACCTCGCCCATCATGACGGGCGGCTCCGCGCTGAGCACGACCAGCTGGGAGACGTCGTACTCGGTCATCATCCCGATCGCCTCGAGCACGGTGTCCGTGGGATGCGCGTGCACGAGGTCGGGGATGCCCTCGCCTGTGCGAGAAGGCCGGGCGGCGAGCACGTCGGCGACCGTCTCCCCGTCCTCCACGTCGCTGAAACCGTAGGAGCGCATCCATCCGTCGTTGAAGATCTTCGCCAGGTAGCCGCGTCCGCCGTCCGGGAGGAGCACGACCATGACGGCATCGGCCGGCAGTTCTCGCGCGACGCGCAGCGCCCCGACGACGGCCATCCCGCTCGAACCGCCGACGAGGATGCCCTCCTCGCGGGCGAGCCGCCGGGTCATCGCGAACGCCTCGGCGTCGCCGACCGCCACGATCTCATGCGGCACCGTCGGGTCGTAGGCGCCGGGCCAGATGTCCTCCCCCACGCCCTCGACGAGATACGGACGCCCCGTGCCGCCGCTGTAGACGCTGCCCTCGGGATCGACGCCGACGATGCGCACCCGATCGTCGGAGACCTCGCGGAGGAACCGGCCCGTCCCGGTGATCGTGCCACCCGTGCCGACGCCCGCCACGAAGTGGGTGATCTCGCCGTCCGTGTCGCGCCAGATCTCCGGCCCCGTGGTCTCGTAGTGGCTGCGCGGACCGTTCGGGTTCTCGTACTGGTTCGGCTTGAACGCACCGGGGACCTCGCGGGCCAGCCGGTCGCTCACGCTGTAATACGACTCCGGACTCTCCGGAGCGACCGACGTCGGGGTCACGACGACCTCCGCCCCATAGGCGCGCAAGACGTCGATCTTGTCCTCACCGACCTTGTCGGGCAGCACGAAGACGCACTTGTATCCGCGCTGCTGCGCCACCAGCGCCAGCCCCACGCCGGTGTTCCCGCTGGTGGGCTCGACGATCGTCCCACCCGGCTTCAGGTCGCCGGCGGCCTCGGCGGCGTCGATGATCCGCGCCGCGATCCGGTCCTTCGACGAGCCGCCGGGGTTCAGGTACTCGAGCTTCACGAGCACCGTGCACGCGACACCCTCGGTGACATGCTGAAGCTTCACGAGGGGCGTGTCGCCGACGAGGTCGACGATGGAGTCTGCGTACTTCATGCCTTCAGGGTAGACGCGCGGATGCCGCGGGCGGGGTTGTGTTTCACCCGACCGCGGCATCCGTTCTCACGAAAGGCCCCCTGTGTCTTCCGAAGCGTCAGCCCTTCGTCGATCCGGCCAGCAGGCCACGGACGAAGTAGCGCTGCAGCGCGAAGAACACGATCAGCGGCACGATGATCGACACGAACGCGCCCGCCGTGAGCAGGTACCAGCCCTCACCGCGACCGGTGATCTCGGCGAGCACCTTGGTGATCGGCGAGGCAGCGCCGTCGGCGAACACCAGAGCGACGAGCAGGTCGTTCCAGACCCAGAGGAACTGGAAGATCGCCACCGACGCGATCGCCGGCATCGTGAGCGGCAGCACCACGCGGAAGAAGATCTGACCGCGCGACGCACCATCGACGCGAGCGGCCTCGATGATCTCGCCGGGGATCTCCGACATGAAGTTGTGCAGCAGGTAGATCGCCAGCGGCAGCGCGAACATCGTGTGCGCAATCCACACCTGGGCGTAGCCGCCCGCGACATCGAGTCCCAGCGTCACCTGGACGCCGAAGAGGTTGATGCCTCGCGAGAACGACGACAGCAGCGGGACCAGGGCCATCTGGATCGGAACGATCTGCAGTGCGAACACGAAGATGAACAGCGCGTTGCGTCCCTTGAACTCGATCCAGGAGAACGCGTACGCGGCCATCGCCGCGATCATCAGCGGGATGAGCGTGGCCGGGATGGTGATGACGATCGAGTTGAAGAAGGACTCCAGGATCGTCAGCTGGGTGGTGCCGGACTGCAGCACCGCCGCGTAGTTGTCGAGCGTCAGCCGCGGGTCGGTGAAGACCGTCCACCAGCCGGTGGTCTCGATCGCTTCCCGGTCGCGGAACGACGAGATGAACAGGCCGAGCGTGGGAACGGTCCAGACCACGGCGATGAGGATCGCGGCGACACTCGCCCAGGGCCGGCTGAGACGCTTGCGTGCGCGTCCGGCGGAAGCATCGAACCGGCCTGCGGTCGTGATGGCCCGCGTGCTGTCGCGGGTGGCTGTCTTCACGGTGTCGGTCATCGGATCTCCCGCTGCTTCTTGATCTGGCGTGCGTTGTAGATGACGATCGGCAGCACCAGGATGAACAGGATGACGGAGAGCGCAGCGCTGCGTCCCGCCTCGAACTTCGAGAACTGGGTGTACATCTCGTTCGCGAGCACCGACGTGCCGTAGTTTCCACCGGTCATCGTCCGGACGATGTCGAACACCTTCAGGGAGGCGATCGAGATCGTGGTCAGCACGACGATGAGCGCCGGACGAATCGAGGGGATCGTCACCGACTTGAAGCGCTCCCAGGCGTTCGCACCATCGAGCTCCGCCGCTTCGAGAAGCTCGGCCGGAACGCCCTTGATGGATGCCGAGAGCACGACCATCGCGAAACCGGTCTGCACCCAGATCAGCACCACGATGAGCGCCAGGTTGTTCCACGGGCCGTTCAGCAGGAACTGCTGCGACTCGCCGCCGAACCAGACCAGGATCTGGTTCAGCAGACCGATCTGCTCGAACTCCGGGCCGCGGTAGGCGTACACGAAGCGCCAGATGATGCTGGCACCCACGAACGAGATCGCCATCGGCATGAACACCAGCAGCTTGTAGATCTTCTCGCCGCGAGTCCGATCGATGAACACCGCGTACCCGAGGCCGATCATCGTGGAGAGCGTCGGGACCAGCAGCACCCACACGATCGTGTTGATCACCGAGGTCACGCCGTCGGACTGCGTGAAGATCCACAGATAGTTGGAGAAGCCGACGAAGTCGCTGCCGGTCGAGTTCCAGAACGACGCGTAGACGGTCTGGATCGACGGCAGGATGAGGCCGGCGAGGAGCAGCAGCATGGCCGGGGCCATGAACGCCACGAGCTGGATCAGGTATCCCGCGCCGTCGCGGGACCGGTAGTCCAGGAAGAAGAACAGGGCGCCGACGGCGACCGCGACTCCCATCGCCCAGTAGTAGGAGTTGAAGAACCACATCACCGCGAGCGGGATGAGCAGGCACATCGCGAGGCGGATGCCGGTGTAGAGCGCGCCCTTGCGCGGCGCGATGTCGACGAGCAGCAGGATGATCACCACGACCACCGCGAATGCGATGACCACGGCGAGGGCCTGGAGGATCGGCGGGAGTGTCCCGATCCATTGGAAGAACACAGTCGCGTTCATGGATTCCCCTTCATGAGACGGAGCTGATCAGCGGTCGGCGCGGCGGAGCGCTGACCGGGTGTGAGAAGGAGGGCCGCCCATCGGGGCGGCCCTCCTCATCAGATCAGCTGGAAGGCCAGCCGGTCTCGATCTGGGTCAGCACCTCATCGGTGGAGGTCCCGTTGATCCAGGCGACGATTCCCTTCCAGAAGGTGCCGGACCCGACAGCGCCCGGCATCTGGTCCGAACCGTCGAAGCGGAACGTGACCGAGTCGTCCTGGAGCAGCTTGATCGACTCCTGCAGGATCGGGTCCTCGACGACCGACAGGTCGACGCCCTTGTTGGCCGACGTCACGCCACCGAGGGCGAGACGGCTGTTGGCCCACTCGGGGCTGGACAGGTACTCGAGCACCTTCTGCGTCGCCTCGGAGTCGCTGAACGCACCGACGATCTCGCCACCACCGGTGATGAGGGTCTCGTCCGGGTTCGGGCTCGGCGTCAGGAACGCCCACACGTCGCCGTCCTCGGCGAAGTTCGTGCCCTCGGGGTAGAAGCCCGACAGGAACGAGGCCTGGTGGGTGAGCGCGCACTCGCCGCTGGCAACCTTCGCGGCCACGTCACCGAACGCGGTGGAGTTGATCGAACGCACGTCGCCGAAGCCGGCGTTGACGTACTCCGGGTTCAGCAGGATCTCACCCGTGGCGTCGAACGCCTCCTTGATCTGCGGGTCGGTGAAGGGGATCTCGTTCTTGACCCACTGGTCGTAGACGTCGGGGCCCGCGTTGCGGAGCACGAGGTCTTCGATCCAGTCGGTACCCGGCCAGCCGGTCGCGACACCGGACTCGAAGCCGGCGCACCACGGGGCCGCGCCGCTCTTGTCCTTGATGGTCTGCGTGAGCGTCAGCAGCTCGTCCCAGCTGGTCGGCTCCTCGACACCCCATTCGGCGAACTTGGTCGGCGAGTACCAGACCCAGCCCTTGACGCTCGCCATCAGGGGTGCGCCGTAGAACGTGCCGTCGTAAGTGCCGAAGTCGACCCAGCCCTGCGTCCAGTACTCTTCGGCGTTCTTCTTGACCGCCTCCGGAGCCGGCTTCAGCAGGTCACGCGACGCGTAGTCGGCGAACAGACCCGGCTGCGGGAAGATCGCGATGTCGGGCGGGTTGCCACCCTGTGCACGGGTGCCGAGCTGCGTCTCGAAGTCCTGGCTGCCCTCGTACTTGATCTCGATGTCGTTCTCCTTCTCGAAATCCGCCCAGGATTCCGCGAGGAGTTCTGCTTCGCCCTCGACGATCGTGCCGTAGATCGTGACGGTGTTGTCTCCGCCGCCGCCTCCACCGCCGCCGTCCGATCCACCACCGGGAGCCCCGCATCCGGCGAGCGCGATGCCCGCGACCCCCAGCAGGGCGATCGGCGCGTAACGCCGGGAACGCTGTGACAGAGTCATGTGAATTCTCCTCTTCGAGTACAGGGTCCCGCCTCGTGCGATGCCACGCCGCGGCATCGTTAGGGAACCGATTCCAGGCCAACCTACTGTCCCTGCGCACCGCGACACAACACGCAAGGGTCACAAGCTCACAACCTTTCGACACACAAGTCGGTCCGGAATGGGAGCGCTCCCTCGCCACGGGTATGGAACCGGTTCCTTTTTGAGAGGGCAGAGGCTACGCTGTCACCCGGCGCGCCCCCACCGCGCCGGGTCCACGCAGCCGCGTGATCAGGTCGAGGAGGACCGATGAGCACGATCGCGGACGTCGCGGCGCGTGCCGGGGTGTCGAAGGCCACAGCGAGCCGTGCCCTGAGCGGCCGGGGATATGTCTCCGACGACACGCGTCTGCGCGTGACCGACGCCGCCCGAGACCTCGCCTACGTCGCCCACTCCTCCGCCACGAGTCTCGCCACCGGCCGCACCCAGACCGTCGGGATCGTCATGCCCCCGGTCGACCGGTGGTTCTTCGCCGAGCTGCTCGCCGGCATCCAGGAGTCGCTGTTCGCCCTCGACTACGACCTCGCCCTCTACGGCGTCCCCGAGGGAACCCAGACCAGGGAGCGCCTGTTCGAGCATGTCCTCCCCCGGCGTCGCTTCGACGGCATCATCGCGGTCGGCATCCAGCCGAGCGCGCGCGAGCTCGAGCGTCTTCAGCACACCGGGCGTCCACTCGTCAGCGTCGGCCCGTACAGCGCGGGCTCGAGTGCGGTTTCCATCGACGACACCGCGGCCGCGCGCATCGCCACCGAGCACCTGATCGAGCTCGGCCACACCGACATCGCCTTCGTCGGCGGATCGACGGATGCCACGGAGCTGAGCTTCGGAGATGCGCGCAGGCTCGACGGATATCACGGCGCCCTGCAGGCCGCGGGACTCTCCGCGCACGCCCGGGTCGCCGGAGCCGCCCCCACCATGCCCGGCGGCTACACCGCGGCGGCGGGTCTCCTCGGAGACCGACGACGCAGGCCCACCGCCATCGTCGGAGTGTGCGACGAGGCGGCGATCGGGGCGATCATCGCCGCCCGACGCCTGGGCATCGCCGTACCGACGGAGCTCAGCGTGGTCGGCATCGACGACCACGAGCACGCCGACATGTTCGCGTTGACGACGATCGGCCAGTCCCCGAGAGAACAGGGGCACGAGGCGGTGCGCCTTCTGACGAGGCGGATGGATCAGTCGGACGCCCCGCTCGAACGCATCGACGCGGCATCCGCCCTCGTGGTGCGCAACTCGACCGCGCCGCCGCGCTGACCGCGTCATCCGGGAATGCACGAAGGCCCCGGGCGAACCCGGGGCCTTCGTGGAAAACGCGTGAGCGTCGCGATTACTTGAGGGTAACCGTTGCGCCTGCCTCTTCGAGAGCAGCCTTGGCCTTCTCGGCGGTCTCCTTGTTGGCGCCCTCAAGGACGGCCTTCGGGGCACCGTCGACGACAGCCTTGGCCTCGCCGAGACCCAGTGAGGTGAGCTCGCGGACGGTCTTGATGACCTGGATCTTCTTGTCGCCAGCAGCCTCGAGGATGACGTCGAAGGAGTCCTTCTCTTCCTCAGCCTCAGCAGCGCCCGCGCCACCCGCAGCGCCGGCAACGGCGACGGGAGCAGCAGCGGTGACCTCGAACTTCTCCTCGAACGCCTTCACGAACTCGTTGAGCTCGATGAGGGTCAGGCCGGCGAACTGCTCGAGCAGTTCCTCGGTGGAAAGCTTCGCCATGATGTATCTCCTAGATAGATGGGGTTTGTAGACGAGATCGCAGGCCGCTTACGCGGCCTCTGCGGTCTCCAGCTTTTCGCGAAGAGCATCGATGGTGGCGGCAGCCTTGCCCATCGTCGCCTTCATCATGCCCGCAGCCTTCGCCAGCAGAACCTCACGGCTCTCGAGCGCGGCGTACTTGTTGACCTCGTCCGCGGTGAGGGCGTTGCCCTCGAAGATGCCGGACTTGATCACGAGAAGCGGGTTGGCCTTGGCGAAGTCACGCAGAGCCTTGGCGGTGGCGACGAAGTCACCGTGCACGAACGCGACAGCCGACGGACCCTTGAGGTCGTCGTCCAGCGCGGAGATGCCAGCCTTGTTGGCGGCGATCTTGGTCAGCGTGTTCTTCACCACGGCGTACTCAGCGTCCTGACGGATGCTGTTGCGCAGCTCCTTGAGCTGGGCAACCGTCAGACCGCGGTACTCGGTCAGCAGAACGGCAGTCGAGTTCTCGAATGACTTCGTGAGCTCGGCGACCGATGCATCCTTCTGCGCCATGGTCACTCCTTGGTGTGTACGAGGCGCCGCACGGTGGTGAGGCGCCGACCTTGACCACCTGCAAAGAGAAAAGCTCCGGCGCAAGCGCACGGAGCTTTGGAAAGTTCGTGTCCTGCGCGGGCCCCTGCTGTGCAGAGCTTCGATCATGCGTACTTGCGCACACGTGATGACCAGCGGTCTTCGGTTGCGACAACTCTACCTCACCTCCCCTCTCCCCCCAAATCCGCCCTGACCTCGGGGATCGAGCCGCCCCTCATCCCTCCCGACTGGTCATCGAGCTACCCCTCTTTGTGCGCTCGCCTCGCAACTCATCGTCCAGGTACTTGCCCCGGCCGTCGCACTCGGCGAGGGCGGGGCGGGAGAAGGCGGCGTGTACGAGTGAGGAGGGTCCGCGGGCGGGGTTAGGGTCGAAGGGTGACCCCGGAACTCGCCGCACGCATCGTCGCGGACTCTCGCGACCGTGTGGCGTGGATGCGGGCACGATCGCGCGGGATCACCGCCACCGACGTCGCAGGCCTCACCTCCGAGAAGTCGATCACCAGGGCTGCGGACTCCAAGCTCGGCGGCGGACCGCGCTTCGGCGGAAACGCCTACACCGATCACGGCCGACGCCGCGAGCCCGAGATCGCCGCCTGGGTCGCCGCGACCCACGGCATCCTCCCGTCGTCCGCCCTCTTCCGGGCCGAGGTCGAGCATCGCCATCTCGCCACCCCCGACGGCATCGCGGTCGATGCCGACGGGCGCGTCAAGCTCGCCGAGATCAAGACCACGAACAAGGCGTTCCGAGGCATCCCCCGCACATACCTGCGCCAGGTGTGGTGGCAGCAGCATGTGCTGGGTGCCGAGCGGACACTGTTCGTCTGGGAGGAGCACGTCGACTTCTCGCCGATCCACGACGAGCCCCGCTGCGTGTGGATCGACCGCGACGACCGCGAGATCGCCAAGCTCGTCGGTCTCGCCACCGACCTCATCGACGAGCTCTATCGCCGCACCACCGGCCAGCAGGTGCCGAGCAGGGCGACGGATGCCGCGGCCAGCCGCCGCGATCAGCTCCGCGAACGCGACGCCTTCCGCGCACTGGCACTCGCCGACTGAGCGATCCTTCCCCTCCGCTCCACGGCAGGCGCCTGCCGTCATCGCGCCCTGCCGGTTCGGGCGGCTGAGCCAGGTCCTGGAACGCCGATCGAGGGCGCTTCGGGAATGGTTGACGTAGATCAACGATCCGCGTATAGTTGACGCAGTTCAACCATTCTTTGCGCGCCAGAGCTGTCGCAGCATCCTCTCCTCCGACTGCGAAAGGTCTCCCATGACCACGGATTCTCCCGTCAAGATGACGCATCGCCAGGTGCTCGAGGCCCTCACCGGTCTCCTGCTCGGCATGTTCGTCTCGATGATCGCCACCACGGTGGTGTCGACCTCCATGCCGGTCATCGTGCACGACCTCGGCGGCGACCAGGCGGCCTACACCTGGGTCATCACCGCGACCCTGCTTACCACGGCGATCTCCACCCCCATCTGGGGCAAGCTCGCCGACCTGTTCAACCGCAAGCTGCTGATCCAGATCGCGATCGTCATCTTCGTGGGCGCGACCGCCGCGGCCGGCTTCGCGCAGGATACGAACACCCTCATCGCGTTCCGCGCCATCCAGGGCATCGGCGGTGGCGGACTCGCCGCCCTCAGCCAGGTCATCATGGCCGACATCATCAGCCCGCGTGAACGCGGCCGATACATGGGCCTGTTCGGTGCCGTCATGGCCGTCGCCACTGTCGGCGGCCCGCTGCTCGGCGGCTGGATCACGGATGTGGCGAACTGGCGCTGGAACTTCTTCGTCGCGCTGCCGTTCGCGGTGGCCGCGCTGATCATACTGCAGAAGACACTGCACATCAGCACCGAGCGCACGCGCAAGGTGTCGATCGACTACGTCGGCATCGTGCTGCTGTCGGCCGCGGTGTCGCTGATCCTCATCTGGATCACGAACGCCGGCTCGACGTTCGACTGGTGGAGCACGGAGACCGTCCTCATGGTCGGCGGCGCGATCGTCTCGGCGGTCGCCTTCATCATCGTCGAGCTCAAGGTGCGCGAGCCGCTCATCCCGCTCACGCTGTTCCGCGGTCGCACGTTCACCCTGTCCGTGCTCGCGTCGATCTCGATCGGCGTCGCGATGTTCGGCACCTCGGTCTACCTCGCGCAGTACATGCAGCTCTCCCGCGGCGCCACGCCGACCGAGGCCGGACTCATGACGCTGCCGATGATGGCGGGCCTGCTGATCTCGTCGATGGTCATCGGCCAGCTCGTGACCCGCTTCGGCAAGTGGAAGGGCTACCTGATCCTCGGCTCCGTACTGCTGATCGCCGGTTCCGTGATGCTGTCGACCCTGCACTACGACACGAACTTCGTCCTCGTCTCGATCTACATGTTCGTGATGGGTGCGGGCGTCGGCATGACGATGCAGAACCTCGTACTCATCGTGCAGAACGTCGCCAAGCCGACGGAGATGGGCGTTGCGAGCTCGGGCGTGACCTTCTTCCGCAGCCTCGGCGGCACGGTCGGCGTCTCGGTCATGGGCGCCGTGCTCGCGAACAGCCTCACCGGGCTGTTCACCGACGGCAAGGAGCGTCTGGGCACCGCGATCGCGAAGCTCGGCGACAAGGGCGCCGAAGTCGCCGCTCAGCTCTCGAGCGGCACGCTGCCCGAGGTCCGGCTCCTCCCGGAGCCGGTGCGCTCGATCGTCGAGGACTTCTACGCGCAAGCCATCTCGCACGCGTTCCTCATCGGCATCCCGCTCGCCGTGATCAGCCTCATCGCGATCCTGTTCCTGCCGAACCGCCCGCTCACCACGATGACGACGACCGAGCGCGCCCAGGCGGATGCGGCGAAGTCCGAGGCCGCGGCAGAACGGACCAGCACGTCGGTCGACGACGCCGCCGACGTCGCGATCGCCGATGCCACGGCGCTGTCCGGAGCACCGACCGGCAGCGTGACCGTCGTCGGCCGGAGCGATCACGGCGATGCGGCATCCGATGTCCGTCACTGAGCACACCGCCGACTCCCCGGAGGCGCGGGCCGATGCGGTCCGCGCCCTGGAGGCGGAGTTCGGCGAACTGATCACGCACTTCCGCCGAGTGATCACCGAGAATGCGAACCGGGTGAGCCCGGGCCTGCTGCCCGGTGCCTACAAGATCTTCACCACGATCGCGCGCTGCGAGCGGGTGACGGTGTCGACGCTGTCCGAGCGGATGCTGATGGACAAGGGCCAGGTCAGCCGGATGGTGCGCGAGCTGGAGGATCTCGGGCTGATCGAGCGCTCCGCCGACCCCTCCGACGGCCGCTCGTTCCTGCTGCAGCTCACGCCCCTCGGCACGGATCGGCTCGCCGCCGCTCGCCTGCCGCAGGAGGGCATGCTGCTGCGCACCCTCGAGGACTGGAGCCTCACCGACATCGGGAACCTCACCCGGCTGCTGCACGCCCTCGGCTCCGGCGTGACGCCGGGCTCGACCGCGAGCGACTGAGGGGCGCGCCGAGCACACGTCGCGCTTCGGCGGCGATCTCCGCGGCGATCGTGTCGAGCAGCTCCGACCGCAGGTTCCACTGCTGCCAGAACAGCTGCACGCGAAGGGTCGGCCCGCCCAGCGGGACCAGGCCCGCGGACTCCTGCAGCAGCGGGACCATCCCCCAGCCGAGGCCGAGCCCGACGGCGAGGGCGTAGTCGTGGGATGCCGGAACGTAGTGCCGCGGCACCCCCTCCTGCTCGACGGACATCTCTCGAAGCCATTCGTGTTGCAGGGTGTCGCGGCGGTCGAAGTCGACGAACGGTGCGGCCGCGAGAGCACCCGCCGTCACCCCTCCGGCGAACCAGCGGGAGGCGAACCCCGGTTCCGCCATCGCCCGGTACTCGAGCACGCCGAGCGGCGACACCGAGCATCCGGCGACCGGCGCCTCCTCGCTCGTGACCGCGGCCATCACCGTGCCGGACTCCAGCAGCCTCGCGGTGAAGTTCTGATCGTCGCGGTGCAGGTCGAAGTCGATGTCGTGACCCGCGGAGAGGCGGGCGAGCGGGGCGAGGAACCACGTCGCCATGGAGTCGGCGTTCACCGCGAGCGGGACGCTGATCCGACGGGCTCCCCCCTCCTCATCGATGCCCACCCCGACGAGCGCGTCGTGTTCCAGCAGAGCGATCTGCCGCGCCAGGCGGACGACGGCTTCGCCGGCCTCGGTCAGTCGGGCGGGCTTGGTGCGCACGACCAGGATGCGGCCGAGCTGCTGTTCGAGCGTCTTCAGCCGCTGACTCACGGCCGACGGCGTGATCTGCAGCCGTCTCGACGCGGCGTCCAGCGTGCCCTCGTCGACGATCGCCGCGAGCGTGGCGGCGAGTTCCGGGTCGATTCTCACATTAGCGATTCTAATGGTTCAGTAGAAACCTTCGCTTCTCCTCATGTGTCGATCTTCCTAGGCTGGAGTCATGCTCACCGTCCTCGCCGGCCTCGGACTCGGCCTCTCCCTCATCGTCGCGATCGGTGCGCAGAACGTGTTCGTCCTGCGTCAGGGGATCCGCCGCGAGCACGTACTCGCCGTCGTGATCATCTGCGCCCTCTCCGACGCGGCCCTGATCGCCGCGGGCGTCGCCGGGCTCGGTTTCGTCCTCTCCGCGGCGCCGTGGCTGGTCGTCGTCGCGCGATGGGCCGGTGCTCTGTTCCTGTTGACCTACGGGATCCTGGCCGCGCGTCGCGCCTGGCACGGCGGCGAAGAGCTCGACGTCGACGGGACGGACACTGCGTCGCCCGGCGCCTCGGCGACCGACGGCTCGACGGCGACTCTGACCCGCACCCGCCTGGCACCGGTGATCCTCACCACCCTCGCGCTGACCTGGCTCAATCCCCACGTGTACCTCGACACGGTCCTGATGCTCGGTTCGATCGCCGCCACCCACGGCGATCAGCGCTGGCTCTTCGCGAGCGGAGCCATGGCCGCCAGCATCCTGTGGTTCACGGCGCTGGGCTTCGGCGCACGCTACCTCGGACGCTGGCTGCGCACTCCTCGCTCCTGGCGCATCCTCGACGCCGTGATCGCCGTGGTCATGATCGCGATCGCGATCAGCCTCGTGCTCCCGGTCCTCGGCGCCTGAGGGCGGTCAGGCGCCGTCGATCTGAGCGAGCCTCGCCCGGACGAGTTCCCGGAGCACCTCGACGGGGATCGGATGCTCCGGCTGGAACCGGATGGTCCCCTTGTCGACGCTGACACCCGGATGCCCGTCGAGCAGACCCGCGACCGCGGCGACCGCATCCGGACTGAACGGATAGATCCCGATGTGCTTCTTGGCACGCATCACCGAGAGCAGCGGCTTGCCGTCGTGCACGAGGGCCGGCATCCCGTAGCCCTTCCCCTGCTCGGCGGAGGGCACCTCCTCGCGCGCGACGGCGTACACCCGATCGATCGCGTCGCGGTCGGCCGGGGTGAGGTCGGCAAGATATTCGTCGATGGTTTCCACGGCGGCATCCTGCCACCGATCGGCGCACAGGGCGAGGATCGTCCGCGATCAGGCCCCGTCGAGCGGTCGCATGATGCGGGTGAGGAACCGCTGCGTGCGCTCGTGCTTCGGCGCGCGGAACAGTTCGTCCGGTGGGCCCTGCTCCACGATCACGCCGCCGTCCAGGAACAGCACGTGGTCTGCGGCCTCGCGCGCGAAGCTCAGCTCATGGGTCACGACGGCCATGGTCCAGTTCTCGTCGGCGAGTTCCTTGATGACGAGGAGCACCTCGCCCACGAGTTCCGGATCGAGCGCGCTGGTGGGCTCGTCGAAGAGCAGCAGATCCGGCTTGAGCGCGAGCGCCCGCACGATGCCGACCCGCTGCTGCTGGCCGCCCGAGAGCTGGTGCGGACGAGCATCCGCCTTGTCGGCCAGACCCACCCGGTCGAGCAGCGCGAGCGCCTCGGACACGACCTCGGCCTTCGGACGCCCCTGCACCCGCCACGGGCCCTCGATGACGTTCTCCAGGACGGTGAGGTGCGGGAAGAGGTTGTGGTGCTGGAACACCATCGCGGAACGATCGCGCAACGCCAGGCGCTTCTGCTTCTGCACGCGCGTCGAGGGCTTCGCGTCCGGGGCGAAGTCGATGTCCGGCCCGCCGGCCACCACGATCGTGCCGGCATCCGGCGTCTCGAGGCCGTTGAGCGCGCGGAGCACCGTCGTCTTGCCGGAACCGCTGGGGCCGATGAGCACGACGACCTCGCCGCGGTGGAGGGTCAGGTCGATGCCGCGCAGCACCTCGTTGTCGCCGAAGCTCTTGTGCAGGCCACGCGCGGTGAGGAGCGCATCGGTGGTGTTGTCAGTGGGCGACACGGCTGTCGAGTCTCCTCTCGAGGGCACTCTGGCCGAACGACAGCACCAGGCAGAACACCCAGTACACCAGCGCCGCGGCCAGGTAGAGCACCATGAACTCATAGGTCGTCGACGCGATCTGCTGCGCCACCTTGAACAGTTCGGTCACGAGGATCAGTGACGCGAGCGAGGTGTCCTTCACGAGCGAGATGAACGTGTTCGACAACGGCGGCACCGACACCCGGGCCGCCTGCGGCAGGATGACGCGGGTGAGCGTGCGGGTGCGGTTCATCCCGACCGTGTACGCGGCCTCCCACTGCCCCTGCGGAACCGAGAGGATGGCCGCACGCACCACCTCTGCACCGTAGCCGCCGACGTTCAACGACAGGGCGATGATCGCGCTGGGCCACGGGTCGATCGTGATCCCGATCGACGGCATGCCGTAGAAGATCACGAACAGCTGCACGAGCAGCGGGGTCCCCCGGATCACCGAGATGTAGAAGCGGGCGACCCCCGAGAGGATCGGATTCACCGAGATCCGCATCAGGGCGATGCCGATCGCGATGAGGAGCCCCAGGGCGAACGACGCCAGCGCGAGCGGCACCGTGGCCGTCAGACCCGCCCACGCGATCGGGCCGAGCGAGTCGAGGAACAGCTGCCAGGGGCTCTCCATCGATTACTGCGAGACGTCTTCGCCGAAGTACTTCTTGCTGATCTCGGCCAGGGTGCCGTCGGCACGCAGCTCGTCGAGCGCGCCGTCCACCGCCGCGACGAGTGCTTCCTTGTCCTTGGTGAAGGCGAACGCCTGCTCGCCCGCGTCCTCGGTCTCCGCCGCGATCTTCAGACCGGTCGGGCTGTTGGTCGTCTCATAGTCGAGGAAGGTCAGCTTGTCGTTGATGGTCGCGTCCACCCGTCCCTGGCGCAGGAGCTCGACGGCCTGCGCCCATCCCTCGACGCCTTCGACCTTCGCGCCGGACTCGGTGGCGAGGTCGTTCCAGTTGCTCGTGAGAGACTGCGCGGTGGTCTTGCCCTCGAGGTCGTCGAAGGACGTGATCGAGTCGTCGTCCTCCGCGACCACGATCACGCCGGGAGAGACGGTGTACGGGGCGCTGAACAGGTACTTCGCCTCGCGCTCGTCGTTGATCGTGACCTGGTTCGCGATGACGTCGAAGCGGCCCGCGTCGAGACCCGCGAAGATCGCGTCCCACTGGGTCTCCTCGAACTTCACATCGAGGCCGAGCTTGTCCGCCACGGCCTCGATGATCTCGACGTCGTACCCGGTCAGATCTCCGGCGCCGTTGTCATCGTGGAAGCTGAACGGGCGGTAGGTGCCCTCGGTCCCGACCGTGAGGGTGCCGTCCTTCGCGAGGCCGAAGTCCGAACTCGCGGAGCTCTCGCCGCTGTCCGAGGTGTTTGCAGGCGTGCTCGACCCGCTGCAGGCCGTGAGCGCCGCAGCGGCGACGACGAGTGCGGTGACGGCGATGAGACGACGAGACATGGACCCTCCTGGGGTGAGAAGCGCGGGTGCGAGTTTACGCGACCGTCGCGGGAACTCACCCACAGTACGCGGCGCATCGCTGTTCCCCGCATCCGATGACGTTGCGTTTCGCGGCTCTCGCCGGAAGACGCAGAAACGCCCCCGGGCGGACCCGGGGGCGTGTTCTGCGAATCAGACTCAGATGGCGTTGACGTCCAGCGGGATGCCGGGGCCGAACGTGGTCGACACCGCACCCTTCTGGATGTAACGGCCCTTCGAGCTCGACGGCTTGAGGCGGACGATCTCCTCGAGCGCTGCGCCGATGTTCTCGTCGAGCTGCTCTGCGGTGAACGATGCCTTGCCGACGACGAAGTGCACGTTGGCGTGCTTGTCGACGCGGAACTCGATCTTTCCGCCCTTGATCTCCTCGACGGCCTTGGCCGGGTTCGGGGTCACGGTGCCGGTCTTCGGGTTCGGCATCAGACCACGCGGTCCGAGCACCTTTCCGAGACGACCGACCTGGCCCATGAGCTCCGGGGTGGAGACAGCGGCGTCGAAGTTGGTCCAGCCATCGGCGACCTTCTGGATGAGCTCGGCGCCGCCGACCTCATCTGCACCTGCGGCGATCGCTGCCTCGGCCGCGGGGCCGGTGGCGAAGACGATGACGCGGGCGGTCTTACCGGTGCCGTGGGGCAGGATGACGGTGCCGCGCACCATCTGGTCCGCCTTGCGGGGGTCGACGGCGAGCTTCAGCGCGACCTCGACGGTCGAGTCGAACTTCGACGAGCCGGTCTCCTTCGCGAGGGCGACGGCCTCGGTCGGAGTGTAGAAACGGTCTGCCTCGATCTTCTCGGCGGCAGCCTTGTAAGCCTTGGACTTGGTAGCCATGATTATTCTCCTCAGCCCTCGACCGTGATGCCCATGGAACGGGCGGTGCCGGCGATGATCGAGATCGCGGCCTCGATGTCGTTCGCGTTCAGGTCGGCCTGCTTGGTCTCGGCGATCTGGCGGACCTGGTCCTTGGTGATCTTCGCGACCTTGACGGTGTGCGGGGTCGCGGAGCCCTTGGGGACGCCGGCGGCCTTCTTGATGAGCTCCGCGGCAGGCGGGGTCTTCAGGATGAACGTGAAGCTGCGGTCCTCGTAGACGGTGATCTCGACGGGGATGACGTTGCCGCGCTGCGACTCGGTCGCGGCGTTGTACGCCTTGCAGAACTCCATGATGTTGACGCCATGCTGACCGAGCGCGGGGCCGATCGGCGGCGCCGGGTTGGCTGCACCGGCGTTGATCTGAAGCTTGATCAGGCCGGTCACCTTCTTCTTCGGTGCCATTCTCTTTCCTTTCATCGAATCGGATGCCGGAGCATCCGCTTCTCCCACAGATCCGGCGTTTCCGGACCGTGGTCGTCTCTGCGCACGCCGAAGCGGCACACAAACCACACAAGTCTACCTGATCGAACCGGGTGCCGATCACGCGAGAACGGCCGCCCCCGGAGGGGCGGCCGTTCTCGTGAGGTATGTGTCAGACCATCTTGGTGACCTGGTCGAACGACAGCTCGACCGGGGTCTCACGCTCGAAGAGGGAGACGAGCACCGTGAGCTTGCCGCTCTCGGGCTTGATCTCGCTGATCGAACCCGGAAGACCCGCGAACGAGCCCTCCTTGATCGTGATGGTCTCGCCGACCTCGAAGTCGACCTCGGCCGGCAGCGGACGAGCGACGGCGACGCCGCCCTTCGACGCGATGTTCTTGGCCGTGGGGACGTCCTTGACCTCGACGAGCGACTTCAGCATGTTGAAGGCCTCTTCGAAGCGCAGCGGCGTCGGGTTGTGGGCGTTGCCCACGAAGCCGGTGACACCCGGGGTGTGGCGCACGACCGACCAGGTGTCTTCCGTGAGCTCCATGCGCACCAGCACGTAGCCGGGGATGCGCACGCGGGTGACCATCTTGCGCTGGCCGTTCTTGATCTCGACCACGTCTTCCATCGGCACCTCGATCTGGTAGATCTCGTCCTCGACCTCGAGCGTCGACTTGCGCTGCTCGATGTTGGCCTTCACCTTGCGCTCGAAACCGGCGTAGGAGTGGATGACGTACCACTTGCCCGGGAGCATGCGGAGGTCCATGCGGAAGGCCTCGTACGGGTCTTCCTCGGCGTCCTCGTCGTCTTCATCGGCGGAGGAGTCCTCGTCGCCCTGCGCGTCATCGGCACCGAGGTCCGGGCCGTCGTACGGGGTGACCTCGTCAGCCGCCGCAGCATCCAGCTCGGCGACCTCTTCGGCCACAGATTCGTTGAGGACCTCAGCGGCAGCCTCAGATTCAGCCGCTTCGTCCAGGTTGAGAGCGTCGTTCACGATCGCGTCCGCCTCCGGGTCGTCGATGTCGATGTCGTTGTCAGCCGTGTCGTCGGACTCGCCGTCCTCGTCTTCGACGTGGACCGCGATGTGCTCGGCCGGGGTGACGGAGAGCTCTTCCTCGGCGAGGACGTTGCCCTCCTGGGCCTCGTCTTCCTCGCTGGACTGCTCTGCAGCGGTCGCCCAGTCGGCGTCGTCGGAATATCGTTCAGACACGTTGTTTCTTCTCCATAGCTGCGGCGCGAGCCGCGAGGGTCATCAGCCAGGGATTCCGAACACCCAGTGCGTCAGGAACGCGAACAGCGTGTCCAAGCCGTAGACGATGCCCATGACGATCAGAACGAAGACGAGCACCACCCCGGTGAACTTGAACAGCTCCTTGCGAGTCGGGGTGACGACCTTGCGGAGCTCGGCGATGACCTGGCGGATGAACAGGGCGATGCCCCCGAAGAACCGTGAGAAGGGGTTGCCCTTCTTCTCGCGGGTGGCGCCGGCCGCGACGACCTCGCCGCGCGGTTCGTCCTGATCCATCCTGAATGTACCTTTCGTGTGTCAGCGTTGCGCTGACGCGCAGGGCGGACAGGAATCGAACCTGCAACCTGCGGTTTTGGAGACCGCTGCTCTGCCAATTGAGCTACCGCCCTAGAGACCTGGAGGTCTCGGGGTGTCTTCCCACCCTGTCACGATCCTGCGGCGCGTGGGCCCCAGGCATGGCGAAAGAATGCAGAAAACAACTGCCCCACAAGCATACGGCATCGATCCGGTGGCGCCGAACCGGGGTCGAGAACACGCGTTCTTGCTAGGCTCGGCGAGCGGATACAGGGGGAAGAGGTGCGTGTGGGCGCGGATGTGCAGCAGTTCCAGGTGGATCTGCGCGGTGTCGTGGATCTGCTCAGCAGGCACATCTACTCCAGCCCACGGGTGTACCTGAGGGAGCTCCTGCAGAACGCGCGCGACGCGATCACGGCCCGCCGCGAGGTCGACGGCGGAGGCGGACGCATCCGGATCACCCCGCTGACCGCGGAGAACGGCGAGTTCGTGCTGCGCGACGACGGCGTGGGACTGACTGCCGCAGAGGTCGCCGATCTGCTGGCGACCGTGGGCCGCAGCTCCAAGCGCGACATCTTCGACCTCCCCCGCAGCGATTACCTGGGACAGTTCGGGATCGGCCTGCTCAGCTGCTTCATGGTCGCCGACACGATCGTCATCCGCTCCCGCAGCGCCCGCGGCGGCGCCTCGGTGGAGTGGACCGGCAGCGCGGACGGCACCTTCCAGGTCGCCGAGATCGACGAAGAGCTGCCGATCGGGACCAGCGTGCACCTCGTGCCGCGGTTCGACGCCGACGAGCTGCTGCGACCCGCCGCGGTGCACGAGCTGGCGACGACGTTCGGCGAGTTCCTGCCCGTGCGGGTGACGGTCGACACCGCCGCCGGCGACATCGACATCACGCGGGGCGCTCCGTTCCTCGACGCCGGGCAGGATCCCGACGCGGCCCTGCAGTACGGACGGGACCTGCTCGGGGCGAGCCCGCTCGACATCATCGAGCTGGGCGAGCCGGCCACCGGCACCCGCGGACTCGCCTACGTGCTGCCGTACGCACCGCCGCCCGGCGCCCGGCAGGCGACCCGCATGTATCTCGGGCGCATGCTGCTCTCCGAGCGCGTCGACGACGTGCTCCCCGACTGGGCGTTCTTCGTCCGCGCCGTCATCGACTCCACCGGTCTCGCTCCCACCGCGAGCAGGGAGTCCCTGGTCGAGGACCCGTCGCTCGAACACGTGCGCGAGCAGCTGGGTGCCGGCATCCGCCGCTGGGTGCTCGAGCTCGGCCTGCGCGAGCCGCACCGCCTCGCGCAGTTCGTCGCGGTGCACGAGGTCGGGCTCAAGTCGCTGGTGCGCCACGACGAGGAGCTGGCGCACTTCATCTCCCGCTGGCTGACCGTCGAGACCACGCACGGCAGTCTGCGGATCGGCGACCTGGTCGAGCGCTATCCGCACATCCGCTACGCGCAGACCGTCGACGAGTTCCGCCAGGTCGCCGGCATCTCCCCCGCCGACGAGGTACTCGTCAACGGCGGATACCTCTACGACGCCGACCTGGTGCGAATGCTGCCCGACCTCTACCCGCACGTCACCGTCGAACAGGTGGACGTGACCGGCGAGCTCGACCGCCTGGACCCGCCACCGCTCGACGACCGCGACGCCGCCGTAGCCCTCGAGGCCCGCGCGGGTGCCGTGCTCGCGGCATCCGACTGCTCGGTCGTCGTCCGATCCATCGACCGCCCCGACCTCGCCGGGCTCTACGTGGCCGACCCCGAGGTGCTGCGGGCGATCGACCGCGGACGCACCAAGGGCATCACCGGCGCCCTGTGGGGCGGTGTCCTGGACCGCATCGACCAGACCCTCTCCGCCGCGCGGGAGGAGGACCTCCGCGCCCGACTGTGCCTGAACTGGTCGAACCGGGTCGTGCGCGCCCTGGTGCGCGTGCAGGACGACGCCGTCTTCGCCCGCACCGTGCAGCTGCTCTACATCCAGGCGCTGCTCGCCGGACACCATCCGCTCGCCGATGCCGACCGTGCGCTGATGACCAGCGCGCTGGCCGACCTCGTCTCGCTCTCGGCCGGTCTGGAGGGGGACACCATCCCCTTCGGCGACGCCCGCTGACATCTCCACCGAAGGGTTCCGTCCATGGCACGTCCGAAGAAGCGCTTCCAGCAGCTGATCGAGGAGATCGATCGCACCCCCTGGGGTCCTGCTGAGCAGGCCCTGGTGTCAGAGGCGGTCGCGCTGGCGGTCGAGATCGGCGACGAGCGCCTGGAGTACGAGGCCCGGATGCGCCAGACGGCCTCGGCCAACATGAACGGTGCGACCGACGTGATGCTCAACTCTTTCGCCTGGTGCCTCGCCCGCCACGACGCCGACCCCCAGCGCTTCCCCGCCGACCTCGACAACGGCGGCGCCGACCTGATGTGGCAGTTCAAGTGGATGGCCTCCTCGCTGCGCTCCTCCCCCGCCTTCTCGCAGGAGCAGATCGCCGCGGTGCTCGACGACATGGAGTCGCATTACCGCGCCGGCGGCCTCGGCGTGAGCGGCGTGCTCACCGCCCGCTTCGAGGACGCGTGGGACGCCGGGCGCATGGATGAGGCCGAGGCGCTGCGGGTGCAGCTGGAGGCCACTCCGCGCGACGACCACAGCCACTGCGACGCCTGCGGCCGCAGTCAGGTCGCCGGCTTCTTCGCGGACACCGACCGGGACGCGGAGGCCATCGTCCTCGTCGAGGAGATGATCGAAGGCGGTTTCTCCTGCGGTGAGGAGCCCGAGCACGCCCTCTCGCGCGTGCTGCTCCCCTACCTCCGCGCCGGACGCTTCGACGAGGCGAAGACCGCGCACCTGCGCAGCTACCGGCTCGCGAAGGACAACCCCGACAACCTGCGCATCGTCGCCAACAACATCGTGTTCGCGGCGCTCACCGGCAACGAGGCCCGTGCGCTCGCCCTGGTCGAGAAGCACATCGCCTGGCTCGCGCACGACGGGCTGAACGTCGATGCGCACTTCGCCGCCCTCGCCGCGCTCGCCGTCGCGCTGGACCGCGTCACGGCGGTCGGCCACGGCGACACCCCGGTGCGCGGTGCCGAATCCGCCGCGCTCGTCCCGTTCTTCGGGGAGCACGACGGCGGATGGAGCGCCGCAGACCTCGCGGCATCCGCCTGGGCCGCCGCCGAGCGGATCGGGGCCGGATTCGACAGCCGCGACGGCACCGACGGCCACGCACGCAGCCTGGAGCGGATGCGGGCTCTCCGCGGCGAGCAGTACGACGTGCCCATCCGCTCCGATGCCTTCGTCGCCCCTGCCCCCTCGAACACCCCGGTCGATGCGGACGGCTGGTTCGAGCGCGCGATGCAGCTCGCACAGTTCGGTGCGGAGCACGAGACGCTCGAAGCCCTCCCTCGCGCCCTCGAGGTCGAAGACCCCGCCAAGCTCGCCCAGCTGCTCTCGATGCGCCTGGGCATCCTGATCGCGCTCGATCGGGCCGACGAGGCCCTGCAGCTGCTTCCGGAGCGCGTCGCGGCACTGCGGGCCGCCGGACGCGACGTGCAGGCCGACCTGGAGGAGCGGCTGGGGCTTGCGACCTTCGGCCTGAACACTCCGGAGACGACGGCCGCCCTGGAGGAGGAGATCGCCGTCTCCGCCGCGCTTCCCGCCTGGACGCGGGGCGACCTCGCGATCAGCCGTGCCGCACTGCACCTGCAGGCGGGAGAGGCGGATGCCGCCCTGGATCACGCCGAGGTCGCGGCCCGCTCGTTCGCGGAGGCAGAGGACACGCGGCTGACGAACACCACGACTCTGCTGGCGATCTCGGCCGTGCTCCGCAAGGGCGACCTCGAGGCGGGGAGTTCGCTGCTGGACCGCTTCCTCGACCAGGACGACCTCAGCACGGGTCACCGGGCGCAGGCGCTGCAGACCCGCGCCCGCGTGCGCGGCGGTGGCAACTCCTACCTGGAGGGCGCCGTCGACGCCGACGAGGCCTGCCGACTGCTCGCGGAGATCGGAGCGACGCGCGCGCTCGGCGAGGCCCACGTGCTCGCCGGGGCCCTCTGGGAAGACGCGGACGAGCCCGATAAGGCCGTCTCCCGCTACCGGCTCGCGGCACGACTCGGCGGTGAGGCAGGCGGCGACACGACCGGCCTCGACTTCCGCCTCGCCCGCGCCATGCTGCGGGTCGGGGATGCCGAAGAGGCGGCCGAGCTGTTCGGAGACGTGCTGCAGCGCGAAGAGGAAGCGGAGGTCGCTGCCGGTTCCCGCGCGATGACTGCGTCGATGCTGGCGCGCGCCCTGAGCGCATCCGGCGAGTTCGGCCAGGCCGTGGGCGCTCACGGCTACGCATCGGAGCTGTTCGGGCAGGCCGAGGAGCACGCCGATCAGGCGATGTCGATGACGGAGCAGGCCAAGATTCTCGCGCGCTTCGACGAGCAGGACGACGCGATCGCCCTGCTCGAGTCGGCGGCCGAGATCGTGCGACGGGCACCGGATGCCGTCGGCGCCCTGACCGAGGTGCTGCACAGTCTCGGTCAGGCCTACGGCGGCCGGAGCGACGAGCGGGCGTTCCCCCTCTTCGACGAGGTCGCCTCTCTCGCGCAGCAGCACGAGGCGGCATGGCTTCTCGCCGATGTCACCGATTCGCGCGGACGGGCTCTGGCCGAGCTCGGCCGGATCGACGAAGCCGTCTCGGCCGCGCTCACCGCCGCCGACGGATTCGCCGCGCTCGGAGACGTGGGCTCCGCCGGAGGCTCAGAGCTCTTCGCCGCCCGTGTGCTCGCCGGCAACGACCGCTCAGCCGACTCGGTGCCCGTGTACCGCAGCGCCATCGAGCACGGGGCGGCTCACCCGCCCCTGCTGCAGGTGGCCTCGCTCGAACTCGGAGACGTGCTCGAGGCCCTCGGGCGGCACGCGGAAGCGGCAGAGGTCCGCTCCCACGTGCAGAGCTGAGCGGTCTGCTCAGAACAGCTGGCGCCAGTTCGCCTTGGCGAGGTCGAGGAGCTCGTCGCCGCGGCCGGACATGACCGTCCGGATCGCATACAGCGCGAAGCCCTTGACCTGCGCGGCCTCGATCGCGGGCGGCATGGAGAGCTCCTGCCGTTCGGTCACGACGTCGAGCAGAGCGGGACCGTCGTGGGCGAGAACCTCGCGCACCGCATCCGGGAGGTCCTCGCTGCGCTCCACGCGGCGGGCGAAGATCCCCATCGCCTCGGCGATCGCGGCGAAGCTCGGGTTCTCGAGTCCGGTCCCGTACGTGACGAAGCCTGCGGCCTTCATCTCCAGCTCGACGAAGTTCAGCGACGAGTTGTTCACCACGATCGTCTTCACCGGCAGTTTGTTCTGCGTCAGGGTGAGGAGTTCGCCGAGCATCATCGACAGTCCGCCGTCGCCGGCGAGCGCGACGACCTGCCGGCCCGGGTGCGCGACCTGCGCCCCGATGCCGTGCATCAGCGCGTTGGCCATGGAGCCGTGGGTGAAGGAGCCGATCAGGCGACGCTGCTCGGTCATCGAGAGGTAGCGTGCCGCCCATACGGTCGGCGACCCCACGTCCGCGGTGAAGATCGCGTCGTCAGCCGCGTACTCGTCGAGGAGCCGTGCCAGGTACTGAGGATGGATCGGCCGCTTGCCCTTGGCGGGCACCGCGAGCTCGTCGAGCTTCTTCCTGGTCTTGCGGTAGTGCGCGATGGCATCGTCGAGGTGTCCGCGATCGTCCTTCCTCGCAACCCGGGGCAGGAGGGCCTCGGCCGTCGCGCGGACATCGCCGACCAGACCCAGATCGAGCGGATGCCGCTTGCCGAGCTGCGCGCCGCGGATGTCGACCTGGATCGTGGTCGCGCCGTCCGGATAGAACTGCTCGTACGGGAAGTCGCTGCCCAGCACCAACAGGGCATCGGCGGCCTCCATGGCGCGGAACCCGGAGGCGAAGCCCAGGAGACCCGTCATCCCGACGTCGAACGGGTTGTCGTACTCGATGAACTCCTTGCCGCGGAGGGCGTGCACGATCGGCGCACCCAGCTTGTCGGCGAGGGCGATCACCTCGTCGTGCGCACCCTCAACACCGGCTCCGGCGAGGATCGTGACCTTCTTCGCGGCGTTCAGCAGTGTCGCCGCCTTCTCGAGCTCGGCCGCGTTGGGCACCACCACGGGCTGCGCACGCTCGATCACGACGGCACGGTCATCGGCGATGTCGGCGAGGGCGACGTCGCCGGGGATCACGAGCACCGCGACGCCCCGCTGCTCGATCGCGGCGCGCATGGCGATCTCCAGCAGCCGCGGCATCTGCTTCGGGTCGGCGACGTATTCGACGTAGACGCTGCACTCGCGGAAGAGCTCCTGCGGATGCGTCTCCTGGAAGTACCCGGTGCCGATCTCGGTGGTGGGGATGTGCGCGGCGATCGCCAGCACCGGAACGCGGGAGCGGTTGGCGTCGTACAGCCCGTTGATCAGGTGCAGGTTCCCCGGTCCGCAGGATCCGGCGACGACCGCGAGCTCCCCGGTCGTGGCGGCGTCCGCGGCGGCGGCGAAGGCGGCGGACTCCTCATGCCGCACGTGCACCCAGCGGATGGTGCCGTCCTTGCGCAGCGCATCCGTGAAGCCGTTCAGCGAGTCCCCCGGGATGCCGTAGACACGGTCGATCCCGTTGGCGTGCAGAGTCTTGACGATGTTCTCAGCGACGTTGGCCATACTTCGACCCTACGCCCGAGGCGCTCGTGCGGGGCGGGGCTACGCCCACGCTGAGAGGTCAAGAAACGTCGCTCGCAAACCTCAGCAGCCGACTTCCTTTGGCTTCTCACCTCAACGAGCCGCCGTGAGCAGACGACGAATCCGGCGCACGAGCGCATCGGGATCGTCGAAATCTCGGCGGGTGACCACGATCATGCGATAGCCGAGCGATTCGAGCTCGGCGCGGCGGATCTGATCCCGACTCCACTGATGAGGATCTCGGTGGTGATCCCCGTCGTACTCGATGATGAGCCATTCGTCGGCGTACAGCATGTCGACTCGCGCCACGAATCGGCGATCGTGCCAGATCTCGACATTGCACTCCGGACGCGGGAGCCCCGCCTCGATCAGAATCAGCCGCACCATGGATTCGCGCGGGGACTCGGCCCGACCATCTGCCAGTTCGAGCGCGCGCTGCCGCACCCTCGCCCCGCGGCCACCCGCGAATCGTTCATGATGACGTGCGAGTTCCTCCGCCGAGACGAGCGGATGCCGGGTACTGAGGAGCGCATCCGTGAGGGCGAGGAACCGCGGCAGACGCAGGACGCGAGACACGTCCACCCACATCCGGGCAGGCGACAACACGGCCAGACCTCGGCGTGGCACCACGTCGCCACTTTCCAACGCGAGCCGATGACCGAGAACACCCGTCCTGCGAATTCGGGTCTCCTCCGAGGGCACGCCGATTCGCGGTCGCGCCCACGCCTCCGCTTCATGCTGCGCAGCCAGTGGCAATCCCCACAGGCAGGCGGCCGTCGTGCCGCACACGAACGCGTGCGGCGGAAGCGCTGCCAACAGCAGGGATACGGTCTCCGCGCCGACGAGCCGTCTGCGAGCACGCGTGCCGTGGAAGGGGCTCGAGAGATCCTTCGCTCGCAGACGGCGCGGGGTGATTCCCCGTGCGAGCGCATCGGCGACGGTGAAGCCGATCGGAGTCCCGGAGGGCAGTGGCGATGGATGCATCCGCCGATCTTGACCTCTGCGCACGACTGGGGCGTGCGCCAGCCCCACGTGCTGTGCACACCCTTCCCGCGTGTGCTGCCGTGCAGAACGACATAAGCAGCAGGCGAGGAGCCAAAGAACGCCGCCTCCTGAGGCCTGGAGGCGGCGTTCTTTGACTCTTCAGGGCGAGAGCGTCAGCCGATGCGGATGAGCTTCTTGTTGACGAACTCGTCTGCGGCCAGATGTCCCAGCTCGCGGGCGGTGCCGCTGCGCTTCACGCCGCCGAAGGGCAGCTCGGGGCTGTCGGCCAGCACGAGGTTGACGTAGACCATGCCCGCCTCGATCTTGTCGGCCACACGCTCGGCCTGCTCGGCGTCCGTCGTGAAGACGTAGGAGCCGAGGCCGAACGTGGTGTCGTTCGCGAGCTCGACCGCTGCATCCTCGTCAGCCACGCGGTAGACGACCGCCGCCGGGCCGAAGAGCTCCTCGCGGTACACGTTCATCTCGGGCGTCACATCGGCGAGCACGGTCGGAGCGAAGAACGCACCGTCGCGGGTGCCGCCGGTGAGCAGCGTCGCGCCCTGCTCCACCGCCTGATCGATCTGCTTCTGCAGGTTCTCCGCTGCCGTCTCGGAGGAGACCGGTCCGAGGACCGTGTCGTCGAGCGTGGGATCCGTCGCCTCGACGGCGGCCATCTTCTCCGTGAACTTCTCCACGAACGCGTCGTACAGCCCGTCGACGACGATGAAGCGCTTGGCGCCGTTGCAGGCCTGGCCGTTGTTGTCGAGACGTGCGTCGACGCCGGCCTGCACGGTCGCATCCAGGTCATCGGTCGAGAGCACGATGAACGGGTCGGACCCGCCCAGCTCGAGCGCGACCTTCTTGAGGTTGCGGCCGGCGATCTCGGCGACAGCGGCGCCTGCACGCTCGGAACCGGTGAGCGAGACGCCCTGCACGCGCGGGTCGGCGATCATCGTCGCGATCTGCTCGTTGGTCGCGAGCACGTTCTGGTAGGCGCCCTTCGGGAAACCGGCGTCGTGGTAGATCTTCTCGATCGCGGTCGAGGACTCCGGGCACTGCGGCGCGGGCTTCAGCAGGATCGTGTTGCCGACGATCAGGTTGGGAGCGGCGAAGCGCACGATCTGGTACGCCGGGAAGTTCCACGGCATGATCCCGACGAGCGGGCCGAGCGAGGAACGGCGGATGATGGCCGACCCCTCCCCCAGGATCGCGATCGGCTGATCGGCCATGATCGACTCCGCCTGGTCGGCGTAGTACTCGGCGATGTCGGCGGCGAAGTCGACCTCACCGAGAGCGGCCTCGCGGGGCTTGCCCATCTCGCGCACGAAGATGTCGGCGAGCTCTTCGCGACGTTCTCTGTGCAGCTCGGCCGCACGGCGCACCAGGGCCGCGCGCTCGGCGACCGTCGACGAGCGGGACCACTCGCGGTGGGCCTCGTCGGCGGCCGCGACGGCCTCTTCGATCTGCGCATCCGTGAAGGTGTCGAAGGACGCCAGCGTCTCTCCGGTGGCGGGGTTGATGACGGCGTAGTCGGTCATGACATGTCCTCTCGTGTGGTGTGCGGGGCCCGGCGGTGCGGGCCCCGCATCGGAAGTCAGGAGACGGGGATCAGTGTGTACTTGGTCGACAGGTACTCGTGGATGCCCTCGAACCCGCCCTCGCGGCCGACGCCGGACTGCTTGACGCCGCCGAAGGGAGCCGCGGCGTTGGAGACCACGCCCACGTTGAGACCCATCATGCCGGTCTCGAGCTTGTCGATCATCCGCTGCCCGCGCTGCAGGTTCTCGGTGAAGACGTAGGAGACGAGTCCGTACTCGGTGTCGTTCGCCAGACGCACGGCCTCGTCCTCGTCCTCGAACGTCGCGATCGCGAGCACCGGCCCGAAGATCTCCTCGCGGAGGATCGCGCTGCCGGCGACGACGTCGGTGAGCACGGTGGGCTCGTAGAAGGTGCCCGTGCCCTCGACGGCCTTGCCGCCGGCGAGCAGCGTCGCACCGCGACCGACGGCCTCGTCGACGAGCTCGCCGGCCTTGGCGACGGCATCCGCGTCGATGAGCGGGCCGATCGAGACGCCGTCCTCGGTGCCACGGCCGATCTTCATGCTGTTGACACGCTCGGTGACGCGCGTGGCGAACTCGCCCGCGACATCCTTGTGCACGATGAAGCGGTTGGCCGCGGTGCAGGCCTGCCCGATGTTGCGGAACTTCGCGGCGAGCGCGCCGTCCACGGCCTTGTCGAGGTCGGCGTCGTCGAACACCACGAACGGCGCGTTGCCACCGAGCTCCATCGACACGCGCAGCACGCCCTCGGCCGCCTGGGCGATGAGCTTGCGGCCGACCTCCGTCGATCCGGTGAAGGAGAGCTTGCGCAGACGCGGGTCGGCGATGATCGGCGCCGACAGCGCGCTGGACTTCGACGTCTGCACGACGTTGACGACGCCCGCGGGGAGGCCCGCCTTCTCGAGCAGCGAGACGAAGAAGATCGTCGTCAGCGGGGTGAGTGCCGGGGGCTTGATCACCACGGTGCAGCCCGCGGCCAGGGCGGGCGCGATCTTGCGGGTCGCCATCGCGAACGGGAAGTTCCACGGCGTCACGAAGAACGAGGGTCCGACCGGACGCTGCGACACGACCATGTGGCCGGTGCCCTCGGGGTTGATCCCGTAGCGGCCGCTGATGCGGACGGCCTCCTCGCTGAACCAGCGCAGGAACTCGCCGCCGTAGACGACCTCGCCACGCGCCTCGGCGAGCGGCTTGCCCATCTCGAGCGTCATGAGCAGCGCCAGGTCCTCCTTGTGCTCCTGCACGAGGTCGAAGGCGCGGCGGAGGATCTCGCTGCGCACCCGGGGAGCGGTCGCAGCCCACTCGTCCTGAGCGGCGACCGCGGCGTCGAGGGCCCGGAGGCCGTCGGCCGGCGTCGCGTCGGCGATCGTCCGGATCACGGTGCCGGTCGCGGGGTCCTGCACGTCGAAGGTGCCACCGGTCTCGCCGTCGATCCACTGGCCGCCGATGAAGAGGCCGGTGGGGATGCTGTCTAGGAGCGCCTGTTCGGTCTGAGTGCTCATGATTCTCTTTCTGTGAGGAGGGCTATTACCGCTTGCGTCGGCTGGGCGGTGCGTCGATGCCCAGCGTCTCGCCGCGGAAGAAGGCGGGGCGACGGACGGCGTTCCAGATCATCACCGCGATGCCGACGACGATGATCAGCATCCCGAGGATGAACACGATGCCGACGCCGCCGATCTGCGAACCGGAGCCGTAGCCCGGGTCCATCGAGTCGATCAGCGTGGTGAAGAACAGCACCGCGAGGATCGCGCCGCCGACGAGCGGGAACAGGAACGTGAAGAAGAAGTTCCGGGTCGAGTCGAACCACTGCTTGCGGAAGTACCAGACGCACGCGAAGGCGGTGATGCCGTAGTAGAAGCAGATCATCATGCCGAGCGTGAGGATGGTGTCCCAGAGGGTGTCCTCGCTGACCAGCCGCATGACGGCGTAGAAGGCCGAGGCCACGATGGCCGACACGATGGTCGCGTATCCGGGAGTGAAGAAGCGCGGGCTGACCTTGGCGAACGACTTCGGCAGGGCGCCATAGTGCCCCATCGCCAGCAGAGTGCGCGCGGGGCCCACGAAGGTGGACTGCAGCGACGACGCCGAGCTTGTCAGCACCGCGAGCGACACGAGGAACGCGAGCGGGCCGAGGATGGGTCCGGAGAGATGGAAGAACACGTTCTCCTGGATGTCCTCGTTGCCGAGCCCGAGAGCCCCGGTGCCGACGCCCGCGAACATGATCATGGCGACGGCGAGCAGCAGGTACAGCGAGACGATCATGAGGACCGTGACGGTGGCCGCCCGACCCGGCGTCTTCTCCGGATCCTTGGTCTCCTCATTCATGGTCAGGGTGACGTCCCAGCCCCAGAAGATGAAGATCGAGAGCGAGAGACCGGCGGCGACCGCGCTGAACGACGAGATCGCGAACGGGTTGAACCAGTTCAGGTCGAACGGCTGATAGTCGAACCCGTTGCCGTTGACCGCCTGCACGATCGCCGCGCCGGCGAAGAAGAGCAGGACGAGGATCTGGAAGCTGACGAGCCAGTACTGCAGCTTCTGCGTCGTCTGCATGTCGCGGTACGAGATCCAGGTCGCCCCGAGCATGAACAGCAGGCAGACGCCGATGTTGATCCAGGTGACGCTCGCCAGCCCGGCGACGTCGGGGTTGCCGGTGATCTGGGAGATCAGCAGGAAGAGGAAGTCGACCGCGATGCCCGCGAGGTTGGAGAGCACCAGGATCGTGGCGACCACCAGGCCCCAGCCCGCCATCCAGCCGACCCACGGCCCGAAGGCGCGTGCCGCCCACGTGAAGGAGGTGCCGGAGTCGGGCATCCGATTGTTCAGCTCCCGGTAGCCGAAGGCGACCAGGAGCATCGGGATGAAGCCGACGAGGATGATCGCCGGGATCTGCGACCCGACCGTGGATGCCACGGGGCCCACGGCGGCCGTGAACGTGTAGGCGGGTGCGATGCACGAGATGCCGATCACGACCGCGCCGATGAGGCCGACCGTTCCGGCGCTCAGGCCCTTGGTGGAGATCCCGGTCGTGACACCGGATTCGGGCTCCGTCGCCCGGTTGGTGCTGCTCATCAGCGTTCTCCTGCTTCGTTGCGGGTGCGCGGGACGACGATCATGGGGACGGGCAGCTCGTGCAGCATCTTCGCTGCCGTGGAGCCCAGGAACAGACGACGGGGCTGGGCCAGTCGGCTGGAGCCGACCAGGACGACCTCGCCGGGGAGCCAGGAGAGATGCGCGACGGCATCCTCCACGGAGTCACCGGGGGCTTTCTCGACCGCGGCGGTGCGTCCGTCGGGCAGCAGCTCGGTGGCGACGGCGAGCACTTCCTGCGCATGCGTGTCGCCGACCGTGCGGATCGCGCCGGTGTCGAGCCCCGGGGGAACGTCGAACGGCACGAGGGACACGAGTCGGAGGTCGACGCCGCTGTCACCGGCGAGAGCGACGGCCTCGTCGAGGAGCGCGTCGGCCCCCGGTCGAGAACCCACGGCGACGGTGACGCGCGGGATGACGTGGTCGTCCTGCTGCGCGGTGCCCACCGGCGCGAGCGCCACCGGGATGGTCGACGAGTGCAGCAGCTCCGAGGCGACGCTGCCGAGCCGATGCCGTCCGAGGATGCCCCCGCCGGCGGCGCCGATCACGATCACCCTGGCACCGAACTCGTCACCGGCGGAGATCAGCCCTTCGGCGAACGACTCGGAGAAGCGCACGTGACCGCTGCGGGTCAGCTCCTGCGGGAGCCGGACGACCGCGTCGCCGAGCCACTTCTTGGCCTGGGCTCTGATGTGCTCCTCGTACGCGCGCTCGGGCGGGACCGCCGCGTTGCGCGTGCCCTCGTTCGGGAGCACGATCACCAGGTGCAAGGTGGCGCCGAGGCTGCGGGCGAGCCGCGCACCGAGGGCCGCGGCGTCCGCTCCCGAATCCGTCGCCGTGTACCCGACGACGACCGAGCCGGTCATCAGCTGCCGCTCTCGACAGCGCCGGCCTCGCGACTCGCGTCGACGATGTTCGATGCGACGAAATGCCCCATCCGGATCGCGCCGTCGACGTGCTGGTATCCGGCGCCCGCCATGTCGCTGCAGGCGAAGTGGATCGGGCCGACCGGGGTGCGGAGGTCTGCGCCGTAACGGTGCAGGCCGCCCATGTCGAAGCTCGCGGCGTAGGCACCCCGCGTCCACTCCTCACTGCCCCAGTCGCTCTCGTAGTAGACGACGGGGTTCTTGGCCTCCGGGCCGTAGTAGTGCGACAGCGACTCGAGGATGCGCTCCTTGCGCTCCTCTGCCGACAGCTCGAACACGCCGTCGGCGTTGGCGTCGGAGACGAAGCCGACCAGGGTGCCGCGCTCGTCGCCGTGGTTCGTGTTGTCGTAGGCCTCGTGCGAGAGCTCGTACGGGCTGAACGCGGTGCCGCTGAGGCCCTGCTCGCGCCAGAACGGGCGGTCGTACACCGCGTGCACCTTGATGACGAAGCCCATCGAGAGGTGCTGGTGCAGTTGGTGCTGACGGCGCGGCAGCGGCGGGACGAACGCGATGCGGCTGTACAGCACGGGAGCGTGCGCGAGGATCGCGTGGCGGGCGCGGACCGTGAGTTCATCGGTCGTGGCCACGACGCCGGCATCCGACCATTCGAGGCTGCGCACCGGCTGGTTCAGCAGGACGTCGTCGCCGAGTCGCTCCGCCAGGCGCAGCGGCACCTGCTGCAGGCCGCCGACGACCCGCTTGTCGAGGATGAAGTCCGCGTCGACCAGGTTCGAGTACGAGCCGGCGGATGCCGCCATCAGCAGCGACTGCAGCAGCGAGAAGGAGTGCGTCGGCTTGGTGAGCATCGCCGATCCGGTGGCGAAGGCCAGATTGCGCACGGCCTCGTCGTCGTCGGTCTGCTGACGCAGCCACGCGTCCCAGGTGATGGAGTCCCAGTCGGCCGCGTTCGGGTGCGCCCACGGGCGGTCCGGGTCGATCTCGGCGACCAGTGCGTCGAGGATGTCGGTGATGCGGGCGATCTCCGCCTCGGTCGCCGGTGCGACCGGGAACATCTCGCCGGTGAAGCGGTGCGCCTTCCCATCGGGACCGACGTAGACGCTGTCCCCTTCGCGGTAGCGGCTGTAGGTCTCGAGCCCGAGCTCCTCGATCGCCTCCTTGAGGGCGTCCTGATCCGGCGAGACCCACTGGCCGCCGATCTCGAGCATGGCGCCGTCGATGACGTCGGTCCAGAGGCGCCCGCCCACGCGGTCGCGGGCCTCCAGAACGGCGACCGACAGGCCCGCCTTCCGCAGGTCGTTCGCCGCCGTGAGCCCTGCGGCTCCGGCACCGATGATCAGTACGTCGCGAGTGATCTCAGCCATCTGCAACTCCTTCGTTGGGTGAAGTAGTGCCGGTCGCGACCCGAAATCCCCCGATTGGGGTCGCGACCGGACAAGGGGGTGTGGTCGCAGAAGCGCGACCGCACGTCATTCCGTGGCCGCGGCGAGAGCTGCCTCCACGATGTCGAGTCCTTCGTTCAGCAGGTCGTCGCCGATCGAGAGGGGAGGGAGGAAGCGGATGACGTTGCCGTAGGTTCCGCAGGTGAGCACGATGACGCCCTGCGCGATGCACGCCTTCGCCACGGCGGCCGTGAGAGCCGCATTCGGCGCCTTGGTCTCGGGGTCGACGAACTCCGCCGCGATCATGGCCCCGTGGCCGCGGACGTCGCCGACGCGCGGGTCGTTCTGCTGGATGGCGGTGAGACGCTCGGTGAGGATCGTGCCGATCTCCCGCGCCCGCTCGATCACGCCGTCGTTCTCGAACACGTCGATCGAGGCGAGCGCCGCGGCGCAGGCGATCGGGTTGCCGCCGTAGGTGCCGCCGAGGCCGCCGGAGTGCGAGGCGTCCATGATCTCGGAACGCCCGGTCACCGCCGCGAGCGGAAGGCCGCCGGCGATGCCTTTGGCCGTGGTGATCAGGTCGGGCTCGATGCCGAAGATCTCGCTCGCGAACATGTGTCCCGTGCGGGCGAAGCCGGTCTGCACCTCGTCGGCGATGAAGACGACGCCGTTCGCACGGCACCAGTCGACGATCGCGGGCAGGAAGCCGTCAGCGGGGACGATGAAGCCGCCCTCGCCCTGGATGGGCTCGATGATGACGGCGGCGAGGTTGTCGGCACCGATCTGCTTCTCGAGCTGGAGGATGACGCGGGCCGCGGCCTCGCCGCCCTCGAGCCCGTCGCGGAACGGGTACGACATCGGTGCGCGGTAGACCTCGGGGGCGAAGGGGCCGAAGCCGCTCTTGTACGGCATCGACTTGGCGGTGAGGGCCATGGTCAGGTTGGTGCGGCCGTGGTAGCCGTGGTCGAAGGCGACGACCGCCTGGCGTCCGGTGTGCTTGCGGGCGATCTTGATCGCGTTCTCGACGGCCTCCGCCCCCGAGTTGAACAGGGCGCTCTTCTTCGCGAAGTCACCCGGGGTGACGCGGTTGAGCGCCTCGGCGACGCCGACGTACGACTCGTAGGGCGAGATCATGAAGCACGTGTGCGTGAACTGCGCGGCCTGTGCGGCGACGGCTGCGGCGACCTTGGGGTGCGCGTTGCCGACCGTGGTCACGGCGATACCGGACCCGAGGTCGATGAGCGAGTTGCCGTCCGCGTCCACCACGACTCCACCTCCGGCGGCGACGGCGGCGATCGGCACGGTGTGGCCGACACCGGCGGCCACGGCATCCGCCTTGCGCGCGAGGATCTCCGCTGAGCGAGGACCGGGGAGGTCCGTGACCAGACGACGCTCCTGAGGGAGGTCGGGTCCGCCGAGAGGGACTGCGGGAGCTGCGGTGTCGAGGAGTGCCATGTTCGCGAGCGTACGTGTCCACCGGATGCCGCCGCACTCGCCGAACTGTACAATTTGCAAGACGACTTCGCCGCAGCGTACATCAGGGAGAGTGCCCCATGGCCACGACCGATCAGCCGACGCTGCGAGCCCTGCTTCGCCGTCGCGATCTCGGCCTCGCGCTCGTCCCCCGCGAGACCGACCTCCCCGAGGGAGCGCTCGATCGACCGCTGCGATGGGTGCACAGCTCGGACCTCGCCGACCCGACGCCCTTCCTCTCCGAGGATCTGGCGCTGCTGACCACCGGCACGCAGTTCGACGAGGCGGTGGCGATCGACACCTACGTCGGGCGACTCGCCGATCGCGGCGTCCTGGGCCTCGGGTTCGGCACCGACGTGCACCGCTCCGGAATCCCGGACGAGCTCATCTCCGCGTGCGAGGTGCACGGGATGCCGTTGTTCTCGGTGCCGTACCGCACACCGTTCATCGCCGTCGCCCGCGCCCACTCCGAGGCGATCGCGGCGCAGGCCTACGCCCGGCGGTCCTGGGCACTGGACACCCAGCGAGCCCTCGCCCTCGCGGCCCTGCGCCCGAGCGGCCTCGAGGCGACGATCGCCGAGCTCGGACGCCGACTCGACGTGTGGTCGGGGATGTTCGATGCAGCGGGCGCCCTCCTCGTCTCGCACCCGCGCGACCGACTCGATGCAGAGCTGCTCGACGCCCTGGGCGAGCGCGTCATGGAGATCCTCACCCGCGGACTGGAGGCCGGACAGTCGCTGACTCTCGGCGACCACACCTTCATGCTGTTCACGGTGGGTCGGGGCGGACACCTGCGTGGAGTGATCGCGCTGGCCATCGACGCCCTCGACCCCGAGGCGCGGGCGGTCGTGACCTCGGTGATCGCGATGGCCGGACTCGCGATGGAGCAGAGCGAGCAGCTCGCGCGGAGTCGTCGCCGCCTGCATGCCCAGCTGCTCGGCTCGCTCCTCTCCGACGAGCCCGCCCTGGCCAGGCGGGTGCTCGGGAGCCTGCCCCCCGCCCCGGTGGTCGTGGCGGTGGCAGCGGACGCCCCGGCCGGTCCCCTCACCGACTGGTGGGAGCGCCACCGCGCCGACCACGGGACTCCGGTCTTCCTCGCCGAGTCCGAGGACGGCGTCACGATGTGCCTCTCGGCCGGCGACGAGGCGCTGCTCGATCAGGTGGCGATGCGCTTCGGCATCCGCATCGGCGTCTCCGAGCCCGAGGCGTACGACTCCTTCGCCCGAGCGCATGCCCAGGCGCTCACGGCACTGCGGCAGCAGGGCACGCACGGCGCCGCACGGTACGCCGACACGGTCGGATCAAGCATCCTCACCGCCCTCGCGACGGATGAGGCGCGCCTGGTCGCCGAGTCACGCCTGGCTCCGGTGCGCGAACACGATGCCCGCACCGGGTCCGATCTGGAGCGCTCGCTGCGCACCTGGCTGGAGCACGATGCGAAGGCGGAGTCCGCCGCGATCGCGCTCGGGGTGCATCGGCACACGCTGCGCTCCCGCATCTCCCAGGCCGGCGCCATGCTCGACATCGATCTGTCGACGTTCCCCGCCCGCGCCGAGCTCTGGACGATCCTGCAGACCGCTCGGGACTGAACCGGTCACCCATCCGGGTCCCTCCTGCGCACGCCCCGCGTTGCAGGAGACCTTCCGGTCGCCGCTCCTGACAACCTCCCGGCACCCGGGCGACAGGAACGGCGACGGGAGGGAAGGGTCAGGGGGAGATCCGAGCATGATCGGTCAACAGCATCCGGCAGCGGACGACGTCGTCCGCCGTCTGGGCGATCAGCGCGTCGACGCGATCGAAGCGCAGCGTCGGACGCAGGTGCGCGACGAGGCTCACGGCCAGCCGCCGGCCGTACAGGTCGAGGTCGGCGTCGTGCAGGTGCACCTCGACGCGCCGCTCGCGGTCGCCCTCGAAAGTCGGATTCGCGCCGACGCTGACACTCGACGCCCACGGATGCGTTTCCTCGTCGATCCGCACCCAGGCCGCATAGATCCCGTCCTCGGGGAGATCGCCCTCGTCGAGCGCCAGGTTCGCCGTCGGGAATCCGAGCTCCCGCCCCCGCCCGTCACCAGGGACGACCACGCCGGCGATCCTCCCGAGCGGCGGGGTGCTCACGCGCTCTCGGGAGCGGCGATCGAGCGATAGCGGCTCTGATGGAAGACGAGCGGCTCCACGTCGTCGAACAGCGTGACGTCGGAGATCTCGTACAGGGCGATCTCATGGTCACCGCCGTCGAACGTGCTGTGCAGGCGGCAGGTGAGCCAGAGCGCGGCATCCGAGATCAGCACCGCACCGCCCTCGGTGCGCTGCCAATCGTGCCCACCGAAGCGGTCGCCTTCGCGCGCCGAGAGCGAGCGGCTGAGCGGCTCGTGGTGCGCGGCCAGCACGCTCATGCCGAGCTCGGGCACCTCGCGGAGCAGCGGCCAGGTCTTCGAGGTGCGCGCCGCGCTGATCGCGACGAGGGCGGGCTCGAGCGAGATCGACGTGAAGGAGTTGACCGCCATCCCGACGGCACGGTCGTCGAGGTGCGCGGCGAGGGCGACGACACCGGTCGGGTACACCGAGAACGCCCGGCGGAGGGCCAGGTCGCGGGGCAGGGCGTCGGTCACGGCAGACGTCATTTCGGCTTCCTTTCGTTAGTCAACTTTGACTAGTTTCGATAATAGACAATCTTGATCATGCAAACAACCGGAATCTGAGATCGCAGCCGTTAGCATGAGGGGCATGTCGACCACCCGCCTCGTCGTCCTCGGCGCCGTGAAGCAGTTCCAGCCCGTGCACGGGTACTTCCTCCGTCGCAAGCTCATGACCTGGCACGTGGACGAATGGGCGCACATCCAGCCCGGGTCGATCTACAACGCGCTGCGAGCCCTCGAGGTCGACGGCTACATCGCCGAGAGCGGCACCGAGGCCGAGGGCAAGCGCCCGGCGCGCACGACCTACCGGATCACGCCGTCCGGCGAGGTGGAGCTGCAACGGATGCTGCGCGAGAACCTCTGGAACGTGGCGGCCTTCGACACCCAGGCGATCATGACGGTGGCCTCCTTCATGTTCGTGCTGAGTCGGCAGGAAGTCATCGCCGGTCTGGAGCACCGCCTCATCAAGAGCGACGCGATCGTCACGCAGAACGGCTTCGACGTGCAGGACACGCTGCGCTCCGAGACGACCCCGAAGTACGTGCGCGAGATCTTCGACCTGTCCACGGCGCGGCTCACGGCCGAGAAGCAGTGGCTGCTCGACCTTCTGGAGCGTCTGCGCGGCGGGGAGTACACGTTCGCCGGCGAGACGGAAGAGGCGGCACCTGCCGCCGCCCCCGCGGAGTAGCGACTCAGCGGGAGGCGACGAGCCTCGCGATCGATCCGGGCGTCAGCGCCGGGGTGGTCGCCCCGCGATGCTGAGCCACGACGGCTCCTGCCGCACAGGCTCGGACCAGAGCATCCTCGATCCGCTCTCCCTGGGAGAGCGCAGCGGCGAGCGCACCGCAGAACGCGTCGCCGGCACCGGTCGTGTCGACCGGATCGATCCGGAAGGCCGCGACGTGCACGGACCTCCTCCCCGAGCGATGGAGCGTCACTCCCCCGGCGCCCTGCGTGAGGACGACCGTCTGCGCACCGGCCGCGTGCAGCCGGTCGATGCCGCCGAGCTCAGTGCACTCGGTCTCGTTCACCACGAGAACATCGACGTCGGCGAGCATCCCGATCGTCGCGGCATGCGCGGGGGCGGCGTTGAGGATCGTCAGTGCGCCTGCAGCTCGCCCCGCACGCAGTCCGGCTGCAACGCTCTCGACGGGCACCTCCAGCTGCGCGAGCACGACCGCGGCTCCCGCGATCCCGGCGACCGCGTCTTCCGGCGCGAGGTCGGCGTTGGCGCCGGCCGCGACGACGATGCTGTTGTCCCCGCCGTCGAGGGCGAGCACGTGAGCAACCCCGGTCGGAGCGGCGTCACTGCGGCGGAGAGACGCCACGACTCCGGCATCCGCCAACGTCTGCTGCAGCACGTCGGCGGCCTCATCCGCTCCGACGATGGCGCAGAACCGCGTCGGGGCGCCGCTGCGCGCGGACGCCACGGCCTGATTCAGCCCCTTGCCTCCGGAGAAGCGTCCGCCGGCTCGTCCGAGGAGGGTCTCGCCGACGCGTGGGGGGCGCGAGACCTCGACCACGAGGTCGAGGTTCGCGCTCCCCACGACGGCGACACCGGCGAGGGTGTCAGACACGCGACATCGTCCGCCGGTGCTGCGATCCGGTGTGCGAATCGGCGAGCGCCGGCGTGGGCGTGCCGATCAGGCGCTCACGCAGCGACTGCGGCTCGGCGGAGGGCTCGACGATCGCGCCGCGCTCCTTGAGGATCGGCAGCACGTGCTCGATGAAATCGACCGTCGATGCCGGCGGGATGACGGGAGCGAAGAGGAACCCGTCGAGGTCGGCGCCGTCGGCGAGCTCGATCATCCGGTCAGCCACCTGCTCGGGTGTGCCCACGATCGGGCGGGCGCCGACACCGTGCGCGTGCCAGTCTCCGAGAACGTCGCCGACCGTCTTGTCGGCGAAGCGGGCGACCTGGGTCTGCGACAGCTCGGTGCTCAACTCGGACATCGGCGTGTTCGGCGCGTACGCCGACAGGTCGAGGCCCGTGAACCACGCGTAGGAGGCGACGGTGACGTCGGGGTTCTGCGCGTCGGCGACCTCGGAGTACTTGCGCTGCGCCTCTTCCTCCGTGCTGCCGACGATCGCGGCGAACGCCGACATGATCTTGACCTCGTCGGCTCCACGGCCGTTCTTCACGGCCTCCTCGCGGATCGCGGAAGAGTGCGCTCGGAGCTGCTCGACGGAGCCGCTGCCGACGAAGATCGCCTCACCGTGCTTGCCGCCGAACTCGCGGCCGGCCGGCGATGCGCCCGCCTGGAACAGCACCGGAGTTCCCTGCGGCGAGCGCGACGTGTTGCCGTAGCCGTGCGAGCGGAAGTAGGGGCCGTCGTGAGCGATGCGGTGCACCTTCGAGGGATCGGCGAAACGGCCGGCCTTGTCGCGCTCCAGGGCCCCCTCCTCCCACGCCTGCTCCCACAGCTTGTAGACGACCTGCATGAAGTCGTCGGCCATGAGGTAGCGGTCGTCGTGACCGACCATCGGCACCCCGAAGCCCTGCACCGCGGTGTCGGCCGTGCCCGTGGTGACCACGTTCCAGCCGATACGGCCGCCGGAGAGGATGTCGAGCGTCGCCATCCGGCGGGCGAAGGAATAGGGAGGCTCGAGCAGGGTCGAGCCGGTGGCGACGAGACCCAGCCGCGTCGTCTCGGGGATGAGGGCGGCGAGGATGATCGCCGGATCGAGCCGCGGCAGGTCGAGGCCCTCGACCGAGCAGATGTCGGGACGCTCGCCCGCGACGTCGGCCCAGCCCCAGGCATCGGCGAGGAACAGGAAGTCGAACCCGGCGTCCTCGACCATCCGCGCGGTGTCGCGCCAGTACTCGAGCTTGTCGAACAGGTAGCGCCCGTTGTCGGGGTGCCGCCAGGTCGCGGTGCCGGAGTCGTTGGCCTGGGCGTTCTCGAAGAGGCCGAGACGCAGCTGCTTGACGGTGTTCTGATCGGTCATGTGCGGGTGCCTTCCTTGTGGGTGGTTCTGGTCGTTCTCGAGTGATTCCGGGCACGCCGGAGGAACCCCGGGACGGGTGGGGGCGGCCGTCCCGGGATCCGGATGCCGCGTCAGCCCTTGGCCGTGACCTCGCCGTCGCTCCACCAGAGCACGCGCTTGCGCACCAGGGCGAGGACGATGATCAGGAGCACACCGAGGAGGCACAGCAGGGCGATGCTGGCCCAGGTGACGGGCAGGTTCGCCTGTGCAGCAGAGGTGGTGACGAGCGAGCCGAGACCGGCCTGCTGTCCTGCCGCGACGAACTCGGCGACCGCGGCGCCGACCACTGCGAGCGGCAGGGCGATGCGCAGACCCGCGAACACGTACGGCATGCTCCCGGGGAACCGCAGCTCACGGAAGATCTCCCACCGCGAGGCATGCAGCGTCCTGAAGACGTCCATCGCCTTCTGATCGACGTCGCGGAGACCGGCCAGCGAGTTCACGAGCATCGGGAAGAACACCACGAGCCCGGTCACGATGAACTTCGGCACCATTCCGAAGCCGAAGGCCACGACCAGCGCCGGGGCGATCGCCACGATCGGGGTGACCATCACGATGATCACGAGCGGCATCACGGCCCGCTCGATGATCTGGAACTCGGCCATGATCACCGCCAGCAGGAACCCGGCGAGGATGCCGGCGGAGGCACCGACCACGACTTCGAGCAGCGTGACGAGGAAGTTCGACCAGTACATGCCGGCATCGTCGACGAGGCTTCCGCCGATGGCTTCCAGGGTCGGGAGCACGTACGGGTTGGTCCATGCCACGACCTGCCACAGCAGCGCCGCGATCACGAAGGTGATCAGGGTCGGACCCCACGCTCCCCAGCGCAGCCAGGGCGGGGCGCCGCGGCGCGGTTGGGATCTCAGTCGAGCGGTCGCGAGGGTCGCGGTCGTGTCTCTCATCGTCAGCTCAGACATGGGCCTTCTCCGTCTGCGCGCGCAGCGCACCGCGCACGACTGCTTCCAGTTCGCGGAACTCGTCCGTCGCGTAGGCCTCCTCGGTGCGCGGCCGCGGGAGGTTCACGTCGATCACCTGGGCGATGCGCCCGGGGTGGGCGGCCATCACGACGATGCGGTCGGAGAGCATGATCGCCTCCGGCACCGAGTGCGTGACGAACATGACCGCCTTGCGGTTCGACTGCCAGAACTCCAACAGCGCGATCCGCTGCAGGTCGCGGTTCATCTCGTCGAGTGCCGAGAACGGCTCGTCCATCAGCATGATGGCCGGGTCGAACACGAACGCCCTGGCGATCGCGGCGCGCTGCTGCATGCCGCCGGACAGCTGACCGGGGTACTTCGTCATCGCCTGACCGAGGCCGAAGGTCGCCAGCAGCTCCGCGGGATCGCGCAGCGCTCGCCCGGTGTTCGCCTTGGCGTTGATGCGCACCGGCAGCTCGACGTTCTCACGCACCGTCTTCCACGGCAGGAGGGCGGGCGACTGCGGCACGAGGCCGATCTTCTTGTCGCGCGAGGCCGCAGTGACGCTCTCGCCGTCGATCGTGACGGTGCCGGAGTCGGCATCGAGGAGCCCGGCGACGACCTTGAGCAGCGTGGACTTGCCGCAGCCGCTCGGACCGATCACCGACACGAACTCGCCCATGCCGATCGTCAGGCTCACGTCGTCGAGCACCGTGACCTGAGCACCGTCGACGCCGAAGGACTTGGAGACGCCCCTGACCTCGACGCCTGCTCCGTGTGCGGCCGCCATCACTTCGCCGGCCACGTCAGGGTGTCGCCGTCGTACAGGTCGGCGACCAGGTCGGCGTCCATCATGTCGGCGATGGCGGGAAGCTCCTTGACGTCGCCGTACTTCTTCACGAGCGCGTACTCCGGCTCCCACATGGCCTCGGTCTGCACACCCGGGTTGCCACCGGCGCTCTCGCGGACCCAGGCGGACTCCACCTCCCAGGTGCGAGCGAGCTGGTCGCGCGGGAACGCGGCGCCCTGGTTGTTGTCCTCGGCCAGCTTCGCGAGTTTGTCGATGCAGGCATCCGACTCGTCGAGGCAGTACTGCAGCGCCTTGAGGCTCGCGCGCATGAAGTCGGCGGCGACCTCGCGGTGCTCATCGAGGAAGCGGGAGTTGACCTCCATCACGTTGTAGGTGCCCTCGACGCCGAGGTCGGCGGGGAGGAACTCGCTGAACGGCAGATCCTGCGCCTTCAGCGACTGCGGCTGGTTGGAGGCGTAGCCGACGATCGCGTCGACCTGCTCGCGCACGACCACGGTGGGGTCGTAGTTGGTCATCTTGACCATCTCGACCTTCGACACGTCGACGCCGGCCTCGTCGAGCATGGCCGAGGCGATCGGGGTCAGGTTGATGAAGTACCCGAGCGAGCCGCCCTCGAGGTCCGTGAGGCTCTCGAGCTTCTCGTTGCCGAAGATCGAGAACGGCGGGGTGGTGCCGTAGGTGGCGACCGCCGTGAGGTTCTTGCTGTTCGCCGCCGCCAGCATCACGTCGGATGCGGAGCCGAGCGCCGTGAACTGCGCCTGACCGGATGCCACGAGCTGCTGCCCGTTCGCACCGGAGGCGTTGATCTCGACATCGAGGCAGAGGTCGTCGAAGTAGCCCAGCTCCTCGGCGAGGAACACGTCGAGCTGACCGGCGCTGGCGGAGTAGCCGTAGCCGGAGATGTAGGTGATGGTGCCGGCATCCTGATTGCGCTTGCAGGCGTCGGTGTCGCTCGCACTCGTGGGGGCGGAATCGCCGCCTGGCGTCTGCGCGGAACATGCTCCGAGCGTCAGCGTGGCGGCGAGAACGCACGTCAGGGTGGCAGTGATGCGGAATCGGGTTTCCGCAGAGGAAGTAGCCATGAGGGTCCCTTCTCGGCCGTTCGTCATTGATGGCTCGTCGAAAGTAACATAGTCAAGATTGACTAAGCAAGATCAAACTAAATGTTGACGAAGCCGGGTCGAGGGCTCGCGCCTGCACGGCTTCGCGACGAACGCGCGGCGGGCGACCTCAGGCGGTGCAGGAGGGGCGGCAGGAACGCGCCACGTAGTCCATGAAATCGGTCATGAATCCGTTGATCCCCTGGTCGACCAGAAGAGGGTCCGCACTCCTGATCGCCGGCGCCCAGGTCGTGGTGAAGACAGGATGCGTCGCGAGGAACTGCTCCGCGACGGGAACCATCGCGGCCGCCTTCTCCGCCGTCAGCACACGGAGTCCGAACTCCGTGACCAGCTCGGGATGAGCATCGGCGAGAGCGCCGCTCCCGGTCAAGAGCAGCGACACCAGTTCCAGATCCGTCGCGGAGGCGAGCCGGGGATCGAGTCCGTCGGCCGCCGCCGCGACCTTCTCGCCCGAGACCACCGCGCCGGAGACCACCGCGCCCGTCAGGTCGGCCATCGGCCCGGCTGCTCCCTGAGCGCTCGTCGCACCCGCCAGAGACAGAGCGAGCGCCACGACGGCGGAGCCGAGAAAGGCGGTCTTCTTGCGAGCGAGCATGGCGAATCCCCCGGATCGATCAGTGATCCCACGACGGTATCACGGGGGTAAAACGTAAAACTCTACTGCTCACCTCGGGGCATGGGCTTCCAGGAACTCGTAGACGTCGGTGGTGTCGACGCCGGGGAAGGAACCCGTCGGCAGAGTCGCGAGCAGCGTGCGCGGAGTCTTCACGTTCGGCCAGGAGTTCTCGCGCCAACGCTCCTCCAGATCGGCGGGCGCCCGGCGGCAGCACACCTCGACCGAGTGCTTCGAGACGCCCCGGTGCGAGGTGTCGCGCCCCACGAACCACTTGGTGTCGTCGAAGCGCACCCCGACGCTCACCGAGTGCAGCCCCTCGCTCGACGACTCCACCCGTGCGGTGCACCAGTACGTGCCGTTGCCGGTGTCGGTGTACTGGTAGTACGGGTTGAAGCGATCGTCCTCGTCGAACACGACCCGCGACGTCCACTTGCGGCAGCACATCTGCCCTTCGATGGCGCCGAGCCGGTCGGTCGGGAAGTTCACGTCGTCGTTCTCGTACGCCTTCGTGATCGTGCCCGACTCGTGCACCTTGAGGAAGTGGACGGGGATGTCGAGGTGCCGCGTCGCGAGGTTCGTGAAGCGATGCGCCGCCGTCTCGTAAGACACCGAGTAGGCGTCGCGCAGGTCTTCGATCGAGATCGAACGCCGCTGCTTGGCGTCCTTCAACGCGGGCACGACGTGCGCCTCGGGGATGAGGAGCGCGCCGGTCAGGTAGTTGGTCTCCACCCGCTGCCGCAGGAACTCGGCGTAGCTGCGCGGCTCGGAGTGCCCGAGGATCCGGCTCGACAGCGCCTGCAGCACCGCGGTGCGGGCATCCCCCTTCGCCGGCACCCGGCTCGACAGGTAGAGCCGCCCGTTCGCGAGGTCGGCCACGCTCCGGGTCGTCTGCGGCAGGTCCGGCGCGTAGTGCAGCGTGAAGCCGAGATAGGCGGCGATCTCGGAGGCGGTGCGCTGGGTCAGCGGCCCGCCGGGATGCCCGACCGCGGCGAGGATCTCCGCGGCCTTCGTCTCCAGATCGGCGAAGTGGTTGTCCTGCCGCCGCATCAGATGCCGCAGCTCGACGTTGGCCCGCCGCGCCTCTTCGGGGGTCGCCGCCCGTTCATCCCTGAGCCGGTCGATCTCGCCGTGCAGCGCGAGCAGGGCCTTCAGAGCATCCGTCGGCAGGGTCTTCGCGATGCGGAACGGCTCGATGCCCAACGCCTGGAACGTCTGGCCCTTCATCGCGCGCTCCAGGGCGATCTCGATCGCGCTGCGTTCGTCGAGCGGCTCCCCCTCCAGCAGGGCGTCGATCGTCACGCCCAGGGCTCGGGCGATCGCCTGCAGCTGCGTCAGCTTGGGCTCGCGCTTGCCCGTCTCGATCATCGACATCTGACTCGGGGCGCGGTCGACGGCCGAGGCGAGGTCGTCGAGCGTCATCCCCCGTGCGGTCCGCAGCTGCCGGATGCGGCGACCGATCGTGAGGGCGTCGGTCTCTTCTGCAACGTCGATGGTGCTCATGGCGGTGATTCTGTCACAGAAACAGAAGTTCGGCCGATCTTCTCCTCGGAATCGGTCGTTCGACCTGACGAACTTCACTCACAGTGGAACCACGCCACACCGGCACAGCCGCCGGATCCACCGAGGAGAGACCATGACGCACACCGCCCACACCCCGACGCCCCGCCCCGCCGGTCTGCGAGCCGGCGACCAGGTTCAGACGGCCGCCGAGCTCCAGGAGATCTGGGACACCGATCCCCGCTGGGACGGCGTCGAGCGCACCTACTCGGCCGAAGACGTCATCCGCATCCGCGGGTCGGTCCGAGAGGAGTCCACGCTCGCGCACCGCGGAGCCGAGAACCTCTGGAACCTCCTGCACACCGAGGACTACGTCCGGGCGCTCGGCGCCTACACCGGCGGCCAGGCCGTGCAGCAGGTGCGCGCCGGACTCAAGGCCATCTACCTCTCGGGATGGCAGGTCGCCGCCGACGGCAACCTCGCCGGCCAGACCTACCCCGACCAGTCGCTCTACCCCGCGAACTCCGTGCCGGCGGTCGTGCGTCGCATCAACAACGCGCTGATCCGCCAGGACCAGCTCGAGCACGCGGAGGGCGAGGTCACGCAGGACTGGCTGGCGCCGATCGTCGCCGACGCCGAGGCCGGCTTCGGCGGACCGCTGAACGCGTACGAGCTCGCGCAGTCGCTCATCCAGTCGGGAGCAGCCGGCATCCATTGGGAAGACCAGCTGGCGAGCGAGAAGAAGTGCGGCCACCTCGGCGGCAAGGTGCTCGTGCCCACTCAGCAGCACATCCGCACCCTGAACGCGGCCCGCCTCGCGGCCGACGTCGCGGGAGTGCCGACCGTCATCATCGCCCGCACGGATGCTCTCGCCGCCGACCTGCTCACCAGCGATGTCGACGAGCGCGACCAGCAGTTCACCACCGGCGAGCGCACCACCGAGGGCTTCTACCGCATCCGCCCCGGCCTGGAATCGGTCATCAGTCGAGGCCTCGCCTTCGCGCCCTACGCCGACCTGATCTGGGTCGAGACGGGTGAGCCGGACATCGAACTCGCCCGCGCGTTCGCCGCAGCCGTCCACGCGCAGTTCCCCGGCAAGCTCCTGGCGTACAACTGCTCCCCGAGCTTCAACTGGAAGCGCCATCTGTCGGACGCCGAGATCGCGACGTTCCAACAGGAGCTGTCCGACCTCGGCTACAAGTTCCAGTTCATCACGCTGGCCGGCTTCCACGCCCTGAACTACTCGATGTTCGACCTCGCCCGCGGCTACGCCGATCGCGCCATGAGCGCGTACGTCGAGCTGCAGGAAGCCGAGTTCGCCGCCGAAGCCGACGGGTACACCGCCACCAAGCACCAGCGCGAGGCGGGTACCGGATACTTCGACGTCATCTCCACCGCGCTCAACCCCGAAAGCGCGACCCTCGCCCTCGCCGGCTCCACCGAAGCCGCGCAGTTCCACTGATCCCACGCCCCTCTTCGTCGAGGTGCTCGACACGACTCAAAGGACTCCAGATCATGACCACTCCCACCGCTCCCCCGACGACGGCCCCGATCCAGACGACCCAGCAGGGTCCGGCGATCGAGGTCACCGGCCCCCTGCGCGACCGCTACGAGGAGATCCTCACCCCCGCGGCGATCGCCTTCCTCACCGAGCTCCACCACCGGTTCGCCGCCCGACGTCACGACCGGCTCGCCGACCGGATGCGTCGGCGCTTCGAGATCGGCAACGGACACGATCCGCGCTTCCGGGAGGACACCGCCCACATCCGCGAGGACGCCGACTGGCGCGTGGCCGGTGCCGGTCCCGGCCTCGAGGACCGGCGGGTGGAGATCACCGGGCCCACCGACCCGAAGATGACGATCAACGCCCTCAACTCGGGTGCGCGGGTCTGGCTGGCCGACCAGGAGGATGCGACGAGCCCGACCTGGAAGAACGTGATCGAAGGGCAGCTCTCCCTGCGGGACGCGATCCGGGGCGAGCTCTCCTTCACCTCGCCCGAGGGCAAGGAGTACCGCGTCACCGCCGACCGCACCCCCACGATCGTGATGCGTCCGCGCGGCTGGCACCTGCCCGAGAAGCACATCGCCTTCATCGATCGCGCCGGCCGCCGGACCTCGGCCTCCGGCTCCCTGGTCGACTTCGGCCTGTACTTCCTGCACAACGCGCAGGCACTCATCGACGGGGGCCGCGGACCGTACTTCTACATCGCCAAGCTCGAGTCCAGCGAAGAGGCCAAGCTGTGGGATGACATCTTCTCGTTCAGCGAGGAGTACATCGGCCTCCCGCACGGCACGATCCGCGCGACGGTGCTCATCGAGACGCTGCCCGCCGCCTTCGAGATGGACGAGATCCTCTACGAGCTGCGTGACCACTGCGCGGGCCTCAACGCCGGTCGCTGGGACTACATCTTCTCGATCATCAAGAACTACCGCGGTCGCGGGGCGCGATTCGTGCTCCCGGATCGCAGCGAGGTGACGATGACGGTGCCCTTCATGAGGGCATACACCGAGCTGCTCGTGAAGACCTGCCACAAGCGGGGCGCCTTCGCCATCGGCGGCATGAGCGCATCGATCCCCAACCGTCGAGACCCCGAGGCGACGGCACGGGCGATCGAGAAGGTCGCGGCCGACAAGAACCGCGAGGCCGGCGACGGCTTCGACGGCACCTGGGTCGCCCACCCCGACCTGATCCCGACGGCACGGGCCGAGTTCGATGCCGTGCTCGGCGACCGGCCGAACCAGGTCGACCGGCAGCGGGACGACGTGCACGTGGAGGCTCGCGACCTGCTCGACCTCCACATCGGCCGTCCGATCACGGCGCAGGGTGTTCGCGACAACGTCTCCGTCGCCATCCGCTACCTCGAGGCCTGGCTGCGCGGACTCGGCGCGGTGGCGATCGACAACCTGATGGAGGATGCCGCGACGGCCGAGATCAGCCGCTCTCAGGTGTGGCAGTGGATCCACCAGGACCGCAGCACGCAGGACGGGACCCCGATCACCACGGAGTACATCGAGGGACTGATCACCCAGGTGCTGGCCCAGGCGACGCGCAGCCACGGGGACCGCTTCGACGACGCGGCGGAGATCTTCCGCGAAGTCGCCCTGCAGGAGGAGTTCCCGACCTTCCTGACACTGGGCGCCTACAGCCGGTTCCTGATCGACGAGGACTGAGCGCACGAAAGAGCCCCCGAGCTGCGGCGGATGCCGTGGCCCGGGGGCTCTTCTCGTGCCCGGTGCCCGCGCGCCCTGGCGGGCGTAGCCTGGAGGCATGACCGACGTCTGGGCGGACATCGCCTCCGAGTTCCTGCACTTCTACCCGCGAGGTCGGCGGCTGCTCGCGGTCGCCGGAGCAGATGCCGAGCGTTCGAGAGAGGCCGCGGATGCGCTGTCGACGGCGCTGGCCGCGGCAGGTCAGCAAGTCATCCGCGAGCATTCCGCGGACGGAGAAGAATCGGACGTGCGCGCGGTGGTCACGGCGTTCCGCGAAGACCCGAAGAGCGACGGCATCCTCCTGCTCTCCGGCCCGGCGACCCTGCTCGGCGAGCGCACCAGAGGCATGTGGAACTACGCGGTGTGGCAGCTGGCGGGCGACGAGCCTCCGCACACGGTCGCGGGGTCGATCGTCGATGTGACCGACCCTGCGCATCCGACACGGCGCTTCGCCGACTACTGCGCTCTGCCCGCCTCCTACGGCGCCTGACCGGGCGTCGCTCGGCTCGAACGGCTGGCCGCTGTCCTGTCGGGCGCCACCGAGCACTGATTCCGCCGCCGGCACGGTCGGCTCAATGGAACGAGGCGGCGACCGAGTTCCGGTGGTAGTCGAACACGATGCTCGTGCGCGTCGAGGCGACGCTGCTCTGGGCCGACAGATGCTCGAGCACGAACTCGCGCATCTCCGAGGAGTCCGCGACGGCGATGTGCAGGAGGAAGTCGTCATCCCCGCCGAGGAAGAACACCTGGATCACCTGCGGCAGCACGCGCACGCGGTCGGCGAACTCCACGATGCTCTCGCGGCGGCCGCTCGGGCGCAGGGTGACGCCGATGACAGCCTGGAGTCCGGCGCCCAGCATCCGCTCGTCCACGCTGGCATGGAATCCCGTGATCACGCCGCGGTCGACGAGGGCGCGCAGCCGGGCGTGGGCCGTCGAGGGAGCGACGCCGAGACGACCGGCGAGCTCGGCATTCGTCATCCGTCCGTCGGCCGTGAGCAGGCGGACGATCCTCGCGTCGATCGGGTCGAGCGCAGGGGCCCGAACGGTGTTCGGCTCGGGGGCGTCAGATCTCGTCTCCATGCGAAGCATTATTCAGCATTTCCGCGTCACGCGAATCATCTTCACAGATTCTGTTGAATCTTCGATGTTTCTGCGATCCTGGGTGCCGAACCACGTACACCATCCCAGGAGGATCAATGAAGATCGGCGTCCCGACCGAGGTCAAGAACAACGAGAACCGCGTCGCCCTCACCCCGGCCGGTGCCGACCGCCTCGTCCGCGAGGGCCATCGCGTCCTCGTGCAGTCCGGTGCCGGTCTCGGCTCGCGCATCACGGACGACGCGTACCGCGCCGCCGGTGCCGAGATCGTCGCGACCGCCGCAGATGCCTGGGGCGAGGCCGACCTGGTCATCAAGGTCAAGGAGCCGATCGCTCAGGAGTACGGCTTCCTTCGCTCCGACCTCACGCTCTTCACCTACCTGCACCTCGCCGCCGACCGCGCCCTGACCACGGCCCTCATGGATGCCGGGACCACGGCGGTCGCCTACGAGACGGTGCAGCTGCCCGACCGCACCCTGCCGCTGCTCGTGCCGATGAGCGAGATCGCCGGGCGCCTCTCGGTCACGATGGGCTCGTACTCGCTGCTCCGCTCGCAGGGCGGCCGTGGCATGCTCCTCGGCGGCATCGCCGGCACACCGCGCGCGAAGACCGTGGTGATCGGCGGCGGTGTCGCCGGAGAGCATGCGGCCGCGAACGCCCTGGGCCTCGGCTCGAAGGTCACGGTGGTCGACGTGGCGCTGCCGCGCCTGCGTGAGCTCGAGCACCGCTACGGCGGAGCGCTGGAGACGCGTGCGTCGAGCCGCTACGACATCGCCGAGGAGCTCGCGACCGCCGACCTGGTCATCGGCTCGGTGCTCATCCCCGGTGCCGCCGCGCCCAAGCTCGTCACCGATGACATGGTCGCCGCGATGAAGCCGGGCTCGGTGCTCGTCGACATCGCGATCGACCAGGGCGGATGCTTCGAGGGCTCGCGACCGACCACCCACGACGACCCGACGTTCGAGGTGCACGACTCGATCTACTACTGCGTCGCGAACATGCCCGGCGCCGTGCCGGAGACAGCGACACGTGCCCTGACCAACGCGACCCTGCCCTACGTCTCGGCGATCGCCGGCAAGGGCTGGGATCGCGCGGCATCCGACGATCCGTCTCTCGCGAAGGGTCTGAACGTCCAGGGCGGACGGATCACCCTGGATGCCGTCGCGCAGGCACACGGCCTCACGACGGACTGACCCTGGCGAACCCGAAAGAAGCTCGGATCTTGGCGGCTTCCGACACCTCACCCGCCGCACCGACCCGAGTACGCTCGTAATCGTGACCGAACGCGCTCCTCTCTCCCGCAAGCTGTCCGCCATCGCCGAGTCCGCGACTCTGAAGGTCGACGCCAAGGCCAAGGCCCTCAAGGCCGAAGGCAAGGACGTCATCTCGTACGCTGCCGGCGAGCCCGACTTCGCGACGCCGCAGTTCATCGTGGATGCCGCGGCCGAGGCTCTCGCAGATCCGTCGAGCTACCGCTACACGCCCGCACCCGGCCTTCCGGCCCTGCGCGAGGCGATCGCCGCGAAGACCCTGCGCGACTCCGGTCTCGAGGTCTCCCCCAGCCAGGTCATCGTCACCAACGGCGGCAAGCAGTCCGTCTATCAGGCGTTCCAGGCCGTGGTGAACCCCGGCGACGAGGTGCTGCTGCCGGCACCGTACTGGACCACCTACCCCGAGGCCATCCGTCTCGCCGACGGCACTCCGGTCGAGGTCTTCGCCGGCGCGGACCAGGAGTACAAGGTCACGGTCGAGCAGCTCGAGGCCGCTCGCACCGCGCGCACTACTGTGCTCGTCTTCGTCTCGCCGTCGAACCCGACCGGCTCGGTGTACACCGCCGAAGAGACCCAGGCCATCGGCGAATGGGCTCTCGAGCACGGCATCTGGATCATCAGCGACGAGATCTACCAGAACCTCACGTATGAGGGCGTCAAGGCGACCTCGATCGTCGAGGCGGTCCCCGCGGTCGCCGGGCAGACCATCCTGGTGAACGGCGTGGCGAAGACCTACGCCATGACCGGCTGGCGCGTGGGCTGGATGGTCGGCCCCGCCGATGCCATCAAGATCGCCGGCAACCTGCAGTCCCACCTGACGAGCAACGTGAACAACGTCGCACAGAAGGCCGCGATCGCCGCCCTCAACGGACCGCAGACCGAGGCGGAGCAGTTCCGCGAGGCCTTCGACCGCCGGCGCAAGCTCATCGTCTCGGAGCTGTCGAAGATCGACGGCCTCGTGGTGCCGAACCCGCTCGGCGCGTTCTACGTCTACCCCGACGTGCAGGGCCTCCTCGGTCGCACCTGGGGCGGCGTGACGCCGACCACCTCGCTCGAACTCGCCGATCTCATCCTGGAGCAGGCCGAGGTCGCGGTCGTTCCCGGTGAGGCCTTCGGTCCGTCCGGCTACATCCGCATGTCGTACGCGCTCGGCGACGACCAGCTGCTCGAGGGCATCCAGCGCCTGCAGCGGCTGTTCGCCTGAGCTGCGGAACCGACGAAGGCCCCTCCCGTCTGCAGACGGGAGGGGCCTTCGTCACGATGTCTCCCTGCCCTGAGGCGAGGGTCAGCGATACTGGAGGCATGACGAACGGCGAGCACGAGGATGAGCGGATGCCCGTGACTCTGCGGGCGGCCTTCGCCATCCTGATCACGGTGACCGTGCTGGTCTTCTTCCTCTCCCTCGCGGTCGCTCCCTTCCTCTGGTACTGGGGAGGAGAGTCGCGTCAGTGGCTCAGTGTGCTCCCCTTCGTACCGGTGGTCGTCTACGCGACCATCACCGTGCTGGTGATCAGACGAAAGTCGTGGGCCCGATACGCGACTCTGCTGTTCCCGCTCCCGCTCGCGCTCTACGTTCCGGCGGTAGCGGCCCCGATCTGGGAGTTCTGGGCCGGCCTCGCGGCCCTCTCCCTCACCACCGCGGCGGTCGTGTTGATCTTCCTGCCGTCGTCTCGTCCCTACTTCGGCATCGGGACACCTCAGTCCTCGGGGTGGAACCCGATCAGCCAGCGGATGCCGTAGCGGTCGACCAACGTGCCGTCGTAATCGCCCCATGGGCGCTTCTGCAACGCATCGATAACTCGACCGTCCGCTGCGAGCATGTCGTACCAGCCGGTCAGCGTCAACGCGTCGGCCGTGCCGAGCAGCGAGAGGAACATGCCGCCCATCTGCACGGCATCGTCGTCGGCTCCGGCATCCGCTCCCGCGATCTCCACCAGCCCGCCCAGCTGCCCGTGTGCGATCGCATCGCCCGGCCCGTCGTGCCGACCTGCGGTCGCGTAGTCGAGAAGCTGCAGGTCACCGCCGAACACCGACTGATAGTGACGCAGGGCCTCCGCGGCATTGCCGGGGAAAAGCAGGTACGGGGTCAGTCCGCTCATCCCGCGAGTGTAGTCGCGACAGCCGACGCCGCTACAGCTCGACGCCGACGAGCACGGGCTCGGGCTGCAGCACGAGACCGAACTCGGCGTGCACCCTGCTCTGGATGAATCGTGCAAGCTCGGCGACCTCGCCAGCGGACGCGCCGCCGCGGTTGGTCAGCGCCAGCGCGTGCTTCGTCGACACCGAGGCGCGCGAGCGCGGGAGCTTGAAGCCCTTGCGGATGCCGGCCTGCTCGATCAGCCAGGCCGCGCTCACCTTGACGTCGGAGACCACGGCGGGCTTCGACTGCGGGACCAATCCGTCGTAGGACGCGAGCGGGATCACCGTCACCGCGTCGAGGTCCGGCGCGACCGGCCAGCGCGGGCACTCCGGCGGCAGTGCCCTGGCCACCGCCGCCGTCACGATCGCGTTCTGGAAGAACGAACCGACGCCGTGCGTGTCGGGGTCGTCGGCATCGAGCAGCATTCCCTTCGAGGCGCGGGTCGCGAGGATGCGCTCGCGCACCCAGCCCAGCGGAACGGGCGTGTCGTCGGTCAGGCCCAGCGCGCGACGCAGCTGCTCGCCGCGCACCACGCGCTCACCCGCGACCAGCAGGTCGAGGGTCACGGAGAGGATCACGGCACGGCGCAACGGAACGCTGCCGTGGTGATGCTTCAGGACCGAGGTGCGGAAGCCCAGCCCGAGCTCGGCGGCGGGAACTGTGGAGATCTCCCCGGTCGACTCGTCGATCAGCTCGACCTCGACCAGCGTCTCCTGGATCTCCTGCCCGTAGGCACCGATGTTCTGTACCGGGGCAGCGCCGACGGTGCCGGGGATCCCGCTCATGGCCTCCAGGCCCGCATAGCCGTGAGCGACGGCATGGGCTACCAGGTCGTCCCAGCCGTGCCCGGCCTGTGCCCGCAGGCGGATACGGCCCGGATGCGGGGACGGCAGCTCTTCGATGCCCTCGGTGCGCACGCAGATCACCGTGCCCTCGAACGGCTCGTCGCCGACGAAGAGGTTGGAGCCGCCGCCGAGCACGAACCACTCGTCGCCGCGTCGCCACGTCTCGCGCAGCGCCTCGACCAGGCCTTCGGTCGTCGACGCCTCCAGCATCCGCTCCGGGGCTGCACCGGTGCGAAGCGTCGTCAGCTCCGCGAGCCGGATCGACTCGATCTCCCGCATCAGACCGTCCTCATCAGACGGCGACGCGCAGCTGCGCCTTGACGAGCACCGTCGTCTCGCCGAACGTGACCTTGAGATCGATGCGCGCGACCTCATCGTCGACCGCGCCGACCGTGGCCACGACGTGGATGTCGGCCCCGTCCTCCGCATCGACGACGACCGGCTTGGTGAAGCGCACGCCGTAGTCGAGGATCCGGGTCTGCGGGTCGAGTGCCGCGACGACGACCGATGAGGCGATGCCCATCGTGAGCATGCCGTGCGCGAGAACTCCGGGGAGGCCGACGGACTCGGCCACGTCATCGCGGTAGTGGATGGGGTTGAAGTCTCCGGATGCTCCGGCGTAGCGCACGAGAGACTCGCGGGTGAGGTGCACGGTGCGCTCGGCGAGAACGTCTCCGACGGTGTAGCCCATCAGGCGGCCTCCCCTTCGTCCGTGGTCTCCGCTCCGACCAGCAGCACGCTGGTGGCCGTGACGACATGGGCCCCCGCGGGGTCGGTGATCTCGGCCTCGCTGGTGATCATGGCGTTGCCGCCCATCATCCGGATGCCGGTGACACGCAGCTGTGCGGTGAGCTCGTCGCCCGCGATGATGGGTCGCGTGTACGTGAAGCGCTGCTCGGCGTGGATCGTGCGGGCGAGCACGATCCCGGAGTCCTCCTGCCCCAGCAGCTGCTGGAGGGTGAGGTCCTGGATGACCATCGCGAAGGTCGGCGGAGCGACCACGTCGGAGAAGCCGGCCGCGCGGGCCGCCTTGACGTCGGTGTGCTGCGGGGCGTCGGCGAAGACGGCGCGAGCGAACTCACGCACCTTCTCACGGCCGACGAGGTACGGGGCCGTCGGCGGGAACTCCCGGCCGATCAGATCTTGGTTCACTGCCACCCCTCGATCCTACCGAGGCACAGCCGGGTCAACCGCGCTTGCGCCCTCGGATCGCCTTGATCGCCATCTGCACGGCGATGACCACGAGATATGCCGCGAACAACATGTTTCCCACAGTGGGATCGACGATCGTGGCCAGCCAGGCTCCGAGGGCGGTGGTCGTGCAGGCCGAGACGCCGATGAGCAGCGCGGCGAGGAGGTCGACGTTGCGGTTGCGGAAGTTGCCGACCGTGCCGGAGATCGCCGTCGGGATCATCATGAGCAGTGAAGTGCCCTTCGCGACCAGGTCGCTCGTGCCGAAGGCCAGCATGAGCACGGGGACGACGATCACGCCACCGCCGACACCGATGAGCCCGGCGAGGATGCCGGTGCCGACGCCCACCCCCAGCAGGGCGATGCCGGTCAGCCAGGAGAGTTCGAATGCGGCATCGCGTGAGGGGATGACCAGGAAGAGACTGACGATCACGACGACCAGGAAGCCGACGAAACCCCAGCGCAGCGCGGTCTGCGAAATACGCGGCAGCAGGCGCGTGCCGATCTGTGCACCGACCACCGCTCCGGCGGCGAGGATGATCGCGGGCACCCAGGCCACCGACCCGGTCGTGGCGTAGGAGATCACGCCGACGCTGGCCGTCGGCACGATCGCCGCCAGGGAGGTCCCGGCGGCGAGGCGCTGATCGAAGTGCAGCAGGAGGACCAGCAGCGGGACGATGACCGTGCCGCCGCCGACGCCGAAGAGTCCGGAGAGGAGACCGGCGAGGAGGCCGATTCCGATGAACGCCGTGTAGGCACGAGGCCCTCTTGCCGGGGCCTGTACGTCACTCACCGCATCAGCCTACTCGCGGCTTCCTCCCGTCTCGAACTCAGACCTCCGAATCCGCCTTGATCGGCACGAACGGCATGGTCTGAACCCTTCGAACTCTGGGACGCAGTGCCGTTGTATGCGACACTGGATCGCATTCGACGATGCCGTCGGACTGGCCGGATCGAAGGAGATCTCATGGTTCGCAGTACCTATCCCGATGTGGTGATCCCCGAGGTCTCCATCTACGACTTCCTGTTCGGCGACCTCGACGAGGCGGAACTCGACGCCGTCGCCCTCGTCGACGGGGCGAGCGGAGCGACCACCACCTACCGCCAGCTGGTCGGGCAGATCGACCTGTTCGCCGGCGCTCTGGCGGCTCGAGGCGTCGGGGTCGGCACCACGGTCGCCGTGCTCTGCCCGAACGTCCCCGCATTCGCCACCGTGTTCCATGGCATCCTGCGTGCAGGTGCGACGGCGACGACCATCAATTCGCTCTACACCGCCGACGAGATCGCGAATCAGCTGACCGACGCCGGCGCGACCTGGCTCGTCACCGTCTCCCCGCTTCTGCCGGGCGCTCAGGCCGCCGCGGATCGGCTCGGGTTCACCGCGGACCACGTCATCGTGCTGGACGGGGCAGAGGGGCACCCGTCGCTTCCCGCACTCCTGGGCGAGGGTCATCCGGCACCGGACGTGTCGTTTGACCCGTCGACCCACCTCGCCGTCCTCCCTTACTCCTCCGGAACCACCGGGCGCCCGAAGGGTGTGATGCTCACCCATCGGAACCTCGTGGCGAACGTCTCGCAGTGTCGGCCGGTCCTCGGTGTCGGGTCGAGCGACCGCGTCCTTGCCGTACTCCCCTTCTTCCACATCTATGGGATGACCGTCCTGCTGAACTTCGCCCTGCGCCAGCGGGCCGGGCTCGTCACGATGCCGAAGTTCGATCTCCCCGAGTTCCTGCGCACCATCGCCGAGCACCGCACGACCTGGGTGTTCGTGGCTCCGCCCATCGCCGTCGCGCTCGCGAAGCATCCGATCGTCGACCAATACGATCTCTCCGCGGTGAAGGTGATCTTCTCCGGGGCCGCTCCGCTCGACGGGGCGCTGGCCTCAGCGGTGGCGAACCGACTCGGCTGCATCGTCACCCAGGGGTACGGCATGACGGAGACCAGCCCCGCGGTGAACCTCACCTCCGAGACGCGCGACGACATCGACCGCTCGGGCATCGGCCCCCTCGTGCCGAACACCGAGGCGCGGCTGGTCGACCCGGACTCCGGCGAGGACGTCGCCGTGCCTGTGGAGGGCATCAGCGAACCGGGCGAGCTGTGGGTGCGCGGCCCGCAGGTCATGGTCGGGTACCTCAACCGCCCCGAGGCCACCGCCGAGATGCTCGACGCCGACGGCTGGCTGCACACCGGCGATGTCGCGACGGTCACCCACGACGGCATCTACCGGATCGTGGACCGACTCAAAGAGCTCATCAAGTACAAGGGCTATCAGGTCGCGCCGGCCGTGCTGGAAGCAGTGCTCCTCGAGCATCCCGCCATCGCGGACGCCGCCGTGATCGGCGCGTTCGACGAAGACGGCCAGGAAGTGCCGAAGGCCTTCGTGGTGCGGCAGAGCGGAGCCGAGCTCGACGCTGACGCGGTGATGACTCACGTGGCCGCTCATGTCGCGCCGCATGAGAAGGTGCGGCAGGTGGAGTTCATCGAGATGATCCCCAAGTCCAGCTCCGGGAAGATCCTCCGCAAGGATCTGCGGGCACGCTGACCGCATCCGTCGCCCGATACGCGAAGAAGCCCGCCATCCCGAAAGGGGCGGCGGGCTTCTTCGTGAGCGAGGTCCTTACTCGGACTTCTTCTCGACAGCGTCCTCGGCGGCAGCCTCGGCTGCTTCGCCCTCGGCCTGCGACTCGGCGCCGGCGTCGGCGGCGTCCTCGGCGGGAGCCTCCTCGACGGGAGCCTCCTCGACGACCTCGGCCGGCTTCTCAGCCTTGGCGGCCTTGTCAGCCTTCGGAGCAGCCTTGGCGGCGGCCTTCTTCTTCGGGGTGACGGGCTCGAGAACGAGCTCGATCACGGCCATCGGAGCGTTGTCGCCCTTACGGTTGCCGACCTTCGTGATGCGGGTGTAGCCACCCTCACGGTCAGCGACGAGCGGCGCGATCTCGGAGAACAGGACGTGCACGACTTCCTTGTCACCGATGACCGACAGCACGCGACGACGCGCGTGCAGGTCGCCACGCTTCGCGAACGTGATCAGACGCTCGGCGAGCGGACGAAGGCGCTTGGCCTTGGTCTCGGTCGTCTTGATCGACTTGTGGGTGTAGAGCGCCGCCGCGAGGTTGGCAAGCATGAGGCGCTCGTGTGCGGGGCCGCCTCCGAGGCGGGGACCCTTAGTGGGCTTGGGCATAATCGTCTAACTCCTGGTCAGAAAGGTCGGGTATCAGAAGGACTCGTCTTCGCTGCCGCCGTAGAAGTGGGCGCCGTCGAAACCGGGCACCGAATCCTTGAGCGACAGACCGAGCGAGATGAGCTTGTCGCGCACCTCGTCGACCGACTTCTGGCCGAAATTGCGGATGTTCATGAGCTGCGTCTCCGACAAGGCGACGAGCTCAGAAACGGTGTTGATGCCCTCACGCTTCAGGCAGTTGTAAGAGCGGACCGAGAGGTCGAGGTCTTCGATCGGCATCGACAGCTCGCTGGAGTTCACTGCCTCCACCGGCGCCGGACCGATCTCGATGCCCTCGGCCTCGACGTTCAGCTCGCGGGCGAGACCGAACAGCTCGGTGAGCGTCTTCGCAGCCGAAGCCACGGCGTCGCGCGGGCTGATGGCCGACTTGGTCTCGACGTCGAGGACGAGCTTGTCGAAGTCGGTGCGCTCCCCGGCACGGGTCGCGTCGACGCGGTAGCTGACCTTGAGGACCGGCGAGTAGATCGAGTCGATCGGGATCTGACCGGCCTCGGCGTACTCGTTGCGGTTCTGCGTCGCCGAGACGTAGCCGCGGCCACGCTCGATCGTGAGCTCGAGCTCGAACTTCGCGGTGTCGTTCAGCGTGGCGATGACGAGCTCCGGGTTCTGCACCTCGACACCGGCCGGAGCCGAGATGTCGGCGGCGGTGACCTCGCCCGAACCGGTCTTGCGCAGGTACGCCGTGATGGGCTCATCGCGCTCTGACGAGACGACGAGCTGCTTGATGTTGAGGATGATCTCGGTGACATCCTCCTTCACGCCGGGGATGGTGCTGAACTCGTGCAGCACGCCGTCGATGCGAACGCTGGTGACAGCAGCACCGGGGATCGACGACAGCAGGCTGCGACGCAGCGCGTTGCCGATCGTGTAACCGAAGCCGGGCTCCAGAGGCTCGATGATGAACCGGCTCCGGTTCTCGACGATCTTTTCCTCGGTCAGTGTGGGACGCTGTGCAATAAGCACTCTGTGTTCCTTTCGATCACATGCCCGCTATATGACATGTGGTGGGGTGAGGTTTTGAGTTTTGGGAAGTCGATGCCCGCATGCGGGCGACGAGCCGCTCGGACCCGAAGGGCCGAGCGGCTCGAACGCGCGTCAGACGCGGCGGCGCTTCGGCGGACGGCAGCCGTTGTGCGCCTGCGGGGTGACATCCTGGATCGAACCGACCTCGAGGCCGGCGGCCTGCAGCGAGCGGATCGCGGTCTCGCGGCCGGAGCCCGGACCCTTCACGAGGACGTCGACCTTCTTGACGCCGTGCTCCGCGGCCTGGCGAGCTGCGGACTCGGCAGCCATACCGGCGGCGTACGGGGTCGACTTGCGGGAGCCCTTGAAGCCCACGCCACCCGACGATGCCCAGGCGATGACAGCGCCGGACGGGTCGGTGATCGAGACGATCGTGTTGTTGAACGTCGACTTGATGTGGGCCTGGCCCAGCGCGATGTTCTTCTTTTCCTTGCGGCGCGGCTTGCGCGCGGCGGCCTTGGGTGCAGCCATGAAAGTGTTCTCCTAGTCCCTGGGGCCGCGCTTAGCGGGCCTTCTTCTTGCCTGCGACGGTGCGCTTCGGGCCCTTGCGGGTACGGGCGTTGGTCTTGGTGCGCTGACCACGGACCGGGAGACCACGACGGTGGCGGATGCCCTCGTAGGAGCCGATCTCGACCTTGCGGCGGATGTCTGCGGCGACCTCGCGGCGCAGGTCACCCTCCACCTTGTAGTTGCCTTCGATGTGGTCGCGGAGGGCGATCAGCTGGTCGTCGCTGAGGTCCTTCACGCGGATGCTCTCGTCGATGTCCGTCGCCTTGAGGATCTCGACCGAGCGGGTACGGCCGACGCCGTAGATGTAGGTAAGGGCGATCACCACGCGCTTGTCGCGCGGGATGTCAACGCCGGCAAGACGTGCCATGCGGTTCTCCTGGGTGTTGTGGAGGTGTGGAACAGGATCGGTGCCCGGGCCTCCGCCCGAGGTGTCCCCCGCTTCCGCGGGTTCTGATCCTGCCGTTGTGTTTTCAGTTGTGAGATGTGCGTGAGCGATGCCGCGCAGCTCGGGCCGTCGATCGGATCGGCGGGCCCGCCGGGGACTCAGCCCTGGCGCTGCTTGTGACGCGGGTTGCTCTTGCAGATCACCATGACGCGGCCGTGACGGCGGATCACCTTGCAGTGATCGCAGATGGGCTTGACGCTGGGGTTGACCTTCATGATGTTTCCTGTTCGCTGTCTTCGTACCGCCCCGGGCAGGGGCAGGCCGTTACTTCTCGACCGATCAGCGGTAGCGGTAGACGATACGGCCGCGGGTCAGGTCGTAGGGGCTGAGCTCCACGACCACACGGTCCTCGGGGATGATGCGGATGTAGTTCTGTCGCATCTTGCCGGAGATCGTTGCAAGGACCTTGTGTCCGTTGCTGAGCTCAACGCGGAACATCGCGTTGGGCAGAGCCTCGGAGATCACGCCCTCGATCTCGATGACACCGTCTTTCTTAGCCATAGCCTCGCTGACGCTTCTGCAGACCGGTCGATCTGCGGTGGGTGATTGGATTGCGGTGCTGCGCCGCCGGACACGCCGAATCAAGGCACAAAGCACCAAAGATCTATGTTAGACGCTCCGGAGCCATCCGGCAACTTGAGCGCCGGTGGAGAACGGCCCGATCACCCGAGCAGCTTCTCCATGATCGTGATGTCGCCGGCCTGCAGGTCGAGGCGCTTGCCGTTGACCTCGATGGTCGGCGTTCCCTGGATCTCGTGGTTCTTGGTCTGATCCCCGATGAAGTCCATGTAGGTGCCGTCGGCGATGCAGTCCGCGGCGGCTCCCGCCCCCACCTGGTCGGCCAAAGCGGCGAGCTCGTCGTCGGTGAGACCGGCGGTGTTCTCCTCGGGCTGGTTCTCGAACAGGAGGTTGAAGTAGTCCAGCGCCGACTCCGGCGCCTTCTCGGCCACGCAGTACACCGAGGCGGCCGCGCGCGTCGAGAACTGCGTGTTCTGCGAGTAGCGGTCGAGGATCGAGATCGGGTGCAGGTTCAGGGTGATCTTCCCGTCGGCGGCCGCGGCCTGCAGCTGCTCGCCGTACTGCTTCTCGAAGTCGCCGCAGATCGGGCACATGAAGTCGACGAACGTGTCGACCTCGTCCTCGCCGTCGCCGAACGAGATCGCGCCGGTCTCCTCGTTGATGATGTCGCTCTTCGGAGCGACCCCAGGCGCGGTCGCCTGATTATTGAGGAACACCACGAGTCCACCGATCGCTACCAGCACCACGACCACAGCGATGGAGACGCCGATCGCGAACCAGTTGGTGTTGCTCTTCGCCGCTGCCATTACTTTCCGATCTCTCGAGGCTCTACCCCGAACGGGGCGAGTCCGGCTCTTCCGCCATCGGGCGCGGTGAGCACCCAGATACCACCATCATGCAGTGCGACGCTATGTTCCCAGTGAGAGCCGTCCGTGCCGTCGACCGTGGTGACCGTCCAGTCGTCGTCCTCGACGAAGGTCGCCTCTCCCCCCGCGGTCACCATCGGCTCGATCGCGAGCACGAGACCGGGCTTCACGTCTTCGCCGCGGTCGGGCGTGCGGTAGTTGAAGACACTCGGGGCCTCGTGCATCTTCCGGCCGATGCCGTGGCCCACATACTCGCGGAGGATGCCGTAAGGCTCCCCGGAGACCGCAGAGGGCCCCTGAGCCTCGATGTAGTCCTGGATCGCCGCACCGATCTCGTCGATGGACGACACGGAGGCCATCGCGGCGATGCCGGCCCACATCGAGCCCTCGGTGACGCGGGAGAGCTCCTGGCGCCGGGCGACCAGCTCGGCACGCTCCGGGTCGGGGACGACGACGGTCATCGCACTGTCCCCGTTCCAGCCGTGGAACTGCGCTCCGCAGTCGACCGACACGATGTCTCCGGGCTGCAGCACCCGCTCCCCCGGGATGCCGTGCACGACCTGCTCGTTCACCGAGATGCAGGTGGTGTGGCGGTATCCCCGCACCAGCTGGAAGTTCGACTCCGCGCCACGAGCGAGGATCGTCCGGTTCGCCACGGCATCCAGCTCCAGCGTCGTGACTCCGGCTCTGATCAGCGGACGGACGGCGTCCAGCGCCGCTGCCGTGATGAGCCCGGGCTCGACCATGGCTCGCAGCTGAGCCGGGGTCTTGTAGATCGACCGGCGGAACATCTCAGGACGCGGAGGCCGCGAGACGCAGGCCGCGGGCGGCCAGCGCCGCCGTGATCCGCTCGGTGACCTCGTCGAGAGCGCCGGTTCCGTCGATGCGGTCCACGATGCCCTTGGCGCCGTAGACCTCGATGATCGGAGCGGTCTCGCGCTCGTAGATGTCGAGGCGGTGGCCGATGGCCTCCGGGGTGTCGTCCGAACGGCCCTGCTCGGTGGCGCGGAGCGTCAGACGCTCCAGGCTCTCCTCACGCGGCACATCGAGGAGGATGACCGCGTCGAGCGACTCCCCGCGCTCCGCGAGGAACGACTCCAGGTGCCCGACCTGCGCGGTGTTGCGCGGGTATCCGTCGAGCAGGAACCCGTGAGCCGCGTCTTCCTGAGACAGCCGGTCGCGCACGATCTCGCTCGTCAGCTCATCCGGGACCAGGTCGCCCTTGTCGAGGATCGCCGTGACCTGCTGGCCCAGCGGCGTCCCCTCCTTGATGTTCGCCCGGAAGATGTCACCGGTCGACACGACCGGGATGCCGTAGGACTCGGCGATGCGCACGCCCTGCGTGCCCTTGCCGGAACCCTGCGGGCCGACGATGAGAAGACGTGCGGATGCTGTCATCGGAGGAGCCCTTCGTAGTGTCGCTGCTGCAGCTGCGCGTCGATCTGCTTGACCGTCTCGAGACCCACACCGACGATGATGAGGATCGAGGCGCCGCCGAACGGGAAGTTCTGGTTCGCGCCGACCGTGGCCAGCGCGATCAGCGGGATGAGCGCGATCAGACCCAGGTACAGCGAGCCCGGAAGCGTGATGCGGGTGAGCACGTAGTCGAGGTACTCGGCCGTGGGACGACCCGCACGGATACCCGGGATGAACCCGCCGTACTTCTTCATGTTGTCTGCGACCTCGACCGGGTTGAACGTGATCGCCACGTAGAAGTAGGTGAACCCGATGATGAGCAGGAAGTAGGCGGCCATGTACACCGGGCTGTTGCCGGTGGTGAAGTTCGTCGTGATCCAGGTGACCCAGGCGGCCGGGGTGGACCCGTCCTGCGGAGTGTTGAACTGGGCGATCAACGCAGGGATGTAAAGCAGCGACGAGGCGAAGATGACGGGGATCACACCCGCCATGTTCACCTTGATCGGGATGTACGTGTTCGTCCCGCCGTACGTGCGACGTCCGACCATCCGCTTGGCGTACTGCACCGGGATGCGTCTCTGCGACTGCTCGACGAAGACGACCAGTCCCATGACGATGATTCCGACGAGCAGCACCAGCAGGAAGACCTCGAAGCCCTTGGTCTGCCAGATCAGGCCCATAGCTCCGGGGAACGTCGCGGCGATCGAGGTGAAGATGAGGAGCGACATGCCGTTGCCGATGCCGCGCTCCGTGACGAGCTCGGCGAACCACATGATCAGACCCGTGCCGGCCGTCATCGTCATGATGATGAGCAGCTGCGCCCACCAGACGTCGTTCGTCAGGAGCTGCTGGCAGGCGGCGAGATCTGTCGAGCCGAAGAGCTGCCCACTGCGCGCCACCGTGACGAGCGTCGTCGACTGGAGCAGCGCGAGGGCAATCGTGAGGTAGCGCGTGTACTGGGTCAGACGGGCCTGGCCGGCCTGCCCTTCCTTGTGCAGCGCCTCGAAGTGCGGGATGACGACGCGGAGGAGCTGCGTGATGATCGTCGCGGTGATGTAGGGCATGACGCCCAGCGCGAAGATGGAGAGCTGCAGCAGTGCGCCGCCGGAGAAGAGGTTGACCAGTCCGAGCAGCCCATCGGTGCCCGCGTTGGCGGCAAGACACTCCTCGACATTCGGGAAGTTCACGAACGGGGCCGGCACGTTGGAACCGAGTCGGTAGATCGCGATGATGGCGAGGGTGAAACCGATCTTCCGACGCAGGTCGGGGGTGCGGAAGATCCGCGCGATGGCGCTAAACAAGGACGTTCCTCCTGAAAAGGTTGCCGATTCCCGAAGGACGGCTGAAAGACCAGGGTAACGCAAACCAGGGTCCCCGGAATTCGTCACCGATCCCCGGCCCGCCGGATGCGGCCCCAGAGCGAGGTCTCGGAGTGTGAAACCACAAGAGGGGCCGGAGAATCTCCGACCCCTCTCGTGCAGCGGTTACTTGACGGATCCGCCCGCCGCGACGATCTTCTGCTCGGCAGAACCCGAGACCTTGTCGACCGAAACGGTGAGCTTCACGGCGATGTCGCCGTTTCCGAGAACCTTGACCTTCTCGTTCTTGCGAACGGCACCCTTGGCGACCAGGTCGCCGATGGTGACATCGCCACCCTTGGGGTACAGTTCCGCGAGCTTCTCCAGGTTGACGACCTGGTACTCGACGCGGAACGGGTTCTTGAACCCGCGCAGCTTCGGGGTGCGCATGTGCAGCGGCATCTGCCCACCCTCGAAGCCGACGCGAACGGTGTTGCGCGCCTTGGTGCCCTTGGTACCACGACCGGCGGTCTTGCCCTTCGAGCCCTCACCACGGCCGACGCGAGTCTTGGCGGTGTTGGCCCCGGGAACGGGACGCAGGTGGTGCACCTTCAGCACACCCGGGCGGGATGCCGGAGCATCCTTCGCGGGTGCAGCCTTCTTGGCAGCCGGCTTCTTGGCCGCAGGCTTCTTGGCCGCGGCCTCGCCCTTGGCATCGGCGGCAGCGCTCTTGGCCGGAGCCTTCTTCGCAGCCGGCTTCTTCTCGGCGGCAGCCTTGGGAGCTGCAGCCTTCTTCGTGGCCTTCTCAGCCTCGACGGCCTCGTTCTTCTCAGCCATTAGTCGATCTCCTCAACCTTGACGAGGTGTGCGACGGTCTTGACGTAACCGCGCGTCTGCGCGTCGTCGGGGCGGACGGTGGTGTCACCGATCCGCTTCAGACCGAGGCTGCGCAGCGTGTCGCGCTGGTTCTGCTTCTCGCTCACCTTGGACTTGATCTGCGTGACCTTCAGTCGCGCGGCCATCAGGCACCTACCTTCTGTGCGGCGATGGCCTCGGCCTCGGCGCGCACGAGGCGTGCCGGGGCGACCTGGTCGAACTCGAGGCCACGACGTGCGGCGACCGCACGAGGCTCCTCGAGCTGCTTCAGGGCGGTGACCGTCGCGTGCACGATGTTGATCGTGTTCGACGAACCGAGCGACTTCGACAGCACGTCGTGGATTCCGGCGCACTCGAGCACGGCGCGGACCGGACCACCGGCGATGACACCGGTACCGGCAGCGGCCGGACGGAGCAGGACCACACCGGCGGCCGCCTCACCCTGCACCGGGTGCGGGATGGTGCTGCCGACGCGCGGAACGCGGAAGAAGTTGCGCTTGGCCTCTTCGACACCCTTCGAGATCGCCAGGGGGACCTCTCGTGCCTTGCCGTAGCCGACGCCGACCAGACCGTTGCCGTCACCGACGACCACGAGGGCGGTGAAGCTGAAGCGACGACCACCCTTCACGACCTTCGAGACGCGGTTGATCGTGACGACGCGCTCCAGGAACTGGTTGTCACCACGGTCGCGCGAGTTGCGGTCGCGGCCACCCTGGTTGCGGTCGCCGCGGCCACCGCGGCGGCCGTCACGCTGATCGCGAGCCGGCTCAGCCTGCGTGGTGCCGGCAGCCGTCTCGGAAGTGGCAGCAGCCGCTTCGGTCACTTCGTTCTCCTTGTTGTCACTCACAGTGCCAGACCCCCCTCGCGGGCGCCGTCGGCGATGGCGGCGACACGACCGGCGTAGCGGTTGCCGCCACGGTCGAACACTGCCTCGGAAACGCCGGCAGCCTTCGCACGCTCGGCGAGGAGCTCGCCGACCTTGCGGGCCTTGGCGGTCTTGTCACCCTCGAGCGAGCGCAGGTCGGTCTCGAGCGTCGAAGCCGACGCCACGGTGTGACCCTTGCTGTCGTCGACCAGCTGCACGAAGACGTGGCGGGCCGAGCGGTTGACGACGAGGCGCGGACGCACCTCGGTGCCGACGACCTTCTTGCGAAGGCGGGCGTGACGACGCGCGCGGGCGTCAGACTTTGACTTGAGAGCCATGGTTACTTACCACTCTTTCCGGCCTTGCGACGCACGACCTCGCCGGCGTAGCGCACGCCCTTGCCCTTGTACGGCTCGGGCTTGCGGATCTTGCGGATGTTCGCAGCTGCCTCGCCGACAGCCTGCTTGTCGATTCCGCTGACGGTGAGCTTGGTGGTGCCCTCGACCGTGAGCGTGATCCCGGCGGGCGGGTCGATCAGGACCGGGTGCGAGAAGCCGAGGGCGAACTCGACCGAGCTGCCCTTCTGCTGCACACGGTAACCGGTACCCACGACCTCGAGACCCTTGGTGTAGCCCTGGGTCACGCCGATGATGTTGTTGTTGATGAGCGTGCGGGTCAGGCCGTGAAGCGACCGCGACTCACGCTCGTCGTCGGGACGGGAGACCAGAACCTGGTTCTCCTCGACCGCGACCTCGATGGGGCTGGCCACCGTGAGGGTGAGCTCACCCTTGGGGCCCTTCACCGCGACCTCACGGCCGTCGACCGAAACGGTCACGCCCGCGGGAACGTCGATGGGAAGTCGTCCAATACGCGACATTTCGAATTACCACACGTAGGCGAGAACTTCTCCGCCCACGCCCTTCTGCTCAGCCTGACGGTCGGTGAGAAGACCGGAGGAAGTGGACAGGATGGCCACGCCGAGGCCGCCGAGGACCGTGGGGAGCTCGGTCGACTTCGCGTAGACGCGGAGGCCGGGCTTCGAGACGCGCTTGATGCCAGCGATCGAGCGCTCACGGTTCGGGCCGTACTTCAGCGTCAGCGTGAGGTTCTTCCCGACGCGAGCGTCAGAGGTCTCCCAGCCGGCGATGTAGCCCTCCTGCTGGAGGATCTGAGCGATGTGCGTCTTGAGCTTGCTCGACGGCAGGGTCACGGAATCGTGGTGCGCCGAGTTCGCGTTGCGCAGACGGGTCAGCAGATCTGCGACCGGGTCTGTCATTGTCATGGTTGTTTTCCTTTGTTCATGAGGTTCCGGCTGCCGTTACACGACAGACGGCCTGCGATGACACGCAATCTTCAATTGTACGTGCACATCGACGGGCTCAGTGACACATGACCACTGAGCCCGTCAAAGGTGTTACGCCTGTGCGTCTTCCGAGCGGAACGGGAAGCCGAGGTGGCGGAGCAGAGCCCGACCCTCGTCATCCGTCTTCGCGGTGGTGACGACGGTGATGTCGAAACCGCGAACCCGGTCGATCTTGTCCTGATCGATCTCGTGGAACACGCTCTGCTCCTGGAGACCGAAGGTGTAGTTGCCGTTCCCGTCGAACTGCTTGGCCGAGAGACCGCGGAAGTCGCGGATACGGGGCAGTGCGAGCGAGACCAGGCGGTCCACGAACTCCCACGCGCGGTCGCCACGGAGGGTGACGTGCGCGCCGATGGCCTGGCCCTCACGCAGCTTGAACTGCGCGATGGACTTGCGGGCCTTCGTGACGATCGGCTTCTGGCCGGTGATCTTGGTGAGGTCGTCGACCGCACCATCGATCACCTTGCTGTCGCGAGCTGCCTCGCCGACACCGGTGTTCACGACGACCTTGACCAGTCCGGGGATCTGCATGACGTTCGCGTAACCGAACTCTTCCTGCAGCGCCTTCTTGATCTCGGAATTGTACTTCTGCTTCAGGCGCGGCTGGATCTTGCCAGCCGGCGCGGCAGTATCGGTGCTCATCAGAGGTCCTTACCGCTCTTCTTCGCGTAACGCACGCGGACGGTGCGCTTCACGCCGTCCTTCGTCTGCTCCTCCACCCGGTGGCCGACCTTGGTCGGCTTCTTGGTCGAGGGGTCGACGAGTGCGACGTTCGAGATGTGGATGGAGGCTTCGACGGTCTCGATGCCTCCGGTCTTGGTGCCACGCTGCGTCTGGCCGACGCGGGTGTGCTTGGTGACGTAGTTCACGCCTTCGACGATGACGCGGTTCTTCTCGGCAAGGACATCGAGGACCTTGCCCTGCTTGCCGCGGTCGCCGCCACGCTCCTGCGTCGCACCGGTGATGACCTGAACCAGGTCACCCTTCTTGATCTTCGCCATGATTAGATGACCTCCGGCGCCAGCGAGACGATCTTCATGAACTTCTTGTCGCGAAGCTCACGACCGACCGGCCCGAAGATACGGGTGCCGCGGGGCTCCCCGTCGTTCTTCAGGATGACTGCGGCGTTCTCGTCGAACTTGATGTAGGAGCCGTCCGGACGACGGACCTCCTTCTTGGTGCGGACGATGACCGCCTTGACGACGTCGCCCTTCTTCACGTTGCCACCGGGGATCGCGTCCTTGACGGTCGCGACGATGGTGTCACCCAGACCGGCGTAACGACGCTTCGAGCCACCGAGAACGCGGATGGTGAGCAGCTCCTTGGCGCCGGTGTTGTCGGCGACCTTGAGTCGGGATTCCTGCTGAATCACTTGGCCTTCTCCAGAATCTCCACCAGGCGCCAGCGCTTCGTGGCGCTCAGCGGGCGGGTCTCGTTGATCAGGACCAGGTCGCCGATGCCGGCGGAGTTCGCCTCATCGTGCGCCTTGACCTTCGAGGTGCGGCGGATGACCTTGCCGTAAAGCGGGTGCTTCACGCGGTCCTCGACCTCGACCACGATGGTCTTGTCCATCTTGTCGCTGACGACGTAGCCGCGACGTGCCTTGCGGTAACCGCGGGCAGCGGAGTCGCGGACGTCGTGCTCGGACGACTCGTGTCCTGCGGCCTGCGTCTCCACAGTCGCTTCCTTCTTGGTGGCCATCACTCAGCCTCTTCCTTCACGGCGTCGTCGGCGGAGTCCGCCTTCTTCGCCTTCGACTTGGTCGCCTTCTTGGCCGGAGCCTCGACCGGAGCGGGCGTCGCACGGATGCCCAGCTCGCGTTCGCGGATCACGGTGTAGAGACGCGCGATGTCGCGCTTGACGGCGCGGATGCGGCCGTGGCTCTCCAGCTGGCCGGTGGCCGACTGGAAACGGAGGTTGAACAGCTCCTCCTTGGCCTTGCGCAGCTCCTCGACGAGGCGCTGGTCTTCGAATGTATCGAGCTCTGCCGGGGCGAGCTCCTTGGTGCCGATCGCCATTACGCGTCGCCCTCCTCGCGCTTGATGATGCGTGCCTTGAGCGGCAGCTTGTGAATTGCACGGGTCAGAGCTTCGCGAGCGAGCTCCTCGTCGACACCCGCGACCTCGAAGAGGACACGGCCCGGCTTGACGTTGGCGACCCACCACTCGGGGGAACCCTTACCGGAACCCATGCGGGTCTCGGCAGGCTTCTTCGTGAGCGGACGGTCGGGGTAGATGTTGATCCACACCTTTCCACCACGCTTGATGTGACGGGTCATCGCGATACGAGCGGACTCGATCTGACGGTTCGTCACGTAAGCGGGCGTGAGGGCCTGGATACCGTACTCGCCGAAGGAGACCTTCGTGCCGCCGGTGGCCTGACCCGAGCGACCCGGGTGGTGCTGCTTGCGGAACTTGACCTTACGGGGGATGAGCATTATGCCGACGCTCCTTCTGCGACAGGTGCCTCGTTGCGCGGGGCACGGCGGCGGTCGCCACCACGGTCGTCACGACGAGCCTTGGGTGCGTTGGCCTGCTCGCGAGCGAGCTCCTTCGCGGTCAGGTCGCCCTTGTAGATCCAGACCTTCACGCCGATGCGGCCGAAGGTGGTCTTCGCCTCGTAGAAGCCGTAGTCGATGTTCGCGCGCAGCGTGTGCAGCGGCACACGACCCTCGCGGTAGAACTCCGAACGGCTCATCTCGGCGCCACCGAGGCGGCCGGAGACCTGGATGCGGATGCCCTTGGCGCCTGCGCGCTGAGCGCCCTGCAGACCCTTGCGCATCGCACGACGGAACGCCACGCGAGCAGACAGCTGCTCGGCGATGCCCTGTGCGACGAGCTGAGCGTCGGCCTCGGGGTTCTTGACCTCGAGGATGTTCAGCTGGATCTGCTTGCCCGAGAGCTTCTCGAGGTCGCCGCGGATGCGCTCGGCCTCGGCGCCACGACGACCGATCACGATGCCCGGGCGGGCGGTGTGAATGTCGACGCGGACGCGGTCACGGGTGCGCTCGATCTCGATGTTCGAGACACCGGCGCGGTCGAGCTGCGTCTTGAGCAGGTTACGGATCTTGATGTCCTCGGCGACGTAGTCGGCGTAACGCTGACCCGGCTTCGTCGAGTCAGAGAACCAACGCGAGACGTGGTCCGTCGTGATGCCGAGACGGAAGCCGTACGGGTTTACCTTCTGTCCCATTACTTGCTCGCCTTCTTGTTGCTGTCGCCCGCGGCGGCCGGAGCTGCCTCAGGCGTCGAGAGCACGACCGTGATGTGGCTCGTGCGCTTCTTGATCTGGAAAGCGCGACCCTGTGCACGGGGCTGGAAACGCTTGAGCGTGGTGCCCTCGTCGACGTACGCGTTGGCCACGTACAGGTCCTTCTCGTCGAGGAACTCGCCGTCGCGATCTGCCTTGACCTGCGCGTTGGCCATGGCCGACGCGACAAGCTTGTAGATCGGCTCGCTGGCGCTCTGCTGTGCGAACTTCAGGATCGCCAGAGCCTCCTGGGCCTGCTTGCCCTTGATGAGCGCGACGACACGACGAGCCTTCTGAGGGGTCACGCGGATGTGTCGCACGCGTGCGATCGATTCGACCATTAGCGGCGCCGCCCCTTCTTGTCGTCCTTCTCGTGGCCGCGGAAGGTGCGGGTGGGCGCGAACTCGCCCAGCTTGTGACCGACCATGGTCTCGGACACGAACACAGGGATGTGCTTGCGTCCGTCGTGGACCGCGATCGTGTGACCCAGCATGGCCGGGATGATCATGGACCGACGGGACCAGGTCTTGATGACGTTCTTGGTGCCGGCTTCGTTCTGCACGACCACCTTGCGAAGCAGGTGATCGTCGACGAAGGGGCCCTTCTTAAGACTGCGAGGCATCTTCTCTTACTCCTACTTACGCTTCTTGCCGGCGTTACGACGACGCACGATGTACTTGTCGCTTTCCTTGTTGGCGTGACGGGTACGACCCTCAGCCTGGCCCCACGGGGAGACGGGGTGACGACCACCGGACGTCTTACCCTCACCACCACCGTGCGGGTGGTCGACCGGGTTCATCGCGACACCACGCACGGTCGGGCGGACGCCCTTCCAGCGCATGCGGCCGGCCTTACCCCAGTTGATGTTCGACTGCTCGGCGTTGCCGACCTCGCCGATGGTCGCGCGGCAGCGCGCATCGACGTTGCGGATCTCGCCCGAGGGGAGACGCAGCTGGGCGTAGGGGCCGTCCTTGGCGACGAGACGGACAGATGCACCGGCCGAACGTGCCATCTTCGCGCCGCCACCGGGACGGAGCTCGATCGCGTGGATGACGGTACCCGTGGGGATGTTCTTCAGCGGGAGGTTGTTGCCCGGCTTGATGTCAGCGCCGGCACCCGACTCGACGACGTCGCCCTGCTTCAGCTTCGCCGGAGCAAGGATGTAGCGCTTCTCTCCGTCGAAGTAGTGCAGCAGCGCGATGCGCGCGGTGCGGTTGGGGTCGTACTCGATGTGAGCGACCTTGGCGTTGACGCCGTCCTTGTCGTTACGACGGAAGTCGATGACACGGTACTGGCGCTTGTGGCCACCACCGATGTGACGGGTCGTGATGCGGCCCTGGTTGTTGCGACCACCGGTCTTCGAGAGCGGGCGCAGCAGCGACTTCTCCGGCGTCGATCGAGTGATCTCGGCGAAGTCAGCCACCGACGAGCCGCGACGGCCCGGGGTCGTGGGCTTGTACTTGCGAATAGCCATTATTGTCCTTATCCCCCGGATCAGCCGATTGCCGTGAAGATGTCGATGGTGCCCGACTTCAGGGTGACGATGGCGCGCTTGGTGTCCTTGCGCTTGCCGGTGCCGAAGCGGGTGCGGCGAGCCTTGCCGACGCGGTTGAGGGTGTTGACCCCTGCGACCTTGACGCCGAAGATCTTCTCGATGGCGAGCTTGATCTCGGTCTTCGAAGCGCGCGGGTCGACGAGGAAGGTGTACTTGCCTTCATCGATGAGACCGTAGCTCTTCTCGGACACGACCGGCTTCAGGATGATGTCGCGCGGGTCCTTGTTCAGGGCCGTCTGGAGAACAGATGCCTGCTCGCTCATGCGGAGACCTCCTGGTTGGCGCCGGACTTGGAGGCGATGAAGCCTTCGAGCGCGGCCTGGGTGAAGACGATGTCGTCGGAGACGAGAACGTCGTATGCGTTGAGCTGGTCGAACGTCAGCACGTGCAGGTTCGACAGGTTGCGGATGCTCTTCAGCGTCACGTCGTCGTTGCGCTCGGTCACGACGAGCACGTTCTTCGACGAGACGACGTTGGTGAGGAAGTTCACCGCGGTCTTGGTCGAGGGCGTGCCATCGATCCCGAAGGACTCGATCGCGTGGATGCGGTCACCGCGGAAGCGGTCGCTGAGCGCGCCCAGCAGGGCGGCGGCGATCATCTTCTTGGGGGTGCGCTGCGAGTAGTCGCGCGGCTTGGGGCCGTGCACGATGCCACCACCGGTCATGTGCGGCGCGCGGATGGAACCCTGACGGGCGTTACCCGTGCCCTTCTGCTTGAAGGGCTTGCGGCCGGCACCGGAGACCTCGCCACGACGCTTGGTCGAGTGCGTGCCCTGGCGAGCCGCCGCGAGCTGCGCGACGACGACCTGGTGGATGAGCGGGATGTTCGTCTTGGCGTCGAACAGCGCGGCGGGAAGCTCGATCGAGCCTGCCTTCTTGCCGTCTGCCTTGAGGACGTCGAGCGCGAGAGTGGAGTCAGCCATGATCAGGCACCCTTCACTGCGTTGCGGACATAGACGATGCGGCCACGAGCACCGGGGACGGCGCCCTTGACGAGCAGCAGACCCTTCTCGATGTCGACGGCGTGCACCGTGAGGTTGAGGACGGTCACGCGCTCGCCACCCATACGGCCGGCCATGCGCATGCCCTTGAAGACGCGGCTCGGGGTCGACGATGCGCCGATGGAGCCGGGCTTGCGGTGGTTGCGGTGCGAACCGTGCGAGGCCGAGACGCCCTTGAAGTTGTGACGCTTCATGACACCGGCGAAGCCCTTGCCCTTGCTCGTGCCGACGACGTCGACGAGCTGGCCCGCTTCGAAGGTGCCGTCGACCGTGAGCTCCTGGCCCAGGCTGTAGTCGCCGGCGTCCGCGGTGCGGATCTCGGTGACGTGACGACGCGGCGTGACGCCGGCTGCCTCGAAGTGAGCCGTGAGGGGCTTGTTCACCTTGCGGGGGTCGATCTGGCCGTAGGCGATCTGCACGGCGTTGTAGCCGTCCTTCTCGGGCGTACGGATCTGCGTGACCACGTTCGAGGCGAGCTCGATGACGGTGACGGGAACGAGCTTGCCGCTCTCGTTCCAGACCTGGGTCATACCGAGCTTCGTGCCCAGCATGCCCTTGGAAACCTTGGAGTTGATGTCAGTCATGCCGAGCCTCAGAGCTTGATCTCGATGTTGACATCGGCAGGCAGGTCGAGACGCATCAGCGAGTCGACGGCCTTGGGCGTCGGGTCGACGATGTCGATCAGACGCTTGTGGGTGCGCATCTCGAAGTGCTCGCGGCTGTCCTTGTACTTGTGCGGCGACCGGATGACGCACACGACGTTCTTCTCGGTCGGAAGGGGCACGGGGCCGACGACGGTTGCGCCCGCACGGGTCACGGTGTCGACGATCTTGCGTGCGGACGTGTCGATGACCTCATGGTCATACGACTTCAGGCGAATGCGGATCTTCTGTCCCGCCATTGTCTGCTCTCTCTCTTTAGGCGTCATACCGTCCGGGACCGGGTGGCCCTGGGGCATTGGACGCACGTCGGCGCTGTTCGCGCCTCGGCACGAGAACGGCTCTTGCGAGTCGATCTGCTGCACCACTGTTCTTCTGTCAGCCGCACGCCGTGAGGCGAACGGATGCCGACCTCCGCCGCGCACGGCAGAACCTCCATCAGGAAGGTGTCGGGGTGTGTGTTCTGCTACCCGCGGCCTAGAACCCTGCACCGTCCCGGAGGAGGCGCCGTCTATGCACTGCCCTGGCAGTGATCCGGCGCACGCACAGCGGCGACGGAATATCGAACCTGTCTATTCTGCCACGGCTGATTTCACTTCTGCAAACCCGGGCGTGTCGCGCCCGTCGAGCGGGCACTTCCGCGGTTCGCGAGCGGGTCAGATCGCAGGAGATAGCGGGGCGAGGCATCCCCATGCCTCGCCCCGCTTGGGGAGGGCGTTCAGTGCGAGGGGGCACACCGAACGCGAGTAGCCCGGCGTGAAGGGACGCCGAACTCCTCGATGGAGGGCGCGGCGGAAGAAGACCCGCCGCGCAGGCAGGGAGACGCTCAGGCGCACGAAGTGCGCGCGTCGCACGATGATCCCCAAGATCGCTTATCCCCAGTTTGTACGCGGAAGACCGCGTGCTTCAGGAAACCGAACCCCTTCGGCTTCCCCGACCGCAAGATCCCCAGGCGGTCGAGATGATCCTACTCGATACACCGGCGAATGCGCCACATTGGATGCCGGGGCGGGCACGTCCTGTGCCCGCCCCGGCATCGTGATCAGCTCCCCTGTCGGGACCGACGACGCTGAGCCAGCAGCAGGAGGGCGCCTCCGGCGATCAGGACGAGGATGATCGTCCAGAGCGCCAGCGTGCCGCCGAGTCCGGTCATCGGCAGCACCTTGACGAACTCGTTGCGGATCTCGACCTCGGTCGGCGCATCCGCACCCGCGAGATCGATCTGTGCCGTCGTCCCCGCCGAGGTCGCCGCCGGCGCCTGGGAGGTCGCGACCGTCACCGACGTCCGCACGGCGGTGCCGGCGTCGGTCTCGGTGATCTCGCACCGTGCGTCGACCGGAAGAGAACCGTAGTCCGCCCGGTATCCGCTCGATGCCCGCAGCTCGCGCACCGCACCACCCGGGATCGCGATCACCCGGTCGTCGCCGTCGGTCGGCAGGACGCACTGGAGTTCCACGGTGAAGACGCCGTCGGCGCCCTCCGCATCCAGGTCACCGGTGCGCGTCTTCGTCACCGCGATCTCGGTGAGGTCGAACGTGTTCGTCGCCGTGACCGTCCATGCCGGGTCGACGCCTTCGCCGACGGTCACGATCCCGTCCGCCGGCGCGAGCGTCGCGCTCGTCGCTCCAGCCGCATCGATCTCCTCGACCGCGCACGAGCTGGACGCGGGGTACGGACCGAAGGTCCGCATGCTCCCGGCCTCGAGTTCGAACTCGAGGTTCAGGATCTCCTGGCCCCGATAGGTGCACAGCGCGGAGAACGTGAACGCTTCGGTTCCGTAGAGAGCCGCCCCGTCGCCGTCGACCTCCTTCACGACGGTCAGGATGCCGGTGTCGTAGCTGTTGGTGACGGTGACATCCGCCGTCGCCACGCCGACCTCGATCTCCGCCGCGCCGCCACCGAGGTCGGTGACGCCGGTGCCGGTGATGACGATCTCGTCGGCGGCCGAGCTTCCGACCTCGGTGACCACGCACACCGAACGCGCGGGCACCGTGTTCGCGGGCGCCGTGAAGGTCTCCCCCGCGGCGAGCGTGAAGTCGAGCTGGGTCGCACCCCCGGCGAAGGTCACGGGAACACCGGTCGCCGTCGTGCAGGTCACGGTGAAGTCGAACGGACCGAAGCTGCCGGCGACGGCATCCGTGTCCACGTCCTTCGTGACGCTGAACCCGGAGAACGTGTAGTCGTTGCCGAGTTCCACGATGTCATCCGCCGGAACGGCGTCGCCTGCTTCCGCCACCTCGGAGATCACGACCGTGGTCGGGGAGCCGGAGCGGCTCGCCTCTCCGTAGGAGCCGGTCGCGCCCTGCTCGGTGATCGTGCAGGAGGCGCCGAGCGGAATGCCGTCGATACGGCGGCTGAAGCCGTTTCCGTCATCGAGCACGACGACCGCGTCCGCGCCCATGCCGAGCTCGACGCCGTCGATCGTGCAGACCACATCGGCCCGGAACTCATCAGGAGCGTACGCCGCCGCCGCACCGGTGACCTTCTTGTCGACGCGCAGGGCGCCGACCACGAGGTGTGTGCCGACCGGAGACGGTGCGATGCGCTGGAAGGCGGCCGAGTCCTTGTCGCGGAACTTCACGCCGAACTGGTTCCAGGCGAACGAATCCGAAGCGGGGACGCTCGAAGGCGCACCACTCGGGTTCGCTGCCGAGGCCACGACGTTCGTCGTGCTGTACGTCACGTCGACGAACTGCCCCGGCGTGAGAGCCCCGGCCGCCGTCGAACGGAAGTCCAGGCTCACGCGGATGCCGGAGACGACGGACCAGTCGGTGTCCGCATCGGCGACCACCCACACTTCGCCGTTCTGCTCGCACGGGTTCTGGTTGACCAGGTTGCCCCAGGTGCGGGCGCAGACGTCCGCGGACGTCGAGACCTGCACGACCGTCGTCGTCCCCTGCGGGGCGTTGATCGCGAGATCATCGAGCAGCTGCGGCCGGAACACCGATCCGCGGCTCGCGCCGGAGATCAGCGAACGGTCGCCCGCGACGGGGAGCTGGTCGAACAGCACCATCTCCGCCATCTCGCTGGTCCCGCCGTTCTGCGCGCGAAGCACCCAGTCGTCGGTCCCGCCGATCTCGCTGTTCGCCGCGCACGGCGAGCGGAAGTACGCTCCACCGGTCACGACCAGGTTCTGCTGGCAGATCCGGTCGGGAGCGCCCGGGAACACGGCGCCGGGACGCTCACCGCGCACGCCCTTGACCACGAACAGGCTGGTCGCGTTCGCGGGCGTGACGTAGTCGGTGGTCCCGCAGGTGGTGTCGTCCGCCGCCCACGCACCCGTGACGGCACCGCCGGGGCGGGTGTTGGTGCATGCCTGCAGGTTCTCCGCCGTGTGGACGGTCATCTGGTTCACAGCCTGCTGGCCGATGCCCAGACCGGGCTGGAGCTGCAGGAGCACCCTGACCGAGAAGGTCTCGCCGGGCGCCATGCGCGCGCCGGTCCCCCAGGTGAACACGAGTTCCCCGTCTTCCTCGGTCATGCTCTCCGGCGCACCGAGCAGGCCTCCGGAAGCAGGCGTGTACACGGGCTCGTCACCCAGGTACACGAGGTGCGACGGCAGCAGATCGCGAAGCTCCTCGACCGTCAGGTACCCGGTGCCGGTGTTCGTGAAGGCGAGGTCCCACGGCAGCAGGTCGCCAGCGGTGGCGAAGTGGCTGACGCCGTCGTTGACCTGCTTGTTGACCGAGATCCGGAAGGTGCCCGGGCTCAGCGCGATCGAGGCGTCGGTGGACTTCTCCTCCGAGGTCTCGCCGTTCAGCCGGTCGCTGATGACCGTCACCGTATTGGGCACGCTGCCGGTCATGGCGATCGCGGCACCGGTGGCGCGGTCGTCCTCACGGAGCTGCACCGTGAACGCCGCCGAAGTGCTCCAGCGCGGAGCGGGAACGGTCGGCGAGAAGAACGCGCCGTCGGCGCGGGAGAACGCGAACCGGATGCCCTGCACGTCGCCGTACCGGTCGGCCGCGACCGGGACGGTCGCGCTCCCGATCGCCGTCGGAGCGGACTCGACCCACTCCGCCGCACCGTCGGCGCCGAACGGACCGAACACCGCGACCCGCACCCGATCGGCTCCGGCCGGCGGCGTGATGGCGCCGAGGCCGGTGAAGTCGAACGAGTTCCAGAACTTCGGCGAGCCCGTGATGTCATCGGTCAGACGCACCTCCGCAGGAGACAGCGTGCTGACCGGCGAGGTGCCCTGGTTCGCGCCCAGAGTGACCGTGACGGGAGTGTCCTTCGTCGGTTCCGTGAGCGCGTTCGGCGACACGGTCTTGCGCGGCGCGACGTTGAGGTCGCCGCCCGTGAGCGTCACCGCCACGGCATCGCGCGCGCCGGTGGTCACGCCGTCGTTCAGGATGGGGTCGTAGGACTGCGCGAACACGCGGTTGGCCACTCCGACCCTCTCGTTGGCGGCCACGACCTGCGGCTCGCCGGAACTCCGCAGCGTCGGTCGCAGCTGGGTGTCCATGACGATCCGCAGCACGTTCGCCGAGCTGATGGTGCCGCCGGTGGTCGCCGGGTCGGTCCCCTGGAAGGTGACGCTGACGCCCACGACGTCGGCGAGGTCCGCCGGAGCCATCGCATTCACCGCAGCTGCCGTCGACTGCTCGGTGGTGTACGAGCCGTCGTCGTGACGCAGGAGCCACACGATGCTCGCCGCCAGGTCGACCTCAGCGGGGATCGAGGCCGATACGGTGACCCGGCGCAGGTCGAAGCGCTCGAACGGGTTCCCCTGTCCGGACCCGGTCAGCCAGTCGATGCCGTCTGCGAAGGGATCCCCCGTCGCGCCGGCCGCTGTTCCGGGGCTCTGGCAGAGCGCCATCGCCTCTCCGTCGGCGCACACCGGCGGGTCCGTGACACGGACATACGACGCGGAGGAGACGGAGTCGTTGCGGGCCTCGAGAGTGTAGCTCGCGGTCGGGTAGGCGGACGGGGCGGTGCCGGGGAACGGCACGTGCAGAGACGAGGTCGGCGTGACCGACTTGCGCACCGTGACTCCCGGACCCGGGTTGGTGATCAGGATCGAATCGGCGTCGGTGTCGCTGTGCACGGCACCTGTCGCGAGGGTCTCGGCGTCGATGCGCGTGGAGTTCTCGACCAACCCGGCGTCAGCGGTGTTGTACCGCGCCTTGTCGGTGACCCAGCTCCCGTCCGACCGCTTCTGGTCGCGGATCTGCCAGGTCAGGTCGAAGGTCCGGATCGCGCTGCTGGATCCGACACCGGCGCCCAGCGCGGTGACCCACGGGTCACCCGCTGCGACGGCCGCGGCTCGAGCCTGATCGTTCGGGGAGAGACGGATGCGGAAGCCGGTGGCGTTCTCGCTGGCAGCGGGCGCCAGCACGTGACCGACGAACGCTCCGTTCTGGATCCATCCTTCCGGGGGCGCGGGAATCGTCTGCCACGTGCCGCCGAGGTAGAGCTCCACCGCGTCTACGTTGTCGTACCGCATGTACCAGCCGTTGCTGAACGGCTCGGGATCCGCGGGGATCGCGTTGATCCGCACGAGGTCGAACGCGTCGAACACGGAACCGGCGATCGCGCCGGGAGCGCTGGCCGGGTCGAAGGCGTCGCCGCTCGTGGCGGGGTCGGAGATCACGACGCTGCCGTACCCCTCGCCCACGCTCCAGCTCAGAGTCGTGCCGCGGAGCTGCCCGGACTGTGCGGAGACGGTGGGTTCGCTCCACCGCTTGTCGATCCCGATCGTCCCCTGGCCCGATTCGGTCTCGATGACGGCGGTGCCCTGGTCTTCGTCGGTGTCGGTGAGCGGGGTGCCCACCGCCGTCTTGCCGGTGCCGGTCGTGGTCGCACTGTTCGTGTACGTCACCGGCTTGTCGGGGACCGGGGCCGTGTCGCCTCCGCTGCGCAGCTCGCTGCGCGCCTCCGTCACGACGTACGGCGTCACGGTGGTACCGGCCGGGAATCCGTCGGCGGTCGTGTTGTCGAATGTGAAGCGGATGCCGCGGAGGTCGTCGATCGAGACACTGCTCGGGAGCGCGGCCGCGATCTCGGTCGCGGTCATCGAGACCAGGTGCGGCTGTGCCTGCGCGAAGAACACCTGGAGCTGTCGCCAGTCTCCGTTCTCGTCCTGCACCTCGATCGCGAGGGTTGCGTTCGAGGGGACCTGCGTCGGAGCGATCGACACGAGGTCGAAGGCGTCCCAGAAGTCGCCGTCGCCGGTCCAGGCGTCCTCGACGACGATCTGCGTCGGACGCACGTAGTCGGACGTCGTGGTGAGCTTCGCGGTCAGCTCCGTCACGACCCGCTCGCCGGGGGCGACGGATCCGGAGGGGCGGATGCTCTTGTCCAGCGTGACATCGATCTCGGGCTTGAGCAGCGTGAGATCGGCCGTGTCGGTCGCCTCGGCATCCACGCCGTTCTGCGCGATGACCGAGGTGGTGGCCGAGTTCGTCACTGTCCGCTGCGTGCCACTGCCGATCGCGGACTCCTTCGAGCCGATCGTGAAGTCGATGACAGCACTCGATCCGGAGGCGATCCCGCCGTTCGCGGCGGTGAAGACGAACTCGAATCCGGAGATGGCGTCCGCGGGCAGGGCCGGAATCACACCCTCGACCAGCGCCACCTCGACCACCGCGCTGCCGTCGAGCGGGTGGTAGCGCACCACACCGGCGTCCGCGTCCTGCGGCCACACCGGCGCGGAGGTGAAGCCCAGGAAGAGGATGTCCTCGTCGAAGAAGTCGAGGTCTGCGACCCGCAGCTCGTTGACCCCCACGTCGGAGGTGTTGGTGCCGACGATGCGGGCCTCGGCGCTGTCGCCGGCGGCGATGCGATCGGGGTTGATGTTCTTGCTCGTCGCTGCGGCGATCGAGGCGGGGATCACCTGATAGGTGGCTCCTGCCGTGTCCGTGACCGGGTCTCGTCCTTCGACGGCAGCCGTCGCCGTCACGACGTTGTCGATCTTGTGCGTGGCGGTCGACAGGTCGGCGTCGGTGTTGCGGTTCGTCTCACGCTGGACGACGTCGATGGCGACGGTGCCGCTCGCTGCCTCCTGGATCGCCGAGCCGGTGTAGGTGAGTCGGATGCCGCCGATCGCGGCCGGGTCCACGTCGGAGGGGATCTCGGGCCTGCCGGACGGAGGTCCGGGAACCCACTGCCACGTCCCGTCCGCCTGCTGCAGGTAGAGATCGGTCTGCACCTCATCCGCCCCGTCGGGCAGGGCGGTCGCGCCGAAGCCGGTGAAGTCCGTGATCAGGAACGGGTTGCTCGCGTCGAGGGTCGTCGCGCCGTCCTCCGCGGTCGCGGGCTCCTGGACGATGAGTGTCTCGACGGGCCCGTTGGAGGCGTTCGTGACGGTCAGGCCGATGCTCGAGGCCGAACCGGGGTTGAAGCTCTGCGGCGAAGGCGACCACGTCTTCGCCACGTCGACGGCGAGGATCTCCGGAGTGACCACGGTGATGGTCGCGTCATCGGTGTCGGGCGCGGAGTTGGTCGCCTCCGTCTTCGCCACGTTCGTGATCGTCCGGGTCCCCGGCGGCAGGTAGTCGGGGACCTGGAGGGTGATCGTGACCGTGAACGTCTGACCGTTCTGCAGTCCGGTTCCGGCGGGTGCGCTGATGGCACCCGTGAAGTCGACGTCGAGGACGGTGTCGGCGGTCACGACGGACGGGGTCGTCGTGCCGACCGCTCCGTCGACGCTCCAGGTGACGTCACGCGGAATGCTCGCTGCCCCCGGCTGCATCGACACGTTCTGGATCGTGTAGCCGGCGAGCTCGGCCGGCAGCGCATCCGTGAGAGTCGCGTCGAGGCACGAGCTCTCCGAGCAGTTGACCGCGATCGTGTAGGTGAACGGCTGCCCCGGCGAGACCGTGGCGGGCGAGACGCTCTTCGAGACCGTCAGGTACTCGGGATCCCCTTCGGCCGCGTAGACCGGTGCGGTCGGCACGACGAGTGCCGAGACGAGAACGGCGATCGCTGCGATGATGGCCCACGGCTTGCGGCGGGCAGCGTGAACGTACAGTTTTTCGGCGCGCATGAGCGCATTCCTCCCCCGCCGTCGACAATGCCGACGGCCCTCCCCTATCCCCCCGGTCCGGGGGGCGATTTCCGCTCATGCGCGCGGCAGAACGGCAGCTCCGGCCCTCTGCGGAGAGGGCGCGGCGAATCCGGTCGCCTCTGGCTGAACGACCAGCCACCTCGAGCGTCTGTAGCCAAACGTCCAAGGAGTCGTACTTCCTTTATCCTGGCATATCGATACTTCAGGATGCCAATCGGCGAACCGACGCGTCTCGTCAGCGCACGAAAAAGCGGCGACCCATCCGATGGATGGGTCGCCGCTCAGCGAGGTGAGGGGTTGCTACTCGTTGCCGACCGCCTTGTCCGCGCTGTCGCGGATCTCATCGATCTTGTCGGCAGCACCCGGGGCGATCTTCTTGGCGAAGTCGGCGACGCCGTCGAGCACCTTGTCGCTGATGTCCTCGGCCTGCTCGCTCTTGACCGCCTCGGCGATCTTGTCCTTGTTCTGCTCGTAGAGGTCTTTGCCCTTGTTCACGGCGTCGTCGATGCCCATATGGTTCCCCTTCTGACGTGTGTGCTGTCGACCGACGGGCCGACCACACTCATTGTGCATGCCCGTCCCGCCGAAGGGAACCCTCGGGTCCCCGGTTAACGACAGCGGGGCCGGACCCGAAGGCCCGACCCCGCTGCGAGGAAGCAGATGCTTACTTGATGATCTTCGTGACCGTACCGGCGCCGACGGTGCGTCCACCCTCACGGATGGCGAAGCCGAGGCCCTCCTCCATGGCGATCGGCTGGATCAGCTCGACCGTCATGTCGGTGGTGTCGCCGGGCATGACCATCTCGGTGCCCTCGGGCAGCGAGATGACGCCGGTGACGTCGGTGGTGCGGAAGTAGAACTGCGGGCGGTAGTTCGTGTAGAAGGGGTTGTGACGCCCACCCTCGTCCTTGGACAGGATGTACGCGGTGCCCTCGAAGTCGGTGTGCGGCGTGACCGAACCCGGCTTGACGATGACCTGACCGCGCTCGACGTCCTCACGCTTCGTGCCACGGAGCAGGAGACCACAGTTCTCGCCGGCCCAGGCCTCGTCGAGCTGCTTGTGGAACATCTCGATACCCGTGACCGTGGTCTTGACGGTCGGACGGAGTCCGACGATCTCGACCTCGGAGTTGATGGCCAGCGTGCCACGCTCGGCGCGACCCGTGACGACGGTTCCACGGCCGGTGATCGTGAAGACGTCCTCGACGGGCATCAGGAACGGCTTGTCACGGTCACGCTCCGGGTCCGGAACGCTGTCGTCGACAGCCTGCATGAGGTCCAGGATCGCCTGGGTCCACTTCTCGTCGCCCTCGAGCGCCTTGAGAGCCGAGACGCGGACGACAGGAGCGTCCTCGTCGAAGCCCTGGCCTGCGAGCAGCTCGCGGACCTCGAGCTCGACGAGCTCCAGGATCTCCTCGTCGTCGACCATGTCGGACTTGTTCAGCGCGACCAGCAGGTACGGAACGCCGACCTGCTTGGCGAGCAGCACGTGCTCACGCGTCTGAGCCATCGGGCCGTCGGTGGCGGCGACCACGAGGATCGCGCCGTCCATCTGAGCAGCACCGGTGATCATGTTCTTGACGTAGTCGGCGTGGCCGGGAGCGTCGACGTGAGCGTAGTGACGCTTGGGGGTCTCGTACTCGATGTGCGAGATGTTGATGGTGATTCCACGCTGGCGCTCTTCCGGCGCCGAGTCGATGGAAGCGAAGTCGCGCTGCACGTTGGTGTCGGACGGGAACTTGTCAGCAAGCACCTTCGAGATCGCTGCGGAGAGCGTGGTCTTGCCGTGGTCGACGTGACCGATCGTTCCGATGTTGACGTGCGGCTTGGTCCGCTCGAACTTGGCCTTAGCCACTGGGTCCTCCTCAGGACGTCGTTGTAGAGGTGACCGGGCACTGGTTTGCGACCGGTTCTCTACGGGTTAGGTTCTCAGTTTAGTAGAGAGGGAATGTGAAGTTGTAGGTGACCTGGGAACCCCGCGGCGCTTCGCGGTGCTCGGCGCCGCGGGGAACCCAGAAGAGCGATTACTCGCCCTTGGTCTTCTGGACGATCTCGTCGGCCACTGCGCGGGGAACCTCAGCGTAGCTGTGGAACTCCATCGAGTAGACGGCGCGGCCCGAGGTCTTCGAGCGCAGGTCGCCGATGTAGCCGAACATCTCGGACAGCGGGACCTGAGCGCGGACGACCTTGACGCCTGCGGCGTCTTCCATCGACTGGATCTGGCCACGACGCGAGTTCAGGTCGCCGATGACGTCGCCCATGTACTCCTCGGGCGTACGGACCTCGACGGCCATCAGCGGCTCGAGCAGCACGGGGTTGGCGCGACGAGCGGCCTCCTTGAAGCCCATGGAGCCCGCGATCTTGAACGCCATCTCCGAGGAGTCGACGTCGTGAGCCGCACCATCGACGATGGTCGCCTTGACGCCGACCATCGGGTAGCCCGCGAGCACGCCGACGTTCATCGCATCCTGGAAACCGGCGTCGATCGAGCCGATGTACTCACGAGGGATGCGACCACCGGTGACGGCGTTCACGAACTCGTAGGTCTTCTCGGAGTCCAGGTCCATCGGCTCGATGGTGAACTGGATCTTCGCGAACTGGCCGGAGCCACCGGTCTGCTTCTTGTGCGTGTAGTCGTGCTTCTCGACGGCCTTCTTGAGCGTCTCGCGGTATGCCACCTGCGGCTTGCCCACGTTGGCCTCGACGTTGAACTCGCGCTTCATGCGGTCCACGAGGATGTCGAGGTGGAGCTCGCCCATGCCCTTGATGGTCGTCTGACCGGTCTCGGGGTTGAGCTCCGTGCGGAAGGTCGGGTCCTCCTCAGCGAGCTTCTGGATGGCGACACCCAGCTTCTCCTGGTCGGCCTTGGTCTTCGGCTCGATGGCGACCTCGATGACGGGCTCGGGGAACGTCATCGACTCGAGGACGACCGGAGCCGCCGGGTCGGTGAGGGTGTCACCCGTGGTGGTGTCCTTGAGGCCGATGACCGCGTAGATGTTGCCGGCGGTGACCGAGGGGACCGGGATCTCCTTGTTGGCGTGCATCTGGAAGATCTTCCCGATGCGCTCCTTCTTGTTCTTGGTCGAGTTGATGACCGCAGAACCGGACTCGAGGTGACCCGAGTAGACGCGCACGTAGGTCAGGCGACCGAAGAACGGGTGCACGGCGACCTTGAACGCGAGGGCCGCGAACGGGTCCTTCGCGTCGGGGTGACGCTCGATGATCGTGTCGTAGTCCTTGGGGTCGTGCGCCTCGATGGAACCCACGTCGAGCGGGTTCGGGAGGTAGTCGACGACCGCGTCGAGCATCGGCTGGACGCCGCGGTTCTTGAACGCGGAGCCGCAGAGCACCGGGTAGATCTCGGATGCGACGGTCAGCTTGCGGATCGCGCCCTTGATCTCGGCGACCGTGAGCTCCTCGCCACCGAAGAACTTCTCGAGCAGCGCGTCGTCGGTCTCGGCGACGGTCTCGAGGAGCTGCTGACGGTACTCGGCCGCCTTCTCCTTGAGGTCTTCCGGGATCTCCTGGATCTCGTAGGAGGCACCCATGGTGACGTCACCCTTGGAGTCACCGGCCCAGACGAGTGCACGCATCTCGACCAGGTCGACGACGCCGATGAAGTCGCTCTCCGCGCCGATCGGCAGCTGGATGACGAGGGGCTTGGCACCCAGACGGTTGATGATCGTGTCGACGGTGAAGTAGAAGTCCGCACCGAGCTTGTCCATCTTGTTGACGAAGCAGATACGGGGGACGTTGTACTTGTCGGCCTGACGCCAGACGGTCTCGGACTGGGGCTCGACGCCCTCCTTGCCGTCGAACACCGCGACGGCACCGTCGAGGACGCGGAGCGAGCGCTCCACCTCGACCGTGAAGTCCACGTGACCGGGGGTGTCGATGATGTTGATCTGGTTCTTGTTCCAGAAGCAGGTCACGGCGGCAGACGTGATCGTGATGCCGCGCTCCTTCTCCTGCTCCATCCAGTCGGTGGTCGAGGCACCATCGTGCGTCTCGCCGAGCTTGTGGTTGACGCCCGTGTAGAACAGGATGCGCTCGGTCGTCGTGGTCTTGCCGGCATCGATGTGCGCCATGATGCCGATGTTGCGGACCTTGCTCAGGTCCGTGAGCACGTCTTGTGCCACAGGAGTGTCCTTATCTTTTGGAGCAGTCGTACTGCGAAGAGGGGGTGCCCGCCCCTCGGCGAGTGGCCGAGGGGCGGGCGAAGCTGTTTACCAGCGGTAGTGAGCGAACGCGCGGTTCGACTCGGCCATCTTGTGCGTGTCCTCACGGCGCTTGACCGCGGCACCCAGGCCGTTCGACGCGTCGAGGATCTCGTTCTGCAGACGCTCGGTCATCGTCTTCTCACGACGGCCCTTCGCGTAGCTCACGAGCCAGCGCAGTGCGAGCGTGTTGGCACGGTGAGGCTTGACCTCGACCGGCACCTGGTAGGTCGAGCCACCGACGCGGCGGCTGCGGACCTCGAGGGTCGGGCGCACGTTGTCGAGCGCCTTCTTGAGCGTGGCGACGGCGTCCTGACCGTTCTTCGCCTCGACACCGCGGAGGGCGCCGTAGACGATCGACTCGGCCAGCGACTTCTTGCCGTCGACGAGGATCTTGTTCACCAGCGAGGTGACGATCGGCGCGCCGTATACCGGGTCGTTGACGACGGGGCGCTTGGGGGCGGGACCCTTACGAGGCATCTAACTCAACCCTTCTTCGCGCCGTAGCGGGAACGAGCCTGCTTACGGTTCTTGACAGCCTGGGTGTCCAGGGCGCCACGGACGATCTTGTAACGCACACCGGGGAGGTCCTTGACACGACCGCCGCGCACGAGCACCAGCGAGTGCTCCTGCAGGTTGTGGCCCTCACCGGGGATGTAGGCGGTGACCTCGGTCCCGTTGCGGAGCTTCACACGAGCGACCTTGCGCATCGCCGAGTTCGGCTTCTTCGGGGTGGTGGTGTAGACGCGGGTGCAGACCCCGGCCTGCTGCGGGTTCGACTTGAGCGCCGGCGCCTTGGTCTTGGTGACCTTGGGCGAGCGACCCTTGCGAACCAACTGCTGAATGGTTGGCACGTTCTCTCCTCATAGTGCTGCACGGTGACAGCGTGATGGGTTTCACATCATGACCCACCGGCACGCCGGAATCGACGAGCTTTTGGTGTGGTGGGTATGCCGTGGGAGCGGACCGGCATGGTGCCGACGCCCAGTGCGCACGTCAAGACGTGCACACACCTGGTCAAGTGTAATGCCGCGTAACGTGACGGTCAAATGAGCGCAAGTCCGGCGCGGCTCGGGAGCCGCGTCCCCCTCACGGCAGGTCGGGGTCGAACGGCGAGTCCAGCGATTCGGTCAGCTCCGCCAGCAGCGCCTCGATCTGCGGTTCGACGTGCTGCGAGATGGCGGCCTGAATGTGGATGCGATGACGGAGCAGGATGCCGCAGATCTCGCGGCCGACCATGTTGGCATACTCGTCGGCGAGGGTGACCTCCTGCCGGAGGGCGATCTTCGCCTCCTCCGTCAAGGGCGGCAGCGCGGGCAGCTCCGCGGCGGAGTCGTCTGCGAGTCCCGCGATCGTGAACAGGAACGGCGCCCCCGCCACCGGCTCCGGGTCGAGCGGGAGCCCGTCGAACTCAGGGTCGAGGTCTTCGGCCGGGCGGTAGCTGCGGGCGCGGTTGCGTGCGGCCTGCTGATCGAGCTCGCGCTGCAGCATCGGCAGGTTCCGCGCCGTGTAGTCGGCGACCGCGTGGTCGACGATGGTCTTGATCCGGGTCGAGAGCCCGTGCTGCACGCCGTGAGGGGTGTTCGCCCCGATCCCGGCGGCCGAGAGGATCGGCGATCCGAGGCAGCGGCGACACGGCGCGACTCGACCGCGGTGGGTCGCCGGCTCCCAGCGCGGCACCCAGCGCAACCAGGCCTCGACGGCCTGGTCCACCTGCGTCTCCAATGAGCGCTCCACCCCACCAGCGTACGGCGCGTCGCCTGCCACCGCCGCGATTTCCCGCACCCCGGCGGGGCGGATCATCTCCGCCTCCCTCCGCCGGTCGGAGGTCACTCGTCCTCGTCGCGCTCCCAGGGCCAGCGCGGATGCTCTGCGCGGGTGCGGCGGAGGGCGATCCCACCCCACGCGGCGATCAGGGCCGCGAGCAGGAGGATCGCGCTCGCTCCGCCACGCACGAGATCGCCTGCGACGGCGGTGGCGAGCACGATGCTCCCGGTTCCGACCAGCACGGCGATCCACACCGCGGCCAGATGAACGAGACCGGTGACCAACGCGATCGCGATCGTGGCGACGTAGGAGGGATCGCCGCGGCGCAGCGTCGACCACAGCATGAGCGCGAACGACACGACCGCGGCGAGCATGCCGATCACGCCGGGCGCCTGCCCGAGATCCCGCACCGCGATGATGTCCGCATCCGTCGCCACGCTCAGTGCACCGAGCCCGAAGACCGCGAGCGCGAAGAAGCTGATGGTGGCGAGCGCCACGGCGAGGACAGCCGAAACCCCCGCGGACTCGGGTCCGCGGGGGTTCGGCGTGGTGGAGTTCGTGATTACCTCGCCAGCGTCGGGCCGGCTTCGAGGGTGCGCTCGTACTCGCGCTGCGCCTCGGCGTTCAGCTCGGTCTTGCGGGCACCGCTGCGAGCGACCCAGGCGCCGAACCAGATCGTCAGCTCGCGGGCGAACACGAAGGCGGCGATGGCCAGCGGGGCGAGCAGCTGCTCCCCGACCAGATCGAGGCCCTGCGAGGCGGTGAGCTTCCAGAACGGGGCCTCGAAGAGCTGTCCGAGGATGTGGCCGGCGTACGCGATGAGACCGACGATGATGCCGAAGACCACCCAGAGTCCCCAGCGGCCGCGGTTGATGATCGCTCCGAGCAGCCAGAAGCCGAGGAAGAAAACGACGACGGGCGTCCAGTAGCCCCATGTGGCCAGCGGGGCGATCGCGGCCTCGCCGATGTTCTCACCGGTCACGTCCCCTGCGATCGCGCGGAGCCCGAGCGCCGTGCCGAGGTACAGCACGGCGAAGACGAGGGTCGCGAGCAGTCCGATGGCGCCTGCGGTGCCGCGGTTGCCCCGGTCGCGCGGGGGCTCGGGGGCCTGAACGAAGATGGGCTGCGGCTGTGCGGCGGCCGCGACGACGAGCGGCTCGGACGGGACGATACGCGTCTCGGAGTCGTCACCGTAGGGAGCGTACGCGGCATCGGCCATTCCCGACTCGGCGCGCTCATCGGCGAAGGTGGCGGCGGCCGGTGCGACGAACACGGCGGTCGCATCGGCATCCTCCCGGGGCTCCTCGGCCCAGGCACGCGGCTCCTCGACGGCCGGGGATGCGGCGGGAGGAGGCGGCGCGAAGGTGCCGGGGTGATCCCGCTCGGCCGCTTCGAAGGCGGCGAGGTCCGAGTCGACGGACGTGTCGACCGGCTCACCCTCGGGGACATCGTCGGCACCGGGAACATCCGCGCCTGCGGCGGCGGCGGCGTCGAGGCCGGCGTTCGCGCTGCCGACGACGTCGTCCACGTCAGCCGGCTTCTCGGGCTGGGGAACGTCGGGGTCACTCATGGGGTGCGCCTCTCATCGGATATGTGCATTGTGAGGGTACCGCCGCGCAAGGGACCGCTCACGGAGGCGTGCCGACGTGTCGTCATACGCGAGGCCGCGGCCCTGCTGCGACGTTTCAGGGGAGGGCGCTGCGCAGCGCATCGCCGGCGAACCCGGCGAGCACCGGGAGCATCGGCAGCGACAGCCAGACCAGGGCGCCGATGATGCCGGCGCACACGATGCCGGCGAACCAGCTCATCCCGAGGTTGCGTCCACCCACCCGTGCCATGACTCCACGCTACGACCGAAGAAGAGGAGACGCGGGGAGCAACGCCGAGGAGGCTCGCCCCCGGCTCCGCGGGCGGGTTGTTCCGGGCACTCAGCCCTTGGTCGCGCCGGCGGTCAGCCCACCGACGATGTACTTCTGCAGGAAGAGGAACAGGATCATGACCGGGATCGCGGCCATCACCGCGCCGGCCGAGAACGCCGACCAGTCCGCGTAGCGCGGATTCGCGACGAGCTTGGTGAGTCCGACGACGAGCGTCTGCTGCTCCACGTCGACGAGCATCACGCTCGCGATCACATACTCGTTGACCGTGCCGATGAACGACAGGAGTCCGACCACCGCGAGGATCGGCGCGACGAGACGCAGGATGATGGTGAAGAAGATCCGGGCGTGACCGGCGCCGTCGATGCGCGCCGCCTCATCGATCTCCTTCGGGATCGTGTTGAAGAAGCCGTACATCAGGTACGTGTTCACGCCGAGCGCTCCGCCGAGGTACACCAGGATCAGGCCGGTGTGCGTGTTCAGGCCGATCGCGGGGAACCAGTCGCCCAGCGTCGACATGAGCAGGAAGATCGCGACGACCGCGAGCAGCTGCGGGAACATCTGCACGACCACGATCGTGACCAGGCCCACCCGGCGTCCGGCGAACCGCATGCGCGAGAAGGCATACGCGGCGCATGCGCCGATGAACACGGTCACGGCTCCCGTGACCACGGCGATGAGCAGGGTGTTGAGGAACCAGGTGCCGTAAGGGTTCTGCGGGTCGCTGAGGATGCGGACGTAGCTGTCGATGCCGATCGCCGAGAACAGCTGGTTCGATCCCGTCAGCGTTCCCTTCGGGTTCAACGACGCCGAGAACACGTACAGCAGCGGGAACAGGGCGAATGCGCTCACGACGACGGCGACGAGGTGGCGCCATCCGGTGTCTGCGAACCAGGCGCCGAAGCTGCGGCGACGCGGGGCGAGGATCTGCACGTCGCTGGTGGAGCGAGTGGTGGAGCGGGAGGTGGTGCTCATGTCAGTTCAGCTCCTCGAGGGCCTTGGTCTTGCGGAAGCTGATGATCGAGATCGTCGCGACCACGACGAAGATCAGGATGGTGAAGGCCGATGCGAGACCGTAGTCGCGGGTCTGACCGGTGAAGGCCACCTTGTAGACCATCGAGATCAGGATGTCGGTGTGCCCGACCGGGATCGACACGTCGCTGAATCGCGGCCCGCCGTTGGTGAGCATGTAGATCAGGTTGAAGTTGTTGAAGTTGAACGCGAACGACGAGATCAGCAGCGGCGCCACCGTCACGAGCAGCAGCGGCAGCTTGATGCGGCGGAAGACCTGCCAGGGATTGGCGCCGTCCATGACGGCAGCCTCGTTCACGTCCTCCGGGATGCCCTGGAGCGCACCCATGCAGACGAGGAACATGTAAGGGAAGCCGAGCCAGAGGTTCACAAGCAGGACCGACACCTTCGCGAGGGCGGGATCGGTGAGCCACGGGATGTCCGCGCCCCCGAAGATGACCTGGTTGATGAAGCCGAAGCTCTCGTTCATCATCCCGGCCCAGACCAGCGCCGAGAGGAAGGCGGGGAAGGCGTACGGAAGGATCAGGATGATCCGGTAGCCGTTGCGGAACCGCATCCGGGTGTTGTTGAAGACCAGCGCGAGCAGGAGCCCGAGGAAGAACGTCGTGGCCACCGAGATCAACGCGAACGCGAACGTCCAGAGCGTCACCGAGATGAGCGGCCCGCGGATCGAGGAGTCGGTGACCGCACGGACGAAGTTGTCGAAGCCGACCGTGGTCTGCCACCCGGGGAGCAGCTGCTCGCCGCCCTCCGCGGTGAAGGCCCCGTCTCCCGTGTCGGAGTACACCGTCCCGCTCGTGGTGTCGGTGATGGTGTCGGCCGCCTCGTCGTACTCGAGTGTCGAGACGTAGAGGTACCCCTTCTGGCCGTCCGGTGCGCGGAGGCTGCCGTCGTTCGGGTCGTCGCTGAACGGGACCGACAGCTTCTCGAGCTCTTCGGAGAGCGTGAAGACGGTCGCCAGCGGAAGAGTGGTCCAGCCGTCGACCGCGACGGCCTGGCCTCCCTCGAACTCGGCGTCGACCTCCTCGAGCGGCTGCTCGGCGGTGCCGAGCAGCGCGTCGCCGGAGTCCGGATCGGTCACGAGCAGGCCGTAGGTGCCGAACTGCTCGACGACCGTCACCGGGTAGGTCGGCGAGTCCTCCACGCGCTCCTGCGCCGAAGCGAGGAGCGAGGAGATCGCCTGATCCTTGGTGCCGTTGTGGCCGGTGCCGTAGTTCGTGAAGCCGATGTATCCGGTGTAGAGCAGCGTGAAGACCTGGAACACGACCAGGAAGATGATGCCGGGAGTGAGGTACTTCGCTGCGATGCGCCTGCGGGAGAAGTAGATGTAGTTGACGAGGATGGCGACCGCGACGACGATGCCGAGGATCAGCCACTCCTGGTGCGTGAACAGCACGAACGCGGCGTACAGCGCGATCGCATCGACGACGGCCAGCAGGAGGATCTTCAGCAGCAGCCAGCCGATGGGGCCGGATGCGGCCTCCGCGATCTTCGCGGCCTGGCGTTGGCGTCTGGTCGGAGGAGCAGTGCGCTCGTCGGTGTCTGTCATGTCGTCCTCGTCATGATCCTGCCGGGGCGGGCGGAGAGCGCCCACCCCGGCAGGGTCAGTGTGATGGCTGTTACTTGATCGCGGCGGTCACGTCATCGACGAGCTTCTGCCACGTCGTCGCCGGGTCCTCGCCGTTGATGATGGCCGCCTCGGCGACGCCCCAGTACTGCCAGACGGCGCCCATCGCCGGGATGGCGGGCATCGGCACGGCATCGGCGCCCACGGCCTGGAAGCCCGCGATGATCGGGTCGGATGCCGCGGTGTCGGCGGCTGCGGTCAGCGCGGGCAGGATGTTGCCTGCCTTGAACAGCTCGAGCTGCACCTCTTCGGTGCCGATGTAGTTCACCAGGAAGTCGTTCGCGGCGACCTTGTTCTTCGACTCCGAGCTCACGAAGAAGCCCTTCACCCCGGCGAACGGCGACGCGGTCTCGCCGGTCGGGCTCGGGATCGGGTCGATCGCGACGTTGATGCCCGCGTCGGTGGCCGCACCCACGTTCCACGGACCGGTCAGCCAGAAGGCCGCCGTGCCGTCGAGGAACTGCTGCTTGGCGATCTCGCCGTCGACGTCGGTGTTCAGAACGCCTGCTGCGCCCTGTGCACCCAGCCAGTCGGCGAAGGCGAAGCCGCCCTCGCTGCCGAGCTGGAGGTCGGTGGCGTCGTAGCTGCCGGAGTCATCCGTGCCGAAGACCGGGGCGCCGAACGCCGTCTGGAACGGGTACAGGTGGTACGGGTTGCCCTCGGCTCCCTGCTCGACGACGAACGTGCCCTTCGAGACCATGTCGTCGAAGCTCGTCGCGGCCGCCGGGACGAGGTCGGTGTTGCGCAGAACGGCGATGTTCTCGACCGCGTACGGGAGCATGTAGACGGTGCCGTCGTAGGTCGCGGCCTGAAGCGCGACCGGGAGGTAGTCCTCCGAGCTGTCGCCGAGCTCGATCGGTGCGACGACGCCGTTCGTGGAGAGCTCGCCGAGCCAGTCGTGCGCGCCCATGACGACGTCCGGCCCCTTGCCGGTCGGCACCTGCTGGATGAAGTCGTCCTTCATGTCGTCGACGGACTTGCCGACGAGCTCGACCTTGACGCCGGTCTTGTCCTTGTATGCGTCCGCAGCCCCCTGCAGCGCATCGACGCGCTCGGCGTCGACCCAGACGGTCAGCTTCCCGCTGTCCTCGGAGCCGGAGGTGTCGTCGCCGCTGGTCCCTGCGGAGCAGCCGGCGAGCGTCAGAGTCGAAACGATGGCGATCGCGCCCGCGGCGACGATGCCCCTCTTGTTCACCTTCATTGGTGTGTGCCTCTCTCAGTGCTGATCACCTGCAAGGACTGCAAGCGCTTACAGTATGCATCGAAAATGGCGAGATTCGCAACGAGCGAGGGCGTCGATATCAACCCGTGACCGGGCAGATCGGCAATCGAGGCGATGAAAACGCTTCCATGGCTGCCGAAAACGGAGGTTCGTAGACTGGGGGCATGACGGATCGTTCCCTTCCCCTCGCACGCGCGGCGGCAGGTCTCCTCCTGGCACTGTCTGCGATCGCCCTGAGCGGCTGCACAGCATCCTCGGCGAGCTACGCCGTCCTGGACCGGGACGCCGAGCCTGCAGACACGGTGCCGGACGGGGTGATCGAGCAGGACTCCGGCGACGTCGCCGATCTGTCTTCGGCTCGGTTCGTCGGAGAACACTCCGGCAGCTCGGTCTGGCTCCTACGGGGAGTCGAGCCGTCGACGGTCTGCGTGCTCGCCTACCTCGACGAGAGCGAGTGGGGCATGGGCTGCGGAGGCGAGCGCGGCCCCGTCGAGATGAGCGGCCCGGCCGGTCACTTCACGACGGTTCCCGACGACTACCCCACACCGGACGGGGCCACCAGGATCTCCGACAATGTGTACGCGCTGAGCCCCTGAGTAGGATGAATCCATGGCTGACAGCTCATTTGACATCGTCTCGAAGGTGGATCACCAGGAGGCCGAGAACGCCCTGAACCAGGCCCGCAAGGAGATCGAGCAGCGCTACGACTTCAAGGGCACCGGTGCGTCGATCGCGTGGAGCGGCGAGAGCATCCTCATCATCGCGAACACCGAGGAGCGGGCCAAGGCCGTCCTCGACGTGTTCCAGTCCAAGCTCATCAAGCGCGGCATCTCCCTGAAGAGCCTCGAGTCGGGCGACCCCTTCGCCAGCGGCAAGGAGTTCCGCATCGTCTCGACGCTGAAGGACGGCATCTCCTCGGAGAACGCGAAGAAGATCGGCAAGCTCATCCGCGACGAGGGGCCCAAGGGCGTGAAGAGCCAGATCCAGGGCGACGAGCTGCGCGTGCAGTCCAAGAGCCGCGACGACCTCCAGGCGGTGATCGCCCTGCTGAAGGGCGCAGACCTCGACCTCGACCTGCAATTCATCAACTACCGGTAGCGCACTTCAGTATTCCCGCGCAGAGAGGGAGGCGGATGCCACGGCATCCGCCTCCCTCTCTGCGTAGATCTCCCCCTCGCATACCGATATTCGGCTCCGGGAACCAAGACTGGAGACCGTTCGATTCGATCGACGAAGCGAACGCCGGTGAAGGCCATCGGCATCCCCCGACTTCACGATGTCGCCGCCCTGCCCGGGCCAGATCGTGGCGGACTCGGGGCGAACGACGAACGGGGGCAGAGGTCCATGAGCACTGTCGGATCGACGAGCATCGGCGAGAGCAAGCAGCTCCTGGCGGAGGAGGTCTTCCACCACATCGGCAAGCAGATCGTCGAGCGTACGCTGGTCGCCGGCGATCGCATCCGCGACGTCGACGTCGCGGAAGAGCTGCACGTGTCGCGCACGCCGGTGCGCGAGGCGCTGCAGCGGCTGGAGCGCCTGGGCATGGTGACGATGTACCCGAGCCGATACACGGAAGTCACCGAGGTGAGCGCGGAGACGGTCGCCCAGTCCCTCGAGTTCGCCGGACACCAGGCCGGGATCGCTGCGCGACTTGCCGTCCCGCGGATCACCTCCGCACAGCGCGCGCACGTCATCGGGCTCATCGCGAAGATGTCGGCCGCGATCGAGGACAGCGTGAAGACCTCCGACGCCCGCTGGGCGGTGTTCTCCTACCTCGGCGCCCGCACCGGCAACGCGCAGCACCAGGCGCTGATCGACGACGCGAGCATGGTCGTCCTGCGCAATCTGCGCGGTTGGGCCGTCCCGCAGGCGGACCGCGAGCGGATGCAGGGCGTATACCAGGACTTCCGCGCGGCCGTCCGCGATCGCGACGGCGACGAGGCGGAACGCCTCACCCGGGCGATGTACTACGTGTGAACGGGATCAGACCGCCGCACGCCACCCCGTGACCCAGCGGTCGAGCCGCGCATAGGCGTCCTCCCTCGCCGCGTGGCGGGAGAGGAAGACGTCGTGCAGCGCACCGTCGATGCGCTCCACCGTGACGGTGGATCCGAGATGGAGGGCGGCGCGGGCGATGTCGTCGACGACGAGGACGGAATCCGCGGACGTGAGATCTTCCGACCACCGCGTCGGCGGCACGAACCGGGCGGAGAGCAGCACGCACACGGGCGCCGTGATCGACAGCCCTGCCGCCACGGCCTTGTGTCCGGAGAGGATCGCATGCAGCCACCCCGCGTAGACCGCCATGGTCTGCGCCGGGCGCCAGACGGGATTCACGTCCATCGGATCATCCGGGTCGGCGACCTCCTGCTGGGCACGCGTGTAGAACCCGAGGTCCACCTGCGGTGCGACCTCCATCGGCCGGATCCGCGCCTGCAGCTCGACCATGGGCGCGATCGCCGCCCTCGCCGGCGCGAACTGGAACTCCAGCCAAGGGCTGTTCAGGACCACCGCATCCGCGGCACCCGGATGGCGTGAGGCCCACAGACTCAGCGTGAGCCCCCCGGTGGAATGCCCCAGGAGCACCAGACGACGGGCGGATTCAGTGCCGCCCTCCCCGCGCCCCATCGCATCCAGTGCCGCCGCGATGTCCTCGTCATAGGTGGCGAGGTCGGCGATGTAGCCCGGCGTCTGCCCGTCGCGGAGGCTGCGACCGTACTTGCGCAGGTCGAGTGCGAAGAAGCGGGCGCCGCGGGAGGTCCAGAAGCGCGCGAGCCGCTTCTGGAAGAAGTAGTCGGACCAGCCGTGCACGTAGAGCACGTCGACGCCGTCGAGGAGCGGCCGTCGCCCGCGCGCCCGCTCCCACCAGTCCGGGCGTGCCGGGAGCGCACGGACCAGGGTCGCGACGACCGGGCCTTGGTCGTCGACTCCGAGTTCGAGCGTGCGCTGCTCGAACTCGTCGCCGAGCACATCAGGGATCCAATCGGCCATGCATTCCTCCCCCGTCGTCGCCAGGGTAGCCGAGCGCGCGACCAGGAGCGGGAGCTCCGGCGGCGACGGTGCTACTCGCCGCGGGAGACCCGGACCATCTCGTCGCGCGGCACGACCTTGACACGCGCTCGCTCGTCGGGCGCCCCGAGTGCGATCTCGTGCTCGTCGAGCCGGTGCCAGCCGTCGAGGTCGGTCCAGCGCACGCCGCGCTCCTGCAGCAGAGCCGGGATCGACTCCTCCGCAGGATCTTCGGGCTGCCACCAGGACCCCTGGTCGTTGATGATGTGCCGCACGGTCTCCATCGCATCGGACTTCGTGTGCCCGATGAGGCCCACGGGTCCGCGCTTGATCCACCCGGTCGCGTAGATGCCGGGGACGCGCTGGTTGGAGTCCTTCGCGAGCACCTGCCCCTCGCGGTTCGGGATCACGCCGTGCTTCTTGTCGAAGGGCACGCCGGGAAGAGGCGAGCCGAAGTATCCGATCGCACGGTAGAGCGCCTGAATCGGCACCTCGCGCATCTCTCCGGTGCCCACGGCACCGCCCTGGCCGTCGGGCTGCGTGCGCTCGTACACGAGCGCCGCGACGCGACCGTTCTCGTCCTTGCGCACCTCGACCGGCTTCGCCCAGAAGTGCAGGTGCAGGCGTCGGGATGCGGTGCCGCCGGCGTTGTTCACGGAGTCGCGCTTGCGCCAGGACTGCAGGATGCGGTCGATGACCATGACCTGCTTGTTGCTGGCGACGGCATCCTTCGAGGCCTCGTCGTAGTCGAAGTCCTCGTCGTAGACGACCATGTCGACGTCGCGCAGCTCGCCGAGCTCGCGGAGCTCGAGCGGCGTGAACTTCACCTGCGCCGGTCCGCGGCGGCCGAAGACGTGAACATCCGTGACCTGGCTGACCTTCAGACCCTCGTAGACGTTGGCGGGGACTTCGGTCACGAGCAGATCCTCGGCGTGCTTCGCGAGCATGCGCGCGACGTCGAGGGCGACATTGCCGTTGCCCAGCACACCGACGGACGCCGCATCCAGCGGCCATTCGCGAGGCACGTCGGGGTGTCCGTCGAACCAGCTGACGTAGTCGGCGGCGCCGTAGGAGGCGACGGCGTCGATCCCGGGGATCTCCATCGACGTGTCCCGGATCGCGCCGGTCGCGAAGATCACCGCGTTGTAGTGCTTCTTGAGGTCGTCGAGGGTGATGTCCTCGCCGAAGCGCACGTTGCCGAACAGACGGATGTCGCCCCGGTCGAGCACATCGCGGAGAGCCGTGATGATGCCCTTGATGCGGGGATGGTCGGGCGCGACGCCGTAGCGCACGAGGCCGTAGGGCGCCGGAAGCTGCTCGAAGAGGTCGATCGAGACGTCGAACTTGCGCTCCGCCTTCAGCAGGATGTCCGCGGCGTAGATGCCGGCGGGGCCCGCACCGACGATGGCCAGTCTGAGCTTGGTCATGGGAGGTCCTTTCGTATGCCGTCGCAGCCGGCGCGCGACCCGACGGGCCGCCCGCGCAGATTCAGCTGGAGCGTTCGGCGAGGGTCTCTGCGAATCGGGTCAGTGCTTCGCGCACGGTGCCGCGAGGGAGCGGCTCGAGGGCGTCGACCGCATCCCGCGTCCAGGCATGCGCGAGTTCCAGCGTCTTCTGGGTCACGGCGTGGTCGCGCAGCTCGTCCAGCGGCCCGTCGAGGATCGCGGGGTCGGAGCCGTCGGCGATGAGGGCGACGCCGTCGTCGATGCGGGCGGCGAGATCGACCGAGGCCTCGTCGCCTTCGGCCTTCAGCAGCAGGTAGGGCATGGTCGGGACGCCGGCGCGCAGGTCGGTGCCCGGCACCTTCCCGGTCTCCTCCGGCTTCGCCGAGAGGTCGATGACGTCGTCGAGCAGCTGGAACGCGACGCCGATCTTCTCGCCGTAGATCCGCAGCGGCTCCTCGTACTCCGCGGGAGCGTTCGAGAAGATCACGCCGCCCTGGGTGGCCGCGGCGATCAGCGAACCGGTCTTGTCGGCGAGAACCTGGATGTAGAACGCGATCGGGTCGTCGCCCTCCTGCGGCCCCAGGGTCTCGTGCATCTGACCGAGCACGAGACGCTCGAAGGTGTCGGCCTGGAGCCGGATGGCGCGTTCGCCCAGCCGCGACATGAGCTGACTGGCGCGGGAGAAGAGGATGTCGCCGGTGAGGATCGCGATGTTGTTCCCCCACACCGCGTGCGCGGCGGGGACGCCGCGGCGGCGGTCGGCCCCGTCCATGACGTCATCGTGATACAGCGAGCCCAGGTGGGTGATCTCGAGCGCCTTGGCGACATCGATCACCTCGGAGGTGTTGCCGTCGCCGAGCTGGGCGGCGAGGAGCGTGAGGACCGGGCGGATGCGCTTGCCGCCGGCTTCGTAGAGATAGCGGCTGGCGGCGTCGGCGAGGGGATCGGCGACGCGGACGTCTTCGGCGAGCCCTGTCTCGACGAGCTCGAGGCCGTCTTCGATGGCGCGCGCGACGCGACGGGCGGCGGGGCCGATGAAGACGCGATCGCTGAAGCCGAGACGGCTCGCCAGTCGCGAACCCGGGGCGATGGGGCTCGAAGTCACGGTCCCAGCCTACCTTCGTCGGGTGGCGCGGTTTCGCCCGGGAGGATCACTCCGGCTTGCGCGCTCTGTGCAGGGCGACGATGCCGAACGAGAGATTGCGGTAGGCGACATCGACCCAGCCCGCTTCGCGGATCCACGCGGAGAGCCGCTTCTGGTCGGGCCACTCGCGGATCGACTCGTTCAGGTAGTCGTAGGCGGCGCCGTTGGTACCGGCGACGCGAGCGACCCGCGGCAGCACCTGGGCGTTGTAGAAGCGGTACGCACCGCGGAACAGCTTGCCCGGCGGCGTCGAGAACTCGTTGATCACGAGACGCCCCCCGGGCTTGGTCACCCGGTACAGCTCGCGCAGCGCCTTCTTCGGATCGTTCACGTTGCGCAGCGCGTACGACATCGTGACCGCGTCGAACTCGGCATCCGGGAACGGCAGATCGGTGGCATCCGCCTGGACGAACGACAGGTTGCGCATGGCACCGTGCCGTCGTTCACCCTCGGCGAGCATCCCCGGCGAGAAGTCGGCCGCGATCACCTCGGCTCCGCTGCGGGCGAGAGACGCCGATGAGGAGGCGGTGCCGGCTCCGAGATCGAGGATCCGCTCCCCCGGCTTCGGCGCGACCGCGCGGGTCGTCGCCGCGCGCCACAGGACGTCGTTGCCGACGGTCATCGCCGTGTTGGTGCGGTCATAGCCTGCGGCGACCTGGTCGAACATGCCGCTCACGCGGGCGGGGTCCTTGCCGAGGTCGGCGCGGTTCACATCGTTCGGGGTCACGGGTCCAGTCTAGGCGCGAGCCCCAGGGCTTCGAGGCGGTCGAGCCACGGATCGGCGGTCGCGTCGTCGAAGGGAGCGACCTCGGCGCGCACCCGCTCCTCGAGGTCGAGCGCGAGGGCCTCGAGGTGGGTCATGACGTCGGCGGGATAGCCGTAGCGGGCGCTGTGCTCGGCCCACTCGTCACGGTCATCGACCCAGGTCCCGCGCTCGCCCGCCACCCGCACCACGTCGAGGTCCATGTCGATGCCGGTCGCGAGGAGCGGGTCGTCCGACCACCGGATATCCCACCCGAGGTCGATGTAGATCCGCATGCCCTTGGAATGCCGACGGTTCACGGTCACGGCGTGATCGCCGCCGGCGGGGATGAGCGTGACGTTGGGTCCGCCCGCGTGAAACTCGGCTCCCGGCCGCACGCTGTGCCATCCGACCGGCTGCCCCAGCCAGTCTCCCCACTCGTCGGCACCGAGGTAGACGCACTCGTGTCGCCAGTGCGGCGAACCGTTCCACTTGCGCCACTGGAAGACCATCTCGGTACCGGGTGCGGGGCGGTCGGTGCTCATCAGCCCACCCTACGACGCCGGGATCGCGCGTCCGCCGCGCGGCATAGGCTGGACACGTGCACACGCCCCTCCTGATCGTGGAGACCCGAGAGATCGATCCGATCGAAGATCTCCTGGCCTACACGGATCCCGCCCGACCGCTCGCCTGGCTGCGACGCGGAGACGGGATCGTCGCGGTCGGCGAGGCGCTGATGGAGCTGCGTCCGCCCGCCGGGGGAACCGAGTCGCGCACCACGGCGCTGGCGAGGTCGTGGCGCGAGCTCACCGCCGAAGCCGAGATCGACGACCCCGTGGCCCTCCCCGGCAGCGGGCTCGTCGCATTCGGCGCGCTGGTCTTCGACGAGGAATCCGCCGCGGACAGCGTCCTCATCGTGCCGACGCAGGTGCTCGGGCGCCACGGCGACCGCTTCTGGCGCACCCGCATCCGCCTCGCCACCGCTCCCTCGGGCTTCGAAGAACTCGCCCCCGAGCCGTACGGACCGCACTGGGCGGGCACCGTCGGCCCGGGCGCGCAGAGCCCGCAGGGCTACGTGGACTCGGTGCGCGGCGCCCTCGACCTCATCGCCGACGGCGAACTGAGCAAGGTCGTCCTCGCACGCGACCTGACCGGCAGCATCCCGGCCGGCTCGGATCTGCGTCGCCTCGTGCGCGCCCTGTCGACCGGATACCCCGACACCTGGGCGTTCGCGGTCGACGGTCTGATCGGCGCGAGCCCGGAGACCCTGGTCACCGTGCACAACGGGACCGTCACGGCGCGGGTGCTCGCCGGCACGATCGGGCGAGGAGCCGACGCGGACGCCGACACCGCGGCATCCGCCCATCTCGCCTCCAGCACGAAGGACCTCGACGAGCACCAGTACGCCGTGCAGAGCGTGCTGGCCGCGCTGCGCTCGCACACGCGTGCGATGGCCGCGAGCGAGCAGCCCTTCCTGTTGAAGCTGCCGAACCTGTTCCACCTCGCGACCGATGTCGAGGGCGAACTCGCGGACGGCGAATCGGCACTCGACCTGGTCAGGGTGCTGCATCCGACCGCCGCCGTCGCCGGCACCCCGACTTCTGCGGCCATCGCCGCGATCCGCGACCTCGAGCCTTTCGACCGCGGACGTTATGCGGGACCGGTGGGCTGGGTCGATGTCGCGGGCAACGGGGAATGGGCGATCGCGCTGCGCTGCGCCCAGTTCGTCCCCGCGGACGACGTGATCGCGGTCACCGCGTACGCCGGAGCCGGGATCGTCTCGGGCTCAGACCCGGAGAGCGAGCTGCTCGAGACGCGCGTGAAGTTCCGCCCGCTGGTCGACGCGCTGGCCTGAGGCCCCGCGGCGGGGATCCTGTCACTCAGCTGGCGGCGAGGCGCTTCTTCTCGGCCTCGATGTCGAAGTCGGCCCCCGGCCATTGCGGATCGATGTCCTCCAGTGCGGCGAGCAGCAGCTCCTGCACCGCGAGCCGCGCGTACCACTTCGCGTTCGCCGGGATCACATGCCACGGCGCGGCCTCGGTCGAGGTGCGGTCGAAGACGATCTGGTACGCCTCCATGTACTGCGGCCAGAGCATCCGCTCGTCCACATCGCCGGGGTTGTACTTCCAGTACTTGTCCGGGCGCTCCAGACGCTCCATGAGACGCGACTTCTGCTCGTCGGGCGAGATGTGCAGCATCACCTTGATGATGCGGGTGCCCGATGCCGCGACCCGGGCCTCGAACTCGTTGATCGCGTCATAACGGCGCTCGATCTCGGCAGGCGCGGCGAGCTCGCGGACCCGTCCGATCAGCACGTCCTCGTAGTGGGAGCGGTCGAACACCCCGATGTAGCCGGGCTCGGGCAGACGCTTCTCGACGCGCCACAGGAAGTCGTGCTCACGCTCTTCGGCGGTCGGGGCCTTGAACGCGGCGAGCGCGACGCCCTGGGGATCGACTCCGCCGACCACGTGCCGGACGATGCCGCCCTTGCCCGCGGAGTCCATCGCCTGCAGCACCAGCAGCACCGAATCCTTCGCCACCCCGACGCGACTCTCGGCGAACAGCCGCTCCTGCAGGTCGTTCAGCTTCTCGAGACCCGCGGCGAGGTCTCGCGCGCCGTGGGACTTCCCTCCGACATAGCCGGGCTTGGTGTCCGGGTCGAGGTCGGCGAGGCGGAACCCCGCGTCGACTCGCAGCGTCTGCGTCCAGGTGTGCGCGTTCATACGCACATCCTGCCAGTCAACGCGCCAGCGGCACCTCGATGATCTGACGTCCGCCGCGCGGAGAGGTGAGCGCCTGGTCGAGCGCGGTACGCGTCGTGACCCGCTGATACTCCCAGCCGTAGGCGAGCGCGAGATGTTCGAGGCGCACGGTGTGGGGCGTGTAGAAGGCACGGTCGAGATCGCCGGGACGCGCGGATGCCGCGACCTCCAGAGAGTCGAAGATGGTGCCGCCGCCGTCGTTGCCGACGATGACCTGCAGCCGCGGCTCGGTCTCGTCGGGCGGGAGCAGCAGCGCCCCGACATCGTGCAGGAACGCGAGGTCGCCCAGCAGCACCCGGGTCACACCGGGAGCGCCGGCGGCCTGACTGGCGAGGGCGATGCCGGTCGCCGTCGCGATCGTGCCGTCGATTCCGGCGAGTCCGCGGTTGGCGTGCACCGGCACCTTCTTGCCGCCGAGCACCTGATCGGCCACCCGGACCAGCCGCGAGGATCCGAAGACCAGTCGGTCGTGCGGCCAGGTGGCGCGCCACACGGCGTCGGCCAGCAGCTCGCGGTCGAGCGGGCGGCGGACCGCGTCGAGCTCGGCCTTCACAGCCTCCCTGCGTGCCGCGAAGTCGGTGGACGCGAGTCCTTCCGGATCGGGCGCGTGCTCGCTCAGGTCGACGGTCTCCGCGGCGGAGGCCTGCAACCAGGCGCCGAGCCACTCACGATCGACGACACCGGGAGCGACGGCGACCGCCCCGACACCGCGCGTGCGGTGGTTGAGGTTCAGCTGCTCTCCGCCGCGATGCAGGGCGATGACGTCGACATCCGGACGGGAGAGGAGAGCTGCGACCTCTCGACTGAGCGTGGGATGCCCGAGGACGACGACCCGTTCGATGCGCCCGCCGAGCTCGTCGCGCGACAGCAGCCGACGATAGCCGTGCACGACCTGTCGTCCGAACCGGGCGCCGCTCACGATCTCAGCGATCAGGGGCCAGCCACCGGCATGGGCGATCTCCTCGGCGTCGGCGCCGGCATCCGCTCCCGCGACCACGACGGTCAGCGGGCCCCGGTCGAGGACCAGGGGCTCCTCCGCCGGCGGACGGGGAGCCTCGCCGGGAGCGACGTCGATCGCGGGAAGCGATCCCGAGAGCGGCTCCCTCGAAGGGAGGTTCAGGTGCACGGGTCCTGCGACGCCGGGAATGCCGTGCGCGACATCGCTCGCCCCCATCGCGGCGGAGACCGCGCGCTCCGCGAGACCTGCCCAGTCGCCCTCTCCCGGCACCGGTGCGTCGAGCTGGTCACGCACCCAGGGATCGAAGAGACCGTCCTGGAGCGTCGCCTGATTCGCGCCGACACCGCGCAGTTCGGGCGGGCGGTCGGCCGTGAGCAGCAGCAGCGGGACTCCGGAGTGGAAAGCCTCCATGGTCGCGGGCAGCAGGTTGGCGACGGCGGTCCCCGAGGTGCACACGACGGCGGCGGGCACGCCGGTCTCCCGAGCGATACCGAGGGCGGTGAAGCCCGCCACCCGCTCGTCGATGCGCACATGCACGCGCACATGTCCGTCGTCCGCGAAGCGCACTGCGGCGAGCGCGAGGGCCTGCGAGCGCGAGCCCGGGGAGAGCACGATGTCGCGCAGGCCGTGGGCGACGAGTTCGGCGATCAGGGTCGCCGCAGCGTCGGTCGCCGGCGACGAGGTCACGGGCGCGGATCCGTGGCGGGAGGCTCGTCGGTCTCCTCATCCAGGCGGGCGAGCTCCTCTTCGAGGCGGCGGATGCGCGCATCCTGCTCGGTCTTGCTGATGCTGCGCAGGAAGGCGGGGTCGTCGTCGGGCGCGACCACAGGACGGACGCCGGGATCGTTGGCGCGGCGCCGACCGATCACGAACCAGAGGATGCCGCCGATCACGGGAAGGAGCACCACGATGAAGATCCAGGCGGTCTTGGACACGCCCCGGTGCCGCGTCGCCGGCTGCACAGCGCAGTCGACGATGCTGAACACCCAGAACACGGCGGCGAGGAAGCCGCCGATGATCAGTAGTCTCGCCACCCCTCCAGTGTAGGCGTGTCGGCGGCACCCCGGCCCCGGCGAGGGCAGAGGCCCCGTTGCTAGACTGCGCGGGAAATGCTGCCCTCACCGTCGGATCGGATGCCGCGAGCGCGGACCGAGCGGATCCTGATCGCCCGTGTGATCACGGCCGTCGGCCTCGCGCTGCTGCTCGTGGTCGGTGCGTGGTCGGCCTCGCACGGCACGGCCGACCTGCACTCCACGCTCTGCCTCGCCTCCGGTGTCTCGCATCCGGCCGGAGCCTCCCCTGCGGCATCCGACACCGACGGCGCGACCGCGATCGACGTGCTCTCCTCCGACGCCGGCATCTGCGTGATCGCCGCCCTCTGCTGCGTCGCGCTCACCCTGCTCTTCCGCCGGCTCGCCGGACACGGCGCACGGGCACTCACCACTCGCGCAGCGCTCCTGACGTCGCCGCCCCGCGCAGGGCCGAGCATGGTCGTCCCCGCGCTCACCCTCACGCAGCTCTCGATCTCCCGCACCTGACCCGCGACGCGCGCATCGAGCCGCCCCCGCGGCATCCTTCCCGTCGTACCCGTGTGTCTGGAGACCCCATGAAGAACCCTGTCAAAGCGACCCTGGTCGCCATCGCCGTCGCCATCGTCCTGCTGATCGCCGGCGTCGTCTTCGCCATCAGTCAGCAGCAGCCGACCGCACCACCCGAGGGCGGGGAGCAGCAGACCGTCCGTACCGACTCCCACGTGCTCGACGACGGAGGCGAGGGTGCCGTGACCGTGGTCGAGTTCCTCGACTTCGAGTGCGAGGCGTGCGGAGCGTTCTATCCCGTCGTCGAGGACCTCCGGGAGAAGTACGAGGGCGAGATCACCTACGTCGTCCGCTACTTCCCACTGCCCGGGCACATCAACTCCGCACAGGCCGCTCTCGCTGCTGAGGCCGCGGCGCGGCAGGGCCGGTTCGAGGACATGTACCACCGGCTGTTCGAGACTCAGGCGCAGTGGGGCGAGCGCTCCGAGGAGACGCCCGAGGTGTTCCGTGCGTTCGCCGAGGAGCTCGGCCTCGACATGGCCGAGTACGACGCCGCGATCGCCGACCCCGCGACCGCGGAGCGCGTTCAGGCGGACAAGAGCGACGGCGAGCGGCTCGAGGTGACGAGCACTCCGACGTTCTTCATCGACGGCGAGCAGGTCGTGCTGCAGGAGTGGGACGACCTCGAAGAGGCGATCGAGAAGGCCGTGAACGGCTGAGGCTCGGCGGCGGGAGCGTCCACCCACGGCATCCGGCGTGGACGGTCCCGTCCTCCTGCGGTCCCGATACGCTGAGACAAAATTCAGGGAGAGGGCCCGGACGACGATGGAATTGACTTCGCTTCTGCAGGGGACGCACAACGCACGTGAGCTTGCGGGGCTCCCGACTTCGGGAGGCGGGGCACTCGCGTCCGGTCTCCTCTTCCGGTCGGATGCCCTCGCCTCGCTCACCGACGAGGGTCTGCAGGCGCTGACCGACCTCGGCATCGGCACCGTGATCGACTTGCGGACCGACGGCGAGCGCTCCCGCGCCGCGGATCGTCTGCCCGACGACGGCAGCGTGACGCTGCTGGCGCTGCCCATGCAGGGCGGCGCCATGGACGAGATGGTGAAGCAGCTGCTGCCCGCCGCCGGTGGCGCCGGCCTGTCTGTGACCCAGGTCGCCGAGGTCCTGAAGCGGGTACCGACGTTGGAGGACCTCTACATCGCGATCCTGGAGGCCAGCGCCGCACAGTTCGCGACGGTGGCGCGAACGGTGCTCGACACCTCGCGCACCGCGCACCCCGGCGTGCTGTTCCACTGCACCGCCGGCAAGGACCGGACCGGACTCGCGGCGGCGATCCTGCTGTCGATCGCGGAGGTGCCGCGCGAGGTGATCGTCGAGGACTACACGCAGACCGAGAAGAACCTCGCGCTCGGTTTCGCGGAAGCGCTCACCGGACTCATCACCTCCCTCGGGGTGCCCCTCACGCCAGGCCTCAAGACGCTGGCGACGGAATCGCCCGCCTCGGCCATCGAGACGGCGCTGGACTGGATCGACACGAACCACGGCGACGTCGCCGGCTACCTCCGCAGCGGCGGCATGACCGATGCGGAGATCGCCGACCTGCGCCGGGTGCTCCGCGGCGAATAGGGGTCGGCCGCACGGCGAGTGCGACACAGGGAAGACCCCTGACACCCCGACATCGCGAGGTGCACAATGTGGGTATGAGCGCGCGCTTCCGTCAGGCGTGGAGTCACTATGTTCCGCGCCGGAGCACTCCCGGCGCGTGAGCGCCATCGCTACGCTGAGCGCATGACAGAGGAGCGACCCCCCTCCCCGCATCCCGCCATCGCCGTCGTCCGGCGGATCCCCGCGACGCTGACCATGGTGCTCATGATCCTCGTCGTCGGGGTCGTTTGGAACGGCCTCTGGGCGCCGTTCGAGGACACGAAGCTCTTCCCCGACGTGGCGTACGGCCTGCCGAACCTCGTCGACGGCAAGTGGTGGACCCCGCTGACCGGCACGTTCTTCGTGAACCAGCCGTGGGTCTACCTGTTCACGATCGCCGGCTTCTGGGGCATGGCCTACCTGGAGTTCCGCCGCGGTTCCCGCGTAGCGCTCGCGTACTACTGGATCGGTCAGCTGTTCGCGATCTTCGCCACCGCGCTGCTGCTCCTGCTGCTCTCGCAGTTCCCCTGGGCATGGGCCACCGCCCAGGCGCAGGCGCTCGACGTCGGAGCATCCGGCGGCACCATGGCCTGCATCGCCGCGGCCGTCGGACTGTTCCGGCCGCCGTGGCGGGTGCGCGGCTGGCTCATCCTGCTCGGCTTCGTGTTCATCGCGATGCTGTTCTGGGGCAAGCTCGCCGACCTGGAGCACCTGCTCGCCGTGCTCCTCATCCTGGTCGTCGACCGCACCCTGCGGGTACGTCACACCACGGTCCGCGAGCAGCGGCTGATCGCGGTGATGGCGATCATGGTGCTCGGCGCGGTCGAGATCATCACGACCCTCGTGCCCACCGACGGGCCGTTCGGTCCGACCGAGCCCGCATCGGGTGGGTTCATCGACCTCGCGATCGACGTCGTCGTGATCCTCGTGCTCGTGAACGGCCTGCGCCGCGGCCGACGCTGGACCTGGGTGATCGCACTGCTGCTCGGACTCTTCAACATCCTGGTCGCCGCACTCGTGCTGACCCTCATCACCGTCTTCAGCCAGGCCCAGGTCGACTTCCGCTGGGACGGCGAGACCGAGCTCGCCCTGGCGAACGGGTTCCTCTGGCTGGTCATGGTCGTCTACCTCATCTGGGTGCGCCGGGCGTTCGGGGCCAAGCGCAAGACGAAGCTCGGCATCCAGCCGTCGCCCACCGCGGACGACATGAAGCAGGAGCTGCGCACCCATGGCGGGGGGACGCTCTCCTGGATGACGACCTGGGACGGCAACAGCTATGCCCGCGTGACCGGCGGCATCGTCGCGTACCAGCGCCGCAACGGCGTGGCCTTGGCGCTCGCCGATCCGATCGGGCCGGCGGATGCTCGCGCCGAGGCCGTGACGGAGTTCATCCGCACCGCCGAGCAGGCGGGTCTCGTGCCGTGCTTCTTCAGTGCCGACGAGGACACGCGGGCCGCGGTGCCCTCGACCTGGCGGAGCATCGTCGTGGCCGACGACACGATCGTCGACCTGCCGGGGCTGGAGTTCACGGGCAAGCGGTGGAACTCGGTGCGCACCTCGCTCAACAGGGCCGGCCGCGACGACATGACCTTCCGGATGACCCACCTGAAGGCCGAGTCGTGGGGCGTGCAGCAGCAGCTGCGTGCGATCTCCGAGGCCTGGGTCGGCGACAAGGATCTGCCCGAGATGCGCTTCACCCTCGGCACTCTCGACGAGGCCGAGGACCCCGAGGTGCGACTCGCGTTGGCCGTGGCTCCGAACGGCGACATCGACGGCTTCCTCTCGTGGCTCCCGGTCTACGGCGGCGACGGCGCGATCCGCGGGTGGACGCTCGATCTGATGCGCCGCCGCGACGGCGGGTTCGGCCCGGTGATGGAGTACCTGATCGGCTCCTCCGCCAAGCAGTTCTCCGACGAGGGCGCCGAGATCATGTCGCTCTCCGGCGCTCCCCTCGCCCACGACTATCCGCCGGATGCCGGCGTGATCGCCGCGCTGAGCGACCGCCTCGCGGATGCCTTGGAACCGGTCTACGGCTTCGGTTCGCTGCACCGCTTCAAGCAGAAGTTCCACCCGCGCTACGAGACCATGTACCTCCTGTTCCGCGACGAGAGCGACCTCACGCGCATCGGTGGGGCGCTCACGCGAGCGTTCCTCCCGGACGCCACGCTGCGGCAGTTCGCCGGCGCCGGGCTCGAACTCGTCCGTGGCGGCGGGAAGGACTGACGACCGAAGTGCGTCAATGAGAGGTTGACAGATCCGAGTGTCAACTGTAAGTTGACGTCATGGTCGACTCTCCGCAACCCGCACCGCTCTCCATCCGACTCGCCCAACGAATCGGGCTCGCGCTCCTCGCGGCAGGGGCGCTGACGCTCATCTTGTCCATCGGGTTCGATCTGGACGGATTCGGCGGCGGGCTCATTCAAGGCGCAGCGGTCGGCGGAATGCTCGTCGGGACCTATTTCTGGGGATTCGGCAACGGTTTCCGCCGTCGGGATCGCCCCCAGTGGCTCCCGAGTCGAGGAACCATCGAGTGAGCACTCTCGGCGATGCCATCGGGCATGCCGTTCTCGACGAAGCCGGCGCCGCCGACAAGCCAGCCCTCGCCTTGGAAGACCACATCGCGCTGATAGCCGCAAGCGCCCGCGCAGACGACGAGGTGCGCGCAATCCTGCAGCGAGCCGTCGACGCCGCCCGTGCTGCCGGCGCCAGCTGGGCGACCATCGGCGCCGAACTGAACATGTCCCGCCAGGCAGCGCAACAGCGATTCGGCCACCCGAGCGCAGCAGCAGACCTGGATGAGGACGAGCGCTGGCTCGGCCCGGTGAGCGTGTTCGACGAGATGGCCGAACTGGACCTCGCGGGCTTGGAAGGGTGGCACACGATCGGCGCTGAATCCTCGGCGCATCGCATGCGCCGCAGCGACACCCGCTGGGAACATCGGCGGAGCGTGTGGCATGCGCTGCGAGCATCCGAGCGCGCCGAGGGATGGGAGATCGGGTGCAGGGCTTTCCCCTGGGTCTATCTCGTTCGCGATACCGGGGTCCCGGTCACCTCGTCTGCGGCGCCCGCCACCGATTGACCCGCGCCAGAGACGGGTCGGCCTATTACGTTTTCCGGATAGCGCAACGCCATCCGGATTCTCGGATAACGCCCGAGCGCGGATAGCACCGGACCACGCGTGAGTACCATCGGTGTCGTGCTCGACGAAGACCGCCTCCGCTCCATGGCCGATGAACTCACCGACGTGCGCGGCGTGCGAGCCGTCGCGCTCGGAGGCAGCCGGGCACGGGGCACGCATCGGCCGGACTCCGACATCGACCTGGGTCTCTACGTGGATGCGGATGTCGACCGTGTCGGCATCGCACGCGTCGCGAGCGGCTGGACGGGCGCCTCCGTCGAGGTCGCCGAGCGGGGCGGATGGGGGCCATGGGTCGACGGCGGCGCCTGGCTGATCGTCGACGGGGTACCGGTCGACCTGATCTTCCGCGACGCGGACCGGGTGGCGGAGCAGTGCGCCCGAGCGGCGCGGGGCGAGTTCGCCTTCCACGCCCAGCCGGGGCACCCGCTCGGCTTCCTCGACGTCGCCTATGCCGGTGAGGTCGCGACGAGCGTGCCGCTCCGCGACCCGGAGGGGGTCCTCAGCGCTCTCGCCCGCAGCGTGACCCCCTACCCGCAGGCTCTGCGCGACGCGTTCCTCGCGAACCTCTGGCAGGTCGACTTCCTGCTGAACGCCGCACTGAAGGGCGCGAAGTCCGGTGACGTCGCCTACGTGTCGCTGTGCGGGACCACGACGACCATGCTCACCGCCCACGCGTGGCACGCCGCCGCCGGCAACTGGGTCACGAACGAGAAGGGGCTCGTCACGAACGTCGCTCGACTGCCGATCGCCACCGGCGGGTTCAGCGCGGCGGCCGCCAGGGCTCTCGGGAGTCTCGGCACCTCGCCGGCGGAGCTGCACGCCACGATCGAGCGCCTGCGCGAACTCCCGCGTCCCGGCACACGGGAGAACGCACCGCAGTCCGGCTGAGACGAGTCGCGGGTCGGCGACGCGTCTCAGCCCGGGTCGTCCCTCAGCCCACCGCATCCGCGAGCTCGACCGCGGCGTCACCCGACGTGTCGCCGCCAGGGCGCTTGGCGGTGTTCGCGATGTGGGCGCGGCTGACGACGATCACGGCGACGATCATGATCGCGACACCCAGCCAGTAAGGCGCGGCCGGGCTGACGAGGGCGTAGAGCCCGCCCGCGATGAGCGGAGCGACCGTGCCCATGGCCGCATTCAGCGACTGGGTCGCACCGCCGAGCCAGCCCTGCTCATCGTCGCCGACGGCGTTCGACATCGCGCCGTCCATGGCGGCCTGCGAGGCGCCCTGCCCTGCGGCGAGCATCAGCGCACCCACGATGAACACCCACGGCTGAGCGAAGATCGACGCCACGACGGCGAGGGCCGCGAGGCCGAGCATCTGCGCGACGATGCCGCTCACGATCACTCCGCGCTCACCGATCCGCGGAAGCAGGAAGCCGAGCAGCACGCCCTGGATGAGGATGTCGATGATGCCGACCGCCGCGGTGAGGAGGCCGATCTGGGTCGGACCCCATTGGATCGAGTCGAGCGCCAGAACGCTGAAGTTGTTCACGAAGAACCCGAACGGCAGGGCGAGCAGTCCGAAGCCGATCATCAGTCCGCGCAGCTCCTTGCGGCCGAACGCCTCCTTGAAGACGGCGAACGGCTGCACGTCGCGGAGTTTGATCGTGGTGATCCTGTTGCCGGGCTTGAGGCTCTCGGGGAGCAGGAAGATGCTGAGTATCGCGATCGTGAGGGCGACGGCGGCAGTGAGGAAGACGGGGAGCTGGAGGCTCACGGCGGCGAGCAGACCGCCGATCCCCGGACCGATCATGGTGCCGATGCCGGAGAGCGCGCCGAGGATGCCGAAGCGCTTGGCACGCTGCTCGGGCGGGGTGATGTCGGCGAGGTAGGCGAAGAGGGCGGGCAGGTCTCCGGCCGTCAGGCCCTGGATGACGCGGGCGAGGACGAGGACCCAGATCGCGCCGCCGATGCCGAACAGCGCCATCGAGAAAGCCGCTCCGAACGCGGCGACGATGATGACCGGTCGACGGCCGAAGCGATCGGAGAGGCGTCCGAGGAACGGCGCGGCCAGGAAGGCGCAGAGTCCGTTGATCGCCTCGAGCACGCCCACCCAGATCGCGAGGTCGCTCTCGTGCGAGACGTACTGCAGCACCACGAAGGGAAGGACGGGGAGGACGACCGTCATCCCGATGACGGTCAGCATCGTCAGCACGATGAGCATGATCCAGGCGCGGTTCTGTTCCCGACGCGTGAGGGTGTTGGGTGAAGTCATACCGAAAGTGTACTCATACCACTTTTGGTGTCAAGCCAGTTTCCGATCCGGTCCACGATAAGCTGTCGAGCATGACGAACCCAGAGCCGATCGGCCGCCGCGAACGGAAGAAGGCCGCGACCCGCAAGGCGATCTCCGACGTCGCGACGATGATGTTCCTCGAGCGCGGCTTCGACAACGTGAGCATCCGCGAGGTCGCCGACGCCGCCGATGTCTCCCCGACCACCGTCTTCGCGCACTTCCCGCAGAAGGAGGCGCTCGTCTTCGATGAAGACGACGAGCAGCGCGACCGCCTCGTCTCCACCGTCCGAGACCGGCCGCCCGGAACCACGATCAACCGCGCGATCCACGACTTCTACGCCGCCGAACTCCGCGCGAACGTCGATGAGCACGGGAACGACGTCACCCGGGTGTTCCTGCGATTCCTCAACGAGACCCCGGCACTGCGCGACTATGCGGCGAAGATGTGGCTTCGACACGAAGATGCTCTCGCCGAAGCCATCGCCGACGAACTCGGGCTCGCCGAGCCCGTCGCCGAGATCCGCGTCTACTCCCGGTTCGTCCTGCAGATGCAGCTGCTCGTGAACGACAGCGACGACCCCCTCGGTCTCCTGGACGCGGGATTCCGACTGCTCGACAGCGGATGGGCTCCCATCGAGGCGAAGTTCGCCGATTCCCCGACTTGATCGACTTCAGGTCCGACAACATCGATGAGGGCATCGCCGTAGCGTCGCTGATCCGTGCCGTCAACCCGATCCCTCGGCACGACCGCTGCGCCTACCCTCGACCTGACGACGACGAGGAGGCGGAGATGTTCGACGCTCAGCACGACAGGAAGCCCCGGCACGCCATCGTGACGGGGGCGGACTCGGGGATCGGTCGCGCCACCGCCGTGGCACTCGGCGCGGCGGGGATCGACGTCGGCGTGACCTGGCATTCCGACCGGGCCGGCGCCGAGGCGACGGCGGAAGAGGTGCGCACTCACGGCGCACGCGCGGTCGTCGCACAACTCGACGTGACCGACGTCTCCGGCTGCGGCGACGTGATCGACGGGCTGATCGCGGAGTTGGGCGGCATCGACGTCTTCGTGAACAACGCCGGAGCCGGCGTGAGCACACCATTCGTCGACCTCTCGCTCGAGGACTGGAACCGCGTGCTGCTCACCGACCTCACGGGCGCGTTCATCTGCCTCCAGCGCGCGGCTCGGGCGATGGTCGCCGGCGAGCGCGGCGGCCGATTGATCTCGGTGACGAGCGTGCACGCGCACCAGCCGATGGTCGGCTCCAGCGCCTATGACGCCGCGAAGCACGGCTTGAGCGGCCTCATGAAGAATCTCGCACTCGAGCTCGGCGCCCACGGCATCACCGCGGTGAGCGTGGCACCCGGCGAGATCGCGACGCCGATGACCGGCCAGACCGACACCGACCCGCGCACTGAGCATCGGCCGGGCATTCCTCTCGGGCGGCCGGGAGATGCCCGAGAGGTCGCCGCCCTCATCGCGTTCCTCGCCTCTCCGGAGGCGGCCTACATCTCCGGCACCTCGCTCGTCGTCGACGGCGGCATGCTGCAGATGGGCCCGCAGGCGGGTGCGAGCATCTCGAGCGACGACTGGCGCACGGCCTGACGGCCTATGCCGGGTGCGGTGGCGCCGACCGCGGCACACGATTCACCGGGTGGTCGTCACGGTGCAGCTCGTCGGGGTGAACTCGATGCCGAGCGGGAGGTCCTGTTCGTGAACCGGTTCTCCCAGTACCCATTCCACCCGGAGCCCGTCCAGGTGCCCGCTGCTCTCGCCGTCGGTGTCGAGCATCGCGAGGACGACTCCGGTCGGGGCTTTCTCCGTGAGGCTGAAACGGTCTTGATCAGCGCGCTCGATGAGACGCGACAGCGCCTCATCGGTCAGCGACGAGAAGCCGGCGACCGAGGGAACGAGGCCCGCGGCCTCGACATCCCATTCCGAGGGCCCGACGGAGGATGCCGATGCCAGCGAGCCACTCGCGATCATGCCCACATCGACGGCGACGTACAGCTTCGGGCTCTGCGCGTCGCCGCCCAGACGGCAGTCCGACGGCGACGACACGACGACCGGGAAGGGCTTGACCTCGAACATCCATCGGAACAGGAGTGCGCCGAGGATCAGCACCCCGATCAGCACGAGGATCGCCAGAGCGGTCACCCACCCGCGGAGCAGCCCGACCGCTCGGCGATAGTGCGACTCGGGAACCCACCCGACCTGATCGACCATGCCCTGAGCATAGGGAGGTCGGTCGCGCGCCGGGATCACGATCGCGCATCGACGATGGCCACCGGAGCGCGGAGTCCCTTCAGTCCGCGGGAGGCCGGCGGCGCAGACTCTTGACGTCGGTGCGACGCTGCTTGGCCTTGAGCCGACGCTCCTTCGACCCGCGGCTCGGCTTGGTCGGCCGCCGTGGTGGGGCCGGGGGCCGCAGCGCCTCCGCCACCAGCGCGACGAGCCGGTCCCGCGCCGCGTCCCGGTTGCGCAACTGTGCGCGGTGCTCGGACGCCGCGATCGTCAGCACGCCGTCGACCAGACGGCCTGCCAGCCGATCGAGCAGCCGCTCGCGCTGATGCGGCGAGAGCGCCACCGAGTTCGCCGCATCCCAGACGAGCTCGACACGGGAGTCGGCGGTGTTGACGCCCTGTCCGCCCGGACCCGAAGACCGCGAGAAGCGCCACGACAGTTCGGACTCGGGGATCGTCAGACCTGACGAGACCCGCAGGCCGGGGCGATGGGCGGAAGGCATGTCTCCATCATCCGGCCTCAGGAGGCGCAGCGCCTCACCCGGGCTAGCATTGCGGGGTGCGGTGGGTTCGGCGGCATCCACGCCACAGCGATGCCCGCGGCCGTCATGCGGAGCACCGATGAACTCATACCGGCAGGACGACTGGGCGGCGAGCCCTTCGTATCCGTCGACCGTGAACGAGCCCTACCTGATGGGCACCGGTGTCGTCACCGCCGAGGACACCGGATCCCGCCCGCTCTCGCCGCCGCACAGCCACGCCGATCCGATGCTGGCCTGGTGCTACCGCGGCACGGTCTGGGTGCACCTGCAGGACGCACGGTGGCGACTGGCTCCCGGCCAGGGCGTGTGGATCCCCGCGAACACCCCGCACACCGCCCACCACGAGCCCGACTCGACCGGGTGCTACACGTACATCCCCGACTCCGCATTGACTTCGCCGATCGACGACATCACCCGGGTGCTGGTGCCGCGGGCCGTGCAGGAGATGCTCCTCCACCTCGGCATCAACGACATGCCGACCGACCTGCGCGTGCGCATCCAGTCGGTGCTGATCGAGATGCTGCAGCAGCCGGTGCCGGAGGCCGCGAGCGAATGGGGCGAGGTGCCGATGCCCGCCGACGAACGGGTCGCACCGCTCGTGCGCGCCGTGCTCGCCGACCCCGGCGACCCCCGCAGCGCGATCGACCTGTTCGCCGCCCACGGACTCCACGAGCGGACGGTGCTGCGGATCTTCCAGAACGACGTCGGCATGAGCTTCGGTCGGTGGCGCACCGGCGTGCGGATGACTCTCGGCGCGCGGCTGATCGTCGACGGCACCCCGATCGGGGCGGCGGCGCACCGCTGCGGGTACGCCACGACGAGCGCCTTCTCCGCGGCGTTCAAGGAACGGTTCGGGATCACGCCCCGTCAGCACGTGGCGCGCGTGCAGGCCGACGCGGCCCACCAGCTCTACTGGCGGTGACCGCACCGCGGTGAATCCGACCGCGATTGTCGGTTCAGCGACACAAGTCGTCGCTCCCGCAACACTGGGTGCGGCATCCGCGTTCTAGCATCGTTCTGTTAGGGCATGCTTACCTAACTTCACGCCGCGTCGATGCGGCACGCCCCTCCCCCCTTCCCGAAGGAGAACCATGTCGCACGCTCTCGCGCGCCCGAAGATCCGCCGAGGCTCTGCCCTCGTCGCCGCGGCCATCGCCGCCGCCCTCACCCTGGCGGGGTGCACGGCATCCGGTGAAGCCGCCGAATCCGCACCCACGTCAGCCGACGGCGTGGTCATCGAGCACGGTCACGGCAAGACCGTGATCCCCGAGAAGCCTCAGCGCGTGGTCGCCCTCGGCTGGATGACGCCCGACATCGTCGCCGCCCTCGGCACCAACCCCGTCGGCATCGAAGAGGTCTGGGGCGCCGACGAAAGCGGCTACCAGCCCTGGTTCGAAGAGTTCGTCACCGAGGAGTACGGCGAGACTCCCGAGATCATCCCCTTCGTCGAGGACGGTCCGAACTACGAGGCGATCAAGGAGCTCAAGCCCGATCTGATCCTGAGCCTCTACTCGGGCGTCACCGACATCGAGTACGAGCGTCTGAGCGAGATCGCCCCGACCGTCCCCTACATCGAGGGCCCCTGGAACCCCGGCACCTGGGAGGGTATGACACGCACGGTCGGCAAGGCTCTGTCGGAGGACGCCAAAGCCGAGGAGCTGATCGCCGAGACCGAGGAGCAGATCACCGCCCTCTCGGGCGAGCACCCCGAGTTCCAGGACAAGACCTTCGTCTGGGGTCTGACCCTGAACGAGGGCGGTACCGACCTCGGCGTCTACCTGGAGTACGACCCCCGCGTGCGCATCACGGAAGCACTCGGCTTCACCTCGACCTCGGCGATGGACAGCTTCCTCGCGAGCGCCGAGGGCGACAACTGGTACACCGGCGTCAGCCTCGAGAAGCTCTACGACGTGCAGGCCGACCTGTTCGCAGCCTGGGGCGGCAGCGTCGACGAGGGCGAGTACACCGTCGAGAACAAGGTCGTCTCCCGCTGGGAGCCCATCGCCAACGGCTCCTACGTGATCTACGCCGACGACGCCGAGGCGTCCGCGATCAGCGCACCGACCGTGCTCTCGCTGAAGTACATCCTCCCGAAGTACGTCGACGACCTCGCAGCGGCGCTGCAGGGCGAGCCGACCATCGCCGGGAAGTGACCCGCGAGGTGTCCCTGGCGACGCAAGACGACACGGACGTCTCGAACACGGGTGCGGGGAGTCGTGCAGGCGACTCCCCGCACCGCAACGGGACGCTCGTTCTGGGACTGATCGTCTCGGTGGCGGTGCTGGTGGTCGCCGTCCTCGCCTCGCTCGCCGTCGGCAACCGCGCGATCGACCCCGTCACGGTGCTCCACTCCCTCTTCGCCTACGACGATGAGAATCCTCTCCACCTGATGGTCGTCGAGCTGCGCGTGCCGCGCACGCTGCTCGGCATCGTCGTGGGTGCCGCCCTTGCCGTGTGCGGCGGGCTGATCCAGGCATTCACCCGCAACCCGCTCGCCGACCCCGGCATCCTCGGCGTCAACGCCGGCGCCTCCTTCGCCGTCACCTTCGCGGTCGGCGTGCTCGGGCTCACGACCCCGGGCGCCTACGTGCCCTTCGCCCTCGGCGGAGCCTTCGTCCTGACCATGCTCGTCTACTTCCTCGGCTCGTTCGGGGCCTCGGGCGCGACGCCCATGAAGCTCACCCTCGCCGGAGTCGCGCTCGGCGCGGCCTTCACCGGATTCACCACCGCGATCGTGCTTCGCGACCTCGGCACCCTTCAGGTCATGCGCTTCTGGGGAGTCGGCTCCATCGGCGGACGCACCCTCGATCAGCTCGCCTGGGCCGCACCCCTGATCGCGCTCGGCCTGCTGATCGGCCTCTTCTGCGCACGCTCGCTGAACGCCCTCGCCCTGGGCGACGATCTGGCCCAGGCTCTCGGAGCGCGCGTGCGCGTGACCCGCGTGCTGGTCATCATCGCCGTCACCCTGCTGGCCGGAACCAGCGTCGCCGCCGCCGGTCCCATCGCCTTCGTCGGGCTCATGATCCCGCACATCGTCCGCTGGTTCACCGGACCGGATCAGCGATGGGTGCTGACCTACTCGATGATCATCGGTCCCTCGTTCCTGCTGTTCGCCGACATCCTCGGCCGCATCGTGCTGCCCAGCGGAGAACTCCGCGTGGGGATCGTGACCGCCCTCCTGGGAGCGCCCATCCTGATCATCCTCGTGCGCCGCAAGCGGGTGAGCGGACTGTGAGCATCGACGAGAAGCCCGTGGCCCTGCCCGACATCGGCGCCGTCCGCGCCGAGTTCGCACCGGTCGATCACGGACGCCGCCTGATCCGGATCGAGACCGCGCGCATCGCCGCCCTCATCCCCGTGCGCTCCGTGGTCGTCAGCCTCGCCCTCGTCGTCGTGATCATCGGGGCCGGCCTCGCCTCGATGACGCTCGGCGCCTACGAGGTGGACTTCCCCTCGGTCATCCGGGCGATCGTCGACCCGGCATCCGATCCCGACATCCGCCAGGTGGTCTTCGAATGGCGCCTCCCGCGGGTGCTGTTCGCGGTGCTGTGCGGGGCGGCCCTCGCCCTCGCCGGCGGCATCTTCCAGTCGCTCACCCGCAACCCGCTCGGCTCCCCCGACATCATCGGATTCGGGATCGGCGCCCAGTTCGGCGTCACGCTCGTGATGGTCGTGCTCGAGCTGAACACCTACATGTTCAAGGCGGCGGGCGCGCTCGTCGGCGGCCTGCTCACCGCCCTGCTCGTCTACGTGCTCGCCAGCAAGAACACGATGTCGTCGTTCCGCCTGATCATCGTCGGCATCGGCGTCTCGGCCGGGCTCGGATCCCTCACCTCGTGGATCCTGATCTCGGTCAGCGTCGAGAAGGCGATGATGGCCGCGACCTGGGGTGCGGGCTCGCTCGCCTCGCTCGGCTTCGACCAGCTCATCCCCGCGTCGATCGTGTTCGCGATCGTGACCGTGCTCTCCCTCCCCCTCGCCCGCACATTGCCGGTTCTGGAGATGGGCGACGATGCAGCCACCGCCCTCGGCATCAGTCCGGGGCGCACCCGGCTCGCGGCCATGGTGTTCGGCGTGGCCCTGGTCGCACTCGTCACCGCCGCCGCCGGCCCCATCTCGTTCATCGCCCTCGCGGCCCCGCAGATCTCGCAGCGACTCACCCGCTCGAACACACCGATGGGCACGGTGCCCGTGATGCTGACCGGCGCCGCCCTCGTCGTGGTGTCGGACGCCGTCGCCCAGCTCGTCGCCGTGCCGGTCGGCGTGGTGACGGTCTCGGTCGGCGGCATCTACCTCGCCTGGCTGCTGGCCGCCCAGTACGCGCGCCGCACCTGAAAGGAACACCCATGACCGCTTCGCTGCTGGCCCGCGACATCACGCTGGGCTACGGAGAGACCCCCATCATCTCCGACCTGTCCCTCGAGGTCCCGGACGGCTCGTTCACGATCATCATCGGGCCCAACGCGTGCGGAAAATCGACTCTACTGCGCGGGTTCGCCCGTCTGCTGCGTCCGACGACCGGCGCCGTGCTCCTCGACGGCGACGAGCTGCGCTCGCTCAAGCCGAAGGAGGCCGCCCGCAAACTGGGGCTGCTGCCGCAGTCGTCCATCGCTCCCGACGGCATCACGGTCGCCGACCTGGTGGGCCGCGGTCGGTTCCCGCACCAGAGCGCCATGCGCACCTGGAGCAGCGCCGACGAGCGGGCGGTCTCCGAGGCGATGGCGGCGACGGGGGTCACCGACCTCTCGCGGCGTCTCGTCGACGAGCTCTCCGGAGGGCAGCGGCAGCGCGTCTGGGTCGCGATGGCCCTGGCCCAGCAGACGAAGCACCTGCTGCTGGACGAGCCGACGACCTTCCTCGACATCGCCCACCAGATCGACCTGATGGAGCTGTTCGCCGACCTGCATCGCGACGGCACCACACTGGTCGCCGTGCTGCACGATCTCAATCACGCCGCCCGCTACGCGACCCATCTCGTGGCGATGCGCGACGGGGCCATCGTGGCGCAGGGCGACCCCCGTGAGATCATCACGGCCGAGCTCGTGCAGACCGTCTACGACCTGCCGTGTCGTGTGATCACCGATCCCGTCTCGGGAACGCCGCTGGTGCTCCCGCTCGGTCGGCGGACGCCGTGACGTCCACTCCGAAGCGGCTGTTCCGGATCGCACTGAAGTCGGAAGGGCGCGGGGTCGCCCTCGCCGGGGCGACTGCGCTTCTCATCGTGCACGCCCTCGCCGAGGCGACGATCCCGGTCATCATCGGCGCGACGATCGACAGGGCGGTGCTTCCCGCCGACCCCGCAGCACTCGCGATCTGGCTCGGTGTGCTGGTCGGCACGTTCCTGGTGCTGACCGCGAGCTACCAGTCGGCCTCCCGGCTCATGGTGTCGATCTACGGATACGGCGAGCAGGCGCTGCGGCATCTCACGCTGTCCCGGATGCTGCGCCCCCGGCTCTCCCGCCGCGCGGTGACCCCGGGTGAGGCGCTCACCTTCGTCACCTCCGACACCTACCGCGTGGCCGGAGTCGCCTGGTCGGTCGCGCAGCAGTGCTCCACGATCGCCGCGATCATCGGGGCCGGACTCGCGATGCTGGTGATCTCGCCCGTCGCGACGATCGTGGTGTTCGGGTCGACCGTCGTGATGATGTTCGTGATGCAGGTCGTCTCGCGCCCGCTCGAACGCCGCGGCTTCGCCGAGCAGCACGCGGCGACCGAGGCCGGCGCGGTCGCGGCCGACTTCATGAGCGGCTTCCGAGTGCTCGTGGGGATCGGCGCCCGCGAGGAGGCCGTGCGCCGCTACGTCGCGGCCAGCGACACCTCCCGCCGCGCGGCGACAGCGGCCGGTCGATCGCTCGCCTCGTACGAGGCGGTGAGCGGCACACTGGCCGCGGTCGCGACGACCGCCCTCGCCGGCATGTCGGCATGGTTCGCCGCGGAGGGCCGCATCAGCATCGGCGAACTGGTGACCGTGCTCGGGCTCGCGCAGTTCATCAGCGGCTACCTCGCCTACGCCGGCTCGTTCCCCTCGAACTGGATCCACAAGCTCGCCTCCGCCAAGCGGCTCGCCGAGGTGATCGACGCCGACGACCTCCTCGATGCACCGGCCGCGAGTCCTGTCCCCGCGGAACCTGCCGGCGATGTCGTGCTGGCTTTCCGTGCCGACCCGGGATCCCCGCGCGTGGAGGTGCGCGAGCGGGAGCTGCTCGGCATCCGTCCCGCCGACAGCGACACGGCCCGCGCTCTCTCGCGCCTTCTGGGACTGCGCTCGCGCCCGGAACGCGGCCTCGTGTCGCTCGCCGTCGACGGCGCGTTCCAAGACCTGACCGACCTGGATCCGGTGGAGTACCGTCGCCGGGTCGTCGCACCGCCGCACGGCCAGACGATCGTGAGCGGGAGCCTGCGCGAGGCCGTGCGCGGTCACGGAGTGGACGAGCCCGCCCAGCCGGCGCTCGTCGAGATGGCGGCGCTGCACGACACCGTGGTGCAGGTCGGCGGCTGGGAATCGCAGGTCGGCGAGGCCGGACGACGTCTCTCGGGCGGGCAGCGGCAGCGCATCGGCATCGCCCGCGCCCTGCACGCGGATGCCGACGTGCTGGTGCTCGACGAGCCGACCTCGGCCGTCGACGCCCTCACCGAGGCGCACATCGCCCGTGCTCTCGCCGCGCACGACGAGACCGTGATCGTGATCACCACCTCCCCCGTGCTGCTCGGTGCGTGCGACCGGATCATCGAGCTCCCCTCCCTCGGAACGGATGCTGCGCATGACTGATGCGACCTCGACCACTCCGCTGCTGCCGATCGCCTCCAGCGTCCGCGTGCGAGCCGTCGTCGGCGGGCTCCTGCGACAGCATCCGGCCAGAACCGCGGCGGTCGCTGCGCTCTTCCTCGCGGCATCCGCTCTCGGCATCGTGATGCCCGCGTGCCTCGGACGCATCGTCGATGCCGTGTCGTCCGACGCCGGGTTCACGGTCATCTCCGGCTGGGTGGCGGGAGCAGGCCTCGGTGCGATCGGTGCGGCCGTGATGATGCTGTGGGCGGTGCGCGTACTCACGGGTCTCGTGCAGGACATGCTCGCCACCCTGCGCGAAGACGTGTTCGCTTCGGCGATGCGGCTGCCGGTCAGCGAGGTCGACGACGGGGAGAGCGCCGACCTGCTCTCGCGCGTCACCGGAGATGTGGATGCGGTGGCCGAAGCCGGAGGGAACGTCGCCCCGACCCTGCTCTCCGCGGGCTTCGCGATCGGGGTGTCGGTCGTCGCGCTCACCGCTCTCGACCCGTGGCTCGCGCTCGCGGGCCTCGCCTCCGCGCCGTTCTACCTGCTGGGCACACGCGCATTCCTGCGGAAGTCGCGCGTGGTGTTCCGCGAGGTCCGAGTGCGCGAGGCCGCCCGCAGTCAGGCCGTGCTCGACGCGGTCGAGGGCATCGAGACGCTCACCGCGTTCAACGAGCAGGAGCCCGCACTCGAGCGCGTCCGCGAGCGCGCCGAGGCGTCGATCCGGATGCAGATCGAAGGCGTGCGGGTGACGAATCGGCTGTTCCGGTGGATCAACGGCGGCGAGCTCGTCGGTCTGGCCGCGATCCTCGGCGCCGGGTTCCTCCTGCAGTCCTCGGGGGCGATCACAGTGGGCGCGGTGACCACGGCCGCGCTGCTCTTCCACCGCCTGTTCGGCCCGGTCGGGCAGCTGATCTTCGGTCTCAACGACATCCAGCGCGCGGCCATCGGTCTCGCGCGGCTCGTCGGCGTCATCGACCTCGCGCCCGCGCCCGCCGTCGTGCAGGAGCCGGATGCCGCGCCCCGGGCATCCGCCGGGATCGAGGTGCAGGACGTGACGTTCCACTACCCGACCACCGGCCGCGGCATCGACGGTGTGACGCTGCGGGTCGATCCCGGCACGACCGCGGCTCTGGTGGGCACGTCCGGTTCGGGCAAGAGCACGCTCGCGCGCGTGATCGCCGGCCATCACCCGCCCACCTCGGGCCGTGTGCACCTCGCGTCGGACGCGGACGCCCCGTACTACCTGTCGCAGGAGCTGCACCAGTTCCGGGGCACGATCGCCGACAACCTGCGGCTCGTCGCGCCCGACGCGAGCGACGAGGACATGGTCGCGGCACTGCACGCCGTCGGAGCCGCCTGGGCGGTCGATGCCATGACGGCCGAGCGCGACGGCTCTCCTGCGGATCCCGTCGTCCCCCTGGACGAGGGACGCATCCAGCAGCTGGCCGTCGCCCGGGCGTTCCTGGCCGACCCCGACATCGTGATCCTCGACGAGGCCACCGCCGATGTGGGACTCCATCACCGCGACGCGGTGGAGGAGGCGATCGCCGCCCTGCGGAAGGGACGCACCGCACTGCTCATCGCTCACCGGCTGCAGCAGGCCGTCTCCGCCGAGCAGATCGTCGTGTTCGCCGACGGCCGGGCGACGCAGCGCGGCACGCACGAGGAACTCCTCGCGACCGCCGGCCCCTACCGCGACTCCTGGCTCGCGCAGACCAGGACCACATCCCCTCGCCAAGCCACCGCCGACCAGACCCCTACCGAAGAGACGGAGACTCCGTGAGCATCCACCGCGGCATCGTCAGCAGCACCACCACCCTCACGCCGACCCTGGTCCGCGTCACGCTCGGCGGCGAGGGCGTCGCCGACTTACTCAGCACCGGCATCGGCGATGAGTACGTGCGGGTGTTCTTCCCGCACGGGGAGGACCCGAAGGATGTGTCGCTGCCCGTGCCCGCAGGCGACTGGTGGGAGACGCCGGAAGGCGCGCCGGAAGCGCCGATGCGCACGTACACGATCAGCGGTGTGCGCCCGGATGCCGGCGAGCTCGACATCGACTTCGTCGTCCACGAGGCGGGTGTCGCAGGTCCCTGGGCCGCGCGCGCGGAGCCGGGGCACGTGCTCGGGTTGAACTCCCCGACCGGTCTGTACTCGCCGCCGGAGGGCATCTCCTGGCAGGTGCTCGTCGCCGACCTCACCGGGCTTCCCGCCGTCGCCCGCATCATCGCCGACGCGCCGGAGGGTGTGCGCACCCGGGTCGTGCTCGAGGTGCCGGGCGAGGCTGACCGCGTGCCGCTCCAGGTCGGCCCCGACGTCGAGGTCACCTGGGTGGTCGGCGGCAACGGCCACGGCCCCAGCGCGCTCGGTCCGCTCGTGCGCGGCATCGTCGACGACCGACTCCCGCTCGACGAGGGCTACGTGTGGGTGGCCGGCGAGACAGTGGCCCTGCGCGACGTGCGCAAGTACCTGCGCAAAGAGCTCGGTCTGCCCGCGACCCGGTTCAAGGTCGTCGGTTACTGGACCCCGGTCGCCGCGTGGGACGAGAAGTTCGCCGCGCTGCCCGACTCGGTGCAGAAGGAGCTCGACGCGATCTGGGCCGATGCCGCGGACGACGAGCCCGAAGACGTGCAGGTGCGCTTCGAGGAACGGCTGGATCAGTTGGGGTTGTAAGGGGCGGTTCGGCATACCGCTGAGTGGGGAATCGGGCTGCTGCTCAGCGGCCGAGTGGCCGTGAGAGAAAGTGGACGCGACGGCGGGAGTCGAACCCGCAACGCCGTCAGATATGAGCTGAGGCCCGGGACCGCCCGGATCGCCGCGATGGGAATGACGTTACCCGGCCGTGATCTTTCCCGCCAGGACCATTCCCTGGGATAACACCATGAGTCCGAGGATGACGGATGCCGGTCACCCGATGTCATCCGGCGACGGGGCGTCGAGGGCGCGCAGCAGGCGGCTCACGGCTTCGCGCAGCTCTGCTCGATGCGGCTCCGGCAGCGCCAGCGCGTAGTCGACCCCCTCGGGGATCCAGAGCAGTCCGTACATGGCCTCGCGCCAGTCGGAGCCGCCGACCGGCCACCGCGTGCGGTCCTCGCCCACCGCCGTCGCGCCCTGCGACCAGGGTCCGAAACGCTCCTGCATCTCGGCGAGCGGGAGTTCCATCACGGCCGCCGCCTCGACCTTCTGCGGCGACCACGACGAGGCGATGAGCACCCGCTCCTCGATCTCGTCCTCGGTGATCTCGCGGCGGGTGAAGAGCACGCGCGTGTGCTCGACCGAGACGACGCGGTCGACTCGGAACGTGCGCCAGTCCTCGCGGTCGAGGTCCCAGCACAGCAGGAACCACTTGCGACCGGCCGGTGCGAGGGCGTGCGGCTCGACCCGGCGGACGCTCTCCTGCCCCTCCCCGTCGACATAGCGAAGCCGGAGCCGCTCGCGGTCGCGTATCGCGAGGGCGATCTCGCCGATCACCGCCGGGGAGACCACGGGCCCCTCCCCGATCAGGGGCGCCTGCACCGATGCGGCGAGCGCGTTCACCCGCTGGCGCAGCGCCGAAGGCAGCACCTGCTCGAGTTTGGCCAGCGCGGTGAGCGTGACCTCGGGTCCGCCGACGAGCTGCTGGGTGGCGGCGACCCGCAACCCGATCGCCATCGTCACGGCCTCATCGTCGTTGAGCAGCAGCGGTGGCACCGCGCTCCCTGCCTCCAGTCGGTAGCCGCCGGCCGCGCCGGGTGAGGACTCCACCCGATAGCCGAGCTCCCGCAGCCGGTCGACATCGCGGCGCACGGTGCGCTCCGTCACTCCCAGCCGGGTTGCGAGCTCGGTCCCCGGCCAGTGCCGATGCGTCTGCAGCAGGTTGAGCAGAGCGAGTGCACGCGAGGTGGTGTCGGTCATGCGTCTCAGATTGCCAGATGATGCGGACAGGATCTGTCCGCATGGGTTTCTACGCTCACTCCCATGAACGAATCCCTCATCGAGACCGAAGGCCTGACCAAGGTCTTCACCGTCAAGAAGACGCCGGTCCATGCCGTGACCGACGTCTCCTTCACCGCCGTGCGCGGCGAGCTCGTCGCCTTCCTCGGCCCGAACGGTGCCGGAAAGTCGACGACCCTGCGGATGCTGACCACACTGATCCCGCCCACCTCGGGAAGCGCGCGAGTCGTCGGCCACGACATCCGCACGGATGCCGCCGGGGTGCGCGCCCGGATCGGCTATGTCGGTCAGCTCACGAGCGGCAGCTTCTCGCAGCGGGTGCGCGACGAGCTGCTGAGCCAAGGCGCCTTCTACGGGATGACGCGGCGGGACAGCGCACGCCGGGCGGACGAGCTCATCGAGTCGCTCGATCTCACCTCGTTCGCGACCCGCAGCGTGCAGCAGCTCAGCGGCGGCCAGAAGCGCCGCCTCGACATCGCACTCGGGCTCATGCACGCGCCGCCGCTGATCTTCCTCGACGAGCCCTCCACCGGACTCGACCCGCAGAGCCGAGCGAACCTCTGGGAGCACATCCTCGACCTGCGGACGCAGCACGGCACGACGGTCTTCCTCACCACGCACTACCTGGAAGAGGCCGACCGATACGCCGAGCGCGTGATGGTCATGGACAAGGGCCGCATCATCGCCGACGACGACGCGGCCTCCCTCAAGGCGACTCTGGCCGGCGACGTGCTCACCTTCGGATTCGCGGGTGCGGCCGAGGCAGCGAGTGCCCGGGAAGTGGTGTCGCGTCTGAGCGCGGCCGAGGTCACCCTCGACGACGCGGCGATCTCGCTCGCGGTGCCCGACGGCGACCGGCTGCTGCCGGTGATCGTGCGCGAGCTCGACGCCGCCGGCATCCTCGTCCGCCGCGCGACCGGCGTCCCGCCCACGCTGGACGACGTCTTCCTCGCCCTCACCGGCCGCACTCTGCGCGAGGCCGGAGAAGGGGCGGATGCTGCGGGCGAGGCATCCGATTCCGAATCCGCCGACACCGCCCGTCAGAACAGCACGACAGGAGTCCTCTCATGACCACCACCGACACGCTCGTGCGCCCCAACCTCGCGCGCGACACCCGGAACGTGCTGATGCGCGAGCTCAAGCCCGTGGTCCGGGATCCGTTCACGCTGATCTTCAGCCTGCTGCAGCCGCTCGTCTTCCTCGGGCTGTTCGCTCCCCTGCTGATCGGCGATTCCGGCCGTCCCGCCGGCGAGACCCTGGCCTGGTTCGTGCCCGGCGTGCTCGTGATGATCGTGCTGTTCGGCACCGGGGCCACCGGCTCGAACCTGCAGTACGAGATGATGACGGGCTCGCACGAGCGCACCCTGGTCGCCCCTCTCGCCCGTTCCTCACTGCTGGTCGGGCGTGCGCTCAAGGAGATCGCGCCGATCGTCGTGCAGGCGCTCGTGATCGTCCTGATCGCCTGGCCGTTCGGCTTCGCCGCCGACATCCCCGGTCTGCTCATCGGGCTGGCGCTGCTGGCCGTGTTCGGGGTGGGCCTGGGCTCGCTGTCGTACTCCCTCGCGCTGGCGACGAAGGACCGGGAATGGCTGTTCTGGGGCGTGCAGCAGTCGCTGATCTTCCCGCTGCTGATCCTCTCCGGCATGCTGCTGCCGCTGGACGACGCGCCCGAGTGGATGCGGGCCGTCGCCTCGGTCAACCCGGTCAACTGGGTTGTGCAGGCCGAGCGCGCGCTCTTCGCCGGAGACCTCGGCGACATGACCGTGCTGTGGGGCTGGGTCTCGGCTCTCGCCGTCGCAGCGGTCGGGCTGATCGTGGGAGTCAGGGCCATCCGCCGGAGCAACTGACCCGACCGACGGTGCGCCGCGGCCTGCGAGTTCGCAGACGCCGCGGCGCATCTCCGGCGTCAGGGCTCAGTCGCTCGTCACCACGATCTTGCCGCGGCTCGCCCCGGCGGCGAGGTCGGCGAGAGCCTCGGGCAGACGGTCGAACGGGTACGTCTTCGCGACGACCGGACGGATCGCGCCGCTGTCGATGAGTGCCGTGATCTGGCGCAGCTGCTCGCCGTCCGCGCGCATGAAGAGGAACTCGTACCGCACGCCGAGCTTCTTCGCCTGAGCTCGCACCCTGCGGCTGAGACCCGCGATGGCCAGCCGCACGAAAGCACTCAGCCCCTGCTCCCGCGCGAACGCCGGGTCGGGCGGGCCCGAGATTCCGACCACGAGCCCACCGGGCTTGAGCACCCGCAGCGACTTCTCGAGGTTCTCGCCGCCGAGGCCGTCCAGCACGAAGTCGTAGCCGGACAGCTCCTCGGCGAAGTCCTGTCGGCGGTAGTCGATCACGATGTCGGCGCCGAGACCCCGCACGAAGTCGGCATTCGCCGCGCTGGCCGTCGTGGCGACCCTGGCCCCGAGGTGCGCGGCGAGCTGGATCGCGATCGACCCGACGCCGCCAGCACCCGCATGGATGAGCACCTTCTGCCCCGCCGTGACCCTTCCACGCTCGACCAGCGCCTGCCAGGCCGTGAGTGCCACCAACGGGAGCGAGCCGGCCTCGGCCATCGAGAGACCGGCGGGCGCGGGGGCGAGGTCCGTCTCGGCGACGGCGATCCGCTCGGCGAACGTCCCGATGCGGGCCGCGTCCGGCCGGGCGTACACGCGGTCGCCGGGGCGGAATCCGTCGACGAGGCGACCGACGCGGATCACCGTCCCCGCCACATCGTTGCCGAGGACCAGGGGCAGGTCATAGGGCAGGATCTGCGCGAACTCCCCCTGCCGGATCTTCTCGTCGAGCTGATTGAGACCCGCGGCCTCGACGCGGACCAGGACGTCTCGATCACCGACCTCGGGTTCGGCGACCTCCCGCTCCTCGAGCGGCTGCTTGTACTTCGCGACGACGAATGCACGCATGGTGTTCGACTCCTCCGATGGTCCCGCGGGTCTCAGGCGTTCGCCCGCAGCTGCGGGTAGACGACTTCCAGCGGAGCGCTGAGCCCTGCCTTGACCTGCACAGAGATCTCATCCGCGAGCACTTCGTACTCGTCGCGCTCCGTCGCATCCAGCACGGCGCGGACGAGGTCGGCCGGATCGGTCTTCGGGTCCGAGACGTGCTCGGCCATTGCGGTGTCGACATAGCCGACGTGCACACCCACGACGTGCACTCCCGCGGGAGCGAGCTCGAGGCGGAGCGAGTTCGTCGCCGACCACAGCGCCGCCTTCGTCGCGCTGTAGATGCCGGCCACGGCGAACCAGGAGAGAGCGGAATGGATGTCGATGACCGCAGCCCCCGGCCGCCCGGCGAGAAGCGGGGCGTAGGCGCGCGTGAGGAAGAGCGGGCCGAGGAAGTTCGTCTCGACGTTCCGGCGGATGTCGTCGTCCGAGTGCGTGAGGATCCCCGCGGTCGGCACCGAGGCGCCGGCGTTGTTGATGAGCACCGTGACGTCGGGCGCGGCTTCGACGGCGGCGCGGATCGACTCCGCATCCGTCACGTCCAGGGCGAGCGGGACCACGCGTTCGTCGTCCCAGGTGCGCGGCATGCGGGCGCTGGCGTAGACCTTGGCGGCGCCGCGCGCGAGCGCCTGCGCGACGAACTGCGCGCCGATGCCTCCGTTCGCTCCGGTGACGAGGACGACGGCTCCGTGGAGTGAAGGCATGGACTGCTCTCTTCTTTGCGATGATGAGGGATAGTTGAGCGTGCGCATAAGCGACTCTCGTCATAACTGAGCGTAATCAGTTTCTATTCCCGAAGGATGAACATGTCGATCTCGGCCTCGAACGCGCTCGGTCGTCGCGAGCGCAACAAGCAGCAGAAGCTCGAGCGGATCGCTGCGGCCGCGGCAGAGCTCTTCGCTGCGCACGGCATCGACGAGGTCACCACCCAGCAGATCGCCGAGCGAGCCGATGTCGGCACCGGCACCCTGTTCCTCTACGCCAAGACGAAGGGCGAGCTGCTGCTGCTCGTGCAGAACGCGCACTACGCCGTCGCTCTCGAGAAGGGCATCGCTGCGGCCGAAGCGACTCCCGATGCGCGCGCGGCGATCGTCGCGCTGCTGCGGCCGATCGTCGAATGCAACCGCGTTCAGGTCGAGAACGGACGCACCTACCTGCGCGAGATGGTGTTCGCCGAACCCACCGACGCACACCATGCCGAGGCGCTTCGCATCGTGGGCGAGACCGAGGACGCCGTGGCGTCGATCCTCCGCCGCGACCCGAAGACGAGCGAGGAACGTGCCGCCGCCCTCGCCCGCATCGTTTCCGCGATCATGTTCCTCACCCTGACAGCGAGCACGAACGTCGACCTGAGCGTCGACGAACTCGTCGACGACATCGACCGACAGCTCGGCGCTCTCCTCGGAGAGTGAGTCCGGCGGCTCAGCGCCGGAGCGAGTCGTCGAACGGGTTCGGCTCGATCGTGTAGTCGGTCGAGGCGTCGGACCAGGTGCCGCCGTCCGCGGGCTGCCGGCGTCGACGAAGGGCGGCGAGTGCGCGCGTCGTCGGAGAGCCCACCGCGAGCGCCACTCTCCCCGGCGCCGTGTGATCCTCGGACCCGAGCACACTCGCCCGATGCCAGGCCTCGTGCAGCACCCCACCCCGAGCCGCGGGAACGCGCCGCGCCGGCAGCGCCCCGGAACGCCGAAGAGCCACGAGCTGCTCCACCCGCTCCCACCACGTCGACTCGGCTTCGGGGTGGAAGTAGTTGTCGCGCAGCCAGTCGGGATGCGGATGCCGGAAGCGCCCGGCCACGACCTCACTGCGACCGCCGAGCAGACCGCTCCCCACGAACACCGTGTTCAGCAGGCTCTTGCTGACCCCGAAGGAGTCGAGCGCGATCACCGGGATCCCCATCGCGGTGGCTTCGATCGCCGCGGTGGAGCTCACGGTGACCAGACCGGCCGCGGTCTCCAGAGCGGTGGACATCGAGTCGTACGAGAACACGAGGTTCTGCGGAAGCCGGCTCGGCAGCAGCCCCCGGTACGGCTCACGCTCGAGGTGCGTCTCCGACTCGCCCGGCCGCGACCGCAGCTTCACCACCACACGGCGCGCGGGCTCGGTCTCCGCCGCCCGCAGCAGCATGGCCGCGATCTCCGCGCGCTCCTCCCGCCCGACGGGTACGAGCGCCTGCGCAGCGAAGACGATGTCGGTCGCCGGCGGTCGCACCGGCGCTGTCTCCGCCGGACGCTCGGCGACGGCGACACCGCCGCGCCCCCGCGCCACTGCATCGACGGTCGACCGCTCGGGCCGCAGCATCCGCTGGCGCCGTCGTGCGAACGGCAGGGTCGCGAGAGCCGTGGGCATCTGCGCGCCGATGCGTCGCCCGAGCTCCTCGAACGCCCGCACCTCGCGGTGGGAGTGCACGACCAGCAGATCGGTGTGCCGACGGTAGTCGAGCGCGCCGCGCTGTGCGGGGATCGCCATGCCCGGCAGCCCGGAGACGGTGACCGGCCGATGCTCCAGGGAGTCGATCACCCGTCCCATGAGCCGCACGAACGGTCCCCGCCCTGCGAGCAGGACCACGTCCGGGCGCTGCCCCGCCAGCCAGGCGGCCGTCTCCGCGAACCCGATGCGGGTCACGTCGTCGGGACCGAGCGTCGTTCCGGCGAGCGCGGTGCGCTGCTGCGCGACACTGGCCGTGAGCGGGGTCTGCACCACAAGCAGGTGCGGACGCAGTCCCGCTACCGACCCGACCAGCGAGGCCGCCCACTTCACGAAGGAGTCGGCGTCCGCGATGGCGACGACGCGGATGCCGGCGGCTCCCGTCATGCCGAGACGCGGCGCAGCTTCGCCATCGGCGCGCGCTCGCTGTCGAACACGCGCTTGACGCCGTCGCCGGTCGCACGCTCGATCACCCGGATGTCGCGCACCAGGTGCTCGAGGCCGGTCGGCTCGAGCGAGGCCGCGTGGTCGGAGCCCCACATCGTGCGGTCCAACGTGATGTGGCGTTCGACGGCCACTGCTCCGATGGCCACGGCCGCGAGCGAGATCTGGAGGCCGCGCTCGTGCCCGGAGTAGCCGACGGGCACACCGGGGTAGCGGTCACGCAGGGTGGCGATCACGCGGAGGTTGGCCTCCTCCGGCTCCAGCGGATAGGTCGAGGTCGCGTGCATGAGGACCACGCGATCGGTGCCGAGCGTGTCGAGAGCCCGGTCGATCTGCTCGATGGTCGACATCCCGGTGGAGAGGATGACGGGCTTGCCGGTCTCGCGCAGACGCACCAGCAGCTCGGTGTCGGTGAGGCTCGCGGAGGCGACCTTGTGCGCCACCACGTTGAGGTCTTCGAGGAAGTCGACGCTCGGCACGTCCCACGGCGAGGCGAACCAGTCCAGACCCTGCATCGTGGCGTGGTCGCCGATCTCGACGTACTCGTCGCGCCCGAACTCGACGCGGCGGCGGTAATCGAGGTAGCTCATCAGGCCCCAGGGCGTCTCGCGCGGGACGTCGCGCATGTGCTCGGGCGTGGAGATCTCGGGCGTGCGCTTCTGGAACTTCACGGCGTCCGCACCGGCACGGGCGGCGACGTCGATCAGGCGCTTGGCGATGTCCACATCGCCGTTGTGGTTCAGGCCGATCTCGGCGATGACGTAGGCAGGACGCCCGCCGCCGATCACTCGTGAGCCGATGCTGACAGTCATGATTCCTCCGGTCGTCGAGCGCTGGTGCAACCCCTCCCTCCTGACTACGGGCCGAGGATGAACACCGGGAGACCACCGGGTTACCGGCGTCGGTCAGCTCGACAACACCCGTTCGACCAGCTCCCGCACCGCGCCTTCTCCGCCTCGGCGGCTCAGCACGACCCTGGCCTCTTCGATGACCAGCGGATGCGCGTTCGCCACCGCGACCGGCCAGCCCACGATGCGCAGCGCCGGCAGGTCGTTCACGTCGTTGCCGAGGTAGGCGATGTCGGCGAGGGGCACGTCGTTCTCCTGCGCCCAGTTCCGCAGCGCCGTCTCCTTGTCGTCGATCCCGTGCAGGACCGGTACGCGGAGTTTGTCGGCACGAGCGCGGACGACCGGATTGACTTCGGTCGAGAGGATCAGCAGCGGTACACCGGCCCGGCGCAGCAGAGCCACGCCCATGCCGTCCTCTCGACTGACCCGCACGCGCTCCCCGCCGTCGGCGTCGATGATGGCGGTGTCGTCGGTGTGCACCCCGTCGAAGTCGGTCACGACCGCGCGCACCGGGATGGGCCCCGGGGCCTCGTGCAGGGTCGCGAGCGCGCGGGCGACCCGGAGTTGATCCGCATCGTCGATCTCGATCGCCGTCCACTCCGGCACCCGCGCGATCCGGGTCCGACCGAAGAAGCGATGCCTGCTCTCACGGAAGCCCGCGGCCCGGAACACGTAGAAGGCCCCGGTCTCGAGGTGATGCGGTTCGCGGTCCTGACGCCGGGGGCGGTGCGCGGCATCGTGGTTGATCGCGACAGCGGTGCCGTCCTCGCCCTCGCGCCACAGGAACCCGTAGGTCTCGTGGGCCGAGAACACGCTGTCGGCGCGATCGGCCTGCACCTCCGACACGGCAGCGGCGAGCGCGTCGCTCGGGATGAAAGGTGATGTCGCCTGCACGAACGCCACGACCCCGACCCTGTCGCCGTTCGCCTCGAGGTCGTCGAGTGCATGCAGGATCGCGCTCTCCGAGGTCGCGGTGTCGCCGGAGAGCTCGGCGGGTCGGCGCACGATGCGAGCGCCCGCCGCCGTCGCCACCGCCGCGATCTCGTCGTCGTCGGTGGAGACCACGACCAGATCGATGCCGGATGCCGTCGCCGCCGCGCGGACCGCACGCTCGATCAGCGGCACCCCGCCGACCCGCTGCAGGTTCTTGCGCGGCACCTGCTTCGATCCGCCGCGCGCCGGAATGATCGCCACTGTGAGGGGCATCCGCTCGTCCATGTTCCGCATCCTCGTCGTCGTCGTCATCATCGTCCGCGGATCGCCCGCCAGGCCCGCCCCGCTCGTCGTCGCGCACCGAGGGCGGTGAGACGCCATTCCTCGATCCTGCCCACTCCTCCGGCCGGGCGCAGCATCCGGCGCAGCGCGCTCTCGCTCGGCGCTCCGGGCAGCCGCAGCTCCGCCAACCGCCGCGGCGCGAAGTAGCGGTCGCGCTCTTCCGGGTCGAGACCGTCGAGCAGCTCCTCGGCGCGACCGCGGAGGTGTCCGACGATCTCGGGCTGCATCGCATAGCCGACGGCGTCGACCAGCAGCTGCAGTCGCGCAGGTTCGATGTAGGGCGAGTCCTCGCGGGTGAGCGCGTCGACCAGGGCGACCGGGATCCGATTGCTGTTCTCGAACGGGGCCAGCGTCGCCAGCACGGCATCGTTTCCCGCCGAGCCGATCGCCCGCCCGAAGAGGGTCTGCACCGTCGGCAGCGCGGTCGAGAACCCTGCCACGACCGCCAGCGCGTCCAGCCGCTCCGCGAGCAGCTCCGCCGCGAGGGGGCCGCGATACTCGACGAAGTCGATGCCCTGCGCGGTCGCCTGTGCGCGGACCGCGGCGGTCACCAGCGGGGGCGCCGCGGGATGCGGTTTGAACACGATGCGCTGTGGTGACCACCGCGCCGCACGGTCGATCAGCTGCCGCTGCAGGTCGATCTCCTGCGCCGCCGTCATCAGCCCGAGTGCCGACAGATACTGACCGAGCACGAGCACGGTCGACGCCCCGTCGCGAACGGACTCGGGGCCACCGGCATCCGTCTCCCGCAGCGCCGCCGCGAACGAGCCCGACGGGACCGGGACGATCTCGGCATCGGCCCCGCCGACGAGAGGTCGCACGCCGGGGACGACGTCGGCGTGCACGACGCGCTCGATGCGGGCGGCGACCGGGTACGGCATCCGCACCCGCATCGGCGAGTAGGTCATGAGCCCGTCGCCGACGATCGTGATCCGCGCCTGCGGGAACACCTCCATCAGCGTGCGGGCGGGCGCCACCTGCGGGCTCTGCACGAACAGCTCCAGGCCGTGCGGGTCGAGTCGCCATGCCCGGACGAGCAGTCGCTGCAGCATCGGAAGGTCGGCATCCGCCGGTGCCCACGAGCTCGGATGCCGCGGGCCGAGCAGATCTTCGAGGGGTTCGACACGGTCGAAGCGGTCCCGCAGCGACCCGAGCACGGGGTCGTCCGCGATGCCGACCGCGGTCTCCGGCACCCGCGACGAGGTGAACGGCACCAGGATCCGTTCCGCGCCCCCGTCGCGAGAGCCGCTTCCGACGAGTCCGGCATCGATCGCCGCGACGGCCGTGGCGAGTCCGTAAGCGCTGTGCAGCGCGAAGAGCTGGGTCATGCTCCTCGTCCCGCCTCGCGGAGGATGCGCGCGAGCACCCGGCGCCGCGGCCCGTCGAAGCGCTCCACCACCGCCGGCACCTGGTCGGCGGGGAGCCGTCGGAGCATGTCGCGGATGCCGGTGCGCATCTCCGCGCGCAGCGGAGGACTCATCCGGCGCGCGCGCACCAGGTGATGGGAGCTGAGTGCGAGCGCGGTCCAGACCGCCTTGGGGAGGAAGCGTTCCGCCTCCGGATCCTGCTCGACCACGGCGATGACCTCGTTCATGGCGCGGGCGAAGTCGAGCTGCCGTCGATCCCGTGCCTGCGTGAGCGAGGTGGCGACCCCGCGTCGATAGAGCAGTGCGGGGGCATCGACGACCGCGAACGAGCGGGCCTGCAGGTGCAGTCGCCAGATCCACGGACGGTCCTCTGCCGTGAACAGCCCCTCCGGGAATCCGGCCAGCCCCCGGTCGAGGACGCGGCGGTGGAACACTCCGGCCCACGCGAACGGATAGTCGACCATGGTCGACTCGTGCGCGGGGAGGATCGCCTCGCGGGGCGACACCACGCGGTCGCGCCACGGGTAGGGCGCGCGCACGAGCGTCCGCTGCATGCCGGCGACCGTGACGTGGTCGGTGCGCAGGAAGTCGGCGTCGAGCTCCCGCAGCCGCGACACCAGCACCGCGAGCCTCCTCGGCTGCATCCAGTCGTCGCCGTCGAGGAAGCAGAAGGCGTCGCCCTCGACGTGCGCGAGCCCCTGGTTGCGCGCGCTCGCCAGGCCGCGCGCCGACGGGTTCCGCAGCACCTCGGAATGCGGGAACCGCTGCGCGTACTGCCGCATCAGGGCACCGGTGTCGTCGCGGGAGCCGTCGTCGATCGCGACGAGCTTCAGCTCCGCGGCATCCTCGAACTGCCGGGTGAGCGTCTCGAGCGTCGTCCCGATGTACTCGCCGGCGTCCTTGGCAGGCAGGATGACGGTGACGAGAGGTGTGCGCACGAGACTCCCGGGGCTGGCGGTGTCCGGGAATGGTGTCAGGCATCCGTTGCCGGACGGCGACGCGGAGGTGAACGCCGGGTGTCCGCGCCCGGTGCCGTCGGCACTGCGAGCGCGGAGGTGCGGCCCCGCACCCGACCGGAGCCGCACCTCCCAGTGCTCGCGCACTGCCGAACGTCAGACGTTCGGGGACGACGCCGCACGGATGCGACCCCGCCCGCCTCGTCGCCCGCTGACCCCCATCAGCCGACTCGAGACGTTCTGTTTCGTCGAGCTCGTCCCCCACAGACGAGCGCGCCGTCGTCAGTAACATTATACGTGCTGGAATGTCTTCCGCTGAACCCCTGTCGACAACTCGTGTCTCCGACGACGACGCCGGTTCGCACCGTCGCCCGGGATCGACGACGATGGGGAGCATGCTCTGGCCTTTCGGATCCACCTGGCGCCCCGTGCGCCAGCGGCGGCGCGACACCGTCGACCTGCGGTGGCTCAGCGCACGGACCTGGACCCGCCGGTGGTACCCGCAGGGCGTGGATCTCGGCGAGTGGCAGGGGCGACGCACTCTCGCCGTGAGCTGGTTCCGGCAGGAGCTCTCCGGGGTGCACCTCGCCTCGCGCGTGGCGTTCGTCGACCTGGAGCGCTCGCGTCACCTGGACATCCTCCTCGCGATCGTGGACGACGAGGGCGAACTGCAGCCTGCCCCGATCCACGCCGGCGGCCTCGCCTGGTTCGACGATCGGCTGTTCGTCGCGGCGACCGGTCGCGGAATCTGGGAGTTCGACCTCTCCGACATCCGCGAGGTCCGCGGCGCACTCGCCCACCGGCTCGCGGGGTCGCGCCGTCGCGGCGGACGCTCGACCGCGCTCGTCGCGGTCCGCACCCGCGTGCATCCGGTCGCGCTGCGCTGCTCGTATCTGGGTCGGGTGTACGACCACGACGGCGCCCCGCTGCGACGCGTGCTCATCGGGGAGCATCGCACCGACGGCACCGGACGGATCGGCGAGTTCGCGATCCCCGATGGCCCCGATGGCGGATTCGTGGAGGAGGACCGCTTCTCCCCCGGCATCACGCACATGCAGGGAGCGGTGCGCGCGGGCGATCGCTACTTCGTGTCGCAGTCCGACCACCTGCGTCCCGGCACCCTGTGGAGCGGCTCCCGCGACTCGCTCGAGCGTGATCGGGTCCCCCTCCCGGTCGGTTGCGAAGACCTCGCGCTCGACTTCGACGCCCGCCTGCTCTGGTCGCTCGGGGAGCATCCGTGGCGGCGCGTGGTCCGCGGCATCCCGTTCGCGCGCCTCGGCATCCGATGACGGAGGCGCAGAGCCCGCCGCGCGGCGAACGTAGACTGGTGGAGTGAAGAAGCCCGCGCCTTTCCTCGTCTACACCGTGCTGCGGCTGCTGGCGTTCCTCGTCCCGCTCGCCATCCTCTGGTTCTTCTTCCCGATCTTCCGGGAGTTCTGGTGGCTCGCCGCGATCTTCGCTGCGCTCATCGGCGTCAGCATCTCGATGCTGTTCCTGCGCGCACCCCTGACCGATGCCTCCACGCGACTGCATGAGCGTCGCGAGAGCCGCGCCTCCGGCGGAGAAGCCGATGCGGATGCCGAGGACCAGGCGATCGACGAGGCGAACGAGTCGGTCGACGGGGAACCGAAGGCCTGACCCCGCGCGGTCTCAGCCGACGAACGCCCAGAAGAGCGCGCCGGCGTACAGCAGCGACGTCAGCGAGGTGAGCGCGAGGGCCGTGACCAGCTCCTTCGGCTGGCGGTAGGCCCAGACGATCACGATCGCCGGGAGCCCGGCGAGCAGCGCGAGCATGGCGATCCACGCGATCGGGAACAGCAGCGCGAGGAACGCGGCGATGCCGAACGGCGCGAGCACGAAGAGCGTGAACAGCACCTGCGTGGCGCGGCGGCCGATCAGCACGGTCAGGGTCCGCTTGCCGACCTCGCGGTCCTGATCGATGTCGCGGAGGTTGTTGGCGAGCAGCACGGCGCACGCGAACAGGCCGGCGGCGATGGCCCCGAGCCACGCCTGCTGCGGCAGGTCGAAGATCTGCACCCAGGTGGTTCCGAGCGTCGCGACGAGCCCGAAGAACACGAACACGAAGACCTCGCCGAGGCCGTAGTAGCCGTACGGCCGCTTGCCCCCGGTGTAGAACCAGGCGGCGACGATGCACGCGGCGCCGACGGCCAGCATCCACCACTGCTCGGTGCGCACCACGATCGCGAGGCCGACGAGCGCGGCGAGCGCGAAGAAGACCAGGCCGATGATCAGGACGGTGCGCGGCTTCACCCGTCCGGATGCCGTGAGACGCGCGGGTCCGACCCGATGCGCGTCGGTGCCGCGGACGCCGTCGCTGTAGTCGTTCGTGAAGTTCACGCCGATCTGCAGCAGCACGGCGACGGCCAGGCAGGCGAGGGCGATGACCCAGTGGAACTCGGGCCCGGTGCTGCGTGCTGCCCCGGTGCCGATCACGACCGGTGCGATCGCGAGAGGAAGGGTGCGCAGGCGCGCGGCCCCGATCCAATCGGAGGCCGTCACCGGCCCCGCTTCCACGACCGGACGCTTCGCCGGGTTGCCGCTGGTGCGGGCCGGGGCGTGCTTCGCGGTCCGATTCTTCTTCTTGCGCTGGGAGGATGCTGCCACGCAGGGAATCCTACTGGCCGGGCCGATGCCCGACCTCAGCGCGACGACGCATCAGGCGTTCGGATTGCTGTCCTTGCCGTCGAGCCAGAGCGTGTCGGACGGGTCGCCGTGCGCTCCACCCTTGCCCACATGCTTGTCGCTGATCTGCGGTCCCTTCGTGATCACGTGCACGAGGGCCATCGCATGCCCCTGCCCCAGCTGGTAGTCGTCTTTGAGCCACGCGACGATGGGCGCCGCCTTGGTCGTCCGGTCGAATCCCTTCTCGGTGGCGAGGTCGATGAACTGCCGCGGGGTGAGGCCCGTCTTGGTCTCGATGTTGTCGAGGTATGCCTGGAAGGACATGGTGCTCCTGTGCTCAGTCCTCGTCGAGGGGATGGTGCGGACGAGGGGCCGGATGTGGTTCGAAAGTAGCACCGGGCGCCGACGAAGCGGGAGAGGGTCTTCCTCGATGTTCCCGACGGCCCTACTCGGTCGAACCCACCGGGATGATCGGCCGGTGTTCGTAGTAGGTCTGCAGCACGACGGTGGTGCGGGTGCTGACGTTGGCCGCGAGGCGGACATCGCGGACGAGCTCCTCCAGTGCACGCGGGGACGGGACGCGGACGAACAGCATGTAGCTGGCGTCGCCGGCGATGGAGTGACAGGCCTCGATGGCGTCGAGGTGCTCGAGGAGTTCGGGGGCGTTGTCCGGCTGGGCGGGATCGAGCGGGGTGATCTCGATGAACGCCGAGAGCGGGGTGCCCACCTGCTCGGGGTCGAGGATCGCCTGGTATCCGGTGATCACTCCCCTCGTCTCCAGCCTGCGCAGGCGCGACTGCACCGCCGAGACCGACAGGCCCACGGCGTCCGACAGCTGAGAGAGCGTGGCGCGGCCGTCACGGGAGATCGCGGTCAGGATCGCGCGGTCGACAGAGTCATCCATAGCTGTAAGATTATCGTCAGGATTCCGTTTATGCAGGAATCTTTCCGTCAACAACTCCGATCGGAGGTCCCGATGTCCCTTCTTTCCGCCAACAGTTCCGCTGTTCAGGCCATCGTCGGCGAACCCGAGGTCGTCGAGGACGCGTCGACCGCCGAGCAGTCCGCCGCCTGGGCGCAGCTCAAGGACGCCGCGATCGCGATCCGCGAGATGCAGATCAAGGACGGCTCGATCCCGGACGCCGCGCACCACGCCGCGGCCCGCGAGCTCGTCGGTGCCATCACCGCCGCGATCCGCGCTCTCGCCCCCGCCTTCCCGCACGACGCCGACTACCTCGCCGCTTCCGTGGTCGACTTCGACCGCTGGGCGTCCGAAGACTTCGGCGTGCCGGACTTCCTCGACTCGCTGATGGCCTTCCAGCCGCAGCAGACCCGCGTCGACGGGATCCGCCACCTGGTCGTGTTCCCGATGTACACGCAGAACGGGTCGAGCGACCGCCTGGTCGAGGCGCTGATCGTCGAGACGATCTGGCCGGAGTTCATCGCAGCCCTCGAAGCCGGCGACTACGGCAACAAGCTGTTCGTCTCGCTGCGTCTGGTGGACTTCACCCCCGGTTACGACACCAACTCGGCCGTGCTGTTCCCCGAGACCGTCGCGATGCGCGAGATCCCGACCTTCACGTGGGGCGCGATCTTCCAGGACCGCGAGGCCGCCCGCTACCGTCGGGTCACCCGTGCCGCTGCCGAGATCACCAACCTCGACCTGCCGGAGCGCGCGGCCGCGATGCTCGACGACCAGCAGGTGGCCGAGAAGACCTTCGTGATGTGGGACATCATCCACGACCGCACCCACATGCGCGGCGATCTGCCGTTCGATCCGTTCATGATCAAGCAGCGGATGCCGTTCTTCCTCTACTCGCTGGAGGAGATGCGCTGCGACATGACGGCGTTCCGCGAGTCCGTGAAGATCGAGCGTTCGCTCGCGGCGCGCATCGCCGCCGGTGAGGAGCTCACCGAGACCGAGCAGGAGATGCACGACTACGCGCACCTCGTGCAGTACGCGGTGATCTTCGACCGCATCTTCCGCTTCTCCATCACGGGCACCCGCACGCGCAACTACGACGCCGTCGGCGGACAGCTGCTGTTCGCCTGGCTGCACCAGCGCGGCGTGCTGCACTGGACCGACACCGCCCTGGCCTTCGACTGGGACGCCGTGCCGGATGCCGTGGTGGCGCTGGGCGACGCGATCGACGACCTGTACTGGCACTCGATCGACCGCCCGAAGGTCGCGCACTGGCTCGCCGCCTACGAGCTCGTCCGCGGCACGCTCACCCCGCACCCGGCCTCGCAGTGGGCCCGCGGCCTGTCGGACGAGATCCTCGCCGGGGCCCCGAAGGGCTACACGGACGCCGTGATGGACGACGAGTTCCCGCTGTCGATGTTCTTCGAGACCCTCGGCAAGAAGATGAAGCCGGTCATCGAGTCGACCGTCGGCATCCGGGGCACCGACGACTGATGACCATGCGCGGCGGGTCTCCCCTCGTCGAGCCGGCCCCGTACGATCGAGCCACCCCTTTGCGTACGTTCATAGAGGGGTGGCTCGCACAGAGAGGGGTGGCTCGGCGATGGTCCAGGCACGCGTGATCGTTCTAGCCGGCGGCAGTGGAGCAACCGGCGAGGTGCTCTCGCGGACGCTCGTCGAGGCGGGTCACCGCGTCGTCGTCACCGGGCGCTCGGCATCCCGTCTCGCGACGCTCCGCAGCAGCGTTCCCGGCGTGGAGACGGTCGAGGCGGATGCGACCGAGTTCGCGGTGATGCGCGACCTCGCCGACCGGCTGCGCACCTCACATGGCACCGTCGACGCCGTGATCCCGCTGGTCGGCGGCTGGCGCGGTGGCGGTGGGCTCGCGGGGCAGTCGGATGACGACTTCGCGGCACTGCTTCCCGCGCTCGAGGCCGTGCGCGCGACGAGCCGGGCGTTCGACGCGGAACTGCGCGCATCGGCGGCCGGCCGCTTCGCGATCGTGTCGTCGACGGCGGTCGCTCGGCCGCTCGCCGGCGGGGCGAACTACGCCGCGGTGAAGGCCGCGAGCGAGGCATGGACCCGGGCGGTCGCCCAGGGCTACGCCAAGGCCGCGCGGGATGCCGGGGAGTCGCTGCGTGCGGCATCCGTCGTGTTCCGAGCCAAGGCGCTCGATCCCGAGGTCCTGGCCGCCCGCGTCGTCGCGCTCTGGGACGAGGATGCGATCGACCTCAACGACCGGATCGTCGACCTGGGCTGACCCGGGTCGCGGTCACCGCGATTCGGGCGGCATTCCCGGCACGATGGGCGGGGCATCGGCATGACGGCGCTCGCCCGCCCGTTCCTCTCGCGCGCCCGCCTCCGCCGCGGCTGCTGCACCGGCATCGCCGCCGTTCTCCCCGTCGGCGTCGCCGTGGTCGATCTCCTGCTCCGGCGCCTCGGCGTAGAGCTCGGTGAGCTTGCGGTAGGAACGTGTGAAGAATGCCAGCGTGGCGGCGACCACCATGATCAGGCCCGCGAACAGGCAGATCAGTGCGATGCCGCGGGCTTCGCCTTCGCCGAGCAGCCAGCCCCACTGCTGCTGACCCTCGCGGGTGTTCATGAACGGGATGATCAGGAACTCGGCGATCGGGGCGATCAGGAACGCGGTGATCGGAGCCGCAGCCGCCTCCATGGCCGCGGCGACGCCGAACACGCGGCCCTGTCGCTCGAACGGCACGACCTTCTGGATCACGGTCTGCTCCGCCGCCTCGACCGGCGGCACCAGAGCCATGTACGCCCACATGCCGATCACGTAGAGCGGCCACCACTCGCGCAGCATGAACACGGAGCCGAGCAGGCCCATGGCGATGACCACGAGCAGCATCGTGCGCATGGGCTTGGGCCCGAGGCCGAACTTCGCCACCAGACCGCCGCCCACCAGGAAGCCCGTCGAGGCGAACGCGAGCGCGAACCCCCAGGTCTGCGCGTCGAAGAGGGTCAGGCCGTACGGGTCCATGAGTGCCATGTAGACGCCGCCGATGAGGTTGTTGAACGTGGAGAAGATGATGAGGGCGAACAGGCCGGGCGCCAGCCGGATCGCCTGCACGCTGCCGCGGAAGTCGAGTGCGCTGGAGGCGTTCGGGTCGGGTTCCGGAGTCCCCTCGGGGATGCGCACGAAGAGGAGGTGCACGAAGGTGAGCGCCATGGCGGCGATGGCGATCGCGAGGGTCCACCCCATGCCGAGGAAGCCGATGGACAGCCCCGAGAACACGCTCGTGACGAGGAAGGCGATGCCCTGCACCGTGCCGACGAGCCCGTTGGCGTTGGCCCGCTTCTCTTCGGGGATGAGCAGGGTGACCGTGGTGGAGAGCGCGATGTTGCGCAGCTGCTCGATCACGCCGCCGAACAGGATGACGCCGGAGAACAGCCAGAACCAGGGGCCGCCGAGATCGAGCAGCGCCGCCTCGGGCTGCCAGAGATACAAGACCCCGGCGACGAGGAACGCGACCGCCGAGATGACGCTCGAGATCACCATGACCGTGTGCTTGCGATTGCGGTCGACGATCGTGCCGAACGCCATCGCGAAGAACGCGACGAACAGCATGTAGGCCCCGCCGATGATGCCCGTGGCCAGCACCGACTGCGTCTCGATGTACACCCAGAACGTGAGGGCGAACCAGAGGAAGCTCGTCGTCACGTTCGCGATGAGCGTGTTGACGAGGACGTTGCCGAAAGCCCTCTTGGCTGCGGTGCGCTCCATGAAGTCGAGGGTAGGACCGGCATCCGACATCTGGAAGCCCCTCCCCCGCCGGCGCACCCGGATCGGACGATTAGGCTGGGTCGGTGAGCATCCAGCATGACCCCGCGATCCGGGGCTTCGCCAGTGACAACTACTCCGGCATCCACCCCGAGGTCCTCGAGGCCATCGCCGCGGCGAACGGCGGCCACCAGAGCGCCTACGGCGAGGACGCGTACACCGTCCGGCTGCAGGAGGTCTTCCAGGCGCACTTCGGTGAGGGCGTCGAAGCCTTCCCGGTGTTCAACGGCACCGGAGCGAACGTGACCGGCCTGCAGTCGATGCTGCCACGCTGGGGCGCGGTGATCGCGGCATCCACCGCCCACATCAACGTCGACGAGGCTGCGGCACCCGAGAAGATCGGCGGCTTCAAGCTGCTCACCGTCCCCACCGACGACGGCAAGCTCACCACCGAGCTCATCGACCGCGAGGCCTGGGGCTGGGGCGACGAGCACCGCGCGCAGCCGCTGGTGGTCTCGATCACGCAGTCGACCGAGCTCGGCACGCTGTACACGGCCGACGAGATCCGCACGATCGCCGACCACGTGCACGAGCGCGGCATGAAGCTGCACCTCGACGGAGCGCGGCTGTCGAACGCCGCCGCAGCCCTCGACCTGCCGCTGCGCGCGTTCACCCGCGACGCCGGCGTCGACGTGCTGACCTACGGCGGCACCAAGAACGGTGCGATGCTCGGTGAGGCCATCGTCGTGTTGAACCCCGACGCGGCCGACGGCCTGAAGTACTCGCGCAAGTTCAACATGCAGCTCTCCTCGAAGATGCGCTTCGTCTCGGCGCAGCTGATCGCGCTGCTCGAGGGCGACCTGTGGCTGCGCAACGCGAAGCACGCGAACGCGATGGCGGCGCGTCTGCGCTCCGAGATCGAGGCCGGTATCGCCGACGGGTCGATCCGGGGCGTCGGCTTCACGCAGCCCACCCAGTCCAACGGCGTCTTCGCCACGCTGCCCGACGGAGTCGCCGACCAGCTCCGCGATTCGTTCCGGTTCTACGACTGGGACGCCGCGCGCAAGGAGGTGCGCTGGATGTGCGGCTTCGACACCGAGGAGGCCGACGTCGACGCGTTCGTCGCCGAGCTCTCCCGCCTCACCCGCGGCTGACGTCCGGACGCCGCCCGCGCGTCAGGACTCGACGACGCGGGTGAACTCCTCGCGCGTCGTGCGCAGGTGCGCGCGCATCGCGGCATCCGCGGCCTCGGCGTCGCCACGACGCACCGCATCGAGGATCTGCTCGTGCGCGTGCCAGCTCGACTCCTTCACGAAGTCGAAGCTCATCAGGTCGACGGGCTCGAACATGCGCACCCTCGCCTCTTCGACGGCGTCGCGGACGAACGAGTTGCCGGATGCCTCGGCGAGCGCGATGTGGAAATCGGTGTCGGCGATGCGCGACTCGGCCTTCGTGACGGCGGCGGCGAGGTCGCGCTGCGCCAGCGTCATCGCCTCCAGGTCGGCGTCGCTGCGACGGGTCGCGGCCAACGCCGCCCCACCGGACTCGACGATCGAGCGGAACTCGGTGAGCTCGCCGATCTCGGCCGAGCGCGTGCGCACCTCCTCGCGGATGAGCCGCGGGTCGAGGGCGGCATCCTGCACGATCGCCCCGCCGGACGCACCACGCGAGATCACGATCTGCCCGCTCCCCTCGAGGATGCGCAGCGCCTGCCGCAGGGTCTCGCGCGAGACGCCGAGCTGCTCGGCGAGTCGGCGCTCCGGCGGAAGCCGGTCACCGGGGCGGATGCGGCCGAGCGCCATCTCGCGCCGCAGGAACCCGGCGACCGCCTGGTAGCCGGAGACGGGCTGCAGCACGGCACGGGAGAAGTCGTGCGGCGCGTCGTCACGCTCGCTCATCCGTACTCCTCCGATCAGAGGGGCAGACCCGGGCGGTCGGAGCCCACGATCTGCTTCCCCACGAAGAAGTCAAGCACATCGTCGTCTCCGTGCCCGCCCAGCCCGCTCGCGCCGAAGAAGCTCTGCGCCGACTCCGGCGACATGTCGAGGACGCTCGTGCCGTTGACCTTGACCTCGCCGGCGACGAGCCGTGTGCCGAGTGCGGCCGCGGCCTCCTCGTCTGCGCCGAACACGTAGCCGGCGAGCCCGACCTGCCCGGTGTTCGCGAGGGCCACCGCCTCGTCCTCGTCGGCATAACCGCCCACGAGCAGCAGGGGTCCGAAGACCTCGTCCGCGAGGCCCGGCCCGTCGAGGACCGCCACCGTCGGCTCGAAGAACCAGCCCTGTGCGGGCACTTGCGTGACGCGCAGCAGCTCGGCACCGGCCTGCGCCAGCCGCTCCCGCTGCTCGGCGAGCTCGTCGCGGCGGCCGGCGAACGCGACCGGACCCACCTCGGTCGCCTCGTCGAGGCTCGACCCGATGGTCCGGCGGCCGAACTCGGCGATCAGCAGACGGGCGAGCTCATCACGGCGCGCACGGTCGACGAGCACCCGGCGCGGCGCCTCGCACCACTGCCCCGACAGCTTCAGCACGCCGTCGGCCAGGGCCTTCGCGGCCGCGGGGAGGTCGGCGTCCGGTCGGACGATCGCGGCGTTGTTCGAGCCCAGCTCCAGCTGCAGTCTCGCGAAGCGCGGAGCAGCCGTCGCGGCGATCGCGCGCCCGGTCGGGGTGGAACCGGTCATCGAGATCGCGGCGATGCGCTCGTCGGCGACGAGAGTGCGTCCGACGCCGCCGCTGCCCTGCACGAGACCCACCACCCCGTCCGGGATGCCGACCGCGTGCACGCCCTCCAGCAGCAGCTGGGCGCTCCACGGCGAGAACGAGGAGGGCTTGAGCACGACGGCGGCACCCGCGGCGAGCGCGAACGCCGTCTTCTTGACGGCCATGGCCGACGGGGCGTTCCACGGCAGGATCAGCGCGGTGGGGCCCCAGGGCACGCGGTGCAGTCGCACGGGTCCGTGCTCGGCGGCGAGCGCACGCGAGTCGCCGACCGCGACCGCGCGCCGTGCGGCATCCCTCAGCGTCGCGCCGTTCGCCCCGCCGAAGAGCCGGGTGACCGAGATCGGCACGCCGCTGTTGAGCGCGTCGAGGCGGGCGACCTCCTCGGCCCGCTCGTCGAGCCAGTCGGCGAGGGCGGCCAGTTTCTCGGCCCGGCGCTCGGGGGCGAGGCCGCGCCAGCGCGCGTCGTCGTGCGCCTCCTGCGCGGCGGTCACGGCACGGCCGACCTGGTCGAGCGAGCTCGATGCGGAGGCGACCAGGGCCGCCCCCGTGTTCGGGTCGTGCAGCCAGGTGCCGTCGCTCTCGGGGCTGTCCTCGGCGACGCCGCCGATCCAGGTGCGCAGGGCGGGGTACGTCATGTCAGATCCGATCGAAGTAGCGGTGCAGGTCCCAGTCCGTCACGCGGGCCATGAACGTGGTCCACTCGTGGTCGAGCAGCACCTGCTGATGCGAGATGAGCTCGGGGGCGAGCAGCTCCTGCACGAGCGGGCTCTCCCCGAACAGGATGCTCGCCTGCCGGGGATCCGCGGGCATGGCGCCGTCGGCGGGGAGGTCGTAGGCGCTCCCGACCACGGCATCGCCGAGCACGGTCTCCTTCTCCATGCCGTCGCGTGCCGACGCGAGGACTCCGGTGAGGGTGAAGTACGGGTTCGTGTCGGCGCCGGGCAGGCGGAACTCGAAGCGGAGCGCCTGCGGCGAGTGCCCCACCACGCGCACCGTCGTGGTGCGGTTGTCGAAGCCCCAGGTCTGCCCGCTCCCCGCCACATCGGACGAGTTGCTGCGTCGGTAGGAGTTGACGGTCGGCGCGTACCAGGCCATCAGCGCGGGAGCGTGTTCGAGGGCGCCGGCGATCGCCGACCGCATCCGTCCGCTGAGGCGATCCGAAGCCGACTCGTCCCAGAACACCGCCGTGCCCTCGTCGTCCACGAACGAGACGTGCACGTGGCAGGACGAACCGGGCTGGTCGTTGAGCGGCCGTGCCATGAACGTCGCCGACATGCCGGCGCGGGCGGCGGTGTCGCGCACCGCCAGCTTGTAGAGCGCGTGCCGGTCGGCCATCTCCAGCGGGTCGCCGTACTCGAACGTCATCTCCCACTGCCCGAGACCCCATTCGCTCTGTGCGGCCTCGACGAGGATGCCGCTGGCGCGGAGGTCGGCGCGCAGCTTCTGGAAGAAGGGCTCGTAGAGGTTGCCCTCGTGGATCATGAAGTCGGACGGCGTGAGGGTCGTCGGGTCGAGGTCGCGGAATCCCGAGCGGCGCAGCTCCCTGGGGTCGTTGCGGAACAGGTAGAACTCCAGCTCCGTCCCCGCGAGCGGGGTGAGTCCGAGCTCCCGGATGCGGGCGAGCTCCTGCTTCAGCAGCACGCGGGGCGAGAGCGGCATCGGCTCGTGCGTGTGCACGTCGACCGGGTCGGCGAGGCAGATCGCCACTCCCTCGAGCCAGGCCGCGGGGCGGAGCGTCTCGAGGTCGGGGATCAGCGTGACGTCGGGGACGCCGTTGTGCATGCCGCACAGCGCGAACTTGTTCGCATCGATCAGCTCGAGCCCCTGATCGATGTCCCACGCCCAGGCGCAGGTGCAGATGTCGACGCCGTTCGCCACGACGCGGCCGAAGCCCTCGACCGGGATGCGGCGGCCCACGAGTCGGCCCTGCAGGTCGGGAGTCGCCACGATCACGGTGCGGATGCCGGCCGCCTCCAGCTCGTCCGGAGCCAGACGCACGTCGTCGATCATCGCGTCAGCCACCCTCCGTCGACGGGGAGCTGGATGCCGTCGATCCACGACGCCTCGTCGCTGAGCAGCCAGGAGACCGCGGAGGCGATGTCGGCGGGCACGCCCACCCGCGGCACCAGGAGGCGCTGCTTCATGAACTCCAGCGCCTCGGGGCTCGTGACGCTCTCGTAGTCGAAGAAGTCCGTCGCGATGGGTCCGGGGGCGACGCAGTTGACGCGGATGTTCTTCGCCGCGAGCTCGACTGCGAGGGCCTTCGTGAGCATGGGCACGCCGCCCTTGCTCGCGTTGTAGTGCGGCTGCGCGGTGCCGGTGCTCGTCACGACGACCAGGGCCTCGACGGTCGACAGGTTCACGATCGCCCCGCCGCCGGACTCGGCGATGAGCGGGGCGACCTCCTGCGCGACGAGGAACTGTCCCTTGAGGTTGATGTCGAACACGAAGTCCCAGGCCTCCTCGGTGAGGGTCTCGAACGAGTGCTCCGTGACGACCCCGGCGTTGTTCACCAGGAGGTGCAGCGAGCCCCACGCCTCACGGGCGACATCGACCGCCGCGCGGATCTGCTCCCGCGAGCGCACGTCCACCACGGCCGCGAGCGCGGTGCCGCCGGCCTCCTCGATGAGGCGGACGGTCTCGGCCGCACCTTCGGCGGAGACGTCGGTCACGAGGATGCGGGCTCCTTCGCTCGCGAGCCGGAGCGCGGTCTCCCGCCCGATGCCGGACCCTGCGCCCGTGAGGAAGGCGTTCTTGTCTGCGTGTCGCATTTCTTCTCCTTGTTCGGTGACGCCTAGGCGACGTTCTGCGTTGCGGACGCGACGTCGAGCGTCGCGCGGGCGGCGGCCTGGTCGACCAGCCAGCCGAAGATCGGGTCGGCCTCGAAGGTCTCGGGATGCCACTGCACCCCGACCACCGGGAGGCCTTCGAGCTCGATGGCCTCGACGACGCCGTCCGGCGCCCACCCGGTCACGACGATCCCGCGGCCCGGCACATCGACCGCCTGATGGTGGAACGAGTTGACGCGGGTCGTCTCGCCGTAGAGCGCCTGCGCGACACTGCCCGGCGCCGTGCGCACCTCGTGCACGCGGTGAGCGCGCGGATAGGCGTAGGAGCCGTGCGACTCCCCCTCGCCGGGCGGCAGGTGCGAGTGGAGCGTGCCGCCGCGGACGACGTTGAGGAGCTGTGCGCCGCGGCAGACTCCGAGCAGCGGGATGCCGCCGGTGATCGCGGCCTCGATCAGGCCGGCCTCGAACGCGTCGCGCTGCGGGTCGATCAGAGGGGTGAACGGTCCCGGTGTCTGCCCGTAGAGGCGCGGGTCGACGTCGTCGCCGCCCACGATCACGACACCATCGAGGCGCTCGGCCAGCTCGGCCGGAACGGCATCCATCGGCAGGTGCACCGGCAGTCCGCCGGCACGGAGCACGGAGGTCGAGTACTCGCTGAGGTAGGCCTCGAGCGGCGCGTCGGCGAAGCCGTGCGGTGCGCCGATCGCGGCGCCGCGCAGGCGTCGTCCGGAGATGCCGATCAGGGGTCGGGGCAGGGCGGGGGTGCTGATGATGTCCATCCTT
>NZ_PCOV01000003.1 GCF_002979435.1 Microbacterium sp. MYb66 | reverse complement strand
CCCGCTCCCGCCCCCGGTGCGAGCTCGCGCGGGATGCCGTCGGCGTACCCGACACCGAGCACGCTCAGGTGCGTCTCCCGGTCGGTCACGGCCCCTCCTCCGTAACCGACCGGGGTCCCTCCCGGAACGCGCGCGCTGTGCACGACCGGTGCCGTCCAGCGCGCGGCCCCGACCAGCCCGGTCGTCTCCGACGGGTCGATGCCGACGAGTCCCGCGCCGATCCGCACCATCCCGAAGTGCGTCGCCGGGTCGGTGAGGGCACCGGAGGTCGCCGCGAGGTGCACGATCACCGGACCGAAGCCCGCCCTCAGCACGGCGTCGCGCCCCTGCCGCATGCGCAGCACCGCCGCCGCGTTCGCCTCCGGATCGGCCTCGTCGGCCCGCGGCAGGTGGCCCATCACGCCCACGACCTCGACCCTGCCCCGGCCGGTGCGAGCGACCCGGAGCAGCTCCGACCACTCGTCGAGCGGAGCGCCGCCACGCGCCATGCCGGTGTCGAGGTGCAGGTGCACGCGCACCGGGTCCCGGGCATCCGCGATCAGCTGGCGCAGCTCTTCGACCGACCCGACCGCGACGTCGATCCGGTGCTCGGCCGCGACCGCCGCATCGACCCCCGAGGGGTTCAGCCAGGACAGGATCGGCACCCGGAGGCCGGCATCGCGGAGCGCGACGGCCTCGGTGATGTCGGTCACCCCGAGCCACTCCGCCCCGGCATCGACCGCGGCCCTCGCGACCGTGACGGCCCCGTGTCCGTAGCCGTCGGCCTTCACCACGGCCATGAGGGGTGCGGAAGTCGCCGTCCGCACCCGGCGCACGTTCTCGGCGACGGCATCCGGCAGAGTGCACAGCGTCGGTGCGTGCAGGCGGGAGAGGGTCGGGCGCCCGCACGCGAGCAGAGTGGTCATCGCTTCGTCCTCGGGTCCTGAGTCGGATCGGCGAGCAACTCGGGGCAGCCGTCATCGACGGCCTCCGGACGCAGCTCGTAGTGCCACGACTCGTTGGCGTAGATCTGGCAGAGCCCGTAGCGCCAGCCGCGCTGCACGAGCCAGTCGAGCGCGGGCAGCGGGCCCAGGTCGACGGCATCCCCCGTCACGTGCTCCGAGGTCTCCGGGGTCGCCACCCAGCGCCGCGCCTCGTCTTCCGAGCCGTACGCGACGATCGCGTCCTGCAGCATCCGCTCCTGCAGCGCGGGCGAGCGCCATCCGCTGTTCACCCGGAACGTGACCCCGTCGGCCTCGGCGTCGGATGCGGCGCGCTGTAGCGCCGCCAGGAGCGCCGGCTCGAGGTTTCCGACCGCGACCCGGTCCACGTCGAACACGCTGGGCTGGTCGCCGTCGCGGATCACTCCGTCGGTCTCGCTCGGAGCGATGACCGGACCACTGATGCCCTCGGCGGGCGTTTCGTCGGTCGAGGGCGCGGGCAGCCCGCGCGGCACGTCGGCGAAGGCCGCCGATAGCGACTGCTGCACGGCGAAGGCGACGATCACGGCCAGGGCGAGTCCGATGGACACGACGGCGAGCCGGCGTCGACGCGTTCTCGGCGGGTGGGGGATGATGCGGGGGTTCATGTCCCCAGTGAAGAAGGGCGCGCGTTGCCGGGGCGTATGCGCTTTTCCATACGCTCGCGATAGGCACCGGTGCGTAGGATCACAGCCATGCGTGTACTGATCGTCGAGGACGAGCCCTACCTCGCCGAGGCGGTGCGCGATGGGTTGCGCCTGGAAGCGATCGCGGCCGATGTCGCGGGCGACGGCGACACCGCGCTCGAGCTGCTGAGCATCAACTCCTACGACATCGCCGTGCTCGACCGCGACGTGCCGGGCCCGTCCGGCGACGACATCGCCCGATGGATCGTGGCCTCCGGCAGCGGCATCCCGATCCTGATGCTCACCGCCGCCGACCGCCTCGACGACAAGGCGAGCGGATTCGAGATCGGGGCCGACGACTACCTGACCAAGCCGTTCGAGCTGCGCGAGCTGGTACTGCGCCTGCGCGCCCTCGACCGCCGCCGTCAGCGCAGCAGGCCGCCGGTGCTGGAGATGGCCGGCCTTCGCCTCGATCCGTTCCGGCGCGAGGTGTACCGCGACGACCGCTACGTCGCGCTCACCCGAAAGCAGTTCGCCGTGCTGGAGGTGCTGGTCGACGCGGAGGGCGGGGTGGTCAGCGCCGAGGAACTGCTGGAGCGGGCCTGGGACGAGAACGCCGACCCGTTCACGAACGCCGTGCGCATCACGGTGTCCTCGCTGCGCAAGCGCCTGGGCGAGCCGTGGCTGATCCTCACGGTGCCGGGTGTCGGCTACCGGATCGGGACGGATGCCGATGCCTAGGCGCCGCGGGATGAGTGCCCGCCTCAAGCTCACGCTGAGCTATGCGGCGGTCGTGGTGGTGTCGGGCGGGTTGCTGCTCGCCGCCGTCGTGTTCTTCCTGCTGCGCTACGTGCCCGACACGGTCGACGTCTTTCCCAACCGCGGCGACCTCAGCCGGGCTTTCGTGCCGGTGGCCTCGACCATCATGATCGTGCTGCTCGTCTTCGGACTCGGCGCGGGGTGGCTGCTCGCGGGACGCATGCTCGCCCCGCTCGAGCGCATCGGCGACGTCGCCCGGCTGGCCGCGCAGGGGTCGCTGTCGCATCGCGTCGCGCTGAGCGGCCCCCGCGACGAGTTCCGCGACCTGGCCGACATCTTCGACTCGATGCTCGAGCAGCTCGAGGCGCACGTCGCCGAGCAGCAGCGGTTCGCCGCGAACGCCTCGCACGAGCTGCGCACCCCGCTCGCGATCTCGCAGACCCTGCTCGAGGTCGCCGCGGCCGACCCCGATCGCGATGTGGATGCCCTGATCGAGCGCCTGCGGGCAGTCAACGCGCGCGCCATCGAGCTCACCGAGGCACTGCTGCTGCTGAGCCGCGCCGACCGCAAGACCTTCCCGCGCGAGATCGTCGACCTCTCGCTGGTCGCCGAAGAGGCGGTGGAGGCGCTGCTGCCGCTCGCCGACCGTCGAGGGGTGGCCGTCGAGGTGGGCGGCGTCCCCTCGCCGGTGCTCGGTTCGCCGGCGCTGCTCCAGCAGCTGGTGGCCAACCTCGTGCTGAACGCGATCGTGCACAACCTGCCGACCGGAGGGGGCGTGGCCGTGCGCACGCACTCCCTGCCGCAGGCGGTCGCGCTGGTGGTCGAGAACACCGGAGCGGTGCTGCCGGCGCATCGGGTGGCGACCCTCGTCGAGCCCTTCCAGCGCGGCGCCGAGCGCACCCGCGGCGAGGATCATGCCGGGGTGGGTCTCGGGCTCGCCATCGTCGACCGGATCACCCAGGCACACGGCGGCACTCTCGTGCTCACACCGCGCCAGGACGGCGGTCTGATCGTGACGGTGTGGCTGCCGCACCCGTACCCGGCGGCCCTCCCCGGCTGACCCACCCCCGCGTTTCGAGTCGCCGGGTGCCTCAGGCCACGCGAGGTTCCCGCGTCGCAGCGAGCTCGCGGCCGAAGGTGCGCGCGTCGGCCTCGGCACTCTCCTTGAGCTCGCGCGCGGTGTCGGCGAAGGCGTCGAGGGCGGGGTTGACGCCGACGAGGGTGAACGGACGCTGCACGACGCGCAGGTCGAGGCCCCAGACGTCTTCGAGCACGCGGCGCAGCCAGCCGGTCGAGTGGTCCCAGCCCTCCTTGGGCGAGCCCTCCGCGTAGTTGCCGCCGAGAACCGTGACGAGCGTCGCCGGCTTGCCGTTCAGCGCGGTGCCCGTCGGGTCGATGCGCGCGTCGGTGTACGCCAGGTCGAACCAGGTCTTGAAGTGCTGCGAGACGCCGTAGTTGTACAGCGGCACCGCGAACAGCAGGGCGTCGGCGCCGATGAGCTCGTCGGCGAACGAGGTCGCGAGCGCACGGGCCTCGACCTGCGCCGGCGTGCGCTGGGCCTCGTCGACGAACCCGCCGGTGACGGCATCCGCCCAGGCGGTCGCGGGGACCGGGTCGCTCGCCAGGTCGCGCCGCGTGACCGTCGAGTCGGGGTGGGATGCGGTCCACTCGGCCTCGACGAGGTCGGCGAGCGCACGGCTGGCGGACGACGTGGGAAGGATGCTGGCATCCAGGCGGAACAGGGACATGGGCCTACCTCTCGTTTTCGTAGTCACTAGGTTTTTCTTAGCAACACTGGTTAACGTAGCACGGGTAGGATGAGGGCATGTCCGAGGTCGACGAAGAGCGTCACGTGTGCGACGCCGCCGTCACACTGGCCTTCAGTGTGCTCGGCAAGCGGTGGAACGGCATGATCGTGTCGTCTCTCGGCGGCGGCCCCTCGACCTTCGTCGCCCTGCGCCGCGCCGTCGCCGGCATCAGCGACACCGTGCTCTCCGACCGACTGGCGGAGCTCGCCGATGCCGGGCTCGTCGCCCGCACGGTCGACGCCGGCCCTCCGATCACCGTGTCGTACGCTCTCACGGCGAGCGGGAGGGGCCTGCTGCCGATCCTCGATCAACTCGGAGAATGGGCGTCCGCGAACCTGGAGCACCGCACCGGCTGACCCGGCGGCATCATCCTCCTGTCCGAGACTCCCCGTGTCCTCGGGGTGCTCCCCGCGCGCCGGAGTAGGCTCCCCGTAGGTCGGGGGGCCTGTATCTGCGGGACGGATCGGCACCCTTCTCGCAGAAAGGCACCGCACGACATGACCGGCCCTCTCCCGGCCGACGCGGCGACACCCCCGCGGCCGCGCCCGCGGCGGCGACGCGTGCTCCCGATCGTCGTGATCACCGTGCTGGTCTCGCTCGGACTGCTCGCGGCGCTGGCCATCCCGGTCATCGTGCGCGGGCTCACGGCGACGACCTCTCCCCACGAGCGCACCATCGTGCTGACGAGCGAGACGGCGACTGCCACGATCGTCCTGCCCGGCGGATGGTCGTGGCTCACGCCCTTCGGCGACGAATCCCGAGGAGTGGCCGGCAGCCCCGACCGCGCGATGACCGTCGAGTTCGCACTCCTCTCCGGAACGGATGCTCCGGCGGCCCTCGAGCAGGTCGCCCCCGGTCCGCTCGGCCCGGCGAGCGAGGAGATCCTGTCCGATCGGCCGGCGGGGATCGAGCAGATCCTGCACGCCCGGGTGCTCGACCAGGAGATCGTCGTCGGTGCCGTGACCGAGGCACCGGTGACCCTCACGTTCGTCTCCGATCCCTCGCCTGCCTATGACGCCGAGCTCGCAGACCTCCTGGCCACGATCGAGGTCCGGCGATGAGTGCGCCCCGATCGTCACGACCTGCACGTCTGCTCGCGGCGGCCCTCGGTGGCATCCTCCTCCTCTCGGCCTGCGCGCCCGAGCCGGTCGCCGGGTGGGAGCCGCGCGAGTGGACCGTCGCCGGCACGATCACGGAGGCTGCCGCGCCCCCGGACCCGGGGCAGGCACCGACCACGGATCTGCGGCTGCGGAACGACGAGGTCGGGATCGACGCCCGCTGGGCCGCGCTGCCCGGGGCACCCGCGTTCAACGCCGCGGTCGAGACCGTCGTGCGCGATGCCGTCCGGGCGCAGACCCAGATCAGCGGCCGGGCCTATCGTCCGATGGTGCACCCGAGCGGCGCCGGCCTCGGCGAGCGCGGCTGCTCCTCCGACACGACGGCCGCGTCGGCATCCGAGATCCTGGGCAACCGGGAGGGGACCGTCGTCGTGTGCGAGATCGTCCTGGCTCGCGGATCCCTCTTCGGCGAACGGGTGCGCGTGGTCTCGACCTCGGGCAGCGCGGACCCCTCCGACACCTCGACGGTCATCTACACCGACGTCTCGACGGGCGAGGTCGTCGCCGAGGCGGATCTGTTCACCGACGCGGGTGCGCTGTGGCCCGCGTACATCGACACGCTCCGTCGTGGGGCCGGCAGTCTCAGCCTGTCACCCGTCGCCGCCCCCACCGACGCGCAGCTCTCGGTCTTCCGCGACGCCCTGCTCCGCAGTCATCTGATCGACGGAGAGGTCGTGATCCCGGTGCCCGACGCGCTCACGGCACGCGAGCTCGACGGACTCGCCGGGTGGCGGGAGCGCTCGCGCGAGCATCCTCCGTCCGTCGCGCTGAGCGCGTCCCTGGCGAGCCGCGCGCTCACGCCGTTCGCGCAGGCCTTCCTCCGCGCGGAGGGGGACTTCGCCGGCCGACCGTCGGCGGGTGCCGGTTTCGAGCAGATGCCGTGCGATCTGGTTCCGTGCATGGCGCTGACTCTCGACGACGGCCCCTCGACGCTGACTCCGCAGTTCCTCGACGTGCTGCGCGACGAGCAGTCGGCAGCGACCTTCTTCATGCTCGGCCAGAATGCACAGAACTTCCCCGACACCGTCCGCCGGGTCGCGGCCGAAGGCCACCAGATCGGCAATCACACCTGGAATCACCCCTACCTGACCGAGCTGACGAAGGAGCAGATCGAGGATCAGCTCGGGCGCACCGCCAGGCTGCTGCGCGACCTGTCCGGCCAACCGGTCGGCACCTTCCGACCACCGGGCGGCTTCATCGACGCCGACGTCGTGGCGATCGCGGGGCAGCCCGCGATCCTGTGGAGCGTCGACACGCGCGACTGGGAGAAGCCCGCCGACGACGATCTCGCGCGCTATGCGATCGACGCCCCGGAGGTGTCGACCATCATGCTCATGCACGACATCCAGGCCGGATCCGCGCGCGTGTTCGACCGGGTCGTGAGCGGTCTGCGCGACCGCGGATTCTCACTCGTCACGCTCGACGCCCTGTTCGGCGGCAGCGTGCCGAGCGGCATCGTCCGGCACGGCCCGCTCCCCTGACCGGGCGTCACCAGGGGCTGGGTTCGTAGTCCTTCAGGAAGACGCCGTGGATGTCTTCGCCGGCCTCGCCGCGCACGATCGGGTCGTAGACGCGGGCGGCTCCGTCGACGAGGTCGAGCGGGGCGTGGAAGCCCTCCTCGGCCAGGCGCACCTTCGTGTAGTGCGGGCGCTCGTCGGTGATCCAGCCGGTGTCGACGGCGGTCATCAGGATGCCGTCCTTCTCGAGCATCTCGCCGGCGCTGGTGCGGGTGAGCATGTTGAGCGCGGCCTTGGCCATGTTCGTGTGCGGATGCCCGGGCCCCTTGTACCGGCGGGAGAACTGCCCCTCCATGGCGGACACGTTCACCACGTACTTGCGGTGGGAATCGGATGCCGCCATCGACGCACGCAACCGGCTGATCAGCAGGAACGGCGCGGTCGTGTTGGCGAGCTGCACCTCGAGCATCTCGAGCGGATCGACCTGCTCGATCGACTGCACCCAGCTGTTCACGCGGTTCACGTCGGGCACGAGGCCGCCGGCATCGATCGCGGTGCCGTCGGCGTGCTTCTCCAGCGACGAGGAGCCGGGCGCCATCGCGAGCCGCGCGAGGTCTTCGGCCGTGAGGGCCTGGCCGCCCTGCTCTGCGACCGTGCCGCCGAGGGCGGCGACCGACAGCAGCGGATGCGCGTCGACGGAGGCCTGCAGTGCTCGCGGGTGCGGGTCGGCCGTGTGCCCGAACGTCTCCATCTCGGGCAGCGGACCGTCGGGCAGCGGCTGCAGCTCGGCATCCGCCAGCAGCGAGTATGCGCCGGGCGAGCGCCGCACGGTCTGGGCGGCGTTGTTGATCAGGATGTCGAGCGGTCCTTGGGCTGCGACCGAGTCGGCGAGCCCGATCACCTGGGCGGGGTCGCGCAGGTCGATGCCGACCACGCGCAGGCGGTGCAGCCAGTCGGCCGAGTCAGGGAGGGCGGAGAACCGGCGCACGGCGTCGCGGGGGAACCGGGTCGTGATGGTCGTGTGCGCGCCGTCGCGGAGCAGCCGCAGCGCGATGTGCATGCCGATCTTGGCGCGGCCGCCGGTGAGCAGCGCGCGCTTGCCGGTGAGGTCGGTGCGGGCATTGCGCTTGCCGTGGCTGAAGCGGGCGCAGTCCGGGCAGAGCTGGTGGTAGAAGGCGTCGACCTGCGTGTACGGCTGCTTGCAGATGTAGCAGTTGCGGGGCTTGAGCAGCTCGCCGGCGATCGGGGCGTCCACCACGCTGGTGGCGAGGTCGTTGCCGCGGGTCTCGTCGTCGATGCGGTCGGGAGCCCCGGTCGCGGTGCGCGCGACGACGGCCTTGTCGGCCTCGGCGATCGCATCGCGTATCTCCTTGCGGCGCACGCGCTTGACGGCCTTGAACATCGCCGCGGTCGCATGGCGGACGGCGATGAAGTCCGGATGCTCGTTGTCGATCTCGTGCAATTCGGAGAGCACGCGCAGCGCCGTGGCGAGATCGTCGGGGTCGATGCCCGGTCCGAGGTCGGGTGCGGCGTCGGAAGGAGCGTCGGTCATTGTGCCGATTTTACGCGAGACACCTGGGCATGCGCCCGGGATCCCGTCCCCCACCCGGCTCGCGCGTGCGCGGCAGACGCCCGAGGGCGCAGACTGTCCCCATGACGACTCCCGACCCGCACCTGCTCGGCCCCGGGCTGCTGCCCACCCCGTTCACCGCCGCCGAGATCCGCGACGCCACCGGAACCGGGAAGATCATCCGGCTGCTGTTGGAGGGTCCGGACGGCCCGCTCGGCGAGCACGTCAACCGCTTCCGGGACACGGACGACGAGGGGGCGACGCTCGATCGCTGGGCGGCCGCGGATCCGAAGGCGGTCGTGTCGAACCGGGTGACCTGGGCCGAGCTGCAGGGCCACGCCGCGTTCGATGCCGAGACGACCAGCGTGTCGACCGTGAAGCTGTCGACTCCTCTCGGCGAGCTGACGTGCCGGAGGTACGACACCGACGACGGCGTCTTCTGGTTCTCGATCGACCACCCGGGGATGCCGGTGCAGTACGAGTCCGACGGGTTGCGCACGACCGTGCTGAGCATCGAACAGGACTGACCTCGGCACGACGAAGGGCGGGCCCGCGCGTGCGGACCCGCCCTTCGCGTGCACTCAGTGCCCGGCGGCGCCGACCACCACGAACTCGTTCGGCGCGACGTCGAGCGTCGCTTCGGCCGATACCTCGCCCGTGTGCAGATCGATCGCGAGGATGCGATCCTTCGCCGGCTCCGTCACATACGCGATGTCGCCGACCACACGCAGACCCGGATGCGGCTGCTGCCACTCGGTCGGGCTCTCCCAGGGATCGATGACGTCCCACGACTCCTGCAGCGCGCCGGTGTCGTCGAGCACGTTCAGCGTGCCGTCCGCCCCCAGCACGATGATGTCGTCATGGCCGCTGCGACCGACGCCGCGCCACGTGTACTCCACGCCGTCCGGCAGATCCACGACCGACAGCTTCTGCGTCCCGGTGTCGATCAGCGCCAGCTGCGACAGGAAGTAGCCCTCGGCATCCGGATCGGTCTTGTAGTCGCCGACCGCGATCGCGCTGGTGTCGGTGACGTACGCGTTCCCGGTCCGGCCGAACTCGTCCGGGGCGTCGAGCTTCGTGAAGACGCCGTCGTCGAACAGCAGTACGCCGTCCTCGCAGCCGAACATGACGACCTCTCCCTTCAGTGCTCCCTCGCCGTGCACGCTCGGGCACTGCTCGTTGCGGGCGAGCTCCGTGCCGTCGACGTCGAGGTGCCGGACGCCGCTGCGCGCCTCGGACGTGCCGATGGTCGACAGCACCGTGCCGTCGGAGAGCTCGATGGCGACACCGTGATGCGCCGCCTCCGAGGTGATCGTGTCGATCTCGGGCAGGGTTCCGGTGCCGACGGCATCCGTGTCGAAGACCTGCACGTCGCCGGTGCCGTCGTCGAACAGCGCCGTGCGCCCGGCGTGCGGAGTGGCGTGTCCGGCGGCGACCGCCTCGAACACCTCGCCGGTGAACTCGACACTGCCGGAGGCCAGGCCGCTGTCGAGCACGTGGAAGCCGTCTTCGGCGGTGACGAAGACGTGCCCGTCGTGGTCGCCGGCGTCGTTGACGCGCAGGAACCCGCCGAGCTCGGCCTGCCCGACGGTCTCCAGGGTCTCGCCGTCGAGCACGAGCACTCCGCCGTCGTAGGTCACGGCGACGCGGGTGTCGCCCTCATGGTGGTCGTCCGGTGCGGCATCGTCGGTCTTCTCGGAGGCGGGCGCGGTGGTCGCGCATCCGGCGAGCGCCACGGCGGCGATCACGCCGAGGGCGCCGATCGCGAGGCGGCTGCGGGGTCGGGACATGGGTTCGTCTCTCTTTCTGGATGTTCTTCGGGGTGGGTGCGCGGGATGCGCGACGACGACGTCGGTCGTCGGGGATTCAGCCGACCTGCTGCAGGAACAAGGGGTCCAGGTCGGCGAAGGTTCGGGTGACACGGGCATCGCCGTGGTCGATCTCGTGCACGGATCCGGTCGCCGGGTCGGTGACGTAGGCGTGCTCCGCATCGGCGATCAGCTGCACGCGCTCGCGCAGCACCGGGTCCGCGAGCGATGCCGCCAGCAGCGGCTCCGTACGGACGAGCACCGTGCCGTCCGGGGCGAGCACCCGCACGCGGCCGTCGGCGTCGACCGCGACCGTGCGGCTGTCGTCGTCGCCGAGGGCGACCGCTCGCAGCAGTGGCACATCGGAGGGCAGCAGCGTCCACTGCCGCTGCCGCACGTCGAGCAGCCAGGCTCCCCGGTCTCCCGCGATGCCGGCGAGGTCGGGGCGATCGGGGCGTCCGGAGAGTGCTGTCGCCGGGGCTGCTCCCGCGGGGTACGGGATGGTCTCTGCCGCGACGCTGCCGCCCACCTCGCGGGTGAACAGCACCGCGCCGTCCGCGCAGGCGAACACGGCGCCGACGCGGGTGACGTCGGCGTCGGATGCGCCGGCGCACGGGGCTCCCCCGCCGGGAACGGGGTCGCCGGCCGGATCGGACACCTCGATCGTCTCGTCGGCGGTCGGCACGAGCAGAAGCCCGGCGAACGGCATCACCGGGCCGGCGGCGGCGACCGTCACGCGAGGAGCATCCGGCAGTCCCGCGGCGAGGTCGTCGTGGACGAGGACGACGACCTCTCCTCCCTCGAAGGCAAGAGCGGTCTGCTGTCCTCCCCCGGTGACGCGCGCGCCGCCCTCTCCCTCGAGCACCCCGAGCAGTCGCGGCTCGCCGAGGAAGGAGTGGGTGTGGTCGCCGTGCGGGACGGTCCACCGGGCGGTGTCGATCACCTCGACGGAGGGGAGGCCCGCCTCATCGAGCGCGCGATAGACGAGGCGCCCGTCGCCGAAGACGCCATCGACGTCATCTCGACCCCGGGCGAGTTCCGACCGCTTCTCGGTGTCGAGGTCGAGCAGCGTGAGGCCGCCGCGTCGGTCGGCGATCACCAGGGCACCGGCCGGAGCGGCCACCTCGGCGGCGCCGCCTCCGTCGATGCCGTGCGCGTCGGGAGCGGCGGATGCCGTCGGGGCGGGCGCGGCCACGGGCGCGCAGGCGGTGACGCCGAGCAGGAGCGCGAGCGCGGCGGCGGCAGGAGCGGTGCGATGGGGAGGAAGGAGGGTCATGACTCTGCCACCCTATTGAGAACGATTCTCGTTATCAAGTTGAGAGGAGAGATCTCCTTCGCGTGCGATCCGACGTGCTCGCGAGCCTGCCGAACGTCGGCCCCTCGGCGTAGGGTCACAGCATGAGCAGCACAGCATCCGGAGAACGTCATGGAGTGATCCCGTCCTACCTCCTCGCGCGCCTGGCCGAGTCGGGCCGATTCCCCAAGGCCGCGGCCGCCGCACGCCAGACGCTGACCGCCGGCCGCCCGCCGTTCCGCGCGCGCATCGACCTGTCGATCGACGAGAACGGGGACCTCGTCGCCCAGCTTTCGGATGCACCGAACCGCACCATCAGCGATGCCGGGAACACGCGGGAGCTCCCCGGCGCCGTCGTGCGCGGCGAAGACGACGCCCCCGTCGAAGACACCGCGGTGAACGAGGCCTTCGACGGGCTCGGGGCCACGTTCGAGATGCTGCTCGCCGCGTTCGGACGCAACTCCCTCGACGACGCCGGGGCCCCGCTCGACGCGACCGTGCATTACGGCGTCGACTACGACAACGCGTTCTGGGATGGTGTGCGCATGGTGTTCGGCGATGGCGACGGCGAGGTGTTCCAGGGGTTCACGGGGTCGCTGACGGTCATCGGCCACGAACTCGCGCACGGCGTCATCCAGCACACCGCGAACCTCGAATACCAGGGGCAGCCGGGCGCGCTGAACGAGTCGATCGCCGATGTGCTCGGCGCCCTGACCGAGCAGTACTCCCTCGGGCAGACCGCCGACCAGGCGACCTGGCTGATCGGCGCCGAGATCTTCACCGATGCCGTCGAGGGCGCCGCGCTGCGCTCGATGATCGCACCGGGCACCGCCTATGACGACGACGAGCTCGGCAAGGACCCGCAGCCGGACCACATGAGCGGATTCGTCCGCACGACGGAAGACAACGGCGGGGTGCACATCAACTCGGGCATCCCCAACCGCGCGTTCGCCCTGTTCGCGACAGACCTCGGCGGCAACGCCTGGGAGCAGGCGGGCACGGTCTGGTATCGGGCGCTGACGGGAGGCCTTTCGAGCACCGCGACCTTCACGGACTTCGCCGACGCGACGGTCGCCGCTGCGGCCACGGTCGACGACGCCACCGCCGGGGCGGCTCGACGCGCCTGGACTGCCGTGGGAGTCTATGGAGATGAGCGAGTCCCCTCCACCGACTGACGCGCAGGTCGTCATCGCGGTGGTGCGCACGGGCGGCATCGCCGGCATCCGTCGTCAGTGGCGGGTCGAAGCGCGATCCGACGACGCCGTGGAGTGGATCGACCTCATCGACCGCTGCCCCTGGGACCAGGATCCGGATGCCGGGACCGGCGCCGACCGCTTCGTCTGGAGCATCCGCGCACGCACACCGGCGGAGCGGCGGGAGCGCGAGCTGCCCGACTCCGCACTCGACGGCCCCTGGCGTGCGCTCGTGGACGCGGTCCGGGCGGCGTCCGGCTGAGAGCGGCGAGCGGTGTCCCCGGCGGCGGCATCCGATCAATCGGGTGTGAATCCGGTCGAGGTGTCGGCGCGCGGGTTCACAATGGAACCCATGGGACTGTTCCAGCACAAGCCTGAAGAAGAAGAGAGCCCGTGGTCGCTGCCCTCCGAGCCGCTCGAGCGCTCCGAGGCGGAGGTGCTCGACGCCGCACCCGCCGTCGACCCGCTGGTTCTCGGACTCGGCCTCGGGGCCACCTCGTCGGTCAGCTCGATCGTCTTCCCGGTCGCTCCTCCGGCGCCGGATGCCCCCGCGACGGAGAACGACGAACCCGAAGAGGACTGAACACTCTCCGCGGCCGCGGATCGCCGCGATGCGCCGATCGCCTCGGATCACGCGCCCGGAATACGGTGGCGCAGAGGCGGGGCGCCGCCCACCGTTACGGTGGAGGGATGACGATCACCGCCGCCGCAGACGGCTCCGCCCTGGGCAATCCCGGCCCGAACGGCTGGGCCTGGTACATCGACGACGCGAACTGGGCGGCCGGCGGCTCCCCGCACGGCACCAACAACCAGGGTGAGCTGCGGGCCGTGCTGGAGCTGCTGCGCGCCACGGCCGGCACCGACGAGAAGCTGCTGATCGAGTGCGACAGCCGCTACGTGATCGACTCCGTGACGAAGTGGATGCCGGGCTGGAAGCGCAAGGGCTGGCGCAAGTCGGACGGCGGCCCCGTGCTCAACCGCGACCTGCTGGAAGGCATCGACGAGGCGATCCGTGGCCGCGACGTCGAGTTCTCCTGGGTGAAGGGTCACGCCGGACATCCGCTCAACGAGGCGGCCGACGAACGCGCGAACGCTGCCGCCAAGGCCTACCAGGCCAAGCAGGAACCGCGACGAGGACCGGGCTTCACCCTCGGGACGGATGCCGGAGCCGCAATCGCCGCGTCGGCACCGGTCGCCGCTTCCGCGACGTCGTCGACACCGGCACAGGCTGCCGCGCCGGCGCCGGCATCCACCGCCTCCCCCGCCGTATCGGCCCCGGTCGCCGAGCCACTGTGGGCCGAGGCATCCGATCTCCTCGACGGCCTGGATGCGCCCGACGACGACCCGATCGAGCTGCGCATCCCGCTCTCGTCCGACGAGCACGCGCGGCTGCGCGACCGCGCCGAGGCTCAAGGCGTCTCGCTCGAAGAGGCGCTCCGCCGCCTGATCTGACCGCAGCGACCGAGGCGTACACTCGCACCATGTCGACTCCCGCCCGCACCATCGGCCGCATCTTCCTCGGCGCCTCCCTCGTCTTCGCGGGCGTCTCGCACCTCACGATCGCCCGCGAGGAGTTCCAGGCGCAGGTGCCGGAGTCGCTGCCGCTGGACCCCGACACCACCGTGCTCGCCTCGGGCGTGGCCGAGGTCGCGCTCGGCTCCGCCCTGCTGCTGGCACGACGCCGTCGGCGCACGGTCGGCACGATCGCCGCCCTGTTCTTCGTCGCCGTGTTCCCGGGCAACGTGGCGCAGTGGATGCACCACCGTGACGGCTTCGGGCTCGACACGGATATGAAGCGCTTCGTCCGACTGTTCTTCCAGCCCGTGCTCGTCGCGCTGGCGCTGTGGTCGACCCGCGAGCCCCGGCGCTGACACCCCGACACCGAGTCACCAGCGGAACTCACCGCTGCCGGGGACGGGCACCCTCGGCGGCAGGACGGGTCCTCCGAGCTGAGGTCCGTAGACTCGGCGGATGACGGAATGGGTGGTGACGCAGCGGTGAAGGCCCGCACCGTCTTCGGCCTGCTCCGCCTCGGCGCTGCCGCCGTCTGCCTGGTGGCCCTCATCCATCGCCTGAGCTGGGGGCTCGCGTCGCACACCATCGCGAGCCAGAACTTCTTCGCCTACCTGACCAACCAGTCGAACATCGCCTTCGTCGTGCTCCTGACGGTCGCCGGCATCATCGCCCTGCGCAGGGTCCGGGATCCGCGCTGGCTCACGGTCGCGCTGGCGCTCGTGCTGACGTGGACGATCACCGCCGGGATCGTGTTCGCGATCCTGGTCTGGCAGGCAGGCCTCCGCGGCATCCGCATCGACGTGCCGTGGTCCGATCAGGTGCTGCACTTCTGGCTTCCGGCGGTGACGGTGGCCGCCTGGGCGCTGGCGCCCGGTCACCGCTCGGTCCCCTGGCGGGTGATCCCGGTGACCCTCGCCTACCCCGTGATCTGGGGGATCGCCACGATGATCCGCGGACCCCTGATCGGGTGGTACCCGTACTACTTCCTCGACCCGCGGCAGGTGAGCGGGCCCGAGGAGTTCCTCGTCTCCTCCGGCGTCGCTCTCGGCGCTTTCGCCGTCGTCGCGACGGCTCTGGTGCTCATCAGCCGGATGCCGTTGCCGCGGCGACTGCGCGTCGATGCCGACGACACCGCCGAACCGCCGTCGCCGGAGCCGGAGGCGGTGCGGGTCGGCGAACGAGTCGGTCAGACGTAGAGGGAGAGGGCGGCGAGGGCGGCCTCGACCGCGGCCTCCTCGTCGAGCTCGGCGAACTCCGCGGCCGCCGCTCCTCCGACGATCCCGACGAGCACGTTCTCGCCGGTCGCCGGTCGCAGGTTGATCCAGGTCGGGATCGCCACGTCGGCGCCGACGGCATGCCAGATCGCCTCCTCGTTCTCCCAGAACGGCTCGTCCCACCGCAGCCAGACCGTCTCGATCGCTCCCATGCCGAGCGCGGAGATCGCGCCGCGGTGGGAGAACGGGAGCGGCGGGTCGAACTCGATACTCCGATCCTGGAGCACCCCGAGCGGGGCGGTCACGACGACCCGGTCGAACGACAGGGCCTCTCCGGTGGCGAGGCGCACGCTGACACCGGTGTCGTCGTAGGCGATGAGGGCGACCGGTGAGCTCAGGCCCACCTGCACGCCGTCCAGGGCGTGCTCGACGAACGGGGTGAGGCTGTCGCGAGCCGCTTTCGGCTCGCCCGACGGCAGCGGCGGAGCGAACCAGCTGGAGAGGCGGTCGGCATCGGCGCCGGTGCGGGCGACGAGGATCGCGAGCAGAGCGGCGGTCGCAGGATCGGCGGGATCGATGCCCGCGGCAGTCAGGGCATCGGCGACCGAGGAGTCTTCGGGGGCCGCCTGCGCCACCGTGATCGCCGCGGCGAACGGCTGCGGATCGACCGGGTCGATGTCGCCGTCGGGGCCGCGCCACAGCTCGCCGGCGAGGTCGACGATCCCGACATCGCCGCTGGTCAGCCGATCGAGCACTTCGGTCTCGTCTTCCCCGAACAGCCAGGCGCCGAGCTGCACGGGGACCGGCCAGGAGTCGTCGACACGGGAGTACACCCGTCCGCCGACGCGGTCCCGCGCTTCGAACACGGTCACCTCGATCCCGCGCTCGGCGAGCAGGGCGGCCGCCGTGGCGCCTGCGAGGCCCGCACCGACGACGGCGACGCGCTCACCCGAGGATGCCGGGATCATGAGCTCCTCGGCCACACGGGCGCCCGAGCTGATGGCACCGCGTACCGTTCCCGGCGCATCTTCATCCGTCGCCTCGCCCGCGAAGAAGACCCGGTCGTCGACGGACTCGCCCAGCGCGAGGCGGTTCCCGGCCAGGACCCCGACGGGTGTGAAGCTGGCGGCGCCGAGGGCGAACGGATCGGTGGTCCAGGTGCTGCGGATGCTGCCGGCGGGCGCGGGGACACCGGGCGGAGGCTCCGGCTCGCGGGTGCGGGTGGGCGTCGGAGTGGGGGTGGGTTCCGGGGTGCAGGAGGCGAGAAGCACCGAAGCGACGCCGGCTCCGGCGCCGAGGAGCAGAGTGCGGCGCGTGATCCTCATCGTGTCGCCACTTTATCCCGCCCGGCCGGGTTCCGCCCGTCGGGCGGCTCGCGGCAGCCGCGACCGACTCCTCGGAAATGCGGGCCGAACGCTCGAGAACCGGTCGGACCCGCGCGGATCCGACCGGCTCTGAGGAGTTGTACCCACTCAGACGGAGAGCAGCTCCCGCTCCAGCCGGGCGAACGACGACTCCATGCCGTCGGCCATGCCGGTGGCGAGGATCATGTCGCGCGTCTCCTTGTCGGGGTACTCGATGAGCAGCGTGACGAGGGTCGCGCCGTCCTCCTCGTACAGGTTCAGGTCGTTGAGGGTCTCGGTCGGCATCCCCTGCATCCGCTCGGTGGTGACCGCGCGGCGCGGGGCGTCGATCAGGAGCACCTCGCCCTCGAAGCCGAACGGCTGGCCCTCGGTGTCGCCGACCGGCGCCCACGAGTTCCGGTACGACTGGCCGACCTCGGTGGCGGCGACGCACTCCGTCATCTCCCAGCCGTCGGGGCCGAGCATCCACTTGCGGATGAGCTCGGGCTCGAAGTGCGCGCGCCAGACGAGCTCGCGCGGTCCTTCGACGAGGCGCGTGATGCGCACATGGGTGTCGTCGAGCAGCTCGACCCGGGTGCCCTTGCCCTGCGCGTACTCGCGGAGGTCCTGCAGCACGGCGTCCAGCTGCGCCATCGCCATCTTGATGCCCTCGACCTGGCCCATCTCGACGACCTGCTCGAGTGCCTCAACCGAGTCGAAGTGGCTGGTCGTGACCATGCGCGTGCCGTCGGGGGTCGAGTCGAACGAGAAGGACATCCGCTGCGCAGGGAAGCCGTCGAGCGGCTTGCCGCTCTCGTCGACGAAGGAGTCGATGACCTCGAAGCTGTGCGGCGCATCGATCGAGACGAACTCCCACGCCCCGGACGACTTCTCCCCTCGCGGACCGTTCATCGAGTAGACCGCTCGCCCGCCGACGGTGTGGTCCCAGGCGGTGAAGGTGGCCGGCCATCCGGGAGGGCCCCAGAAGCGCTCGAGCTGGCGCGGGTCGGAGTAGGCGCTCCAGACGCGCTCGACGGGTGCCGCGAAATCGGCGATCACGGTCATGGTGAGGTTGTCGGCATCGGTGGTGACGTCGGTGACAGGCATTTCAGTCTCCTTGTTCGTTCTTCTGGGTATCGCTGGTGTCGGAGGAGCCGGACCGAGGCGTCTCGGCCAGCAGGTCGTCGAGTCGGGCGATGCGCGACCGCCACAGCTCTTCGTATCGGGCGAGGAGCGCCCTGGCGCGGGCGATCATCTCGGGGTTCGCGCGGACGAGCCGCTCGCGTCCCTCGGCGCGCTTGACGATGAGGTTCGCGGCCTCGAGCACGGCGACGTGCTTCTGCACCGCGGCGAACGACATCTCGTAGTCGGCGGCGAGGGTCGAGACGGACTGCTCACGCTCGATCGTCCGACGCAGGATGTCGCGCCGAGTCGACGTCGCCAATGCGTGGAAGACACGGTCGACCTCCGCTTCGCTCAGTTCTCTTTGTGCAACCATTTGGTTGTACGTTATGCCCGAGCGGAGGGGATGTCAAGAGGGAACGAGAAGCCGCGAAAGCCGCTTCTTCCGGAGATTCTCTTTGACGATCCAAGCGACGTCGGGGTCATCTGGGTCGAGGGCGTGGAACGCGGCGAGTCCGGGTGTGGGATCGGCCGCGACAGCGACGCTCCAGCAGTAGCCGAGCGCTTGTCGCAAAGTGCGTGCTTCCGCGGACGTGCGGCGTGCTCTCGGAAGCTGCGTCAGGTGGTGTGTGGCGCGGCGGCAGACGTCGACGGCGATGGCTGCCGACGAGCGGCTGTGCAGCAGCCGTGGTTCGCAGATCGTGGCGACTGCGGCGCGCTGGACATAAAGGCTCGGGTCGTCTGCCCACCTGCCGACGATGTCGTTCGTCGCGTTCGGCGAAGAATCCGCGAGTATCTGGAGACCGATCACGACGCCCTCGCGTACACGCCATCGTTCATCCATCGCCAACGCACGAAGCCGCGCCTCGGCCTCCCGGTCGCCGGCGAGCCGCCCGGTGGCTGCGGCAGCGCACATCGTCGGGTACTCACGGCCGTCCTGGATCAGTTCCTCGATCGCGCGCTCGTCGGCGATGCGGGCGACGGCATCGAGAAGCGTCAGGTTCGCGCGCGGACCAGGGAGGCCCGAATGCGAATCGAGGTACTCCACCCAGCCCCCGCGTTCGATGGCATCCAGCCGTGCTCCCCACTCAGCAGACGTCTCCATCTGCCTGAATGTACTCTCTCGCGCGAGGACGTAACCTCGACAGCCGAGCTGCCCGCTCACAACCGTGATGACCTTCACGGGGCGATCAGGGGCCACCTAGCCACGGATTTGCCCATCGCCTCCCTCGCGATTAATCTACGATGTAGAACTACGAGAGGCGGCCATGACCGAGATGCGATTGCAGATGCGCGGCATCCGCCGATCGTTCGGCGAGCACACGGTGCTCTCCGGCGTCGACCTCCGCCTGCCTCCGGGTCGGATCCTGGGCCTTCTCGGTCCGAACGGCGCCGGCAAGTCCACGCTGATCGCCATCGCCGACGGGTCCCTGACGCCAGCATCCGGATCGGTCTTCGTCGACGGGATCGACCTCACCTCCGACCGCGAGACCGCCGCCGCCCTGATCGGCAGCGCGCCGCAGCGTCTCGGCATCTACCCCTCCCTGACCCTCCGAGAGAACGTCGAGGGGTTCGCCCGCCTCCACGGTCTGCGTGGGCGCGGACTGCGCACACGATGCGCTGCCGTGATCGAGGGCCTGGGTCTCACGAGGAGCGCCGGCGTCCGCGCCGAGCAGCTCAGCGGCGGACAGCAGCGCCGCCTGCACCTCGCGATGGCACTCACCCATGATCCGCGCCTGCTGTTCCTGGACGAGCCCACCGTCGGCGCCGACGTCGAGTCCCGGCAGCAGATCCTGGAGCTGGTGCGCCGGATCGCCGACGAGGGCGCATCCGTGCTCTACACCACGCACTACCTCAACGAGCTCGAACAACTCCCGGCGCGGCTCGCGCTGCTGCACCGCGGCGTGCTCCGAGACCTCGGAGACGTCAGCGATGTGGTGAGGTCACAGGGCGGCGGCGGACTGCGGGTGCGCGTGCAGACGAGCGCCCCGCCGCCGGCCGGATGGGTGAAGGATGCCGACTGGCTCGTGAGCGGATCGACGGGGAGGAGCGCGGGCGAACTGCTCGCCGAACTCATCGCGGGCCTCGGCGCGAACGCGAGCGCGATCGCCGACGTCCGGTTCCCCCGCCCCACCCTCGAGAGCGCCTACGTGCACCTCCTCCGCGAGGAGGAGACGCGCGCTCTCGGGAACACGGAGGTTCAGGATGCTGCGGCATAGTCTCGCGGTCGCCGCGATCGACGCGCGGATCCTGTGGCGCGACCCGTCGCCGGTGGTGGTCATGACGGTGATCCCGCTCGTGTTCGTCCCGTTCTTCATCCCCGGGGCTCGCGCGCAGCTCGCTGCGGCGGGCTACCCCTCGGCCGCCGGCGTCGAGTACGCCGTCCCCGGTCTCGCCGTCCTGTTCGCCCTCCTGTGCGTCCAGCAGGTCGTCACGGCGTTCTTCCGAGACGAGCAGTGGGGCACGGGGGACCGGCTGCGGACATCACCGGCGCGCAGCATCGACCTCCTCCTCGGCAAGTCGCTGACCGCGTTCGCCGCCCAGCTGCTGCAGTTCGTCGCCGTGCTCCTCGGCGGTGCGCTCCTCTTCGGCTATCGACCCACCGGTTCGGTGCTCGGACTCGTCCTGGTGCTCGTGGCGTTCTCCTCCGCCATGATCGGCTTCGGGCTGCTCCTGGTGTCGGCATCCCGATCCCTCGAACTCGCCCTGGTCATCGGCAACGTGCTCGCCATGCTCATGGCGGGCGTGGGCGGCGCCTTCGGTCCGGTCGAGTCGCTGCCCACCTGGATGCAGGCCGTCGCTCCGGCCTCGCCCGCCTACTGGGCGCTGCAGGCGATGCGCTCGCTCACCCTGGACGGGGCCGGAGTGCTCGACGCGCTCGGCCCCGCGCTCGCTCTCTTCGGCTTCGCGGCGGGCTTCGGACTGCTCGCCGTCACCCTGCTCGCCCTCCGCGGGCGGAAAGGAATCTCCTGATGACACCTCGACCCGAGCGGATCTCCCGCGCAGACGTGCTGTCGGCGGCCCTCGAGCTCGTCGACGCGAATGGCCTCGATCAGCTCACGATGCGGCGCCTCGGCACAGCGCTCGGCGCCGATCCGATGACCGCGTACCGGCACTTCGCCGGCAAGTCGGACCTCGCCGCGGCACTCGCCGACGAGTTCTGGACCGGCCTCTCCCTTCCCGCCACGTCGGGGATATCGGACTGGCGGACCTATGCGCACGTCTTGATGCGGACCATCCGCGCGGAGCTCGCCGCGCATGCCGGACTCATCCCGATCGTCGCGACGCATCCGATCACCTCGCCGGCGGCGCTCGCCGTCGCCGATGAGGCGATCGGCATCCTGCTGGAGCTCGGCGCACCGGTCGATCCCGCACTCGGCGACCTCGTCAATGTGCTCGTGATGATCACCGTCGCCTCGGCGATGGGAGAGTTCAGCCTCCCGGCCGGGTCGGAGCCCGGCACCGAAGGTCAGGGCGATCCCGACCCCGAGCGGGAGGGTGACGAGGCAGCCCTGCTGTCGCAACTGCCCCACCTCGGCCGGGTCATCGCCGCAGGGTGGGCACCCTCGGCCGAGCGGCAGTTCGAGGCGGGAGTCGGGGCCATCCTGCACGGCTGGCCCCTGCCGCATCCACCCGCCTCGTGATAACGGGCTCGACCGCGTGGCGGATGGCCGTCGCGCGCATCCGCCGCAACCCCCTGAGCAGCATCTCGCTGATCCTGCTGATGGCGATCAGCTCCGCCACAGCGGGCGCCGGCGTCGCCACCCTCGTCTCCACGGTGGGGGCGACGGAACGGCTCTTCACGCTCGCGGAGGCGCCCGACGCGGTGCAGATGCACGCCGGACCGCTGGAAGCGCAGCCCTTGGACGCGTTCGTCGCAGCGCACCGAGACATCATCGACGACCACCAGGTGCAGGTCGCGCTCCAACTCGACAACCAGGATCTCCGAATGCACGGCACCTCGGATGCTGCGCGCGACGGCGTGATGGATCTGCTGCTGGTCACCCAGACCACGCGATTCGACTTCCTCGTCGGCGAGGACGGCACGCCGGTGAACGTCCGCGAGGGCGAGATCGCGGTGCCCGGCTATTACGCCGACGCCTACGATCTGGTGCGCGGCGACGCGATCGAGATCGCCGTGCACGGGGAGGGGCGGACGTTCACCGTCTCCGACATCGTTCGAGACGCGCAGATGGGGCCGAGTCTGGTCAACTCCAAGCGATTCGTGCTGTCCGACCCGGACTGGGAGCACCTCGCCCAACGGCTTCCGACGGAGCACATCATCACGTTCCGTCTCGCCGAGGGTCAGGGCGAACGCTTCGCGGAGGCCTACCGTCTCGCCGGACTGCCGGCCAACGGCGCCGCCGTGGACGGAAGTCTGCTGCGACTGATCGCCGCACTGACCGACGGCCTGGTCGCCATCCTCAGCATCCTGGTGAGCATCGCCCTCCTCGCGATCACGCTGCTCTGCCTGCGCATCATGGTCCTCACCGCCCTGGAGCAGGACGCTCGACGCATCGGCGTGATGCGGGCGGTCGGCTTCTCCCACCGAGCGGTCTCGTCGATCCTGCTCGGGGGCTACGCCGTGCATGCGGGTGCGGCATCGCTGGTCGCCCTTCTCCTGGTCTTCCCGGTGTCCGCGCTGCTGATCGGCGGTGACACCGCCCGACTCTCCGGCGAGCAGTGCCACGCGGAGGTGTTCGCGATGCTGCTCGCCGTCGTCGTCGCCTCAGCGATCCCGGTCGCGCTCGCCGCGCACCTGCTGCGGCGGGTGCGGCGCATCACTCCGCTGCTCGCGCTGACCAGGCCGGGTGTGTCGCCGCAGACCCGTCGCCGTGTGCGTCCGCTGCGCTGGGACCTCCCGCTCCCCGTCTCCGTGCGCCTCGCGGTGCGGGGACTCACCGCCCGGAGCGCCACCGCCGTGCTGCTGATCGTCATGGTCGGCTTCGCCGTCGCGCTGGCTGCCCTGCCCCAGCGGATGACCCAGACGATCGCGGCATCCGACTTCGTCACCACCATGGGCGTCGGGCAGAGCGATCTCCGCGCGTTCATCCGCGAGGGGACCGAGGTCGGCGCGGGCGAGCGGCTCGAACGCTCTTTGCGGGAAGACCCCGACGTCGAACGGTTCGCGACGGCGACCAGCTTCCGGGTCGCGATCCTCGCCGCTGCGCGCACCGATGACATCGCCCTGGAGGTCGGCGACGCGTCGATCTTCCCCCTCGCCTATGCCCGCGGCGAGGGACCCGTCGAACCCGATGAGCTGGCGCTGTCGACGCTCGCGGCCCAGGACGCGGGCGTCGACGTCGGGCAGTTCGTCGAGGTGGACTCCGCGGGCGCGACGCATCGATACCGCATCACGGGGGTCTATCACGACATCACGAACGGCGGACGATCGGGCAAGGCCGTCGAGCTGCGCGGCGATCACGGCGTCCCGCTGTGGCAGACGTTCATGATCGACCTCCGCGGCGGGGTCGATCAGAGCGGGAAGGCCGCGACGCTGGCGAGTGATCATCCGGCGGCATCGGTCACCGAACTGGACCGGTTCGTCCACTACACGCTGGGCGACACCGTCGAGCGACTCAGGACGGCGTCGACGATCGCGTGGGCTGCCGCCGCGGTGGTGATGCTCCTGGTGTTCGCGCTCCGAGGGCGCCTCGAGGCAGCGCGTGACGAGTCCGACCTGCGTCTGCTGCGGCTTCTCGGATGGTCTCGCGGCGGGCTGCGGACGATCTCCTCGCTCCGGTCGGTGGGCGTCGCCGGAGCGGGCCTCCTTCTCGGGTGGATCGCGACGGAAGCACTCGGACCCGGCGTGCTCGGCGCCACGCTCGCCTCCTTCGGCGGAGGCGCCACCGACCTCGTCGCACCGCACGGCTGGGGCATGATCACCGGACCCGTGGTGGCTGCCGCCGCCGTGGCCGGCGGACTCATCGCCTCGGTCCACAGCCCCGCGCTCCTCAACGAAAGCTGACCATGCAACGATCGTCCCCCCTCATCCAGGCGCGCGCCGTCACCCGACGGTTCGAATCGGCCGCAGGCGACTTCGCGACCGTGCTCGACCGCATCGACTTCGACGTCGCCGCCGGCGACTACCTGGCTCTCACCGGTCCCAGCGGGTCGGGCAAGACGACCCTGCTCTCGTGCCTGAGCGGATTGGACCAGCCGTCGTCGGGGTCGGTGCGGATCGGCGACGACGATCTGGGCGCGCTCGACGACAAGGCCCTCGCGCACCTCCGGCGCACGACGCTGGGATTCGTGTTCCAGCGCACCGATCTCCTCGACGAGCTGGTCGTGATCGACAACATCCTGCTCCCGGCCGTCCGACGACGCGGCAGGGTGTCCGCCGAGATCCTGGCGGACACCGCGCAGCTCATGGATCGGCTCGGCATCGGGCACCTCGGGGCTCGCGCGCCGCACGAGCTCTCGGGAGGGCAGCGACAGCGGGTCGGCATCTGCCGCGCACTCGTGAACCGCCCGCCGATCCTCATCGCGGATGAGCCGACCGGAGCGCTGCACCGGGAGTCCACCGACGACGTGCTCGATGTGTTCGATGAGCTGAACGCCTCGGGGACGACCATCGTGGTCGTCACCCACGACCCCGAGGTCGCTCGTCGCGCGCGCTCACGCCGTCATCTCGTCGACGGGCGGATGGTCGACGCCGCTCCCGTCGCAGCGACGGGCTGAGCGAGGGCTTCTCCGCCCCTTCCGCAGGGGCGCTCGTCCGACGGTCAGGACGATCGTCGTGAGCGCGCTGACGAACCGTTGACATCCGATGTCTGTCGCGTCATGATCAGAGAGGTCCGGTGGCCCTACCACTGGATCCTGACAGACAGCAAAGACTGGAGAAGGTCATGACGAAGAAGTCACTGCAATCCCTCAGTTCCACCCCGCTCTCCCGCCGAACGTTGTTCCAGGCGGGCCTGATCGGTGGTGCCGCCCTCGCGATGGGCACGAGTCTCACGGCATGCGCCCCGGAGGTATCCACGAAGGGAGGGGCCAAGACGCTGCGCATGGTCATGCCGGATGCCTACCCGTTCGAGGACGTCCTCACGACGACGACCGAACCGGCAGCGGACGGCACGGCCGACAGAGGGCTCTGGCGCCTTCTGCAGTCCTGGAAGGAGACCCATCCGGACGTCACCCTCGAGATCGAGACCGTGCCCTGGGACGCCATCACGCAGCGGGTCATCCTGATGGGCCAGGCCGGTACTCCCGCCGATCTCGTGCTGGTCAACGACCTCAACATCCCCAAACTCGCGAAGGGCGGATTCCTCGCTCCCCTCGATTCCCTGCCGGGCGAATGGGACGACTACAACCAGAACCTGCTGCGCGGCATCGCCTCCGATGCCGGGAAGATCTACGCGCTCCCGTGGATGACCGACTGCCGTCACGAGATGTACTGGAAAGAGGACTGGGCGAAGGCGGGCATCACCGAGACCCCCGAGACGTGGGCGGAGTTCACCGAAGCGATGGCCGCGCTCAAGGATGCCGGCATCGCCGATCCCTACTCGTTCTGGGCAGGGAACACCGTGCACACGCCCACCCAGTCCCTCTTCTCCCAGACGTGGATGCTCGGTGGAGACGTGATCGACGCCGATGGTCGCGCGACCCTCGAGACCGACGAGATGCTCGAAGTCTTCGAGTTCTACAACTCGCTCATGAACGAGCAGGGCGTCTCGTCGACCGGGCTGCTCTCCGTCTCCAAGGACGACGAGTACGACGACATGCTGCTGTCCCACAAGACCGCGACCATGAAGGGCGGCTCCTGGGTGGGGCTCAAGCTCGACGACGGCGGCCTGGCGGACGAGATCGGCTACTTCCGCACGCCGCGTCCGACGAAGGATGCGAAGGACGCCACGCTCTCGGGCTTCTGGGCATTCGAGCTTCCTGCACAGAAGACGCCGGACGAGGCGAAGCAGGAGCTCGCGTTCGAGTTCGCGATGCACATCACCGGGTCGAAAGGGCAGGCCGAGTACCTCGTCGACGCTCCGGGCAAGCTGCCCACCCGCCCGTCGGCATCCGCAAGCCCTCAGGCGCAGGCACAGAACGACGCATGGAAGTTCCAGGCGGACTACGCGGCCGACGCCGGCCGAGGCATGCCTCCCGCAGCGGATGCGGGGCTGCTGTTCGACCAGTTGCGCATCGCGTTCCAGTCGTACCTCACGGGCACCTCTCCCGCGAACGAGGCACTCGCGTCCGCCGAGAAGGCGTACAACGAGCAGGTCGCGCCGTAAGGTCCGGACCGATGCCCCCGGAAACGATGACCGTCTCGCCGGCTCCCCCCGCTCCTGATCCCGATCCCGCCCGTTCTCGCGTCGTGGCATCCCCTCGAAAGGTCCGACGCGACTTCCTGCCCTATGCGCTGATCGCACCCGGCGCTCTGCTCGTCGTCGGGTTCACCGTCATCGCGCTCGGATTCACGCTCATCAGCAGTTTCACCGACTGGGATGTGGGACGACTCAACACCACTTTCATCGGAATCGACAACTACCTTCGCGCCTTCCGTGATCCGGAGATGGTCGCCAGTCTCTGGCGATCCGCGATCTTCGTGCTGAGCGTCGTGGCGCTGTCGACCGCTGCGGGCTTCCTCCTCGCGGTGGCTCTGAACCGGCGCTTTCCGGGGCGAGGCGCGGTTCGCGCGCTCGTCGTCCTCCCGTGGGTCATCAGCGAGATGGCGTCAGGCGTGTTCTGGGCGCTGATCCTGAAGAACGACGGAGTCCTCTCCGCCTTCGGACTGGAGCAGAGCCCGCTGGAGTCTCCTGCGGGGGCGATGACCGCGCTGATCCTGGTCGAGTCGTGGCGGAGCATCGGCTTCGTGACGGTGATGGTGCTCGCGGGTCTGCAATCCATCGATCCCGGTCTCTACGAAGCCGCGAAGATCGACGGGGCAACCGCTGGACGGATCACCTGGAGCATCACGCTTCCGCTGGTGAGCCCGACGGTGCTGATCGCGGCCATCCTCCTGATGATCGGAAACTTCAACCTGGTGACGATGATCATCGCGCTCACCGCGGGTGGCCCGATCACCGCGACCACGACGACGGCGCTCTACATGTACAACCAGTCGTTCACCTACTTCCACCTCGGATACGGCGCGGCGATCGCGATGATCATGTCCTTGTTCAACGTGATCGCGATGGTCGCCTTCATCCTGCTCCAGCGCGGACGCGGAGCTCGCGCATGAGCGTCCTCGCCGCCCCACAGCGCGCTCGGACGCGCACTCCCCGCGTCGCTCTGCCGCTCATCACGACGGTGATGGTGATCGTCGTGTTCACGCTTCCGATGCTGTGGATCCTGCTGAAGTCGTTCGGGCCGGAGGATGAGATCTTCTCGGCGGCTCTCCTCCCGTCTTCCTTCCACCCGGAGAACTACGCACGCGCCGTCGAGACCGGCCTGCTCGTCTCCTACACGCTCAGCACGATCGCGATCAGCTTCTTCACCTGTCTCATCGTGCTGCCGCTCGGTTTCATGGCCGGCTACGGCCTGGCCCGGTTCTCGTTCCGCGGTCGGGGGCTGGTCCTCTTCCTCTTCATGTTCTCGCTGACGATTCCGGGGCTCGTGAACCTCCTCGCGATCTACCAGGTGTTCAGCCTGGCCCAGCTGATCAACAATCCGGCAGGCCTGGTGATCGTCTACGCGGCGTCGAACCTTCCCCTGGCGACCTGGCTGATGAGAGCCTTCATCCAGTCGCTCCCATCAGAACTGGAGCAGGCCGCTCTCGTCGACGGGTGCACGCGCGGCGGAGCGATCCTCCGCATCGTGGTCCCCTTGACCTCCCCGGGACTCGCCGCCGTCGCCGTCCTGGTCGTCGTGAACGTGTTCCAGGAGTTCATCGTCGCCCAGACTCTCATCTCCACGCGGGGCGTCGGCGTCGTCAGCCAGGGCCTGCGGGCGATGCAGGGGCAGTTCGATCTCGACTACACCTCCCTCGCGGCGGGATCGATTCTCGTGAGCATCATTCCCGTTCTGCTGTTCCTCCTGCTGCAGAAGCAGTTCATCGCGGGCATGACGACGGGGGCGACGACAGGATGAAGACGAACGGAGCCAGGTGCGGGATGCTCGATGGGACAGAATGCCACGAAGGGGAGGCAACATGATCGACACGGTCGCGGACGGACTCGACCACCCCGAGTGCGTCACGGTGGGGCCTGACGGCACGATCTTCGCCGGAGGCGAAGCCGGTCAGCTCTATCGCCTGGATGGGGAGAGCTTCGAGGTGACGGAGGTGGGGAGCTCGGGGGGCTGGTTGCTCGGCCTCGCCGTCGACGGACACGGCGACGTCGTGGCGTGCGACCCTCGGCGCCGGCAGCTCGTCCGATTCGGCCGCGACGGCGTGATGACGGTGCTCTCCTCGGGCACGCGCGAACGACCGATGATCACCCCGAATTATCCGGTGTACGGTGCGAGCGGAGTCCTCTACGTCTCGGATTCGGGCGTCTGGCCGGCCGGCGGCGGCTGCATCTACCGTGTGCTCCCCGGCGGCTCCACAGAACTCTGGTCGTCCGACGTGCCCCACTTCACGAACGGGCTGGCGCTCGACCAGGACGAGAAGCACCTGTACGTGGTGGAGTCGACGCTGCCCGGCATCACACGGATCCCGATCCTCGACGACGGATCGGCCGGTCGGCCGGAACTCGTCGTCTCGATGCCGGGAACCGTACCGGACGGCATCGCCTTCGACAGCGAGGGGCGACTCTACATCGGCTGCTACCGTCCCGACCGGCTCTACACCCTCGAGCCGGACGGCACCCTCCTCATCCTTCGGGACGACTTCCAGGGCACCGATCTGGCTGCCCCGACCAACATCGTGTTCTCCGGCGCCGACCGTCGCGATCTGCTCGTCGCGAGCCTCGGACGCTGGCACATCGCGCGCATCCGCACCGAGGTGCCGGGTGCTCCACTCCACTACCCCACGGAGGTATGACCGTGCCGCAGGCAACGAACGAAAGCAGCATGTACGCGTCGGTGGCGCGTCACAGGACTATCGACTCCGTCGTGGACGCGCTCCAAGCCCTCATCCTCCAACGCAAGCTGAACCCCGGCGATGCGCTGCCCGCCGAGCGCGAACTGGCCGTGATGCTCTCCGTGAGCCGCAACGTCGTCCGGGAAGCACTGGGCATCCTGGGTCAGCGTGGCCTCATCACCTCGCGTCACGGATACGGAACCTTCGTCGCCTTGCCGTCCGGCGAACAGGCGCGCGCCGCATTGCAGCTTCTGCTCGAACTGGAGCGGGTCGGCCTGGTCGAACTGTGCGACGCCCGCCTCCTGATAGAACCGGAACTCGCCGCTCTGGCCGCCGCGCGCGTGACGCCCGCCGGCGCCTCGAAACTGCGTGATGCGTTCGCCGCTCTCGCCGCGGCGAGCGCAGATGGCGAGGCCCACGTTCAGGCTGACCTCGCGTTCCACGGAGCGATCGCGGAGATGGCCGACCACACGGTCCTCCGCGCCCTGGTCGATGCCGTCAGGGAGCCGGTGACCCGCGGCATGGTCTTCGGGACGAAGGTTCCCCGAGCCATCGATCACAGCGACGTCCAGCACGAGGAGATCATGCTCGCGATCCTCGCGGAGGATCCGGAGCTCGCACGGAGCAGGATGCGCGAGCACCTCAGCTACGTACGCGGCTACCTCATCGAACATGATGTCCGGATCACGCACTGGAGCGCGAATGACTAGCAGTCGCGTCACCCTGCGCGAGGACGGCTCGTGGGCGCTGTCCGACGGCGTGCTGGAGGTCACCGTGGACCCTCGGCGCGGCGCCGACATCCGCAGCATCCGTCACCTGCCGCGCGCGGTCGAGGTGCTGTGGTCACCGGAAGGGATGCCGATCCCCGTCGCAGGCGCCGGGCTCCGGTCGGGAAGCGAGGCGTTCTACGACGACTACCAGGGCGGGATCCAGGAGCTCTTCCCGAACGCAGGGCCCGATTGCGTGGTGGAGGGGGCGCCGCTGGTGTTCCACGGTGAGAGCTGTCGCATTCCGTGGGTGGTCGATGCTCAAGAAGACGCTGACGGCGCATTCCTCCGATGCCGTGCGGCACTCCGGCGTTACCCGTTCATCGCGGAGCGGCGGATCTCGCTGCGCCCCGGCGCGATCCTCGTCATCGACTCGACCGTCACCAACGCGTCTCCCCACGAACTGCCTGTGCACTGGGGCTTCCATCCGGTCTTCTCGGAAGCGCTCACCGAAGGGCCCGCCGTTCTGCTCGGCGACTTCTCCGGTCTCGTCGCCGACCCGTCGCCCTTCGGCCGCGTGCAGTCCTGGGACGTCGGGACCGCCGTCCCCACGGAGGAGAGGCACGGTGCGACGGCACTCCCGCTGGAACCCGGCGACGGTGGTTCCGCGGACCTCGGCTATGCGACGGCACACGAAGGGTGGTACGTCGTCGCGTCCGAATCCTCCGGACTGGCCGTCGGCGTCACGTGGCCCGTCGACGTCTTCCCGCGCCTATGGGTCTGGCAGGAATGCCGTGACCCCGCCGGGTATCCCTGGTGGGGTCGCCACCACATCGTCGGGGTCGAACCGCACACGGCGGCGCCCTCACGCGCCCTCACCGATGACGTCGCGGCGGGTCAGGCCCTGATGATCGGGCCGGGCGAATCCCGGCGGGCCGAGTTCCGGATTCAGATCGCCGACCTGGCCGAGAGGGCGATCGATGACTTCGTCCGCTCGACGGCCGAATCGAGCGGGAGCGGAAAGAAGGAGATCGCATGAGATTCGCTGAGCAGGTCGCCGTCGTCACCGGGGGCGCTTCGGGCATCGGGAAGGCGACGGCGGAGAGGTTGGCGAGCGAAGGCGCCCGCGTCGCGATCCTGGACATCGATGAGACCGGCGCCCTCGCGACGGCCGATGCCATCGCGTCCACCGGGGCGATCGCCTTCCCCGTCGTCGTCGACATCGCCGACGAGTCGGCGGTCGAGGACGCACTCGACCGGGTGGAGGAACAGATCGGGGTTCCGACGATCCTCGTCAACTGCGCGGGTGTGCTCCACGTCGCTCCCGCACTGGAGACGAGCCCTGAAGCCTTCGATCGCATCGTCCGGGTGAACCTGCGCAGCGTGTTCGTCCTCTCGGTCTCCGTCGCCCGGCGGCTCAGAGCCGCGCAGAGAGGAGGCGCGATCGTCAACGTGTCCTCCATCCACGCGGTGCTCTCCGAGCCGAACGCGTCCGCCTACACGGCGACGAAAGGCGGCATCGAAGCCATGTCGCGGACGTTCGCGTCGGAGTGGGCGCCCCTCGGCATCCGAGTGAACTGCGTCCGCCCGGGGGCGACCGTGACCGCGCTCACCGAGACTCTCTACACACCCGAGATCCTCGAGGCACTCGCCAGCCGGGTTCCGCTCCGGGTGCCCGCGCAGCCCGAACAGGTGGCGGCCGGAATCTGCTTCCTCGCATCGGCCGATGCGGACTACTGCACAGGCACGACTCTCGATGTCGACGGCGGCTACATCATGGACGGCAGTCTCCCCCGGACGGAGTATCGATGAATCCCCGGCTGGCCATCTCCGACACCGCGCGGTGGGCGACGGCCGTGCTGCAGCGCGCAGGTCTCACCGACGAGGATGCGGACGTCGTCGCGCAGAACCTCGCCTACGCGGAGTCGCGCGGCACCGCGAGCCATGGGTTCATCCGCCTCCCCGTCTACCTCGAACGGGTGGAGAAGGGCGGGATCAACGCGTCGCATGCACCGTCGACGCTCTGGGATCTGGGTGCGGTCGTGGCCCTCGACGGCGACGCGGGCCCGGGGGCGGCCACCGCCGTGCATGCTGTTCGTCTGGCCATCACACGTGCACGCGAGTCGGGGATCGGCTGCGTTCTCGTCAGCAACGCGAACCACTTCGGCGCGGCCGCCTTCTACTCGGAGATGATCGCGGACGAAGGGATGATCGGAGTCGTCTGCTGCAACACCGATCGTGCGATGTGCGCGCCCGGCGGAGGTGAGGCGGTGCTCGGAACGAATCCGCTGACCATCGCGCTCCCGTCGAGCGCGGAAGATCGGCCGATCCTGGACATGGCGACCTCGGAAGTCAGCTACGGACGAGTGCTCGTCGCCGCCGCGGCAGGTCAGAGCATACCCACGGGGTGGGCGGTGGACGACGCGGGCCGGGCGACGGAGTCGTCGGCGGATGCCCTGCGCGGCGCGCTGCTCCCTGCAGCAGGTCCGAAGGGATTCGGACTCGCATTCATGATCGACGCCCTCGTCGCACTGGGCGGCGCGAAGACGAGCCCCTTCGTGTCGCCACTGCACGGTGATGCCTCCCTCCCCCAGGAGCTCGGGCACTTCTTCCTCGCCTTGCGCGGTCCGGACGACGCCGCCGACGAATCCGAAGAAGCCATCCGCTCACTGGTCGAGGAGCTGCGTCGCAGCCGGCTCCCCTCGAGCCCCGCCGTGCTGTTCCCGGGCGAGCCGGAGCTCATGAGGCGACGCGACAACCACGGGACGTTCCCTGCCTCCATCGAACTGGTCGAGTCGATCCAGAGCATCGCCGAGCGATATGCCGTACCCGCTCCGATGCTCCCGTAGCCCCCTCCGAACCTCGAGAAAGCGCACCTGATGAGAATCACGCACGTCGAGACGCATCGCGTCCCCATCCCCGCTGCCGCTCCGGCCTTCTCATGGCGATCCGGACTGGACGGCAGTCCGGCAGACGACCACGGAGCGATCCTGCATCTGCGCACCGATGAGGGCATCGAAGGGGTCGCGTTGCTGAAGCGCCCGGGAAGCGCGCCGCAACTCGAGCAGGCCGTGGAGGCGCTGTTCCGTCGAGAGCTGGTCGGACAGGACCCGTTCGATCGGGAGCACCTCTGGCATCGGCTCTGGGAGCTCGATCGCATCCACGAACTGCCGCTGCCCTTGCTCGGCGTCGTCGACGTGGCACTGTGGGACCTCGCGGCACGGGCTGCGGGTCTGCCGCTGTGGCAGCTGCTCGGCGGTGCGCGCCACGCGATCCCGGCCTACGCGTCGACGACCACCTTCGACAGCGTGGAGGAATACCTCGACGTCGCCGACCAGTGCCTCGAGCTGGGGTACACCGCGGTGAAGCTGCACGCATGGGGAGATGCCCGACGCGACGCCAAGCTGTGCGAAGCCCTGAGGTCGCACGTCGGCGACGACGTGCCGCTCATGTACGACGGGTCCGCCGGATTCGACCTCCCCGACGCCATCCACGTCGGGCGCGCCATGTCCGCGAACGGCTATCTCTGGTACGAGGAGCCGATGCGGGAGTTCAGCGTGCATGCCTACCGTCGGCTGGCCGCCTCGGTGGATGTGCCCCTGCTCGTCGCGGAGACCTCCGACGGCGCCCATATGAACACGGCTGATTTCATCGCGGCCGGAACCGCCACGTTCGGCGTGCGAGCGGACACGGTCCTCAAGGGCGGCATCACCGGAGCGATGCGCATCGCGCATCTCGCCGACGCCTTCCGGATCCGAGTCGAGATCCACGGGTCGGACGCTCCGAACCGCCACCTGTGCATGGCGATCCCGAACACCACGTACTACGAATCGCTCGTCACCAGCACTCGGGTGACCCGGGAGTCCTACGTCGACTCGACCGGACTCGTGCATGCGCCGAAGGGCCTCGGGATCGGACTTCCGGCAGGTCTCAACTATCCGATCGAGCTCGAGCAGTTCGTCGAGTCATGATGGGTGCCGGCTCTCCTCGCATCGACGCGCACCATCACCTCTGGGATCTCGATCGGCGCCCGCAACCGTGGATCGACCATGACGTGCTGTCCCGATCCTTTCCCCCGCAGGAGTACGAAGCGCAGCGGGCCGCCGCACGCTTCGACGGGTCGGTGCTCGTGCAGAACCTCTGTGAGGAAGACGAGACGGCAGAGCTGCTGACGCTCGCGGCGGAGAACCCATGGATCCGTGGTGTCGTCGGATGGGTGGACCTCACCGGCGACGTCGACGACAGCGTCGCGCGGCTCCGCGGACTCCCTGGCGGTCATCGCCTCGTGGGGATCCGTCACCAGGTGCAGATGGAAGACGATTCCGACTGGCTGTGCCGTGTCGCCGTCCGGCGCGGACTCGAACGTCTCGCGGCGAACGGGCTCGCGTTCGATGCGGTGGTGCGACCGGACCAGCTCGACTCCGTGGTGAGGTCGGCGCAGGACGTCCCTGCGCTGCGCTGGGTCCTCGATCACCTGGGCAACCCGCTCGATGGCAGGGGAAGCGACGAATGGCGCACCTCCATCAGCACCCTCGGCGATCTCCCGAACGTCGCGGTCAAACTCTCCGGCCTCGGCAACCTCGCCGGAACCGGCTGGACAGCGGACATGGTGGATCCCGTCGTCCATCACGCGATCGCGGCCTTCGGAGTCGACCGCACCATGTTCGGATCCGATTGGCCCGTGTGCCTGATCACCGGCGACTTCGAACAGGTACTCGCCGCTGCCGAACAGTGGTGCCGATCGCTGGAAGAGCACGAGAAGGCCGCGGTCTTCGGGGCTACCGCCGAACGCTGGTACGCGCTGTGATCGGCGGTCCAGGCCCCGCGTCCCTGGGATTCGGCGCCGCGCCGCTGGGAAACCTCTTCCGTCCCATCTCGGACGACGACGCCCGAGCGGCCGTGGACGCTGCCTGGATGGCGGGCGTCAGGTACTTCGACACAGCTCCTTTCTACGGCCTGGGGTTGTCGGAGTCTCGTCTGGGTGAGGCCCTCGCCGATCGTCCGCGGGACTCCTTCGTCCTCTCCACCAAGGTGGGGCGCAGGCTGCTCGAAGACAGCCGCACGTCCGTCGACGGGCTCATCGACGGACAATGGGCATTGCCGAGCGGCCGCAACTGGGTGCGGGACTACTCGCGCGACGGGGTCCTGAAGACTCTCGAGGAGAGCCTTCAGCGCCTCGCCTGCGACCGGATCGACGTCGTCTACCTCCACGACCCGGACGATCATCTGGATCAGGTCGAACGCGAAGCGGCGCCGATGCTCGCGGAGTTGCGCGATCAGGGCGTCATCTCCGCCTTCGGCGTGGGCACCTCCGATTGGCGCGCGGCCGCCAGGCTCGTCGGATCGACCGACATCGACGGGGTGATGATCGCGGGCAGATGGACGCTCTTGGATCGTTCGGCCGCACCACTGCTCGAATGCGCGCGCGAGGCAGGGGTCTGGGTGGTCGCGGCGGGGCCCTTCAACTCCGGTCTGCTCTCACGCCCGTGGCCGGAGGATGGAGCACGCTTCGAGTACTCGCCTGCCGGCACCGCCCTCGTCGGTCTCGCTCGGGATCTGGCGCTGGCGTGCCGTCGACACGGCGTCGAGCTGCCCGATGCGGCGATCCAGTTCGCCACTCGCACCGAGGGGATCGTCGCTGTCGTGGCCGGAATCGCCTCTGCGGCGGAAGCGGTCGCGGACGAAGCGGCTTTCCGTCGCGAGATCCCGTCCGGCCTCTGGGACGAGTTGGACCGGATCGTCCGAGACCACCGCGGAGACGGTAAGTGAGGCCCGCCTCGACCTAGCGGAACGTTCCCTGGGCCACCGAACCTTGGAGCTTGCGCTGGAAGAAGATGTACACGACGAGGACCGGCAGGATGGTCATCACCGCCGCGGCGAACAGCGCCCCGAAGTCGATGGAGTATCCCGCGCTCGCTGCGAAGGTCGCCATGCCCTGCGAGATCACGTAGTTGTCCCGGTTCGTGTTGAGGACGACCGGCAGCAGGAACTGGTTCCACAGGCCCAGGAAGTTCAGGATCGCCACGGAGGCGATCCCGGGGGTCGCCATCGGCAGCATGATCGCGAAGAACGTCCGCCAGTCACCGGCGCCGTCGATGAGCGCCGCCTCGTAGACATCGTGCGGGAGCTGCTTGAAGAACGAGTAGAGGAAGAACATCGTGAAGGGGAGCGCGAACGCCACGTAGGTGAGGATCAGCCCCGGCCAGGTGTTGAGCAGACCCATGTTCTGCAGGATGAAGAACAGGGGGACGATCGCCAGGAAGACCGGGAACGCCATCGCGGCCAGCATGACGTTGTAGATGAGCCTGTTGCCGCGGAAGCGGAATCGGGCGAGCACGTACGCGAGCATCGATCCGAGCAGCATGACGAGGATCAGTGAGCTGCCGACGACGAGCACGGTGTTGAAGAAGTACCGACCGATGCCCGCGTCGCTCCACGCCTTCACATAGTTGTCGAAGGAGAGCTGCGCGGGCAGGGAGAACGGCGATCCGAGGATCTCCTTCGTGGTCTTGAAGCTCGACATGACCGTCCACAGGAACGGCACGATGACGATGATCGTCCAGATGCCGAGCAGGAGATGCGAGGTGCCCGAGACACCGAGGTCTGCCCTCCGCGCGCGCGCCGTCCGCCCGGTCCGTCTTTCCACGACCGCGCTGCTCATGCGTGGTCACCTCCATCTTTCCCGCGGATGAGGCGGAACACTCCGAAGACGAGCGCCGCATAGACCAGGGTGACGAGAGCGAGGACGATGCCGATCGCCGTCGCATAGCCGAACTTCCCCTGGAAGAACGCGACGTTGTAGAGGTACTGCGTCATGGTGAGCGTCGCGTAGTTCGGACCGCCCTGCGCGTTCAGCGCCGCCATGTAGACGAAGGAGTCGACCGCGACGAGACCGAGGTAGATGTACGCGGTCTGGAAGCTCGAGGCAATCTGGGGCAGGGTCACGGACACCGCGATGCGGAACCGTCCGGCACCGTCGAGGCGCGCTGCCTCGTACGTCTCCGCCGGGATCCCCTTGATCGCCGCGATGAAGAGGATCGTGTAGAAGCCGACCAGGCTCCAGACGATGACGAAGACAGAGGCCGCCATCGCCGTCGACTCATCTCCGAGCCACGGGAAGCTCGTGAACTGGTCGAGGCCGATCGCGGTCAGGAACCCGTTGAGGAGCCCCCTGGACGGGTCGTACACCTGCGCCCAGATGATGCCGATGACGATCGCCGGGACGCAGTAGGGGAAGAACGAGGCCACGCGGTAGAACGCGGAGCCGCGGAGTCCCTGGATGTTGCCGATGCTCGGGCCGCCCGTCGTCACGACGCAGGCGATCGCGAAGGCGACGGTCAGCGTCAGCGTCGGCACGACGAGAGCGAGCACGATGGAGTTCCGCACGGACTTCAGGAGCACCTCGTCGCCGAGCATCTGCGTGAAGTTCTGCAGTCCGACCCACTCGAGCTGATCCGAGTACCCGCCCCAACTCGTGAGCGAGTAGTAGGTGGACTGAGCGAACGGCAGGAGCACGAAGATGGCGAACAGGATGAGAGGGGCGACCAGGAACACCAGCATGAAGCTGATCCGGTCGAGGTTGGGCCGCCGACGCGGCCGGGGAGGCGCTGTGCGCTCCCCCGGCCCCGCCGCAGTCAGGAGCGCAGTCATTTGCCGTAGTCGTATTCTTTCTTGGGCTTCGACGTGTCGGCGGCGGCCGCCGCGCTGAGCTTCTCCTGCGCGTCGATGAGTTCCTGAGCAGTGATGTCCCCGGCCAGGAACGACACCCAGTACGGCGCATCCTGGATCCCGTAGTACCCGGAGTAGCTGTTCGACACCCAGCTGAAGAGGTCGTCTCCGGCGTCCTCCATGACACCCATGGTCGACGCCAGTGCACTCGAGCCGAAGCCGTCAGCAGGGACCGTGCCCTCGACGACGGTCGGAGCGAGCGTCAGCTCGGAGAACTTCGACGCGGCTTCCTTGGAGAAGAGAGCACGGAGGAACTCCTTGCCGCCTGCCGTGCTCGCGGCCGACTTCGGCACGGCCCACGGGATCGCCGGTCCTGCCTGTACGGCCTCGAAGGGGAGCGCCGCGTCAGCGGCGTCGAGCAGCGGCGCGGGCCATGCGGTCATCTCGAAGCCGTCGGCCGTCGCATCCTTCATCTCCGACTCGATCCAGGAGCCCGAGTAGTAGAAGAGCGCCTCCTGGTCGTTGGACCACTGCGCCTGCGCTTGAGTGAACTGCGTGCCCGCGCCTCCGGGGACGAAGCAGTCGTCAGCGATGAGGCTCTCCATCTGGCCGAGTACGTCCTTCACGGCAGGGTTCGACCATGCTCCCGGCTTGAGGTTCGAGATGTCGTTGATGACGTCGACGCCTCCCTGTTTGATCGCCGAGTCGAGCACCAGCCACTGGTAGTAGACGGCAGACTCCTTGCCGAAGGTGAAGAGGTATTTGTCCTTCGCTCTCGCCTCGGTGCAGAGGTCCGCCATCTCCGACCAGGTCGTGGGCGGTTCCCAGCCGTTCTCCTCGAACAGGGAATGCGAGTACCACAGGGAGAAGAGCGTCATGACGTAGTTCGCGTTGAGGTAGCCGTCGTCGTACTCGCCGACCTCCTTCACCCCGGGGAAGACCGCATCGGAGACCTTCACGCCGTCGTAGTTCTTCGTGTCCCAGAAGTCGCCCAGATCCTCGAGCTGATCCTGGATGCTGGTGATGGGGATCGCATCCGCCCCGTCGTTGGTGAACGAGTCCGGCGGTGTGCCGCCGACGAAGCGAGGTTGCAGAGACTGCGAGAGGTTGTTGGAGGGCGTGATCTGGACGCTGATCCCGTCTCCGAGCTGCTTCTCGACGAGGTCCGCGGCGTACTCCGCATACTCGGTGCCGTATCCGCCGTCGAACACCACGATGTCGATCTTGGTGTTCGCCGCGACACCGAACGGGTTGTCCGGGGAGACGGTGCCGCCCTCGGATTCGGAGGAGCCTGGACCGGCGCAGCCTGCGAGGACGAGACAGAGTGCGGCAGCGGCGGCACTTGCGTTCAACGCCGTTCGGCGTGAGGAGCGGGGCATGAGTGACCTTCCTTCATTGGGGGTTACTTGCGGGTGTGCAGCTATCGGGTCGAGCGCTCATCGAGGTACGCGTACGGGAGGATGCGAGCACCGAAGCGGGCCTGGAGCCCGATGTTGTGCTGGTCGCCGCCGGGGATGTTCGCGGAGATGTACATCGGCGGCAGCTCCGCATCGAGCCGCAGCCGGTCCGCGGTGCCGAGCGTCAGGAGCTGGGCGATGTACGCCGCGGTGATCGACGACACGGCGCCGGCCCGCAAGCCGTCGGCCACCTCGATCGTGGCGTCGCCGAACGGCGCGAGGTTGTCGATCACGACGTCGGCCACCTCGAACAGTCGCTTGCCGCTCGGATGCTTCGTCTGCACGGCGCGGGAGTGCTCAAGGCTGGTGACGGCGATGACCGGGAGCCCTTCCGCCTTGGCGCGCAGCGCGAGTCCCACGGTGGAGCCGTTCGCGCCGGAGTTCGAGGCGATGATGAACGCGTCCTCCTGGCGGATGTCGTAGAGATCGAACAGCTCGTCGGCGACCGTGTGGTCGCGCTCGAACTCGGGCCGGCCCATCTCGGCCAGCTCCCGGGATCCGAGGAGCACCAGGTCGCGCAGGGAGATCTGATGGGTCGGGATGAAGCCGCCGGCACGGCCGGCGATCTCCATGGCGAACGCCTCGGAGTGCCCCGTGCCGAATGCGTGTATGACGCCGCCGCGCTGCAGCGACGAGCTCAGGATCTCGATCGCGGCGTCGAGACCGCCGGACGCGGCCGAGCGGTCGAGAGCCTCGATGCGGTTCCGTACCTCATCGGCGAATGCGGGGAAGAGCTGGGACATCGGTGGTACTCCTTCAGGACTTCGGCGGCGACGGTTCCCCCGCGCGAGGGGCGGGGCGGGCGGAACGCGAGTTCAGTCGGCGACCGGAGATCGCATTCATGGCCGCTGCCGCGTTGCGTTCCTTCTTCTCCTCGCGGTTCCAGGAGGCGAGCAGATAGAGCAGGTCGGCGGCGAACGTCTGGACGTGCGAGGAGGTGAGGCTCCCGAGATCGAGGTAGTCGTTCGGCGGCGCGGTCTGGATCACCACCTCGACGTCTTCGGCGATGGTCGTGTGCGGGTTGCTGGTGATCGCGACCGTCCACGCTCCGCTCGCGCGGGCCTCGGCGAGCATCTCGATCGTGTCGCTCGTCTCTCCGGAGCTCGAGATGCCGATCGCGACCGCGCCCTCGGGGAGGATGGCTCCGCTCATCAGCCCCAGGTGGGCGTCGGTCCATGCGCGCGCGTTGACGCCGATGAGGTACAGACGGTCCACCAGCGAGTGGGCGACGGTGCCGGAGCCGCCGACGCCGTAGACGTCGACCTGCGGGGCGTCGGAGATCATCCGCGCAACCCGACGCATGTCGCCGAGATTCACGAGGTCGGCCGACGCGCGCAGCGCCTGCACATGGCTGGCGAGGAAGGTGCGCAGCACATCCTCGTCGCTCATCTCGGGGTGTGCGGATGCACCCGGCTCGCCGACGATGCCGTCCTCTCCCACGGAGCGGCCGAGCTCGGCTGCCGCGCCGACGCGCAGTCCGGTGTAGCCGCTGTACCCGATGAACTTGCAGAAGCGGGTGACCGTCGGCGCCGAAACCCCTGCGCGCTCGGCGAACTCGAAGATCGACAGGGAGATCGGAAGGTCCGGATTCTCCAGCAGAAGACGTGCAGTCCTCGCCATGGATGCCGACATCGTCGGAACGGTGCCCTGAAGCCGGGCGCGAAGCCCGAATTCTGCGGTGACCGGAGTGGAGCCTGTTGCCACTGTGAGATTTCCGTTCTCTAAATACCGTTGATTGTGAAAGATAGTTTTATGCTTCCGGAATGTCAACAGTGAATCGCCCACCGGGGACAGTGCGTCCGGCGGGTGCGAAGATGAATCCCGTGCTGCTCGCCATCGACGCCGGAGGAACGAGTACCCGCTGCGCGGCGATCACGGAAGACGCCCGATGCCTGGGCTTCGCGCGCCACGGCGCCGGCAACCCGATCTCGGCGGGAGCCCCGATCGCCATCGCCTCCCTCGCGTCCGCGGCCGCCGACGCCCTGTCTGCGGCGCAGACCGCGCCGCAGGATGTGCACGCCGTCACCATCGCGATGGCGGGGATCAGTTCGGGCGCTTCTTTCGAGCAGTCCTTGCAGTCGGCCCTGGCATCGTTCGGCGTGCACGCCATGGTCCGATTCGACTCCGATGCGATGGCCGGCTTCTGCTCCGGGACCGCCGCCGAGAACGGGAGCGTACTCATCAGCGGCACCGGCGCGGCCGCCGCAAGGATGCACGCCGGGCAGGCGATGGCGACAGCCGATGGCCTCGGGTGGCTCCTCGGCGATGTCGGCTCCGGATTCTGGATCGGACACCAGGTCGCGCGCGCAGCACTCGCGCACCTGGACCGTCGCGGCCCGGAGACGACGTTGAGCGCACTCCTGGTCGCCGGCATGCCGGCGTCCGCGGCGACAGCAGCGCGCACGGACGACGGCCGCCCGCCCGAGATCATGCGGATCCTGACATCGACATACGCCGCCCGTCCGGTGGAGCTCGCCCGACTGGCGCCACTCGCCTTCGACGCCGCAGCCGATGGCGACGCCGTGGCCCTGTCCATCATCGACGAGGCCGCGGAGGGGCTCCACGCCACACTTCGCGCCGTGCAGGGGCCGGCGACGGATCCCGTCGTCGCGACGGGCGGGATCCTCGCGCAGCAGCCGGCGCTCCGACGGCGCATCGAAGAGCGCCTGAGCGCGGACGGAGCTCCCGTGGAGCTGATCCCCGTCGACGACGGGCTCACGGGAGCTGCGGTGCTCGCGCTCCGGGGCGCGGGCGTCAGAGTCGACGAACGAGTCAGGATGGCGCTGAGCATGAGTATCGACGACGCCCGCCGCTCCGTCACCCCCTGAACCGCGTCGAGGATCGAGCACGGCATCGCAGCCGAATCCCGATCGTGGCGAATCCTTGACACCGTGCGGGATGATCGTTACTTTCACTCCTGAAGCGGCTTCGTGAAACTGTATTCCACCGTGAGTCGCCCCGACAACAGGGAGCCATCCATGGAACGTGAATCCGCACCGGACGCTGCATCGATAGTCCATCCGCGACGCCCGCGACGACGACGGCTGCTCGCCGGCATCGTCGCGGCCGTCGTCACGGCGACAGCTCTCGCCGTCCCCCTCGTTCCCGAGCCGGCCTCGGCCGCCGGCACCCCCGAGTTCACCGACAGCTTCAATGATGCGAGGGACGCCGATCCCACCTACGGACTGAATGACTCGATCTCGACGCGGCAGAGCGGGCCCGGCAAGGGCGTGACGTACACGAGGGTCCACGGCAATTGGTCGACTCCTGCGGCGACCCCGCCCAGCTATGCCAGCCAGGTGAACCACTCCGACTTCGCGGGCAAGCTCTCGTTCTGGGCGCAGCACTCGGCCGTGCGCCTCGATGCGCCGGCGATGACCGACGCGGCGGATTCCTACACGGTGACGGCCAAGGTCAACCCGAACGCGAACGCACTGGGCGCCGACGCGGACTGGGTCTCGCTGATGCTCGCGAAGACGGGCGGATCGACCGGCTACGTGACGGCGACGACCGTGGACGCCGGGCTCACCGTGAGCCGCAACGGCAAGGTCATGCTCTACCAGCGCGGCACGGCCCTGTGGTCATCCGAGCTTCTGGCGACGAGATCGGCCACCGGTTTCGACGTCACCATCACGGTGTCCAACGCATCCACGGCGAGCCCCAGCCTCGCCGTGGCCGTCAACGGCGCCACTCGAACGGCGACACTCACCGGCGCGCTCGTGCAGCCGTACGTCCTGCTCGGCGCCTACCTGAGCAACGGTTCCGCGACGACGACAGCCGAAGTCAGCACGGTCGACGACCTCACGGTCAGCCGGGTCGCGCAGTTCGCGGACAACTTCGATGGGGCCAACGTCTACGCGTCCGACTACGGGTTGAACCAGAACCTCGGAGCGCGTGAGCCCGGGCTGGCGATGCCGCTGACGTACTCGCGCGTGCCCGGCCACTGGAGCAACACGGCGACGCCCCCCGCCACGTATTCGCAGGTGAACAACCCGAGCTTCCCGAATCAGCTCTCGTTCTGGGTCGCCCCCTCAGCGGTGAAGCTGGACATGCCCGTCTCCGCGGACAGCGCCGGCGCGTTCGAGATCCGTGCGACGGTCAAGCCTGACCCCGGATCGTTCGGAGGCGCCACGGACTGGGTCTCGATCATGCTCTCGTCGTCGAGCACCGGACGAGGCTATGTCACAGACGCCCAGAACCAGTTCAGCATGACGGTCGCTCGCGACGGCACGGTCGCGCTGTATCGCGGCGGAGTCCTGGTGGGGTCCACCTTCAGCGCCCCCATCCGCCCGAGCGGCTTCGCCGTGACCATTCGCGCGACCGACGCCGGCGCGACTCCGGATCTCGAGGTGAACGTCAACGGCGCCACTCGGACGACGTCGCTGACCTCCGCCCTGAAGAAGCCCTACCTCTATCTAGGCGCCTACATCAGCAACGGGAGCGCGACACAGCTGCGCGAAGTGAGCGCCATCGACGACCTGACGATCAGTCGTGTCGATCCGTTCCCCACACTGAAGTACTTCGGCACCTACGGAACGCGGAACGACGACTTCGCGGGGAATCACGTTCCCGACATGAAGGGGATCGCGAACCTGCACTGGATCAACGTCTCTCCGACGCTCGACGCCAGCCCGCTCTCGTACGACACCGCAGAGTTCGCCGCGTGCCCGCCGAAGGGGTGCATCCTCTACGTCGGGAGCGAGTTCTTCACACCGCAGACAGCCCAGCAGCAGCCGAACCTCAACCGTTGGAACGGCTTCGTGCAGATGCTCCAGCCGTACAAGGACAAGATCGCGGCGTACTACCTGGAGGACGAGGCCTACCTCAAGGGCGTGACCTACCAGCAGCTCGACTGGTCGGCCAAGGCGGTGCAGGCGAGTATCGATGCGGGCGACATCCCCGATCTTCCGATCATGTTCACGATGACCTACATCGACATCGCGAACTCCGTCGCCGTACCGCCCGACGTCGATTGGTACGGCATGGATGCGTACAACATGACGGAGACCGAGCTGGAGTGGTCGGCGAACCGCCTCGAGCAGATGGCCAGCGATCAGAACGACAAGATCTATCTGTTCCCGCCGAACGTCCCCGACACCTGGAACACGTGGACGACCGAGGTGCAGATCCTCGACCGGCAGTTCGAGTATCTGCGAGTCGCGAACCGTCACCCGCGCGTGATCGCGCTGCTCAACTTCGGGTTGTGGGTCAACACGGGCGCGGCAGGCAGTTCTCCTCGACCGCAGACCTACGTGCCGCGAGTCTTCGCACTGCAGGAGCGCGTCGGCGCGGCCATCATGTCTCGTCCCTGAGGAGGTTCCGTGAATGGATGCGCCCTGCGGGGCGCATCCATTCACGTGAATCCACCTCCGCTTTTCGGGCGTAGGCTGGAGAGAAGGACGGACCGTCCGAGAAGATCTCCCGGCACCGCGCCCGCCCGGAAGTGGAGTCACTCGTGGCTCAGTACGACGTCTCGAACCGCTCGGCGATCGTGACGGGAGCAGGCAGCGGAATCGGACGCTCGACCGCTCTCCTGCTGGCGAAGAACGGCGCATCCGTCGTGGTCAACGACCTGAACGCCGAGCACGCGAACGCGGTCGTGGAAGAGATCCGCGCAGCCGGCGGCACCGCCGAGGCATCGGTCGGCGATGCGACGGACGCGGCATGGATCGCCTCCTCGGTCGAACTCGCCAACACGCTCGCCCCGCTGCGCATCGGCGTCAACAACGCCGGTATCGGCGGCGCCTCCGCCCCGACCGCGGAGTACGAGGACGAGGCCTGGGACAAGGTCATCGCCATCAACCTCAACGCGGTGTTCCGCAACATGAAGGCGCAGATCCCGTCGATCCTCGCGAACGGGGGCGGATCGGTCGTGAACATCGCGTCGATCCTCGGCAGCGTCGGCTTCGCCGGTTCGCCCGCCTACGTCACCGCCAAGCACGGCGTGGTCGGCATGACCAAGTCGGCGGCGCTGGAGTACTCCGCGAAGGGCGTGCGCGTGAACTCGGTGGGCCCCGGCTTCATCGACACCCCGCTGCTCGCGAACATGGGCGCCGAGGCGAAGGACTTCCTGGTGAGCAAGCACCCGATCGGACGCCTGGGTCAGGCCGACGAGGTCGCGAACCTCGTCGCCTTCCTCGCGAGCGACGCCGCGAGCTTCATCACCGGCAGCTACCACCTGGTCGACGGCGGATACACCGCCCTCTGAGGCCTACAGGCCTTCCGCGATCTCCTTGATCGCGGCGAGGCGGCGGTCCCACTCGCGTCCGATCACGTCGAGCTTCGCCGCGGTGGCGGAGAGCTCGGCGCCGACGACGCGGAAGCGCACCTCGCGCCCGACCCGCACGGGCTCGACGAGCCCGACCTCCTGCAGGACGGCCAGGTGCTTGGCGATCGCCTGCCGAGACACCGGAAGGCGCCCGGCGAGGGCGGATGCCGATGCATCCCCCTCGCCGAGAGCCGTCAGGATGCTCCAGCGCGTCTCGTCCGCGAGTGCCGCGAACATGGGCAGCAGGGTTCCTGTGGTCACGCTTCACCTTCCACCAGGGCGACCATCTTGTCGAGCTCGAGGTCCCACCCGGTGCGGTGCGATTCGAGGTTCGCGACCGGGTCGGAAGTGCGCTCGAAACCGCTCTCGACGACCGTGAGCCGGGTACCACCGCCGGCCTCCTCGAGCGTGAAGGTGAAGACGGTCGAGGTCTTCTCGTCGATGCTCTCGGGCAGCTTCCCGAGGACGTCGTCGTTGTTCCACCGGTAGCTGATGCGTCGCGGCTCGTCGTACTCCTCGACTCGCAGCGGGATCACGTCGTAGTCGGGGAACGTCATCGTGCCGGTCGCGCCGACGCCTGCGCCGTCGAGCACGGTGCGTCCGAACCAGCGCGAGATGTGCTCGGGCTCCGCCACCGCCTGCCAGACCTTCTCGACGGATGCCGCGATGTGGATGCTCCGTCGGACGGAGAAGGTCTCCTCGTCGACGACGGATGCCTCGTTGTGGGTCATGTCGACCATGATGGGTCCTTTCGGGATCTCCCGCATGTTCCGCCGGCCGGTCGACCAGCTGCAACTCCAGAGTTGCACAACGATGGCAGTCGCGCAACCCTCAGGTTGCAGTTTGCTGCTCCACCTGCGCGGCGGATGCCGGCGGGACTCAGTCCCGGCGGGGGCGGCGCTTCTCGAGGAAGCCGGCCAGCAGCACCGCGACGAGGGCCGCGACGGGCGCGACCAGGAGCCCGGCCCGCAGGCTCTGGTTCTCGGCGATGTACCCGACGAACGGCGGCGAGAGCAGGAAGCCGAGGCGCAGCAGCCACGACACGACCGTGAGCCCGACGCCGGCGCGCAGGCCCGGCAGCTCATCGGCCGCGTGCATCGCCGCCGGGATCAGGGTCGCGATGCCGAAGCCGACCGCCGCGAACCCGAGGATCGTGCCGGGCACGGTGGGGAAGGCGAGAGCGAGCGTCATACCCACCGCTGCGATGATGCCCCCGACCCGGGCGACCCACCGCTGGCCGAAGCGATCGGTCAACGGATCGCCGATCATGCGGCCGACGAACTGCGCCCCTACCAGCGCGATGAAGCCGAGCGGAGCGATCGCGGCCGCGGCCCCCAGCGAGTCGGCGAGATACAGGGTGGCCCACGAGTTCCCGGCATCCTCGGCCACGGCGCCGGCCATCGCGATGAGGGTCAGCGCGATGATCGCGATCACGGTGCGCGGGGTCACGCCGCGGCGCAGTGCTCCGGCCAGCTCGACCGGCTCGGCCGCGGCCTCTGCGTCGACCTCATCGTCGCGTCCGGGAAGGCAGAACCGGAGGGCGACCAGGGCCACCGTGACGAACACGGCCGTGGAGATGCCGAGGTGCACGCCGAGCGGCAGCTGCAGGGCGATCGCGACCGCGGCCATCACACCGCCGAGCACGGCCCCGATCGACCAGATCGCGTGGAAGCCGTTGATGATCGAGCGCCCGTAGCGGCGCTGCACCCGAAGGCCATGGGCGTTCTGCGCGACGTCGGTGATGGCGTCGGAGGCGCCGCCGAGGAACAGGGCGACGGCGAAGAGCACACCCGACGGAGCGAGGGCGGCCGACAGCAGCCCGAGGCTCGTGAGCGCGGTGCCGATCACGGCGATGCGCGCCGAGCCGAACCGGCGGATCAGCACCGCGGCCAGGAGCCCTGCCGCGATCGCGCCGGCCGGGAACGCGGCGATCGCGAAGCCGTAGCCGAGATTGTCGAGGCCGAGCCCGGACTTGATCTCCGGGTAGCGCGGCAGGATGTTCGCGAACAGCGCTCCGTTCGTGAGGAACAGCGCGGAGACGGCGATGCGTGCGCGCCGCGACGCCTGATCCGGGGCAGGTCGTCGAATCGATTCGATGGAGGCCATGTCTACGATCGTACGATGCTCTCGGGGTTCCGGTCGACGTGTCGCCGCCGCGCGCCGTCGACGACCCCTACTGACCGTCACCGCACCCCGCAACCCCGTTCCTCCGAACGCGCCCGCGACCTACGCTCGATCCATGCCCGAACTCACCCAGCCCACCGGACGCGAAGAGTCCCTGCGCGCCGTCCCCCGCGAGGACGGCAGCATGCCGCGCGCGCTCGTGCTCGGCGCGACCGGATACATCGGCGGGCGCCTGACCCCGCGCCTGTTGAACGCCGGCTATCGCGTGCGCGTCCTCGCCAGGGACGCCGCACGCGCAGCATCCTTCCCCTGGGGCCGGGACTGCGAGATCGTCGAGGGATCGGCGGACGATGCGGATGCCGTGGCCACGGCCATGGACGACGTCGACGTCGTGTACTACCTGATCCACTCGATGTCGGCGGGTGCGGGGTTCGAGGAGAGCGACGAGCGCGCGGCGACGACGGTGGCCGACGCCGCAGCCCGAGCCGGGGTGCGACGCATCGTGTACCTCGGCGGCCTGCATCCGGACGACGTGAAGCTCTCGCCGCACCTTCGGTCCCGCGTGCACGTGGGTGAGATCTTCCTGCAGTCGGGCGTTCCCACGCTCGTGCTGCAGGCGGGCGTCGTGATCGGCTCCGGTTCGGCATCGTTCGAGATGATCCGGCACCTCACCGACGTGCTGCCGTACATGCCTGCCCCGAAGTGGGTGCGCAACCGCATCCAGCCGATCGCCGTGCGCGACGTGCTGCACTACCTCCTCGGCGCCGCCCGCGTGGACGCCGACGTGAACCGCGCCGTCGACGTCGGCGGTCCCGACGTGCTGCGCTACGGGCAGATGATGAACGGCTACGCGGTCGAGGCCGGACTGCGGCAGCGCGCCATCGCGTCCCTCCCCGTGCTCACGCCGTGGCTGGCGTCGCACTGGGTGAACCTCGTGACTCCGGTGCCGCGTTCGATCGCCCGGCCCCTCGTGGCCTCGCTGCAGAACGAGTGCATCATGAAGGACCACGCGGTCGACGACCTGATCCCCCGGCCCGAGGGCGGCCTGACGCCGTACCGGAGAGCCGTGGATCTGGCGCTCGGACGACTGCAGGCCGACACGATCGAGACCAGCTGGCAGGATGCCGAGGTCTCGGGCGCGCCCAGCGATCCCCTGCCGAGCGACCCCGACTGGGCCGGACGCACCGTGTTCACGGACTCCCGTTCGGTGACCACGACCGCCTCCCCCGCCGAGCTGTGGCGCGTGATCCTCGGCATCGGCGGCGAGAACGGCTGGTATTCCTCCCCGCTGCTGTGGGCGGTGCGGGGCTTCATGGACCGGATCGTCGGCGGCGTCGGGCTGAGCCGCGGACGCCGCAGCCGCACCGCCGCACGGGTCGGCGACGCGATCGACTTCTGGCGCGTCGAGGCGGTCGAGACGAAGGACGCCGGGTCGCTCCTGCGACTCCGCGCCGAGATGAAGGTGCCGGGGGAGGCATGGCTGGAGCTGCGCGCCGTGCCCGACGGCGCCGGCGCCCGCTACGAACAGCGTGCGATCTTCTTCCCGCGCGGGCTGACCGGACGCCTCTACTGGCTGGCCGTGCTGCCCTTCCACGGCCTGATCTTCGCGGGGATGGCAGCCCGGATCACGGCCGCCGCCGAGCAGGTCGGCGACGCGGAGGCAGACGGTCAGGCCGCTTCAGTGCGATCCGCGACCGAGTCGCCGGAACCCGCCTGATCTCCTGATCTCGCGGGGCCCGGTCAGTCCTCGCGCGGTCGCTCCGCAGCATCCGCCGCCGCCGCCGCTGCCGCCTCGTCGTCCAGCGCCGCCTCGACGACCGCATCGACCTCGGCCTGCGGGATGATGTCGATCGCCTCGGTCGCCGCCTCGTAGACCTCGGCGAGGCTGTCGTCGACGGTCGACTCGTCGATCCATGCCAGGTCGTCCTCGGAGTGGTCGTACTCGACGGGCACGAGCGCGAAGTCGTCGCCGTACTCCTCGAGCCCCGACATGACGCTGTGCCGCACGGCGGCGCGGGCATAGCGGTCCCGCAGGATCAGGGGGTCGCGCCGCAGGTCCTTCATGAACGCGATCATCATGAACGCCATGATGATCGCGAACGGCAGCGCGGCGATGATCGTCACATTCTGCAGCGACCGCAGCCCGCTCCCCTCCTCGCCGGTGACGAGCAGCACGGCGGCGATGACGCCGACCAGCACGCCCCAGACGACCGCCACCCAGCGCGCGGGCTCCGGCCGGCCCTGCTGCGAGAGCGTCCCCATCACGAGCGAGGCGGAATCCGCACCCGTGACGAAGAAGATCGCGATCAGCAGGATGAGCACGATGCTGGTGATCAGCGGGAACGGCAGGTTCTCGAGCACGCCGAACAGCACTTCCTCCGGCGGATCGACCGTGAGGTTCGCGCCGTCCATCTGCTGCTTGATCGCGGTGGTGCCGAAGATCGCGAACCAGATGAGCGAGATGACCGAGGGCACCACGATGACGACCGACACGAACTGGCGGAGGCTGCGTCCGCGCGAGATCTTGGCGATGAACATGCCGACGAACGGCGACCACGAGATCCACCACGCCCAGTAGAAGATGGTCCAGCCCGACAGGAACGCCTGCGCCTCGTCGCCCTGCGACGCCGAGCGGCCGATCATCTGCGGCAGGTCGCCGAGGAACTGCACCGCGACCGAGGGGATCACGTTGAGGATGAGCAGCGTCGGTCCGACGAAGAACACGAAGAACGCCAGCAGCAGCGCCACCACCGCGTTGATGTTCGACAGCGCCCGGATGCCCTTCGAGACGCCGGAGACCGCCGAGGCGATGAAGCATGCGGTGAGCACGGCGATCACCGCGATCAGGATGCCGTTGCCGACCGGCCCGATCCCCGTGACGATCTCGACGCCGTGGCCGATCTGCAGCGCGCCGAGGCCCAGGGAGGCCGCGGTGCCGAACAGCGTCACGATGATCGAGAAGATGTCGATCGTGCGCCCGAGCGGACCGGCCGTACGACCCTCGCCGAGCAGCGGCGCGAAGATCGAGGAGATCAGCGGCGTGCGTCCGCGACGGAAGGCGCCGTAGGCGATGGCCCCGCCGACGAGCGCGTAGAACGACCAGGCCTGCGGACCCCAGTGGTAGAGCACCTGGGCCTGTGCGGTGTGCATCGCCTCGAGCGTGTTCGCCTCGACCGTCCCCGGCGGCGGGTTCTCGAAGAAGGTCAGCGGCTCGGCCGCGCCCCAGAAGACGAGACCGATGCCCATGCCGGCGGCGAACAGCATCGAGATCCACGAGAACATCGAGAACTCGGGCTCCTCGTCGTCGCGCCCGAGCGGGATGCGGCCGTACCGGCTGAAGCCGACGAACAGCATGAAGACGAGGATGACGGTGGCGATGGTCGTGAAGAAGAACCCGAAGTACTCCACCACCCAGTCGAGCACGGTGCGGGTGGTGCCGGAGAGGTTGTCGCCCGCGAACACGCCCCATGCGATGAACGCCAGGGTCAGGGCGACCGCGACGCCGAACACCAGCGGATCGGTGCGATAGGTGCGGCCGGTCTCCTCGACCGAGACGCCGGGCACGAGCGCCGGATGCACGCTGCGCGGCGGGACCGCGGCGATGTCACGGACGATCTTGCGCGCGGTCTCGGTGGCCTTGGTGGGGAGGCGGTTCGCGCCCGTGCCGGCGGTGCTCGTGCCGGCGGCATCCGTCCGGGCGCGCGGGGCGGGGTCTCCTGCGGAGCGATCGGCGGGCTTCTCGTCAGGGATCTCCATGGCACACCATCCTGTCACGCGATATCCCGGCGCGTGGGGTGCGGAAACCCGAACCCTCCGCTCGATGCACGGCGCGTCGGCGCGGGACGCGCCGGACGGCTGCCGGATGGTCCGGGTTTTCCCGGGCGTGCCGCGGGCTAGCGGCGGCCGACCCCCGCGAACACGGAGTGCAGCAGCGGGAGCACCGAGACGCAGATCAGCGTGATGCCGAGCGGCGGCACGGAGGGGACGAGCAGGGCGCCGCCGATGAGCAGGGCGGCGAAGAGGACTCCGGATGCGATGCGCCGGGCGATCCCCTCGAGCCGGTCCAGTCGCCGCTCCAGGCGCGACGTGTCGAACGAGACGTTGCCGTCGTCGATGCGCGTGATGATCCTGTCGATGCGGCCGGGCAGACGCCAGGTCGTGCCCATCGTGCCCATCGCCTGATTCGCGAACGCCTGCACGATGTTGCCGCTCTCGTCGCGCAGCAGCCGTCCGGCGTAGGGCTCCGCGGCATCCCACACGTTGAACGAGGGATCGAGGCCGCTGCACATGCCCGACGTCAGCGACACGGCGCGGATGAGCAGCAGCATGTTCTCGGGCAGCTGCAGCGGGAGCGAGCGCACCATGTCGCCGAACTCGTCCGCGAAGTCGCGGAACTCCCTCGGATCGACCTTGCTGAGCTCGGCGAACCCCATGCCGCCGAAGCGGGCGAACAGCGCGGTGAGTGCGCGTTCGAGCTCGTTGGTGTCGGCGGCGGGCAGCAGCACGCCGATCTCCTGCGCCGCGGCGACGAGGCCGCGGCTGTCGCGTCCGGCGACCGCGATGAGGAGGGTGCGCAGGCCGTCCCGGAGGCTGTCGGGGATCTCGGCCATCATGCCGAAGTCGATGAACGTGAGGCGGAAGTTCCGCCCCGACCCGCCTGCACCCGAGGGCATCGGCGTCACGAAGATGTTGCCGGGGTGCGGGTCGGCGTGCACGAAGCTGTGCGTGAAGACCTGGTCGAACATCACCTCGGCGAACACCGCCGCGACCTCGGACGGGTCGATGCCGGCGGCGCGCAGGGCGTCGGTGTCGTTGATCTTGATCGCGGTGACGTCGGAGAGCGTGAGCACCCGACGGGTCGACCGCTCCCACACGATCTCCGGGGTGTCGACGCGGGGATCGTCGGCGAAGTTCTCACGGAACCGTTCGGCGCTGGCGGCCTCGTGCAGGTAGTCGATCTCCTCGAGGCTCGTCGCGGCGAACTCCTCGACGAGGGCGGGCGCATCGACCCGGTCGGCGACGAGGCGCACCCGGGTCAACCAGCGGGCGACGCGGTGGAGGGCAGCGAGGTCGACCGCGACGATCTGGTCGATACCCGGCCGCTGCACCTTGACCACGACGTCTTCGAGTCCGGTGTCGGCGGCGTCGAGGGCGGAGAGCCTGGCGCGGTGCACCTGCCCGAGCGATGCCGCCGCGACCGGGGTCTCGTCGAACCAGGCGTAGGCGCGTTCGAGCGGGATGCCCAACTCCGCTTCCGCGAGTGCACGGATCGCAGGCGTGGGCACGGCCGGCACCTCGTCCTGCAACCCCTCGAGCTCCTTGGTGATCTCCGGCGGCAGCACGTCGAGGCGCGACGACATGAACTGCCCGACCTTGATCATGAGGCCGCCGAGTTCGACGGCGAGCACATGGAAGCGCCGCGCGAACCGCTGCATCCGCTCGCCGCGCGTGCGCTCCGCGATCCTGCGCATCCCCAGACGCGGAAGGACGAGCTCGAACCACCAGATCTTCAGGAACTCCCGGCCTGCGAACGACAGGATGCGACGGTACCGGGCGCGGTGGACGCCCTGTGCCGCAGCATCCGTCATCGCGTGGTCCTCTCGCAGGCCCTCACTCGATGCCGCACTGCGCGGTCAGTCCTGCGCGAGGATCGAGTACAGCCTACGGCGGGCCTCGTCGAGGACCTCGATCGTCTGCTGCACCTGCTCGGGCGAACCGCTGCGTCCGACCTGGGCCGCGGCGGCCGCGAGGTCGACGCCGGCCTTCGGCAGCGCGTTGAAGCGGGCGCTGTCACGGTGTCCGTCCTTGCCGGACGACGACTCCCACGGAGCCGGGGTCTCGGAGTTCTCGTCGGCGATGGCGCGACCGGCCTCGGTGAGCGAGTAGGTCTTGCGGCCGTTCTGCTCCTCGGCCTCGATGAGTCCTTCATCGGCGAGCAGCTGCAGTGTCGGGTACACAGAGCCGGCACTCGGCTTCCAGGTGCCGCCGCTGCGCTCGGCGATCTCGTTGATGATCTGGTAGCCGTGCATCGGCTTCTCGGCGAGCAGCGAGAGCACCGCGGTGCGCACGTCGCCGCGGGCCATGCGGGAGCCGCCGGACGGGCGGGACTCGAACGACTTCCGGAGCTGGTCCATGGCCTCGAAGATCGCGGATGCCGGACCGCCGGGGCCCGTGCCGAAGCCGGAGCCGCCGAAGAGGCCGCCGGGTCCGCCGCTGCTTCCGGGGCCGCCGGTGCCGCCGAACGGGTTGGAGGGGAATGCGTTGTTCATGATGACCTCCTGCTGGGGTGAACGATAGTCAACGATATATCGTTCACCCTGAGGATGGGGTGGGAGTTTCAGAGGGGGAGGGCGTCGTCCGTCCGTGCGCCGCCGACGAGCGCTGCTCCGGTCAGGGCGGCATCGACCCCCAGGCGCGCCGGCACCACTCGCGCGCGCGAAGGCCCGGGCATGGCGGCTGCGCGGTAGGTGCGCGCCACTTCGGACAGATACGTCTCGCCCACTTCCGCGACACCGCCGCCGACGACGATCACCTCGACGTCGAGCACGGCGTTGGCGCTCGCGAGAGCGCGCCCGAGGTAGCGCGCGCCATCGAGGATCACCCGATCCGCCAGGGCGTCTCCGCGCAGAGCCGCCGCGTGCACCTCGCGCAGCGGGAGGAAGCCGCCGCTCTCCTCGAGGTAGGTCCGCTCCAGCCCCGGCCCGGATGCCACCGCCTCGACGTGGCCGAAGCCGCCGCACGGGCAGCGGCGCTCCGCGAGGCGAGGCGGCAGCGAGATCTCCATGTGGCCGACCGATCCGGCCGTTCCGGTGACCCCGCGGCGCAGTCCGTCCGGCAGCACCACGGCACCGCCGATGCCGGTGCCGACCGCGACCATGAGCATCCCCTGCGCACCTGCTCCGGCGCCCTGCTCCGCCTCGGCGACGGCCGCCGCGTGCACGTCGTTGACCACCGCGACCGGAACGCCCACAGCATCCGCCAGCGCCTCCCGCAGGGGGAACCCGGCCCATCCGCTGATCGCATCCGTCGCCGAGGTGATCGCGCCGTCCGGCCCGACGACCCCCGCGGTGCCGACCCCGACCGCCTCGAGCGGGTCGCTGCCGCGCACCTCGCGCACGGCATCCGTCACCGCTCGCACGATGGCCGGTCCGCCCTCCCGCGCCGGGGTGGCGATCGTGCGCACGGCGGTGCTCCCGGTCAGCCGACCGCGCTCGTCGGGCGCGAAGCCCGCGACCGCGATCTTCGTGCCGCCGATGTCGATGCCGATGATCATGCCGGGGTCCGCACCGCCGGGGTGACCGCGACGAAGCGCCGCGTGATGGCGATGGGGTCGGTGATCGCGCCCCCGACGACCACGGCGAGCGCGCCGGCGTCGAAGGCCTGACGCACCTGCTCGGGTGTCTGATACCGGCCCTCGGCGATGGTGGGGACGCCCGCGGCCACCAGTTCCGCGACCAGGCGGAGATCGGGACCGTCGCCGCCGGGAGAGTGCGGCGTGTACCCGGAGAGGGTGGTGCCGACGACCGTCGCACCGGCCTCCCAGGCGCGCACCCCCTCGTCGAAGGTCGACACGTCGGCCATGACGGGACGGCCTGTCGCCTCGGCGATCTCACCCAGCAGCGCGAAGCTCTCGCCCAGCTGCTCGACGGTGGCATCCACCGCGATGATGTCGGCGCCGGCCTGCGCCAGGCCGACGGCCAGCGCGACGTCGGGGGTGATGATGTTGCGGATGCCGTTGAAGACCTTGTGCAGTCCGATGATCGGCACCGTCGTGGCCGGACGCACCCGCCGGATGTCGTCCGGGCCGTTCAGCCGCAGCGCGCTCGCACCGCCGACGAGCGCCGATTCGGCGAGCGCGGCGATCACCTCCGTATCGCGCACGGGACTCCCGGCCGAGGCCTGGACAGACGCGATCAGGCGTCCGGTGATGAGTTCGAGGGGGCCGTGGGTCATTTGAGAGCTCCTGCGCTGGCGCCGCCGATGAAGAACTTCTGGCCGATGAGGAAGATCGCCACGGCCGGGAGCGTGAACATCACGCACGCGGCCATCAGCGGCCCCCAGGCCACATCGTTCTCACCGAAGAAGGCGTAGAGACCGATCGACAGCGTATAGGTCGACTGGTCGTTCAGATAGATGAGGGGGTTGAGGAAGTCGGTCCACGCCCAGACGAACTGGAAGATCGCCGCGGTCACGATCGCCGGGCGCGCGAGGGGCAGCACGATCGTCGCGTAGGTGCGGAACTCGGAGGCGCCGTCCAGTCGCGCGGCTTCGATCAGCTCGTCGGGGACGGCGAGCAGGAACTGCCGGATCATGAAGATGAAGAACGGCGTGCCCAGGAATGCGGGGACGATCAGCGGCAGGTAGGTGTTCGTCGCCTCGAGCCCGTTCCACACCAGGAACAGCGGGATGAGCGTGACCTGCGGCGGGAGCATCATGGTGGCGAGCACCAGGATGAGCAGCGGCCGGGCGCCGCGCCAGCGCACCTTCGCCAGGGCGTAGGCGACGAGCGGGCACGAGATGACCGTGCCGAGGATGCTCATCCCCGAGACGAACAGGGTGTTGGCGAGGTAGCGCCACACCGGGATCTGCTCGAACGCCTCGGCGAAGTTGTCGAACGTCCAGTCGGAGGGCAGCAGCGACGGCGGCGAGGAGAACACGTCGCCCGGCGTCTTGAACGCGGTCGACAGCATCACCAGCAGCGGGAACAGGAACAGCAGCGCGAGCAGCGCGACCGAGACCTGCTGCCGGACCCGGCGCATCGTGCGGCGCACCCGCCGCGGAGGCTTGCGCAGGACGGTGACATCAGCGTGTGCCATCGTGCACCCACTTCTTCGAGGTCGCGAGCACGATCAGGCTCACGACGAGCGTGACGAGGAACAGTGTCCAGGCCATGGCGGAGGCGTATCCCATCTTCAGGAAGACGAACGCGTTCTGGTACAGGTACATCGCGTACGACAGCATCGACTGCCCCGGACCGGAACCGGCCTGATTCAGCCGTTCCTGCGACAGGATGTACGGCTGCGTGAAGATCTGCAGGAACCCGATGATGCTCACGATCACCTGGAACAGGGTGACGGGGGAGACGGTCGGCCACGTGACGCTGGTGAAGCGGCGCCAGGCTCCGGCGCCGTCGAGCTCGGCCGCCTCGTAGAGCTCCTTCGGCACCTCCTGAAGGGCCGCGAGGTAGATGATCATGGTGCCGCCGACGGTCCACAGCGACATCAGGATGATGGCCGGCTTGGTCCACTCGGGCTGCTGCAGCCAGGCCGGACCCTCGATGCCGAACCAGGACAGGAAGTAGTTCACGAAGCCGTACTGGGCGTTCAGGAGCCAGCGCCACAGGTAGCCGCCGACGACGACGGGGACGATCGAGGGCAGGTACACCAGGGCGCGGTAGAGCGGCTGGCCGCGCACCGGGGTGTTCAGCAGGTGCGCGCCGGCGAGCGCGATGCCGATCGCCAGCGGTACGCCGAAGACGGTGAGGACGGCGGTGTTCGCGAGCGACTTCCAGAAGACGCCGTCGTTGAACATCTGGACGTAGTTCGCCATCCCCACCCACTCGGGGGACTGGAACAGGTTGAAGTCGGTGAAGCTGTAGTACGCCGACGCCGCGATCGGGTAGGCGAACAGGAACAGGAACCCGACGATGAACGGCGACGCGAAGGCGAGGCCGATCAGAGTGGACCGGCGGCTGCGCCGCCGACGGGCGCGACCGCCGGGTCCGGCAGGAGCGTTCTCCTGCCGGACCCGGCGTGCTGTTGCAGAGGTCACGGAGCCCCGATCACTTCGTGGAGTAGTTGGCCATGCGCTCTTCGACCGTCGCGATCGCCTCTTCGGGAGTCGCCGTCAGGCGGACGACCTCATCGAAGGCGGTGGCGAGGTCGGTGGCGTACTCGGCGCTGTACGGGAGGCTCGAGAGCGACTTCGCGTTCGGCGAGGATGCCGCGTCGGCCCACACGCTGAAGTCCTGCAGGTCGTCGAAGGCCGCACTGTCGGACAGCGAGGTGCGTCCGGCCAGGTTGCCGAGGGCGACGGCGAACTTCTCCATCGGCTCGGGGCTGACGAGGTACGCGAGGAAGGTCGCCGCCTCCTCCTTGTGCTTCGAGTTCGCGGGGATGAACAGCGTGCTCGCGGTGACCTGCGTGCTGTTCTCGAGATCGGCCGACGCGGCGGGGATGGCGGTGACGCCCCAGTCGAAGTCGGGTGCGACCTTGGCGGCACTGGCCGAGCGCCATTCGCCGTCGATGATCATCGCGACCTTGCCGCTGAAGAACGGGTCCTGCGCCGAGAGGTACTCGCCCTGGCCGGAGACGAACGTCGCCATGGCCTCGGCGCCGACCGGCTCGATCACGTTGTCCTGGTACCACTGCAGGGCCTCGAGGTTGCCGGGCTCCGCCGGGGTGGGGCCGTCTTCGCCGTCCCAGGTGCCGCCGAACGCGTAGCCGAGGGTGGTCAGGGTGGTGCTGTCGTTGGCCGAGCCGAGGCCGAGCTGCGTGATCTTGCCGGAGTCGTCGACCACGGTGAGCTTCTCGATCGCTGCGGCGAGCTCGTCCATCGTGGTCGGCGGGGTCACGCCGGCCGCCTCGAGGAGCTCCGTGTTGTAGAGCAGCTGGAAGCTGTGGATCGCGATCGGCAGCGAGTAGATCTTGCCGTCGTAGGTCATCTGCTCCATCGCGCTCGGCACGAAGTCATCGACGTCGATCTTCTCGGTCTTGATCGCGTCGTCGAGAGGAGCGAGGATGCCCTTCGACGCCCAGGCGCCGACGGTGTTGCCGAAGTTGTCCGAGATGTCGAACGAGCCGTTCGACGACGACATCGAGGTGAGCTGCTTCTGGGTGTCGGGGCTCGAGACGCCCTTCACGACGATCTCGTCCTGGCTCGCGTTGAAGTCGGAGATGATCTGCTCGAGAGCCTTCGCCTCCTCCCCTCCCCACAGATACGAGAACGTGATCTCGGTGGGGCCGTCGGCATCGCCGCCGCCCGCGCCGCAGCCGGTCAGGGCGACGACCGTGGCTGTGGTCAGGGCACCGGCGATCAGGGCGCGCCGGCGCATGTGCTGCTTCGTGTGCATGGGAGTTCTCCGCTCATCATTGACCTTGCAAAAGGATTGGAATAGACCAATTCGGAACCGCTGAGAACAGACATTGACACATCTGGGCGTGATCGTCAAGATTGGGTTAGTCCAAATGGGCAAACGGGAGGGATGACATGTCGTCGATCGAGGGTGTGACGAAGCACGAACGGGTGCGGCGGCATCTGGAAGAGGTCATCCAGCAGGGCCTCGCCCCGCACGAGAAGCTGCCCACCGAGCGGGATCTCGCCGAGTCGCTCGAGGTCAACCGGCAGACCGTGCGCCGCGCCCTCGACGAACTGGAGCGCGACGGCCTGGTCTACCGCCTCCAGGGCGCCGGCACCTTCGTGAGCGCCTCCCGCATCAGCAAGACCTTCGAGCTCACCTCGTTCTCCGAAGACATGCACACGCGCAACATGCGACCCGGTTCGCTGTCGGTCGACGTGGCGACGGCATCCGCCGGCCAGACCGCCGGATATGCGCTGAACCTGAGCCCGCAGTCGCCGGTCGTCCGGATCCGCCGCGTGCGCACCGCCGACGACATCCCGATCTGCCTCGAGGTCTGCTCGATCGCGGCCGACGCCGTGCCGGGACTCGAAGACGGCATCGTCGGCGACTCGCTGTACGACGATCTGCGCACCCGCTTCGGCATCGCGGCAGTCCGCGCCGACCAGGAGATCCACGCGGTCGTGCTCGACGAGGAGCAGGCGGCCGCCCTGCAGACGCCGCCCTTCTCGCCGGCGTTCCTGGTCAAGCGCACGACCTACGACGCCCGCAGCCGCCCGATCGAGTACGCCGAGTCGGTGTACCGCGGCGACCGGTACTCGTATCTGGTCTCCATCTCCCGCCCCTGAACCGTCCCCGCCCTGGTCCGGATTCCGATCCGCCCCTCCCGCTCTCTCCTCCCGATGAAAGGCTGTCCCGCCGTGTCCGACCCGACCCTGCGTCCGCGCATCGCCCTCCTCCCGCTCGACGATCGACCGGTGAACGTGCGGCTCCCCGGCGACGTCGCCGCCGTCGCGGGCGTGACGCTCGACGTGCCGCCCACCGAGATCCTGCCCTCGTACCGGAAGGCCGGAGATGCGACGGCCCTGGGCGCATGGCTGCTCGAACGCGCTGCCGACCCCGCCACCGTGCACCTCGTCGTGTCCGTCGACATGCTGCTCTACGGCGGACTCATCGCGAGCCGGACGAGCGACGACACCACGCGCGACGTGCTGACGCGCCTCGATGTGCTGCGCGAGGTCCGCCGGCGCCGACCCGAGCTGCCGATCTCGGCCGTCTCGCTGGTGACCCGCGCGAGCAACTCGTACTCGGCCGCCGAAGAGCCGGAGTACTGGACGACGCACGGCAAGGAGATCCACGCGCTCGGCGGCGACGCGCACCGGCTGCTCGACGAACCCGACGTGCTGCCGCTGTCCGACCTCACGCCGGTGCCGGCCGAGATCGTCTCGGACTACTCGACCCGCCGACTGCGGAACCACATCGCGAACCTGTCGACGCTCGCTCTCGTCGAGGATGCGACGCTCGACTTCCTCGCGATCACCGCCGACGACACCGCGCCGTTCGCCGCCGGAAGCGCCGAGCAGGTGTGGCTGCGGCACTGGATGCGGATGCTGCCCTCGGGGCGGAACGTGCTGATGTACCCCGGCGCGGATGAGGTGGGAGCAGCACTGGTGGCCCGAGCCCTGGCCGCGAACGCCGACGTGACCGCGTCGTTCTCGGTCGCGTGCGCGGACGCCGAGGGGATGACGCGCATCCCGCCGTACGAGAACATGTCGCTCGCGGCGTCGGCGAGCCGACAGATCCGCGCCGCCGGTGCCGCCGAGGTGACGGAGGGCGGCGACATCACGCTCGTCCTGCACGCGCCGGATCCCGACCGCCACGACATGTTCCGCGGCCGGCCGGATGCCGTCGATCAGGATGCCGTGGCCGGCACCGTCGCTCTGGTCCGGGAGCGGCTGGATGCCGGGGAGCACGTGGCTCTCGCCGACGTGCGCTACCCGAACGGCGCGGACGAGGCGCTCGTGCGCGCGCTCGCGGAGGCAGGACTGCTCGGTCGGCTCGAGGCGTTCGGCGGCTGGAACACGGCCGGCAACACGCTCGGCAGTGTGGTCGCGGTCGCGGCCGCCGGGGTGGTCGGCCGTGCGACGGGTTCGTTCGATGCTCGGGCCGCCCGCATCGCGCTGCTCACGCGCCTGCTCGACGACTTCGCGTACCAGGCGGTCGTGCGCACCGACACGGGCCCCTCGCTCTTCCCCGACATCTACCCGATGGCCGACGACGCACTCGTCGCGACCGCGGAGCGCGTCATCCACGAGGAGCTGACGACGCTGCTGGAGTCGATGCTCCCGGCCGACGACGTGCGCATCGAGGCGCTCACGCTGCCGTGGCGGCGGTCCTTCGAGATCGGGCTCGTGCTGCGGTAGGGCTCGCCCTGCCGGTCCCGCGCGTCCCGCCCGTCCTGCTCAGGCGGCGCGTCCTGTCGGCAGGGTCAGGATCTCCGCGCCGTCCTCCGTGATCGCGATCGTGTGCTCGCTGTGGGCGGTGCGGCATCCGGTCGCGCTCCGCAGGGTCCACCCGTCGGCGTCGGTGCGGAGCACGTCGGTGTCGGCCATGACCCACGGCTCGAGGGCGAGCAGGAGTCCGGGGCGGAGCTTGTAGCCGCGACCCGGGCGTCCGTCGTTCGCGACGTGCGGATCCTGGTGCATGGTCGAGCCGATGCCGTGGCCGCCGAACTCGAGGTTGATCGCGTAGCCCGCCGCGCTCAGGACCGAGCCGATCGCGTGCGAGAGGTCGCCGATGCGGGCTCCGGGCCGGGCCGCGGCGATTCCGGCGGCGAGGGCGCGCTCGGTGGTCGCGATCATGGCGAGGTCTTCGGGCGCCGGGGTTCCGCCGACCACGAAGCTGATGGCCGCATCGGCCGAGATGCCGCGCAGGGTGACCGCGAGGTCGAGCGTGAGCAGATCTCCGTCGGCGAGCCGGTAGTCGTGCGGCATGCCGTGCAGCACGGCGTCGTTCACGGCGGTGCAGACGTAGTGGCCGAAGGGGCCGCTGCCGAAGGACGGCGCGTAGTCGACGTAGCAGGACTCGGCACCGGCATCCGCGATCATCTGCTGGGTCCAGCGATCGAGGTCGAGCAGGTTCACCCCGACCGTGGCGCGACTCTTGAGCGTCTGCAGGATGTCGCCGACGAGCGCGCCGGCGCCTCTCGCTCGGGTGAGCTCGTCTGCGGTCAGGATCTCGATCATGGGCTTCTCTCCGCGTGTCCGATAACTATCCCGGTAATACTATCCCGGTATTAGTATGGGCATCATGATGGTCCGGATGCCGCTCACCCCCGTCGAAATCGAGCGCGGCGAGCGTCTCGGATCCCTGCTGCGACAGGCGCGCGGCGAGCGTTCGATGCTGAGCGTCGCACTGGACGCCGGCATCTCCCCCGAGACCCTGCGCAAGATCGAGTCCGGACGCGTGGCCACCCCCGCGTTCTCGACGATCGCCGCGATCGCGGAGGTGCTGGAGATCTCCCTGGATGCCGTGTGGGCCGAGATCGGCCCACAGGCCGGAGAGGCCCAGCCGGGTCGCATCGCTTCCTGACCCGCGGTCGCACCCCGCCGCACGCCTCTTCGACATTGCCCCATCGAACGATTAACGATAGATTCCTGTTGTTCTTCGACGAAAGGCGACGTCATGAGTAAAGCGACGATCATCGTGCTGCGGGTCGTGATCGCGATCGCGCTGCTCGGCTCCGTGGTGGTCCAGGCGCTGATCGTGCCCCTGCTGTGGCTGGATCTCGGCGCGGAGGAGCTGTGGGGTCGGATCGCCCTCGTGTCGCTCGTGGTCCTCGGTGTCGCGACGCTCCAGGTGTTCGGCGTGTGCGTGTGGATGCTGCTGACGAAGGTGCGCCGCGGTTCGATCTTCTCGGAGTCGTCGTTCCGGTACGTGAACGTGATCATCGGCGCGATCCTCGCCGCCGCCGCGCTCACGTGGATTCTCGCGGCGCTGCTGGCGCCCGGGTCGACGGCACCGGGTCTCGTGGCGCTGATCGGCGGCGCCGGGGTGGTGCTCGCCGGGATGGCGCTGCTCGTCGTCGTGATGAAGACGCTGCTGCGGCAGGCGATCGATCGTGAGGCCGAGGCGAGGTCGCTGCGTTCCGAGCTCGACAACGAGGTGATCTGATGCCCGTCGTGGTCGACATCGACGTGATGATGGCGCGGCGGAAGATGAGTGTCGGCGAGCTGGCCGACCGCATCGGCATCACTCCGACGAATCTCGCGGTACTGAAGAACGGGCGCGCGAAGGCGGTGCGCTTCACGACCCTCGACGCCCTGTGCGAGGTGCTCGACTGTCAGCCCGGCGACCTGCTGCGCTGGGAGGCCGAAGCAGCGGCGGGCCCTGCCTCGCAGGAGTGATCCTTTCCCGCGCCGCAAGGTCCGTTCCAGACAGGCAACGGCAAGAGTCCGGTCATGTCCGACGGCCGCACCGCTCCACCAGACGGCTCACCTTCGTACTTATCCACGAACCACGTCAGCGCCCCGCCAGCAACTCCCCGAGCCGCACGGCCTCCCCCTCCGGCATCGAATACCCGTGCTCGGCCGCGGGATACACGCCGCCGCGCACCTCGTCCGCATACGCCTCGACGCCCGCGATCGCGGCACCGCGCAGGTCGGCGTAACGCTTGACGAACTTGGCCGCGCCGCCTTCGTAGAGACCGAGCAGGTCGTGGAACACGAGCACCTGGCCGTCGGCATCCGCCCCGGCTCCGATGCCGATCACGGGGATGTCGAGCAGGGGCACGAGTGCCGCGGTCACCTCGGAGGGCACCGCCTCGACGACGAGCATCGAGCATCCGGCATCCTGCAGCGCGAGGGCGTCGTCGATCACGGCGAGGGCGGCGTCGGCCGTGCGTCCCTGCGCGCGATAGCCGCCGAGCGCCGTCGCGGTCTGCGGGGTGAGTCCGACGTGTCCGACGACCGGGATGCCGGCCTGCACGAGCGCCCTCGCGCGATCGACGGTCGTACCGCCGCGCTCGATCTTCACGAGGTCGCACCCGGCCTCCTTGACGAAGCGCTGCGCGGTCGCGACGGCGAGCTCGTCCGACGCCTCGTACGAACCGAACGGCAGGTCGCCGACGAGCAGCGGCACCGTCAGGCCGCGCCGCACGGCTTTGGTCAGCATGAGCATCTCATCGACGGTGACGGGCACGGTGCTGTCGTAGCCGAGCACGGTCATCGCGGCCGAGTCGCCCACGAGCACGATGTCGACGCCCGCGGCCTCGGCGATCTGCGCGCTGGGGTGGTCGTAGGCGGTGACCATCACGAGCGGTTCGCGGGCATCCTTCTTCGCGGCGAGCGCGGCGAGGGTAACGCGCTTCCGCGGAGCAGCGTGGGCGCTCATGCGGTGACCTCCGTCAGCAGACGGTCGACGGCGTCGTCGACCTGGATGATCGTGTTCCCGCGGTCGACGTGCACCACCACCGGCTCGTAGGTCGCGAGGTCTTCGCGCGAGTAGTCGGCATAGGAGATGACGATGACCGTGTCTCCGGTGTGCACGAGGCGGGCGGCGGCGCCGTTGACCTGGATGACGCCGGATCCGCGTTCCCCCGCCAGCGTGTACGTCTCGAAGCGGGCGCCGTTGTCGACGTCGACGACGTGCACCTGCTCGTGGGGGAGGATGTCGGCGGCCTCGAGCAGATCCGGGTCGATCGTGATCGATCCGACGTAATGCAGATCGCTCGCAGTGACGGTCGCGCGGTGGATCTTCGACTTCAGCATGGTGCGTCGCATCAGGCGTCGCCTCTCTCGTCGATGGGGGTCGGGGCGTCGGTCACGCTCAGCACGTGGTTGTCGATCAGCCGGGCGGCACCGACGCGTGCGGCGACGGCGAGGAGGGTGTCGCGTTCGACGCGGGCCGCGGGCTCCAGCGTCTCGGCATCGCGGAGTTCGAGGTATTCGGGCGCGATGCCGGCGCCGAGGAGCACGTGGTGAGCGGCAGCGAGGATGGCGTCACCGTCGCGCTCCCCCGCCTCGAACGCCGCAGCCGCCGCGTCGAGCGCCCGGTTCAGCGCGGTCGCCTGCGCGCGAGCATCCGGATCCAGGTAGACGTTGCGCGAGCTCATCGCGAGCCCGTCCGGCTCCCGCACGATCGGGCACGCGACGATCCGCACGTCGAGGTCGAGATCGCGTACGACGCGGCGGACGACCAGCACCTGCTGCGCATCCTTCTGCCCGAAGTACGCCGCATCCGGCCGGACGATCCCGAACAGCTTGGTGACCACCGTGGCGACGCCGTCGAAGTGGTGCGCCCCTCGGCTCGCGCCGTCGAGCACGTCGGTGAGGCCGGCGACGTGGATGCTCGTCGCGAACCCCTCGGGGTAGATCTCGGATGCCGAGGGGGCGAACAGGATGTCGACGCCCTCGGCTTCGGCGAGCGCCGCGTCGCGGTCTTCATCGCGGGGGTAGGTGCTGAGGTCTTCGTTCGCGGCGAACTGGGTCGGGTTGACGAAGAGCGAGACGACGACGAGATCGGATGCCGCGCGCGCCGCGCGCATGAGCGAGAGGTGCCCGTCGTGGAAGGCGCCCATCGTGGGCACGAGCCCGACCGTGCCGCCGGCGGACCGCGCTTCCTCGACCGCGGCGCGGACCTCGGGAATCGTGCGGAGGATTCTCATTCCGTGGACTCCTCGGGCGTGCGGGCGACGGAGGCAGGGCGGGCGGCGATGGCGCGGGTGGCGGTCGCGAGGGCGTCGAACAGCTCCTGGAGGTCGAGCTCTCCGGCCGCCGCTCTTTGACGTGCGACGGTCGCCTCGTCTCCTCGGGCGATGGGTCCGGTGAGGGCGCTCCCGGCTCCGGCAGCGGTCCAGTTCTCGACGGTGCGACCGACGAGCGGAGCGAGGAGTTCGCGAGCGTCGCCCTCGGGGATGCCGGCAGCCACCGCGAGCTGCTCCGCCGCCTCGAGCACCGTCAGCACGAAGTTCGAGGCGAAGGATGCCGCCGCGTGATAGCTCGCGCGGTGCTCGTCGTCGACTGCGAACGGACGAGCACCCAGAGCCCGCGCCAGCTGCTCGGCCACGGCGCGGGCGTCGTCGGTGCGGCCGGCGACCGCGGCGCCGATGCCGTGGAACACCTCGGGCGTCTCCGTGCCGGTGAAGGTCTGCAGCGGGTGGAGGCTGAAGTCGACGTCGTCGAGCGGAGTGGCGCCGGAGACGTGTCCGACGAGCCGCGCATGCGGCCGTGCCACGAATGCGACCGCAGGGATGGCGGAGTCCGGGACGCAGAGCAGCGCGATGTCGGCATTCGGCATCGACTGATCGCGTCGGAGGGGGCCGAGGACGTCGAGTCCCGCCGCACGCAGCGACCGCGCGAGCACGCGTCCGAGACGGCCGCCGCCGACGATGGCGATGGTCGTTCCTGGCGTAAGCGAAAAGGAGGTCTGCATGTCGATTCCCCGGCCGAGTGGGGGCGGTCCGGATGCCAGAAGTATCCGCCCATCGCGGCATCCGCTCCAAATCTGAGAGCAGAATGGAAATCGTTGACCGTCTATCACTTGTCATTATCGCGATGATCAGCAATCAGGACATGGCATATCGCTCTCACTTCAAATGGAGTGACCCGTGAGCGGCCTCAGTCGCGACGCCAGAGCGCGACGATCCCTGCTCCGAGCGCCGCCAGTCCTGCCGCCCCGAGGAAGAGCCAGGAGAATCCGCCGGTGAGCGCCCCCGCAGACGATACCCCCTCGGCCGACAGCGCGGCGGTGCGCAGGCCGGCGACCGTGCCGAGCACCGCCAGCCCGATCGCGCCGCCGATCTGCTGGCTGGTGTTGACGAGTCCGCCGGCGAGCCCGGCCTCTCCGCCTTCGACGCCATCGACCGCGAGCTGAGTGGTCGCGACGACTGCGCCTCCGAGCCCGATCCCGACCAGGAGGGTCGGGCCGAGCAGGTGCGTGAGGAACGCGGCGTCCGCCGGGGATGCGGCGAGCCAGAGGAGACCCGCGGCCAGAATGAGCAGCGCCCCGATCAGCACCGGCCGCGTGCCCACACGGGCGATCAGCGCGGGCACACCGCCGGCGACGACAACCAGCACACCGGCGAGGGGCAGCTGCGTGAGGCCTGCGGTGAGGGCGTCGTACCCGAGCACGGCCTGCATGTACACGGAGAGGGCGAAGAAGAGGGCGACCATGGTGGCCCCGCCGAGCAGCATGACGATGTTGCCGAGCGCGAGATTGCGGTTGCGGAACACGCGGAGGGGGACGAGGGGCTCGGCGGCACGGCGCTCGATCGCCACGAAGACCACGCCGAGCACCAGGGCGAGGGCGAGCAGACCCAGCGGGAGCGGGTGCACGAAGCCGACCCGCTCGACTGCGCTGAGGGCACCGACCAGTGCGACGAGTGCAGCGGTGACGGTAACAGCCCCGGCCGCATCCAGGCGTCCGGGAGTTCGGATGCCGTCGCGGGTGATGAGCAGCGGGATGGCGATGAGCACGAGCGCACCCACGGGCACGTTCACGAAGAAAACTGACTGCCAGCCGAGCGTCGCCGTGAGCACCCCGCCGAGCAGCACCCCCGCGGCCGATCCGATGCCGGCGACGGCTCCCCACACGCCCAGGGCCTTGGTGCGCTCGGCGTCGTTCGGGAACAACTGGGTCAGCAGCGCGAGGGCGGCGGGAGCGAGGAGCGCGGCCGAGACTCCCTGCAGGGCGCGGGCGGCCAGGAGCATCTCGCTTGAGACGGAGAGCCCGGCGAGCGCGGAAGCCGCCACGAATCCGGCCGTTCCGATCAGGAACACCCGGCGGTGTCCGTAGCGGTCGGCGAGGCGTCCGCCGAGGAGGAGCAGTCCGCCGAACGCGAGCACGTAGGCGGTGATCACCCAGGCGAGGGCGGCGGTGTCCATGCCGAGCTGCTGGCCGAGGACGGGGAGGGCGATATTCACGATCGAGGCGTCGAGCACCACGAGGAACTGCGCGAGCGCGAGGACGCTGAGGGCGAGCCAGCGGCGCGCGCTGCGCGGTGCGGCGAGCGTCGGTAGGGAGGTGAGGGTGGTCATGACGTGCTCCGATTCTGGTTTCTTGTTGTGCGATTCGAGATCGCCTGGATGAGTGATTACTCACTCACTCTTGAGGGCATGAGGAACGCCCGATGCCCCCGAGCGGGTGCATCAGTCGGGGTGCGTGATCCCCTTCGTCAGCAGGGCTACCCAGTCCCCCGGGCGTCCGTCGAGCTGCGTGGTGACGATCAGGTGGCACAGCTGCCCGTAGGCGATGAAGCGCTGCACGTCGTCGTCACTCGCGCGCGAACGGGTCTTCGCGAACGTGGTCACGCGCTCCAGTCCCGTGCGCAACGTCTCCCCGATCGCGGGGATCTCGGCAACCGACTGCGCATGCACCTGCAGCATCAGCAGCTTCCGGTCGGAGATGAGGTGCGCGTAGGCGTCGCCCATCGCGTCGAGCACACCTTCGGGCGAAGTGTCAGCGGCAGCATCCGCTCCCTCTTCGAGGGCGGAGACGATCGCGTCGAAGCAGGCCTCGAGCGCCACGACGAACAGCGCTTCCTTGCCGGAGTACAGCTTGAAGACGTAGGCCGGGGAGATCTTGGCCTCGCGGGCCACGTCGGCGACGGTCGTGCCGTGGTAGCCGCTGCGCGCAAACGCGGCCAACGCCGCCGCAGCCACGAGGGGCCGGCGGACATCGGCCGTCGAGAGGATGGAGCTGCGGGTTGTGGACATATGAGTGACTGTACACTCACTCATGCTGGTGGGCAATGCCCATCATGAGATCACCGGGAGTTCAGAATGCCGTCGAGCTCCTCCTCTATCCGCGCGATCTCGTGACCGCGGGGGTCGGGCCCGCCCCACACCAGCTGGACGCGCAGCTCGCCGTCGGCATCCCCACGCGTGACCTGCAACGCCCGATCGTGACGGATCATGGTGCCCCCGACCACCCACTCGTCCGGGTCGCGGAGTTGTGTCGGACTAATCCCCAGCGGTTTGGCGATCGCACGCCACGGTTCGGGCTCTCCCGCAACGATGGGCGCGAGCTCGAAGGTGGCCAGGGTGAGTCGTCCGCCCAAATGGATCGAGCCGAGCGCCCCCGCCACCTCACGGACGACCATTACCGGTTCGATCCTGGGAAGCTCGACGATTCGGTTCAAGACCGACTGCCCCGGCGCACGGTTGTATTCGGGCGCCGCGGACCGATACTCCTGCCGCCATTCGACCGCGTCCGGCGGCCTCAGCGCGGCCAACAGAGGAGTCAGGTCGATCGCACGCCGCCATGGGACGACGGTCCCGGCATCTTGAGGAAGGGACGTTCGTCGGCGCGGAAGCATGTAGACGTCTGCACCCAACCTCGCCGCATCGACGGCGGCCGGTGACTCATCGACAGGATTGATCACGACCACGATCGGGGGGCGCTCCGTCGACATTCGGAGCAGGGACTGTGCGAGGTGCCGGTCCGCGACCGGGGAGATCGAATCTCGCCGCGTGCGCAGCTGATCGGCTGCACGGCGGGGATCCTCGATCAATTCGGGCTCCCACCGTTCGGCCCGGGGCACACCGAAACCCTGCATCATCTCCTGCAGCACGAGCGAGCTACTCCTGGCCTCGTCGACGACGATGGACCCGCGGCCCGCCGCCAGGTCCGCTCGAATGCGCGATGCTGCTTGATCCACACGGAACGCGACGGCGGGTCGACTGACCCGCCCGGGAACGATTTCGATGGCCGAACCCGTGGTCATTCCTGCACCAGCCAGTCGGACGGCTGGAAGTGACTCGAGACGGGTCCATTCGTCGAGACCGGCGGGCCGGTGCCGTCGAAGATCGCCACCGAAACCGGCCGTCGGATCAGTTCGGACGCCTTCGTCCTCCAAAGGCTCAGGTGGATGAACCGGGTCTCGGTCAGCTGCTTCTGGAAGAAGTTGTAGTCCTTGTGCTTCGCGCGAATGTCGTTCACCGAGAGGCCGAGCTCCTGCACCGCAGCCTCGATCATCGATCGTGCCGCATCGCTGGAGACCTGGAAGTCCAGATCACCGGCCTCCGCCGCAGCTCCGATCACGAACAACGCATCGAACGGCCGCTGCCTCGGCCCCGGTGCGCTCCAACGCGAGCCGAGGCGCTGCTCCATCCGATCAGTCTCGTACCGATCCGGCAGCCGGCCGTATTGATCCAAGAACTCCTGGACGAGTTCCGCCCTGCTGTACAGCATCGGCTTCATGGGCGACGAGAAGAACCTGGCCGAGCTGCCCTGCAGACGGACGTCGGCATCACCGATGCCATCTTCTCTCAGAGCGGCGAAGAGAGTGGTACGCAGGTGCAGGTAGTCCGCGGGAGAGACCGCCAGAGGAGACTCGCCCCGCGCCCACGAATCGAACATCTCCCGACTGATTCTGAGGAAGTCGAGGTCATCATCGGTGACCTGATATCCGCTCTGATCACTGGCTGCATTCACAACAGTCATGTCGCGAATCTAGCGGACCGCCGAGGCGTCACCACCGAACGACGCCTCATCGGCGCCCAAACGATCACGGAATGCGGAGCACCGAGTCGAGCAGCCCGGGGAAGAGCGCGTCGAGGTCGTCGCGCCGCAGCGTCAGCATCCGTCGTCGACCGTTCGGTTCGTTGCGGATGACGCCGGACTCGCGCAGCACCTTCATGAAGTGCGACTTGGTCGACTTCGGCAGGTTCGGATCGGTGGCGTGGCAGGACGCCATGTCGAGAGGACCGTCGGCGAGCTGGCGCGTGATGGCGAGGCGCTCGGGGTCGCTGAGCGCGAAGAGCACGTCCGTGAGCTGGATCTCGGAGCGCTCCGGGTGAGGGAGGTCGCCAGGCATGGTTCGAGAATAGTTGAACAATCGGCGGATGGCGAGTACGCTCCGATAGTTCGATGATTCTCGAACCTTATGAGGAGTCGCCCATGACCAGCACCGCGCCGATCGTCCGCCCTGCGGCTGCTGATCGCTCTGCATCCGTCACGGTCCCGCGCGCGAGGTTCGGATTCGTCCTCGCGATCGTCGCGCAGGTCCTGATGATGGTCGGCGCGAGCGCACCGTCGCCGTTCTACCCCGTACTCGCGCAGAGCATCGGCTTCGACGCGATCGTGATCAGCGCCGTGTTCGCGGTCTACGCGGTGGCGCTGCTGCTCACACTCCTCACGGCCGGCTCGCTGTCGGACCACATCGGTCGTCGCCCGGTCGCGATCGCCGGCTTCCTGCTGCTGGCGGGCAGCATGCTCCTGTTCTGGCACGCGGATGCCGTGGCGATGCTGTTCCTCGCGCGCATCCTGCAGGGCGTCGCCAGCGGTCTGCTCATCTCGGCGCTGTCGGCGACGGTGCTCGACTTCGCGCCGGGCGGACGCGCGGGAGTCGCGGCCCTGTGGAACGCGCTGAGCCCGGGGATCGGACTGGCGCTCGGGGCACTCGTGTCGGCCGTGATGCTCGACGTCAGCGGCGAGGCGCTGCTCGACGTGTTCGCTCCGCTGACCTCGGTCTACGTCGTGCTCGCGGCGCTGTTCTTCGTGGTGCCCGAGACCGCGCCGCGCAAGCCCGGGGTGTGGGCGTCGTTGAGCTTCCGGCTGTCGATCCCGTCCGAGATCCGCGCTGACTTCTGGCGCGGTGCTCCTGCCGTGATCGCCGGCTGGGCGACGGGCGGACTCTTCCTCTCCCTCGGCGCGAACATCGTGCGCGGTGAGCTCGGCGGCGAGGCGCACCTGTGGCAGGGCTTGGGCGTGGTCCTGCTGGCCGGGGTCGGTGCCGTGACCGCGTTCGTCATGCGCAAGCGGTCGGCGCGCACGATGGTCCTGTTCGGCACGTCGGGGCTGGCCATCGGCACGCTGCTCTCTTTGATCGCACTGGGGGTGGCTTCGCTTCCGTTCTACCTCGTCGCGGCGGCCGTGACCGGGATGGGCTTCGGCACCGCGTTCTCGGGAGTCGTCGCCTCGCTCGCCCCGCGCATCCCTCCGACGCAGCGGGCCGACACCTTCGCCGTGATCTATCTGCTGGCGTACCTGGCGTTCGGGGTGCCGGCCGTGATCGCGGGGGCGTTGGTCGGCGTCGTCGGTCTCGAGGCCGTCTGCGTCGGCTACGGGGTCGTCGTGATCGTGCTGGCGGGGGTCGCGTTCGGGCTGCGGGTGCGGGCGAGGCGGTAGGCGCGAGGCCGATCAACCCGGGTTGATCGGCTCCTGCTGGGTCGGACGCAGACCAGCCGTCACGGCCCCGTCATCGGGTTGGTCGAGACGTCGATGACCCCGAGCGGGAACGGACTGAAGTAAGTCCACGAGTCGGAGGAGAACTGCTCCAGCGGGGTCAGCTGGAACCACACGTGCGACACGACCAGTGCGATGGCGACGAGCAGGCCGGCGCCTTGGATCGCGCGCGTCAGCGTCCGCAGCGCCGCGCGCTCGTCGGATGCCTTGGCCACACGGCCGAGCGCGATCAGGACGATCAGCGCGATACCGACGTAGACGAACACGCTGGGGCGGAGCGACAACGAGACGCAGAGCGGAGCCTGGTCGACGGACCGGCCGTCGGCGTCGAGGAACCCGCCGTTGGCATCGATTCCGCCCGGGCAGATGCCCTTGCCGCCGCTCATGAAGGTGGCGTAAACGAGTCCCGCGACGATCGTCCAGATGAGCGTGCGGCGGATGCCCGCGATCACGACGGCGCCCGGGAGCCCGGAGACAGCGGTGTCGGCCTGCGGGGCCGGGGGCGGTGTGAGTGACACGGCGGACTCCTTCGAAGTCGGTCCTCTTCATCCTGTCGGAGGAACCGGCGGGGCGGAAGGGCGGGCGATCCCCGCGCCCGTCTAGACCTCGCGGAACGGAACAGTTGACGGGATCACGTCGACTTGATCCAAGAGATCGTGCTTTCGCAAGAGCCTCCTCACGGCCATGACACGTTGCGCGAGCCGTCCTCTGTCCTGACCATCGCTGGGGCCCACAACAACGGACACGAGGCTCCGTTTTAGATCGAGAGGGACCGAAACGTACGGGATCAGCATGCCGGAAGGAGAGACTCTGAACTCCTCGTTGTGTGAACCGAAGCTAGTTACAACGAATCTCCACTCCTTTTCCTCTCTGAAGGCATCGCGCTTGATCGAGGCCGCCGCAGACGACGCCAACCAACTCGATCGGCCCGTGCCGACGAGGTGCTCGTCTGGCCTCACAATTGCGTCCGCCGCGCGCTGCAAGATCAGCTCTTGTGCATCGGATGCGTATTCGACCCGAACTAGCCCGACCTGGCTGGGCAAACGTGAACGATCGACCTCACCGGACGCATCTCGCGCGAATAGAGCCGGGGGCATGTCGAGTGACGCCGCGTCGAACCCGAGCGCATACCCGCCTCGGCCATATCCCCGCCATTGACTGAGGAGGTCACCAACCGCCACGCCGCGGGGTCAGGCCATCGCTCGTCTTCGATTCTTTCAACGAATTGCCTTGCCATGAGCTGACCGGCACCCCTGAGCGACTTCGCGAGGGACCGCATGATCCCGAGGAGGCGATCCTTCGAATCAACCAATTCGGTGTAGTCGTTCAAATAGTGAATGTCCGTCGCCCAGATCGTGCTGGACTCGAGAATCCCCGCGAGGCCGGCAGCGGCCGTGTAGTGATAAAGCACCTTGGGCATGTTGGAAACCACAACTTCGTCGTTCACGAGGCCAGGCTACCCGGATCGCTCTGAGGCGCTTCCTGCGCCTTCACCTATTCCAAGGCGAGTCCCGCACGATAGGCGACACATAGCCGCCAGCACATCGGCGCCGAAACGCCTCCGGCGCCTGTACTACAGGAGCTTCGAGCGCCGCTCCTGATACATCTGAAAGGAGATGCGCCCAGGCCCCCACAGCGTCCGGAATATCGGTAGGGTTCGGCGAGAGAGCCCGAAGAGAAAGACGGCGACGATGCCCGAAGTACCTCAAGGTTGGTACCCCGACCCGCACCAACCCGCGCAGCAGCGTTGGTGGGACGGACTGCAGTGGACGACCCACACTGCTCCTCTGGGGCAGGCACCCGCAGCGGCCGTCACAGCGACTCCGACCGAAGCGAAGTCGTCGCGAATGAAGGTCGTCCTCATCGTTAGCGCCGTGATCCTGGCGGTGACGTTGCTCACTCGCAGCTTTGGTGTGATCGTCATGTTCGCAGGGGTGTTCCTGTTCTTCATCGCGATCTATGCGCTCGTTCGAGGCTCGGCCAAGATGTTCCGCGTGCGATCCCGCGGCGCTGCCTGGGCTGCGCTCGGCATCGCCTTCGTGCTCATGTTCGTAGGTTCGGGAGCGAATGCCGCACTCGGCGGACCGGGTTCGAACTCCACCGGCCCAGACTCCGCGCCGACAGAGGCCAAGCCCTTCGTCTCAACCCCGACAAAGAAGCCGACGCCCTCCCCGAAGCCGACGACATTCGAGGAAGTCGAAGTGACGACGGTCATTCCTTTCGAGCGGACGACCGTCGACGACCCGCAGTTGGATATCGGTAAGACAGCTATCACGACCGGTGCGGACGGAACCAAAGTCACCACGTACCGCGTGACCTATGTCGACGGAGTGGAGGTCGCACGCGAGTCGGTCCGCGAAACGGTCACCGTCGCTCCAGTGAACGAGGTCACGGCGAGCGGCACGCGGCAGCCCGCTCCCGCACCGGTCCCCCTCGTCCAACCGGCCAACGACTGTCATTCGAGCTACGCCGGCGTATGCGTTCCGATCGCGTCAGACGTGGACTGCGAAGGCGGAAGCGGCGACGGCCCGGCATACGCTCGCGGACCGCTGCAGGTTGTCGGGCCGGATGTGTACGACCTCGACCGCGACGGCGACGGGATCGCCTGCGACTGACGCGGACGGGAACAGCAACCTGCACCGCCTGACGCCGGAGGCTGTCAGCGCTGCCCGGGCGATCCCCGCATCCGCAGCATCCGCTCTAGGCTGGAACGTCTGCCTCATTCTCGAGCGCCTTGCGGTCGATGGAGCTGTTCGACACGTCGGTGCTCGCGGTCGGGACTCTGCTATCGCTGATCGCTGGGAATCGGCTCGCTGCCTTGGTGCGAGCGGGAGCGAAACAGCAATGCGTCTCGTCATCGAGAAATCTGGCTCGAAAGCGCCTCCTGCATCAGGTCCAGTCCCGGTCGCTCGAACTGATCGACCCTAAGACGTATCCGGTGCACCATACGTTCGTCATCCTCTGCCCGTCCATCGTCGTGCCGGCCCACTTCTTCAACGTCGATCAGCCCGAACCACTCGAGCGTCTTCCTAGCTGTCGAGTAGGGATCACGATGAATCCCGTAATTGAGCAGTCGAACTGCGGCAGGCACAACGGCATAGCCGCCTTCGAGCCAGCCGCCCTCGTGCGAGGCGACCATTAGCAACAAAGCAATCTCAGAATCCTCAAGGACATGGACCCAACCGTTCGTGATAAAACCGGACGGCAGCACAACGACCCTGGTGTCCGGCTTCGGCACCGTATACTCCTCGGGCTCGCCCGTGGACTCAACGCCTGACTCATTGAGCAACACCAAGTTGCTGTACCTGCCCCGCGCGCCTTGAGCCTGAGGCACAAGCACTAGCCCCGCCTTCTGGAGTGTCACAAGTGCCGCCCTCACGGCTCGAGCGCGCTTGTCACGTGCTGACAGATACACCCTGGCCGAGGCCCCCTGAACGGCCGGCGTGGCCACTATGTCTGGCCACCCAAGAGATCCAGAAGCGCCGAGAATCTCAATGCCAAAGTCGTTGAGTCTCGCCTTTGAGCCTTTCTTCCTATGCGCTTGGGCGATGGCAAGAGCCAGTAGATAGGTGCGCAGCGCCGCCCCCCGACTATTGCCCACGCGAGTTGCGGGCGGCCGTTCCTCCCGAGGCGGAGCACTACGGTCGGACGAATCCCGCAGCGTATCGGACGACCGGAAGACGAAGCCCGGTCGCATCACGAGCCCTCGGGAGACCAAGTCACCATGCCCTGGTCCGAGCGACCTTAGGTTCGGATAAACACCGTCGACCAGGCGCCGAAACTCCGGGGTGCCAACACGGCGCAGTCGCGCCTCAAGACGAACTCTCTCGCGGTCCGTCGGCGGGCGGCTGAAATCGAGCTCGGCGTTTGGCATCAAGTTCCTCACTAGGACAAGTTCTATCGTGTAAAACTGAGCGTTTTAACCGGCCAGTTACGTCCGTGACATCGTTCAATGACGTGATCTGGCCGGTTAAACCGTCGCCCAACCAGGATAGACCTTTCGGACAGCATCCGCGATAAAGGAAGTCCCTCGGAAGGTAAGGAGGTGACAAGTGCCGAGATCAGTCCCACCCAAACAACCACGACGTCCGAAACGATGGCCTGAGCACCTGACCTGGATTCGCGCCCTGACTCAGGTAGCCCAGACCATCGTCATCCTGATACGAATGCAAGACCTACTGTAGGTCTGAGCACCGCCCGCCCAGTAAACCACCTGGGCGGGCGGCCGCCAACACAAGCCGACCCCTCTCTGCGCGCACGTTCCTCTCGCGCCCGCAGCATCCGCTCTACGCTGGAACGTCTGCCTCATTCTCGAGCGCCTTCCCCTGGAGCCCTCATGTCTGCAACGACGGTCGATGATCGTGCCCGCTATCGGGCGAACCCTTCGGTGCTCACGGCGCTGAAGAATCCGCGGATGCTGACCCGCGAGGTGCTGGCAGGGCTCGTCGTCGGGCTCGCGCTCATCCCCGAGGCGATCGCGTTCTCGGTGATCGCCGGCGTCGACCCGAAGGTGGGGCTGTTCTCGTCGTTCATCATGGCGGTGTCGATCGCGTTCCTCGGCGGGCGTCCGGCGATGGTGACCGCGGCGACCGGGGCAGTGGCACTCGTGATCGCGCCCGTCGCGCCGACGTACGGGCTCGACTACTTCATCGCGACCGTCATCCTCGCCGGCATCTTCCAGGTGATCCTCGGGGTGATCGGCGTCGCGAAGCTGATGCGCTTCATCCCCCGCAGCGTCATGGTCGGGTTCGTGAACGCGCTGGCGATCTTCGTGTTCAGCTCGCAGTTCCCCCAGCTGATCGACGTGCTGTGGCTGGTGTATCCGCTGGTCGCGCTCGGGATCGTCGTGATGATCCTGATGCCGAAGATCACCAAGATCGTCCCCGCACCGCTCGTATCGGTCGTCATCGTGACGGGTGTCGTGCTCGCGTTCGGCATCACCGTGCCCACGGTCGGCGACCAGGGCGAGCTGCCGAAGAGCCTGCCGGAGCTGTTCATCCCGAACGTTCCGATGACGTGGGAGACGTTCACGATCATCGCGCCGTTCGCGCTCGGGGTCGCGCTGGTGGGGCTGATGGAGTCGCTGCTGACCGCGAAGCTCGTCGACGAGATCACCGACACCCACTCCCGCAAGAGCCGCGAGGCGTGGGGGCAGGGTGTGGCGAACGTGCTGTCGGGGATCTTCGGCGGCATGGGCGGCTGCGCCGTGATCGGTCAGACCATGATCAACGTGAAGGCCTCCGGCGCACGGACCCGCATCTCGACCTTCTGCGCCGGGATCTTCCTGTTCCTGCTCGTAGTGGTGTTCGGCGATTTCGTCGGGACGATCCCGATGGCCGCGCTGGTGGCCGTGATGATCATGGTCGCGATCGGAGCGTTCGACTGGCACAGCGTGCGGCCATCGACGTTGAAGCGGATGCCGAAGAGCGAGACGTTCGTGATGGTGGCGACGGTGGTGCTCGTGCTGATCACGCACAACCTCGCCGTCGGCGTGGTCGGTGGGGTGCTGGTCGCGTCGGTGCTGTTCGTGCGGCGGGTGGCGCACTTCGTGACGGTGACGCGCGTTTTGTCTGAGGCCGGGGATGTCGTGACGTACGTCGTGGAGGGGGAGCTGTTCTTCGCGTCGAGCAATGATCTGACGACGTTGTTCTCGTACTCCGACGATCCGGAGCGGGTGGTCATCGACCTGTCGGGGTCGCATATCTGGGATGCGTCGACCGTTGCGGCATTGGATGCGATTGAGACGAAGTATCAGGCGCTCGGGAAGACGGTGGAGATCGTCGGGATGAACGACAGCAGCCAGCAGATGCGCGGGCGGTTGACGGGTGGGTTCGAGTAAGCGCCGGGCCATCCAGTCGGGTCACTCACCACCGAGGCGAATCGGTCGCAGGCCCCTGCCGTTCATGGCGAGGGCCCACGGCCCGGCACCGCGCTTGATGATCTCGCGTTTCAAGCGATCCTCATGTCGCAGGAAGAGCTGCGCCTGCTCGTCCGGTCGCATGTCCCGCTTCACCCCCAGCCACACCGAACGGATGCCATGTTCTCGGTACGCGGTCAATTCCGCCGGCCGGGTGCGGATGCGGCGGTCACGAGTGACCACGATGAAGCCAGCGCGACCGACCGCGGGCATCCACTGAAGGTCGAGCGCTCCGAGCGGGACAGCGGGGAAGTCCGGGTGACCAGGATGAAGGACGTCGGTCCGCCCCGCGCGTCGGAGCACTTTCGCAAAGCCCAGGGTGTTCTCGTCGGCAAAGTAGACCGGTGAGAACACTCAGATCACGCCGCCCGGTCGCTGCCGACGATGAGCTCGAACCGCAGTGCTTCGTCGACCTGATCGGGCGTCAATTCGTAGAGGTCTGCAAGCTCCTCGCGGGAGCTCCCGGCTTTGTAGTCCCCGGCTAGAACCTCGGTTCGCACGTTGCGCACCGCCGGCTGGCCGAAGGTTCGAGACGGATCCATGGCCACGAACGGCGTTCTCGGGTCAGGTTGGATACTCCCCGCCGCGCCGTCGATGTACTGCACGGCGCCGCTGAAACGCTTGGTCGCCGCACTGAGCATGCTCTGTCCGTTGCGAACGACGACGAGTTGGAGCGACCGCTCCAGTCCGACCCGCTCCTGGACGATCTGGACGAGCTCCCGTCCTTCGACGTCGAGAAAGGGGCGGGCAAGGGCGAGCGGATACCGACCGAACTGCTCGCGCAGCTGTTCGATCGCGGGGCGCAGTTTCTGCACCGTCACATCTCGATTCCTGAACTCCGCCAAGAGGCGCGCCTCGACCATCTCGCCCCAGGTCACGGCTTCGGATCCACTCGCGGACTCGCGAAGAATCGGCTCATAGAACTTGCCTGCTCGCGTGTATCCGTCGAGCCATCGCCTTGCAGTTCCGCCGTGCAGACCAACGAGCCGATCCACATCGGAGTACGAGTAGATCGTACGGTCAAGCAGAGAGATGGCCATGGCGTCCATCATGTCAGCCACCGGAGACCGCCGGCGGATTGGAACGCGATCTGTGGATGGATCCGAGTCGGTACCCGAGATCGCAGCGAGTCACTCGACAGTCAGCGAGGACTCGAGGATACCTACTCCGTCCCGTGTCCACATCAGATTGGAACTGTCCCGGAACGACATCCGCAGAATGCGGCGGTTCTTCGACTTCGTCACGGGACGGATCTCGTCATCGAAGGACCGAAGCCGCGACGCGAACTCCCACGCGTATGCCTCAGGACTCTCACCGAGGTAGTAGGCGCCGGGAGGCAGGATCGTGAGCGAGATCGGGCGGCGTTCGCCGGCGTGAGCATCCGTCACGCGCACCTCGACGTCGTAGATGGCCTGCTCCGAGGAGTTCACGACGACCACGCCGTACGTCGTGTCCTCGCCAATGCGGGACGCGACCCACGCGAAGACCTTGCTCGCCTGGGACTGCCGCTCACGAGCGGCAGTCGATTCATCGCGTCGCGCCTCGACTCCGAACAGCTGACGAGCATGTCGAGCCCCAGCGATGGCAGCGAAGAGAGCGAGGACAGCGGTGAGGGCGGTGATGATGTCGGCGAGTGATCCCAGAGTCATGCGATGAGGTTAGACATGGCGATCGCGCGCGTTCGGCGGGGCATGCGGCGAACCGCACGCGGTACACCGGCATCTTGCGCGCTCCCCGACGAAAGGTCACCGGACGGCTGGGGCCGGACCGCAGCGGCCCGACCCCTGTCCGTCCGCTGCGGGTCAGCGAACGGTCTCGTACAGCCGCTTGGCGACGTCGGCGATGTCGATCGGGTTGGCCTCCAGCACCTGCGCATACTTGTCGCGCGGGACCGCGGCGAAACCCGAGAACGCCCCGGCGATCGATCCGGCCATGCACGCGACCGTGTCGGTGTCGTCGCCCGCGTTCGCAGCGGCCTGCACCGTGAGCCACGGGTCGCCCGCAGCGGCGACGAAGAAGCCGAGTGCGGCGGGAACGGCCTCCGCGGCCGGCAGACCCGTGCCGATCTCGGCGGCGATGCGCGTGACGAGCCGGCCCTGGTCACGCTCGGTGATCGCGATCTCGGCGGCACGCTTGGCCCGCTCGTAGACGCTGGGGGCCGGGACCTCGCGGCCGAGTTCGCGCCCGAGTCGCTCGCCTTCCAGGGCCGCCCAGAGGAAGGCGTCCACGACGTCGGTCACGGTCGCGTCGTCGACGAGCGCGGCGGCGACCGCACCCGCGACGGCCGCGGCTCCGGCGACACCGACCGACGTGAAGTGGCTGGGGCGTGCCGTGATCAGCGCCGCCTGCACCGCTCCGTTCACGTCGCCGGGGTGGGCGAGTCCGGCTGCCCCGGCGCGCATCGCGGCACCGTTGCTCGCACCGGTCGTGGCCTCGTCACCCGCGGCACCGATCGTCTCGGGGTCGGCTCCCTCCTTGAGCGCGGCGACGGCACGACGGGTCGTGGGGCCGGCGAAGTGCGGGAAGTAGTCGGTGTTCGTCGACCACTCGAGGATCATGTCGGCGACGTCGCGCGGGGTGATCGCGGTGCCGGTGCGGATGAAGACCTCGGCGAGCATGAGCAGCTGGCTGCTGTCATCCGTGATCTGCGCGGCGTGACGACCCTTGGAGTAGGGCGAGTCGGCCAGCGGCTTGTGGAACTCGGTCACCGGGCCGCCGAAGAGTGTGCGGATCTGCGGGATGCTCCGCGTCTCGGTCGGCGCGCCGAGCGCATCACCGATCACCGCGGTCGCGAGCGATCCGAGGATCTTGTCCTCGAGGCGGGTGAACCGCGTCGGGTCGGTCTGCGGGGTCGTGGCGGTCGGTTCAGTCATGGATGTCTCCTCTTTCTTGTGAGTCGTGAGAATGCGGCCACCCGGGCAGCCCGCCGGAGCGGGAGCCGAGGTGGCTGATGGCGCGGGCCGCGTGGGCGGCCGCAGCCGTGAGGGCGTGGTCGACGCCACGGCCTGCGAGCAGTGTCGCGACGACCGTGCCGGCGAAGGCATCGCCCGCTCCGGTGGTGTCGACCACGCGGGGCACCGGCACGCTGGGCTGCGACCAGATCGCGATCGAGCCGTCGCTGGCGGATGCCCCGAGCAGGGATCCGTCGGCACCGCGGGTGAGCACGACCACGCGGTGCGCGGTGTCGTGCAGCAGGGCCCGGAGCGCGGCCTCGTCGTCGGTGGTGCCGGCGAGGGTCTGGGCGGCCCCGGTGTTCACGATGGCCAGGTCGGCCAACGCGATGAGCGCCCTGGCCCGGTCGGCATCCTCGGCGACGAAACTGCCTTCGACGTCGACGCTGGTCCCCGCTCCGGCCGCGCGTGCGCGGTGGATCAGGTCGTCCGAGCCGGGCACATCGGCGAGCACGTGCAGCCAGCGGGTCGCGGCCAGCACGTCTGCCCCGACGCGCGCGGCATCGGGCAGCGAAGCGGGGGTGCGACCGCCGAGGAGGCTCTTCTCCCCGTCGGCGGCGACCGCGACGGCGCACCACCAGGTCAGCTCGTCGGCCATCACCTCGACGTGGTCGGTCGCGATGCCCGCGCTGGCGAGGGCGCGGATGCAGCCGATGCCGAACGGGTCGTCGCCGACCCGCGAGAACAGCGAGACACGCAGCAGCGGCTCGGCGAGTCCCGCGGCGACGGCGAAGTTCGCGCCCATGCCTCCGGGGTGGATGCCGAGACTCCGGCCGATGGACTTCGCGTCGCGACCGGGGAGGGTGTCGACGTCGACCATGAGGTCGATGCCGGTGTCGCCCACCACGAGCAGGTCGATCGCCCGCTCGCCCCGGGCCGGGGTCGAGGGGATGAGGGTGCTGAGCTCGCTCATGTGCGCTGCCTCCGTACTCGCAGGGTGTCGATCAGGACGCTGACGATCAGCACGGCGCCGAGGAGCCCGATCTGCCAGGTGTTGCTCACGCCCGCCAGCTGCAGACCCGAGTTGAGGATCACGACGAGCACGAGGCCCAGCAGTGTCCCCGACACCCGGCCGATGCCGCCGGTGATGACGATGCCGCCGAGGACCGCGATGGTGATCGACTGCAGCTCCATGCCCGCGCCCGCCGCCGCCTTCGCGTTCAGCAGCCACGAGGCGTTGACGACGGCCGCGAGACCGGCGAGCGCACCCGAGGTGATGTAGAGCCCGGCGCGGGTGGCGCGCACGTTCACCCCGGTGAGCAGAGCGGCCTGCGCGTTGTTGCCGGTCTCGTAGATGCGGCGTCCGGTGGGCGTCCGCGACAGGACGATCGCGGCGATGACGTAGGCGGGCAGGAGCACGAGGATGACCTGCGTCGGGAATCCGGCGATCTTGCTCTGGCCGAGGAACGCGAAGCCGGAGCGGTCGAAGCCGTTGATGTCGATGCCGTTCGTGAGCACCAGCGCCGCGGAGGCGAACAGGTACAGCGTGGCGATCGTCGCGATCAGCGGGGGGATGCGGAGCAGGGTGATGAGCGCCGCGTTGACGCCGCCCAGGAGGGCTCCCGCCGCGATCGCGCCGAGCGCTGCGACCCACGGGTCGAGTCCGACGTTCACTGCCAGGAGTCCGAAGACCACGCCCGACAGGCTCATGGTCGAGCCGACCGACAGGTCGATGCCGCCGCCTCCGCCGAGGATGACGATGCTCTGCCCGAGGGCGAGCAGACCGAGCACAGCGCCGTACTGCGTCATGGAGAGCAGGTTGTCCGGGCGCAGGAAGTACGGCGACAGCAGGCTCATCACGACGACGGCGATGACGATGAGCACCGCCAGCGAGACGCGGCGGTCACTCCACGGAACAGACCTCATCACGCGGTTCATGCGAGACCTCTCAGGAGGGGGCGGTTGGCCTTGCGGGCCGCGAGGACGTCGATGGCCACGGCGAGGATGATCGTGGTGCCGACCATGAGTCCGTTCCACAGCGGCGGGACGCCGGCGAGGACGATGCCGTTCTGCAGCACGACGATGAAGACGAGGCCGCCGAGGGTGCGGAGGACGGATCCTTCGCCACCGAGGATCGAGGTGCCGCCGACGACGACCGCCGCGATCGCGAGGAGCGTCAGCTCGTTGCCGCTCGAGGCCTGCACCACGCCGACCCGGCCGACGTAGATCAGGCCCGCGAGCCCGACGAGCACGCCGATCGTGAGGTAGCTGAGGAAGGTGAGGCGGTTGACCCGGATGCCGGCGAGGCGGGCGGCCTCGGGGTTCGAGCCGGTCGCATACAGCTCGCGGCCCGAGGGGCGCTTGTGCATGAACCAGGCCAGGAAGGCGTAGACGACGATCACCAGGCCGACGACCATGGGCACGCCCAGCACGCGTTCGCCCGAGAAGATCGGGGCGATCGGGCTGGCGAACAGGTCGTTGCTGTTCCAGAGCGCGAAGAGTGCGGTCTGGAAGATCGCCGCGGTGCCGAGCGTCGCGATGATGGGAGGCACCTTGCCGAACGTGACGAGGCTGCCGTTGATCGCGCCGAGGAGGGCGCCGACGACGAGGGCCGCGAAGACCACCACGAAGGCGGGGAGGCCCGCGCCGCTGAGCTTCGCGACGGTCCAGGCGACGATGCCGACCGCGAAGCCGGTGGAGACGTCGATGCCGCCCAGGATCACGACGAGCGTGACACCGGCTGCGACCAGGGCGAGGTCGGCGGAGTTGTAGGCGATGTTCGCGAGGTTCTCCGGGGTGAAGAAGCGCGGCGACAGCAGCGAGAAGACGATGAACTCGACGACGAGGAGCACCGGGAGCAGCGCGAGCTGCACGCGCCGGAGGGTTCGGGAGTCAGCCACCTGCGCTCACCCCCGCTCCGACGGCGGCGCGGAGCACGGCATCCTCTGTCGCCTGCTCGCGGGTGAACGAGGCGGTCATGTGCCCCTCTCTCAGGACGTGGACGTGGTCGGACAGGGCGATCAGCTCGGGCAGCTCGCTGCTGATCACGAGCACGGCGACACCGGTCGCGGCGAGCTCGCGGATGTCGCGGTGGATCTCCGCTTTGGTGGCGACGTCGATGCCGCGGGTCGGCTCGTCGAGGATCAGCAGCCGCGGCTCGGTGGCGACGGCGCGGGCGAGCAGCGTCTTCTGCTGGTTTCCGCCCGAGAGGGTGAGGATGCCGGCGCGGCTGGTCGCGGTCTTGATCGAGAACTTCGTGATCCAGGACGAGACGAAACCCTGCTCCTTGGCGACGCGGATGACGCCGGTCGTGGTGATCTTCTCGTGCGTGGATGCCGTGAGGTTCTCGGTGACGTTCATGAACGGGAAGACGCCCTGGGTCTTGCGGTCCTCGGGCACGTAGGCGACGCCGTGGTTCAGCGCGTCGCGGGTGCTCCGCGGGGTGAACGGGCGTCCGCCGAGGGTCATCGCGCCGGAGGTGACGCCGGTCGCGCCGAAGATCGTGAGGGCGACCTCGCTGCGGCCGGCGCCGACGAGTCCGTACAGACCCGTGATGCGTCCGGGGAACACCTCGAACGAGATGTCGGCGAACTGCCCCTCGACGGTCAGACCGTCCACGGTCAGCGTGGGTGCGGTGCCCTCGGGGAGGGGCGGGCGCTCTTCGGCGGCGAGCGGGGCCAGGGCCGCGCCCGAGCGTCCGCCCATCATCTTCAGGAGCGGCTCCTGGGCGGGATCGTCGGTCTCGCCGACGTAGCGGCCGTCGCGGAGCACGATGAACCGGTCGCCCAGGCGCTCGAGCTCGTCGAAGCGGTGGGTGATCGAGACGACCGAGGTTCCCGCGGCGATCAGCGTGTCGACGATGTCGAACAGGCGCTCCGACTCGGCTCGGGTGAGGATCGAGGTCGGCTCGTCGAGGATGAGGATGCGCGCGTCGACCCGGACGGCGCGGGCGATGAGCACCTGCTGCTGCTCGCCGAGCGACAGCTCCCCCATCTTCCGGTCGAGGAGCTTCTCCGGCAGGTTGAGTCGGCGGAGCAGCGCGGTGGCCTCGCGGCGCATCGCTCTGGCGTCGACGGAGCCGAGCCGGGTGCGGGGCAGGTTGCCCATGAACAGGTTCTCGATCACCGAGAGGTGGGCGAAGAACGCGGGCTCCTGGTACACCGTCGAGACGCCGAGGGCGAGGGCCGCGTGCGGGTCGGCGGGGGCGTAGGTCTCGCCGTCGAGGGTCATGGACCCCTCGTCGGGGCTGTAGACCCCGGCGAGGAGTTTCATGAGCGTGGACTTGCCGGCGCCGTTCTCGCCCATGATCGCGAGGCGTTCGGCGCGGCGCACCTCGAGGGAGACGTCTTCCAGCGCGACGACCGCGCCGAACCTCTTCGAGAGGCTGCTGACCGCGAGGAGCGGGGTGGGGTCAGAAGTCGAAGTCATCGACATTCTCCTTGGTGAACACGGTCGGCTGGCCGAGCAGCAGGGTCTGGGTGGCTTCGTCGTAGCGGACCGGCTCGTCGAGTCCCGGCACGTCGTTCTCGGCGGCGAAGTCCTTGCCCTCGATGACCTGCGTGAGCGCCCAGACGGTGAGGTAGCCGAGGTCTTCGACGTTCCACAGCACGCTGGACTTCATGACGCCCGAGGCGATGAAGGGGGCGACGGTCTTGGGACTGCCGAAGCCGGTCACGGCCACGTCTCCGGCCTTGCCCGCGTTCTGCACGGCCTGGGCGACACCCGGAACGGCAGTCGAGGGCACGGCGATGATGCCGGCGAGGTCGGGGTAGGCGGTCAGCAGATCCTGGGCCTCGCGCAGGGCTTCGGCGCTGTCGGCGGTGTGGCGGATGCCGCCCACGAGCTCCATGTCGGGGTATTCGGATTCCTGGCGATCGACGGCCGCCTGCGACCAGGAGTTGAAGGTCGCGACATCCGCTGCACCGGAGACGATCGCGTACTGGCCCTTGCCGTCGGCCTGTTCGGCGATCTGGTCCATGGCCGTCTGGCCGAGTTCCTCGTCGCTCGCCTGCGAGACGAACACGCTGCGCTTGCTGTTCGGAGCATCCGCATCGGAGGTGATGACAGCGAGGCCGGCGGAGGATGCCGCGGCGATCGAGCCGTCCATCGAGGTGGGGTCGAGGGGCGAGATCGCGATGCCGTCGTAGCCCTGGGCGACGAGGCCGTCGACGATGCGCTTCTGCTCGGCGGAATCGGCCTTGGCGGGCCCGGACTGCGTGTACGAGACGCCGAACTCCTCGGCGGCCTTCTCGGCGCCGGTCTTGAAACCGGAGAAGTAGGGGATGCCCTCGACCTGCGAGACGAAGGCGATGCGGGTGTCGCCGTCGCCGCTGCCGGAGGTCGCGCCGGGGGAGATGGACGAGTCGGGGGCCGTACAGGCGGCGAGAAGGCCGAGAGTGGCGAGCAGAGCGGCGGCCGTCGCTGCGGTGCGGCGGAAGTGGGTGCGTCGTTGCATGATCTCTTCTCTTCGTTGATCGAGGGGGTGGCTCGCCTGGCTTGTATGGTGACGTCGGGTGCGAGCGTGAAAGCGACGATACCAAGTTGTGGGTACAACTTCAATAGGTGTAGGTACATTTGAAAATATGTGTAGGTACATCTTCCGTGTGGCACAGTGTCAGGGTGACGAAGCCGGCCTACCAGCAGATCGCCGACCAGCTGCGACAGGAGATCGCGGACGGCCGGTGGAAGTCCGGTGAACGCCTCCCCGGCGAGCTGGAGCTGGGCGAGCTCTTCGGCGTCAGCCGCAACACGGTTCGCCAGGCCCTCAACGTGCTCACGCAGGTGAACCTGCTGCGGCGTCAGCGCGGGTCGGGCACGTACGTCAGCGAGCAGGGCATGACGCACACGCTCGGAGACCTGCGCAGCTTCACCGACGTGATGCGCGACCTCGGCCTGCGGCCCGGCATCCGCGACATCGTGATCGACCCCGACCCCTCGCCGCCTCTCAACGCCACCGACTTCTTGCCCGGAGCGCACCTGTGGCGCATCTCGCGCGTGCGCATGAACGACGACCGCCCGTTCTGCCTCATGGTGTCGTGGGTGCCCGACGAGATCGGTGCGCGACTCAAGGCTTCGGAGTTGGAGCGCACCCAGTCGCTGTATGCGCTGTTCGCGGAGCTCGGCATCTACCTGAAAGAGGCGAGCGAAAAGATCCGCGCCGAGGCCGCGACGTCGGAGCAGGCGGAGGCGCTCGGGGTCGCGGAGGGGTTTCCGCTGCTGACGATCAACCGGTGGACGAGCGACACCTCCGGGCGGCCGGTGGAGTATGTTTCGAGCTCATCGCCGGGTGACCGGTATGAGTACTTTGTGAAGCTGACGCAGTAGCGGGTTGGGGAATGACGAGAGCCCCCAGCGTTCGGCTAGGGGCTCCCGACTCGCATCAGCGCTTCATCGGCACGTTCGCGAGCACATCTGCGGCTTGCGCCTCAGTGAGCACCCAAGGCTGATACTTCGTCCGCTTCGGATTCTTGGCCCGAAGGTAGTCGCGCACTACCTTCCCAGGGCGAGATTCTTCGGTGTATCCCAGCAATCGCGCTAGTTGCTTGGGCGTGTACGTCTCGCCGGTTCCAAGCCGGATACCGGCAGCCATGGCGCCGCTTGGCGACCCGTCATTGCGCAAGCGATAGTCAGGACTGACTCCAGCCGCCTCCGCGAACGCGTGAACATCAAAGTTCGGATCGTGATCACTCAATGCTTGAGCCACTACCCACATCACGTTCACGCGAACCGTGTCTGCCTCATCAGGTGCGAGTTGCGCCGCTTGGGTGCGATCTAGTTCGCGGTTGTGACGTGCGCCATCTGCTCGCGAATGCGCATCCGACCAGTCCTGGGCTGCGATCTCATCCGCGAGGGCTTGGGCGATCGTACTGAGCTTTCTCATCTTGCACTCTCTCATCTGGTGTGGCTGCCTATCAGCCACGGGGTTCTCGCCGTACGGCGAGGGATCTCACAGTACATGCGACCAGGTCCACGTGGGCGTAGAGGGCTCGCCCACGTGGTTCTCGCGTGTGCGCGGGCGGCCGGATCGCGACGCTTGACGACCACTAGGCTCTTGACCATATTGATGGGGCAGCAGCAAGCGGAGGCAGCGATGAGTGCGAGTGGTACGAGGACATGCTCGTGGTGCGGAGAGCTCGGACACGACAAGCGCTCCTGCGATGTCTCTCCTCACGCGGGTGCATGCAGCGTCTGCAGCTATCACGGCCACGACAAGCGGAACTGTCCGCGCAAGTAGCGGGGGCGAACGAAGAACCAGCCCCGGCACGGCCTTTGGTGTTCGCGCTTTCATGCACCGACACGAACACAGTGGCAGCCGCAGTGCGGGCCGGCCGCGACCTGAAGGAGCACGATGGAGAAGGAACTCAAGACTGCGGAGCGTGTGCGGACCGCACTCGAGATCCTCGTCGAACAGGCTTCCGACGGTTCTTACATGGCCGTCTCAGACATCTGGGCGGAGTCGGTGGCGCGCGTGCCTCTCACTCCGCACGAATCAGAGCTCAACACGAGGAACGTACCCCGCGGGTCAACGAACTGGTTGTTCGCCAGCTCCGATTTCGTCGCGGCAGGGTGGCTGCGCAAGAATCCTTCGCTGTCCGGAGAATGGGCCATTACACCGAACGGTGTCGCCGCGGTTGAGGCGTTTCCCGGCAACGAGCTTGTCGTCGAAGCCCAGCGGTTGAAGGTCGCTGAAAGAGACCGTCGACGCAACGAGATCGAGCGTGCACTGCCCGAACGCTGGGTGAGCGAAGACGCCAATCAGCGCACATTGCTCGCCGCCGCCGAGGTGATCGTGGAAGAGGGGCTCCGTAAGGGCCTGTCAGCGTTCGCCCCTGGCCGTGAGGTGTGGACCGCATCGAATATCCGTGAACTGCACACGTTGTGGGTGACCGCAGACAAGGTTGATGGCAAAGGCTTCAACGCCAACCTCGAACTGCAGCTCGCCGGCGCGACAGAGGATCAGAAGCTGCTGATGGCAGAAGTTCTGGCCTTCCAGCTGCTCCCGATCGCCAAGGTCATGGGCCACGCCAAGAAGCGCGAGCGGGTCGAGTCCGCGCTGAACGTGATGCGGCATCCGGTCGAGATCCCGCAGGTGTTCGATGCCGCGTTCGCTGGTGGCGCCTTCAACCCGGGGCAAGGGATGCAGGCTCACGTCAACCACGCGCTCACTGTCGTGCTCGAAGTGCTGGTCGCGTGGACCGAGCTGAGCGAGGAAGAACAGCAACGTGCGCTCGATGAACCACGGCGCTGGCGAGACCTCGTACTGGGGAAAGACAGTGGGTTCCCCACCCAGCGCTACGCCCTCCTCTACCTCGTGCACCCCGGCTTCTTCGGCCCGATCGTCTCGACCGACCACCGAACCCGTATTCGCGAGGCGTTCATCGGCGAAATCGGTGGCGAGTTCTCGAGCGACCCAGACGCCGACCTCCAAGCCATCGTTATCGCACTGCAGGTCAAGGCCGGAAAGCCGATCGACCTTTATGGCGATCTCGAGTCGCGGTGGGAAAAGAACCCGACGGGCCCGGTGGAACCCGCGCCTGCAGATCCTGTCACCGTGAGTGACGAAGAGGCCGAGACAGACCCAGACCCTCGCGGCTTCTTCCCCTCTGAGGTCGACCTCACAGAGCTCGCCGGCGCGACTCACCTGCACGAGGCATGGCTCGGAAAGGTCACGAGCGCGCTGCACCGCCGTGGTCAGGTGATCCTCTACGGCCCTCCCGGAACAGGCAAGACCTACGTCGCTCGCGCGCTGGCCAACCGGCTGGGCAAGCCCGGCAGCGTCGTGAAGCGCATCCAGTTCCACCCGTCGTACACCTACGAGGACTTCTTCGCCGGCTATCGTCCGGTGACGGATGCCGCGGGGCAGCTGTCGTTCTCTCTCACCCGCGGTCCACTTCGGGAGATCGCGGATGAAGCGCGCAAGAACCCGGATGTCCCGCATGTGCTGATGATCGATGAGATCAACCGCGCGAACCTCAGCAAAGTCTTCGGCGAGCTGTACTACCTGCTCGAGTACCGGGACGATGCGATCGACGTGCTCTATGCCGGTTCGGGCGACGATGGCGGGAAGTCGTTCAGCCTCCCCGCGAACGTGCTGATCATCGGAACCATGAACACCGCCGACCGGTCGATCGCGCTGCTCGACTCGGCAATGCGACGCCGGTTCGCGTTCTTCGAGCTGCATCCGGATGTCGCTCCGGTGAAGGGCATCCTCGGCCGGTGGTCGGAGCAGCATCCGCAGACGCTGCCGGTCGCCGCGCTGTTCGAGCTCTTGAACGAGAGCATCCGCGATCGCGAGGACCGCATCGGCCCGAGCCACCTGCTCCGGACCGACGACTTGGGCGAGGACGACCTGCGCGCCGTGTGGGAGGAGAGCATCCTGCCTCTGCTCGAAGAGCGGCACATCGGCACGGGCGTCGACGTGCATGTGAAGTATGGGCTGGATGCTCTGCTCACAATCGTCACCACGGACACGGACGCAACGACCGAGACATGAACTCGGTCATGATCGAGGCCCGTGTCGAGGACATCGCCGAGAAGGGCGAGTCCTTGGTCGCGCTCACCGCGTCGCAAGCTGCGCGTCTGCAAGACCTGAGGTTCTGCCGGGTCTCACCGACGGTGGATTCGGGCATCTGGCGGGTCACAGACGTGACGCGCGTCGGTGTGGTCGCGATTGATGACGTACGTCTGATCGTGCGGCCGAAGACGCCGCTGCGAAGTCTCATCTTCATGGCCTCCTACTCAGGCTTGCAGGCCGAGGTGGATGATGCGTCGTTTGCCTTTGAGGCCGATCAGGATCTCCCGGCCGCGCTGGCATCCGCACTGATTCGGTCAGTCGGGGAGGCGACGGGCAGAGGACTGCTCAAGGGATACGTCTCTGTCGAGGAGACGGGCACAGTGATCCGCGGTCGATGGGACATCGCGCGGCAGCTCAAGGTGCGGCCCGGTATCCCCGTGCCGGTGGAGCTCACCTACGACGACTACACCGAGGACGTTCCGGAGAACAGAATCCTCAAGGCCGCGCTGCGCGCGCTGGTTCGACTGGAGCAGCTTCCGCGGCGGGTGGTCGACAAGCTCGGTCCGCTCCTGGGGCTGTTCTCCGAGGTATCGGATCTGCGTGCGACGGGCCTGGTCATACTGCCAGCGGAGTCGCGGTTGAACGCGCACTACCAGCCCGCACTCCGACTCGCCCGATGGGTTCTCGAGGCGACGTCCTGGGCACACGCCGAGGGGGCGAGCTCGGGTTCCGCCTTCTTGCTGAACGTGGCGAAGGTGTACGAGGACTTCGTCGGGCGGGTTCTTCAGGCGACGCTGCATCCCGAGGGGTTCGACGTCGATCTGCAGGTGTCGGATTGGCAGTTGGACGCAGAGGGGAAGATCCGGATGCGTCCGGACATCGTGATCTCGCGGCAAGGGCGAGTGGTCGCGGTTGCGGATACGAAGTACAAGGTGTGGGGCGAGAGCGACGGGTCACCGCCGAACGCGGATGTGTATCAGGCGCTCGCCTACGCCGTGACGGCAGGGGTTCGCGAGGTGCACCTGCTGTACGTGTCCGGGGATGTGGAGCCGCGGCGGTATGAGATTGCGGCGACGAGGACGACGGTGGTTGCGCATGCGGTGGATGTGAGCGGGGGGCCTGGACAGCTGGCGAGGCGGGTGCGGGCGTTGGGGATGATGCTGACGACGATTCGACTCAATGTCGGTGGCCCCTGAGATCCTGATCGGCTGCCTTCGAACAGGCGGTAGAAGAGGCAACCATGGAAGAACCTGACGCCCCGCGATTCCGTAGAGTTGAGCGTGTGATCACCGGTGAACTGAAGAGCAAAGTAGACCGCGTCTGGGACGCCTTCTGGTCGGGCGGCATCAGCAACCCACTGCAAGTGATCGAGCAAATCACCTATCTCCTCTTCATCCGCAGGCTCGACGAGCTTCAGACTCTTGCGGACAACCGCGAGAAGCTCATGGGCAACCCGAACGAGAACCCGGTCTTCACTGAAGCACAACAGCATCTGAGGTGGTCGCGGCTGAAGAACGTAGGCGGAGACGTCATGTTCGCGCGCATGGGCACCGAGGTGTTCCCCTTCCTCCGGCAACTCGGCGGCGACGGATCGACTTACGCCGAGCACATGAAGGATGCGACCTTCATGATTCCCAATGCGGGGCTGCTGACGAAGGTTGTCGACCTTATCGATGCCATCCCGATGAACGACCGCGATACCAACGGTGACATCTACGAGTACCTGCTGTCGAAGATCGCCAGCGCGGGCGTCAACGGGCAATTCCGCACACCTCGCCACATCATCAACCTGATGGTCGACCTCATGGCTCCGAAACCTGGTGACGAAATCTGCGACCCCGCGGCCGGGACCGCCGGCTTCCTCGTGAGCGCATCCGAGTATGTGCGGGAGCACCACCCCTCCGTGCTGTCGGATACCGCTCAGCGCGAGCACTTCCACCGCTCGATGTTCCACGGCTACGACTTCGACTCGACCATGCTGCGCATCGGCAGTATGAACATGATGATGCACGGCATCGAGTCGCCCGACATCCGCTACCGTGACTCTCTGTCTGAGGGGGCGAGCGCGGACAAGGATAAGTACACCCTGATCCTTGCCAACCCACCATTCGCCGGTTCGCTGGACTACGAAGCGGCTTCGACGGAGCTGCTTCGTACGGTCAAGACCAAGAAGACGGAGCTGCTCTTCCTCGCGCTCTTCCTCAAGCTTCTGAAGCCCGGCGGAAGAGCGGCGGTGATTGTGCCAGACGGCGTACTCTTCGGATCGACGACCGCGCACAAGGCCCTGCGGAAGATGCTCGTCGAAGATCAGAAGCTCGACGCCATCGTGAAGCTCCCCTCCGGAGTCTTCAAGCCATACGCCGGAGTATCCACCGCGATCCTGTTCTTCACACGGACGGACGACGGCGGCACGGGTGAGGTGTGGTTCTACGACGTTACCGCCGATGGATACTCCCTCGACGACAAGCGGACTCCCATCGAACAGAACGATCTCGACGACGTGCGTGCCCGCTGGGCCGAGCGCGACGGGACGGAACGCGACCGCGCCCGCACCGAGAAGTCCTTCACCGTGCCGAAGGCGGAGATCGCCGAAAACGGCTACGACCTGTCGATCAACCGTTACAAGGAGGTTGTGTACGACGAGGTCGAGCATCGCGCTCCGCTGGACATTCTCGCCGACATCGAAGTGTTGGAATCAGAGATCGCTCAGGGGCTCGCCGATTTGAAGGCGATGCTGTCATGAGAATGGTTCCGCTCGGTGAACTTATGCCCGCGCGCGCTGCATCTCTTGACCCAAGAAACCATCCGGACGAACAGTTCGACTTGCATAGCATCCCGGCTCACGACCGCGGCAATCCCGACCTGGCATTGGGACACGAGATCGGCTCGTCAAAGCAAATTGTGCAGCCTGGAGATGTCGTTTTGTCAAAGATCGTGCCTCACATCCGGCGCGCCGGCGTGATAGGCGAATCCCGAGGGCGAAGGCAAATCGCGTCGGGCGAGTGGATCGTTATGCGACACCCAGACGTGGAGCCGAGATACCTGCGGAGCTTCTTGCTGAGCGATAGCTTCCACGCAAAGTTCATGTCGACGGTGGCTGGCGTAGGGGGTTCACTAATGCGCGCCCGCCCCGCCCAGGTCAAACTGATCGAGGTTCCCCTTCCCTCGATTGAGGAGCAGGGGCGAATTGCTGCGATTCTCGATCAATCTGTTGACATTCGGGACACTCGACGTCGGCATCTGAGCTATCTCGACACGCTCGTTCAATCCGTCTTCGACAACATGTTTGGCTCTCCAACTCGTCCGCATGTTGAGCACCGAGTAATGCCGCTGGGAGCGACATCGACGAAGTTCAGCGACGGTCCATTTGGTAGCAATTTGAAAAGCGAACACTACGTCCTGGAGGGCGTTCCCGTTGTGCGCCTGCAGAATATCAAGCCGGGAATGTATGATGACACAGACAGGGCGTACATATCTGCCGAGCATTTTGAGTCGCTTCGTAAGCATGAGTGCCTGCCCGGTGATATCCTCATCGCGACAATGGGCGAGCCGAACATTCGCGCCTGCATCCAGCCGGAGTATTTACCTGTCGCACTAAACAAAGCCGACTGCGTTCAGATGCGGGTAGCACCGAAAATTGCCACTTCGGAGTACCTCGTAGCGTTGTTGAACCACCCTGGCACAATGGCATTGGCGGGTGCACTGGTGTCGGGCCAGACCCGTAGCAGAGTGAGCATGGGACGCCTGCGCGATCTACACGTTCCTGTTCCATCTCTCGAATTGCAAGAACGATTCAGTGAAATCGTGCACAGCATCCAGCGCGAAAGAAGGCTTGCAAGCGAGCATCTTGCGTCGGTCAACAAGCTCTTCGCATCGCTCCAATCCCGCGCGTTTCGTGGTGAGCTGTAGGAATCCGCTAGACATGAGGTGAGCGCGCCGACGAGGGCAGCGCCGCGTGAGGGGACGCCATGGGTAACTTCGACTTTGTCAAGCGGACGCAGCCGCAGCTGTTCGATGACGCCCGTCGGGCGGAGACTTATGCCACATCGGACCCGCGCACGGCTTGCTTCTACGCTCGCCGCGCGGTCGAGACGCTCGTGTTCCATCTCGCCGACCTGTGGCAGCTGCCGGAGCCGTACCGGAATGATCTGGCAGCCCGGATCAGCGACCCGGATTTCGCCGCTCGTGCGGGTCGAGCGATCACGCTGAAGCTCACACTGATCCGCAAAGAGGGCAACACGGCCGTGCACCGCACCCAGGCCGTCTCGGCCGCGACCGCTATCGGGGTGCTCCGTGAGCTCTTCCACGTGTTGGTGTGGGCGGGCTTCCACCACTCGGCGCGGCCAGACGTTGTTCCTACTGGTGCCCAGTTCGACCCAACGCTTGCTGCCCAAGCAGCCCCACTTTCTCGGGGAGAACTGCACGCCCTGGTGGCGAAGTTCAAAGAACAGGACGAGAACTACGCGCGTGCCGTTGCTGAGAAGAATCAGCTTCTCGCCGTGCAGGAAGCCGAGATCGAACGCCTTCGAGCGCAGATCGCCGAAGCCCAGCAACAGAATGTCGTGCCCGACGAACACGACTACTCCGAAGCCGAGACGCGCCTTCACCTGATCGACGCGCTGCTCCGCGAGGCGGGCTGGCCGCTTTCCGACGCACGCGATCGCGAGTACCCGGTTACAGGCATGCCGAGCCCGTCCGGAATGGGATATGTCGACTACGTGCTCTGGGGCGACGACGGACGACCACTCGCCATCGTCGAGGCCAAGCGCACGACCGCCAGCGTGGATCTCGGCCAGCAGCAGGCCGAGATTTACGCCGATCGCCTCGAAGCCGCACACGGGCAACGACCGATGATGTTCTTCACCAACGGCTATGAGCATCGCATCTGGGACGATGGATCTGGCTACCCGCCTCGTCCCGTGGACGGCTTCTACACGAAGGACGAGCTCGAACTCGCCATCCAGCGCCGACAAGACCGAAAGCCGCTCGCGGGCGCACCGGTCAACTCCGAAATCGCCGGACGGCCTTACCAGCAGAGGGCGATCCAGGCCGTCGGCGCAGCGTTCGATCAGCGCCAGCGCGATGCGCTGCTCGTGATGGCGACGGGCGCGGGCAAGACCAGGACGACCATCGCACTCGTGCAACAGCTCATGGAGCAGGGGTGGGTGAAGCGCGCACTGTTCCTCGCCGATCGGAAAGCACTCGTCAAGCAGGCTGCCGGGCAGTTCGCCAAACATCTGCCTTCGGTGACGACCGTGAATTTGGTCACCGAACGAGCAGCCGAAGGCCGCGTGTATGTGGCCACGTATCCGACGATGCTCAACATCATCAACCAAGTCGACGATAGCGAGCGCCGCTTCAGTCCCGGGGCGTTTGACCTGATCGTCATCGACGAGGCCCACCGCTCCGTGTACGACAAGTACGGCGTGATCTTCGACTACTTCGACGGTCTGCTGGTGGGGCTTACCGCGACCCCGAAGGAAGAGGTTGATCGCAACACGTATCGGCTCTTCCACCTCGAAGACGGAGTTCCGACAGACGCCTACACCCTCGAAGAGGCCGTCGAGGACGGGTATCTCGTTCCCCCGCGCGGCGTTTCTGTCAGCACGGCATTCCTGCGCCGCGGTATTCGTTATGACGACCTCAGCCCCGAAGAACAGGATCAATGGGACCTGCTCGACTGGGGCGATGAGATCCCGGAAGAGATCGAAGCGGAAGACGTAAACCGCTCGCTCTTCAACGCCGACACCGTCGACAAGATGATCGCGACGGTGATGGAGCAGGGCTACAAGGTGGCCGGTGGTGATCGCCTGGGCAAGACGATCTTCTTCGCGAAGAACCAGCGCCATGCCGAGTTCATCGCCGAGCGGTTCGACCTCGCCTATCCCGAACGAGCTGGCGTATTCACTCGAGTCATCACGCACAACGCCCCGTACGCACAACAGTTCATCGATGACTTCTCCATCCCGGAAAAGGCGCCTCACATCGCCGTCAGTGTCGACATGCTCGATACCGGTATCGATGTGCCCGAAGTCGTGAACCTTGTCTTTGCGAAGCCGGTGCGGTCGAAGGCGAAGTTCTGGCAGATGATCGGTCGTGGCACGCGCCTGAGCGACGACCTCTTCGGCCCGGAGAAACCGAAACAGGATTTTCTGGTCTTCGATTTCTGCGGCAACCTTGAGTACTTCAGCCAAGACCTTCCGGAGAGCCCAGGATCTCGGCAGAAATCCCTCACGCAGCGGATCTTCGAGGCGCGCGTGGGCCTGGTCGCAACGTTGGGTGAAACCCAGCCCGAACTACGAGAAGCAACCGCTAAGACCCTGCACCAGTTCGTCGCGGAGATGAACCTCGATAACGTGCTTGTACGCAGGCATCGTGCCGAGGTCGAACGGTTTGTCGCGTGGCCCTCGTGGGAGTCGTTCACGCCTGCCGATGCCGCAGACGTGCTGGCGCTGGGCGGACTGCCGTCAGCGAGCTTCGATTCCGATGAGTTCGCAAAGCGGTTCGACCTCCTGATCCTGCGGCGTCAGCTCGCCCAGCTCGACGGTGACGTCGCCCTTGCTGAACGAGTGCGTGAGGCCGTCCAGGGCATCGCTACCTCGTTGCTCGGAAAGCTCACGATCCCCTCGGTCAAGGCCGAGGTCGAGCGACTGGAAGCGGTTGCCAGCGACGAATGGTGGGCCGACGTCACGTTGCCGATGCTGGAGCTCGCACGCCTACGGCTCCGTTCCTTGGCACGCTTTGACGACACCGCGGGACGCTCACCGGTGTACACCGACTTCGAGGACACGATGGGCGACGCGATCGACGTAGAGTTCGCCCGCTCGACTCGCCCCAGTGACTTCCAGCGATTCCGGGAGAAGGTCACGGCATACCTCCGCGCGCATGAAAATCACCTCGCGCTCCAACGGCTTCGAAGGAACCTGCAGCTCACGGCAAGCGATATCGAGGAGCTCGAGTCCATGCTCCTGGACGCCGACCAGGCGACGCGATCCGACATCGAGTACGCCGCCAGCAGGACAGGCGGGTTCGGGTTGTTCGTTCGCTCCCTCGTCGGCCTAGATAGGTCTGCAGCGGAGGAAGCCTTCGCCGCCTACCTCGACCAGGAACAGTTCACGGCGAATCAGCTTCGATTCGTCGACATGGTGATCAGCGAGTTGACAGCGACAGGCGTCATGGAGCCAAGTCGTCTTTTCGAATCTCCCTACACAGACACGGCGCCTACCGGTCCGACCGACGTGTTTTCCAGCGACGATTCTCAGGCGATCATCTCGATCTTGCGCAGCATCCGTTCTACGGCCATCCCGGCCGAGGGCACCACCGTCGCCTAGCACGAGACACGGAGCCCGTACTTAGTGTTCGTGCGCCCCAAACCGCTCCCCCGAGCTGACCTGCTGCGCCACCCGCCGTAACGCCAGCAACAACGGCTCGACCAACACCGACCCCAGAACCACGTACCGCACGGCGGCCTCCGCAGACTCCTCCGGCACCCCCGCGATCTCCGCATCTGCAACCCGCCGCGCACTCGCGAGGTACTCGTCCATCGCCGCATCCGGAACGGTGAACCCGACGCGCTCCAACCCTTGCAACGCCCGCGCGACCGCGTGCAGCACTGCCTCGTCGCACATCCCCGGCTTCCATCCGAGCCCCGCGACAAGAGTCTCAGCGTCCGTCAGATCCAAAGACTCATCCACCGGCGGAGTGATCGCCGCATGCGCCATCCCGAGCAGGTTGTGCGCACTCTCCGGCGGCTCGTCCAGCGCAGCCAGCACCCGCCGCGTCTCGGCGATGCTCACACCCGCGTCGAGCAGTGCCCGGATCACCCGCAGCCGCTCCACGTGCTTCTCGCCGTACGCGGCCTGAGTCGGCGCACTGCGCTCGCCCTCGGGCAGCAGCCCCTCGCGCAGGTAGTACTTGATCGTCGGCACGGTCACGCCGGTCTGCGCGGACAGTTCGGAAATTCTCATGGCCACCTCTTGACTTCGATAGTAGCGCTATCCATTATGGATAGTGACGCTATCCAACCAAGGAGTCATCATGTCTAAAGTCATCACGGGCCGCATGACCCACCGCCACGAGGGCGAGCTCGTCGTGTTCCACATCGGGATGCAGATCAACCGCTGGTGGCGCCCCGACCTGTGGATGCCGGCCTTCTTCGCCATGCCGGGGATGCTGCGCGAACTCAGCACCGACCCCGACTCGGGAATGCTCGGCTACCACCTGCTCTTCGGCTCGGGCGGACCCTACGTCGTGCAGTACTGGTCATCCGTCGACAAGCTCTACGCCTATGCCTCCAGCCCGAACCAGCAGCACCGCCCCGCCTGGACCGCCTTCAACCGCGCAGCCCGCAAGGCCCCGGGAGCGGTGGGCGTCTGGCACGAGACCTTCCGCGTCGACACCGCCGAGAGTGTGTACGTCTCGACGAGGCCGATGGGCCTGCCGAAGGCGACCGAGCTCGTCGAAGTGCCACGGCGTCAGGACCGGGCGCAGGCGCGGTTTGCGGACGGGCGGACGGAGGCGCAGTCCTCCGCGAGCGTGGAGCAATAGTCCCTCGAGCGGACCTCGACCTGCTGCCAGCCCATTCCACCGAAGAACTCGGCGGCCCCGGCCTGCGCCCTAAGGGGTTGTAGCTACGGCGGGATCATGCGCGTTCGCGTTCTCAATGATGCGAACTCGTCGAGGGGAGAACACCAACACAGCTCGGTGTACGAATGATTCCTCACTCAACGCAGGTACACGAGCCAGCTCCATTGCCCCAGTCACCACCCTCATCACCAGAGCCGCGAACACAAAGATCGGTCCAATCCAAGGAGCCTCCGACCCGAACAAGAATCCCATCGCTACAACGAATTGACGTCTGTAGGCACTTCGGTGGACGGACCAAGGTCCACACGTCCGAACTCGGGGCTATGCCCAGGCCAGCTTCAGAGAAGGTGTCGCGGCTCACAGGGGTGGTCCCAGTACAGAGTGACAACAGGGCCTCAGAACAACCTGGCCCTCTCAAGGGCGCACCGCGTCACACATTGCGCACCGCGATCCGATCAGCACGGAACGATGGCGAGATCCGTCAACACGTACGCCAGAATCTCGCCTTCGATACCTATCGTCACGTTCGTCCTCCTCGAACCATCAGCACGTGATCCTCATGAGGAGACGCACAACCGATCGCCGACCACCAGATCACTGGTCCTTGCTTGTGCTTCGCGAAGCCGCAGAGCGACTAGTGAGATTCAAGCCGACGAAGAAGGCGAGTAGTCCGATCACGAGGTACGCGGGAAGCGCGTCTCCGGCTGGACTATCAAGGCTGCCTGTCCACCCGAGCCACGCCAGAAGACCCAGCCACGCCGCGACGGGGATGACTGCGAGAAGAGTGCCCACCTTCCGACCCGCTCGTCCGACCAAGGCCCCCCAGAGGAGAAGCGCGACTCCTACAGCGACGTAGACCACATCTGCCCTAGCAGTTCCGCACCCAGGGCCACCACACCCCGGCCGGCCCACCGACGCCGACCACGTAGTGGATTGAGATGCACCTGTTGCCCACCAGCTGTGTGGCACCAATCGCAGCCACGGTCGTGCACGAGACCTGGAGGAGTTTCGCGAATGGCACAGGAGATTTGCTCAACACTCCAGCGCAGGCCGCGTAACCTCCGACAGCCAGGCGACTCTCGGCCTTGTTCAGGTGGACCTGGATATATGGGCCATAGAACTGCACTGTGGGATCTGCGACGACGGGGAATGCTGCTCCTCTCGTGTCCACGATCTGCGTGAGGGTCGAACCCGAGATCTCATAGTGCGTGGGTAGCGATTGACCCGCTGCGTCAACGGCCCAGGGAGCCTCAATCCCTCCCAAGAAACCATCGGCATCCGAAACCGAAACCGACCCGTCGTCGAGGACCAGCAGCTGAGCATCGCTCCCGAAGGTCCACTCGGGATAGTCCGAAGGCGGAGCGGACAGGATGGCCGAGAGTCTCGTTGCTCCCTCCTCAGGAAAACTGACGGCGTAGGTGACGGACTCGCCTTCCGCGATTGTGTACTGGTCTGCCTCGGAGATCTCGGCGCCTTCGGAGTCGCCCAAAGTGACATCCGTACCGATTCCATTGAGTGCGACCGATGCGTCAGCACCGTCCACCTGCAGGACGGGCGACTCGACGCCTGACGGCGTGGGAGTTCCTACTGCGACTGTCTCAGCATCCTCGAGAACATCCGCGATGTCGCTGGACTCACCCGAGGCGGCCGCCTGTGCAGTCGCCGGAAGGAGCGCGAGAACGAGGCTGAGTCCACTTGCCAGGAGGACGACACGAGGTCGCATAGTCTGTTTCATATGAGCCATGAAAGCACACATACGAGGACATTCCGGTATGCTTCGTCTGCAGTGGCTCGGGTCTGATACTGAGCCCGTCAACCTCCCGTCACTCAACAACCCAGCTAGACGCCGCGCGCTTCGCTTGCTCCACCAGGCGAGACGCTGAGGCTGGTCGCGGCGCCGGCAATCGGGACAATGGTCCTCCCGGGCGCATCGCCGACGACCGCCGTCCCTGAGAGAAGGGCAGACGCAGCGCTCACAAAAGATGTAACGTCTTACCGGTCGGGCGGGACTGAGCAACGAAGGAGCAACAATGACGGTTTTCGAACTCTCCGCCGGGGAACGCACGGTGAAGGCGATGCTCTCGTGATGACTCCGCGCGTTCGAGGCACTGCACGAGAGCGTGCCACGGTCGTGGCAATGGTTCTCGCCGGAGGCGCGCTCCCGGTCGTCGCCAAGCTGCCCCTGTTCCAGGACGCTGTGTGGGTCTTCTGGCTCGCAGCCCTCGTGCTCATCTTCGGAGCGCTGGCTCTGGTGCTGCGCATCTTCTGGCGCGATCGGCGCTCCCGCGACTCCTAAGTCCCACCAACAAACCGCCTCGCCACGCACTCAGTAGCGGGGCGGTTCGCCGTTCCCCCTTCGCGTATCCGGTCGTTGCGGACCCTGCTGTCCGGGGCAACCTCATCACCAACGTGAAACTCAGTTGGAGCAGCTACGGCACCACGGTTGGAGTCACTCCCCGCTCCGGCTGGGCGATCACGCCGTTCTCCAACTGGTGGGCGGAGTACAAGCTCTGGGTAAGCGCGCAATACGAGGGCAACAAGTTCTACAACCAGCTTCGATGCCACGTCGACATCGCCCCGTTCAAGTCGCCATGGAACCTCGACGCTTGGCGGCCCGACGTAAGCTACAGCAACGTCTTGGCCGCAGCATGCAACCCATAGGAGCGATCGTGAAGCCGCAAACGAGACGAGCAATGGTCAGCATAGGATTCGTCGGTGCCGCCGTCATCGTCCTCGCCATTGTCATGGCGATTGCTGAGGGCTACATCTCAGACGCGGAGCACACGACGGGGAACCTCGCACCTGCTGCGCTGACGGGGCTGCTTGGCGCATGTCTCATGCTCGTCGGATTCGGGAGCATTCTCTTCCGAAAAGAGTGACGAATGACCTGCAGCTCTCCTCATTCGGCCCCGCTACCCATCAAGGTGGCGGGGTCGTCTCATGCTCGGGCACCGCGCTCGCGACGCGGTACAAATCCGTCGGTTTCCGCTGGCGTGAGACCAACGTGCTTCGGTTCACTCCTGCCACCGGCTAGTTACGCCGCAATCCCCCGCAGCAACCGCACCACGGTCTCCTCGACCCGCTCCGCACTCAACGGCTGCCCGATCAGCGCGGAGTACGACGCCATCGCGATGAACTGGTCCGCGATCGCGGCGGCATCCACATCGGCCCGCACATCGCCGTCGGCACGCCCTCGCGAGACCCGCTCCGCGACCCACTCGCGGATCGGCGCCGCCAGGCGCTCGTTCAACACCAACCCGAGCTCGGGGTCGGCCGCCGTCACCTCGATGAGCGCCCGTGCCAGCGCCACTCCCTCGGGCCGAGCCAGCCCGTCGGACATCGCCGAGAACCACGCCCGCAGGTCTGCCCCGAGGTCGGCCGTCATCGGCACCGACACCTCGGCTCCCGGCAGCGTCCCCTCGAGCAGCGCCTCACCGAGGATCGCGGCCTTCGACGGCCACCACCGGTAGATCGTCTGCTTCGAGACCTCCGCCGACTCGGCGAGACCCTCGATCGTCACGGCCTCATACCCGTCTGCGGCGAGCGCGCGCCGCATCGCCTCGAGCACGGATTGACGGGCTTTCTCACTACGAGGACGGGGCACCTTTCGAGCGTACTCAGGCGTACACTGGAATATAAGTAGACGCACCGTTGCGAAACCCGAACAAGGAGAACGAGCATGGCCCTCACCGCACACTCCACCATCGGCGACTGGATGAACGACCCGACCGGCGGGCCCCTCATCCGCGGACTCTTCCAGCAGACGGGCGCCGACCCCGAGCTCCTCACCCCCGTGCTGGGCCTTCCGCTGCAGCAGCTCGTAGCGATGAGCCAGGGTCAGCTCCCCCAGTCCGTCGTCGACGACCTCGTGCGCGCGGCCAACGGCGGCGAGATCCCCGAAGACGACGAGTCCGAGGGCTGGACCGAGAAGGTCACCTCCGGCCGCTTCGCCGGCAAGACCGTCATCGTCACCGGCGCAGCATCCGGCATCGGCAAGGCCACCGCCTCGCGCATCGCCCGCGAAGGCGGACGCGTGATCGCCAGCGACATCGCCGCCGAGAAGCTCGACGCCCTCAAGGCCGAGCTGCCGGATGCCGACATCGTCACAGTGGCCGGGGACCTCACCAAGCAGGACGCGATCGACGCCGTCATCGCCGCCGCGGGCGACCGCATCGACGGCCTCGCGAACGTCGCCGGCATCAACGACGACTTCTCCCCCGCGGGCGAGACCCCGGATGCCGTCTGGGACCGCGTCATCGCGATCAACCTCACCGCTCCGTTCAAGCTCATGCGCGCGGTCATCCCCGTCATGGAGACAGCGGGTCGCGGCGCGATCCTCAACGTCTCGAGCGAGGCCGGGCTGCGCGGCAACGCCTCGGGCAACGCCTACACGGCCAGCAAGCACGGCATCATCGGCGTCACGAAGTCGGCGGCCTTCATGTACGGGCCGAAGGGCATCCGCGTGAACTCGGTTGCTCCGGGCGGCGTGGCCACCGGCATCCCGATGCCCCCGAACATGTCCGAGTACGGCTCCGGCCGCCTCGCCCCGTTCCAGCAGGCGATTCCGACCGTGGCGACGGCCGAGCACCTGGCGGCATCCATCACGTTCCTGCTGTCGGACGACGCCGTGAACATCAACGGCGCGATCCTCGCCTCGGACGGCGGATGGTCGGTGCAGTAACCCGCACCCGCGAACCAACGCCCCCGCCGACCCGAACGGCGGGGGCGTTTCGCGTTCCGAGGCAGACCCTTTCGCCACGCACCTACGAATGCTTCGACCTTGCGGGACGCATCCGCCTCGCGACCGAGCGATGTCTACGAGTAGGTCAAGCCGAAGAAGGTGGACCCGAGCATGAGGGCCAGGACGGCGACGATCGCGCTGACGGCCCGCACCCACGCCGTCCCGCGACGCACGGCGACCACCCCGGAGAGAACCGCAGCGATCATCGTCGCGAAACCCAGGTATCGGATGGTGAGATCCGGCAGTGCCACCGCCGTCGCGATGCCCGCGAGAAGTGCGAGAACGGCGGCGACCGCAGGGACCACGAGACGACTCACCACGTGTGACCGGGTGCGGATGGCCCCGCTCCTCTGCTCCGAGACGCTCATACTCGCTCCCCCATCAGTTCGACGATCGACGCGGCCAGGATCCCATGTCGGGGGCACGGTGGCAACTGGTGATCGCGAGCGAGATGCCGAAGCTCCTGCCCCCTGCCGACCCGGAAACAAGGGGGAAGAGTCTCGAACTCGTCCGCCTACACTCGACCTCATGCTGAAGATCGCGTCGATCGTGATTCGTGTGACGGACCTCCCGACACAGTCCCGCTTCTGGAAGGCGGCTCTCGACTATGTCGAACGCGACCCCGCGGACGACGACTGGGTCGTGCTGAAACCGCGTGACGCGGACACCCCGTGCATCGCCCTCGACGCACACCACTCCGAGCGGGTGCTGCCGCCGCGCATCCACCTCGACATCTACGCCGAGGATCAGGCCGCCGAGGTTCGCCGACTCACCGACCTCGGTGCGCGCGAAGTGCACTGGGACAAGCTGCCGGCCGACGCCGACTACGTGATCATGGAAGACCCCGAAGGCAACCGGTTCTGCATCGTCGACCGCCCCGACTGGTCGGGCTGGGACGAGAAGTCACGGTGACCGGCGCCTAGGCGCCCATCGCCTCAGCGTCGTCGAGGATGCGATCGATCCACCGCCCGCGTTGCAGCTCCGCGATCTCCGGGCGCGTGAACCATCCGACCTCGACGATCTCCTCCTGATCGGCGATCGGCGGGTCGAGCAGCGTGCACGCGTACGCGGTCGCCACATACGAGACCCGGTCGGCATTCGGATAGGTGAGGATGAGCGACTCCCCGCCGTAGGCGCCGATGATCCCGGTGATGCGGATGCGCGCCCCGATCTCCTCCTGCACCTCGCGGATCAGCGCGTCGGCGGGATCCTCGCCCGGCTCGACGCCGCCCCCGATCAGGCTCCAGTCGTCCGAGTCCACCGTGCGCGCGAGAAGGAACCGCTCACCGTCACGGATCACCGCCGTCACACTGGGGAGCAGCAGGAGGTCATGACCGATCCGCGCGCGGATGGAACGGACGTAGTCGGACATCGGCATGGCGGAAGTCTAGGCTCCGCTCACGGCCGGACCGAGGTCCCGCTCGATCACACCTGACCGGGCCGCTGCTCGCGCGCCATCGCCTGCCGATGCGAGGTCAGCGCCGCGCGCACGGCCGAGTAGATCACCAGCCAGGCGATGAGGATCCCGATGACGATGAAAACGAGGTTCATCAGGAGGAAGGGGAGGAGCGAGTCGGAGAACATCGCCCCAGGATGCCCCAGCGCAGCATCCGCCGCGGTCAGACTCCCCGCATGCGCCCGATCGCCGCCCTTACCAGCGCGGCATTCCCGGGGGCGTTCGCACCGTCGGGAAGCAGGGGCGTGTCCTCCAACCCGATCCGCGAATCCAGACCGAACTCGACCGCGAGGTCGAACACCGGCCAGGTCGAACCCTCCTCGCCGTGCAGCAGGATCGGGAGGTCGGGCTCCTCGAGCTGAACGTGTGCGATCATCCCCTCGGCATGATCGCGCAGGGTCTCGGTCGGCTCGTCCGGCAGCTCGATCAGCACCCGCAGGCAGTCGCCGCGCACCGGCGAACGCTTCCACACCTCGAAGCCCGCCGCATCCCACAGCCCGGCCTCGACCGCGACTCCGCGGCGCAGCAGCAACGCCGCCACCTCATCCGCTCCGTCTTCATGCCAGTTGACGGAGGCGTGATCGGGCAGCTCCGTCCACCCCTCGATGGCGGCGAGACGACGCTCGACGTCGGGCTCGGCCCAGGCTCCGGTGGTCACTCCGACGGGCACGCCGGGCGCTGCCTCTCGCACCGCCCCCACCCAGCGGGCGACATCGTCTGCCGCGAGACTGTCCCGGCCGGCAGCATCCTTCGGGTGCACATGCACCTCCGCGGCACCGGCCTCCACCGCCGCCGCCGCGTCTTGCGCGACCACACTCGGATCGGCACTCAACCACGGATGCTCCGCCAGATCACGGGCCCCGTTGACGCATGCCTGCAACAGCATCCGCCGTTCGGAGTCGGCGCCGGAACCCGAGTCCGGACCGGAGGCCGCTGTCATCGGCCGATCAGCTCGCGCGGGTGCAGATCGTAGGCGTGGGAGTCTTTCGACGGACCCTCTTCGCTGCGCACCGTGTGCGCGACCTGACGCGCGACCGCCGCACTGCGACCGACCTTCACCGCCTCGTCTTCATCCTCGAAGCTGCTGCCCAACGTCTGCGATTCACCCTCGATGCGGTTGAACCAGATGCCGTTGCGGTGGAACGTCTCGATATCGCCGGCGGCCATGCGGAATCCCTTCTCTCGCATCCCTTTCTACGCCAGCCGACCGACAATGCAGAGGCCCTTGACACCCTCTGCGTCGGCATCCGACCACCGATCTTCAGCCCGCGAGGCCGGCCCGCCGCACCGCGTCGCCCATCGCCGCGAACGCCTCGTCGAGGATCGGGCGCGGCGTCGCGAACACCACCCGGACGAAGCCCTCGGCGCCCCGCCCCAGCAGCCTCCCCTCGGTGAGGACCACGCCGGCCTGCTCGCGGAAGAACTCGGCAGGCGGCCCCGGAATCCCCAGCGCACGTGTGTCGATCCACCCGATGTACGTCGCCTCGGGCGCGCGGTACACGGCTCCCGGCAGGTGCTCCTGCACAAGCGCGGCGAGCTCGCCCCGCGACCCGTCGAGATACTCGATGACGTCGGTCAGCCACGGCTTGCCCGCCCGATACGCGGCTGTCGAAGCCACCACGCCGAGGGTCGACGCGCCATGCTGCACCGCGAAGCCGAACCGCTTGTACAGCTCCTGGTCCGCATCGTTCGAGGTGATCAGCTGCGCGGTCTTCAGCCCCGGGATGTTCCATGCCTTCGACGCACTCGTGCCCGTGACCGTGTGGGCGGCCGTGGCCTCCGACACCGACGCGTACGGTACGAACGGGGCGCCGTCGTAGCGGAGTGGCGCGTGGATCTCATCCGCGAACACCCGCCCGCCGTGCCGCTCGACGATCGCGGCGATCGCCTCGAGTTCCTCCCGACCGACGATCGTGCCGGTCGGGTTGTGCGGATTGCAGAGCACCAGCGTCCGCGCCCCCGCAGCGAAGGCCTCGTCGATGCGCTGCAGGTCGTGCTGCCAGCGTCCGTCGACCTCGACGCCGGGAACCTCGATCACCGGATGCCCGATCGCGGGCAAGTATGTCAGGAAGGGCATATACGCCGGAGTCGGCACGATCACGGGCGAACCCGCTGGGGCATACTCCTGCACGGCGACCCCGAGCGCAGCCATCACATCGGAGACCGGATGCACCCGCTCCGGGTCGACCGCCCAGCCGTACTCGTCCTGCATCCACTCGGCCGTGGCCTCACCGAGTTCCGCGGCCTGTGGCGGAGAGAGGTACCCGAGGTTCTCGTCGTCGATCGCGCGATGCAGCGCGTCGGCGATCTCGGGCGCGACCCCGAAGTCCATCTCCGCCACCCACGCCCCGATGCGTCCGGGATGCAGGCTCCACTTCCGGCTCTGCGGCCGATCGAGGTACAGGCGGGTGCGCGCATCGAAGGGATGCGACGGAAGAGAAGTACGGTCCTCGGCCATGGTCGTGGTTCTCCGCCGGCTCAGCCGACGGCATCCGTACAGGACAGGTGCAGGGCACGGATCTCGGGCACGAGGAAACTCCATTCACAGCGGGGTCCGACCAATCTACGGACCGCCTCGCGCGGTCGCATTTCCGGTTTCCGTCCGTGACAGCGGATCGGCGCGCCTGCACCCGGCGGATCCGGAGGCCCGCTGATAACGTTCCCTTTGATCCCATGCACGACGTCTCGGAGGGCAGTGATGAGCGAACGAGCGCGCCGCCCGACGGTCAAAGAGGTCGCGACCCGAGCCGGCGTCAGCCCCATGACCGTGTCGCGCACCCTCTCCGGCGGACTCAACGTCAAGCCCGACGTGCAGCAGCGCGTCATGGAAGCCGTCGCCGAACTCGGCTACCACCGCAACGAGAACGCCCGCAGCATCCGCCCCGGCCACAGCAGCGGACTCATCGGCGTCGCGATCACGAACATCGCCAACCCGTACTACAGCACCTTCGCGCTCGGAGTAGAGGAGGAGGCCGCCCTCACCGGCCGCCGCATCCTGCTCGGCAACACGTCGGAGGACGCCGCGCGCGAAGCCGACCTGGTCGGTGACTTCCTCGGCCGCCGCGTCGACGGACTCATCGTCGTCCCCGCCGGCCCCACCTCGGCCCACCTCGCACACTCGCAGAACCAGGGGGTGCCCGTCGTCCTCGCCTCTCGCCGCATCGACGGGCTCTCCGTCGACAGCGTCGTGCTCGACGACGACGACGGCGCCTACCGCGGGACCACGGCGCTCATCGAGCACGGACACACCCGCATCGGCTACCTCGGCAATGCGCTGTCGATCTTCACCGGAGAGCGCCGGTACGCCGGATTCCTCCGTGCCCTCGAAGACCGTGGCCTCGCGGTCGACCCGACCATCGTCGCCACGAACCAGCAGACCGTCGATCAGGCCCGCGAAGCCACCCGCGCCCTCCTCGGCGCCGAGCATCCACCCACCGCGATCTTCTGCGCCAACAACCGCAACGCCATCGGTGCGCTCAAGGAGATCAGCGCCCAGCTCAACGCCGGTTCTCGCGCCGCGACCGACTTCCCCGAGATCATGAGCTTCGACGACTTCGAGCTCGCCGAGCTGTCTCCCGTGCCGATCAGCGTGATCGACCACGACCCCCGCGAGCTCGGCCGCACCGCCGCACGCCTGCTGCTCGACCGGCTCGACGGCGGCAAGCTCGATGCTCCGGCCCGCGAGGTCGAGCTGCCGGTATCGCTGCGCGGAGTGCGCTGAGCGGGGTGCGCTGAAGACGGGGTGTTGACACCTCCGCACCTCATTGATAACGTTACCAATCATCGACGAGGAGGCCTGATGGAGCTGTGCATCGATTTCGGGGGCACCGAGATCAAGCTCGCCCTGATCGACGGCAGCCGCGTCATCGCCTCGGGCCGCATGCCGGTCACGGGCAGCGCCGCCGACCTCGACGCCGCGGCCGTCGAGGCGCGTCGACTCCTCACCGCGAGCGGACGATCCGCGGACGCCGTGGGCATCGCCGTCCCCGGTGTCGTCGACCCCACCACCGGACGGATGCTGCACGCCAACGCCAAGTACGACTTCCTCGAGGACTTCGACCTGAACACCTGGTCGCTCGCGGAGTTCGGCCTCCCCGCCACCGTCGAGAACGACGCCCGTGCGGCCCTGATCGGCGAGACCTCGTCAGGCAGCGCGGCCGGCGAGCGCGACGCGGTACTCGTCACCCTCGGCACCGGCATCGGCACCGCGGCCATGATCGACGGCACGCCTCTGCGCGGACGCACCGGGCACGCCGGCATCCTCGGCGGACACCTCACGGTCGACCTCGACGGGCCGGTCTGCCCGTGCGGGAACATCGGCTGCGGCGAAGCCCTCGCCAGCACATGGGCCCTCCCCGACGGCGTCACGATGACCGAGGTCTTCACCACCGACGCGCACCCCGGGATCCGCGACCGCTTCCTGCACGTGTGGGGCGCGGTCGTCACCTCGCTCGTGCACTCCTCCGACCCGGCCGTGCTCATCCTCTCCGGCGGCATCCTGCGTGCGGGCGACGCAGTCCACGCACCGATCGAGGCATACGTCCGCGCACACCTCTGGCCCTCGATGACCCTGCCGCGCTTCATCGTCCCGCCCGAGCCCGAGCTCTCCGTCGCCCGCGGACTCAGCGTCCTCGCCCGCGCCACGACCCTGCAGTCCGCGACCGACCCCGCAAACAACGCAAACAACCCAGACCCCGCCACTCACCCCGTTCAGGAGGAACAGTGACCACCCCGATCAGCGACATGCACGAAGGGCACACGACCCGAGGTCGCTACGACACCCAGCCGACCGTGGCGCTCCCCGCGGGCGAGCGCATCCTCCGCGGCCGCGAGGGCTGGACCGCCGCCGCCGAACTCGCCGAGGCCTGCGCCCGCGTGACCGGCACGGCCCCCGTGCTGCTCGTGGACGCCTACCCGGGCGTCGATGTGCCCGCCCTCACCGCCGAAGTGCGCGCGGCCCTGCCGGACTGGACCGTCGTCGACGTCGAGACCGCCGCGCGACCGGTCGCCGAGGTCGAGCAGCTGATCGCCCCGAACCTCACCGACGACCGCGTCTTCGGTGTCATGAGCCACTTCGCCCTGTCCGACTTCTACGACACCGCGAAGCTGGACGCCCTCGCCGCCGACATCGCGCAGAGCCCCACCGTCGTGATCGGCTGGGGTTCCGCCCTCCTCGCCCCGCGCCTCGACGGCGCCTCCGCGACCGTGCTGGTCGACATGGCCCGCTGGGAGATCCAGCTGCGCCAGCGCAAGGGCGCCACGAACTGGCGGGCCGACAACGCCGCGGAAGACAACCTGCGCAAATACAAGCGCGGCTTCTTCGTCGAGTGGCGCGCGGCCGACCGACACAAGCGCAGCCTGTTCGACACGGTCGACTTCGTGCTCGACGGCAACGCGATCGCCCCGGCCGAACAGCATCCGGACGCCCCGGAGGCGGGCATGATCACCGGCACCGCCTTCCGCCAGGCGCTGGAGGATGCCGCGCACCGTCCGTTCCGCGTCGTGCCGTTCTTCGACCCCGGGGTGTGGGGCGGGCAGTGGATGAAGAACCTCATCGGCCTCGATCCCTCGAAGGACAACTACGCGTGGTGCTTCGACTGCGTGCCCGAGGAGAACTCCCTGCTGCTGGAGGGAGAGGGCGGCGTGATCGAGATCCCCGCACTCGACCTCGTCTTCCGCCGCCCGGTCGACCTGCTCGGGGCGAAGACGTTCTCGCGCTTCGGCGCCGAGTTCCCGATCCGCTTCGACTTCCTCGACACGATGGACGGCGGCAACCTCAGCCTGCAGGTGCACCCGCTGACCGACTACATCCAGAACACGTTCGGCATGCACTACACGCAGGACGAGAGCTACTACATGCTCGACGCCGGCGACGATGCCGTGGTGTATCTCGGCACCAAGGAGGGCATCGACCGCACCGAGATGCTGCAGGACCTGGCGACGGCGCAGGACGGCGAGCATCCGTTCCCCGCCGACAAGTACGTCAACTCGTTCCCGGCCCGCAAGCACGACCACTTCGCCATCCCGGCCGGCACCGTGCACTGCTCGGGCGCGAACTCGATGGTGCTGGAGATCTCGGCGACGCCGTTCATCTTCACCTTCAAGCTCTGGGACTGGGGCCGCGTCGGACTCGACGGCATCCCCCGCCCCGTGCACCTCGACCACGGCGCCCGCAACATCCAGTGGGACCGCGACACCGCCTGGGTCGGCGACAACCTGATCGACCAGGTGCAGACGATCCGTACCGACGGCGACGTGATCGAGGAGAGCACGGGCCTGCACGAGCTCGAGTTCATCGAGGTACGGCGGCACTGGTTCACCGAGGGCGCCGACCACGACACGGAGGGCACGGTCAACGTGCTCAACCTGGTCGAGGGCGATGAGGTCCGCGTGGTCAGCCCGACCGACGCGTTCGAGCCCTTCGTGATCCACTACGCCGAGACGTTCATCGTGCCGGCCGCCGTGGGCGCGTACCGGATCGAGCGCACCGAGAACTCGCGCAGCGCCCGCTTCGCGACCGTCAAGGCGTACGTGCGCGGCTCGCGCACGAGCGACAACTGAACACAGCACCGGCAATGACGCACCACCCGCGAGGATCCCGCAAGGGAATCCCTTGCACCGCACTCATCACCTTGGTAGCGTGAAACCAGATTTCTGGTAACGATACCAACGAACAAGGGAGTTCTGAATGATTTCGCGACGCACGATCGCCGCTGCCGCGGCCGGTCTCCTCCTCGGCACCCTGGCTCTGGCCGGATGCTCCGGCGACTCCGGATCCGGGGACGGCGGCGAGGTGACCGGCACGCTCAACTTCTACACCGACAAGGCGGCGTGGAAGCCCGACTTCGAGTCGCTCAACGAGGTCAGCGGCGAGGCCGTCGACATCACCCTCAAGACCACCGGCTACTCGGACGCGAACCAGTACGACGCCTTCATCAAGCAGTCGTTCCGCACCGACAAGTCGCCGGGCCTGTTCACCTGGCACACCGGCGACTCGCTCAAGCAGCTGGTCGACGAGGGCCTGGTCGCCGAGACCACCGACATCTGGACCAAGGCGGTCGACGAGGGCTGGGTGAGCGAGGACCTGCGCGACAGCTACACGTTCGACGACAAGCAGTACTGCGTGCCGATGAACATCGCCTACTGGATCATGTTCTACAACAAGGCCGCGTTCGCCGACAACGGCGTCGAGGTGCCCACCACCTGGGACGAGCTGAATGATGCCGCCGAGACGCTGAAGGACGCCGGGGTCACCCCGTACTACCAGACCAGCGTGCTCTTCACGTTCCAGTGGTTCCAGCACCTGGTCGCCTCGACCGACCCCGACCTGTACGCCGGGCTCACCACGGGCGACGTCAAGTACACCGATCCCGAGATCGTCGACGTCATGAACGTGTGGCTCGACGAGCAGAAGGCCGGCTGGTTCAGCGACGCGGGCAGCACCACCGATCCCGCGGTCGGCCTCAAGCAGGGCGACTACGCCATGATCAACTTCGGCACGTTCTTCGCGGGCAACCTCGAGGGCGCGGGCATGACCACCGACGACTACGGGATGTTCGCGATCCCGGCCGTCAGCGACGACCTGGACGCCACCCCGGTGGCCGTCGAGTCGGGTCCGATCTGCACGGCCGAGAACTCGAAGCAGCGTGACCTCGGACTCGCCTACGCCGAGTGGTGGATGTCGCCCGACGCGCAGACCGCCTGGAACGACGCGCACGGCGACGTGGCGTTCAACCCGAAGGCGAAGGTCGCAGACCCCGCCCTCGCCGAGCTCGGCACCGAGATCGCCGGCGACGACTACATGCTGTACGACCGGTTCTTCGAGGCCATGCCCACCGAGATCGTGACCACCGCGATCGAGCAGTTCGGTGCGTTCAACGCCAACCCCGGCGACCCGATGCCGTTCCTGGAGAAGATCCAGGCCACCGCTGACAAGTACTGGGCAGAGCAGGAGTAAGCGGGCGGATGGCGCACCAGAAGACGCCGTACCAGTGGTCCGCCCGGGGCTTCATCGCCCCGGGCGTGATCCTGGTCGCAGTCCTGCTCTACCTGCCGCTGCTGTGGACGGTGTTCCTCAGCTTCACGAAGTACAACGGGCTCGGGAGCCCCCAGTGGATCGGCCTCGACAACTACGTCGAGATGCTGACCGACGGCGACTTCGTGGGCTCGGCGATGAACACCGTGCTCTGGGTGATCGGCACCCTGATCGTCCCGGTCGGCATCGGTCTCGCGATCGCGCTGCTGACCTGGAACCTCGGCGGCGGCATCTGGCTGCGCCTCCCCTTCCTCATCCCCTACGCCCTCTCCGGCATCGGCGTCGGCGTGGTGTGGTCGTTCATCCTCTCCTCCGGCGGAGCGCTCGACCAGGCCCTCGCCGCGTTCGGCGTGACAGACCCGCCGCGGTGGCTGCTGGATGCTCCGCTCAACACGATCGTCATGATCATCGCCTCCTCGTGGCAGGGCGTCGGCGTGAACGCGCTGCTGTTCACGATCGGCCTGCAGGCCATCCCGAAGGAGCCGCTAGAAGCCGCGCGCATCGACGGCGCCGGAGGCGTGCGCCTGTTCACCAGCATCCTGTGGCCGATGCTCCGCCCGCTCACGGCGGTGGTCGTCGGGCTCTCGATCGTCGCGAGCCTGAAGACCTTCGACATCGTCTGGGGCATGACCAAGGGCGGCCCGGGCACGGTCTCGGAAACCCTGGCACTGACGATGTACAAGGAGACGTTCGTGAACAGCGACTACGGACTCGGCTCGGCGATCGCGGTGTTCCTCACCGTCATCACCCTGGTCGCGTCGGTGCTGTACCTGCGTCAGCAGCTCTCCCCGAAGAAGGAGATGTGATGTCGAAGATCATCCGCACCGCCGTCCTCGTCATCCTCGGGATCGTGTGGCTGCTGCCCGCGTACCTCCTCGTCGTGAACGCGATGAAGGACCCGCTCACCTTCACGTCGAAAGAGTCGTGGATCCCCACCGAGTTCCACCTGTTCCAGAACTTCGCCGATGCGTTCGAGCTCTCGGGCATCGGCGACAGCATCCTGAGCACCCTGATCTACTCGATCGTCTCTCCGACCATCGCCGTGCTCGTGGGCGCCGCCGCCGGATTCGCGATCGTGGCCCTGCGTCTCAAGCGCGGCTTCCTGTGGTTCGTCGTGATCTTCGGCGGCACGGTGTTCCCGCTGCAGATGGTGCTGCTGCCACTGTTCGACGCGTACTCGCGCATCGGCCTGTTCGACACCCGGGTGGGCATGGTGATCATCTACACGGTCATCTCGATCCCGTTCTCGGCATTCGTGATGCGCAACTTCTTCACCGGCGTCGCGCACAACGTGTTCGAGGCCGCGGTGCTCGACGGCGCCACGACCTGGCGCATCTTCGTGCGGCTGTACCTGCCGATGGCGTCGAGCGCGCTGGTCGCGATCTTCATCCTGCAGGCGACGTTCGTGTGGAACGACCTGCTCCTCGGCCTGACGCTCAGCCAGTCCGACGACATCCGCCCGATCATCACCACTCTGTCCGGCATGCAGAGCACCTACGGCGGGGCTCAGATGTCGGTCGTGCTCGCCGCGGCCGTGCTCGTCTCGCTCCCCACCGTGGTGCTGTTCCTGTGCACCCAGCGGTTCTTCGCCAAGGGCCTCGCGCTCGGACAGTACTGATCCCCTCTCCTCCCGCCCCTCGAAAGGCACCATGCATCCGCTCATCCCCACCGTCGACGACCTCGCCGCCGATGCGGTCACCCACCACTACGACGACATGATCGCGCCGACCGGCCTCACGAACATGCTCGGCACCGTGCGCGTCGACCACGACCTGACCGCGATCAGCGCCGTGCAGTTCCCGCCCGTGTCGCAGGGGCTCACTCAGACCGCGGTGCTGTTCGTCGACGGCCGTCTCTTCGCGTCGTACGGCGTGCCCGTGACGCACGAGTGGCGGGCGGACCGCGTGGTGCGGCGGGCGACCGTCGGTGGACTCGAGATCGAGACCACGACGGTGTGCGTGCCGGGGAAGACGGCGGTGGCGATCGACATCGCGGTGCGCAACACCGGCGGATCGGACCGGGAGGTGCGGATCGGACTCTCGGCGGCTGCCCGGGTCACGCGCTCGCAGGAGGCCTGGCTCGACGCCGAGTCTCCCTCGGAACGCGACACCGCGACGGTCGACGGCGAGCGCCTGGTGTTCTCGTCGGCGGATGCCGCGGCCTGGAGCGTGCAGGGGCTGGCGGGCGGATCGGCGGCGCTGAGCGGGGTGGCCGACCTCCCCGACGCGTTCGACACCGGCATCGGCGGCAACGGGCGCGGCGGTGAGCTTGCGGTGGTGCTCGCCGTGCCGGCCGGGGGGATCGCGCGCACCGCGTACGTGCAGGCGGTCGGGCTCTCCCGGGACGATGCGGCGCGCACGTACGACGCCGTGACCACCGATGTGCCCGGCGCCGTCGCCGCGGCCGAGGACTTCTGGAACCGGCAGCTGCACGCCGCGTTCGACCCCGACGACGGGGAGTTCTCCGGCGCGCTGCCGGTGCTGGAGACGGCATCCGCTCCGCTGCGCCGCCTGTACTGGTGGGCGGTGCTCGGCGTGATCTGGTTCCGCCGCGACTTCGCCGGGAACGTGCTCGGGCGCTCTTACGACACCCTCATGCCCAACTACTGGGGCACCACCACGTTCATCTGGGACTACAGCCTGAGCTCCGTCAGCCATGCGCTGCTCGACCCCGCCGAGATGCGGAACCAGGTACGGCACTGGATCTCGCTCGACATCCACTCGCACTTCGGCACCTCGTCGCTCACCGGCGGGCCGGTCGGGCGCTGGTACTCCGTGAACGACTACGCCATGACCCGGCTCGTGCACGACTACGTGCGCTTCACCGGCGACACCGCGTTCCTCGACGAGATCGTCGGCGATCAGACCATCGCCGAGTCGGTGCGGCAGTGGGCGACGGCGTGGAAGGAGTTGCGCCGAGACACAGCACTCGCCGACTACGGGGAGATCGACAACCTGCTCGAGTGCGTCAGCTCGTACACGCACGAGGTCGCGAGCCTCAACGCCGCGAACGTCTGGAGCATGCGGACGGCGGCCTCGCTCGCCGAGCTGCGGGGCGACTCCGGTGCCGGCGCGGAACTGCGCGCCGAGGCCGACGCCCTGCTCCCGGCCGTGATCGAGCGCTACCTCCCCGGCCAGGGCATCTTCGCCGCGGGGCAGCCCGACGGCACGCAGTTGCCGGTGCGGCACTGCTACGACTTCAGCGTGGTCGGCACGACGATCGCCGACGACCTCGCACCGCGCATCCGCGACGAGATGGTCTCGTTCTTCCAGCGCGAGCTGCAGACCGACAACTGGATGCGGGCGCTCTCGCCCTGGGACCCCGACGCCAGCTACAGCCCTCGGCCCGACCATCAGTGGAACGGCGCCTACCCCGCCTGGCCTGCGGATGCCGGACGAGCCCTGGCCGCGCTCGGCGCCCCCGAGGTGCTCACGTCGTGGATCGAGGGGTTGTCGCGCACGGCGAACCAGGGCCCGATGGGTCAGGCGCACTTCGTCGAGGAAGCCGTGCCGGGTATCAACGGCGGAGCGCGCAAGGCCCCGCCGCAGCTGCCGTACATCATCGACTGGTCGTGCTCGTCGTCAGGCGCCTGGGTCGAGCTCGTGATCGAGGCGCTGTTCGGCGTCTCCGTCGCGGCTGACGGCACCGTCCGCGCGGCCGGCTGCGTCGCCGCACTCGACCCGCACGCGGTGCTGCGCGGCCTGCGCGTGGGCGACAGCACCTACGACATCGACGCCTCCGGAGGGATCTCCGAGACCCCCGGGCGCTGAACACGTCCTCGCAGTACCCCACGAACACGAAGGAGTGATCGAGATGAGAAGACGCATGATCGCGGCGGGTCTCGCCGCAGCATCCCTCTGCGCGGGAGTCCTGTTCGCCGCCCCGGCGAGCGCGGCCGTTCCCGCGGGCGGCGGCCACGGCGGTGGGCACGGCCCCGGGCAGTGCTCGCTGGTCGACAAGACGCTCACGGCGACGTCGAGCGTGAACCAGAACCTGACCGAGACCTTCACGACCTACGGGAACACCGGCGGGGAGTGGACCGGCGGCGACAGCACCTACTCGATGCCGCTCGGCAAGGGGAAGACCGGCTGGCTCTTCTCGGACACCTTCCTCGGCACCGTGAACCCCGACGGCTCGCGCCCGACCGATTCTCCGTTCGTGAACAACTCGGTCGTGGTGCAGGACCGCCGCGGCGACCTCACGACCATCACCGGCGGCACCCCCGAGGACCCGGCCGGCATCATCCCGCCCGAGCCCGACGGCAAGTGGTACTGGATCGGCGACCCGACGCCCGGCCGGCACGGCACGGTGCAGGTGCCGCTGCTGCAGTTCGCGCGCACCGGCACCGGGCAGTGGGACTTCGCGTGGACCGCGAACCGCCTCGCCACGCTCGACGGTCAGACGCTGCAGCTCGACTCGATCGTCGACCTGCCATCGGCGACCGGCATCAACTGGGGCTCGTGGACCCTCGAGGAGCGCGGCACGACCTACATCTACGGCATCGCCGACCCCGGCGGAGTGCGCTCGGCCTACGTCGCCAGGGCGCAGGGGAACGACGGGCTCAAAGGCGCCTGGACGTACTGGAACGGCACGACCTGGTCAGCGGCCGAGGCGGATGCCGTGCCCGTGGTGCCCTACGTCGCCAACGAGTTCAGCGTCGCCCCGTTCCGCGACGGCTACCTGCTCGTGACGCAGGACACGTCCGAGCTGTTCAGCACCCGCATCGTCGCGCGTACCTCGTGCTCGCCCACCGGACCCTTCACCGACCCGGTCGAGCTGTACCGCACGCCGGAGACCGGGGCGCTCGGCAGCTACGGAGACCCCGACGTGTTCACCTACAACGCGCACGAGCATCCGAATCTGCGACAGGGCAACCGCATCCTCGTCTCGTACAACGTGAACACGTTCGACAACGTGGGCGACGTGTACGACGACGCCTCGATCTACCGGCCGCGGTTCATCGACGTGCAGCTTCAGGTGAGCCGTTGACCGACGACCGCGCGGTGCTCCGAGGGCTGCTCGCCTCCGGAGCACCGCTCACCTGGGTGTTCACGGGCGACTCGATCACGCACGGCCTCATCCACACCCGCGGGGCTCGCAACTATGTCGACCACCTGCACGAGCTGATCCGCGGCGATGCCGGACGGGTGCAGGATGCCGTGATCAACACCGCGGTCACGGGGTGGCGGGCCGACCTGATCCTGGGCGACTTCGACCGCCGCGTCGCGCACTGGCGGCCCGACGTGGTGACGCTCATGATCGGTACGAACGACTGCACCGCCGAATGGCTCGACCCCGTGATCGAGGTGCCGACGTTCGCGGAGTCGATCGCGGAGTTCGTGCGTCGGGTACGGATGCTCGGCGCCGTGCCCGTGCTGCAGACACCGCCGACCGCCGACCTGCGGCATGCCCCCGATCGTGCACGCCTCGGTGAGTTCGCGCAGGCGATCCGCGACGTGGCCGCGCACGACGACGTGATCCTGGTCGATCAGTACGCCGCGTTCGCGGAGTTCTCGGCCGGGACGGGCCCCGGCAACGACGGCATGCCGTGGGGACTGCTCGACGACGCGTTCCACCCGAACGCCGCGGGGCATGCCCTGCTCGCGCTCGGCTGGGCCGGGGCGCTCGGGTTCACCGGTGCCGCCGGTGCCGCGGGCGCCGCCGGTGGCGGGTCGCGCGTGCTCGCGGACCTGTCGGCGCGGGTGGCCGTGGCGCGGCATCCGCAGTGGCCTCCCGTGTGACGGTCTTCGCGCAGCCGCGTTCGGATGCCGACCCGGCCCTCTGAATCCGACCCGGCCCCTTGTCTGCGCACGCAAGGGGCCGGGCCGAACGAAAGGGGGTGTTCGGCAGCGGGGTCAGCGGGCGACGTCGAGCACCCAGGTCACGCCGAAGCGGTCGGTGAGCATGCCGAAGCCCGCCGACCAGGCCGAGGCCGCCAGCGGTTCGATCACGGTCGCGTCTTCGGCCAAGCCGTCCCAGTAGCGCTGGATCTCGTCGAGGGAGTCGGCCCGCAGCGACTGGAAGAACGTGCGGTCGGTGATCGTCGCCCCGTTCTCACGGTGGGTGTTCCCCGCCGTCGCCACCGGGTCGGGGTCGTCCTGCCCGGGAATGTCGTAGGCCATGAGCCGGATGCCGTCGGCGGAGTCGAGCTGTCCGAACACGATCTTGTCGAAACCGGGCACGCCTTCGGGCATCCCGAACTGGCCGTAGGTGGCCGCGGTGACCTCGCCGCCGAACACCGACCGGTAGAAGTCGAGCGCCTGGCGGGCCGTGCCGCGGAAGTTCAGATGGGTCGTGGTGGTGATGGTCATGAGGTGTCTCCTTCTCGTGCGTTCCGCCGTTCGGACCGCCCGAAAGCAACGATCACAGGGGTAGAGGTCAGTTTCTGTCCTCTCCTTGACGCAGACTGAATCCCATGACCGGAAGCTCTTCGCGGATGCTCGCACTGCTGTCGCTGCTGCAGACGCCGCGCGACTGGCCGGGCCGCGTGCTCGCCGAGCGCCTGGAGGTCAGCCCTCGCACAGTGCGCCGCGACGTCGACCGGCTGCGCGAGCTCGGCTACCGCATCGGCGCGATCAAGGGTCCGGACGGCGGCTATCGCCTCGCCGCGGGATCCGAGCTGCCGCCGCTGCTGTTCGACGACGACCAGGCCGTCGCGATCGCGGTGGCGCTGCAGACCGTCCCCTCGAGCGGGATCGACATCGAGGAGGGCGCCGCGCGAGCCCTGGCCACCGTGCGCCAGGTCATGCCCTCGCGGCTGCGGCACCGCGTCGACGGCATCCGCTTCACGGGCGCCGAGAACGCGACCAGGGTCGATCCGGCGGTGCTCGAGGCGGCGAGCGCGGCGGTCCGCGATCGACAGGTGCTGCGCTTCGACTACGGCGCCGACCGCGATCGCCCGGCCCGACGCACCGAGCCGCACGCGGTGGTCGCCCGCGAAGGCCGCTGGTACCTGCTCGCGTGGGACCTGGAGGCCGCGGACTGGCGCACGTTCCGGCTCGACCGTATGCACCCCCGCATCCCCACCGGACCGTCGTTCACCCCGCGCCCGCTCCCGGCGGCGGATGCCGAGACCTCTCTCGCGGCGCAGGCGAAGGGTTCCGCGACCGAAGACCGCTGGCCGTGCGTGGGCGAGGTCGTGATCGCCCTGCCGGCCCGTGAGGTCGCACCCTGGGTCGACGATGGCGAGCTGGAGGAGCTCGCCGACGGCTCATGCCGCATCACGGTCGGCTCCTGGTCGTGGGTCGGGGTGCTCGCCGCGGTCGCCCGGTTCGATGCGCCGTTCACGGTGGTCGGTCCGGCGCCGCTGCGCGAGGCCGCGGGGGTTCTCGCGGCGCGGTTTGCGGCGGTGGCGGACTCTTCCTCCTGATCCAGGAGTTTTTGCGAACATCTCCCATTCTCTGCAGCTGCGCCGCCACGGGACGGAATCATTGCAGGCGATGACGTTCACTGGTGCGATGACAAACTTTGCCATCGGCACTAGCGTGGAGGTATGGCCACGATGAACATCTCTCTTCCGGACGCACTGAAGGACTTCGTCGAAACGCAGGTGGCCGAGCGGGGCTACAGCAACAGCAGCGAGTTCATGCGCGAGCTGATCCGCCACGAGCAGGCCCGCGAGCAGCTGCGATCCCTGGTCGTCGACGGGATGACGTCGGGGCCAGGTTCCGAAGTCGGCCAGGCGTACTTCGATCGCCTCCGAGACCGCGTCCACGCAGACGCCGCCGACGCGTGACTCCGGGACGCCTCGTCACGACAAGGCGGGCCGATGAGGACGTCGACGGCGCGGTCACTCACTATCTCGGGGAAGCAGGGCAACGGGTCGCGATCGCGTTCATCGATGACCTCCAGCATGCGATGAGCCGGATCGCTTCGCATCCCTCGCTCGGGTCGGCGCGCTTCGAACTGGTGACCGAGATTCCCGACATCCGCGCCTTCCCTCTTCGGAACCACCCGTACCTCGTCATCTACACCGACGACCCGGATGCCGTGCGGGTGCACCGCGTGCTCCACACGCGGAGAGACATCGCCGCCGTCCTCATCGACCGACTCTGACTTCGCACCCCGCGAGAGAGCCGCCCCACCCACGCCGGTAGACTGAGCATGCCCCGCCGGCCCCTTCCTTTGGAGTGCGCGTGACCACCGCCCCTGCACCTTCCCACCAGCACGTCCCCGACTCCGTCGAGAACGCGATCGCGACGCCCGAGAAGGAGCAGCCCTACGGCGCCCTCGGACTCAAGGCCGACGAGTACGAGCGCATCAAGGAGATCCTCGGCCGCCGCCCCACCTCCGGCGAACTGGCGATGTACTCGGTCATGTGGTCGGAGCACTGCTCCTACAAGTCTTCGAAGAACTACCTGCGCCGTTTCGGCCAGAAGGTCTCCGACGAGATGAAGGAACGCCTCATGGTGGGCATGGGCCAGAACGCGGGCGTCGTCGACGTCGGCGAAGGCTGGGCCGTCACCTTCAAGGCCGAGTCGCACAACCACCCGTCGTTCATCGAGCCGTTCCAGGGGGCGGCCACCGGCGTCGGCGGCATCGTCCGCGACATCATCTCGATGGGCGCACGCCCGGTGGCGGTCATGGACGCCCTGCGCTTCGGCGCGATCGACCACCCCGACACCGCTCGCGTCGTGCACGGCGTGACCAGCGGCATCAGCTTCTACGGCAACTGCCTCGGCCTGCCGAACATCGGCGGCGAGACGGTCTTCGACGCCGTCTACCAGGCCAACCCGCTCGTGAACGCACTCGCGGTGGGCGTGCTGCGCCACGAAGACCTCAAGCTCGCGAACGCGACCGGCGTCGGCAACAAGGTCGTCCTCTTCGGCGCCCGCACAGGCGGCGACGGCATCGGCGGCGCGAGCATCCTGGCCTCCGACTCGTTCGACGAGGCAGGCCCGACCAAGCGTCCCGCCGTGCAGGTCGGCGACCCGTTCGCCGAGAAGGTGCTCATCGAGTGCTGCCTCGAGCTGTACCGCGGCGAGCTCGTCGAGGCGATCCAGGATCTGGGTGCCGCCGGCATCTCCTGCGCGACCAGCGAGCTCGCGGCCAACGGCAACAGCGGCATGAAGGTGTCGCTCGACAACGTGCTGCTGCGCGACCCCACGCTCACGGCCGAGGAGATCCTCATGTCGGAGTCGCAGGAGCGCATGATGGCGATCGTCGCGCCCGAGAAGCTCGACGCCTTCCTCGAGGTCGTGAACAAGTGGGAGGTCGAGACCTCCGTGCTCGGCGAGGTCACCGGCGACGGTCGTCTCATCATCGACTGGCAGGGCGAGCGCATCGTCGACGTCGACCCCTCGACCGTGGCCGTCGACGGCCCCGTCTACGACCGCCCGGTCGCCTACCCGACGTGGATCGACGCCCTCCAGGCGGATGCCGCCGAGAACCTGCCCCGCGCGACCGACCCCGAGACGCTGCGCGAGCAGTTCCTCGCCCTCGTCGCCTCGCCGAACCTCGCCGACACCCGCTGGATCACGAACCAGTACGACTACTTCGTGCTCGGCAACACGGCCCTGAGCTTCCCCGACGACGCCGGCATGATCCGCGTCGACGAGGAGTCGGGTCTCGGCTTCGCGGTCTCGACCGACGCCAACGGCCGCTACTGCCAGCTCGACCCCTACGCGGGCGCGCAGCTGGCCCTCGCCGAGGCGTACCGCAACGTCGCCGTCACCGGCGCAGTGCCCACGGCCATCACCGACTGCCTCAACTTCGGCTCTCCCGAGAACCCCGAGGTCATGTGGCAGTTCGGTCAGACGGTCGACGGCCTGGCGGACGGATGCTACGAGCTGGGCACCCCGGTCACCGGCGGCAACGTCTCGTTCTACAACCAGACCGGCGACGTGCCGATCCACCCGACCCCGCTCGTCGGCGTGCTCGGCATCATCGACGACGTCTCGCGGCGCATCCCCTCCGGATGGCAGGACGAGGGCCAGAACATCTACCTGCTCGGCACCACCTCGACCGAGCTCTCGGGCTCGGCGTGGGCCGACGTGGTGCACGACCACCTCGGCGGACTCCCCCCGAAGGTCGACCTCGCGGGTGAGAAGCGCCTCGCCGGCCTCCTCGCCGCGGCCCGCGACGAGTGGTTGATCTCCTCGGCGCACGACCTCTCCGAAGGCGGTCTCGGGCAGGCTCTCGCCGAGGGCGTCATGCGCTTCGGCGTCGGCGCGCGCGTCTGGCTGAACGAGATCATCGAGCGCGACGGAGTGGATGCCGCATCCGCCCTGTTCTCGGAGTCGACCGGTCGCGTCCTCGTGACCGTTCCCCGCGAAGACGACGTGAAGTTCCGCGGACTCTGCGAGGGCCGCAACTACCCGGTGGCCCGCATCGGCGTGACCGACACCGAGGGCGCGAAGCTCGAGGTGCAGGACGTGTTCACCGTGTCGGTCGCGGAACTGCGCGAGCGCTCGCAGGCCACGCTCCCCTCGTTCTTCGGTCCGACCGTCACCGAGCAGGTCAGCGCATGAGCGATGTCAACCGCCAGAACCCGAACGACGAGGACTACGGCGATCTCGGCGAGAAGCGCAACCGCCGCATGCGCATCGTCGCCTGGACCGTCATCATCGCGCTGATCCTCGGCGGCGGCGGCGCGACTCTCTTCGCACTCCTCCCCGTCTGATCGCCACTCGACCGCGCCCGCCCCGAGGCGTACCCTCGGGCGGGAACGGAGGGCACCATGACCATCCAGCCCGTCGACGTCGCCCGCGATGAGGACATCGAGGGATATCTCCTCGGCTCGCCCGTGAGCGTGATGCGCGAGTTCATCACGAGTCCAGGACGAGGACCGCGGCTGCACCGGCATCCGTACGCCGAGACGTTCGTCATCCATCACGGCCGCGCGCTGTTCACGGTGGGTGACGATCAGGTGGTCGGCGTCGGAGGGCAGATCCTCGTCGTACCCGCTCTCATCGCGCACCGTTTCGAGGTACTCGACGGTGGCACGTACGAGGCGACGCACATCCACGCGAACGACCGCTTCGTCACCGAGTGGCTCGAATGACGCCGCGACTCAGCGGCTGAAGAGGTACCGGACGAGCGCGATGATCCCCTCGGAGTCACGTGTCTCGCGCCCGAGCGACTCCACGATGATCGCGCCCAGGATGGCCCTGCCGATCTGTGCGATCGGAGCATCCTCCGGCAGCTGACCGTCGCGGATGCCGCCGCGCAGCCGCTCCGAGAGGTGCTGCTCGACACCGAGGCTCGCGCCGAGGTGGGCGCCGACTCCGGCGTCTTCCGCGGCGGCCGCCACGAGTGACTGCAGCAGCGCCGCACCCTGTGTCGTGGCGAGGATGGCGAAGACCGACTGCAGCCAGGTCTCGACGTCGGCGGTCAGGTCGCCGGTGTCCGGCACGTCGAAGTCCACCGGGATGAGGCGCCCATCCACGAGACAGTCGGCGATCAGCGCTCCGCGCGACGGCCACCAGCGGTAGATGGTCTGCTTGCCGACCCCGGCTTCCTTGGCGATGCCCTCGATCGTGAGCCGGTCGTACCCCTGCGCGTGGAAGAGTCTCGACGTCGCATCGAGGATCGCCTCACGGGCCGCGGTGCTGCGCACGGGCCCGCTCCGATGCTCGTTGACCATGCACTCAGGATAGCCACAGATCCCTAGACGAGACGTGCCGTATGATCTTCGAGTCTGAAGGAGACCACTGTGGCATCACTGCTGTACCGTCTGGGTTCGTTCGCCGCACGCAAGGCGTGGACGGTGATCGTCTCGTGGGTCCTGATCCTCGGCATCGGCGTCGGCGCCTTCCTCGCCCTCGGCGGAACGCTGAGCAACAGCTTCGACATCCCGGGGACAGCCTCGGGCGAGGTGATCGACGAGCTGGCGGACAAGCTCCCCGACACCGCGGGCGGCACCGGAACGGTCGTCTACCGGACCGAAGACGGCTCCGCCTTCACCGACGAGCAGAAGCAGGCCATCTCCGACCTCGCCGTGAGTGCCGAGGATCTCGACGGCGTCGCCAGGGTGATCGATCCGTTCGACGCGCAGCGGCAGCAGGACGAGCAGGCCCAGCAGCTCGCAGACGGCCAGGCCCAGATCGCCGACGGACGCACGCAGCTGGACGCCGGTCAGACGCAGCTCGACGACGGTCGGGCACAGCTCGACGCGGGCCTCGCCCAGCTCACGGCAGCCCGCGCCCAGGCCGAGCAGGCGGGCGCACCCGCAGAGCAGCTCGCCGCCCTCGACGCGCAGCTCGCCGCGCTCAACGCGCAGCTGGCCGAGGTCGAGGCCCAGCAGGCGACTCTCGCATCGAAGCGGATCGAGCTCGACGAGAACGCCGACCAGGTGGAGTTGGGCTCGACTCTCCTCGACCTCGCGGACGGGATCGGCGTCGTCTCCGAAGACGGCTCGACCGCCATCGTCAACATCTCCTTCGTCGACCCGCGCCTCGAGCTCTCGGAAGAGGTCAAGCAGGGCGCGATCGACCACTTCGAGTCCGCCCCGGTCGACGGCGTCGACGTCGACTTCGGCACGGACATCGCGCAGGGCGTGCCGGAGATCTTCGGCGTCGGCGAAGCGGTCGGCCTCGTGTTCGCGGCGATCGTCCTCATCGTGATGCTCGGCTCGCTCATCGCCGCCGCCCTCCCCATCGTCACCGCCATCGTCGGCGTCGGAGTCGGCGTCACGGCATCCCTCGCCTTCTCGGGCGTCGTGAACATGGCCTCCGTGACACCGGTGCTGGGTGTGATGCTCGGCCTCGCGGTCGGCATCGACTACTCGCTCTTCATCGTCAACCGGCACCGGAAGCAGCTGCTCGCCGGGGTCCCGGTGCGCGAATCCATCGGCCTCGCCACGGGAACCTCCGGGACCGCCGTCGTCTTCGCCGGGACCACCGTGATCGTCGCGCTGCTCGCGCTCAACGTGACCGGCGTGCCGTTCCTCGGCCTCATGGGGACGGTCGGCGCCGTGTGCGTCGCGGTGGCGGTGCTCGTCGCCATCACCCTCGCGCCCGCCATCCTCGGGCTGGTCGGTACCCGGCTGCTCGGCCGCCGCGCGCGCCGCACGATCGGCCAGGAGCACGCGGCGGGCAAGCCCGTGAAGCGCATGTCGACCCTGCGCGCCGTGGTCACCGCCCTCGTGAGCGTCGTCGCGCTACTGATCATCGCGATCCCGGCGATGTCGATGCGCCTCGGGCTGCCGGACGGCTCGAGCGAACCGAGCGACTCGACCAGCTACCGTGCGTTCCAGACCGTCGACGAGCAGTTCGGCGAGGGCGCCAACGGACCGCTGCTCGTCACCGCGACCCTCGACGACGCAGTGAGCGACGACGACCTGCTCGCCACGCAGGTCACGATCGCCCAGGCCATCGCCGACCAGGACGACGTCGTGGCGGTCGCGCCGATCGCGGCATCCGACGACAACTCCCTGCTCGCGTTCCAGGTCGTGCCCGAGGAGGGTCCGAACAGCGCCTCCACCGAGAAGCTCGTGCAGGATCTGCGCTCGATGCCCGCCGTCGGCGACGGGATCACGCTCGGCGTCGCCGGTCAGGCCGCGATCAACATCGACATCTCCGAGGCGTTGGCCGGAGTCCTGCCGCTCTACCTCGTGGTCGTGGTCGGGTTGTCGCTGCTGATCATGATCGTGGTGTTCCGCTCGCTGCTCGTGCCGCTCATCGCCACCGGTGGCTTCGTGCTCTCGCTCTTCGCGACGTACGGCCTGATCGTGGCGGTGTTCCAGTTCGGCTGGGGTGCCGAGATCATCGGACTGCACAGCACCGGGCCGATCCTGAGCTTCCTGCCGGTGATCCTCGTCGGCATCCTGTTCGGGCTCGCGATGGACTACCAGCTGTTCCTCGCCTCCGGCATGCGCGAGGCATACGTGCACGGAGCCTCGGCGCGGGATGCCGTGGCCCAGGGCTTCCGCGCCGGTCGCTCCGTCGTGACCGCTGCCGCGCTCATCATGGTGTCGGTGTTCGGCGGGTTCATCTTCTCGGAGTCGACGATCATCCGCTCGATCGGGTTCGGCCTCGCGTTCGGCGTGCTGCTCGACGCGTTCGTCGTGCGGATGCTGCTGATGCCCGCACTCATGCACCTGCTCGGCCGCTCGGCCTGGTGGCTGCCGCGCTGGCTCGACCGCATCCTGCCGAACGTCGACATGGAGGGTGCCGCACTCGAGCGCGACCACCCCGGCATGAAGGCCGTGGCTGTTCCGACCACGACCGACTCGGTGCCCACGCGCGGGACCTCGGCCTGACGTCGGGCCCAGGCGCGGGCAGGGACCTCGGGTGTCGGTGACCTCGGGCCCGGACGTCGGCGGCCGTGCATAGAGTGGGCGCATGACCGCCGACGCCCGTGACCGCCTGCTCGAGCTGCGCGCTCACGCTGTGGCGAGGGTGCAGGCCACCGCAGCGACCCTCGATGAGCTGACCCACGACCGCGAGAGCTCGAACGACGACGACGAGCACGACCCCGAGGGCGTCACGCTGTCGTCGGAGTGGTCGCGTCTGACGGGTCTCGCCGAGGCCGCGGCATCCGAGCTCCGCCACGTCGACGATGCCCTGGCCCGGCTGGATGCGGGAACGTACGGCGTGTGTGCGCGGTGCGGGAAGCCGATCCCCGCCGCACGGCTCGAGGCGCGGCCGTTCGCCACGCACTGCGTCGCCTGCGCCGAGATCCTCGGGCACTAGCCTGACAAGGGTGGCCCGCGCGAGTAGCATCCATCGCATGCGCATCACGCTCGAGAACGTCGGCATCGCCGTCCGCGACCTGGAAGCCACCATCTCCTTTTTCACCGACCTGGGCCTCACCGTGCTCGGTCGCGACGAGGTCAGCGGCGAGTGGGCATCGACCGCGGTCGGCCTCGACGGCAACCACGCCAAGATCGCCGTGCTGCAGACCCCTGACGGGCGCGGCCAGATCGAGCTGTTCGAGTACATCCACCCGGAGGCGATCGAGACGGAGCCGACCCTCCCGAACGAGATCGGCATGCATCGCATCGCCTTCTCGGTCGACGACATCGACGAGTCCCTCGCGATCGCCGCACGGCACGGCTGCCATCCGCTGCGCGGGGTCGCGAACTACCAGGACGTCTACAAGCTCACGTATCTGCGCGGGCCCAGCGGCATTCTCGTGATGCTCGCGCAGGACCTCACGAAGAGCTGACCACCCACGGCGCGGAACCCCAACCCCAGCCCCAGCCCGAGCCCGAGCGTCGGCCCTCACAGCATCAGGCGGAGAGCTCTCCGACGGGAGGAGATTCTCGGCGAATCCATCCGCCCGAGGGGGAGAACTCCGCCCGAAGTCAGACGCCGAAGCGGGGCAGCCCCCGAAAGGAGCTACCCCGCAGCGCAGAGGGTGCTACGGCATCGCCGGACCCCCGGGGCCCGCGCCGGGAACCGGGTAGTACACCGGCGGGGCATCGTCCCAGGCCGACGGCAGCATCAGCAGGTCGTCGTAGTGATGCATCGCGATTCCGCCGAACGAGGCGTCGTCCTGGAACGCGGCGTAGGTCTTGTCGAGCTCGCCCTCGAGATACGTGCGCCCCTCTTCCCAGAAGGTCACCGTCTCGGGGTCGCCCGTGCCGGAGAGGTCCTTGGTCTCGATGCCGACCACGACCGAGTTCGGCTTGCCGATCTGGTTCGCATAGTCGATCTCGTGCTGCGCCTGGGCGATGATGCCCGCGCTGCCGTCGGCCGTGTCGCGGTAGTCCATGATCGCGATGTAGTCGGTCATGTCCTGGATGTGGTCGCTGAGCGCCTTGGTCTGCCCGTTCCAGGTGATCGAGGTGCAGCAGGCCGAGGAGTCCAACCACCGCGGGATCGCCGGACCGACGAGCACGGGGAGCCCGGACGCGTCGCGGCGCTCGATGAGAGTGTCGAGGATCTCGAGCCACCGGTTCGGGAGCCCGCCGTTGCCGGGCAGCTTCCAGTCGCTGAGGATGTACGGCTCGATGTCGACGTTGATGCCGTCGAAGCGCGCCGCCTCCGGCACGGCCAGGTTGTAGTCGAGGACCTTCTCGAACTCGTCGATCGCGAAGTGCTCGAACTGCTCGAGCGCCCCGAGGTACGGCGGACGCGTGCCCCCGGCGACGGTGGCCTGCACGTGATAACCGCGGCTCCGCGCCCACGTGACGAAGTCCGCGACGTCGCTCCGCGAGTCCCGCAGCATGTCGGTGGCGCCCTGGCGATCGACCCCGAGGTAGATCGTGCGGATGGGGTCGGACCCGAAGGTCGTGGTGTCGTCCATCACGTCACCCAGGCGGTCACGGGCGTCCTCATCGAACACGGCCTCGTACGAGGCACGCTCCCAGATCCACATCGCCCGGTCCTGGTCGTAGACGACGGGTGCCTGGGCGGTCGCTCCGCCGAGGGCGACGTAGGTGGTCGGCGCGTCGGACGCATGGCCGGACGAGTCGGTGGCCCGAGCCTCGATGCTCGCGAACCCGGAGCCCGAGACCGGGAAGGATGCCGCGTACTCGCATCCGCCCTGTGCCGTGGCCGCCTGCCACGCGCCGCCGTTCACCCGCACCTCGACGGTGGAGAGCGGCCGATCGGAGGCCACGTCGACGACCACGTCGAGCGACGAGCCCGCGTACGCGCCCTCGGTCGGCGAGACGACCGTGACGACCGGGCGGGATGCGGCGGGGTTGTCGACCTCGACCGCGAGGAACTCCGACCAGGTCGTATAGAGGGTGGTGAGGTCGCGGGCGCGCACCGCGAGATCGAGCCGGCCGTCGCGGTCGGCGATGTCGAGGTCGATCGTCCAGGTCCCCGCCGTGCCGGTGACCGGGATCGGGATCACCTCCTGCGCGCCGACGACGAGCACGAGCTCGGAGGCGTTGGCGAACGTCCCCTCGACCGTGAGCGTCGATCCGCTGACGGTGCCTCCGTCGACGGGGGAGGTGATGGTGAGCTCGGTCGTGACGGCCTGCGCGGAGGAGGCGCCGCCCGCGGCGACCATCCCTCCCGCGAGAAGGCTCACGGCGACCAGCGCCGACAGCCAGCGTGTGGGTCTCATCGGTGTCTCCTTCCGCTCCGCCGGGCGCGGAGTCGTCGTGACTGCCACCGTGACGCGCGAGAATCCGGCGGTCAACGGAAGGCGCCGGAAGAGGAAGGACTCAGGGAAGGAATCCGCCGTTCCGTCACGTCGCGGCGCACCCTCCCGACGGTGGAGACCTTGTTCCGTGCGCAGGAAATGAATACGGTTGCACGGAGGCAGGAGTCGAGCCGAGGAGGGCACGATGGGGGCGTTCCCGAACACGCAGCCGCTGTTCCTGAGCCTTGCGCAGCAGCTCCGCGAACGCATCGAGTCCGGCGAGTGGGCGGTCGGCGAGCGGCTGCCCACCGAGGGCACTCTGGCCTCGTCGTACGCGGTCGGGATCAACACCGTGCGACGGGCGATGAGCCGACTGGTCGATGAGGGCATCGTGGTGCGTCGGCAGGGCTCCGGCACCTACGTGTCCACGCGGGGCTCGAGTCGCCGACGCCCGACGATCGGCGTGATCGTGCCCTCGCGCAGCTACTACTTCCCCGCCGTCCTCGACGGCATCTCCGAGGTCGCCGATGCGGCGGGCGCGACGCTGCGCATCGCATCGAGCGAGTACGACGATGCGCTCGAGATCCGGCGCATCCGGGAGCACCTGGCGTCCGGATGCGCGGGGCTGCTGATCACCCCGACGCTGCATCTGGCCGACCCCACGAGCCGCCTCGACCTGCTGCGGTCACTGCCGATCCCCGTCGTGCTGATGGAGCGGATGCCGACGGACGGCGCACCCGACGACAGGCTCTCCGCGGTCGGCACCGACGTCGTCGCCGGCGGGTACGCGGCCGTCCGGCATCTGGCCACGCAGGGACGCCGACGGATCGGCTTCCTCGGCCGGTGCGACACCGCCTCGGCCGATGCGGCCTGGCGCGGCTTCCAGCGCGCGATCGAAGACCTCGCCCTGCCGGACGTCTCGGAGGCGGTGGTGCGACGACGGACGTGGGACCGCACGGCCCTCGCCGAGTACGCGTCGCGTGCCCGCACCGCTCACCTCGACGGCATCGTGTGCCTGGGAGACCGCGAGGCCGCGGCGCTCCTGCCGCGGCTGCGCGAGGTCGGGATATCCACTCCGGAGGAGATCGCCCTGGTGGCGTACGACGACGAGGAAGCCGCGGAGGCGCCGGTCCCATTGACCGCGGTCTCACCGCCCAAGCGCGAGATCGGTCGCCTCGCGGCATCCACCCTGCTGCGACACCTGACCAGCGACGGCGACCGATCAGCGGTGCGGATCCTGCTGCAGCCGGTGGTGCGGATGCGCGCGTCCAGCGCGACGCGGGAGGCGCGCGTTTTGCAACCGCTTGCATGATGCGGCTCCCCATCATAGGTTGAAGGGAGGGTCCGCTCGCCGGGCCGTCCGGCAGCCTGAGGAGTCCCGTGCACGACAGTCCCCGCCGCACCGCCCCGCGCGCACCCGTCCGCATCGTGCACCTCGGCCTCGGCGCCTTCCACCGCGCGCACCAGGCCTGGTACACCGCCCACGCCGACCCTGACCACGAGTGGGGCATCGCCGCCTTCACGGGCCGTTCGCCGGAGGCCGCGACGACCCTCGCGAGGCAGGACGACGTGTACACCCTCCTCACGCGCGGCGCCGAGGGCGACCACGTGGAGACGATCGAGACGATCGTGGCCGCACATGACGGCGGCGACACCGAAGCGCTGCGCGAGTATCTCGGCCGCCCCGAGGTCACCGTGGTGACGCTCACGGTGACCGAGAAGGGCTATCGACGAAAGCCGGATGGGCGTCTCGACACCGCCGACCCCGACGTCGTCGCCGACATCTCCGCCCTCGCCGGAGCGCTCTCCACCCGTGCCGACGACGCACCGGGCACGATCGAGAACGGCACCCTCCGCACGATGCCCGCTCGCCTGCTCTGGGCGCTCGACGCCCGCCGGCGCATCCTGCCCGACAGCACGATCACGCTGATCCCGTGCGACAACCTCGACGACAACGGCGGCGCGGTCCGTGCGGCGCTCGGCGACCTCGCCGCGCTCACCTCCCCTGCGCTCGGCGCCTGGATCGACGCGCAGGTCGACGTGATCAGCACCTCGGTCGACCGCATCACCCCGCGCACCACGGCAGACGACATCGACGCGGTCGCCGCACGGAGGGGTGTGCGCGATGAAGCCCTCGTGGTGACGGAGCCGTTCCGCAGCTGGATCCTGAGCGGACGCATCCGCTCCGACCGCCCGCGCTGGGAGGATGCCGGCGCCTCGTTCGTGTCCGATATCGAGCCGTTCGAGCAGCGCAAGCTCTGGATGCTCAACGGCGCGCACTCGCTTCTCGCCTCCGACGGCATCCTGCGCGGACACGAGACCGTCGCCGAGGCCATCGCCGACCCGGAATGCGCAGCTCTCGTGCACGACCTGTGGGATCTGGCGGAGAGCCTGCTCGAACGATCCGCCCGCCGCGTCGGCGTGGACCTCGACCTCCCCGCATACCGCGATGCCCTTCTCGAGCGCTTCGCGAACCCCGCGATCGTGCATCGCCTGCGTCAGATCGCGACCGACGGAAGCCTGAAGATGCGGGCCCGCATCTTCGATCCGGTCCGTCGCGCCCGCGCGGACGGCGCGACCGGAGAAGCGGGCATCGCGGCGATCGCGGCCTGGACCCGGTTCGTCGTCGCCGAGGTGCGAGCCGGCCGCACTCTCGACGACGTCGCCGCGGAGGAGCTGGCGCGACGGGCATCCGCCGCCGATCCGCATCGCGCCCTGCTCGACCTGCTCGCCCCCGACTTCGCCGCCGAGGCAGCAGTGGCCGCGATGCTCGACCGCCGCATCGACTGACCCGGCACGCAGACGAAGAGCGCCGATCCCGAGGGGACCGGCGCTCTTCGGCGTCTCAGGAGCGTCAGCCCTTCACGGCACCGGCCATCATGCCGGCGCCCAGTCGACCCTGCACGAACAGGAACAGGATGACCACGGGCACGGAGATGAGCGTCGCGCCGGCCATGATGCCGGCCCAGTCGGTCGCCGACAGCTCGCTGCTGAAGGTCTGCAGCCACAGGGGCAGCGTGGCGTTGCCCGGCTTCGTCATGACGACGAGCGCCAGGGTGTACTCGTTCCACGCCTGCAGGAACGCGAAGACGGATGCCGTGACGATGCCCGGTCCGAGCAGCGGCAGCGTGACCCGCATGAACGCCCCGAACCGGCTGCATCCGTCGACCATCGCGGCCTCTTCGAGCTCGGCGGGGATGCCGTGGATGAACCCGCGCAGCAGCCACACCGTGAACGGGACGACCGTGCCGATGTAGAGGAGGGACAGGCCGCCGACCGTGTTCAGCAGGTGCCAGCCGTCGAGCATGCGGAACTGCGAGATGAACAGCGCCTCGGTCGGGATCATCTGGACGATGAGCACGAGCAGGATGATGAGCCCGCCGCCCTTGAAGCGGAAGCGGCTCACCGCGATGGCCGCGAAGAACCCGAACAGCACGGCGACCACGACCACGATCACCGTCACGCCGGCGCTCATGCCGAGCGCCGACCAGAAGCCGCCGTCGGCGAGGATGCCGGCGAAGCTGTCGAAGCTCAGCGGGAACGGGAAGAACCGCGGCGTGCGCGAGAACAGCTCCTCGTTCTCGGAGAGCGCCGTGTTCACCATCCAGTAGATCGGGAACACGAGGAGCAGGGCCGCGGCCACCGCGACACCGTTCCAGGTGCGCCGACGGGTGTCGTTGCGGCTGCCGATGGTCCGGCGCGAGCGCGGTGGCACGACGGCGGGGATGTCGGTGGTCCTGGTCATGGTCGGGACGCTCATTCCGAGACCTCCTTCTGCTGGGCGAACATCTTCGCGATGTACTTCCAGGTGAGCAGCAGCGTGAGGATGAGCACGATCGTCGCGAGCGCAGACGCATCGCCGTACTCGCCCTGGCCGATGCCGATCCGGTAGATGTAGGTGCCGAGGAGGTTGGTCTCCTCGATCGAGACGCCCGCCTGCTGCAGCACGTAGATCTGCGTGAACACGCGCAGGTCCCACACGATCTGCAGGAGTCCGACGATCATGACCGCCGGGGTGATGAGGGGCATCGTGACGTGCCGGAAGCGCGTCCAGGGTCCGGCCCCGTCGAGCTCCGCGGCCTCGAGCACTTCGGCGGGGACCTGGGTGAGGGCGGAGTAGATCATGAACACGATCAGCGGCAGGCTGCCCCAGATCACGGTGATCGCGGCGATCGTGAACACACCCATCGGGGTGGACGTCCACGGGAACCCGGCCATGTCGGGGAATCCGATGCGCGCGAGGATCCAGTTCACCAGACCGTAGCGGGCGTCGAAGAGCCACTGCCAGATGACCATGGTCACCAGCGCCGGTGTCGCCCACACCAGCAGCAGCGTCACCTGCAGGGCGATGCGCGCCCAGCTGCTCACCTTCGTCAGCAGCAGCGCGATCAGCATGCCGATCACCATCGACAGCGAGGCGCACACGGCGCAGAAGAGCACGGAGCGGAAGAACACGACCCACATGTTCGGGTCGGTCAGGATCCTGCCGTAGTTCGCCAGGCCCACCCACTCGGGCTCCTGTCCGAACTGCTGCGCCAGACCGAACTTCTGCAGCGACATCACGAACTGCTGCAGGAGCGGCCAGCCGAGTGCGATCAGCACGGCCGCGAGGAGCGGCGCGATCAGGAGGTACGGGAGCAGCGCTCCCCGCACGCGACGCGGGCGCGTGCGGGGAGCGGGCTGCTGCGGGGCCGCCTCGGGGGCGACCTCGACATCGATCACGGGCGTGGACATCATCAGTCGGCGTTGAGGGTCTCTTCGATCTTCGCGCCGATGCGCGTGACCACCTCGTCGATGTCTTCCCCCTTGGCGATCGCCGAGTACAGGTCGACCGGGATGTTGTTGCCCTCGACGATCGCCCAGTTCGGGGCGGCCGGGGTGAGCGCACTCGTCTCGGCGATCTGCTGCTGGAGCTCGGCGTCGACGATGCCGTCGGGGATGGCCGAGGCGAAGGTCGTGTTGCCGGGGACCCAGCCGGAATCCTCGGCGAGCTGGGTCATGAAGTCCTCGCTCAGGATGAGCTTCATGGCCTTCTTCGCCAGCTCCTGCTGCGACGACTTCGCCGCGATGCCGACGTTGGATCCACCGAGGAACTGGTGGCTCTCGCCGCCGGCCTCGACCGGGGGAAGCGCCATCACACCCGTGACGTCGGCGAGCTCGGGCGCGATGCTGTCCTGCGCGAAGACGCGGTACGAGAACATCGCGACCTCGCCGTTGTTGTACGGCACCCACGGATTGCCGGCGGTCTCCTTCGCGTCGAGCGCACCGAGAGCCGAGTTCTTCCAGATGGTCTGCATCTGCTCGAGCGCGGCCTTGGCCTCAGGGGTGTCGAGTCCGCTGACCCAGGCGCCGTCCTTCTCCTCGGCGTAGTTCGCGCCGTGCGAGAACAGCCAGCCCTCCAGACCGTGCACGTCGACGACGGGGAAGTAGATGCCCTTGAAGCCCTCGACCCCCTCGGGGTTCGCCTGCTGCACCGTGGCGGCCGCGGCGACCAGGTCGTCGAGCGTCTCGGGTGCCTCGATACCGGCCTTCTCGAGCAGGTCTGTGCGGTAGAAGACCACGCTGGTGCCCGCGTAGAGCGGGTATGCGTAGGTCTTGCCGTCGAGCGTCGCCTGGTCGACGAAGCTGGGGATCAGGTCGTCGCCGTCGACCTCGTCGTACAGGTCGGAGATGTCGGCGAGCGCGCCGACGTTCGCGAACGTCGCGGTCTTCGTGTTGCCGATCTCGACGATGTCGGGGGTCTCGGACTCGCTCGCGAGCGAGGTCTGGAGCCGGGACACGATGTCGTCCCAGGGCTGCATCTCCACCGTCAGCGTGGAGCCGGGGTTCTGGGCGGCGAACTCCTCTTCGAGCCACGCGACGGCATCTTCGGACACCGAGTCCTGCATCAGCCACACGCGGAGATCTCCGCTCTCGGCATCGCCTTCTCCGCCGTTGCCGGCTCCTGCGCTGCAGCCGGTGACGGCCAGCACCGCGGCCAGTGAAGCGGCCGCCGCGATCAAGGTGCGTCTTGCCATTCTCGTTCCTCCATGGTCTTCCTCGACGGGCCCCGAGAGGCGCCCGATGAACGGGTGGTTCAACCGAATCTCACGGTAACGTGCAAACGGTTGCATTACAATAGCTTCTTCGTTGAAGAGGGTGTAACGGTTTTGTTTCTGTTTGATTACCAGGGCAAAATCAGGGTTCACCTGCATCGCGGTGCAGCAACGAAGGTCGGCGTACGCGCCTTCACTGCACCGCGTTGCAGAGCGTCAGACGGCGACGGTCGCGCTCGCGCGCGCCACACTCTCCAGCACCGCGATCGGGGCGAGCAGCTGCGCCGTGGGGATGGGCGCGGCTCCGGAATCGAGCATCCCGGCGAAAGCGTCCACCCCGGGCTGCACGTAGTCGGCGCCGAGCACGATGTCCCGGCTCACGACGCCGCGGCCGCCCACTGCCGTGGCGCGGAACGGGACCTGGCCGGTGCCGTCAGGACGCACGAACTCGAGCGTCACGAGCACCCCGCCGACCCGGTACCGCGCGACGACGCCGCCCGGAAGCTGCTGCACGTCGATGTCCTCGGGCTCTCCCGGGACCAGTCGCTGGGCGACGTCGGCGATGTGGATGCCGTAGAAGAAGATGCCGCTGTACGGGCTGCCGGCGTCCGCGGGACCGGTCACGGTGACCGCCTGCAGCTCGCCGATCGAAGCGAGCCCGTCGGCGACAGCATCCGTGTCGGCGACCCAGCGCAGCGCCGACGACGACGTGAGCACGGTGCCTCCGCGTTCGGCCGCGGCGACGATCTCCTCCGCGTCGGCCACGCTCGCTGCGAGGGGCTTGTCGACCCACACCGGCGTCCCCGCCTCGAGGAAGGGGACGGCGTGCGCGCGATGGAGCGCGCCGTCGCGCGAGGTGACGATCAGCGCGTCGATCTCCCCGAGCAGATCGGCCGACTCCGCGACGATCTGCTCGATGCCGCCGAGCTCGGCCAGCTCGCGGGTGCGCTCGTCCTCCCCCGCCACGAGGGCGACGACGCGGACCGCGACCTCGGCCGGCTGCTCCACGTTGAGGTAGCGGATGATCTCCTCCGCGTGACTGTTCTCGATGCCGACGATCGCGACGTTCTTCGTTTCCATGACTCTCATCCTCTTTCAGCCGCGAAGGTCGACGGGACGGCCGGTGCGGGCGGATTCGTAGACGGCGAGCACGACCTGCAGCGCGCGGCGCCCGTCGTCGGTGGTGATCGCGGGGCGTCCGCCGGAGCGGATCGCCTGCACGACGTCGAGATACTGCCGGCGATGAGCCATGTCGACATCGCTCCATCCCTCCGGCACGTCGTGCTCGACGAGGGATTCGGGGTCGGGCTGCGGAGCGGATGCCGAGGCGAAGAACGACAGCCCGTCGTTCTCCATCACGGCCGTCCCCTCCGAGCCGTGCACCGCGAGACGCACCGGGAGACCGGGATAGGCGGCGGTGCTGGCGAGCAGCAGGCCGATGGCCTCGCTCTCGAACTCGATCGTGGCGCCGGCGACATCCTCCACCTCGATGCCCTCGTGCGCCAGACGACCGGTCTTCGCACTCACCGAGATCGGGGTGCCGAGCATCCACAGCAGCAGGTCCAGCGCGTGGATGCCCTGGTTCATGAGCGCGCCGCCGCCGTCGATCGCCGCGGTGCCACGCCAGTCGCCGGACTCGTAGTACTCCTGCGGCCGGAAGAACGCCGACTCCACGATGCCGGACGTCACCCGCCCGAGCGCGCCGTCGTCGATCGCTCGGCGGATGAACGAGGCGACCGGCTGGAAGCGGCGCTGGCTGATCACCGAGACCGTGCGGCCCGAGGCGGCCTCGGCGGCGCGGATGCGGTCGGCGGACTCCAGCGTGACGTCGATCGGCTTCTCGACGATCACGTGCACCCCCGCCTCCAGCGCGTCGACCACGGCATCCGCGTGATAGGCGCTGGGGAGGCAGACCGCGGCGAGGTCGATGCGCTCCGCCCGGTACGCCTGCGTGGCGGACGTGTGGAACGGGACGCCGTACTGCTCCGCGAGCGCGCGGCCCCGGGTCTCATCGAGGTCGACGACCGCAGCGAGCACGCCGGCATCGCCGAGGGCCGCGACGAGACGCGCGTGGACGGCGCCGATCACCCCCGCGCCGACGATCGCGATGCGCAGCGTTTCGGTCATGATGATGTCTCCTGTCGTGGATGCGGGTGCATCCGTCGGGATCGGGATCGGGTCAGTCGGAGAGACGCGACCAGGGGAGGGCGGCGCCGCCCTGGTCTGCGGATTCCTGGGCGAGCAGGGCGAGACGCGTGGCGGCGAGCGATTCACGTGTCCCCACCTCGGGCGTGCGCCCGGCGGCGAAGGCGTCCAGCGCCTCCTCGGCCGGACGGCGTCCGGCCGGCAGGTCGAGGTTCCTCGTCGACCGGTCCTCGGTCGTCACCTCCACCCGGCCCCGTGCCCAGAAGATCTCTGCGGTGCCGCGGGTGCCGACCAGGCGCAGCCGGTAGTCGCCGTGCACGTCGGAGGCCTGCGGAGTGAGCCAGCTCACCTCGGCGGAGACCACGGTCGTGGGGGTCGTGAAGGTCGCGGCGCCGTAGCGCGCGAACTGCTCCGCCCCGTCGAGAGGCGCCGACACCGCACCCCGCACGATGCCCTCGTCGGCCGGGGCGAAGAGCAGGGCGGCGTCGAGGTCGTGCACGGAGAGGTCGGCGAGGATGCCGCCGTAGCGCGCCCGATCGAAGAACCACGCGGGTCGCTGGTCGCGGTTGAGCTTGTGCGGACCCGACGAGGTGATGCCGACGATGTCGCCGAGCTCACCCGTCCGGACGACGTCGAGGGCGGCGAGGGTCTCGGGGTAGCCTCGCTTCTCGAGCAGCAGGTTCACGGTGCGGCCGGCCTCTGCCGCCGCCCTCTCGATCTCGTCGAGCTCGGCGATCGAAGTGCACAGCGGCTTGTCGGCGAGCACGTGGGCACCGGCGCGGAGCGCTGTGACGACATCGGCTCCGCGTGCTCCGTAGACCCCGGCGATCATCGCGATGTCGACGCCCTCGGCCAGCAGATCCTCGGCACAGTCGAACACGGGGACGCCGAATCGGGCGGCGTGGCGCTCGGCCACGGCACGGTCGTCGTCCTGCACGCCGACGAGCTCGAATGCGGCGCGGTCGTCACGCGTCAGCTCGTCGAGCACGTAGTCGACGTGCGGATGGGCGGCACCGATGATCGCGATCCGAGGCATGGGCGACAGTAAATCATGCGACCGGTTGCACGGTCAACCGTCGATCGAGCGCGCCGCCTCCGTCGTGGCCCGCACGACCAGGTGCGTGGCGATCGTCACACGGGCATCCGAGTGCTCCCCGCTGGCGAGGACGCCGAGCAGGAGTTCGGCCGCCGCATCCCCTGCCGCCGCCGAGGCAGCGGAGATCGTCGTGAGGGCCGGATGAGTGCCGGAGGCGAGAGTGTCGTCGCAGCCGATCACGCTCATGTCGCGCGGGACGTCGATGCCGCGGAGCGCGAGCCCCGCCATCACCCCCTGGGCCACGACGTCGTCGAAGGCGATCACGGCCGTCGCACCGGAGGTGAGGATCCCGCCGACGGCATCGCGGCCTCCCGCCGAGCTCGGTCGCCCCAGCTCCTGCACGATGACCTCGAGACCCGCGCGCTCGGCGGCCCGGTCGAGGGCGGCGCGGCGCTGCTGGTCCGACCACGACTCGCGCGGTCCGGAGAGGTACACCACCCGGGTGTGGCCCAGTCGGTGCAGGTGCGCGACCGCTTCGTCGAGGCCTCCGCTCGGGTCGATCAGCACCCGCGCCAGGCCCTCGATGTCACGGTTCACGAGCACGACGGGCCGGGCGGCATCGAGTTCGCGGATGCGCTGCTCGTCGAGCCGGGGAGAGGCGAGCACGAAGCCCTCGACCTGGGCGCTGAGACGGGAGGTGAGGTTCGCCTCGCGGTCGGCGATCTCATCGGAGTCGCCGAGGAACACGGCGTAGCCGGCGGCATCCGCCAAGGTCTGCACCCGCCGCACGAGCGGAGGGAAGAACGGGTTGGCGATATCGGGTACGACGACGGCGACATTGCCGAAGCGTCCGGTCGACAGCGCGCGAGCGGCGTGGTTCACGACGTAGCCGAGCTCGTCGGCCGCGGCCTTGACCCGCCGCACGGTCTCGGGGTTCAGCAGCTCGGGGCGGCTGAACGCGCGCGACACCGTCGAGCGCGAGACCCCGGCCACGCGCGCGATGTCGCCGATCGTCACCGATCCGGATGTCGGCTTCCTGTTGCCTGTCACGTCACACACACTAAGCCCGTGCACCGTGGCAGCGCGCGTGCGAGACCTCGGGAATCTCCTCGTCGGGGCGGCGAGCGCGCGGAACGGATCACGCTCGGGGGCTTGACTTTGCAAGCGGTTGCATTAATCTTGCGAATCATGAGCACGACGACGTTCGCCCTGCACGCCCACCCCGACCGCACCGCGATGGGGGCCGCGGCGGCCCGCTCGGCTGCCCGCACGCTGCGCGAAGCGGTGGCCGCGCGCGGGACCGCCCGGATGATCGCCGCCGCCGCCCCCAGCCAGCTCGACGTGTACCGCGCTCTTGCGGCCGAGCCCGACGTGCCGTGGGATCGGATCACGATCCTCCACATGGACGAATACCTCGGACTCGATGCCACCGCACCCCAGCGCTTCGGCAACTGGCTCCGTGCGCACCTCGTCGACGCGGTGCAGCCCGCGGCCTTCCACCCGATGCGCACCGAGCTCGGTACCGAGGCGGCGACCGAGGAGTACGCGGCACTGCTGGCCGAGGGCCCCATCGACCTGGTGTGCCTGGGCATCGGTGTGAACGGCCACATCGCTTTCAACGATCCGCCCGACGCCGACCTCAGCGACCCGTGCCCGGTGCGCGTGGTGCAGCTCGACCTCGCCAGCCGCGTGCAGCAGGTGGACGACGACTGCTTCGATACCCTCGACGCCGTGCCCACCCATGCGCTGACACTGACGATCCCCGCACTCATGAGCGGCGCGCACCTCGTCTGCGCGGTGCCCGACGCGCGCAAGGCCGAGGCCGTGCGCGCCCTCGTCGAGGAGCCCATCAGCGCGCACTGGCCCTGCACCGTGCTGCGCCGCCACTCCCGCTGCGAAGTGCACGTCGACCGCGACGCCGCCTCACTCCTGCACCCCGCTGCCGCCGCGGCGGCCCCGGCGGCACGATGAGCGCGCGGACACTGCGCGGCCGGGACGCACTCGGCTCCGGCGGCCTCGAGATCGTGGTCGAGCACGGCCGCATCAGCACGCTCACTCCGACCACGGACCCCGGCGACGGCGCCCCCTGGATCGGACCCGGACTGATCGACCTGCAGGTCAACGGCCACCTCGACGGCGATGCCAATGCGGCCGAGCCGTCGCCCGACCACATCACGGCGATGGCCCGATCCCTCGCCGCGCACGGGGTCACCCGCTTCCTCCCGACGGTCATCACGGCTTCTCCCGCCGAGATGCTCGATCGGATCCGCGCGATCGGCGAGGCCGTGAGCGCGTCGCCGGCGACCTCGCGAGCGGTCGCCGGCATCCACGTCGAGGGCCCGAGCCTGTCGGACCAGGACGGCCCGCGCGGCGTGCATCCGCTCGCGCACATCCGTCCGCCGTCGATCGCCGAGCTGCAGTCCTGGCTCGACGCCGCCCCCGGCCTCCTGCGCGTCGTGACCCTGTCTCCGCATCACCCGGGATCGGTCGAGGCCACGCGCTTCCTCGTGGCGCACGGCGTGCGCGTCGCGGTCGGGCACACGCATGCGACGGATGCCGAGATCGCCGCGGTCGTCGATGCCGGCGCCACACTCTCCACGCATCTGGGCAACGGGGCGCATGCCGTGCTCCCGCGGCATCCGAACTACCTCTGGACGCAGCTCGCGGAACCGCGGCTCGCCGCCGGCGTCATCGCCGACGGCCACCACCTGCCCGATGCCACGCTCGCGACCATGATCGCGGCGAAGCGCGACCACGGCCTCTTCCTCGTGAGCGACGCCGTGGCCACGCCGGCCTCGCTCCACCAGGACGGGGTCTCGACCGTCGGCGGCGGCGTGCACCTCGCCGACGACGGCGCCCTTCGGCATGCGGCCACCGGATTCCTCGCGGGTTCCGTGCAGACCCTCGACGTCGGCGTCGCGACCGTGGCGCGCGTCACCGGGTCCCTCGCGACCGCGATGCGCCTCGCATCCTCCGCCCCGGCGTCCGTCCTCGACGACGGTCCGCACTGGACGGCGGGGGCCCGCGCCGACGTGCTGCTCTTCGACTGGGCACCCGGCGACCGCACGATCTCTCCGCGCGAAGTCCTCATCGCCGGAGAACCCACGACCGACAGGACCGACGCACCCGCCGCCGCAGGAGGCCTCCGATGACCATCGACCGCGCAGAGGTCATCGTGACCAGCCCGGACCGCAACTTCGTCACGCTGAAGATCACGACCGCCGACGGGGTGAGCGGTCTCGGCGACGCGACGCTGAACGGGCGAGAGCTCGCGGTCGTCGCGTATCTGACCGAGCACGTCGTGCCGCTGCTGATCGGCGCCGACGAGTCGCGCATCGAAGACACCTGGCAGTTCCTCTACCGCAGCGCCTACTGGCGGCGCGGCCCCGTGACCATGGCCGCGATCGCCGCGGTCGACATGGCGCTGTGGGACATCAAGGGCAAGGTCGCCGGCCTCCCCGTCTACCAGCTGCTGGGAGGCGCGAGCCGGAATGGGCTGATGGCCTACGGGCATGCCTCGGGCAAGGAGCTGCCGGAGCTGTTCGACTCGATCCGCGCGCACCAGGAGCAGGGGTACCGGGCGATCCGCGTGCAGACCGGGGTGCCGACGCTCAAGGCGATCTACGGGATCGCCGCGCAGGGCGCCGACGTCGGCGACGCGTCGGTGCGCTACGACCACGAGCCCGCGCGCCGTGGCGCGAAGCCGGTGGAGGAGGACTGGGATACCCGGGCCTACCTGAACCACCTGCCCGGCGTCTTCGAGGCGGTGCGGAACGAGTTCGGCCCCGACCTCCCCCTCCTGCACGACGGCCACCACCGGATGACGCCCATCCAGGCCGCGCGGCTGGGCAAGGACCTCGAGCCGTACGACCTCTTCTGGCTCGAGGACTGCACGCCGGCCGAGAACCAGGAGGCGCTGCGCCTGGTGCGCCAGCACACCACGACGCCGCTCGCGATCGGCGAGATCTTCAACACGGTGTGGGACTTCAAGGACATCATCCGCGACCAGCTCATCGACTACGTCCGCGGTGCCGTCACCCACATGGGCGGGATCACGGCGCTGAAGAAGACCCTCGACTACGCGGCGATGTACCAGATCAAGTCGGGCATGCACGGTCCGACCGACATCTCGCCGGTCGGCATGGCCGCCGCGATGCATCTCGGCCTCGCGATCCACAACTTCGGCATCCAGGAGTACATGCAGCACGGCTCCCGCACCGACCAGGTGTTCCGGCAGTCGTTCACGTGGACCGACGGATACCTGCATCCCGGCGATGCTCCGGGGCTGGGGGTCGAGCTCGACGTCGACGAAGCGGGGAAGTACCCGTACGAGCAGGCGTACCTGCCGTACAACCGCCTCCTCGACGGCACCGTGCACGACTGGTGAACTCCCGCCTCGGCCGCGCGATCTCGCCTCAGATGAGGGCGGCACGCGCAGTAGGCTGAACGCATCATGCAAGAGTTCTGGCAGTGGGCGGGCAACTTCTGGTGGCTCATCTTCCCGATCATGGGAATGGCCGGCGGAGCTGCGAAGGCGTGGGAGCAGGGCTCCAAGCGCCGTCACGAGCGCCGTCTGGAGACCCTGAAGGTCAAGGCGCAGCTGAAGAACGCCGAGATCGAGGCGCGCGCGCTGACCCAGCAGGCCAAGCGCCGCGGGCCCTCGGTCGTCGACACCGCGGCATCCGTCGCCCCGAACGACCTGGTCGCGCGACTGTTCGCCGAGCATGACGAGATCACCGCACGCTGGCTCGACTACGAGCTCGACGTCGCGAAGCTCATCGCGTTCCCCGCCATGAGCGACGGACGCCAGCCGCTGACCGCCGCCTTCCTGCGCGCGAAGAAGACCGCCGATGCGCTGCGACCGGCCTCGGCCGACGCCAAGGTGTCGGAGCAGCAGGTCACCGAGTACCTGCAGGCCGTGGGCGACTACGCGGTGGCGTTCGAGATCGCCGAGAAGGATGCCCGGCGCCTGCGCGACTCGACGTTCACCGAGCCCGAGCGCAAGCGCCTCGAGCGGGCGCAGCAGCTGCTGAAGGTCGCGGTCGACGAGTCGGCGACCCAGGCCGAGCGCAACGTCGCCTACAAGCGCGTGCGTGAAGAGCTCGACGGGCTCATCCTGCTCTCCGACGACGCCGTCACGGTGCTCGAGAAGCAAGTCGCCCGCGAGATCTCCGCCCCGGCCGCGCCGCCGACCTCGGCAGCATCCGCCGGTCAGCCGTCCGCTGCCCCCGAGCCCCCGACCGCGGAGCCCGAGCGGATCAGGCTCCCCCTCCGCGACGACAAGCCCTGAGACGCGAGCACACATCCGCGGGCTCTGCCCGCACCCCGCCCTCACGGGCGCACGACGACGGAGGCATGCCGCAATGATCACCCGGTTCGAAGAGCTCGACTGGCAGGCCACCCCGATCGGCGACCTCACCCTGCGCAGGCGCACGGAGCCGGCGGTCGGTCAGGAGATCTACGAGGTCAAGCTCGGCGACGAGTACCTGATGTCGAGCCTGTTCACGGTGGCGGAGGAAGAGCTCGCGGATCTCGGCCTCGCCGCGGTCGACGGCGACGGCCTCTCGGTCCTGGTCGGAGGGCTCGGGCTCGGGTACACCGCCGTCGCCGCACTGCGCGACGCGCGGGTGGAGTCGCTCACGGTGATCGATCGTCTGGGCGCGGTGATCGGCTGGCACGAGCGCAAGCTCCTCCCCGTCTCGGCGGAACTCGTCGATGACGCGCGCACGAGTCTGGTCGAGGACGACTTCTTCGCCGTCATGCGGGCGGCACCCGCCGAAGGGCACCGCGGGTACTCGGCCATCCTGCTGGATGTCGACCACTCTCCGCGCCACCAACTGGACCCCACGCACGCCGACCTCTACGACGCGCCCGGTCTGCGGGCGCTCGACCGCCACCTCGCCACCGGAGGGGTCTTCGCCCTGTGGTCGGACGATCCGCCCGACGAGGAGTTCCTGGTCGAGCTGGACGCCGTGTTCGATGACGCCGTCGCACACGTGGTCGACTTCGAGAACGCCGTCACGGGCGGGATGTCGTCGAACACCGTGTACGTCGCGCGCAGTCGTGCGGCGAGCGCCGTGACACCCGATGCCGCCGTCCCGCACCACCAGGAAGACGCATGACCCCCGAGAACGTCACCGGTCCGATCGCCCACCACGCCGAAGGACCCGTCTGGTGGCCCGGCTGGGGTGGACTGCGCTGGGTCGACGGCGACGCCGGCGACCTGCTCGCACTCGGGTCCGACGGCGTGACCCGTCAGCACATCGACGACGAGTACCTGGCCTTCGCGCGCCCGCGCGCCGGCGGCGGCTTCGTCGCGGTCGGCGCCCGCACCCTCTACCTCGCCGACGCCGTCGACGGCGAGGTCCGCGCGGTCGCCTCCCTGATCGACGACCCGCGGGTGCGCATGAACGACGGATGCTGCGACCCTCGCGGACGCCTGCTCGCGGGGTCGATGGCCTATGACGCGGTGCCCGACGCCGGAAGCGTGCTGCGGCTCGATGCCGACTTCGCCGTCACGACCGTCCTGCCGCGGGCGACGATCTCGAACGGCATCGGCTTCTCGCCCGACGGCCGCCGCGCCTACTACGTCGACACCATGACCCATCGGATCGACGTCTTCGACGTGGCCGAGGGCGAGCTGCGCGGCCGCCGTGCATTCGCCGTGATCCCGGCGGATCAGGGGCTGCCCGACGGGCTCACGGTCGCCGCAGACGGCAGCGTCTGGGTCGCGCTGTGGGGCGGCAGCGCGGTGCGCGGCTACGACGCGAGCGGGGCGCTGGTGGAGACGATCGAGCTGCCTGTTCCCCAGGTCAGCGCCTGCACGTTCGGGGGCGACGACCTCGGCACCCTCTACATCACGACCTCGGCGCAGGGACTCCCCGCCGACCACGGCACCGACGCGGGCTCGCTGTTCGCGGTGCGCCCGGGAGTGCACGGCATACCCGTCACCGTCTTCGCGGGCTGAGACGGCCGACGGCCTCTGCCCGAGGCACGGTGCACTAGCGCGTCCTGGCTCCGCACGACTCGCGGATCGTCAGCCTCGGCACGATCGAGATCTGCTGCACCGGCGACTGGTCTCCCTCGCGGATCCGAGTGAGCAGGAGCGCGGCAGCCATCCTCCCGATGCGATGCTTGGCCGGCGACACGGCGGTCAGGGGGACCGGGGCGACGTCCGCGACCTCGTCGTCGTAGGAGACGATGGCGAGGTCGTCGGGTACGCGCAGCCCTCGACGCTGCGCCGCCACCTCGAGGAGCGTGGCCTCGCGGTCTCCGAAGACGAGAGCAGCGGTGCAGCCGCCGTCCAGCATCTCCTGGAGCACATCGTCGGCGTGGGTCTCCAGCCACTCGGCACTGGTCCTCGACACCACCGTGCCCACCATGCCCGCAAGATGCGGGACGGACGCCTCATACCCGCGACGGACTCCGGACGACGGGGCGGAATCCGCCCGCAGCGCCAGCGCGATCCGGCGGTGGCCGAGCCGGTGCAGGTGCGAGACCCCCTCGAACGCACCGGCCTCATGATTCGAGCACACGTACTCGGTCGGGTCGAAATAGCCCAGACTCCGGATGCGTCTCTCCAGCATCACCACCGGTATCGGGATCCTCTCCAATCGACGGAGCAGGGGACCGGGATCCGCGTCGTCGGAGATGATCGGCGTGATCAGCAGGCCGTCGACGCCGGACTCGACGAACCGGGCGATCGCCTCCTGCTCGACGCGGGAGTCGTACTGCGAGGTCGCGAGAGCGATGGAGGTTCCCGAGCCCGAGAGGCCCGCCTCGATGCCCTGCAGGACGGTCGGGAAGTAGAGGCGGGTGTCGGGGATCAGCACGCCGATCGTGCGCTGTTCGGTTCGCTGCCGGGAGGCACTCGACACGTACATGCCGGAGCCTTGGCGGCGCAGGATCAGCCCTTCGTCGACCAGGACGTCGACGGCCCGCCGCACGGTGCTGAGCGAGTAGCCCGTGGATTCCACCAGCTGCTTCTCGGTCGGGAGAAGACTGCCCAGCGGCCAGCTGCCCGCCGCGATCCCTCGACGGAGCTCCTGAGCGAGCGCTTCGAACTTCAGCGCACGGGGCGTGAGGTCGGATGGGGTGGGGTGCACGGCTGTCATGATTCTTCCGATCAGTACACCCGCACCTGGCCGACCTGGACCAGGTCGGAGCCGTTCGTGCGGCGGCAGACGAGCCGGATTCGCGTCGTCGCGACGGGCTCGAACGCCACGGTTCGGTGACGTCGACGATTGTCCCGCACCTTGCCGAGCGTGCGCCAGTGCCCGTCGACGAATGCCTCGAGGTCGAAGTCGGCGACGATCTCGGGAGGTATCCGGAACTCGTTGCGGACGTAGTGGAGATTGTTCAGGTAGGCGTTGACGTCGTCGTTGAACACGACACGCACTTCCGACACCTGGACCTCGTTCTCCCACTCGAGCGTCAGGATCTCCGGGTCCCCCGTGACCAGGTCTCGTCGCGGACGCGACGACCACATCCGCGGCCCGCCGTACGGGCGCCCGTACCCCCCGACGACGTTGGCCGCCTCCAGACCAGCCACCTGACCTTCGCACCGCGTGGCGAGTCGGACTCGTGCCAGCTTCTTGATCCCCCAGCGCACCACGTCGTCGGGGCGATCGGCGACGAGATGCGCGTCGATCTCCTCGACGGGCGCCGAGACGGGGCGGGTCATCGAGACCGTGCCGAACAGATACTGGCCGCTGGTCCCCCACCGCACTCCCGGGGTCGCTTCGAGGACGATGACGGTCGACGCATCCGGGTTGCCGCCGGCGGGGAGCTCGTCGATCAGCGAGGCCCAGCCGACGTGACCGGCCGGAAGATCGATGCTGCCCGAGTCGAGCTTCACGGCAGGGAAGTAGGTGCGGCCGTCGAGGGTCTCGTGCACGGTCCACGAGACGGAGGCGTCCTCATCGCTCGCGAGGTGCACCCGCACCGGCCCCGATTGTCCTCGCGGAAGCAGGAACGCGGTGTCGTCCGTGAGCAGGAGCGAGGAACCCGGTTCCTCCAGCTGATCCCAGCGGAGCTCCGACGTCGCGGTCGCCCGTGCCTGCAGCGCGAGATTCGCGGGGTCGTCATCCTTCACACCGATGAGTGCGGCATCCTGTCGCATCAGCCGACGCTGCAGCGTTCGGATGTGCGCATCGTGAAGCTCCTCGGGCGTCCAGTCCGATGCCGCGCACAGTGCCGCGGCGGTTCCGGCGGCCTCGCCCATCACCGCGCAGGTCGCCATCACGCGCAGCGAACCGAACGCGACATGCGTGGCACTCACGTTGCGTCCGGCCATCAGCAGATTCTCCACATCGATGGAGCGGAGGATGCCGAAGGGGATGTCGTAGGTGCCGCTCGGGTAGATCTGCTGAGCGGCGGATCGAGGCTCGTACACGCCCTTCGAGGGGTGGAGATCGATCGACCATCCGCCGAATCCGATGGCGTCCGCCTTGCGCGTCGCGGAGACGACATCCTCCTGCGTCATGGTGTGCGCGCCGATGATCCGGCGATACTCCCGCTTTCCCGGAACCGACCCGACCCATTCGAGAGTGAGGTTCTCGGCATCCGGGAACCTCCCGGAGTTCTTGATGTGATCCCAGATGCCGTAGATGACCGCCCACAGCTCGTCCCTGATCCGCTCGTTGTCGGCGACGATGTCCAGCTCCCCGCCCCATTCGATCCACCAGTAGTCGGCGCCGTTGTCACCGGTGCGGAGCACGCGGCTCTCCGGGATCGTCGTGCTCGCGAGGTCGATCGCGAAGGCGGGCGGGACGAAGGGCACCGGCTCGGACTCTCGGCGGGTGTAGAACAGCAGCGTGCTGCCCAGCGTGAGCTCGTCCTCCTCCTCCGGCGCCAGATCCTCGCCGAACGCGTCGCTCGCCTCCCGGCCCCGTCGTGTCCGAGCGCCGGCGCGGGCTGCCACGGAGCCGTCGCCGGTGGCGTCGACGAAGGTGTGCGCGGCCACCGTGACCTCCCCCTCCGACCCCAGAACCACTCCTTCGACGGACGAGATCCGGCCTCCGCGCATCCGCACATCGGTGATGTGCGTGTTCAGCAACAGCGTGAGGCGGGGTTCGGCCTTCACGGCATCGAGCACGACGAGGTCCCAGTAGTACGGGTTGCCGAGCGGATTGCGGTACTCGTTCTCGACGTACAGCTCTCCGATGATCCCCGTCTCGCGCGCGAACCGGTGATGCCCGGTCGCCGTCGCGCCGCAGACCCAGACCCGCACCTCGCTGCTCGAGTTCCCCCCGAGCACCGGACGATCCTGCACCAGCGCCACGGTCGCCCCGTTGCGCGCCGCCGCGATGGCGGCGGCGACACCGGCGAGCCCCCCGCCGATGACAGCCACGTCGACATCGTGCCTCGTCCGATTGCTCATGATCCCTCTTCCGTCTTCCCGGTCCCCCGGGGGCTCACGCGATTCGCGAAAGGTCTTCGGCCCGCACCCGGTGCGCGAGCTCTTCGCCCGTGAGCACTCGGATCGCCTCGTCGACGGCTCCTCTGCCGAGCCGCTGGAGGTCCGAGCCCGTGGCGCCGGCGATGTGGGGCGTCAGGAAGACGTTCTCCAATGCCCAGAACGCCGAGTCGGGGGCGGGGACCATGGGTTCGGTGACATCGAGGATCGCGAAGAGGTCGCGGGCGCGGAGCACATCGATGAGCGCATCCTGATCGATCACCGACCCGCGGGCGGTGTTGATGAGCGTCGCACCGGTGCGCATGCTCTCCAGCAGGCCGCGAGTGATCATCCCGCGCGTGCCCGGAGTGGCCGGGGCGTGCAGGGAGACCACATCGCTGTCGCGCATGAGCGTCTCCAGCGATGCCAGTCGGGCTCCCAGCGACTCCGCTTCGACGGCGTCGATGTACGGGTCGTACACGAGCACCTGCAGATCGTGTCGGGCGATGAGACGTGCCACCGCGCGTCCGACGCGGGATGCCCCGACGAGGCCCACGGTCTTCCCGGTGATCCCCAGCGTGTCGAGTCGCGGTGCACGATCGAGCGCCGTGCCGTCGCGGACGTAGTCGCGACGCAGTCGGAACACGCCCTTCAGGCTCGCGACGATCATGGCCGCGGCATACTCCGCCACCGCCTCCGCGTTGCGTTCGACCTGCGTCGACACGCGCACTCCGGTCTCCCACGCGTCGCCCGTGAGGAGCCTCTTCACGGAACCGCCCGTGTGGATGATCGCCTCGAGCGCGGAGAACCCCTCGAGCACCTCCGCAGAGATCTCGGTCGTCCCCCAGCTGGTCAGGAGCACCTCGGCGGAACGCCTGTCCTCCGGTTCGAGCTCGCTGAGGTCTCCACCCACATGCACGATCCGTCCGTGCTCGCGCAACGGCGCGAGCACGTTCGCGGGGAACAGCCGGTCGAAGTCCCGCTCGACGGCGCTGATGACGATGGTCGGCAGCCGTCCGCGGCCGCGACGGTCACTTGACGGCACCGGAGGTCATCCCTTCCATGATGCGGCGGCCGATCCACAGGTACAGCAGGATCATCGGATAGATGACGATCACGACGCCCGCGAACAGGCCTCCCCAGTTGGAGTTGTACTGCATCGTGCCGTACAGCCGCAGAAGCGCCGCCGGCAGAGTCTGCTGGTCCGGCGAGCTGATCAGCACCAGCACGAGGAGCGCTTCGTTCCACATGTGCAGGAAGTTCAGGACGAAGGCGCTCTTCACCGCCGGCCATGCGACGGGCATCATGATGCTCCAGAAGGTGCGCGCCGGCGATGCCCCGTCGAGCGCCGCAGCCTCGGGGAGCGCAGACGGAAGCCCCTTGAACGCGGCGGTGAGCAGGAAGATCGTGAACGGGAGAGACGTGCCGACGTAGATGAAGACGAGTGTGATCCGGTCATCCCACCAGCCGAAGAGGATCTCCACGGCGAACTGGTGCACCTCCGTCTTCGCGATGAAGAGCGGGACGAGGATGGTCTGCACCGGCAGGGCGACGCACAGCGCCGTGTAGGTGTTGACGCCCGCGATCCATCGGCGCGGGCTCCTCGCGAGCACGTATGCCGCCGGCGCACCCAGCGCGATGGTCAGGGAGGCGGAGACCGTCACGATGACGATCGTGTTGAGCGTCACGCCGCCGAAGCCGGACACCGTCCACGCGCTGACGAAGTTCTCCCACTCGGGCGATGCGGGGAGACCGAAGGGCGTGGCGAAGATCTCGGAGTCCGATTTCAGGGACGTGATCCCCACCCACACGGCCATCAGGAGGTTGAAGGACACCCAGACCCACAGGGCGACCTGGATGCCGCGCGGGATGACGAGGTCGCCGATGGGAGCTGTCCACCGACGGTGTCCGGTGCGCCGGAGACGGGGGTGGCGGCTGCTCTTCGTCGGCCGCTTCGACGCCTCGGGGGCGCGAGGAGGCCGGGTCATGGTCGTCATGACAGTTCCACCTTGTCTCTCTTCAGAAGTCTCCGCACGAGCATCACCAGGACCGACGTGAGCAGGAACAGCACCACGCCGATCGCCGAGGCGTAGGCGAGCTGCGGACTTCCGTCCGGCCCGCCGGTCGTCGCGAGGTACTGCTGCACGGAAGCGGTGCGCGCCTGAATAGGCGGCACGCCCTGTGATCCCACGAAGGCGATGACGATCTCGAAGGTCTTCATGCTGCTGATGATCCACAGCACGATCGCCACCGAGAGCGAATCCCAGCTCAGCGGGACGGTGATCATCCTGAACTGCTGCGTGCGTGTCGCGCCCGCCAGTTCGGCCTCCTCGTAAAGGTGCGCGGGTATCTGATCGACGCCCGTCGCGACGATCGCGAGGTAGTAGCCGCTGACGCTCCACACGAGACCGACGATGATCACCTGGAACACGACATCCGGAGACAGCCACGCTCTGCGCAGTGCGTCGAGCGAGAGCGCCTCCAGGATCTGGTTGAAGCCGCCGTTCGGGTTCAGGAGGAAGCCGAACGCCACACCGATCGCGATCGGCGAGATGATGACCGGCACGAAGACGACGGATCGGATGAACGCGCCGCCCCGCATCCCGCGCAGGGCGATCAAGGAGGCGAAGACCACCGCGAAGACCAGGACGCCGCCGACGATCAGCAGGACCGCCGTGTTCACGAACGACGAGCGGAACGCGTCGGACGACCACAGCCCGATGTAGTTGCGCAGGCCCACCCAGGCGACGTCATCTCCCGGTCCCGACCACGAGGTGAGCGAGATGACGGCCGTGAACACCGACGGAATCACGAGGGTGATGGTCATCATCGCCAGCGCGGGAACGAGGAAGGGCAGCGCCAGCCGATCGACACCCGTGGCGTCGGTCGATGGTCGTCGATCGGCGCGGCGCCGGAGAAGGAGAGGAGTCGCCATGGGGGGCCCGCCGATCAGCCGTTGGCGGCGAGGTATGCAGCAGTCTGCTCCTTGCCGCGTGCGACGAACTCTTCTGCGGTGATGGTGCCCGAGAAGAGGGCGTCATCCAGAGGCAGCAGGATGTCGTTCCACCACGTCGGGTGGAGCGCTGCGGCGAGGTCGTGCGACTGGGTGACCGAGTCGGCGTTCTCGATCTGCTCGACCAGACCGCGCAGCGGCTCCGGCTGCTCCACACCCGCGCGCGCCGCGATGAAGCCGGCCTCGGACGCGTACAGCTTCTGGAACTTCTCCTGCGCCGCGAAGGCGAGGAATTGGTTCGCCGCGTCCAGGTTCTTGCTGTCCGCATTGATCGCGAGCCCGCTCGCGGTCACCTCGACCGTGGGCGTGCCCCCGGGCACCGAGGGGAACATGAACGTCCGCGCCGTGAAGCCGTCCTTCTGCTGGTCTCGCGTCTCCCCTTCCATATAGGAGCCGCCCAGCATGAAGGAGTGCGCTCCCTGCGCCCACTGGTTCTGCGCGTCCGGGTACTTGGTCCCCATGTAGTCGGTCTGCAGGTAACCGCCGTCGACGATCTCCTGCACGCGCTGCGCGGCCTCCAGGACATACGGCTGGTCCCAGTTCTCCGGAGCCTCCGCCAGCGAGCGGAGAGCCCCCGGCCCTTCGGCCTGGACGAGCAGCTGGTAGAGCCAGAACACGTTGTAGCTGGGCACCGTGCCGTCCGCGCCCAGTGGAGTGAGGCCTTCCGCCTTCTGCTCATCCAGGAGTGCGATGAAGTCGTCCCAGTCCTCGGGCGGGTCGCTCTCGAGCTCCGGGAATTGCGAGGCGTCGAACCAGATCGCGGACGAGTTGACGTAGGTCGGCAGGATGCCGACACCCTCCTCACCCGATGCAGCCTCCCGGACCGCATCCGTGAAGCTCTCCCCCACCGAGATGTCCTCGCCCGGGATGTCGGTCTCCATGAGCTCGTCGAGATCGGCGAGGAAGCCGCGCCCCTCGTAGTCCAGGATGTTCCGGCTTCCCGCGTCGAAGAGGTCCGGTCCGGTCCCGTTGCCGAGAGCGTTGATGAGGTTCTGAGTGACCTGACGGCCGAGGTACTGCACCTCGATCTCGATGCCGGTCTCTTCCGTGAAGGCGGTCCGCACGGTCTCGAAGATCTCCTGCTGCGCCTCGCCGACGTTCCACGCAGACCAGTAGGTGAGCGTGGCGTCCGCGTCGTCATCGCCGCCCCCACGGATCTGCGTACCGCAGCCGGCCGTCACGAGAGTCGTGACGAGCAGCGCTCCTGCCGCAGCCGCAGCGCGACGGCGAGCGCGATTCGAACTCAAATTCATTACGTACTCCTTTGTGACGTAGCTTCAGGATCCGCTCGGGATGCGCGGTGTTCTCTGATTCAACGGGCCCGCAGAAGAATGAATCAAGCATGAATCCCGATTGATTCCTTCGTCCGGAGTGCGCGGCGCATCGGGCGCGCGGACAGCGCGGCGCACCCGGCCTTCGTGCGGGTCGACCCCTCTCAGAAGTGGAGTTCGCACTCGGCGCGGCGCGACCCGGGAGCGAGGGTCACCGACACACTCGAGCCCGCCACGGCCACGGATCCGCCCGAACAGGACGAACTCGACGGGATGCCGAGCGCCGCGAACGTCACGCTCAGCACCGTCGCGGAGCCCGCATGCTCATCGATCGCGACGATCACCGCGCCGTCCGACCGCGTGCTGACCGCGACGGTGCACGGCGAACTCGCCGAGACCCCGTCCACGGTCTTCGCTCGCCAGAAGACGAACAGACGGGTCTCGCGCGCGTCGAACCGCAGCGCCTGACAGTCGGCGGAGTTCTCGATCACCCCGAAGCTCGGCGCGGCGGCGAACGCCTGCGTCTCGGCGAGAGAAGCCTGGGGCAGCACTGCGTACTGATACGACCGCCCGGAGAAGTTCTGGCCGTGCCAGAGCCACAGCGTGAGGTAGCGGCGTGAGCGCGGAGTCGCGTCGATTCCGGCCGTTGTGTTGATGTCGGCCCACGAGCCCGTGCGTTCCTCGCGTTTCATCTTCACACTGCCGCCGACCGGGAAGAAGTACCCGCCGACACCGTCGATGTGGACGCTCAGCGGGCCGGTCGCGTTCTCGGTGCGCGAGCTCGGCAGGGTCCCGATGCGGACGACACCGTCGACGCGCAGTGTCGCCGCCCCCGCGGCGTGGAGATTCCGATTCTCGACGACGGTCTCGACGATGCCCCCGGTGGTGGACGAGATGTCAGCGCCCAGCGCGACGAGGACACCGTCCTGAGCGAACCAGGCCTTGCGGGCATGCATGTCGCTCCCGCGGAACGCTCCCCCGGTCCCCCCGTGATCGTGCGGCGCGTGAAGATCCTGCGCGAAGACCGTCGCGGCGTCGGAGGAATCCGGCATCACTGTCGATCCGCCCGTCCATCCCCCCGGCGGGCGCCCCTTGCCGGACGTGCCGCCGACCCGATCGGGGAGAGCGAGCTGCTCCACGGTCGTGCCGGGAAGCCGATAGCGATCGACCGTCGGCCAGAACTCGTCGTCGTAGTGGGTCGTGTCCGCGTCGTACACGTACGTCATGCCGCTGCCGGAATGGTACCCGCGGATGTTCTCCAGCGTGCTGCATTCGTACCAGGAGATCGTCGGGCTCGACGCCGCGATCGCGATCGCGTGGTCCGCGTTGCGCACGATGCATCTGGCCATCGAGTTGTAGACGATCGAGCCGGCCGACGGCTCGGGAACGGCGGCCACCGCACTGTTCGTCAGCGCGACGACCAGGCCCGTCCTTGCCACCGACCCCGTCTCGAAGATCCGTCCGGTGGAGTCCTCGTCCACCCAGGAGCGCGCGCGCCCGCGGATCTGCGCCGCCACCGGTGCGGGAGCAGCTTCTGCGAGCAGGAGCAGTCCCTCCACCGCCGCGAAACCGGCATCCTGACTGCGGGCGAGCGGGCGAGCGACGGCGCGGCCCCGCACGTGGTCCATGACCCTGCCGCGGTAGACGACCGGCAGGTAGCTCTTGCCGACCAGGTCGAAGAACGCCTCGTACTCCGGTCCGGCCGCCCCCAGGTCGAGGAGCGCGAACAGGCGCGAGGCCGCGAGCAGGAGCTCGATTCCGTACGAGCCCGTGTACGGGACGCTTCCATGCTGGATCATCGAGCCGTCGGCGTGGAAGCCGTCGCCCTGGAGCACGGTCGCCCACACCGGCGCCAGGCCCGCGCGCGCTCTCTCGAGCCGCGGGACGTCTCCATCCACAAGAGCGCGGACCATCACCGTCTGGCACATGTCCATCCGGTTCGCCCCGGTCGACTCCTTCACGGGAAGGCCCTTGAGCGGGTCCAGGAACCACGGGTCTGGAACGAAGTGGTCGATCGCCGCACACCCCGCGGTGACCTGGGCGGCCGGCAGCTCGTCGCCGACGAGCACCAGGATGCTCGCGAGCGCTCGAGGCGATCCGATCTGCCAATCCCACCAGTTGTCCGCGGCGGCCATCGCGGTGCCTGACGCGAACCCCGCCGCGGTGAGCGAGCCGAGACCCGAGGAGATCTGCGCGGCCAGGGTCGAGTCGGCGTGATGGATCGACCCCGGGGTCGCCCATGCCACGGCGAAGTCGAGCAGCCGCGTGTACGACTGGCGGATCTTCTGCGCCGTGCGCACGCCCTGAGCATCGGGATTCGCGCCCGTCACGAGGAGATCGGTGAACACCGACACCGCGGTGGGATCGAGCATCGCCCGCCATCCGGTGACACGGGCGTCCAGCGCCGAGAGCGCCGTCGCGAACCTCGCGTCGGACGGGATGACCTGGTGGCGACCGGTGACGATGTCCGTCCAGCGCGCTCGCAGCACCGGGTCGATCGACATCGTGCCCGCCCACGGCGCGGGGAGCGTCGAGAAGATCGACTCCGCGAGCGTGAGCGCTGCCATGCCGGTGGACACCCGAAGCAGGGTGCGTCGTGTGAGCTGAACCATGAATCGTCCTCCGCATCGTCGCGTCTGAGACGGAACGTAGCTTCGGGCGAAGGAATGAGTCCAGAGTGAATGCGACGGCTGAGACGGCCGACGGCCTCTGCCCGAGGCACGGTGCACTCAGCAAAAGGAACCGTGCCCCGGACACAGGCCGCCGGGTGGGAGGTGGGATCAGGCCAGGTGCACCCGCTCGGTGTGCTGGTGCTGGCGACCGAGGCCCTCGATCTCGATCGTCATCTCGTCGCCGTCCTGCAGGTACGGGAACCGTCCGGAGAGCGCGACGCCCTGCGGGGTGCCGGTGTTGATCACGTCGCCGGGTTCGAGCACCAGATACTGACTCAGCTCGTGGACGATCTGCAGCACCGGGAAGATCATGTCGGCGGTCGAGGAGTCCTGACGCGGCTCGCCGTTCACGAACGACCGCAGTCGCAGCGCCTGCGGGTCGACCTCGTCCGCGGGAACGAGCGCGGGCCCCAGCGGGTTGAACGTCTCGGAGCACTTGCCCTTCGACCACTGCCCTCCCGACACGTCGAGCTGGTACGCCCGCTCCGACACGTCGTTCGAGATCGTGTATCCGGCGATGACCTCGCGCGCGGCATCCGGCGACGACAGGTACCGGGCGGTCTTGCCGATCACGATCGCCAGCTCGACCTCCCAGTCGACCTTCTCGGCGCCCGGCGGCAGCAGCACGACGTCGTTCGGGCCGACCACCGTGTTCGGGTGCTTGAAGAAGATGACCGGATGCTCGGGCGGCAGCGACCCGGACTCGGCCGCGTGCGCTGCGTAGTTCTGGCCGATGCAGACCACCGCGGCAGGACGCGCGACGGGGGCGCCGATGCGCAGTCCGTCGACGTCGACCGATGCCAGGGCGCCGCGGACCAGGGCCTCGCGCACGCGGGAGATGCCGTCGGACGCGAGGAACGCACCGTCGATGTCGGCGGTGAGGGGCGCGAGGTCGTAGACGACGCCCGCCTCGCGCGCATAGGGACGTTCGCGGCCGATCGGGCCGAGTCGCAGCAGCTCCATGATGATCCTTCGGTCAGCGCGCGGCGGCGGCGTAGGTCGGGTTGACGATCGGCACGGACTCGCCGGCGAGGTACCGGATGATGTTCTCCGCCGCATGGACGGGCAGATCCTCCAGCGCCTCGGGGGAGTACCAGGCGGCGTGCGGCGTGAGCAGCACCTGTTCGAGGTCGCGCAGCGGGGAGTCGGCGGAGAGGGGCTCCCCCGCGAAGACGTCGAGGGCGGCGGCGCCCAGGTGCCCGTCGCGCAGCGAGGTCGCGAGTGCGTCCTCGTCGATGAGCGGACCGCGGCACGTGTTCACGACGACCGCGCCCTGCTTCATGGTCGCGAGAGCGGTGGCATCGATCAGGTGCCGGGTGGCGTCGGTCAGCGGCACGTGCAGCGTGAGGATGTCGGCTCGCGCCACGGCATCCGGGATCTCGACGAGCTCGCAGCCGGCCTCGCGCACGGCGTCGGCGGCGGCGTAGGGGTCGGCGACGAGCACCCGGAACCCCAGGGCGCGGCATCCGCGGGCCACGATCGAGCCGATGCGGCCGAAGCCGAGCACCGAGACGGTGGTGGTCGACGGGCGCACGGCGAGCGGGCGGGCGTCGACGGCCTTCCAGGTGCCGGCGCGCACGGCGCGGTCGTAGGCCGGGAGGCCGCGGGCCTGCGTCATGATCATCGCGATGGTGTGCGCGGCGACCTCTTCGATGCAGTAGCTCGGGGTGTTCGCGACGGCGATGCCGCGGGCGGTGGCCGCCTCGACGTCGACCATGTCGTAGCCGATGCCGACGCGGCTGATGATGCGGAGGTTCGGCATCCGGTCCATCACCTCACCGGTGATCTGAGCCCACTGCACGACGAGCCCCTCGGCGTCGGCTCCGAGAGCGGCGATGTCTTCGAGCGCACCGGATGCCGCGCGCTCGGACCGCAGTCCGGCCTGCCGGAGGGTGTCCTCGATGACGGTTCCTGGAAGGTCGCAGTCGCTGACGAGGATGAAGGGCTCAGTCATGAGAGCGATGCTATAGCATCTAGCAAATAGATGTACAGCACTGCCGTTTGCCGCCATTTGCTATAGCATCGGACGCATGACTACACGCCGCGCTCTGATCACGGGGGCCAGTTCCGGTATCGGAACCGCCGCCGCCCTCGACCTCGCCCGCGAGGGCACCGCCCTCTGGATCACGTATGCCGGACGGGAGGCCGAAGCTCTGCGCGTCGCGGAGGAGTGCCGCGCCGCCGGATCGCCCGAGGTGCACGTCTCGCGCCTCGACCTGCGCGAACGCGAGTCGATCGACGCGCTGGTCGGCGAGATCACGTCCGCCTGGGGCTCACTGCACGTGCTCGTCAACAACGGCGGCGTGTGCCCTTACACGGCCTACGACGACATCGAGTTCGACGAGTGGGACCTGGTCCTCGAGACCAACGCCCGCGGAACCTTCTTCCTGACGCGCGGCGCCCTTCCGCTGCTCCGGGCCGCCGAGGGGGACCGCTCCGTGATCAACATCGCCTCGATCGCCGGCCAGGTCGGCGCGCTGCAGACCGGCATCCACTACGCCGCGAGCAAGGGGGCGATCCTCGCGATCACGCGCAGCTTCGCCCGGCACCTCGCGTCGGAGGGCATCCGCGTGAACGCGGTCACCCCCGGACCGGTCAAGAGCGCGATCACCGACCAGTTGCAGGGCGCAGGCCGCGAGAAGCTCGAAGCCGGCATCCCGCTCGGGGCGTTCGGCCAGCCGGAAGACGTCGCCTGGATCATCGCGTCCCTCGCGTCGGAGCGCGCCCGCTTCATCACCGGCGCCACCTACGACGTCAACGGAGGAGTGCGCATTGACTGACCGCGCCGCCCGCTCTGCCCTCGATACCGTGCAGGCGCAGCTCGACGCGTTCAACGCGCACGACCTCGACGCCTTCGTGGCCACCTATGCACCGGATGCCGTGATCACCGGCGTCGCCCCCGAACCCGTGGAGGGCTCGGCCGCGATCCGCGCGTTCTACGAGCCGCGGCTGCAGAACCCCGAACTCTCGTGCGTGATCGAGACGAGTGTGCTGTTCGGCAGCCGATGGGTCGTCGCGCAGGAGCAGGTCATCAACGCGGGTGTCGCGACCGAGACCATCGCGACCTTCGACGTGGAGGACGGACTGATCTCGCGCGCCTCGATGCTCAAGGCCTGAGGCGGGCGGCCTCGTTCGCCTGCAGGAGTGAGACGACGGACGTGGCGAGGAAGATCGCTGCGACCGCGACGACGGCGACGAGGGAGACAGTGCCTTCGGCGACGAGCGCGATGAGGGCTGCGACGGCGCTCGCAACGAAGCCGATCCAGACGGTCTTGGCGGCCGCTCGGTGGGATGCCGCCCACGCGGCGTCAGTTCTCATCGTGGCGTGCGTGCGGATCCCGGCGATCCGGTTGCGGCGCAGTCGGCCCCGGCTCGCGAGCTCCGTCAACACCGCGGTGAGCAGCAGCAGCGCGGGGAAGATCACGGCGATGACAGGCATGCCAGCAGTTTAGATCGACTCCTTCAGCCCTTCAGAAAGCGCGGTCGCAGCCTCGGAGTGCGCGAGGCGGCTCACTCGTGCTCGGGCAGGATCGGCGACGACCACCCAGGATCCCGGCCCAGCTGCGTCGCCCGCGACACCGACGCCGCACCGTAGCGATCGCGCAGGGTGTCGAGCACACCGTCGAGGCGGGCCTCGTCGCCCCAGTCGATCGGCAGCTCGGGCTGCACGCTCTCGGTGCGGTCGAGTTGCGACAGGGAGATGCCGATCAGGGTGATGCCGCGCGCGGTGATCTCGGCTTGCGCCGCGGCGAGCAGGGTGCGGGCCACGGTGAGCACGATGGCGGTGCGGTCGGTGGGTGCACGGAGCGAGCGTGAGCGCGTGGCCTTCGAGAAGTCGCCGAACCGCAGACGCAGCACGACGGTGCGGCAGACGCGGTCGCCGTCACGGAGGCGCCGAGCGAGCCGATCGACGATCTGCGTGAGGATGAGATCGAGTTCTTCGGCCGAGCGGGGGCGGCTGCCGAGCGCCCTCTGCGAGCCGACGGACCCGCGCCGCCGGGCGGTGTCGACGGGACGAGGATCCCGCAGCCGGGCCAGCGCGTGCACATGAGCGCCCGTCGCCTTGCCCAGCATCCGCTCCGCCGTCGCGGCCTCGAGTTCCGCGAGTTCTCCGACCGTGCGGATGCCGTAGCGGTGCAGCTTCTCGGCCGTCACGGCCCCCACTCCCCACAGTCGTTCGACCGGAAGGGGGAGCAGGAACTCCTCCTCCCGCTCGGGTTCCACGACCAGCAGGCCGTCGGGTTTGCTCACGGCGCTGGCGACCTTGGCGAGGAACTTGGTGCGCGCGACCCCGACCGAGATGGCCAACCCGGCCTCCGCGCGCACGCGTTCCCGCAGCCGCGCCGCGATCTGCTCCGGCGTGCCGGCGATGCGTCGCAGACCGCCGACCTCGAGGAACGCCTCATCGATCGAGAGCCCCTCGACGAGCGGTGTGGTGTCACGGAAGATCGCGAACACGTCTTTGCTCGCGGCGGAATAGGCGTCCATGCGCGGCGGGACGACGACGGCATCCGGGCAGAGCTCGCGCGCCTGTCGGCCGCCCATCGCCGTGCGGACGCCGCGGGCCTTCGCCTCGTAGCTCGCGGCCAGCACGACACCACCGCCCACGATCACGGGCCGACCGCGCAGTTCGGGCGCATCACGCTGCTCGACCGAGGCGTAGAACGCGTCGAGGTCGGCGTGCAGCACGGTGGCTTCCCCACGCATCCGTTCTCCCGTCGACGTGCGGATCGTCGCACGGACCGGGGACATCGGCGACGGTGTCGACAGCGGATGACGCGGTGTCGGTGCTCGCGGATATCGTCGGCGCGTGCCGGAACCGGTGATGCAGTGGTGGGCGCGACGGCAGTTCTCCCGCGGTCGCGCCGTTCCGTATGACGTGGGCACCTACCGTGCCGGATGGGCGGCGTACCCGGAGCTGATCCGTCAGTACCACCCCGAGCTCAACCACGGCATCGCGCTGTCGCAGGTCCCGCTCGCCGCCGATGTGCTGCTCTGCTGGGAGTGCCCCGTCGGCCATCGGTTCGCCGCCACCCCGACCGAGCAGCGCGAGCGCCCGGGACAGGTCCGGCGTCGCTCGGCGTGGTGCCCGGAATGCTCTGTGCTCGCGCGCCCGCAACCGGTCGTGCTCGGCGAAGCACGAGCCATTCCCCGCAAGCCCCGTCGCCCCGCACCCGCACTCTGCACCAAGACTCCCGACCTGCCCGCCGGCACCGCGTTCGTGAGCGAGTGCGCGCCGCGCCCCGCATCCGCGGTGGAAGGACGCCTGCGGGCGGAGCTCGGCGCACGGATCGAGTTCGACGCGACCGTGAACGCGGTGAAGGTGTCCCGGCCGTTCTTCCGCCACACGGAGGTCTGGCCCGACATCGTGTTCCCGGAGCTGCGGGTCGCGCTCGAGTACGACACGGTCGGGCGGCACGGCCTGGAGCACGTCGGCAAGCGGCAGGATGGCGATCTACGGAAAGACCGCGCTCTCCGCGCCGCGGGGTGGGAGGTGATCCGCATCCGCACCGGGAAGCTCGAGCCTCTCGGTCCGCACGACCTCGACCTGTCTTCGATCGGGGCGAAGAGCCTGGCCCGCATCATCGACGAACTGCGCGGGATCCGCGGCGCGCTCCTCGTGGACGCGTATCTGCGGTGACGGATGCCGCGGCTCCCGCCCACCCGACACGAGGCGCTGCGCGGGGAGCCTGTCCTCTCAGTCCGTCCCGAACCGGAAGACGCCGGGATCGAGCGTGAACCCGAGGCCCGCGGCATCCGTCGGCCGGACCCGCCCCTCGAACGACGGACCGCCGAGGACGAACGACGGCGCCGGGTCGTAGGGGTTGATGCCCCGCGCGAAGGTCTCGACACCGATGCCGAGGTGCGCGGTGACCTCGGGATAGACGTGCCCCGAGACGGGCACTCCGCGCTCGGCCGCCCAGGCGATCAGCTCGCGCGCCGGTGTCACGCCGCCGATCGCGACGACATCGAGGCGAAGCGCTTCGACTCCCCCGACCTCGACCAGCGCCTTCAGCACGGCAGGATCCGTGACCTCATCGCCGACAGAGACGGCCAGACCGGATTCGCGACGGATGCGCGCGACACCCGCGGCGTCTTCGGGCAGCAGCGGGTCTTCGAGCCAGGCCAGCTGCGGGTCGCCCCACTGCGCGATCTCGGCCAGGGCGGCATCAGCGTCCGGCCAGCCGAAGCCGACATCGACGATCAGGCCGATCCCCGCGGGCAGTTCGACGTTCAGCAGAGCGAGCAGCTCGCGCATATATGCCGGATCGGGAATGCGGGAGATCTTCACGTGCGTCCAGCCGCCGGCCTGCGCGAGGACCTCGTCGGCGACCTCGCGCGGAGCACGGTCGGGCGAGGGGTACGCGGCGACGAGGATCGAGTCCCGCGGGGCGTCTCCGGTGCCGAGCAACTTCCACAGCGGCGCATCCGCGCGCCGGGCCGCGATGTCCCACAGGGCGATGTCGACGAGGCCGATCGCCCGCCGCACCAGCCCGACCCGGCCGACGATGGCACTGCCGCGCAGCATCCGCTCCCACGTCGATGCGGGGTCGTGGGCATCGGCGCCGACCGCGTGCACGGCCACGAGGCGTTCGACGATCTCGGCCATCGGCGCCTCGCGCGACAGGCAGTATGCGACGCCGGTCGTGCCGTCGTCGGCGGTCGCCCGCACCGCGCTGTACTCGCGGCGGGTCACCGTCATCGCCCCCAGCTGCAGCGGAGCGGGAAGAGGCAGAGCGGCCGTAGCCGTCTCGATGCGCGCGACCGTGCTCATTCGGGCTTCTTCGCCAGAGGCACGCCGTAGTCGACCATGAAGCCGCCGTCGACGTAGAGGGTCTGTCCGTTCATGTAGCGGGACTGGTCGGAGACGAGGAAGCTGACCGCTGCGGCGATCTCGCTCGCCTCGGCCAGGCGCTTCGCGGGGATGCGCGACAGGATCGTGTCGAGGCTGAGGGTGCCGGCCTCGACACCCTGGCGGAAGACCCCTGTGTCGACGTAGCCGGGGGCCACCGCGTTCACCCGCACGCCGCGCGAGGCCCACTCGGCTCCGGCGGTCGAGGTCAGGCCGATCACCGCGGCCTTCGTGGTGGCGTAGGGCGCGCGTCCTGCCGAGCCGCGGGAAGAGATCGAGGAGATGTTGACGATGCGGCCTTCGCCGCGCTCCAGCATCCGCTTGCCGGCGGCCTGCAGCGCCGAGAAGACGCCGTGCAGGTTGACATCGACCACGGCGGCCCACTCGTCCCAGCTGAGGTCTTCGATGCCGCGGTGGCGCTGGATGCCGGCGTTGTTGACGAGCACCTCGATGGGTCCGAGCTCGGCCTCGATCTCGCCGAACACCCGGTCGACTCCGGCGTGGTCGGTCACGTCGAGCTCGCGCCACAGGATGCCGGCGGCGTCGTCGCCCGCCGTGAGTCCTGGCACCCGATCGGCGGCGACGACGAGGTAGCCGTCGGCCGCGAGACGCCGGCCGATCTCCCAGCCGATGCCGGCGGATCCTCCGGTGACGATGGCGACGGGGCGCTGCGCGGTCATGTCTCTCCTCAGCGTTTCAGGATTTGCTATAGCAAGTCTAGTCGGTCGCCCTGACACACGTCGAGGCCGGATGACCTGCCCTGCGCCGGGTATGGGAGAGTGATCGCGTGGGGAACATAGGCGCGAAAGACCCGACGATCCAGCAGATGCGCTGCTTCCTCGTGCTGGCGGAGGAACTGCACTTCGGCCGGGCGGCCGCGCGCCTGCACATCAGCCAGCCGCCGCTGTCCCGTCACATCCAGAGCCTGGAGAGCGCTGTCGGGGTGGCCCTTGTCAACCGCGCGGGTCGAAGGATCGACCTCACGCCCGCGGGCGAGGCATTCCGCAAGGAGTGCGAGCACGCGGTCAAACGCCTCGACCGGGCAGTGGGCCTCGCGCGCCAGGTCGCTGCGGGGCAGGCCGGCGATCTCGTCATCGGATACGTCGAACCCGTCGGCATCGATCTTCTTCCGCGGGTGCTCGGTGACTTTCGGGTCCTCCACCCCGACCACAACCTCCGCCTCGTGGAGATGCACACCCTCGCGCAGGTCGAAGCCCTCCTGGACGGACGGATCGACTGCGGACTCCTTCGCACGACGACCAGCTCATCGACGGAGCTGGAGTTCGACACCGTGTGGAAGGACGAACTGGTGATCGCCCTCTCCGAACGTCACGCTCTCGCACGCAGGAGCGCCGACCGGCTGCCGCTCGGCGCTCTCGAGGACGAGCCGCTCGTCGTCTACGAGAACTCGCTCGGCGTCGGCATGCTCACGGCGACTCTGGCGGCATGCTCGGACGCGGGATTCAGCCCCTCCATCTCGCACACGGCGAGCAGCACTCCGATGCTGCTGTCGCTCGTGGCCGGAGGCGAAGGTGTCGCTCTCGTCTCGAGCGAGATCGCGAAGGTTCCCCGCCCGGGTGTCGCCTTCCGCAAGATCGAGGGGCCGCGCGTCACCTCCGACGTCCTGATGGGCTGGCGACGAGCCGAGTACTCCCCGGCGCTCGACGACCTGCATCAGCTCCTTCGGAGCAAGAGCCTGCAACTTTGATACCTGAACAGGTATCAAAGTCGCGGGAATTGAGATCAGTTCGAATATCAAACTGCAATACCGTGAGTCTCACGAAGCTTTCGTGGCACCTGCGAGGAGGCAGTTATGAACCGGGACGATGTCCAGTGGCGAGGGTACTTCGCCGCACTCCCCACTCCCTTCACGAGAGAGGGCAGTCTCGACACCGCCGCGTTGCAGGACACCACGAAGCTCTTCATCGAGCAGGGTGCGCACGGACTCCTCGTGAACGGCAGCACGGGCGAATGGACCGCTCAGACCGTCGACGAACGTCGCCAGGTCGCCGAAGTCGTGATCGCCGAGGCCGACGGCCGGATCCCGGTTCTCGTCAGTGCGACAGCCCCCGATCTCGCCACCTCCGTCGCCTTGATCCGTCACGCCGACGTGGTCGGGGCGGACTCGGTCCTGCTCACTCCCCCTCCCGGCGCACGGCTGACGGATCCGGAGCTCGAGTGGTACTACCGGACCGCCTTCGGCGAGACGGGGCTCCCGACCTGGCTCTACAACTTCCCCCAGGAGAGCAACAGCAACCTGTCCATCCCGCTGATCGGGAAGCTCGCGCTGATCGAGAACGTCGTCGCCATCAAGCAGAGCTCTCCTGACGATCGCGAGTTCTACGAGACGATCCGCGCGGTGGGCGACCAGCTGGTCGTCTTCGGTCACATGCTCTCCCGCGTCGGGCTCGGACTGATCCACGCCCGCCAAGGGGGCGACGGCCACTTCGGGTCCGGGATGCCGCTGGGCGCGAAGATGCCGATGTTCTTCGAGCACGCCTGGCGCGGGGAGATCGACGAGGCCGCGCAGATCGCCGACCAGTTCGAGCAGCTGATGAAGGCCATCCGCCAGGGGGGCGATGGATACAACTGGCGCCACGGCGGGATGCAGGCCGCGCTCAAGGCGGTCATGAACCTCCAGGGGCAGTCCGGCGGCTATCCCCGCGAGCCGAAGCTGCCGATCACGGACTACGACGCACTGGAAGCGATCGCCACCGCGCTTCGCGGCGCCGGTATCGATCTCACCGACCGGAGGCGCTCGGATGTCTGACCTCATCCACCCGTTGGACGCGTACCGCGCTCAGGCCCGGGCGAACATGGAGCCGGCGGCGTGGGCCTACCTGAACGGCGGAGCGGTCGACGAGATCACCGTCCGACGCAACTCCGACTACTTCGCGGGCATCCGGCTCCTCCCGCGCGTCGGCGTGGATGTGGGGAACCTCGACACGTCGCAGCGGTTGTTCGGCATCGACATGCCGTTTCCGATCCTGTTGGCGCCGGCCGCCCTTCAGCGCCTGTTCGCAGACGCCGGCGAGCGCGGCACCGTGGAGGGCGCGAAAGCCGCCGATGCCGTCACGATCATCAGCATGGAGACGAGTGTCGCGACGCGCGAACTCGCACCGGCTGCCGGCCCGTTCCTGCAGCACCTCTACATCCAGCGCGATCGACAGCTGACGAGGGAACTGGTCCGCCTCGCGGAAGACGTCGGCGCCCGCGGCATCGTCGTCACCCTCGACAACCCGGTGCCCGGGATCCGCTATCGACAGGATGCGGGGATGATGGGGCTCCCCTCGGGCATCGGTCGCGCGAACCTCGAGTCGGGTGGCGTCCCCCTGCTCACGGGCGGCTACCTCGATCCGTCCGTCACGTGGGATGACGTCGAGTGGCTGGTGTCGCTGACCGACCTGCCCGTCATCGGCAAGGGGATCCTTCACCCGGACGACGCCGTGCGCGCCGTCGATGCCGGTATGGGCGGCGTGATCGTCTCCAATCACGGAGGCCGCAACATCGACACGGTCGCGCATCCGATGGAATGCGTCCGAGCGGTCTCCGACGCGGTCGCCGGGAGGGTGCCCGTGCTGCTGGACGGCGGCATCCGTCGGGGGACCGATGTCCTGAAGGCCCTGGCCTTCGGTGCGGACGCCGTGCTCATCGGGCGCCCCTACGTGTGGGGGCTCGCCGCAGCCGGGGCCGCGGGAGTCGCCGACGTCATCCGGATCATGCGCGAGGAGTTCGCCTCGGCGATGGCGATGTGCGGGATCGCCACCCTCTCGGACATCACCCCCGCCCTCATCGTCGGAAACGAGGCATGACCATGGAACGCCGGATCATCACCACCCCCCATGCTCCTGCCATCGGTGCGCAGTTCGCGCTCAGCCAGGCCGTCCGAATCGGCCCGTTCCTGCACACCTCCGGCCAGGTCGGTCAGGACCCGCACACGGGCGAACTCGTGCACGGCGGGTTCGCCGCACAGATGCAGCAGACTCTCGCCAACGTCACCGCGATCCTCGAGGCCGGCGGGGCGTCCCTCGAAGACGTCCTCATGATGCGGGTCTACGTCACAGACCCCGCCGCCCTCCCTGAGATGAACCGCGTCTACAGCGACTTCGTCGGCGCGGTGAAGCCGCCCCGCACGACGCTCGTCGTGGGTCTGCCCGGAACCTTCCTCGTCGAAATCGACGCGTTCGCCGTCGTGAAGCAGCTCTAGAAAGGAACAACCATCATGTTCAAGATGAAGTCAGTGCTGGGCACCGTCGCCGCAGCCACCGTGATCCTCGCTCTCTCCGCCTGCGGTGCGACCGACGCCGAGGGCGGCGGGGAGGGCGACATCGCACAGCCCCTGAAGATGGGCGTCATCAACAACTTCCCGCCGTTCGAGTACGTCGAAGACGGCGAGCTCACCGGATTCGACATCGAGCTCGTGAACGCCATCCTCGACGCAGAGGGCCTCGAAGGCGAGTGGGTCGTGATGGGGTTCGACGGCCTGATCCCTGCCTTGCAGTCCGGCCAGATCGACCTCGCCGTCTCGGACATCTCCGTCAACGAGGAACGCAAGGCCGTCGTCGACTTCAGCGATCCGTACTACAACGACGGTCAGGCCATCGCGGTCAAGGCCGGCAGCGACATCCAGTCGCTCGAGGATCTCGCCGGCAAGACGATCGTGTCGACCCAGGGCACCAGCGGCAACGTCGCCGCTCAGAAGGTCGCCGACGAATACGGTGCGACGGTCCAGACCCTCGCCTCGAGCGATGCGCTCTATCTCGCGGTGACCTCCGGTCAGGCCGATGCGCTGGTGATCGACACCTCGGCGATCCAGTACCGCATCGCCACCGACGGCGAGAGCCCCAGCATCGAGATGCTCGGGGACCCCATCGAATCCGCGCCCACCGCCATCGCCATCCCGAAGGGGAACGACGCACTCGTGGAGCGCTTGAACGCCGGGCTGAAGAAGATCAAGGACGACGGCACCTACGACGAGCTTCGCGCGAAGTACCTGCCCGAAAGCTAGTTCTCCGAGGCGGATGCGGTGCCGTGGCCTCGCTCGTCCCACCGCACCGCATCCGCTGAACGCTCAATGAAGAGGAATCATGCCCGAGTTCTTGCAAGTCATGATCGATGCGCTCCCGCTGCTGATGCAGGGCTTGGGGCTCACGATCTACCTGGCGGTCGTCTCCCTCGCACTTGCCACGGTCATCGGTCTCATCAGCGGACTCATGACGCTCTCCAAGCGCGTCTGGCTCTACGGCCCTGCCCGGTTCTACGTGAACCTCATCCGAGGCACACCGCTCCTCGTGCAGATTCTCTTCATCTACTTCGGCATCCCCGCGGTGATGAATGTGAAGCTCTCGCCGATCGTCGCGGGGATCATCGCGATCAGCTTCCACATCGGCGCCTACGTGTCGGAGGTCTTCCGGGCCGGCATCGAATCGGTCGACAAGGGCCAGACCGAAGCAGGCCGATCGCTGGGGATGACGCAGTTCCAGACGATGAGGAAGATCATCATCCCGCAGGCGACTCGCAGCATGATCCCGCCCATGATGAATCAGTTCATCATGGGCGTGAAGGACACGTCTCTGCTGGCCGTCATCGGGGTGGCGGAACTCACGCAGCGCGGACAGAGCATCTACGCGGTGAACTATCGCGCGTTCGAGATCCTGACCCTCGTCGCCCTCATCTATTTCATCCTCACCTACACGCTGTATCGACTCTCTCGAGTCGTCGAGAAGAAGTTCGGGGCCAGCCGATGACCACCATGATCCAGGTCCGCGACCTGCGAAAGTCCTTCGGGGAGAACGAAGTCATCCGCGGGGTCGACCTCGATGTCGAGAAATCGACGGTCAAGTGCATCATCGGTCCTTCAGGCTCCGGGAAGAGCACCGTCCTTCGCTGCCTCAATCTGCTGGAGGAGCCGACGTCCGGTTCCCTCACGATCGAAGGCGAGGACATCCTCGCGAAGGGCGCGAACGTCGACCGGGTCCGTCAGCGGATGGGAATGGTGTTCCAGCGCTTCAACCTCTTCCCGCACCTCACGGTCGCCGAGAACATCACGATCGCCCCCATGATGGTCGCGGGGGTCTCCAAGGCCGAGGCCCGCGACCGGACACGAGCATTGCTCGATCAGGTCGGTCTCGCCGAGAAGGTCGACGCCTACCCCTCCAGCCTCTCCGGTGGACAGCAACAGCGCGTGGCGATCGCCCGCGCGCTGGCGATGCAGCCGCACGTGATGCTGTTCGACGAGCCGACGAGCGCTCTGGACCCGGAGATGGTGCGCGAGGTGCTCGATGTCATGAAGCAACTCGTGGTGACCGGAATGACGATGGTGGTCGTCACCCATGAGATGGGCTTCGCGCGAGAGGTCGCGGATGAGGTGATCTTCTTCGAGCAGGGCAAGATCGTCGAATCCGCCCCTCCCGGTCAGCTGTTCGATCATCCAGCCGAAGACCGGACGCGCGCCTTCCTGTCCAAGGTTCTGCACTAGACCGGCCGGCTCGCAGAGCCGGACGCGCGGTCAGCCCCGGAGAAGGTCCCCGACGACCTCGACGATGTGCTCCTCGAGCAGGTCGAGCGCGCCGGGAGCCAGCGGCGTCTGCCAGGCCTGGTACGCCCCGCGGTCGTACGCGTCGCGGGTGGGCAGGTACACGAAGCCGGGACCGTTCGTGAGGTTCATCACGACGATCGGCGTCTCCGGGAAGCGGGCCCGCAGCGTGGTCTGCAGACGCGAGTACGCCTCGCCCGGATGCCCGACGATCACGGCATCCCCGAGCCGCCAGGCCCAGACCGGATGCTGCACCGTCGGCCCGTCGATGTACCCGTCGCGCAGATTGCGCGCGCGACCGAGGCGTTCCTCGCGCGAGCGCGGGTCGATGTCCTTCCACTCCTCGGCGAGCTCGTCGAGCGTCGGGAGGTCGCGCAGCGGCAGCTCCACCGCGGTCTGCGATGCCGCCGCCCCCTCCCCGCCCGAGACGGGGCGCCCGGCCCAGATCGCCAGCGGAGCGCCCGACTCCACGACGCCCTCGAGGGTCAGCTCCTCGCCCGGAGCGGGCAGCGAGTCGAGGGCGGCGAGCACCGCGTGACCGAGCGAGCGTCCGTGACGGTCGGCGACCGCGACCTCGCCGGTGTACTGCTCCCGCGGGGCCAGCTCGCCCGACGCCCCCTGCACGAACAGGCACGGCGCATCCGTGGCGGCCTCGACGATCTCGCGCATCGCACCGACGTAGTCCGGCGACACCTCGCGGTTCTGCCAGGCGAGCGTCGTCGGGTGGCACGCGTAGTTGACGAGCGTCGCGCGCACCGCTCCGTCGACGCTGAGCCGGCCGATCGTGACGGTGTCGTCGGCCTCGCCCGCGGGGTTGTAGCCCACCAGCGCACGACCGTCGACGTCGAGCTCGCGATCGGCCGCCAGCGTGCAGCGGCCGCTCGTCCACTCGATGAGTCCGGGAACGGCGCGGTCGAGGGCCTCCCGCCCTGCCGAGATGCCCGCTGCGGCGAGCGCCTCGAGGTATCCGGGGATCAGCTCTCCGCCCGGGAGGTGCGCGTCGGCCGCGCAGAGCACGGCACCGGCGTGAGTGTGCGAGAGCGAGAGCATCAGCTGGTCGGGGTCGAGCCCGAGGCCGGAGAGGATCGCTCCGCGCACCCCTTGCTCGTCGGCGACGCGACGCCACCAGGTGCCGTCGACCGCGAGCAGCACGCGCGGGCGATCGTCGGCCGCGATCACGGCGAGTGCGGTGAGCTCGAACGGTCGGTGCGCGCCCTCGGAGCGCTCCCAGTCGGCGGGTCCCCAGTTCTTGGCGCGGATGCCGGCGGGCGGGGTGATGTCGCGCCGGGCGACGCCGATGCGCGCCCGGGTGCGGGGGATGCGGATGCGATCGCCGATCGCGGTGGCGGTCTTCGTCATCGTGTCTTCCCTCCCACGCCGGCCGGAATCACACCCGTGCCCACTCCCTGAGCCTGCCAGAGCGCGGCGGCCTCCGCCCGTCGGCGACGCTCCAGCACCGGGTCGGCCACCGGGATCGCGGCCATGAGCCCTCGGGTGTATTCGTGCTGGGGGTTCGCGAACAGGGCGTCGCGGGCGCCGATCTCCACGATCCGTCCCTGCTGCATCACGGCCACCGTCGACGACATGTACCGGATGACGGCGAGGTCGTGACTGATGAAGAGGTACGTGAGCCCGAGCTCTGCCTGCAGCTCGCGCAGCAGGTTGAGCACCTGCGCCTGGATCGACACGTCGAGCGCCGACACCGACTCGTCGAGCACGAGGAACTCGGGCTCGAGCACCAGCGACCGTGCGATCGACACGCGCTGGCACTGGCCGCCCGACATCGAGCGCGGCAGCCGGTGGGCGAACTCCTCGTCCAGCCGCACGCGGTGCATGGCCTCGCGCACCTTCTCGGCACGGGTCGCCCGGTTGCCGATGCCGTGCGCGAGCAGCGGCGCCTCGATGATCTGCGTGACGGTCTGGCGACGGTTCAGTGCGGAGAACGGATCCTGGAACACCATCTGCATCCGCCGCCGCAGGTGCCGCAGCTCCTCCCCGCGCATCTCGTGCGGGCGATGCCCGTCGAACACCACGGCTCCGGCATCGATCCCGCCGAGCGCGAGCACGGCCTTCGACACGGTCGACTTGCCCGAGCCCGACTCTCCCACGAGCCCCACGGTCTCGCCGCGGTGGATCTGGAACGACACGTCGTCGACCGCGGTCACCCGTCGGCCGGAGCCGAGCGTGAACACCTTCGACACGCCCTGCACGTCGACCAGCACGTCTCCCGATTCCCGGGCGCGGTCGACGGCGCTGATCGAGCCCGCCTCGACGACCGGCTCGGTGCCGCGTTCGAGAACCTCGGCCGCGGTGCGGATCGGCTCGTGCACATCGATCGTGAGGTCGACCACGGCGCCGAGCAGCGCCTTCGTGTACGGATGCTCCGGCTCGGCGTAGAGCCTGTCGACCGGAGCCTCCTCGATCACCCGGCCGTGCCGCATCACGTGGATGCGCTCGCAGAAGCCGGCCGCGACGCCGAGGTCATGCGTGATGAGCACGACCGCGGTGCCGTGCTCATCGGCCAGACGGTCGAGCAGATCGATGATGCGCGACTGCGTCGTGACGTCGAGAGCGGTGGTCGGCTCGTCGGCGATCAGCACCGCCGGCCGTGACGACATGGCCATCGCGATCATGACGCGCTGGCGCATGCCGCCCGAGAACTCGTGCGGATACTGGGCCAGGCGCTCCTCGGGAAGCGGCACGCCGACCTCGGTCAGCAGCTCGACGGTTCTGGCGCGGGCCGCCTCCTTCGAGACCCGGTCGTGCAGGCGGATCGCCTCGACGAGCTGGTGCCCGATGGTGCGCACGGGGTTGAGCGACGACATCGGGTCCTGGTAGACCATCGCGATCTCCCCGCCGCGCACGCGGGTCATCTCGCGCTTGCTGAGCGTGAGCAGCTCCCGATCGCGCAGGCGGATGCTGCCGCCGAGCTTCGCGCCGTCGTTGAGGCGCATGATCGACAGCGCCGTGAGCGACTTGCCCGAGCCGGACTCGCCGACCAGACCGATCCGCTCGCCGGGGCGCACCGAGAACGAGATGCCCTTGACCGGCATCGCGTCGCCGTAGGAGACGGTGAGGTCCTGCACCTGCAGGACGGGCGTGGCATCCGTCATCGGCCCTTCCCCTTCCGATCGCCGCCGAACTGATCGGCGAGCACGTTGAGCAGCCAGATGGTGACGAAGATGAACAGCGCGGGGAACAGCACGTACCCGATCGACTGGTACATCTTCTGGTAGCCCTGCTGCACGAGCGTGCCCCAGGTCGCCTCGGGCGGCGCGATGCCGAGTCCGACGAAGCTCATCGAGGCCTCGAGCAGGATCGCGTTGGCGGCGTTGATGGCGGCCTGCACCACGATCGGCCCGCGGGCGTTCGGCAGCACCTCGGCGAACAACAGCCGGCTGCGCTTCGACCCGAAGGCGACCGCGGCCGTGAAGTAGTCCTCCTGCAGCTCGCTCAGGACCGAGGAGCGAACCAGTCGCGCCGTGGTCGGAGTGAGCAGGATGCCGATGATCACGGCCAGCTTGACCGGATCGGCCCCGAACGCCGAGATGAACACGAGCGCGAAGAGGATCTGCGGGATCGCCATCACCGTGTCGGCCAGGCGCATCAGGATCTCATCGAGGATGCCGCGGGCGAACGCCGCCGCCATCCCCCAGGCGATTCCGAGCACCATGGCGACCAGGGTCGCGCCGCCCGCGATGAAGATCGTCAGCTGTCCGCCGTAGAGCACGCGGCTGAACAGGTCGCGGCCGAGCTCATCGGTGCCGAACAGGTGGGCGGCCGAGGGCCCGGCGAACCGGTCGGGCGACTGCGCCGAGGGGTCGTACGGGGCGATGAGCGGCGCCAGCACGCAGGCCAGCACGATCACGGCGAGGAGGGCCAGCGGGATCCACGACGCGAGCGCGAGCCGGCGGCGCGGCCGCGTGGAGCGCAGAGCGAGTGTGAGGGTGTCAGCCACGGCTGCTCCTTGCACGAAGACGCGGGTCGAGCACTCCGTAGAGGAGGTCGACGATGAGCGTCGTGAGGATGAACATCGCGGAGATCAGCAGCACGACCGACTGCAGCACCGCGTAGTCGCGCTTGAACACGGCATCGATCGCGAGCGAGCCGAGCCCGGGGACCCCGAACACGTACTCCACGATCACGACGCCGCCGAGCGTATAGCCGACGATGAGGCCGAGCATCGTGAGCCCGGGGATCAGCGCGTTGCGCAGCGCGTGGCCGATCACGACCCCGCTCGCCGACTGACCCTTGCCGCGGGCGGTGCGGATGTAGGGGGCGTCGAGCACCTCGACCATCGAGGCCCGAAGGAACCGCATCAGCAGCGGAGCCGCGGCGAAGGCGAGGGTGAGGGCGGGGAGGATCATCCGCACGAGGTTGTCCGCCGGGTCTTCGCTGAACGGCGTGTAGCCGCGGGCGGGCAGCACCTTGAGCTGCACGGCGAAGACCACGATCAGCACGATGCCGATCAGGAACTGCGGCAGCGCCATGCCTGCGGTGGAGATCGCGGTCAGCACGCGGTCGACCGCACCGAGCGGGCGCAGCGACGCGATCACCGCGGCGGGCGTGGCGATGAGCACGGCCAGCACGATGCCGATGAGGGTGAGTTCGAGCGTGGCGGGAAGCCGCTGCGCGATGAGTTCGGACACCGAGTACTGGTTGAAGTACGACTGTCCGAAGTCGCCGGTGAAGACACCGCCGATCCAGCGCAGGTACTGCTCGATGATGGGGGCGTCGAGGCCGGCCTCCTCGCGGAGGCGCTGGAGCATCTCGGCATCCACGCCCGGCGTCGAGCCGAGGCGGGTGATCACGGGGTCGCCCGGGAGCAGCCGGAGCACGACGAACACGAGAAGCGAGGTGGCGATCAGCATCGCGATGCTGATCGCCACCCGCCGGAGGATGGACAGGGCCACGTCAGTCCTTGAGCTGCGCGTTCTCGAGGTGAAGCTGTCCGCCGCCCTCGACCCAGACCCCGGTGACGCCGGTGCTGGTCGCGGTGACGACCGTGGACTGCAGCGGGACGATCAGCGGAACCTGCTGGTTGATGATCGTCTGCACCGTGCTCCACTTCTCGGCGCGCGCGGCCTCGTCGGGCTCGGCCACGGCGTCGGCGAACGCGGTCTGGAAGTCGGGGTCGACCCAGTTGCACTCGCAGCGGCCCTCGAGGTAGAAGTTCAGCGAGTACGCGGGCTCCGGGGGCGTGGACTGGAAGTTCGGCACGATGTACCCGGGGAAGCTCTTGCCCGCCGGGTAGAACGAGTCGACCCAGGTTCCGATGTCGTTGTTGTCGATCTTGAGGGTGATGCCGATCTCCTTCAGGCTCGCCTGCAGGATCTCGCCGCTCGTGTTCCACTCCGGGTACTGCCCCGCGACGCCCCACCAGGTGAGCGTGCTGCCCTCGGTGACGCCGGCCTCGGCGAAGAGTTCCTTCGCCTTCTCGAGGTCGTACGAGTAGTCGGTCAGGTCGCCGCCGAACCAGGGGTTCACCTCGCCGAGCGCGTTGTTCGTGGGCGAGACCGTGCCCTGCCCGTAGTACGCGGCTTCGAGGATGGCCTCGCGGTCGGTCGCATAGGCGAGCGCCTGCCGCGCACGCACGTCGTCGAAGGGCGCCGATTGGGTGTCGACCTCCCACGACGGCCACTGGCTCGGGTTCTCCGGCTTGACGAGCGCGATGTCGCCACCGCCCTCGAGGCCTGCGACATCACCCTGGGGCACCGACCACAGCACATCGATGTCGCCGGAGCGCAGACCGGTGACGGCGGCGGTGGACTCGGCGGCCTTGACGATGGTGATCTCGCCGAGTGCGGGCTCGTCGCCGAAGTACTCGGGGTTCGGGACCAGGGTCAGGCTGTCGTCGGGCGTGAACTTGTCGACGATGTAGGGGCCGGTTCCGATCGGCTCCTTGTCGATCGTGTCGAGCGCGTCGACGTCGAGCATCTTGACCCAGACGATACCGGCGGCGAAGGTCGCGATCGGCTCGGACAGGGTGACCACGACGGTCTTGTCATCGGATGCCGTGACATCCGTGATCATGTCGATCTTGTTCTTCTCCTGCGTCGCAGTCTCGGGGTCGAGGTAGTACTCGAACGAGGCCACCGCATCCTCCGCCGTGAAGGGGTCGCCGTTCGAGAAGGTGACGCCGTCACGCAGGGTGAAGGTCCAGGTCTTCTGGTCCTCGGAGGTCTCCCACTTCTCGGCGAGGTCGCCCACGATCTCGCCGGACTCGTCGGTCTTGGTCAGACCGTTCCACAGGAGTGGGAACAGCACCTCCTCCCAGGCGAAGGTGCGGATGGCCGGGTTGAGCTGCGGGATGCCCTGCGCCGCGGCGACGGTCAGGGTGCCGCCGTCCTGCGCCTGGCCATCCGAGCCGGATGGGGTGCTGCTGCAGCCAGCGGTGAGGAGCGCGGCGGTGAGCAGCGCTGCTCCGCCGAGCAATACACGACGACGCGACATGGGTGCCTCCAGGTGTCGGGTGATGCGTTCGGGTCGGGAAGGGTTTCGCTATAGCATGTAGCAAAACGGACGCCTCGTCTAGTGCGAATCGATCGGATGCGGTTACGTTCTCGTTACGCTCTCCGGACCGTCATCCCGCCGCCGCGACGAATCTGCCATAGCATCGGTCGATGCAGGAACTCGTCCGAGAGCCGCTCGCGGCTTCCGGCACAGACAGGAGAGCCACGGTGCGCAGCGTCTCGGATCAGAACATCGCCGAACAGGTCACGGACGAGCTGCGCGCCGCCATCCACTCCGGCGAACTCGCTCCCGGCGAGCGCCTCGTCGAACGCAAGCTCGCCGACCGCCTCGGCGTCAGTCACATCCCGGTACGCGAGGCGCTGACCCGCCTCGCCGAAGAACGCCTCATCACCCGTGAGCCCCGCCGCGGCGCCCGCGTCGCCCAGTTGAGCGCCCAGGACCTCGAGGAGATCTCGAGCCTGCGGATCGTGCTCGAGCAGTTCATGGCCATCCGCGTGCAGGAGCGGTGGAACGAGGACTCCGCCGCTCGACTCGGCGCGATCATCCAGGCGATGTCGGATGCCGCGCCCGGCGACATCGACGAGGTGCTCCGCCAGGACCGCCTCTTCCACGAGACGCTCGCCGACCTCGCCGAGCACCGATTCCTCGATGAGCTGAGCGGGCAGCTGCGTGGGCGCATCACCGGCTTCCTGCACGCCGCGAACGCCGCGCTCGACCCCGCCGAGCAGGAGGAGCACGTGCGCAGCCACCAGCAGATCGTCGACGCCATCGCGAGCGGCGACCCCGATCGAGCGCAGGCCGTGATCGCCGAGCACGTGACCCGAGCCGTGCGGCGCATCACCCCTTCGGCCGACTGACCCGCACCGTGCCCGCGCAGACGATCGTCCTCACCGGAGCATCCGACGGCATCGGAGCCGCTGCCGCCCGCCAGCTGGCCGGCTCACCGCACCGACTCCTCCTGGTCGGCCGCTCGGTCGAGAAGACCCGCGCGATCGCGGAGGAGACCGGCTCGGACTGGTTCACCGCCGACTTCGCCCGCCTCGACGATGTGCGTGCTCTCGCCGGGAAGATCGCGGATGCCGTCGGCGACGACGGCATCCACACGCTGGCGAACAACGCCGGCGGGATCTTCGGGGACCAGACCCCGACCGTCGACGGGTTCGAGAAGACGATGCAGGTCAATCACCTGGCGCCGTTCCTCCTCACGAACCTGCTGCTCCCGCAGCTGCGGAAGGCCGAGGGCGCGGTCATCAACACCTCGAGCATCGGCCACCGCCTCTTCGGGCACATCGACGTCGACGACCTCGACAACGCGCGCCGCTTCAGCCCGAACAAGGCGTACGGCGACGCGAAGCTCGCGAACGTGCTCTTCGCCAAGAGCCTGCACACGAAGTTCCATGCGCGTGGACTGAGCGCGGTCGCGTTCCACCCCGGCACCGTGCGCACGAACTTCGCCGCGGACTCCTCGAGCATCATGCGACTGCTCTATCGCACCCCGCTCAAGCACCTCATGCTCATCGGAGCCGACAAGGGCGGCGCCACCCTGCGCTGGTTCATCGAGGGAACGCCCGGCGACACCTGGTTCTCGGGCGCGTACTACGACGAGCGCACGCTCACCACGAAGGTCAACCCGCAGGTGAACGACGCCGCTCTCGCCGAATCCCTCTGGCAGCGCAGCGCCGAACTCGTCGGCATCCCCGCGCACTGAGCCGCTCCGGTCCCGCACCCGGCCGCATCTCCGCCGAATACTGGCCAGAAGTCTGATTGAGCGTCGACCGACGCGAGCGTAACGTGTTACCGGTTAACCCGCTCAGCCATTCGCACCTTCGCGCGCCCGCGCGCGGACACCTCAGGGAGGCAAGGATGCCCCGAACGAATCCGAAGAATCCGGCGTACTCCATCTGGCGACGCAAGCCCGTCGGCGATCTGACGGAGGAGGCGGAGAGCAGTGGGCTCTTCAAGTCCCTCGGGCTCTGGCAGCTCACCGCGATCGGCGTCGGCGGCATCGTCGGAGTCGGGATCTTCTCGCTCGCCGGCCTCGTCGCGCACGGCGACGCCGCGAACCCCGGTGTCGGACCCGCCGTCGTCATCTCCTTCCTCATCGCCGGGCTGGCCTCGGCGGCCGCCGCGCTCTCCTACGCGGAGTTCGCGGGCATGATCCCCCGCGCCGGATCGGCGTACAGCTACGGCTACGTCGCCCTCGGCGAGATCACCGGCTGGTTCATCGGCTGGGATCTGCTCCTGGAATACGTGGCCATCGTGGCCGTCGTGGCGATCGGGATCTCCGGCTATCTCGACGCGTTCCTCTCCGGCTTCGGCATCCACCTGCCGACCGCGGTCACCGAGACGTTCGACCAGCCGGGCGGGCTCGTGAACATCCCGGCGATCGTCATCTGCCTGCTCGTGACCTTCCTCCTCAGCCGCGGCACCAAGACGTTCGGTCGGTTCGAGCTGGTCGCGGTCGGGATCAAGATCCTGCTGATCCTGTTCATCGTGGGGCTCGGCGTCTTCTACATCAACACCGACAACTACAACCCGTTCATGCCCTCCGGCTTCGGCCCGGTCTTCACGGGAGCGGCGACGGTGTTCTTCGCCGTGTTCGGCTACGACGCGATGAGCACCGCAGCCGAGGAGGCGAAGGACGGACGCAAGCACATGCCCAAGGCGATCATCCTGTCGCTCATCATCGCGATGCTCCTCTACGTCGCCGCGACGCTGGTGCTCACCGGCATGCAGAACTACCAGGACATCGATCCGAAGGCCGGCTTCGCCTCGGCGTTCTCCAGCGTGGGGCTGCCCGTCGTCGCCTCGATCATCTCCGTGTTCGCGGTGCTCTCGATCCTCACGGTCATGCTCACCTTCCTGCTCGGCGCCACCCGGGTGTGGTTCTCGATGAGCCGCGACGGACTGCTCCCCGGGTGGTTCTCGAAGGTCGACCGCCGCGGTGTGCCACAGCGGGTGACCTGGATCGCCGGCATCGGCTCGGCGTTCTTCGCGGGCATCTTCCCGATCCGGGCCGTCGCCGACCTGACGAACATCGGCATCCTGGCGGCATTCGTCGTCGTGTGCATCGCCGTCATCGTGTTCCGGTACACGAAGCCGGAGGCCCCGCGCACGTTCCGGCTGCCGTTCATGCCGGTGGTCCCGATCGTCGGCGTCGCCTTCTCGCTCTTCCTCATCTCGCAGCTGCACTGGGAGACCTGGCTGCGCTTCGGCGTCTGGCTCGTGATCGGCCTCGTCGTGTACTTCGCCTACGGTCGCCGCCACTCGCTGATGAACCCGGATAGCCCGCGCCGCCGGCGCACACCCGAGTAGCCCGGCACCGCTTCCGAAGGAGAACTCCCGTCGTGAAGGACCAGGATCGGCAGATCCTCCTTCACGACGGGGGTTCTTCTCCGTGCGGGGGTGCGGGCGGTCAGACGACGAGGTTGGCGGTGTCGACGACGCGGTCGCCCTCGGCGGGGAAGGCCGCGCGCGTGACGCCCGACTCGACGTTGCCGGTGTGCAGCAGGGTCGACGAGCCGCCGAACGCGGCATCCGCCAGCTCCAGCGCCCCGCCCTCGAAGCGGTTGCCGACCGCCCGATAGTGGGTGGCCCCCTTCGTCAGCGAGACGTGCGTGGCCGACTCCTCGGCACGGAAGGTGCTGTCGGTCAGCGTCACGTGCAGCTCGCCGTCGCCGGTCCGCGCGACGCCGACCCCGCCCTTGAGGGCGACGTCCGATCCCGCGATCTCGACCGCCTGGCGTTCGCCCCGCGCCGCCGCGATGCGGGCGTTGCGCAGTGTGGATCCCTCGAAGCGCAGGCGACCCGACGACGAGGCGATGGGCGCCGCGTCGTCCGCGGCGTTGAGCGTCGATCCACGGAACGTGACCGCCCCGGCGCCCGCGATCTTCATGCCGCCGACCCGATCGAGCACGGTGTCGACGAACGTCACCGGGGTGTTGACGGTGGCGTTCGTGAGCTCACCCGGAGCGACGAACGTGAAGTGCGAGTCGGCGATCACGGTCGGGCGCGCCGAGTTGTCGGATGCCTGCGTGATCACGAGGGTGTCGGATGCCGTGCACCCCCGCAGCTGCGCGCCGTCGGCGTTGATCCACAGCATCCCGGACCCGTCGAGCGAGGGCTTGCCGATCACCTGCACGTCTTCGAGGGTCAGGTCGGTGATGCGCACGCGCGCGACGAACCATGAGCACACGTGTTTGCGCACCGTGATGCGCTTCGCCGCGGATCCCCACGCCGCCCCGGAGTTCGCGAACGTCATGAGCCCCGAGTTCCCGGTGTACGTGAGGTCGTGCTCGTACTGCCCGTGCGTGACGAACGGACCCTGGTCGTCGCCGTCACCGTGGCAGTTCTCGACCAGGCAGTAGGCGCTCGCGGTGAAGTCGTTCAGGTGCCGCGCGTTCGCGGTGTGGCAGTTGGCGACGTATCCGTACAGGCAGTAGATCTGCTGGGTCAGATAGCCGGCGCCGCCCCAGGTCACCGAGGTGGGGTTCTTGAGCGTGCAGCTCACGGTCGAGTAGTACGTGTTCCACCGACGCTGGATGAGTGGCCAGAAGGTGCCCGTGCCGTCGATGTGGTCGACGTCGCAGCGCACCGCGTACTCGAAGGCGAGCGGGTGCGACCCGGTGTACTCGTCGGTCCCGGTGCCGAGGAAGGCCAGGTTCGACACCGTCACGTCGTGCACCGGCACCACCCGCCGCCAGGTCATCGTGCGGTCCTCGCCGAGCGGCCAGCCGTTCTTGTAGTTGATGCGGATGTGCGTGCCGTCGACGATCTGCGTCACCTGCACCAGCCGCTGCAGCTCGCGCTCCCAGCGACCGGAGAGTGCGTTCACCTCGGCCGCGTACCAGTCGCCGACGGCGAAGAACGAGGAGTCGGCGACGGGGAAGATGTCGCCGAGGTCGGGCACGGGCTCGTTCAGGCGCGCCTCCTGCACGGCATCGGTGACCTCGCCGCGGAAGAACATCACCGCCGCGAACGGGTCGTCCTTGCCGGCGTTCTCGATGCCGACGGTCGTCATCAGGTGACCGCCGAAGTCGAACGCGATGTTCGAGCGGGAGAACGTGTGCCGGCGCACGAAGTTGAGGGCGGTGCGTGCCTCGATGCGATGGATGCTCGCGTCGTTCACCATCGCGTCGAGGGCGTCGTCGGCGTTCACGGTCGCGTCGAGGATCCCGAAGGTCCGGAAGTCGACGACCCCGTCGTGCACGAGCAGCCACGCTCCGCCCTTGGGCCCGGCGAGCACGGTGCCGCCGTTCGCCGCGGGACCGTCCTTCTTCACGAAGCGGTAGAGCCCGGCGCCGCCGTCTCCGGCCGCCGCGTACCCGGTCGTGCGCACGAGGTCGCCCTCCTTGCCCTTGCGCTTCGCGAGCTCGGCGGCCGTACCGCCGTTGGCGACGTTCTTCGAACCCGATGAGTCCTGCGGCACGAGAGGGCCCGCGGCCTGCGCGGGTGTCGGCATGCCGACGGCAGCCACCCCGCCCAGTGCGGCCGCGCCGAATCCGGCGAGCAGCATGCGCCTGCTGCGCAGGGCCGCGGTCTCGGTCTCGATGTTCTCCAGCTGGGTCATGGTCATCCTCCTTGCGGCATCTTCGCCGCGCTCAGGCGTCCGGCCTCCGGCCGAGCCGCATCCTCCGATCGATCCCCAGTCCCCAGTGCTGTTCTCCGAGCGGATGCTCAGAAGTAGTCGGCCTCCGTGAAGTGGCGGATGCCGTGCAATCGCGCCGCGCGCCGCAGCGGGCGGATCATGCCGGTGCGGTCGTCCTGCCGCACCGCCTCGGGTGCGAACTCCTGCGCGGCGCGTTCGTCGTCCGCCAGGGCGGCGACGGCGAGATCGCAGGTGGCCACCCCGACGGCTGCCCACTCCGCGGCGACCGCGGCGAGCAGGTCGCGGTGCACCCCGGCAGCATCGGCGGCATCGGGGAGCACGGCGCTCTCCAGGAGCATGCCGACCTCTCCGCGCACCCGGGCGATCGCGTACCCGACGACCGCGGAGCCCTCGATCCGCCGGTACAGCATCGCTCCGCGCATCCGCACCTCCGCCATCGACCAGTCGCGGTCGCTCCGCACCGGGGCGAGGGCCACCCGTCCCGCGCGGGAGCACTCGTACGTCTCCCGCACGGATCCGAGGCTCCCGGTGCCGACGGTCTCGCGCACGACCCGACCCTCGGGCTCGGACCTGCGCTCGGCGGCGGCTTCCGCGACCGCCGGAGCGCGCCAGGGGCCGGTCAGCGTGCGCGGCATCGAGAACGTCTCGAACCCGCGGGAGCGGTACACCTCCGGCGTGCCCGTGAACAGCAGAGCCCAGTCGGCGTCCCTCGCGGCCTCCAGCGTCGCGGTGACGAGCCGACGGGCGAGCCCTCGCCCTCGGGCACGCTCGGCGACCGCGACGCTCCCGATCGCATGCACGTCGGCGATGCCTCCGCCGGATTCGCGCAGCCGTTTGGGCAGGCCGTGGATCGAGCCGCAGAGGCCCGCGTCGTCTTCGGCCACGAGCGTGTGGGCGAGGCGGTCGTCATCGACCAGCCACTGCTCAGGGGTGAGCGGAGGAGTGAAGGCCGTCGCCCACAGCGCGGTGAGCCCGGTCTCGTCCCCGGCCCGAGCCACCCGGATCGTCGCCGCGCTCACGGCTCCTCCCGCACGAACTGGACGGCATGCACCCACGCGAGGCCCCGCGGCGACCCGGTCATGCCATCGAAGACAGCTGTGCGCGGTCGACGGTGTGTGCGAGCGGTCGCCCCGCGGCGAAGGCTTCGACCTCGTCGGCGACGATGCGCCCCTGACGCAGCCGCCCCTGGCTCGTGCCCGCCGCGCGGTGCGGGGTCACCAGCACCCCGGGCAGCGAGCGGAACGGACTGTCCGCGGCGAACGGCTCCTCGTCGAACACGTCGATCGCGGCGCTGAGGCGGCCGCGCTGCAGCTCCTCGATCAGCGCGGCCTCGTCGACCAGCCACGAGCGTGCCGTGTTGACGAGCCCCGCGCCGTCGCGCATCAGTGCGAGCTCACGGCGGCCGATCAGATGGTGGGTCTCCGGCAGCGTGGGCGCGTGCACCGCGACGATCTGCGCACGCCGGAGGGCGTCGTCGAGAGCGACGAGCTCGGCCCCGAGCGCCGCCGCGGCCTCCGCGTCGATGGTGGGGTCGACCAGCAGCGGCCCTGCTCCGAGCGCACGGATGAGTTCGAGATACGCGCGTCCGGTGCGGGAGGCGCCGATCACGGCGATGGGCGTGCCGAGGATCTCGCGCTGCACGCCGACGGCATCCGCGTCGTACCAGCCGTCGCCGGCCCGCAGCGCATTGTGCATCTCGGGCACCCGGTGCAGGAGCGCGAGGGTGAACGTCAGCGAGACCTCGGCCACCGGTCGCGCCATGCCTGCGCCGGCCTGGGTGACCCGGATGCCGCGATCGAACAGCGCATCCGTCGCGAAGGGCTTGATCGTGGCGCCGGTGTGCGCGATGAGCTCGAGCTTCGGCAGCGACGCGAGCACGGCCGCATCGAAGGGGCCGACGCCCCAGCTCGTGATGACGATGCGCGCCTCGGCCGGCTCCGCGTCCGCGAGTCGGTCGACGCGCACGAAAGAGCCCCCGAGTCGAGCGGCCACAGCCTGCAGCCGCTCGGCATCCTCCGCAGAGAAGAATTCCGCGAAGAGCTCTCGCGAGACGACCGCGACCACGGTCGGCGCTCCGGTTCCCGCGCTCATCGCCGCACTCATGCCAACCAGGCCTCGAGGTTCTCGGCGATGAAGGCGTCGTCGTTCAGGGCGGGATACGCGTGGCGCACCCGCTCGATCTCCGCGGCCTGGCCCGGCGAGAGACCCTCTGCGGGGTCGAGGCACCAGGTGCCGTCGAGCAGGCCCTGCTGGCGGAGCATCTCGTGCACGCCGGCGATCACGCCGTGGAAGTCGTTGCCCGGGTCGAACACCGCCTGGTTGACGTCGACCATGTCGCTGGCGACGAGTCCCAGCTCGCGGTAGGCCTCCGCGTCGCCGGCCATCGCGCGCTGTGCGCGTTCGAGGAGCGCGACCGCGGCACGCGTGCCGACCGCCCACTGGCCGAGGAGCCCGCCGACGAAGCGCAGGGTGCGCGGACCATCCGGTGACTCCACGTGGAACTCGGACAGCAGGTCGGCGACGATCGCGTCGTCGTTGCCGGTGTACAGCGCGATCTCGTCGGCGCGACCGGAGGCGGCGACGCCGCGCACCAGTTCCAGCGTGCGGTACCGGTCGAATGGCGCGGCCTTGACCGCGACGACGGCCGGGATCGACGCGAACTCGCGCCAGAAGTCGCGGTCGAGCACGGGCCCGCCGATCGCGGTCTGCAAGTAGAAGCCCACCACCGGCAGCACCTCACCCACGGCGCGGGCGCGTTCGAGCAGGGCACGCTCGTCGGCGCCCGCGACGCGAGGACTCACCAGCACGGCGTCGTACCCGAGGTCGCGGGCGAGCTCGGCTTCGGCGACCGCCTGAGCGGTGCCGCCGGCGACGCCGGCGATGCGCACCACGTCGGCACTCGCCCGCGCGTCCAGCTCCTCGGCGGCGAGGGCGAGCACGGGTTCCAGGAGCGCATGCTCCGGGTCGCGGATCTCGAACTGGGTCGTGTGCACCCCGACGGCGATGCCTCCGGCGCCGGCGTCGAGGTAGTAGCGGGTGAGCGCGCGCTGGCGTCGCTCGTCGATGCGCCGCTCGGCGGTGAGCGCGAGGGGATGCGCCGGGATCACCGCACCGCGGGCGAGGGTGGCCGCGGCCTCCGGTCGCAGGGTGGGAACCGCCATCAGAACTTCCCGTCCCGGACGGCCCACTTGGTCGGCTTCGCGATCATCGGCAACCCGTTCTCGATCCAGTCGGCCTGCAGGCCGATCAGGGTCTCGGCGGAGACCGCCGGGTAGCCGAACAGGGCCATGCACCGGCGGGCGTCGCTGAGCAGCGCGGTGGGCTGGGGCTCGTCGACGATCTCGACCTCACGATCGAAGAGGGTGCCGAAGCGGCGGGCGATCGACTCGACGCTCAGCAGCTCGGGACCGGTGAGGTTGATCGTGAACGGGGCGGTCGAGGCGTGCACGAGGCTGCGCAGCACGACCTCGTTCGCGTAGCCCTGCCAGATGACGTTGACGTTCGCGGTCGCGACCGAGACCGGCTGGCCTGCATGCACGGCGCTGCCGATGTCGGCGAGCACGCCGTAACGCAGGTCGACGGCGTAGTTGAGGCGGATGATCGCGACCTTGGTGCCGCGCTCCTGCGCGCCGAACTCGAAGACGCGCTCGCGCCCGAGGCACGACTGGGCGTACTCCCCGATCGGGGCGGGCTGGACCTCTTCGGATGCCCCGCCCGACGAGGCGGGCAGGAACGGATAGACGTTGCCGGTGGAGAGCACGGAGATGGCGCTGTCGCGGTAGCGACGGGCGACGCGGTCGGGCAGCGCGGCGTTGACCTCCCAGGCCCACGAGGCGTTGGTCGCGGCGCCGAACTTCGCGCCGACCATGAAGACCACGTTCGGAGCATCCGGCAGCGCGGAGAAGTCGTCGTTCTCGATCAGGTCGAACGAGACGACCTTCACGCCCGCGGCCTCGAGGCGCTCGCGGATCGCGGCGTCGCCGAAGCGGGAGACGGCGTACACGGCGTCGTCCCGGCGCCCGGCGGCATCCAGGCCGCGGCGCGCGAGCATGGCCAGCGTCGGGCCCATCTTGCCGCCTGCGCCGAGGATCACGAGGTCGCCCGCCCCGCGCGCGAGGTCGTCGACCAGGCCGGCGCTCGGCGTCGCGAGCGCTTCCTCGAGCTCCGCCTCTGAAGTGAAGATGTGCTGAGTCATGTGGTGCTTTCCCTTCTTCTCAGCCCTTGATGCCCGTACCGGCCACGCCCTCCTGCACGTACCGCTGAGCGATGAGGTACGCGAGGAAGATGGGCAGCAGCGCGACGACGGATCCGGCGAGCATGGTGCTCAGCGGGACGTTCTGCTGCTGCAGCGACGAGATGCCGACGGTGAGTGTGAACATCGCGTTGGACTTCGCGATGATGAGCGGCCACAGGAAGTCGTTCCAGTGCCAGAGGAAGACGAAGATGCCGAGGGTGGCGAGGATCGGCTTGCACAGCGGCAGCACGATCCGCAGGAAGATGCGGAACTCGCCCGCACCGTCGATGCGGGCGGCCTCGAACAGCTCGTCGGGGAGGCCCGAGATGAACTGCCGCATCAGGAACACGGCCTGGGCGTTCGCGAGCGAGGGCAGGATCAGACCCCAGTACGTGTCGACACCGCCGAGGTTCGCCATCAGGATGAACGTCGGGATGAGGGTGACGTGGAACGGCACCATCACCATCGCGAGGAACGACCAGAACATGACCTCTTTGCCGCGGAAGCGCTTCTTGGCGAAGGCGTAGCCCGCGAGCGCCGAGAGGAACAGCACCGCGACGACCGAGACGAGCGAGTAGATGAGGGTGTTGCCGAGCCAGCCGAGGATGTTCTGCCCCGCGAGCACCTGCTCGTAGGCCTCGAAGGAGATGTCCTGGAAGGGCAGCAGCGAACCGGGGAGTTCGACGACCATGCCGGGCTTCAGGCTCAGCACGACCATCGCGTAGAACGGGAAGAAGCTGAGGATGCCGGCGAGGCTCAGCCAGATCCATCGACCGACGATCCCCCAGCCGGTGGGCTGGAGTGCGCGGTAGGCGCGGCGCCGCTTGGCCGACGTCTTCGGCGGCATCACCGGCGACTGCGTCGGCGGCTGTGTCGGAGGCTGCAACAGAGCGGTCATTTCTGCTTTCCGATCACTAGGCGCTGGATGAGCGCGACGACGAGGGTCATGATGAACAGGGCCACGCCGATGGCGGCTGCGTAGCCGTAGTCGAAGTAGCGGAAGCCCTGGTCGTACAGCATGTACACGAGCGAGTAGCTGGCGTTCGCCGGTCCTCCCTGGGTCATCACGTAGATGACGTCGAAGACCTGGAAGGCGGCGGTCGTCTCGATGACCGCGAGGAAGAAGAACGTCGGCCGCAGCACCGGAAGGATGATGTACCGGAAACGCTGCCAGGCGTTGGCTCCGTCGACCAGTGCGGCTTCCTCGAGCTCACGCGGCACGTCCTGCAGCGCGGCGATGAGGATCATCATCCCGTAGCCGAATCGCGACCAGACGCCGACGACGATGATGGCCGGGATGACGAGCACGGTGCTGCCCAGCCAGGATCCGCCGAGACCCAGCGGGGTCATCAGCGCCGACCACGGACCGTTCGCGGAGAAGATCCAGATGAAGATGGACCCTGCCAGCACGAGCGAGGTGATGACGGGGAGGAAGAAGATCGAGCGGAAGAAGCGAGCGCCCCGGAAGGCGCGGCGCACGCCGAGCGCCATCACGGTGGAGAGCACGAGCGCGATCGGAACGGCGAACACCGTGTAGATCAGGGTGGTGCCCAGCGCCCGCCAGAACAGCGGGTCGGCGACCATGCGCTGAAAGTGGTCGAGTCCGCGCCAGGCGATCTCGCCGGTGATGTCGTAGTCGAAGAAGCTGAGCGCGACTCCGACGATGCTCGGACCGAAGCGGAAGGCGATGAAGAGGAGGAAGGCGGGGAGCACGAACAGGAAGGCGACTCGCGCCTCTCGTCGTGCGAGCACCCGCGTGACCCGCCCTGCGGGCCTCTTCGCCGTGGTTGCCGTCGTCATCAGTGGTACCTCACGTGGGGGGACGGAAGGGGGCGGGGGCGTGCGGTGTCTCTCCGCACGCCCCCGATCCTGCTACTTCTTGATCAGCGGTGCCGCAGCTGCCGCGGCGTCCTTCAGCGCATCCTCCGGGGACTTGTCCCCGAGGAGGGCCGCCTGGATCTCGGGAGCGAGCACGCCCATCAGCGCACGCGACGAGGCGTTGAGCTCGCCGACCGTGGTGTCGGGGACGTACTTCTCGACCTCGCCGAGCAGCGGGTCGTCCGCGTAGAGCGGCTCGGTGGTGCTGAGCGCCGAGAAGAACCCGGCCGCCTTGAGGTACGGCTCGACCACGTCGGCGCCGGTCGCGTACTCCGCGAACTTCGCCGCGGCATCCTGCGCCTTGGAGCCCTTGAGCACCGAGAGCGAGCCGACCGTGCCGTAGGCCACGGACTCCTTCTCGGTCAGCGGCGCGAGGACCTTGACGTTCTCCTCGCCCCAGAAGGGCACGACTTCGGTGACCGCGTTGTTCCACGTGCAGCCGACCTTGCCCTGGGCGACGGCGGTCTGCTCGAGCGGGACGTTGGTGGTGAGCGCCTCGGGGTCGAGGGCTCCCGCCTCCGCCAGGTCGGTGAGGAAGGTGAGCGCCTGCGTGCCCGCCTTGCTGTCGAACCCGACGTCGCCGTCCTTCGTGTAGACCTCGCCACCGGCCTGCCAGAGCAGCGGGTAGTAGGTGAGGTTGAGGGTGTTCTCGGCGGATGCCGGGTAGTTGAGGGCGTACATGCCCTTCTCCGTGAACTTGGGGGCCATCGCGGTGATGTCGTCCCAGGTCTCGGGGAACTCCGTGACGCCCGCGGCCTCGAACGCGGCGGCGTTGCAGATGAGCGGCATGGCGCTGGTGAGGATCGGGGCGCCGAGGATGTCGCCGTCGAGCGTGACCGACGTCTTCACGTTCGGCAGCAGCTCGCTCTGACGCTCTTCGCTCAGCAGATCGTTGAGCGGGGCGATCGACTTCTGGTACGCCGCGAGCTGGTCGGGGATCAGGTAGACGACGTCCGGGCCCTTGCCGGCCGCGATCGCCGTCTGGAGGGCCTCGTCGCGGTTCGCCCACGGGAAGATCTCGTAGGTGACGTTGATGTTCTCGTTCTTCTTCTCGAAGTCGGCGATCGTCGAGTCCCAGAAGTCCTTGTGCACCGCCTCGTCGGCGATGACCGGGTAGAGCCAGACCGTGATGTCCTGCTCACCCTCTGCGGTGTTGCCTCCGCCGGCCGAACATCCGGCCAACAGGGTGGCGGCCGCGATTCCCGCGACGACGCCGGTGATCTTGCTGACGCGCATGGTGCTCCTTTGCTTATACCGTGCTGAGTACGGTTCATTATGACACTGCAATGGGATAATTCGTCAAGTACAAGTTCTCAGACGGTTGTTTCAGCCGTGTTTCCAGTTCGAGAACGTCAAACCTTGATCTGAGAATCCGGTGTGCTAATTTGATCGCACCCGACGACGGAGAAGAAGAAGGGACAGCACATGGCCGTGACCAGTCCACTCTCGATCGTTGCGCGATCCGCACTGCAGCTGCGCGATGCCGGTCCTGCGACCGTGAACGACCTCTCGCGTTCGCTCGAGATCTCGCGCACCTCGGTCGAGAACGCCGTGACCACGCTGAGCGAGTCGGGCATGATCGTCGACGCGCCGGTGCAGAACGGCGGCGGTGCCGGGCGACCCGCACGGCGCTACTCCTTCCACGCCGCCGCCGGGACCGTCGTCGGTGTCGACATCGGCGTCGCGAGCGTCCGCGTCGTGCTGGCCGACCTGGCCGGGGCCGTGATCGCGCAGCGCAACTACTCCGGCGTCGCCGCACACCCCGACGGGGCCTCCAAGCTCGCGGCCGTCATCGACGACGTGCGCCGCACCCTCTCGGCCGTCTCGATCGCCGCCTCGAAAGTGCGCGCGGTCGGCGTCTCCCTCCCCGGCATCGTCGACGATGCCGGGCGCGTGACCACCTCGGTCGTGATCCCCGAGTGGTCGGGGATCGACATCGGCTCGCAGCTGCGGCAGGCGTTCGGCTGCCCCGTCGCCGTCGACAACGGCGTGCGCCTGGCCGCGGTCGCCGAGCACCACCTCGGCGTGGCACAGCTCGTCGACGACGTCATCTACCTCTCGGTCGGCAACCGCATCGCGATGGGCCTCATCCTCGGCGGGCGTCCGCGCCGCGGCATCCACAACGCCGCCGGCGACATCGGCCGCCTCGCCTTCCGCGGACTGAACACCGAGACCGGACAGATCTCGTGGCGGACCGCCCCGACCGCCGCCGAGGTCTTCGCGAAGGCACGCGGCGGAGACGCGGTCGCCCAGCAGGAGCTCGACGGCTTCATCGACGAGCTCGCCCACGGCATCGCCACCCTGACGATGACGGTCGACCCGGCGATGATCGTGATCGGCGGCGGACTCTCCGCCGCGCACGAACAGCTGCTCGACCCGCTGCGGGCAGCGCTCCCCGGTCACCTCGGCCTGCCGTTCCAGGTGCCGCTCGCCGAGGCGCGTCTGGGTGCCGAAGCTGCGGCCCACGGCGCTGTCGTGCACGCGTTCCAGCGGCACGCCGCCGAGATCTACGGCATCGAGGACATGCCGGCCCCGCCGATCACGCCCCTGCCGCACGAGCCGGCCGGAGTGGACGAGAACACCGAGGAGAAGCAGTGAGCACGTTGAAGGTCGGACTCATCGGCGCGGGCGGCATCTCGCGCGTGCACGCCGACGCCTGGCGCGCGCTCGGCGCCGAGGGATACGTGACCTCGCTCGCCAGAGCCGAGGAGATCGCCGAGGAGTACGGGTTCACGCTCGTCGCCGATGTCGACACCCTGATCGGACTCGTCGACATCGTCGACATCGTGACCCCGAGCAGCACGCACGCCGACTTCGCGCTGCGCGCCATCGCCCGAGGACGCGATGTCATCTGCGAGAAGCCGCTGGCGGCGACGGTCGAGGCCGCCGAGACGGTCGCCCGTGCCGCCGCGGAGGCCGGAGTGCGACTCTTCCCCGCCCACGTCGTGCGGTACATGGGCGAGTATGCGCAGATCAAGGCCGGCATCGACGCGGGGCAGATCGGCACGCTCGCGGTGCAGCGGTTCAGCCGCGCCGGCTCCGCTCCCCAGACGCCCTGGTTCTTCTCGGAGCGCGCGGGCGGCGGGGTGATCCGCGACCTGATGATCCACGACATCGACCAGGCGATCTGGTTCGCCGGGCCCGTCGCCACCGTCTTCGCGGTGCAGAACCCGCCGACCGTCGACGACCGGGTGCCTGCACCCGTCACCGCTCACGTGGTGCTGACGCACCGCAACGGCGTCATCAGTCATCTGCATGCCAGCTGGGTCGCCCCGGGGATGCCGTTCCGCACGAGCGTGGAGGTCGCAGGCTCCGAGGGACGCCTGCGCCACGACAGCGCCGAAGACCATGCGCTGCGCACGGATGCCGTGCTCGACGGCGGTGACACCGACTACCTCCCGCCGATGTCGCCGCAGGAGAGCCCGTACTTCTCCGAGATCGCCGACTTCGTCGCTGCCCTGCGTGAAGGTCGCGATGCCAGGGTCAGCCCTTCGGACGGCATCGAGGCCGTCGCCGTGGCCGAGGCCGCGTACGCCTCGATCGGCACGGGCGCCCCCGTCGCGCTGCCCGACGCCGTCCGTGAACGCGCCGCTTCCGACGCCGAGGAGGTCGTCCGATGACCGTTCCCGCCCCGCTGCGCATCGCCGTGCTGTCGTTCGCGCACACGCATGCCCTCAGCTACGTGCACGCGCTGAAGCAGGTGCCGGGGGTCGAGCTGATCGCCGCCGACCCCGACGGCGCCACTGCTCCCGACGACGCCCCCCGCGGTGCCGCGCTGGCCGCGGAGCTCGGCGTCGCCTACGTCGAGACGTACGACGAGGCCTTCGCGTGGAAGCCGGATGCCGTCGTCATCGCCGCCGAGAACTCCCGCCACCGTGCCCTCGTCGAGCGCGCCGCCGCCGCGGGGGTGCACGTGCTCTGCGAGAAGCCGCTGGCCACCACGGTCGACGACGCGATCGCGATGCAGGAGGCCTGCGAGCGGGCCGGCGTGATCCTGATGGTCGCCTACCCGGTCCGATTCGCGCCCGGCGTACGCGACGCGATCGCCGAACTGCGCAGCGGCCGACTCGGGCGGATCCTCGGCGTCACCGGCATCAACAACGGCAAGCTCCCCCAGGACCGGGCGTGGTTCACCGACCCCGAGCTGGCGGGCGGCGGCGCTCTCGTCGACCACGTCGTGCACTGCGCCGACCTCCTCGACGAGCTGCTCGGCGAGCGGGCCCGGTCCGTCCGCGCCGTCTCCAACAGCATCCTGCACGCGCAGCGCGAGCTCGCGGTCGAGACCGGCGGACTCGTCACGATCCAGTACCCGAGCGGCGTCGTCGCGACGATCGACTGCTCCTGGAGTTGGCCGATGAGCTCGGCCACCTGGGGCGGTCTCACGCTGCAGGTCGTCGCCGAGCGCGGCACCGTCACGGTCAGCCCCTTCGCCCAGGGCGTCGCCGGACACGATGCCCACGGTGAGACGTGGAGCCCGGTCGGCGCGGAGCTCGATGCGCTGCTGCTCGACGAGTTCGTCCGTGCCGTGCGCGAAGGCCGCCAGCCGCAGCCCGACGCCGGTGTCGGCATCCGCACGGTCGAGATCGCCAAGGCCGCCCAGGCCTCCGCGGCCCGCGGCGGCGAGGTCGTCGCACTCGCCTAGACCGAACACGACAGACGCAGACGGCAGAGAGGCCAGGCATGCAGACCCCGCAGACGACCACCGGATGGCGGCAGCGAGCTCTCGCGGTGATGCCGGTCGGATCGAGCACGAACTCCAAGGCGCCCACTCTGCTCCCGGACGAGCCGGAGGTCATCGTCCGCGGTCGAGGATGCCGGGTCTGGGACGACCGCGGGCGCGAGTTCATCGACTACCGGTGCGCGCTCGGCCCGGTCACGCTCGGGTACGCGGATCCGACCGTCGACGCCGCCATCCGCGCCCAGCTCGACGACGGCATCCTGTTCGGACACCCGCATCCGCTCGAGACGACGACGGCCGAGCTGTTCTGCGCGCTCGTTCCCGGCGCCGAGGCCGCGCGCTTCCTGAAGACGGGCGGCGAGGCGCTGGCCGCGGTGATCCGCATCGCCCGCGCCCACACCGGCCGCGACCGCGTGGTGCAGATCGGCTACAACGGCTGGCTCAACTCGCTCGCCGCGGGCGCCCGCGTGCTGCCCGGTGCGACATCGGATGCCGTGCCCGGGGTTCCGGCAGCCCTCGCCGCGCTGCACCACGCCGTCGACTGGGAGGATCGCGCCACACTCGATCGCCTGTTCCTCACCCGTGGATCGGAGATCGCGGTCATCCTCGTCGCCGCCGACTACCCCGCCGTCCCCGAGGCTGCCGGTTTCTACCGCTACCTGCGCGAACTCGCCGACCGGCACGGTGCCCTGCTGGCCTACGACGAGATGGTCACCGGGTTCCGGGTCGCGCTCGGCGGCATGGCCGAAGCCACCGGCGTGCTCCCCGACCTGTCGGTGTTCGGCAAGGGCATCGCGAACGGCATGCCGCTCGCCGTGTACTGCGGGCGGCGCGAGGTGCTCGGCGTCCTCGACCGCGGCGAGGTGGTCGTGACGTCGACCTACGGCGGCGAGACGCTGTCGCTCGCGGCGGCGACCGCGACGATGACGGCGATCCGCGACCGCGATGTCATCGCCCGCCTGCACGCCTCGGGAACGCGCCTGCAGGACGGCATGAACGCCGTGTTCGCCGAGGCCGGCTCCGGCATCCGGCTCGTCGGTCATCCGGCCTGCCCGCAGTTCGTGGGCTCCGACGCCGAGCTCCAGGGTTTCCTGCGGGCGGCCTTCCGCCACGGGCTCTCCTTCTACCGGGTCGTCTACGTCAACGCCGCACACACCGACGACGACATCGACGAGACCCTGCGTCGTGTCGCGGTGGCGGTGCGAGAGGCCGCGGCATGACCGGCATCGACGCCCACACGCACCTCGACGAGGGGCGTTTCGACCCGCAGGCGTTCGAGGCCGGAGAGCGCCTCGGCATCGATCTCTTCCTCTGCAGCAACATCGGGGGCTTCCAGCCGCACCCGAGCCTCGACGAGGTCACCGAGATGAACGCCGTCCTCGCCGGAGAGCTGCGCCGCCACCCGGATCATCTGCGCGGCTACTGCTACGTGAACCCGCGCTTCGGCCGTGACAGCCTCGACGACCTGCGGCGCAACGTCGAGGACCGCGGCATGATCGGCATCAAGCTCTGGATCGCGACCCTCGCCGACGACCCGCTCGCCGACCCGATCCTCGAGTACGCGGCCGAGCACCGCCTGATCGTGCTCGCTCATGCCTGGCGCAAGACCGTGGGGCAGTTCCCGTACGAGTCGACGGCCGACCACATCGCGGCGGCCGCCCGCCGTCATCCCGACGTGCGCTTCCTGATGGCGCACCTCGGCGGCCAGCCCGAGTCGGCGGTGAACACCGTGCGCGCCTGTCCGAACGTCGCGGTCGACACCTCGGGCACGATCATCGGCGCGGGCGAGGTGGCACTGGCCGTCGAGCGCCTCGGCTCCGACCGGGTGGTCTTCGGGTCCGACCTGCACCACATCGACCTCGCGGCGAACGTCGGCAAGGTGCTCGGCGCAGGGCTCGACGCCGACACCGAGGAGCGCGTCTTCGGCGGCACCGTCGGCCGCTGGCTCGCGGAGGTCGCCGCATGACCGTGCAGGGGCGCGCGATGCTGCGCGCGTTCGCCGACCTCGGTGCGACCGACACCACCTGCTTCCTCGGGCAGTGGCCGTACCGGCTGTCGGCCACCGCGGATGCCGATGCCCTGCGCGCCTACGCCGACCGCCTCGGGATGCGTTCGCTCTGGGTCTCGCACCTCGCATCGCTGTTCGGCTTCGACACGCGAGCCGGCAACCAGGCGGTACTCGCCGCCTGTGCGGACGACCCGCTGTTCCGGGTGTTCGCGACGCTCGATCCGCGGGATGCCACCTGGCGCGACGAACTCGACGAGGTGGTGGATGCCGGCGCTCAGGGCGTCCGCGTCGCTCCGGGCTTCCACCGCTGCGACGTCGCCGCCGTGCGCCCGGTGCTCGAGGCGTGCGCGGAACGCGGGCTCCCGCTGCAGCTGATCGCGCGGCTCGATGATGCCAGGGTGCGGCATCCGCTCTCCCCGGCGACCGACCTCGACGTGCATCGGATCGCGGACCTCGTATGGGACAGCCCCGCGCATCCGCTGCTGCTGAGCGGATTGAACCGCGCCGACTGGGTCGAGTTGAACCGGCATCTCGGCGACGCGGCGCCGGAGTGGCTGCGGCTCGACCTGTGGCACGTGAACGGTCCGACGCACATCGCCGACCGCCTCGGCGACGACCCGGAGCGCTGGGTGTTCGGCAGCGCCTTCCCCGTGCAGACGCCCGAGGCGACGGCGTTGCAGCTCGCGGCATCCGCGCTCCCGGCCGAAGCACTCCAGACGATCACCTCCGGCAACGCCGCCGCCATGCTCCCCTGAGGCCGCGGCCCGCGTCACCCGATGGGGAAGCTGCCGATGGCGGTGCGGCCGTCGCTCTCGTAGATGCGGATGGTCCAGCCCTCGGGGTACTTCTCGTCGCGTTCCGCCTGCCACTCGAGCGCTTCCTCCGGTGTGGCCGGCTGGGTCGGATGCTCGGGCGAGAACGCCGAGAGCTCCGACGCCCAGGCGTATCCCTCGACACCGGTGCCGTCGTCGGCGAGTCCCGCGACATGGATGAGGTCGGGCACGCCGTCGGGGCCGCCCTCCACCCCGTAGGTGTCGCCGTGTTGGTTCACGGCCAGACGGGTGGGCACGTGACGCACGTACTGCACGACCGCCGTCGCGCCCCCGCCGCGCTGCGCATCGAAGTACAGCTGCGTCGTGGTGTCGTCGAGCGGGAAGTCGTACCAGGTCTCCGAGCGCGGGGATCCGACGTCCTCCGGAGAGTACGACACGCTCGGGTTGTTGCCGTCCGCGGCAGTGCCCCAGCTGATCAGCCCGGCGGCGAGCGCGGTGAGCGTCACGCGGACATGCGTGGCCTCGCTCGGACGGTCTTCGAGCGACAGCGTCGACGCTCCCTCGATGACGCGGCTCTGCGGAGCGCCCAGCAGCGAGATCACGGGGGCTCCCGGTTCGGTGCCGGGTGGTGCCGTGATCGCCTCGCCGAGATCGGCGACCGGCTGACCCGCGGGCACGGACGGTGCGGCGTCCGTGAAGGTCCCGGTCGCGGCGAACGCGGCCGTCGACACCCCGGCACCGACCAGAGACCCGGCGAGCACGAGGGCCACGCCCCACAGACGCCGCCTCCGGGCAGGCTGCACACGCGCCGCCGCGTCGATCAGCTGAGCACGGATCACCGCGGATCGTTCCGGGGAGAACTGATCGGTCATGGTGTGCTTCCTTCTGTCGTCGAGAGGTCGTGCGGGGTCTGAGAGAGGCGGGCACGGAGCCGGGAGAGCCGCATCTTGGCGGCCGACTCGCTGATGCCGATGGCCTCGGCGGCTTCGCGGATGGTGAAGCCCTCGAGGGTGGTCAGCACCGCGAGGTGGCGATCCTGCTCCCGCGCCGTCGAGAGCACTTCGCGCACCCGGCGGGCACGGGAGGAGTCCTTCTCCGCGACCAGTTCCGCCGGGTCGGGCGCATGCTCCGGGTGCGGGAGGCGTTCGAGGAACCTCCGGTGCCGGCGTCGGGCGCGACTCGCGTTGAGGTGCACGTTCTGCGTCGTCACCAAGAGCCAGGGCAGCAGCGAGCCGTCGACGAATCTGACGGAGGATCGCTTCCGCCAGAGCTCCAGGAACACCATCGCGGTGAGGTCCTCGGCATCGGTCGGGCTGTTCCCCGCCGACAGTGCGCGGCGGAAGACGCGGTCGCGATGCCGATCCCAGACGACCCCAAAGGCGTCCGCGTCGCCGTCCAGCACGCGAAGCCACACGCCGCGGTCGTCCACTGCATCCATACTCCATAGTGTCCGCAGGCTCCCCGAAGGTCACACCTTCGCCGTGCGCGGATCCCGTGGACGCCGTTCTCAGGAGACGGGAGTAAGCTGGCGTGTTGGGTCGCTCGACCCGAAGAGTCCCGAAAGGCGGTGATGGCGATGTCCGGTGATAGTTACGACGCCGCCCTCGCTGCGTCGCGACTCCCTGCGTTCACGCGTTGACCCTCGGGTCCGCATTCGCACGTCCTTCTCCGCAGCTGTCGGCGGCGTCATCCGCCCCCTGACGAATCTGCGCACGGAGCTCTCTGCTGCCGTGCACCTGCGAGAACGGAACCGCATGATGGCGCTCATCGACAACGGCGTGTACGTCCACGGACGTCGCGTGGAGACCCCCAAGAACCTGGACGAGACCTACCGGATGCTGGATGCCGCCGGTGGCATCGCGTGGATCGGGCTGTACCGCCCGAGCCCGGAGGAGGTCGCATCCGTCGCACGCGAGTTCGATCTGCATCCGCTCGCTGTCGAGGATGCCCTCTCCGGCCACCAGCGGTCGAAGGTGGAGCGCTACGGCGACACCCTTTTCGCGGTGCTGCGGCCTGCCCGCTACCGCGACGAGCAGGAGTCGATCGAGTTCGGCGAGCTGCACCTGTTCGTCGGGCCCGACTTCGTGGTGACGATCCGGCACGCCGAGTCGCCGAACCTCGCCGCCGTGCGTGCCCGCATGGAGGCGAACCCCGAGCTGCTCGCGATGGGACCGGAGGCGGTGCTCTACGCGATCCTCGACGAGGTCGTCGACGGGTACGAGCCGATCGTCGCGGGACTCCTCAACGACATCGACGAGATCGAGGACCAGCTCTTCGGCGACGGCGACGACGACAGCGCCCTCTCCCGGCGGATCTACGAGCTCTCCCGCGAGGTCATCAACTTCCAGCGCGCCGTGCACCCCCTCAGCGGGATGCTGGAGTGGCTGCGCCGCGGGTCGGAGAAGTACCGCATCGATGAGGAGCTGCAGCGGTCGTTGCGCGACGTGCTCGACCACACGATCCGCGTCAACGAGCGGGTCGACTCGTTCCGGGCGATCCTCGAGAACGCGCTGACCGTGCACTCCGCGCTCGTCGCCCGCCGACAGACCGAGGCCGGGCTCGCGCAGAACGACGAGATCAAGAAGATCTCCTCCTGGGCGGCGATCATCTTCGCCCCGACGCTGGTCGGCACGGTCTACGGCATGAACTTCGACGTGATGCCCGAGCTGCACTGGGCCTTCGGCTACCCGATGGCGATCGGGGCGATGGCGGCCTTCGCCGTCGGGCTCTTCGGGGTGTTCAAGTACAAGAAGTGGTTGTGAGGCGCGGCGCGGCCATGCGCCTCACGGCGCGCTGAACCTCGGATGGTCGACTGCCCGCGTCAGCGTGAACGGTCGCGGCCTGACCTCGCGCGCATCGTGCGGACCACGGCAGGAAGCACGACCATCCCGAGCACCCAGAACACCGCGCCCCAGATCAGCGCATCGCCGATGAACGGCAACCACTCTGTTAGACATGGCCATGTGTCAGATCTCTTATGCGCAGATGTAGCGGGTAACATAATACTTTTGTCATAGGATGTTGCTAAGCGAGTTCAGCAGCGCTGCGAGCTCTCCGTCGTCCGGTTCCAGCACGGCAATTAACCGGAGGAACGTATCCAGCATCACTCCGTTGGCGCCTCGGCTCAACCCGGCCCGCTCAAGTCGCCCATACGTCGGGACGGCGATGCCTGCGCGAAGGGCCAAAGCCTCCTGGGATATCCCGCGAGCGATACGGATTCTGTATAACCAGGTCGACACGACCTCGACTGGCGTCGGCGCTGGTACTGCCATGCATCCCCCCGGGGCCATTTTCACCAACCCCCTCTTGGCCGGCGAGGCGACGCTACAGCAACCGCACGCTAGAAAACCAGATAGTCCATACGCTTGACTTATTGACATGGGTGTGACCGGAGCCTTTCGGCACACCCTCAGGCGCGGCATAAATAGTCGATGCGCCGAGCCGTCGCAAGGCTCTCGATGATCTGTTATCGCTCCGGGCCGCCGCCCAAGCTTGTGAGCGACCTGGATCGGGTCGCTCACGGAGAGGCGAAAGCATGATCAAACTGAAGTCGCTGTCGTTAGGGGCACGAGACGGGGCGCGGAGGAGACCCAAGGGAGACCGGCACCGCGTAGTTCTCAGTGCAGTCGGCGCGTTGACCATGCTGGGAAGCATCATGTTCGGAGGCGCATCCGCTAGTGCTGCTGCGTCTTCGAGCATGTGCGATTTCGGGGTCTTCGTAGGCGTGCGCGGAACTGGCGCGCCTGCAGGTTCAAATCTGGTGCACGACGGCCGCGTCTGGACAACGGGCGGTTTCGGCGATCAGGTGGCCCCTATCCGCACCGCCTTGGCAAACGTGCCGGGCATGAAGTTCTATTTCCTGAGCCTCGCCTACCCGGCGACTGGGGTCCTGAGCCCCAGTATTCAGGATGGCAAGGCGAAACTAATCTCTGAGTTGAACTACATCACTACTACTTGCCCTTATGCACCGATCATCCTGGCCGGCCACTCGCAAGGGGCCCAGGTGATCAGCCAGGTGCTTCAGGACACCGTCAATTTTCCCAGTGGTGCTCCGGTCGGCCTGAACCCTCGCACGAAGGCGAACATCCAGAACGTCGTGCTTTACGGCGACCCTTACTACGAATCAGGGAAAGCAACGAACTACCCCAACAGGCCGAAAAACGGCCTACTCAGCACAGTTCCCTACACGAAGAAGAACCCGCTGGCGACCTACAGCTACTTGGGATGGCCGGCTGGTGGCAGCAGCCAGCAGACCATCTACAAAGTTCGCGAGTATTGCAACATAGGCGACTTCTTCTGCCAATCGGATCCAGCGGACAGCAACTACGCTATCCACAATTCGTACGGGCAGAACGCGAACTCGGTCGCCGGCTGGATCCAGTACACGCTGACCTCCCAAGACTAGGCCAGGAGAAAAATGAACGACCAGCCCAGCGCACAACCGCAGATCGGTGACAAGCTGGCGTGGGTGAGTCTCCTCGTGGCGGTTGTATCTGCGCTGGTCGTTCTGTCGCGGACGCTCGAGATCGCGGGCTGCTCCGGTCAATGCGACTACCCCGTGCTCGAGACCGTAACCCGCGGGTTCTGGATGACTGACCTGATCGTCTTCGCCGTCACCACAGGCGCATACTTCTTCACCAGATCTCGACTCCGCGTGGCCTGGCTTCTGCCGGCAGCGGGTATCACGATCACACTGACCGCCCTCCTCGTCGCGAATCTCGTGATGAACGGCGCGCTGAACCTCGGTTAGTCAACTGCCCGCGTCAGCGCGGACGGTCGCGGCCTGACCTCGCGCGCATCGTGCGGACCACGGCAGGAAGCACGACCATCCCGAGCACCCAGAACACCGCGCCCCAGATCAGCGCATAGCCGATGAACGGCAACCATTCGTAGGTGGTCGGATAAGGGATGCCGGTGCGACCGGTGAGACGCAGGGCGACGTCGGCCGGATACGCCGCGAACGGGTTCGACGAGTGGTCCTGCGTGATCCAGGTCAGCGGAAAGCCGAACGGCACGGACGAGAGGTCGGCATCGGATGCGACGGACACGCGTTGCGCGGTCGTGATCCACCAGGTCACCACGACGCCGACCGTCGCCGCGCCGATCGCGGACAGCACGATGCTCCCCCACCCCGGCTTGCGGGATGCGGGCGGCGAGACCGAGCGAGAAGCGGCGATGTCTCCCATGCGACGCGGTCAGTCGTCGGTGCGGCTGATCTGGTCGAGCAGATCCTCGAGGGTGTCGAAGTCGACGGTCTCGGTGCCGTCGAGCTCGCGCACCTCGACGCCCTCGACCTGCAGTTCCTCGTCCAGCTGCACGAGGATCCGGGAATCCGGGAACTGCTTCGGCGCGAGGAACGCGAGCAGCACGGCATCCGCGAAGACGACCACCGACGTCGCCTCGAGGTCGTCGCGCAGGTCGATCTGCTCGATCACAGGTTCGTCGTCGACGGCGTCATCGATGTCGGTGGCGACCTCGTCCACCACGGCCCGCCACCGGGACTCGCCCACCGAGAGGATGCGCGACACCGCCGCGATCAGCGCCTCGTGATCGACGTCCTCACCGTGCTCGTCATCGTCGTCGAGTTCCGGATCGACGTTCACGTTCACGACGGTGCCCGCCGCGTCGATGCTCGCGCGCCCGTAGACGAGACCGTTCTCGGCGACCGGGTCCTCGAGCAACCCGCTCTCGACGATGCGGGCCAGGAGAGTGTCGAGCGCAGGCGAAGTCATGCCTCCAGTCTTTCGCATCCGTCGCGGTCCGGGGCGGTCATCGTCCACGGAGCAGGGGCGTGAGGATGACCGCAAGGCCGGTGATGACCGCCGCGATGAACAGCACTCCGGACGCTCCCGTCCACGAGAACGCGAGTCCGGCGAGAACCGGCCCGCCGACTGCGCCGAGGTTCAGCGCCGCCGTGGCATACGCGCCACCGAGTACCGGAGCCCCCGATGCCTGGCCGACGATCCGGGCGATGAGCGCCGAGCCGACCGCGAACGAGAGCATCCCGCCGATCACCGCCCCGATGAAGACCGCCGGCACCGAACCGGCGACGAGACCGAACACCGCCCAGGCGAGCGTCGCCGCCGCCGCACCGGTCGCGATCCAGCCGCGATCGAAGCGGGCCGCCCATCGCCCCGTGGCGGCCACACCCAGGAAGGCACCAGCACCGAAGGCGGCGAGGAGCAGCGGGATCCAGGATGCTCCGACCCCGGCATCCGCACCGATGACGGCGAGGAATGTGAAGACCCCGAAGGTCGCGGCGTTCACGAGCACCGCGAGCACGACGGCGACGAGCACCGGCCGGCGACGCAGCTCTGCGAGCTCCCCGCGCAGTCGGACCTGCGGGGACGGCGGGACGGCACTGAGCGTCCGGTCCAGGAGGAGCGCCAAGACGGCAGGAAGACAGAGCAGTGCCACGGCCCAGAACGTCGAACGCCAGCCGAACGCGTTCGCCAGCATCGCCCCGGCCGGGACGCCGACGATCGTGGCCAGCGTCGTGCCGCCCAGCAGCACGGCCACGGCCCGAGTCGTCTGCGCCGGCGGAACGACACTGCGCACGGTCGCGAGGGCGATCGCGAGGAAGCCGGCGTTCGCCAGCGCGGCGAGCACCCGGGTGAGCAGGAGCAGCTCGAAGGACGACGCGACGGCTCCGACCGCATGCGCGGCGACGAAGCCGAGCAGGAGCAGGACGAGGGTGCGCCGCGGACGCCAACGTCCGGCGAGCACGGCCATCACGGGCGCGCCGACGACCATGCCGATGGCGAAGGCCGAGGTCAGCAGAGCCGCGGTGGACGGGTCGACCTCCAGATCAGCGGAGATCGGGAGGAGAAGGCCGGCGAGCATGAACTCGCTGGCGCCCTGGGCGAAGATCGCCAGAGCGAGGACAGGGATGAGGAAGGGCATGGAGCATCCAGACGAGGAGACGCCGGTCGCGCCGCAGCATGCGGGGAACGGCGAGCGGGAAGAAGGGTCGACAGGGATGCGGGGAGTGCACGACGCGCACTCGACCCGCGATCTACGGTCTGTCGGATTCCGGACTCACGCCTCCACCGTAACCCACCGCGCCCGGCCGATAGGCTCTGATCCGTGCCGAACGCCGACTCCTCCGCTCCCGCATCCGCCGCCTCCGACCTCCGCCGCATCGCCGCCGCACTCGCGGCCCCGGAGCCGCTGAACTGGGTCATCACGGGCGACTCGATCACCCACGGACTGGTGCACACGCAGGGCGGCCGCAGTTACCCCGAGCACCTGCACGAACTGATCCGCGGCGAGCTGGAGCGGGTGCGCGACATCGTGCTCAACACCGCGATCAGCGGCAACCGCATCGTCGACCTCCTCGACGACTGGGACCGTCGGGTCGCGTCATGGCACCCCGACGTCGTGACTCTCATGATCGGCACCAACGACGCCTCCGACGGCGGACCGCGCGAGGTCATCTCGGCGGCGGACTACGCGGCCTCGCTGCGGGACTTCGTCGCACGCGTGCGTGCGCTCGGGGCCGTCCCCGTGCTGCAGACGCCGCCCGCGATCGACGTCGCCAACGCCCCGGAGCGCGCGCGGATCGGGGAGTTCGCGGAAGCGGTGCGGGAGGTCGCGTCGAGTGAGGACGTGATCCTCGTCGACCAGTTCGCGAGATTCGCCGAGCTCGGCGCCGGTGGTGTGCCGTGGGGTCTGATGAACGATCCGTTCCACCCGAGCGCCACCGGCCACGCCGCCCTGGCTCTCGAACTCGCGGATGTCCTCGGCATCCGTCCCGAAGGGCCGCGCGGACGGACGCTCCCCCTTCTCGAAGGACTGGTCACGACCGCGCGGTTGAACGCCTGACGACCGGATCACCCCCCTCACCCGCCCTGGACGAACGTCCTCTGGACGAGGGCTGCGGAGCACCACTAGGTTGAGCGCATTCGCAGTCGTCGAGAGGTGGGGGCATGTCGCACGTCGTCGCAACCGGGGCCGGGAAGGCCATGATGGAGCGCCGGAAAGATCCGACGCACGACTACATCCTCGAGCTCACCGGCAAGGAGCGCCCACGGGTCCTCTTCGTCGGCACGGCGACCGGCGATGACGCCGCGTACATCGTGAGCTTCTATTCGACGTACGACTCCGACCGGTGCGCACCGCACCACCTGCCGCTGTTCCATCGCGCGGTGGACGACCTGGCGCGGTTCGTGAAGGGCTTCGACGTGATCCACGTCGGCGGCGGCAACACGGCCAACATGCTCGACGTCTGGAAGCGGCAGGGTCTCGACGAGATCATGCGCGAGATGTGGGAGGACCCCGACTCGAACGTGGTGTTCACCGGCGGCAGCGCCGGCGGCATCTGCTGGTTCGAGGGCGGCACGACCGACAGCTACGGGCCGACCCTCCAGGTGCTCCCCGAGGGGCTCGGGTTCCTGCACGGCAGCTTCTGCCCGCACTACGACGCCGAGGACCAGCGCCGCCCCCTCTTCCACGCTTCCCTGCTGAGCGGCGAGCTCTCCACCGGCTACGCGGTCGGCAACCTGCAGTCGCTGCACTTCGAGAACTCCGAGTTCGTCACCGCGATCAGCCCGGTCGAGGATGCTCTCGCGCTGCGGGTGGAGGCAATCGACGGGAAGATCGTCGAGACCGAGCTGCCGACGAAGGTGCTCACCGGGTCGGCACCGATCGTTGCGGGACCGTCGTCATGAACGACAACGTGTGGATCCTCCTCGCCCAGCTGATCATCGTCGTCGGCGCCATCTACATGGGCACCCGCACGAGCGGGATCGGCCTGGGCGTCTGGGGCCTGGTGGGTGTCGCCATCCTCATCTTCGTATTCGGCGAGGCTCCGGGGAACGCCCCGGTCGACGCGGTCTTCATCGTCATCACGGTCATCACCGCGGCATCGACCATGCAAGCCGCCGGCGGCATCGACTGGATGGTGTCGGTCGCAGCGAAGGTGATCAGGCGCAAGCCGAAATCCGTGGTGTTCCTCGCCCCGGCGATGTCGTTCCTCTTCACCGTCGGCGCAGGAACCGGAAACATCTTCTACCCGCTGCTTCCCGTCATCTACGACGTCTCGTACCAGCAGAAGATCCGCCCCGAGCGCGCGCTCTCCGTCTCCGCGGTCGCGTCGCAGGTGGGCATCCTCTGCTCCCCCGTCTCCGCCGCGACCGCCTCGATGGTGGTGCTGCTCGCCCCGCAGGGGGTCGACCTCGGTGGACTGCTGCTGATCATGTGGCCGGCATCCATCGCCGGTCTCTTCGTCGCCGCGCTCGTCATGATGCGGCACGGCAAGGACCTCGACGACGACCCGGAGTTCCAGCGCCGCCTGGCCGAGCACCAGATTAAGCCGCCGACCGTCGACGCGCACGAGAACAAGCTCCCCAAGACCGCCGTGCTCTCCGCCACCCTCTTTCTCATCGGCGTCGGCGTCATCGTGCTCTTCGGCCTCTTCGAAGGACTGCGTCCGGTCATCGGCACCAACGACGACGGCGACCCGGTACGGCTCAGCGTGACCGTCATCATCGAGGTCACGATGGGCATCATCGCGGCACTGATCTTCGTCTTCTGCAAGGTCAAGGCGGCCGACGTCCCCAAGCAGCCCACCTTCCCCGCCGGCATCGTCGGAGCCATCGCCCTCTTCGGCATCGCCTGGCTCGCCAACACGTTCGTCGCCGCCAACCAGACCCTGATCGTCGACGGTCTCGGGTCGGTGGTCTCCGGATCGTCGGCGTTCCTCGGGGCGCTGCTTTTCGCCCTCGCGCTCTTCGCGGTCGCGATGCTCACCACGAGCCAATCGAGTGCGACGAACGCGATCGTGCCGATCGGCATCACGATCGGCCTCCCGGCCTCGCTCCTCGTGGGACTGTGGCCCGCGACCATGGGGATCTACACGCTGCCGGCCAACGGCAGCCAGGTCGCCACGGTGGCGTTCGACCAGACCGGGACGACGAAGATGGGCAAGTTCGTCTTCGACCACTCGTTCCAGCTCCCGAACCTCGTCTACATCGGCGTCGCGATCGTCGTCGGAGTGACGCTGTCGTTCCTGTTCGCGTGACATGACCGAGGCCGTCGACCGCTCGGCCCTGCGCCAGTTCCTGCTCGGGCTGGCGCAGGGCATGAACGCCTCGGCCGAATCGGTCGACCGCATCCGCGACACGATGACCGATGTCGCGAAGGCCTATGGCGGCGGCGACGCCGACTTCGTGGTGCTGCCGACGATCATCCTCGTCGAGACCGGGGAGTCGGAGGAGTCCCGCGTCGCGATCCGCTCCGCCACGAACGCCTCGTTCCGCTTCGATCAGATCGCCGCACTGTACGAGCTGATCGGCCAGGCGCGGACAGGGTCGATCCCGCCGCTCGACGGCATCCGGCGCCTGAACGAGATCGGGGCGATGCGCCCGCGGCTCCACTGGTTCACGCGCACCCTCGGGCACGCGATCCTGACCACCGGCCTCGCCCTGCTGCTCGCGCCGACCTGGCAGGGCGTGATCGTGGCGTTCGTGCTCGGCTTCGGCATCGGACTGCTCAAGCTGGTGCGGTCCCCGACGCTCCAGCTGATCCTGCCCATCGCCGCCGCGTTCGTGTGCGCCGCGGCGGTCTTCCTCCTGGCCGAGGTGATCGAGATCGGCGACCCGATCCGACTGCTCATCGCACCGCTGGTGACGTTCCTCCCCGGCGGCGTGCTGACCACGGCGACCGTCGAGCTGGCGGCCGGGCAGATGATCTCGGGCGCCGCGCGGCTGGTCTACGGCTTCGTGCAGCTCGCCCTGCTGGCGTTCGGCATCCTCGCCGCCGGCACCGTCGTGGGCGTGGAGTCGCGGTCGTACGAACCCTTGGAGGCGAGCTCGCCGCTGCCGTGGTGGGTCGCCATCATCGGGATCCTGGTCTTCGCGCTCGGCAACTACCTGCACTTCTCCGCCCCGCCGTCGACCTTCGGCTGGGTGCTGATCGCCCTCGCGGTCGCCTATGCGGGACAGTGGGCCGGGAACGAGTTCGTCGGCCCGACCGTCGGCGGCTTCGTCGGCGCTCTCGTGATGACCCCCGTCGTCTTCTGGATCGCGGGACTCCGGCACGGGGCACCGTCGCAGCTCACGTTCCTGCCCGCGTTCTGGCTCCTCGTCCCCGGAGCCGCAGGACTGGTCGGACTCACCGAGGCGGTCGCCACCGACGGCGGTCTCACCGACTTCATCGCCGCACTCGTCTCGGTCATGTCGATCGCCCTCGGCGTGCTGATCGGAACCGCCCTCTACCGCGTCGTGCATCACGGCGCGGAGGAGATCGTGCAGTTCGCCGTCGCCCTGCCCTCGGCACCGGATGAGACGTCGCCACCGAATCTCTGGCACCGTCTGACGGCGCCGTGGCGGCACGATCGCGGCGAGCGCTGAGACGCTCGGACGGCGAGCCGTTTCCGCGGCCCGAACAAGACCGAGCGATCTGAGGCCGCGCGCGAGCATCCGCAGAGGGGGCCCGAAGACGCCGAAACCCCTGACCTCGCAGGAGGTCAGGGGGTCGCTCCGCCGGCGTCCGGCCTCAGCTGCTCAACGCCACCGTGGGCGGCGTGCGCGCCGCACGGATCGCCGGATACAGGCCTGCGATCGCCCCGATCACGAGCGTCGCACTGACTCCCGCGACGAGCACGAGCGGCGGGATGACGGGCACCCACCCGTTCGCCAGGGCGATGAGGGCGCTGACCCCCGACCCGATCACGGCTCCGGCGAGCCCGCCGAGCGCCGAGAGCAGCAGAGCCTCGGCGAGGAACTGCAACCGGATGTGACTGCGCGTGGCCCCCAGAGCCCGACGCAGTCCGATCTCCCGACGGCGCTCCAGCACCGAGATGACCATCGTGTTCGCGACCCCGATACCTCCGACGAGCAGAGCGATCGAGCCCAGCGCGAGCAGAAGTCCGGTGAACGCGTCGTCCGCCGCGGCCTTCGCCGCCAGCACGTCCGACGGACGGGACACCTCGACGCTCGACGGACTCGCCGGTTGGATCGACGCAGCCATGAGAGTGCTGACGCTCGCGACGGTCTCGTCCGACGAGCGCTCGTACACGCGGGTCGGGGCATCGTCGTAGCCGAAGGCGCTGGCCGCCGCCGGCATTCCGATGAGTGCCGCGGAGTCGAGCTCCTGAGCCAGCTTGATCGGCGCGAGGACCCCCACCACGGTGACGTTGCGACCTCCGAGCCAGATCTGCGTCCCCGGTTCCACCACCCCGAGGCGCTGCGCGGCCGTGGCCCCGAGAACCGCCGTCGGCAGGGTCGCCGTCGCCGGATTCAGCCATTCACCCGCCGTGACCTCGCCCCCCACGACATCGAGCAGGTCGAGCTCGGTCGTGGTGACCGTCAACCCGCCTGTCAGCTCCGGGTTGATCTTCGAGTTCCGATACACGGCGACCGTCTTCAGATCGGCGGTCGCCGTCGCGGACTCGACCCCGGTGATGCGCTCCACGCGCAAGGACGCGTCGCTCGGGAACGGCACCGGCGTACCGTTCGACGACCCGGCCTTCGCCGTCAGCAGATTCGTCCCGAGCGAGGCGAGCTGAGAGTTCAGCCGCTCCTGGCTCGACGCCGAGATCCCGACGACCGCGATCATCGCCGCGATGCCGATGGCGATGCCGAGAGCGGACAGGACGGCCCGGGCCGGCCGCGCCCGCAGCCCGGCAGAGCCGAGATAGGCGACGTCGTCCGCACGCAGGCGGGAACGGAGCTTCCGCGGTGCCGATCTGTCCCTCCCGCCGGTGGGCACCGGGCCGGTCATGCGGCGACCTCCTGCGCAGTGCGGCTGTCGGAGACCAGCGTCCCGTCCTTGATCGCGATGCGACGAGGAAGACGAGCCGCAAGCTCGGCGTCATGGGTGATGACCACGACCGTGGTGCCGCTCCGATTCAGGTCGTGGAGCAGCTGGATGATGCTCTCGCCCGAATGGGAGTCGAGGTTGCCCGTCGGCTCGTCCGCGAGGAGCAGCGGCGGATTGCCGACCACCGCGCGGGCGATGGCGACGCGCTGACGCTCACCTCCCGACATCTGGTTCGGCTTGTGGGTAAGCCGGTGGCCGAGGCCGACCCTCTTCAGGGCGGCGATGGCGCGCTCCCGGCGTTCCCGACGCGGCACACCGGCATAGAGCAGGCCGTCGGCGACGTTGTCGATCGCGGTGACCCCCTCGCTCAGGTGGAACTGCTGGAAGACGAAGCCGATCCGGTAGCCACGGAGCGCGGAGAGCTCGGCGTCCGACAGCGCCTGCACGTCGGTGCCGTCGATGAACGCCTTGCCGGTGTTCGGACGATCGAGCGTGCCGATCACGTTCAGCATCGTGGACTTGCCTGAGCCGCTGGGCCCGACGATCGCGACGAACTCGCCGCGCTCGACGGTCAGACTGACCCCGGCGAGCGCATGGACAGGGGGTGACCCGTAGCTGCGGCCGAGATTCTCGAGACGGATGACGTCATTCATCGCTTCGGCACCATGACCTTCACTCCCTCGGCGATCCCGTCTCCGGTGATCGCGACCCGCCCGGATGCGAAGATGCCGGTGGTGACCGGAACGCGCTTCGAGGCGCCCTCCTTGCCCTTGCCGGGGACCTCGACGGCGAACGAACTGTCGTCGATGGCGACGAGCGCCTCGACGGGGACCGTCAGGAGGTCGCCGCTCTGCGCGCTGGAGAAGCGCACCGAAACGGTCGCGCGCTGCAGGTCTCCCGTCGCGGCCTGATCGGCGAGGGTGATCACCACCGGGAGCACGACGGTCTTCGCCGCGCTCTCGTCGGCTCCGGCCTGTTCGGTGGGAACTCCGACGCTGGCCACCGCACCGGCGGTCTCGGTGCCGGTCGGCAGCCCGACGGTGACCGCAGCACCGGGAACGGCGAGCGCCTGGTCGGAGAGCTTGAGGTTCACGGTCACGACCTTGCTGTTGGCGGAGGCCTGGAACATCTCCGTCCCCTCGGAGACGGAAGCCCCGACGGTGGTCTTCAGCTCGGCGACGCGGAGGTCCTCGGTACTGAACATGACCGCTTTGGAGCTCAGCGTGCCGGTCTGCTCGACTCCCTGGCTCTTCTGCAGCTTCCTGATCGCGTCGGCCGTCTTCGCGGTGAACTCCGTATCCACATCTCCACTGAACACACCGAAGGCCGCCAGATTCGTTTCGAGTTGACGGACGTCCTCGCCCTTGGACATCCCGGTGGTGAAGTCGCGCCAGGCGGGCATCGCCCCGGACATCAGGACCACCGGGGCGGTGTTGACGGTGTAGAGGGTACCCCCGGTGCCGATGAGCGAACCGACCGCGGGCAGCGATGTCACCACACCGGTCAGGCCCGAGCTCACCGGCCGCTGCCCTGCATACTCCAGGGTGCCCTGCGCCTGGGTCTCGACGGTGACGTCGCCCTTGGTGACGGCGGCGGTGGTGAGTGCGACGGTCGGCTTCTCCGCGGCCGCTCCCTTGTCGTTGTTCAGGGCGGCGACGATCGCCATGCCGGCGGCGGCCGCGATCATCACCACTGCCACGCTGACGGCTATCGCCACTCCGCGACGCTTGCGCGGTCGCGGTTCTTCGTCCGTCTCCTCGCTCTCGAAGATGTCGGGATCGGCGGCGGGATCTTCCCGTTCCGTCTGGTCTGCGTTGTCGTTCATGTGCGGTTCCTCTTGTCTCGCTGCGACAGGAGATCTCCCTGCGCAGGTGGGTCGGTGGCGTCAGGAGGGCTGGCAGGTTTCGAAGTCCGCGTCGGACACGTCATCGGGCATCAGGAAGCCCGTCTCGATCGTCGGATCGTTGACCTCGTAGCCCTTCCCACGGAGGCAGTCCACGGTCTTGATCATGTCCTCGAGATGCTCCGCGTCGGTCTTGCGGCTCGCTCCCCCGGGCGGATCGCCGAGCTCTTGCATGCACTCCCCGGCAGCGGTGATCTCCTCCGGGTCGTCGCTGTCGAAACCCTCGCCGGGCTTCGGGTCCGCGACATCGAAACCCTTGCCGCGGATGCACTCCGCGAGCTTCAGGTCGTAGTCGTCACGGGCGGCGGAGAGCTCCGCGTCCGCTGCGCTGCTGCCGCCTCCGGATGCCGCAGTCGGAGCAGCGCTCGACGCGCCGCCCGTCCCGGTCGAACAGGCGGCGAGAGCGAGCAGCAGCATCGGCGTCGCGACAAGAGCGGTGAGGAGCGAGCGGGAGGATTTTCGCGTGGTGGCGAACATGGACTGATCTCTTTCGTTGTCGAAGTGCCGGAGCGTACGTGGAGGATCAGGACGCCATGCAGGCGTCGATGTCCGCGTCGGTCACGTCGTCGGGCATCGTGAAACCGGTCTCGATCGTCGGATCCGCGATCTCGTAGCCCTTTCCACGGAGGCAGTCGACCTCCTGGATCATCTCGTCGAGCTGCTCGGCATCGGTCTTCTTCGTGCCGGCCGCCGTGGGCGGGTCGCCGATCTCCTTCATGCACTCCGAGCCTGCCGCGTTGATCTCCGGGCTGCTCTCCTGGATGCCCTCCCCGGGCTTCGGGTCCTTGACATCGAGTCCTTTGCCGCGGATGCACTCGGCGAGCTTCAGGTCATAGGCGTCGCGGGCGGCGGACATCTCGTCCTGCGACACCTCGTCGCCCCCGGATGCTTCGGTCGGCGCAGTGCTCGAGGCGCCACCCGTCGAACAAGCGGCGAGCGCGAGCAGCAGCATCGGCGTCGCCACGAGGGCGGTGAGGAGCGAGCGAGGGGATTTGCGCGTGGTTGCGAACATGGCTGATCTCTTTCGTTCGGGGGCCGGTTCGGCCGCTGAGATCAATACAACGAGGGCGACCGTTGCCGCAGCGTATGGAGCTTTCGATATGCCCACGAAACGTCGACCGACGTCGACGCGGCCCCCGACCGCCTCCCGTGTCGTGTGGCCACCGTCACGCCCGCCATCGCGCCCGGCACGCAACGGCGTCCAGCGCCGTGGACTTTCGCGACTGATGTTATAGCGTGGAAGATGATACCCACCCAGCCCCTGAGTGTAGGAGTAGGAATGACTGTTGCCGAACCGACCGCGCCGCGGACAGACTCGTCGATCCCCTATGGCCAAGAGGCCTTTTCGGGTTCCATCGGCAAGACGATCTCTGAGTCACGCCCCTCGTATCCCCAGAGGGTGGCCGCGCCGGCTGGTGCGCCGAACATCCTGCTCATCCTGCTCGACGACATCGGTTTCGGGCAGGCTGGCGTCTCCGGGGGCCCGGTGCCCACTCCTCACATGTCGGCCCTCGCCGGGCAGAGTGCACAACTGACCCGATTCCACACGACCTCGTTGTGCTCGCCGACGCGAGCTGCGCTGCTGACCGGACGCAACCATCACCGGGTCGGCTTCGGAACAATCGTGGAGGGATCCACCGGCTTCCCGGGTTACAACTGCGCCCTCCCCAACACCGCGGCCACCGTTGCGAAGACGCTGACCCTCAACGGCTACAACACCGCATGGTTCGGAAAGAACCACAACACTCCGGATTGGGAATCCAGCGCCGCCGGTCCCTTCGACCGCTGGCCCACCGGGCTCGGCTTCGAGTACTTCTACGGCTTCCACGGCGGCGAGACGTCTCAGTTCGAGCCGCAGCTCTACGAGAACGTGTCCCCGGTCGAGCCGCCGGCTGACCCTGACTATCACTTGACCGAAGACCTCGTCGAGCGAGCCCGCTCGTGGATCTCGAAGCAGAAGTCGTCCGCGCCTGACAAGCCGTTCCTCGCCTACGTCGCCACCGGAGCCGTGCACGCGCCGCACCATGTTCCCGCGGCGTACCGGGATCGCTTCGCCGGCCAATTCGACATCGGCTGGGACCAGGTGCGTGCTGACACTCTCGCGCGCCAGAAGGAACTCGGTCTCGTTCCTGACGACACCGTTCTCACGGACCGGCCGGAAGGCATCGCCGCCTGGGACACCCTCTCCGATGATGAGAAGCGGCTCTACGCACGGATGCAGGAAGTCTTCGCCGGATTCGTTTCCCACACCGACGATCAGATCGGAAGACTCGTGTCGGTTCTCGACGAGATCGGGATCCGCGACGACACGCTCGTCGTCCTCATCGTCGGCGACAACGGCCCCTCGCCGGAGGGAGGACTCACAGGAACCGTCAACAACATGGCCACTCAGAATGGCCTGCCAGACACCCTTGAAGCGATCCTGCCGTTCATCGACGAGCTGGGAGGTCCACTTCACGAGAACCACTACCCCGTCGGCTGGGCTCACGCAGGTGCGGCACCGTTCCAGTGGATGAAGCAGGTCGCCTCCCACCTGGGTGGAACGCGCAACTTCGCCGCGCTCTCCTGGCCCGGACACATCGAACCGGGAGTCCGCTCCCAGTTCCATCACGTCATCGACATCGCCCCCACCCTCCTCGCCGCCGCCGGTGTCGAGCAGCCGGCGAAGGTCGACGGAATCGAACAGCTAGACATCGACGGCGTCAGCCTCGACTACCTCTTCGCCGCGCCCGATGCCGACGGACTACGCACCACCCAGTACTTCGAGCACGGAGGAAACCGGGCGATCTATCACGATGGGTGGATAGCCTCGGCCCGTCACGGAGTTCCGTGGCAGCTCACCGGATCCAAGGGCGACTTCAATGACGATGTCTGGGAGCTCTACGACCTGGATAGCGACTTCTCCCAAGCCCGCGACCTCGCCGCAGAGCATCCCGACCGGGTCGCCGAACTCACCGCACTCTGGGAGAAAGAGGCCTGGGCCAACAACGTCTTCCCCCTCGATGACCGATTCGCCGAACGAGCCATCGACCCGCTCCGCCCCTCTCTGATCCGCGGCCGACGCGAGTTCCGCTACTTCGCAGGAGCCACCCGGATCCCCGAGGGTGTCGCCCCTCCCACCAAGAATGTCTCGCACCGAATCATCGGACATGTGACCCTCCACGACGCGAGCACGAATGGGGTCGTTGTCGCTGCCGGTGGCCGCAGTGCCGGGTTCTCGTTGTACTTCGACGATGGCGTACCGGTTTATCACTACAACTTCTTCGGTCGCGGCCGCTACGTCGTTCGTGCCCCGAAACCGATGGAGGCAGGCGACCACGAGGTCGCTGTCGAGTTCATCGCCGATGTGGAGCACAAGCCCGGCACGGGGGGAATCCTTCGTCTGGCGGTCGACGGTCGGACCGTGGCCGAAGGACGGGCGGAGCACACGGTCCCTGGACGCTTCTCGCCGACCGAGAGCTTCGACGTCGGAATGGATCTCGGGAGTCCGGTCACCGACGAATACTCCGCGCCGGCTACGTTCTCGGGCACTATTCATGACGTCGTGGTGCAGCTCATCGGAGAAGAAGAACAGGGATAGCACGGCGCACGAGCGTATCGAGCCTTCGGCACGCCCACGACATGTGGACCGGCCCAACTCCCCCCTGCGGAAAGGGGTGCACCGATTCCTCCGGTGCACCCCTGCGCGGCACGGGCTACTGGCGCGACCCGATCTCGTCGATCGGACGCGTGCGCATGGTCGAGGTGGTCCCGATCCACATCGCCACCAGAGCCAGCGCCCCCATCGACCCGATGATCGCCAGTGATCCGACCACCGGCAGTGCGGGCAGCGGCTGCCCCGAGATGCCCATGCTCACGCCGATCAGCGGAGGGATCGCGACCACGACGCCGAACACCATCGCGATCACCGCGACGAGCACGGCCTCGATCCGCATCATCGAGCGCACCTGCCCGCGGGACGAGCCGATCAACTGCAGCAGCGCCAGCTCACGTGACCGCTCCCCCGTCGCCATCACGAGCGTGTTGACCACGGCGATCGCGATGTAGCCGAGGATCACCAGCAGGGCGATGAGATTCACCCAGCCCTGCTGCGACTGCGCTCCTGCACCCGCGGCCGCCTGACCGGATCCGTCGGTCACGATCAGACCGCGCTCGCCCAGCGCGACGCGCACCTCATCGGCGGAGTCCTCGTCGACCGCGACGAGCGCGAACGCATCGAGACCGGCCGTGGTGTGCGCTCTGACAGCATCGGCGGCCATCGTGAGGTCGCCGAAACCGAGGCCCCGCTCGTACACGGCGACGACGGTGGCGTCCAGCGGCGAACCGTCGCCGAGATACCCGGTGACCGTGTCGCCGAGGTCCACCCCGAGACCCTGCGCAGCATCCGTGCTCACCGCGACCGTCGCCGCGTCGTCGAGCTCGGCGAGCGAACCCGCACGCACGCGCAGGTCGAGGCTGTCGGCCACGTTCTGGGGATCGATGCCCTGGAGCACGTGCTCCGTGCGTTCGAGCTTCCCCTCGAGATCGCGCGAGTCGACGACCGCAGCGCTCAGTGCGACGCCCGATGCCTCGGTCACGCCGGGGGTCGAGCGGATCTCGTCGACCGCCTCGGGAGAGAGACCCGCCGGCCCCGTCACGCGCAGGTCGGCGATGACACCGGCCTGGGCCTGCGTCGCCGCCTCTGCGGCGATGATCGACGGCGCCCCGATCTGCACGAGCCCCAGTCCGATGCCGAGGGCGATGGGCAGGATCGCGGATGCCAGACGTCTGCTGTTCGTTTCGGCGCTGGCCGAGGCGAGGAAGCCCGGAGCGGACAGTCGACCCAGCACGGTTCCGATCAGCCGAACGCTCAACGACACCAGCCACGGGCCGAGGACGGCGAGGGCGATGATCAGCAGCATCGCCGCGCCGGCGGCCGCACCGGCGGCGATCTGACCCCGCACGACGAGCGGCACGGTCGAGACCGAGATCCCCGCGGCGGCCAGCACGATGCCGGTGATGATGCGCGGCAGTCCGATCCCGGGAGCGCCCGTCGCCGACTCACGCAGCGCCTCGACCGGGTCGAGCTTCGCGACTCGGGCGGCTGCGATGCGCGCGGCGCCCCAGGCGGAGGCGAGGACGAGCAGCACCGCTCCGACCGCGGGAAGAGGCCCGACGGCCAGGGCGAAGTCGCCGGGGATCACACCACCGGCCACGAAGGCCGACTGCAGCACGCTCGACAACAGGTATCCGGGAACGATGCCGAGCAGCACGGCGACCACCGCGACCCACAGCACCTCGCGGGCGACGAGGGAATGCACCTGGGAGGGGCTCGCGCCGACCGCTCGCAGCAGCGCGTAGTCGCGGCGGCGCGACTGCACCGACAGGGAGAGCGTGCCCGCGACGATGAACATCGCGACGAGGATGCAGGTGCCGACGAACGCGCTGCCGATGGCGACGAGCGTGGAGCGGGCGGCGCCCGAGTCGAGGAACTCGACATCACCGCGGCCGTCGCCCGTGCGGGCGATCAGCCCGGGGAAGGCCTCGCGGATCACGGTCGCCGTGTGCTCCGGGTCCTCCCCGGAGACGAACACCCCGAGCGCCTGCGCCGCACCGTCATGCGGGTCGAGCTCGCCGATGCGTCCTTCGCTGAGGAACACGTGCGTCGCCCGCTCGGGGGTGACCGGCGCCTCGACCTCGCCCACCACGCGGTACTCCGACGGCACGCCACCGTGACTCAGGACCAGCGCGTCGCCGATGGCACGACCGGAGCCGGAGGGGACGACCACCTCGTCTGCCGCTGCGGGCTCATGCCCTTCGCGCAGCTCGAAACCGGTCAGCGCGGTGGCCGGCCAGGGGTGAGCCTCGACCGCGACGACCCCGCCGGCATCGGCATCCGCATCCTGCAGTACAAGCGGAACCGTCGCATCGATCACGACACGTTCGACGCCCGGAAGACCCGCGATGTCACGCGCGGCATCGGCGGGCAGCGGAGCCCGCTCCCGCAGGGGAACAGGCAGGTCCTCGGGTACATCCACCTGCTGCGGGGCGCCCACCACGACGTCGGCCGCCGCGTAGCGTTCGGGCGCCAATCCTCCGCGCATCCCGGACTCGACGAGCACTCCGAGGCCGGTCACCAGCGCGGCAGCGACGAACACGGCGACCGCCACTCCGACGAAGCTCCCGCGGTGGTGGCGGAGGTCTGCGCCGAGGAGACGCCCCAAGCCCAGGGGCCGCGACATCACCACTCCCCCAATGCGCTCATGCGGTCATTGATCTGCGCGGGGTCGGCGCCGTCGAGGTACCCTGCGAACGCACCGTCGGCGAGGAAGATCACCCGGTCGGCGTGCGAGGCGACCACCGGGTCGTGCGTCACGACCACGACGGTCTGGTTCAGCTCCCTCGCCGTGTGCGCGAGCAGGTCGAGCACCTGCTTGCCCGAGCGCGAGTCGAGCGCACCGGTCGGCTCGTCGCCGAACACCACATGCGGCCGGGTGATGAGGGCGCGCGCGATCGCCACCCGCTGCTGCTGACCTCCGGAGAGCTCGGTGGGGCGGCGGCGCCGGTACTCCGTGAGCCCGACGGCATCCAGCAGGAAGTCGAGCCACTGCGACTCGAGCCGCCGGCCGCCCAGCCGCAGCGGCAGCGTGATGTTGTCCTCGACGTTCAGCGCGGGCAGCAGGTTGTAGGCCTGGAAAACGAAGCCGACGTGGTCGCGCCGGAAGGCCGTGAGCTGACGTGCCTTCAGCCCTGAGATCTCGGTGCCGCCCAGGTGCACGGTTCCGCTGCTCGGCCTGTCGAGTCCGGCGGCACTGTGCAACAGCGTGCTCTTGCCCGAGCCCGAGGGGCCCATGATCGCCGTGAACGTGCCCCTCCCGATGGCGAGGTTCACGCCCCGCAGCGCGGTGACGCGGTTGGCGCCGGCGCCGTAGGTCTTGACGACGGACTGCAGGCGCAGTGCTTCGGAAGGCCCCGCATCGACGGCGGGGGCGAGTGGTGTGAAGGTCATGATTCGACGCTAGGGACGGCGGATCCGGCATCCCATCCCGCCCGCTGCCGCATCGATGGTGGTGCTGGCTATACCGTGCCGCTGCGACCGCTCGGGCAGACTGTGAGGGTGAAGGACGGACGGATGCGGCGCTGGCTGCGCGCGTGGGGATATCTGGCCGTCGAGGCCGGGGTCTCCATCGCGTCCCTGGTGTTCCTGTGCCTGGGAATCGTCCTGCTCCCCTTCATGATCCTCACCGGAGGCGTGCTCATCATGCCCGAGGCCGTCCGCGGCTTGCACCGGTGGACCGACGTGAACCGTCGCCGAGTCGGCGCGTACCGGGGCGAGGAGCTGACGCCGATCGAACGGGTGCTCCCGCCGGATTCGACCATCGAGGACCGTCTGCGCTTCGCGCTCTCACGCGACACCGGCCGCGACCTCCTCTGGCTCGCGGTGCAGGGACTCCCTGTGCTGTTCCTCTCGATGCTGACGATCTCGCTCCCGGTGGCGGCGGTCAACACTCTCGCCATCACCTACTACTGGCAGTTCGCGCCCGCCGACGACCCGGTCGGTTCGGTCTACCCCGTCACGTCCTGGGAGCTTGCGGCGACCATGCCGCTGCTCGCTCTGGCCTATGCGGCACTGTCGGTCTTCCTCATCCCCGCCGTCGCACGACTGGTGTCGTTCGTGTCGGCGAAGCTGCTCGCGACACCCGAGAGATCCCGCCTCGCCGCCAGGGTCGACGCCCTCACGCTGAGCCGTGCCGCCGCCCTCGACGCGCACGCCGCCGAGCTCCGTCGCATCGAGCGCGACCTGCACGACGGCGCGCAGAACCGGCTCGTGAACGTCGTGATGATGCTCGGGATCGCGGAGCGCGCTCAGGAGACCGGCGGCGATGTGCTCGAACCGCTGCGGCGAGCGCAGGATGCCGCGACCGATGCACTCGCGGGGCTCCGCCGCACGGTGCACGACATCTACCCGCCGATCCTCGACGAGCTCGGGCTGGAGGGCGCCCTGGCCTCGCTGGCCGGACGCAGCGTCGTCCCCTGCACGATCGATGCGATCGAGGTCGGACGCGTGCCGGCGGCGGTCGAGTCGGCCAGCTACTTCGTCGTGGCCGAGGCGCTGACGAACGTCAACAAGTACAGCGAGGCGGCACACGCCGTGGTCCGCGTCGCGCGCGAGGGCGAGGTGCTGCTCATCACCGTCGAGGACGACGGGGTGGGCGGAGCCGTCGAGCGTCCCGGCGGCGGGATCGCCGGCATCCGTCGCCGCATCGAGGCCTTCGAGGGCACGCTGGATCTCACGAGTCCGGTCGGCGGACCCACCACCCTGAGAGCGGAGCTGCCATGCGGGTCGTGATCGCCGAAGATGACACTCTTCTTCGCGAAGGGCTGGCGCTGCTGCTGCGCAGCGAGGGCTTCGAGGTGGTGGCGGCCGTGGACAACGCCGAGGGGTTCCTCGCCCGGCTCGACGAGGCGGATGCCGCCGTGGTCGACGTGAGGATGCCGCCCACCTTCACGAGCGAGGGACTGAAGGCGGCGGCCGAAGCCCGAGCCCGCCGCCCCGGATTCCCCGTGCTGGTGCTGTCGGCCTACGTCGAGGATCGCTATGCCGGCGAACTCCTCGCGGCCGGCGCCGACGGCCTCGGCTACCTGCTCAAGGAGCGGGTGGGGAAGGTGGCCTCGTTCGTCGACGCGCTGAACCGCGTGGCCGCCGGCGGCACGGTGATGGACCCCGAGGTCATCTCGCAGCTGATGAGCCGTCGTCGCGCCGACGATCCTGTGCAGACGCTCACCCCGCGCGAACGCGAGGTGCTCGGACTCATGGCCGAGGGCCTCGACAACGGCACCATCGCCGAGCGGCTCTTCGTGACGGAGACCGCGGTGAGCAAGCACATCGGCAACATCTTCGGCAAGCTCGGCCTCGCCTCCAGCGACAGCGGCCACCGGCGTGTGCTCGCCGCGCTCGCGTACCTGCGCAGCTGACCCGGCACCCGCTCTATCGCCGCGGTGCCGAGCGATGCCATGCTGTCGGAGATGAAGCGCAACACCAAGATCACCACCGCCGTCGTCGTCGTGGCCGTCGCCGGGCTGATCGCCGTTGCCGCTCCCGCCGTGATCAGCGCCGCACCCGCCGTCGTCGACGCGGCCTCGCGGGCGGCGGAACGCTTGGTCGCCGAACCCTCCACGGCCCCGACGAGTGCCGCCGACGCATCTGATCCGGTCGGCTACGTCGATCTGGGCGACGGCATCAGCGTTCCCGCCGGTGGGCCGGGTGATTGCACCACCAACGCGTTCATCAACATCGGGAGCGACGACGGCTCCCCGACTCACGGGAAGCTCCTGGGCGAGCTCGTCGACATGGGCGCGTCGGAGCTGGCACGCGGGCCGGTCACTCTGGATGCCGACGGCGAGATCTTCTCTTACGAGGTGCAGGCCGGTGACAGCCTCATCGCGATCGGCGAGCGCTTCTGCGTCGACTACGTCACCGTCGGCAGCTTCAACCACGTGCGCGGCAATGAGCCGATCGCTCCCGGGGACGTGCTCTACCTGCGACCGGACCCGACGATTCCGTTCGTCGACATCTACTCGCCGTACAACGCCGAACCCGGGTCTTCGACCATCCCCTACTACGACGGAGTGGCGGCGTTCTCGACCGCTGTCGCCACCGCAGACCTGGGTGCCGCGCGGTGGCTGTGGCAGCGTCTGGAGAAGGACATGCCCCCGGAGACGGCGGCCGTGATCTCACAGGCCCTGAGCAACGACGACCTGGCGCTGCTGCGCCGCATGTTCCCGTAGCGGCGCTTCCCCTCTCCGCCCCTCGCCGTCGGCGGCGTTCTCGCGCGCCCGGAACCGCTTCGGGATCTCGTCCGAAAAAGTCAGTATTCGGTGTTGCTAAGTACCGGTACTCAGTGTTACTTTGTACCGGTACCCAGCAACACTGAGTACCAACGAATCGAAAGGAGGACCTGATGGGCAAGCAGATGACCGAAATGCTCAAGGGCACTCTGGAGGGCATCGTTCTGGCCCTCCTCGCCGAGCAGCCGGCATACGGGTACGAGATCACCACACGCATCCGAGACCACGGATTCACCGACATCGCCGAGGGCACGATCTACGCACTCCTCGTGCGCATCGAGCAGAAGAACCTCGTCGACGTCGAGAAGGTCCCGAGCGAGAAGGGTCCGCCCCGCAAGGTATACACCCTGAACGCGCAGGGCCAGCAGGAGCTCGAGGAGTTCTGGAAGACCTGGGACTTCCTCGCGCAGCACATCGCACAGCTGAACAAGACCAACACCGACAAGAGCACCACCCAGAACAAGGAGAACTGATCATGGCCGCGAAGTGGATCGAAGCGATCACCGGATCACTCGAAGAGAAGAAGCTCTACAAGCAGGCGCAGGCCCGCATCAACGCCCTGCCCGAGCCGTACCGCGAGATGGCGAAGGCCCAGCAGCGCTACAACATGTACTACGGCGGCGTCACCGACGGCGACACCATCGTGAAGATGTTCCTCGACATCGCCGACATGTGGGAGCGCGCCGCACTCGACGGCACCCCGGTCTCAGCGATCGTCGGCGACGACCCGGTGGAGTTCGCCGAGAACTACGCCGCCGCGTACGGCGGACGCCAGTGGATCGACAAGGAGCGCGCGCGCCTCATCAAGGCGTTCGACGACGCGAAGAAGAAGGAGGAGTCATGACGAATGCAGCCATCTCGGTGCGCGGCATCGAGAAGTCGTACAAGGATCTGCACGTGCTGCGCGGCGTCGACTTCGAGGTCGAGAAGGGCAGCATCTTCGCCCTCCTCGGCTCGAACGGCGCCGGCAAGACCACGATGGTGCGCATCCTCTCCACCCTGCTGAAGTCCGACGCCGGCACGGCGACCGTGCAGGGCGTGGACGTCGCCGCCGACCCGGTCGGTGTGCGCGAGCTGATCAGCCTCACCGGGCAGTTCGCCGCGGTCGACGAGATCCTCACCGGACGCGAGAACCTCGTGCTGGTCGCGAAACTGCGCCACCTCCCCGACGCCGGGAAGGTCGCCGACGACCTGCTGGCGAAGTTCCGCCTGACGGATGCCGGTGGCCGCAAGGTCGGAACCTACTCCGGCGGCATGCGTCGCCGGCTCGACATCGCGATGAGCCTGGTCGGACACCCCGAGGTCATCTACCTCGACGAGCCGACCACCGGCCTCGACCCGGAAGCCCGCATCGAGGTGTGGGACGTGGTCAAAGAACTCGCGAACACCGGAACCACGGTGCTGCTCACCACGCAGTACCTCGACGAAGCGGAGCAGCTGGCCGACCGCATCGCGATCCTGCACGAGGGCCGCATCATCGCCAACGGCACTCTCGCCGACCTGAAGAAGCTGCTCCCGGCCGCCAAGGTCGAGTACGTCGAGAAGCAGCCCACCCTCGAGGAGATCTTCCTCACCCTCATCGGCCCCAAGGCCTCTGGAAAGGAGAACGCAGCATGAGCACGCACTTCGCCGCCGACACGGCGACACTCACCGGCCGCTCCATGCGGCACATCTTCCGCAGTCCCGACACGATCATCACCACGGCGGTCACCCCGATCGCGCTGATGCTCCTGTTCGTGTACGTGTTCGGCGGTGCACTCCAACAGAGCACCGGCACCGACAACTACGTGAACTACCTGCTCCCCGGCATCCTGCTCATCGCGATCGCGTCGGGCATCGCCTACACGGCGTTCCGGTTGTTCACCGACATGCAGAGCGGCATCTTCGAGCGGTTCCACTCCATGCCGATCGCCCGATCGAGCGTGCTGTGGGCCCACGTGCTCACGTCTCTGACGGCGAACGCCATCACCCTGGCGATCATCTTCGGCGTCGGATTCCTGATGGGCTTCCGCACCGGAGCGAGCTTCTGGGCCTGGCTCGGAGTGATCGGCATCCTGATGCTGTTCACCCTGGCCCTCACCTGGCTGGCGATCATCGCGGGCCTGAACGCCAAGACGGTCGACGGCGCGAGCGCCTTCTCGTACCCGCTGATCTTCCTGCCGTTCATCAGCTCGGCATTCGTACCCACCGACACCATGCCGGCGCCGGTGCAGTGGTTCGCCGACAACCAGCCGGTCACCTCGATCGTCAACACCATCCAGGCGCTGTTCGCCGAGCAGCCCGTCGGCAACGACATCTGGGTCGCCCTCGCCTGGTGCGTCGGCATCCTCGTGGTCGCCTACGTGTTCGCGATCATCTCGTACCGGAAGAAGGTCAGCTGATCTTCGCCCAGCGAGACGGGACGCTCCGACCGGGTCACTCGCCCCGGCCGGGGCGTTTCGCCGCGCTCGGCGGGGATTCACGGTGCATGTAAGGCGGAGAACTCCGTATGGGAGGAGACTCTCGTCGAGATACTCCTCCCAACACGGAGAGTTTTGCCTGCGCGGTCGGATCACGCGGGAACCGGGTACGCGGCGACGACGACCCCGTAGGCGACTAGACCGTCGATCGCCATGTTGGCGACATCGTCTCTGCAGGAAGATGCACATCCATCCATTTGCATCGCAGTGAGATGGACGAGAAGGATGCCCCGCAGGCAACTGTGATCTGAGCCAACGCCCAGCCCCGCGGCGACGTAACGTCGCCGCGGCATGCGCTGGATCGGCCCCCACTGGCTCGTCTCGGTCATGAGAACTCAGTCATCATGTGTCGTGTCATGCGGGGCGACGCGGGTCGCACCGGGCGGCTCGAGGGCCGGGGCGCGTCAGTATAGTTCGCCGCGCGCGGTTGTGATCTCCCGGTTGGGTCAAACCAACACGGGACCAAGCGCCGCTACCCGGCACAATGAGAAGCGATACTAGCTCAACACTTTCCAGGCCCATTCGCGGGTCCGCTATCAATCACACCTTGTGCAAACCAGAATCCGCCAGGGATGGCGACGGCCTTGGTGGCACCCTCTTTCACGCAGAAAGACTTCGAGAGGAACTGCAGACCCAAGCTTGGATCCCCTCCTGAGTACTGCACGCTGATGCGTGTTGACTTGCTGCCGCAGTTTTTGTACGTCCCACCCCAAAGACTGAAGCCGCATGAAGCTGCCGCCGCTGCGGGCTGCACGGACTCTGCATGCGTCTGCGCCGCCGAGGCTGGCGCAGCCGACAAAACCGCAAGCCCTATCGCGCTGGCGATGGCCATTCCCGCAATCCTCGATTTCAGCCTCATTACTGCTCCTCTCGATCTGCGCACTCTGATGTCAGATGCGCTTGTGTCACGAGATCGCAACGATACGTTACATTTTAGACGCGGTCTGTCCTCTTTTTGGGGGACACCCCCTCACCGCAGCCCGAACGGGCCGAGCACCACGCGGCGGCGACTCCGCACCCACACCACGCCATCGGCGCGCTTCTCGGCGCGGGTGGCGAAGCGGTAGCGGTAGGAAACGGCCCGCACCCACCGCGGCCGCTCCCCGTCGAAGGGATCGACCCGGATCAGCGCGAGCGTCGGAGCATCCGCTTCGAGCAGCCGCACCAGGAACGCCGTGAACCAGTCATCGAACGAGTGCCCGAGCGGCAGGAACCACATCAGCCAGTCGAGGCGCAGGTGGTACGGAGCGAACTGCCGCGGCATCCGTCGCCCGTCTCCGGGTTTGCCCTTGAACTCGTACTCGCGCCACTGCACCCCTTCCTCATCGGCTGACCCCTCGACGACGATCTCGACCCGCTCCTTCGTGACCGTGCCGAAGGCCCCGTAGGCGTTGGCGAGCTGCCACCGGTTGAAGCTCGCGTTCATCAGCTGCCGCCGCACGAACAGGTTCCGCAGCGCCGGCACGCTCACCACGACGTAGAGCAGCCCCACGGCCGAGGTGACCACCACCCAGAAGAGCGGGATGCCGGCGAGGATCCAGGGCGCGTCCGTCGGTGGCGCGATCTCGGACGCCCCCACCCCGGGCAGCCCGATCGCGGAGAACGCGATGACCATCGTCGCCCAATTCAGCCACGCGAAGTTGCCCGTCAGCACGAGCCAGGCCTGCGTCAGGATCACGACGGATGCCGCCACCGCGCCGATGATCTGCGGCACCGGGCCATCCACCCACAGCGACAGCAGCGGAGCGAAGAGGAAGAACGGCGCGACGAGCTGAGCGAAGTGGTTGCCCAGCACCTCGCCCCGATGGAACCAGCGCGGCAGCAGATGCGCCTGCCGGCTCAGCGGACCCGGCATCGGCTGCGTCTCGTGGTGGTAGGTCATCGCCGTCAGGTCGCGCCACTCGCGTCCGCCGCGGATCTTGATCATCCCGGCGCCGAACTCCAACCGGAAGACCAGCCACCAGAAGAGCACGATCACGACCGTCGGCGGCGGCTGATCGTTCGAGCCGAGGAAGGCCGCGAGGAACCCCGCCTCGAGCAGCAGCATCTCCCAGCCGAACGAGTAGAAGGTCTGGCCGATGCTCACGATCGACATGTAGCCGAGCCACAGCGCGAGGAAGCACAGCATCGGCACCCACGGCGGTCCCCACTGGGGGACGCCGACGACGAGGAGCGCCGCGACCACCACGCCGACCACGCACAACGCGACGAGCCGGCGGTCGGAGTAGCGGATGCGGGAGAACAGCGTCGGATGCAGCATCCGCCGCCGCTCCGCCTTCTGCCCGACCCACTCGAGGAGGGCCGGCGCCGGGAGTAGCCCGTGCTCGCCCAGGAGCGGGCGGAACTGGTTCAGGCTGGACACGAAAGCGACGAGATAGAGCGCCGCGATGCCCCGCTGCAGGACCTCGCGGGCGAACCCGAAGTCGACCGCCGCGAACCCGTCCACGGCCACAGGCTACGCCCGGGATCGTGGACGGGTCAGGGGGTTGCGCCCGCCCGCCCCAGTCTCGCTCCGAAGCGGGGGACGGGGCGCGGTCACACCGTGCGCAACGCCGAGGTAGGAGACAGACGCGCCGCGCTCACGGCGGGATACAGACCCGCGATCACCCCGACCGCGAGCGCCACGACCGGACCGCCGACGAGCACCGCCGTCGGTATCGTCACCGCCTGCCCCTGGATCGAGGCGTAGGCGACGACGCCGAGCGCCCCGCAGATCACCCCGGCGATGCCCCCCAGGCCGCCGAGCACGATCGCCTCCGCCACGAACTGCCCCGCGATCTGACCTGATCGCGCACCGAGCGCCCTCCGGAGTCCGATCTCGCCGCGACGCTCCAGCACGGCCACCACCATGGTGTTGGCGATGCCGATGCCTCCGACCAGCAGAGCGATCGCTGCGAGGCCGACGGCGAGGCCGGACAGCGAGTCGTCCGCGGTGTCCCTCGCCCCGGCGAGATCGCCGAGGCCCATGACCTGCACGTACGGAGAGGTCGGATTCGCGGCACGCCCGATCGCGTCGCGGACCTTCTCGCCCGTTCTGCCGTCGGCCATGCGCACGTAGATCGAGGCGATGGTGTCATCCCCCTTCGCCGACACGTGCTCGGCCGCCCAGTGATCGCCGAGGAACGCGCTCGCGTCGATGGATTCGGCGAGACCAGCAGAGTCCAGGATGCCGATCACCGTGTACCACTGCTCCCCGATCCACACCCGCACCCCCGGCTCGGTGATGCCCATCCGCGCGGCCGCGGCAGAGCCGAGCACGGTCACCGGCAGCGAGCGGTCGGTCTCGTCGAACCACGCGCCCTTCGCGACCGAGCCCTCGACCGAGGCCAGGAAGTCGGGGCTCGCGGCGAACGCGGTCAGACCGTTGCCCTGACTCTTCGGCATGAGGTCGTTGCGGTACACACCGGTGCCGTCCGGCACCTTCTCGAGCACGCCGACCCGCTCGACGCCGGAGACCCGCTCGATCATCCCGGCCGCCGTCTCGGGCAACGGGACCGGCTTGTTGTCCGGCCCGTATCCGGGTTGCACGACGATCATGTTCGCCCCGAGCGCGTCGAGCTCGTCCAGCAGCGCGGCCTGGTTCGACGCGGCGATGCCGGTGATGGCCGTGAGCGCCGCGATGCCGACGGCGACCCCGAGCGCCGAGAGCGCCGTGCGCATCTTGCGGCTGCGCGGACCGATGAGCGCGGTGCGGATGCTGTCCGCGACACTGAGCCGCGGCATCCGCTCTCCCGTGCGTCTCATGCCGCGACCTCTTCCTGCTCGATCGACCCCGTGTCGCTCACGATCCGCCCGTCGTGGATGCCGATCTGCCGCTGTGTGCGCTCGGCGATGTGCGGATCGTGGGTGATGATCACGACCGCGGTGCCCGAATCGGCGATCGACGTGAGCAGTTCGAGGATGCGCTCGCCCGTGGTCGAGTCGAGAGCCCCGGTCGGCTCATCGGCGAACAGCACCGACGGGTTCCCGACGATCGCCCTCGCGATGGCCACCCGCTGCTGCTCCCCGCCCGAGAGCTGACCGGGCCGGTGCTTCATGCGGGCGCCGAGGCCGACCCGTTCGAGGGCGGCAGCCGCGCGCACGGAGCGCTCCGCCGCCGGCACTCCCGAATAGAGGAGTCCGAGCGCGACGTTCTCGACCGCGCTCAGGGCCGGCAGCAGGAAGAACTGCTGGAACACGAACCCGATCCGGCGAGCGCGGAGGACCGCACGGGCGCGCTCGGGGAGCGCCGCGGCATCCGTCCCGTCGATCAGCACGGTGCCGCTGGTGGGGTCGTCGAGCGTGCCCATGATCGAGAGCATCGTGCTCTTTCCCGATCCGGACGCGCCGACGACCGAGACCAGCTCGCCGCTCCCGATCGCCAGGCTCATGCCGTGCAGCACCCGCAGCGGCGGGCTGCCGGGATACTCCTTGCTCACGTCGACGAGCTCGACGACGGTGTCGGGACTCATTGCGCCACCACCACCGCGTCGCCTGCGGCCAGGTCGCCGCCGGTCACCTGCACCCTGGTGTCGGCGATCAGTCCGACCTCCACGGACACGCGCTCGACCTTGCCGCCCTTGCGCAGCACGTCGACCGCATAGCCGCCGTCGGTCGTGGCCACGAGAGCGGTGACCGGCACGACCAGCGCATCCTTCACCTCCGAGGTGGCGAACACGACCTTGACGGCACGCAATCCGATGCCTTCGGCGACGGCGGGATCGGCGAACTCGATGTTCGCGGTGGCCGGTGTGGTCTCGCCCTCCTTCTCGGTCGGCTGTCCGCCGGGATCGACGGCGGTCACCGTCGCCGGAACCTCGGTGCCGTCCGGCAGGATCACGGTCACCGGCGTCGCCGGCAGGATCTCCCGCGCCTGCGCATCGGTGAGCTTGGCGACCACCCGCAGCGTGGTGCTCGTGTACGTCAGCGGACTGGCCCCGGCGGGGTCGCCCAGCTGCGCCTTGACCGAGTCGATCCGCACGGATCCCGCGGTGATCGCCACGACGTCGCCCAGTTCGACGACACCGTCCTTGGTCACGCCGAGGGCTTTCTGCCATGCCTTGACGTTGGCCTCGGTGACCGCGGTGAACTCGTCGTCCACCGTCATGTCCTTGCCGAAGCCGAGGTCGGCGAGGGCCTGCTCGAGCTGGCGGACGTCGGGACCGTCTTCCACACCGAGGCCGAGGTCGCGCCAGAACGGCCGGTCGCCGCGCACCGCGACCACGGGCCTGCCGTCCACCTCGTAGATGGCCTGACCGACGCCGATCACGTCACCGGCGGTCGGCAGCCGCGTGATGGTCCCCCCACGCCCGGGGAGGGCGATGGATGCTCCGTAGCTCAGGCTGCCGTTGAGCCTCAGGTCGGAGGTGAGGGTGGTGAGCTCTGCCTCTGCCGTGACCGGCTTCTTGCTGTCGTCGGGCGTCTCGGCCACCGAGCTCCAGGGCTGCATCACCGCCAGAGTCACCGCCGCCGCGACCAGCAGCACCCCGACGGGAACGAGCACCTTGGCCACCCGGCGGCTCATTCGTCGCCCCCGGAGGGGAGGACCGTCGCGACCGAGAAGGCCCCGTCGAAGTACTCGCTCATCAGCGCGAACCAGTCGAAGTCAGCGGATTCCGTGCTCTCGGGCGAGAACATGGGCGGCATGTCCCCCGCGGTCTCCGCGCACGCGTCGAGGAGCGTTCGCGCCTCGTCCTCCGTGATGCCGACGGGGAGCTCGAGCATTCCGTCGGCGTCGGGGTCGGCGAAGTCCGTGAATCCGTTCTCCCTGGCACACGAGGCGAAGGCGAGCCCCGCCTCCATGAACTCTTCCGGCGAGAACATCTGCGTCTGCGCACCTTCTCCCGAGATGTCGGGCTCGGGCTGCGTGAACTCGGGAACCTCCTCCTCGCACTTCTCCCAGGCCGCGCGCTGGCCGCCCTCCTCGGGATAGCCGGACGCGGCGGTCGAGGCGAGCCACGTGCCGTCCTCGTCCGAGAACACCATCGTCATCGCCGTCTCCTCGCCCTCGCCGGCGCCGAGCGCTGTGGTGCTGTCGGTCAGCGTGCCCACCGAGCCCTCGGTCGGCGCATCCGGCATCAGCAGGCCGACCTGGCCCCCCTCGACGATCTTCGCCGTCTGCCCCTCCTCGGTCAGACAGGTCACGAACCGGGCTGCGGCCTTGTCGTTCGCGCCGTCCTTCGCCTTGTCGTCGCCCGTGGGGCCGGCACAGGCGGCGAGCGCGAAGAGTGCCACGACAGCGGGCACCACCGCCAACGAGCGGCGTGTTTTCGAGTCGAACATGACATTCCCTTTCTCGGGGTCGCAGCTCGTCCGCGACGTGCAGTCAGTTCTACGGATGCCCTGGTTTGCTTTGGGTATGACGGCGCCTAACCGGAAACTAACCGCGCAGAGCGCACCCTCGGAGACGGGAGGTGCCATGAGACTGCTGCTGGTGGAAGACGAGGTCGACCTGGCCGACACGCTGGCCGACGGCCTGCGTCGCGAGGGCTACCACGTCGACGTCGCGCGCGACGGTGCAAGCGCTCTGACAGCGGCGGCGTCGACCGATGTGGACGTGATCGTGCTCGACCGCGATCTGCCCGTCCTGAGCGGCGACGCAGTGTGCCGCACTCTTGTCGCGCAGGAGTACCCGGCGCGCATCCTCATGCTCACGGCAGCGGGAACCCTGAACGACCGGGTCGAGGGCCTCGACCTCGGCGCCGACGACTACCTCGCCAAGCCGTTCGCGTACGTCGAGCTGCTCGCTCGACTCCGCGCCCTCGGCCGCCGAGCGCAGTCGACGCGCCCCCACGCGGTCCTGGAGTTCGCGGGCGTCCGCCTCGACATCGTGCGGCGCATCGTGGAACGCGACGGCACCCCGGTTCGGCTCACGCTCAAGGAGTTCGGAGTCCTCGAGACGCTGCTGGCCGCGGAAGGCGGCTACGTCAGCGCCGACGACCTGCTCGACGAGGTGTGGGACGAGCCGCACGAACGCACCCGCGGGGTCGTCAAGATCGTGGTGCACACGCTGCGCCGAAAACTCGGGGCTCCCGCGGTCATCCAGTCCGCGGCCGGCCACGGCTATCGAGTGGGGACGACATGAGACGCATGAGCTTCCGCACCCGGCTGGTGATCGTCATCGCCGGAGTGTTCATCGCCGCCGGTGCGGCCCTGCTCACGGTGCAGTATCTGGTCGTGCAGCAGCTGTTCGCCTCGGCCATCAGCACCACGGCGGCGAGCTGCGTGCCGATGACCTCGGTCTCTCCCCTCACGGACGGGACGAGCGTCACCGACGGCGCCGACCTGAGCGGCGCGGCGCCGTTCACCGACAGCAGCGGCCTGCTGTACAGCACCACGAGCACGGGATGCGGCTACTTCGCCGAGACCGCCGACGTCGTCGACTTCCAGCTGGCCGCTCCGATGCAGACGCTCTCGCTGCAGGCGGTGGAGGGCGCCGTGCTGCAGCAGTCCACGTTCCTCGCGGACGAGGTCGGCGGCGGGCTGCTGCTGTGGTCGGTGGTGGTGCTCGTCGGGTTCACCGGGGTCGCGGCCGCCATCGCGTTCTGGCTCGCGCGTCGATCGCTCGGCCGCATCGGAGAGGTCACCGCGACCGCGCGCGACATCTCCGAGCACGACCTCGGGCGACGGCTGGACCTGCCCGGTCCGGACGACGAGATCAAAGAGCTGGGCGACACGATCGACGACATGCTCGACCGGCTGCAGTCGGCCTTCACCGCGCAGGACAGATTCGTCGCGAACGCCTCGCATGAGCTGCGCACCCCGCTCACCACCACTCGCACGGCGCTCGAGATCCCGCTCGAACAGGGGACGGTACCGGCGGAACTGCAGCCGAACATGCAGCGCGCACTGCGGGCCACCGAGCAGAGCGAACGACTCATCACGGCGCTGCTCGCCCTCGCACGATCGCGCGCCGGCCTCGAGCAGGTCGAGCCGGTCGAGGTCAGCACGCTGATCGAGGCCGAGATCGATGATCTGGACTCCGAGGAGATCGTGGTGCACTCGGACCTCCGTGACCTCACGGTCGAGGGGAACACGGTCCTGTTGGCGAGAGCCGTACGGAACCTCCTCGAGAACGGCATCCGCCACAATGCGCCCGGCGGGGAGCTCTGGGTGCGCTGCCGACGCGAGCGCGGTCGCGCCGTCATCGAGGTCGAGAACACCGGGACCCCCCTCACCCCCGCGACCGTGGCGCTGCTCGCCGAGCCCTTCTACCGCGGAGATGCGAGCCGGACGTCCACCGGACCCGACGGCACCGGACTGGGGCTCGCGATCGTGCAGAGCGTCGCGAAGACCCACGAGGGCGAACTGCGCCTGCGGGCGCGCAAGGGCGGTGGGCTCATCGCCTCGCTCGTGCTGCCGCTCTGATCGCGTCCGGTGACACGGCGGAAATGCGGTCCGATCAGTTCTGCATGCGGATCTGCTGCCCCTCGATGAGGGGGTAGGCGGCGAGCTCGGACCCATCGAGGTTCTCCCGGTGCATGTCGACCCCGGTGATCTGGCTGTTCTCGTAGGTCGTGTAGTAGTAGATCCCCTTGTCGGTGTTGCAGCACGACGAGTAGATGGTGATCTCGTACTTCTCCTCATCGCCCACGCGCACGCATCCGCGCTGCTGGGCGACGGATCCGAGGATCTGGAAGAACTGGCTGATCGACTCCGACTCGGAACTGCCCGAGACCGAGTTCATGCGTGTGAACACTGCCTTGACGAATCGTGACGACGACGACAGATCTCCGGGGAGACCCATCCCGCCCATGCCCCGGCTGTAGGTGTCGAGAGGCACGTCAGGGGCGAAGGTGTTCTGCGGTTGCCGGTTCGAGAGATGCATGTAGTCGTTCAACCGGAAGGCCTGGATGTCGAACGTGGGATTGTTGGTGAGAACACCCCAGGGGTTGTCATACACCTTCAGGCCTTCCCGCACGCTCTCCACCGTGATCGACGCCGATCCGTCCGAGATGATCCAGTGCAGCGGCGACAGGGGGAACTCCGCACTGAAGGAGATGTCGACGAGGTTCACGGTCTCCAGCGCCGCTCTCACCTGCGCCACGGACTCGAACTGACCCAGAACCCAGGGGATGAACTCGAACGGCGTGACGTTGGTCGCGGCGGGGTCCTCCGGCGGGTAGTAGGCGTTGTCGGGAAAGTTGAGCCCGGCCATGCCGAGGCCCCTCTCATTGACCGCGTCGTAGTACAACGGGTAACCGTCCGAGATCGTGGCGATGCCGATGATCGCGTGGTGGGTCGTGAATGCGGGAAGCCGTCGGAACGAGAACGAGAAGTTCCTCGGCGTGATGGTGACCGTCTCGTTGTACGAGAACTCCAGATCGAGATTCCTTCCGAAGTAGTGGTCAGCGGTGGTGAAGCTCAGCCCTGTGCACATCGGTTCCCTCTCCATTCCTGGCCCTGTCGGGTCCGCGAGTGGTCATGGTCGCACTTTCGCCGACGGAGCAAAAGGGGGCAGAGACGAAGAAGGAGGGTCTCCCCCTCGGGGGAGACCCTCCTTCTTGGAGGAAGATCAGGTCAGCTGGTGACGACCCAGTCGAACTGGTCGCCGTACTGCTTCAGCCACTCGTCGACGGCATCCGCTTCCTTGCCCTCGCCGTACTCGTTGACCACGAGGTCTTCGAGCGCACCGTACTGCTCGTCGTCGAGCTTGATCTTCTCGATCAGCTCAGCGGCCTCGGGGAACTCCTCGGCGAAGCCCTTGGTGCCCAGGAAGTGCAGGCCCTCGGCCTTGCCCATTGCGCCCTTGGGGTCTTCGAGGTCCTTGACGGGGAAGGCGTCGTTGGCCCAGAACGGACGCCACAGCGTGACGACGATGTCCTCCTGCTTGTCGGTCGCGGTCTTCAGCTCGGTGAGCATCGCGGCGGTCGACGAGGTGACGAGCTCGTACTCGCTGTCGAGTCCGTACTCGGGGAGCATCTTCTGAGCCTGCGCGGTCAGACCGGCGCCCGGCTCGATGCCGTAGATCTTGCCGTCGAAGTCGGCGCCCTTGCCCGCGAGGTCCTCGATCGAGGTCAGTTCGGAGTACTCCGGCACCGCGAGGGTGAGCTTGGCGTTCTCGTAGTACTTGCCGAGGTCTTCGATGTCGTCGCCGTACGTCTCCATGTACTCGGCGTGCGTGAGCTCGGGCCAGGCCGACGGGTACATGTCGACGTCGCCCTGCGCGAGACCGGTGTACAGCGGGCCGGCCTCGGTGAGCGTCTTCATCTCGACCGTGTAGCCGATCTTCTCGAGCTGGTCCTGCAGCAGGTACGCGGTGCTCAGGCCGTCGGTCCACGAGGGCAGGAAGCCGAGGGTGATCGTGCCCTTGTCCTCGGCGTCGCCACCGCCGCTGCTGGTGCCGCCGGCGCCGTCGCCGCTGCATCCGGCGAGGGTGAGGGATGCGGCGATGCCGACTGCGGTGATTGCCAGGATCTTCTTCTTCATGTGATTCTCTCTCTTGCGTTCCGTATGGGTGTTGTTCCGTAGGGGTGAAGACTTCAGTGCACGAGCTCCGCCTCGTCGGCGGCATCCTGCTTCGCGGAGACCTGCGCGGCGGGGACGGATGCTGTTCCGCCACCGTGCGGCGCACGACGACGCTCGATCATCCCGAGCAGCGACGAGCGGTTCTCGCCGGGGGCGCCCAGTGCGGCGGTCACGCGATCGAGGAAGACCGCGATGAGCACGACGCCCAGGCCGGCCTCGACGCCCTTGGGGATGTTGATCGTCGAGATCGCCTCGACCACCATCTTCCCGAGGCCGTCCGCACCCGCCATTCCGGCGATGACCGCCATCGACAGGGCGAGCATGATGACCTGGTTGACGCCGGCCATGATGGTCGGCATCGCGAGCGGGAGCTGGATGCCGCGCAGGATCTGTCCCGGCTTGGCGCCGAACGCGTGTCCTGCCTCGACGGTCTCGGAGTCGACGCCCCGGATGCCGAGCTCGGTCAGTCGCACGCCCGGAGGCAGCGCGAAGATCACGGTGGCGACGAGGCCGGGGACCACGCCGATGCCGAAGAACACGATCGCCGGGATCAGGTAGACGAACGCCGGCATGGTCTGCATGAAGTCGAGCACGGGCTTGAGCACGGCCCGCACGGTGGCGTTGCGCGCCGACCAGATGCCGAGCGGCACCGCGATCAGCACGGCGATCACAGCGGCCACGAGCACGAGTGCGAGGGTCTGCATGGCGGGCACCCAGAGGTTCATCCCGACGATCAGCCCGAACGACACGATCGTGCCGATGGCGAGCTGCCACGAGCGCACGACCCAGGCGATGAGTGCGGCGATCACGATGATGACCGCGAAGTGAGGGGTCAGCAGGATGCTCGTGAGCCCGTCGACGAGGAAGCTCATGACGAACGAGATCACGTCGAGCAGACCGTCGAGGTTGTCCTTGATCCAGTCGACGCCGGATTCGATCCAGGTCCCCACGGGGATGCGGAAGCCGTCCATCAGCGCACCTCCTCCGTGGTCGAGGCCGTCGGAATCGGATCGGCCGTCCATCCGTCGTCCAGCACGGCGTCGATCTCCGCCTGCGGCATCGGCACGAGAGGCAGCGTCAGCTCACCGGTCGCCCCCGGTCCCGGGCCGAGCGCGGCGAGCAGCGTGACGCGGGGGATCACCCCGGCCAGACGCCCCTCGGCATCCGTGACGGCCAGCGGCAGCGGCGATTCGACCGCCGGGACGAAGAGGTTCATGAGGACCTCGTCCTCGTGGACGCTCTGCGGCACCGGCTTGAGCACCGACTCGAGTGTGGCGATGCCCTTGCGGACGAGCTTCACGGCGTCGCGATCGGTCACGATGCCCCGCAGCTTGCGGTCGCGGCCGGTGACGTAGGTGGCCGACATGTAGGCGTCGCGCATCTGGCGCAGCGCCGTCCGCGGGCCGGCGGTGTCGGGGACGACGGGGCGCGGACGCTCCATCACATTCGCGGCCGTGAGCACACGGGCGCGGTCGACGTCCTGCACGAACTGCTCGACGTAGTCGTTGGCCGGGTCCATCAGGATGTCCTCCGGCGTGCCGATCTGCACGATGCGGCCGTCGCGCATGACGGCGATCCGGTCGCCGAGGAACATGGCCTCGTTGAGGTCGTGCGTGATGAACACGATCGTCTTCTTCAGCTTCTGCTGCAGCTCGAGCAGCTGCTCCTGCATCTCGCGCCGGATGAGCGGGTCGAGTGCACTGAAGGCCTCGTCCATGAGCAGGATGTCGCTGTCGGCGGCGAGGGCACGGGCGATGCCCACGCGCTGCTGCATGCCCCCGGAGAGCTCGGAGGGGAGCTTCTCGCCCTGCCCCTCGAGCCCGACCAGCGACAGGATCTCCTCGGCCTTGGCCAGGCGCTCGGCCTTGGCGACGCCCTTGAGCTCGAGCGGGTACGCCACGTTCGCGGCGACTGTGCGGTGCGGCAGCAGGGCGAAGTGCTGGAAGACCATCGAGATGCGGTCGCGGCGGATCTCGCGCAGTCGTGCGGCGGGGATTCCGGTGATCGGGTCGCCGTTCACGGTGACGGTGCCGTCGGTGATCTCATGCAGTCCGTTGAGCATGCGGATGATGGTGGACTTGCCCGATCCGGACAGCCCCATGATGACGAAGATCTCACCGCGGTTCACGGCGAAGCTGGCGTCGATGACCGCTGCGGTACCGGCATCCGCGACGGCGGCACGGCTCTCACCGGCTTTCAATCGACGGACGGCGGTGTTCGGATTCTTACCGAAAACCTTGTAAAGATGGCGCGCTTCGAGAGCGATTTCGGACACGTTTCCCCCGCGGCTCGCCTTCGGGTGGCTGAGCCTGCTTCGGTTACGCCCGGGTGAGGCTCTCGGGGCCGTTCGACATGATCGCTGTGGCGGCACGGACGGCGGATTTCGGATCCGCCGCGATAGAGCATCGACCGTACGTCCACGCCTCTTCGCAGCACAGCTCATCGAAAGAAGGACGTGGTCGCGGACTGGTCTTCGGGCCGTCAGGCCCACGTTCCAACGTAACGAAATGGCCGATCAGGGGCAAATCCTGGGCTTCGGACGCGCGTGGTTTTCCACGGCTGACCGGGGGATTGCACGGGTATTCAACAATCTCTTCGTCGACGCCCCGGAGGGCGGGAATCGCGCGCTCAGAGCTCCCGGATGCTGCGCGTCACGGTGAACTTCGGGGTGCGCTGCAGCTGCTCCGTGACCCCGATCAGGCGGGTGAGTTCGGGGCGGTATCCGAGCGAGGAGTTGTACACCGTGAAGAGCTCGCCACCCGGGCGCAGCACGCGCGCCGCGGCCTCGAAAAGACGGGTCGCCGCACCCGTGTGGACGCTCGCACCGAGGTGGAACGGCGGGTTCAGCAGCACGATGTCGACGCTCGCGTCGGGGATCTCGGAGGCGGCATCGTCGTGGGTCACGGTGACGCGGTCGGCGACCCCGTTCGCGGCGGCCGTCGCCCGGGCGGATGCCACGGCCGCCGCCGAACGATCGGTCGCGGTCACACGGGATTCGGGGTGCGCGAGCGCGTACGAGACGGCGAGCGCGCCGGTGCCGCAGCCGAGGTCGAGAACGTGGGGCGCCGCGGGGCGGTCCCGACCGAGCACGTCCAGCAGCACCCGGGTGCCGATGTCGAGGCGTGCCCCCGCGAACGCACCGCCATGGGCGACCAGGGTCAGACCATCCTGCTGCGCGATCACCGGGAACGGCGGGTCGATGGGAACGGGCCGCGGCTCGGTGGCCACGATCAACCGCGACTTCCGCTCCGCCCGCTGCGCCTGCACGTGCGTGAGACTGCGCCCCAGCACCTCGTTCTGACGGAGGGTCATGTGCTTCACGCGGCCGCCGGCGACGAGCACCACGTCGGGCGCGGCCCAGCGGGCCACGGCATCCGCGATCTCCTCGAGCTCGGCGAGCGACTTCGGCAGCTGCAGCAGCACCAGCCGTGCGCCGGCGAGCAGCGTCTGGTCGAGCTCGTGCGCGGTGAAGCCCGCGAGCCCGAGCCCCTCGGCGTTGCGCTGCAGGGCTCGGCGGCCGGTCGCGAGGTCCTGATGCACACGGATGCCGTGGCGCCCGGCATCCGTCAGAGCCAGGGTGATCGCGCCGTATTCGTCGCCGACCACGACGGTCTCGGAGCCGGGGACGTCGAGCGCGAGCGCCCGTTCGACGAGCAGCAGATCGGTCACGTCATGCGCCTGGAGGTTGTCCGCCTCGACGTCGGGCCAGCGGCGCAGGCTGCTGTAGGGGAACTCCGGCACCAGCCCACTGTACGCGGGGGTCGTAAGGATTTCGCATGCGTCGTTTTCGTCCGATTCACAACATTGTGAATCGGGCGTACGCTCCCGCGCATGACCACCGTCATCGCCACCCAGGACCTCACCAAGCACTACGGGCACGTGCACGCACTCGACGGCCTCGACCTCATCGTCGAGCAGGGCCAGGTGCACGGCTTCCTCGGCCCGAACGGCGCGGGCAAGTCGACCACGATCCGCATCCTCCTCGGCCTCGCGCGCCACACATCGGGGGATGCGACCGTGTTCGGCGAAGACCCGTGGAGTCGTGCGGTCGACCTGCACCGGCGCATCGCATACGTCCCTGGCGACGTCAGCGTCTGGCCGAACCTGTCCGGCGGCGAGGCCGTCGACCTGCTCGCGCGCCTCCGCGGTGCCCGCACCAAAGACCCGGCGTACCAGCACGAGAAGAAGCGACTCATGGAGGCGTTCCAGTTCGACCCGCGCAAGAAGGGGCGCGCCTACTCGAAGGGAAACCGGCAGAAGGTCGCGCTGATCGCGGCGTTCGCCGTACCGGCCGACCTCTACATCCTCGATGAGCCGACCAGCGGTCTCGATCCGCTGATGGCGGTCATCTTCCAGCGCGAGATCGCCCGCGCCCACGCGAACGGCGCCACCGTACTGCTGTCGAGCCACATCATGAGCGAGGTCGAGCAGCTGTGCGACCGGGTGTCGATCATCCGCGCCGGACGCATCGTCGAGACCGGGAGCCTGACGGAACTGCGGCACCTCACCCGCAGCGACGTGTCGTTCACGCCCTCCGGGGCGACCCTCGACCAGGTCGCGCGCATCCCCGATGTGCACGACCCGGAGCTGCAGGGCGACCGCATCCGTCTCGCCGTCGACAGCGAACGCACGGCCACGGTGCTCCCCGCTCTCGCCGCCCTCGGCATCAGCGACCTGCGCGTCGCTCCCCCTTCGCTCGAGGAGCTGTTCCTGCGCCACTACGGCGACGACCTCGCGACGCTCGAGGTCGCCGAGGACGGTGGGACCGATGCTCCGGCCCCCACCACCCGTCGCGAACGCCGTGCGCTGAAGGGCCGTGCGTGATGACTCCCTTCGGCGTGCTGCTGCGGCAGCGACTGCGGCGCGACCGGCTGCAGCTGACGCTGTGGATCGTCGGCACCGCACTCATGGCGTTCGCGGGCTACGCCGGTGTCAGCGAGTCGTACTCGACCCTCGCCGACCGGCAGAACATCCTCGCCGCCGCCCTCGCGAATCCGGTGATCCTGATGTTCCGCGGACTGCCCTCCGGCACGACGGAGGGAGCCTTCCTCGCCTTCGAGGTGCTTCCGTGGCTGGCCCTGCTCGCCGCGCTCATGAGCACCTTCCTCGCCGTCCGGCACACGCGTGGTGATGAGGAGGCCGGGCGGGCCGAGCTGGTCTGGGCGACCCCGGCCGGACGCCGACTGCCGACCGTCGCCACCCTCGTGCACGGCGTGCTGGCGAACGTCGTGCTGGCCGCGCTCACGGCTCTCGCGCTGATCGCCACCGGACTCCCCGCCCCGGGGTCACTCCTCGCGGGCGCGGCGGCCGGCTCCTGCGGCATCGCCTTCCTCGGCATCGGTCTGATCGCCGCGCAGCTCGTGCGCACCTCCCGCGGAGCGAACTCGCTGACGGTGTGGGTGCTCGTCGCGACGTTCCTCCTCCGCGGCATCGGCAACGCCGCGGGCACCCCGAGCGACGACCTGTCGAGCATGACGAGCGCCTGGCCCGCTTGGCTCTCGCCGTTCGGCTGGGCCGAGCAGACGCGTCCCTACGATGTCGACCTCGTGTGGCCGATGCTCCTCGGCCTGGGCTTCGGGCTCGTTCTCGCCGGGGCCGCCCTCGCGCTGCAGTCCCTGCGCGACATCGATGCGAGCTTCGTGGCGGAGCGCCCCGGACGCGTCTCGGCACGCCCCGCCCTCGCCTCACCGCACGCCCTGGTGTGGCGGCTCACCTCGGGGGCGATCATCGGATGGGCGGTCGGCGGCGCGATCACCGGCATCCTCGCCACGACGCTGAGCGGTCTGGTCGATCAGATCTCCGGCGAGAACCCGGCGGTCGCCGAGATCCTGAAGAAGATCGGCGGCGCGACCGGCGGCCTCGACGAGGTCGTCGTGACGGTGTTCTTCACGCTGCTCGGCATCCTCGCCGCGTGCTGCGCCGTGCAGATCGTGGTGCGCGCACGGCAGGAGGAGACCCGCGGCACCGTCGAGGCCGTGCTCGCCACCCCTGTCGGACGCGTGCGCTGGCTCGCGGACTTCGTCATCGTCGGCGTGGTCGCGGTGCTGATCGTCGTCGCCGCGGCTGTGATCGCCGGATGGATCGGCGTCTGGTCGAACGGCGGCGACGAATCGCTCTATCGCATCGTCGCGGTCGCCGGGCTCGGTCAGGCCGTCGCGGCCGCGATCTTCGCGGTGCTCACCGCGTTGGTGTTCGTGCTCCTCCCGCGGGCGACGACCGCCGTGGCCTGGAGCCTCGTGCTGCTGGCGGCCCTGCTCGGCATGTTCGGCCCGCTGTTCGGGCTGCCCGAGTGGACGGCGAACCTCTCGCCGTTCGCGGTCACGCCCGTGGTCGACGGGAGCGGGGTGGACGTGCGCGGTCTGGGGTGGCTCGTGCTCGTACTGGCCGGGGGTGCCGCTGCCGCCCTGACCATGATGCGGCGGCGCGAGCTCGCCCCCGGCGCGTAGGAGGAGTCGATGCCCGACGACAGCCGGCGGAACGGTCCGGACGTGGATGCCGCGACCTCAGGCGAACCCGTCGCCGAAGCATCCGCCTCCGACTCCCATCGCGGGATGGAACCCGCCGAGCAAGCCGCCGCCATGATGACCGCCGCCGGGATGCCGCGGATGCCGGCGCGGGTGATGATGGCGCTGGTCGCGGCCCCCGAGGGCGGGTACACGGCCGCCCAGCTCGGCGAGCGTCTCGGGGTGTCGGCGGCGGCGGTGTCCGGCGCGGTGCGCTACCTGCAGCAGCTGCACTTCATCCAGCGACGCTCGCGCCCCGGCGACCGGCGCGACCGCTACGAGTTCGTGCACGATCCGTTCTACCGCTCGATCGTCGGGAACCTGCCGGTGTACTCCCGCCTCTCGGAGTACATCGACGACATCGCCGCCGAGCACGACGACGATCAGGAAGCCCACGACCGGGCCGTCGAGCTCGCCGAGTTCTTCCGCTTCCTCTCCGCGCGGATGCTGCAGATCGTCGAGGACTGGCGCGAGCACCGCCGCGAGAGCTGACCTCCCGACCTCCTCCGCCCGCACGGTCTGGGTTTCGCACGGACGGGTTGACACACCCGTTGGTTATATGGTTACTTAGTCGAGTAAGTAACCCACCAACCCAGCGGAGGACTCGTGATCGAAGAAGGCAAGCCGCTCTTCCTCCAGATCGCCGAGCAGATCGAGGACTCGATCGTCGACGGCTCACTCGCCGAGGAGGCGCAAGCCCCTTCCACCAACGAGCTCGCCGCGTTCTATCGGATCAACCCCGCCACCGCAGCGAAGGGAGTCGCCATGCTCACCGACAAGGGAGTGCTCTACAAGCGCCGAGGCATCGGCATGTTCGTCGCCGACGGCGCCAGAGATGTCCTCCTCGGCGAGCGCCGCGCCCTGTTCGCCGACCGCTACATCGACCCGCTCCTCGCCGAAGCCCGCACGCTCGGGCTCGGCGCCGACGACCTCGCGGCCCTGCTCCGACAGCGCGCCGCACTGACCACCGACGCAGAAGGGAAGACCCCCGCATGACCGCCGTCATCGAGGTGCAGAACCTCAGCAAGCGCTACAAGGAGAAGCGAGCGCTCGACAACGTGTCGCTCGCCATCGAAGGAGGCGCGATCTACGGCCTCCTCGGCCGCAACGGCGCCGGCAAGACCACACTCATGTCGATCCTCACGGCGCAGAACTTCGAGTCCTCCGGCACCGTCAAGGTGTTCGGCGAGCACCCGTACGAGAACGCGCACGTGCTGAGCCGGATCTGCTTCGTCCGCGAAAGCCAGAAGTACCCGGACGATGCCTACCCCAAGCACGCCTTCAAGGCCGCGAGCCTGTTCTTCCCGAACTGGGATCAGGCCTTCGCCGACGAGCTCGTCGAAGAGTTCCAGCTGCCGATGAAGCAGACGATCAAGAAGCTCTCCCGCGGTCAGCTCTCCGCGGTCGGCGTGATCATCGGACTCGCCTCGCGCGCCGAGATCACCTTCTTCGACGAGCCGTATCTCGGACTCGACGCGGTCGCCCGGCAGATCTTCTACGACCGCCTCATCGAGGACTACGCCGAGCATCCGCGCACGATCATCCTGTCGTCGCACCTGATCGACGAGGTCTCGAACCTGATCGAGAAGGTCATCGTGATCGACAACGGCCAGATCCTCCTGCACGAGGACACGGATGCGGTCCGCGATCGCGCCGTGACCGTGGTGGGCGACGCCGCGAAGGTCGATGCCTGGGCCCAGGGCCGTGAGGTCCTGCACCGCGAGGCACTCGGAAGAGTGTCGTCCGTCACCGTGCTCGGCACGCTCTCCGCCGAGGAACGCGCGGAGGTCGCGGCATCCGGTCTCGATCTCGCTCCGGTGTCGCTGCAGCAGCTGATCGTCCGGCTCACCCAGAAGACGGACTCCCGCTCCGCCAAAGACGCCGTCGCCAACGAGGAGGCCCACTGATGCGACGCACATTCAACGTCGTCCGCCTGCAGCTGATCAACAAGGGCACCTTCGTCTGGTACCCGCTGATCATCCTGGCCGCCGCCGTCGTGATCTCGGTGCTCATCTACGCGCTGATCCCCGTCGACACCCCGAAGTACGGGGGCGGCGGCCAGGCTCCGCTCTGGTACTTCTTCGCCGTCGGGATGTCGGCGATGACCCTGACGTTCCCCTTCTCCCAGGCGATGAGCATCACGCGTCGCGAGTTCTTCTTCGGCACGATGCTCACGGCGATCCTCGCCAGTGCGCTCATGGGCGTGCTGTTCCTGATCGGCGGCGGCATCGAGATCGCCACGAACGGCTACGGCGTGAACGGTTACATGTTCTACCTGCCGTGGTTGTGGGACGCGGGTCCCGGCGGAGCCTTCATCGCCTTCTTCGCCCTCGCGCTCTTCTTCTTCGTGATCGGCTTCACCGGCGCGACGATCTACAAGAGCTGGGGTCAGCTGGTGCTCCTCATCGTGGGCATCGGGCTCACGCTGATCCTCGTCGCACTCGTCTTCCTGGCGACCCGGCTCGAGCTGTGGCCCCATGTCGGGGCGGCGATCAACGACCTCGGCGCACTCGGGCTGGCGCTCTGGATGCTCCTGATCACCGCGGTCTTCACGGGGGTCTCGTTCCTCGCCTTCCGGCGGACCATCCCCTAGCCGCCCGCCGCACGACAGCACCTGCTTCGACGCCGGTCGCCCTCCTCGGGTGGCCGGCGTCGTCGCGTCCGCGCGCTACCGGTACCCGGCCGAGGAAGCAACCCGCTCGTCAGCCGCGGACCGGGCGCATACGCTCACGGAATCACCCCGGCCGCCGAGAGAGAGGATGCCGTGACGCAGAGCCACCCCCGAATCCGCGTGCGCCGCGCCGGCATCGCGCGCGCCCTCTACGAGGCCGTCCGCCCCGCCCGCCTCCTGCTGGTCGTGAAGACGATGCTCGCGGTGGGACTGGCGTGGATGATCGCCCCGCACATGCCGGGCGTCACCGACGAGTATCCCTATTACGCACCGCTCGGTGCACTGGTGAGCATGTACCCCACGCTGATGGGGTCGGCGAAGTCGAGCTTCCAGACGCTGCTCGGGCTCGCCACCGGCATCGGTCTGGCCACGATCATCGTGATCACGGTCGGGCCGACGTGGTGGACCATCCCCCTGGTCGTGGGGGTCGGCGTGCTGCTTTCGGGCACCGGCTGGTTCGGCGCCGGACGCGAGTACATCCCGATGGCCGCCCTGTTCGTCCTGATCATCGGCGGTCAGAACGCCGACGACTACTCGCTCGGCTACCTGACGCAGACCGCGGTCGGTGTCGTCATCGGCCTCCTGGTCAACTTCGTGATCGCACCCGCACCCCTCACCATGGCGGCGGCAGGGCGCGTGGAGGCATTCCGCGAGCAGCTGGCCCAGCACCTGCACGACATCGGGTCGGCGGTGTCGGAATCATGGCCTCCGGAGCACGAGCAGTGGGCGGAGGATGCGACATCCCTCGCCGACACGTCGGCCGAGCTCCGCGCTGCGCTGGCCGAGGCGGACGAGAGCCGACGCGGCAATCCCCGCGCGAAGGGGCACAGATCCCGGATGCAGCAGAGCCATGCCCAGCTCGCAGCGCTCGATCGCATCGCCCACCTCATCCGCGACATCTCCGACGAGATCGCCGACACCATCTGGGAGCGACCGGCGGGCATCGCACTCGACCCCGCGCTCCCGGAGCCGCTGTCCGCCGCCTGCCATGCCGTCGCCGACGTGATCGCCCAGGGTGACGCGTCGTCCGCAGACGACCACCGTGCGCGAGGCGAGGCGGCGCGCGCGATCCGGCTGCTTCTCGAGACCGTCGACGACCGCACCATCGATGTGCGCCGCTCGATGGGCCCCGGCGTGCTCACCGCGATGCATCTGCGTCGCATCCTGATCCTGAGCGGCGCCCCCTCGTCGACGGAGTAGTCCGTCAGATGGTGTCGTCTGCGGCGATCAGATCCATCTGCCAGTAGCGGCCGGCCGGATCGGCGTCGTCGTGCGCTTCATCCGCGGCGTTCAGGACCTCGTTGACCTTCACCATCACGTCGTCGAACTCGGCCTCGGTCAGCCGGATCGTGCGCTGGGTGAAGGCGGCGTGCACCTCGGTCGTGCGGCCGGCGACGTACTCCGGCGTCCAGGCGACCACACGGCGGATCAGCTCCTGGTGGTCTTCGGCGAGCGCGGCGACCACCGCGACGCCGAGTGCTTCGTCGGCGACCGGGTTCTCGGGGCCGCCGACGTTGAGGGCGCCCTTCCGCCCGGTCCACACGCGGTCGCGCCGGTCCCGCGCCTTGTCGGGCGCCTCCTCGATGAGCCCCGCCTCGGCGAGAGCGCGGAGGTGGAAGCTGGCGCTGTTCGCCGGCACGTCGAGTTCTGCGGCGATGTCCGCCGCGCGGAGGAACTCCCGCCGCGAGATCAGGCGCAGGATCTGGCGCCGCAGGGGGTGGGAGTAGGCCTTGAGCATGGCGGATGTCATCCACACCGGGTCATCGCTCGCGGTCTTCGCCCCGTCCTCCGTCATGTGCCGATCCTACCCGCACCCGAAATTGCGCAACCAGACTTGCGCAATTCTTCTTGCGCATTTACTCTCGACGCATGAGCACCGTGACCGAGCCCCATCGTCTCTGGCGCAACACGCGCTACCTCACCTGGCTGGTGAGCGACACGAGCAAAGGCCTCGCGGCTTCCCTGTTCGGTTTCGCGATCCCCCTGCTCACGCTCATCGTGACGAACGACCCCGCCCAGGCGGGCATCATCGGCGGGGCGGGCATGGTCGCTCGACTCCTCACGACCCTCGCCGGCGGCATCCTGGCCGATCGCCACCGCCGCATCGCCCTGATGCTCCTCGGCTCCCTGATCGGCATCGTGCTCGCGGGCGGGTTCACGCTCCTCGCCCTCGGCGACGCCATGACGTTCGCGTCGCTCCTCGTGATCGACGTCCTGCTCGCCGCCCGCAGCGGGCTCTTCGACGTCGCGGGCGAGAGCGCGATCAAAGAGATCGTGCCCGACGACGCGATGGGTCGGGCACAGGCCGCGAACCAGGGGCGCGACGCCGCGCTGCAGCTGGCGGGCGGACCGCTCGGGGGACTCCTGCTGGGCGTCGGCGGCTGGCTGGTCGGCGTGGCCATGACGCTCTGCCACGCGATCGCCGCCGTGACCGCATGGATGCTGGGGCGTCAGATGCGTCGCGCCGCGGGCGCAAACCCGGACGACCTGCACCCGGCTCGGCATGTCGAGCCCGAACACGCCGTCGGTGGGACGGATGACCTGGGTTTCAGCACCTCCCCGACCCCCGTCGTGAAGCCCGATGCGTGGGCGGAGCTGCGGCAGGGGTTCGGCTGGCTGCTCTCCCGCCCCGACCTCGGGGGCGTGCTGCTGATCACCACGGTCATCAACCTGGGCTTCAACGCCGCGATCACGACCGTCATCTACGCGCTGCAGCAGGCCGGACACTCGGAACTCCTGATCGGCACCCTGAGCGCGGCGATCGGAGCCGTGATGCTCGTCGGAGCCGTGTTCGCGCCGCTGCTGGTCCCGCGCATCAGGGCCGGCGTCCTGGCGATCGCCGGACTGTCGGTCGTGTCGGTGGGTGCGATCGCGCTCTCGATGGTCACCGATCCCTGGGTGATCGCGATCGTCCTCGGCGCCTCGGTGCTCCTGCTCCCCGCACTCAACGCCGGGATGATGGGCTACTTCATGGTCGCCACCCCGACGCACCTGCTCGGACGAGCGAACAGTGCCGCCGGGGTGCTCAGCATGGGCGCGATGCCACTCGCACCCCTCATCGCCGGCTTCGGTCTCGCCTGGATCGGGCGGGAGTGGACCATCCTGATCTGCGCCGCGCTCTGCCTCGTCTCGGTCGTCCTCGCCGTCGGCAACCGGGCGCTCCGAGCGCTGCCCGTCGAGTCAGGCTGGGCCGCCCACGCGAAGCAGTTCGAGACGGTCTGAGGATGACGCCGGCCCGGGCCTAGAGCCGGGCCTAGAGCGCGCCGGTCAGCGCCGCGATGCCGGCGAGCACCGAGGCCAGCGCCAGCACGAGTGCGATCGCGATGAGGACGACGTGCACGGTGAGGAACCGGGTGGCCTTGCCGTTCTCGTCGCGGGCCCGCGGATCCTTCGCGACGCGTTTGTAGAACTGCGGCCAGACGAGGGCATTGAAGGCGGCGTTGAGGAAGAGGAGGACGGCGAGGACGATCACCCCTCCACGCTATCGACATCCACCGAGACGTCCGACCACGGGCGGTGCGCAGGATTCTTGGACGCGGACATGTATCAGGATGCTCTTGCCGTGCTCCTGGTAGATGTGATCACAATGGGCTTCATGATCGACGGTGCACCCGGCGCCGCTCTCGATCCTGCCTCGGACGACGGGCGCGCACGCTGGGAGCGGGCCGCGGATCTGTTCGGCGCATGGCGCGAGGGCGACGGTCGCGCGATGGACGAGCTCGTAGGCCTGATGACGCCCGTGCTCTGGCACGTCGTGCGCGCCTACGGCCTGGAACGGACGCTCGCCGAAGACGTGGTGCAGACCACCTGGCTGCAGCTCGTGCGCGGCCACGGCTCGATCAGCGATCCGCGGGCCGTCTCGGCCTGGCTCACCACCACCGCCCGCCGCGAGGCCTGGAAGGTCGCGAAGGCCCACGGCAAGGTCGACACGACCGACACCGACGACCTCGACACACTGCTTCCCGAGCAGGCGTCGGCCGAGGAGCACGCCACGATCGGCGACGAGAACCGTCGCCTCTGGACGGCCGTGCGCCGCCTCAACGAGCGCTGCCAGAAGCTGCTCCGCGTGATCGCCTTCGAGGACCGCCCCGACTACGCGCGCCTCGCCTCGGATCTCGCGATGCCCATCGGGAGCATCGGACCGACGCGCAACCGGTGCCTCGCCAAGCTGCGAGCACTGCTGGACGCACCACCGACAGCGCCGACAGGGGGACTGGCATGACCGAGCAGGAGGATGCCCGGATGTTCGCCCGGCTCCGCACGCTCTGGAGCGAGGTCGACCCGATGCCCGCGGGCCTGATCGACCGCATGGTCGCCGCTGTCGCCGCCGACGGACTCAACCGCGAGTACGCGCTGCTCACCCTGGTCGAAGGCCAGCTCGGTGCGGTTCGGGGAGAGGCGGATGCTCTCACCCTGCAGTTCAGCGACGGCTCCACCAGCATCCTGCTGCACGTGACGACCACCGCATCCGGTCGGCGTCGCGTCGACGGTTGGGCCGACACCGCCGCCGCCGAGATCGTGCTGACGCAGGGGGAGCGGTCCCGGTCGACCGCGCCGGAGGAGACCGGGCGCTTCGTGTTCGACGAGGTGCCGCCGGGTCTCACCCGAGTGCGCCTCACCACCACGATCGGGGACGAGACCCGCACGCTCTCGACCCCGCAGTTCGAGCTGTGACCGCGGGCGCCGCCCGTCGATGACGACGCGGGGCGATCCCGCACGGAGAGGATGACGCATGGACCAGCCCAAGGGATGGACCTGGCAGGACCGCGCGGAAGGATCGATCCGCCGGGGGACGGCGCTCGATCCGAGCACCGAGCCGGTGGACGGCATCCGCGCCTTTCCGACGGCGTACCTGCCGGAGCGCCTGCTGATCACCCGAGCCCTCGGTGACGAGGAGGCCTACGACCGCGAGGTGCGGACGCTCCGCGACGCCGCGGACACCTTCGGATGGCAGCTCGAGATCGAGGACGGTACGCGATCGGCGGCCGACGGCGAGCTGGTCCCGGGCGTCCCCGGATTCCTGCGCGCTCGCCTGCGGACCCCCGACGAGCCGGTCCGCGGCGAATCGCCCGTCGCACCGGATGCCTGGCGGGTGCTCCAGAGGGCGCGGCGCATGTCGCGCTCGACCATGCCTCGCACGAGCCTCGACCATGTGCTGTCCATCGACCCGGTCGGACTCAACCCGTTCACCCGGACGAACCCCTTCACCCGCACCAACCCGTTCACCCGCACCAACCCCGTGCGCGGGGAAGGAGGGGGCGCCGGCGGCAGCGACGACTACCTCGAGCCGGGACGCGGCGCCCGCCAGCCGGTGACCTGGCTGGGTCCGGCTCCTGCACGCGGTCCGGCGCCGAAACGCGGAAGGCGTCCGGTCGTGGCGGTGCTCGACACGGGGTGCGGCGAGCACTCCTGGCTGCCCGCCGACATCGTCACGCGGCAGATCGACCTCGACGGCGTGCCGGTAGGACTCACCGACGACGCCGACCCGGAGCGCTACCCCGACCTCTACGGGCAGCTCGACGGCGAGATCGACGCGGTGGCCGGGCACGGGACCTTCATCGCAGGACTCGTGCGGCAGGCGGCTCCGGATGCCGACATCCTCTCGATCCGGGTGGCCGGAGCCCTCGGCGTGGTCGACGAGAGCACCCTGCTCGAGACCGTCGCGCAGGTGATCACCCTGTTGAGCCGCCACCGCGAGGACCCGAAGAAGGGGTTCCCGATCGACGTGCTGAACCTGTCGCTCAGCTACTACCACGAGACGCCGACCGACGGACTGTTCAGCCTCACGCTGTACCAGCTGCTCGCGAAGGCACGCGGACTCGGCTGCGTGGTCGTGTGCTCGGCGGGCAACGACGCGATCGACAGGCCGTCGTTCCCCGCCTCGCTCTGGCCGTGGCCCGGTGCCGACAACGGCATCCGCCGCGACCGCGACGCCCCGCTCGTGTCGGTCGGGGCGCTCAACCCCTCGGCGCAGTCGGTCGCCCTGTTCTCGAACATCGGCCCGTGGGTGCAGACCTACGCGCCCGGCGCGGGTGTGGTGAGCACCTCGCCCGCTTTCGTGGGCGGGACTCAGGCGGTGACGAGGGCGGATGTCGACGGCCTCCGCCGCGAGACCATCGACCCCGACGACTATCGGGGCGGTTTCGCGATCTGGAGCGGTACCTCGTTCGCCGCGCCGTACGTGGCGGCCCGCATCGCCGCGCAGCTGGGCGCCGTGCCGGTCGGGGGCGTGAGTCCCGCCGTGGCCGCGAAGGCCGTCGCCGCGGTCCTGAAGACCCTGCCTGCCCCGGTCGATTCCGACTGACCCGGGCTGCCTCGCCCCCGGAACGGGCCGTCCGCACCGATGCGGGCGGTCCGTTCTGGGCGCCCCGCGGGTTCCTCACCCCCGGCGACCGACCTCGCGACCGCACCCGCGCTCTTCCGCTGCGGCCCCGACGCAGGGCATTCTGGACGGATGCCCCTGTCCGCGATCGAGCTGCACCGGCGCGGCGTCGAAGCGGCGAACGCGCGACGGTTCACGCAGGCGCGGCGTGCGCTGGATGCGGCATCCGCCCGCACCGACGATCCCGATCTGCGGGCGCGGATCGACGGAACGATCGCCTACGTCCTCGCCCAGACGGGAGAGCCGGCGGCCGCCGAGCAGCTGTGCCGCGAAGCGCTGGGCCGCACCGGACTGCGCGCCGAGACGATCGCGGTGCTCAGCGGGCAGCTCGGCACGCTCCTCATGCACGCCGGCACCCTGACGGAGGCCGAGGTCATGCTCACCCGCGCGATCGACACGCTCACCGCGATCGGAGACGAGACCACCGAGCTCGCGAACTGCCTGATGAACCGGTCGGTGGTGCGGATGCAGCAGCGTGAGCTCGAGACCTGCATCGAGGATCTGCGGCGCGCGGTCGCCGTGTACGAGGCCAACGACGACGAGGAGCCGCTCGCGGAGGCCCGGCACAACCTCGGCTATGCGGCGCTGCTCGGCGGAGACCTCGTCACCGCGCTGTCGCTGATGACGCGCTCTCGTCCGAAGCTCGCCGCGATCAGCGACCTCGCCGCGGCGATCAGCGACCTCGACCGCGCCGAGGTGCTGCGCGACGCGGGGCTCACGACCGAGGCCGAGGCGCTGCTCGGGCAGGTGGCGACGCAGTTCGGTGCACAGCGGATGCGGCAGGCCAGAGGCGAGGCCGAGTTCCACCTGTCGCGCTCGCTGCTGCGCCACGATCCAGCCGCTGCGGAGCGGGCCGCGCGCACGGCCGCACGGCGCTTCGCGACCCTCGCGAACCACGGGTGGGCGGCGCGCGCCGATGCGGTGCGGCTGGAGGCGCAGCAGCTCGCCCGGCCGGATCGCCCGATCGACGCGGCGGAGTTCGACCGCACCGCGAAGACGCTCGACCGCGGAGGTTTCCGCACCGAGGCGACGGGTCTGCGCCTGAGCGCACGACGCGACGGCACCGGACGCCTGCCGAGACTCGACGACACCGCCCCCACGCCGCTTCGGCTCCGCGCCCAGGAGGTGCGGGCTGCGCGCGCCTCGGCCCGGGGCCGCGACCGCGACGCACTGCGCGCCGCCGCCGACGGTCTCGATCTGCTCACCACCTGGCAGCAGTCCTTCGGCGCCCTCGACCTGCAGGCCTCGGTGGCGATGCACGGCACCGGCCTGATGTTCGCCGGGCTCTCGGCCGCCGCGCGGCTGCGCGACCCCGCCACGCTGTTCGAGTGGTCGGAGCGCGCGCGGCATCTCAGTCACCAGGTCGCCCCGGTGCGCCCTCCGCACGACGAATCCCTGGCCGTGGATCTGGCGGAGCTGCGGATGCTGCGCGCGGAGCTCGCCGGCGCCGACTGGACGACGGATGCCCGGGTGCGCGCCCTCCGCGACCGCGTGCGCGAGCGGCAGTGGGCGTCGACGGGGTCGGGCGGCACCCGCGAGCGCCTGGGGCTCGCGGAGGCGACCGCCCTGCTCGACGCCGACACCGCGGTGCTGTCGTACGTGTTCACGGGGTCCGCCCTGCTCGGCATCGTCGTGACCGCGTCGGGGGCGACCGTCGTCGACCTGTCGTGGGCACGCGCGCAGTCCGCGCTCGACGGGCTCCGCGCGGACCTCGACATGGCCGCTCTGACGCGCGGCGGATTGATGGGCGAGGTGACCGCACGGGCGCTCGGCTCGCGGCTGGCTCTCCTCGACGCGGAGCTCCTTGCGCCGATGCGGCTCGCGGCACCGTCGGCGACGCGGCTGGCGATCACGGTGCCCGGTGCCCTCGGCGGCGTCCCGTGGGCGATGCTCCCGGGCATGGCCGGTGTCCCGTTCACCCTCGCCACATCCGTGTCGCGCCTGCTGGGGGGACCCGTGCGCAGCCGCCGCACGCCCGCCACGATCGGCTTCGCCGCCGGTCCCCGCGTCCCGCGAGCGGATGACGAGGTGGAGCGCGCGGCCGCGACCTGGCGTCGCGCCGGCCGCACCCCGCTGACCCTGCAGGCCGGGGAGGCGACGGTCTCGGCGGTCACCGAGCTCGCCGCGGCGACCGACGTGCTGCACATCGCCGCGCACGGCAGGCACGCGGTGGACAACCCGCTGTTCTCCGGCTTCGAGCTCGCCGACGGCATCCTGTTCGGCTACGACGTCGACCTGATCCCACGGGTCCCGGCGACGGTGATCCTCTCGGCCTGCGAGCTCGGACGCTCCTCCGTGCGCTGGGGCGAGGAGGCGCTGGGGATGACGCGGGTCTGGCTGCATGCCGGTGCGGACTGCGTCATCGCCGCGCCGGTCGCGGTGCCCGACGACGTCGCCGGCGAGCTGCTGAGCGCCGTGCACACCGGTCTGTCCCAGGGCGCGAGCCCCGCCGCCGCCCTCGCGGGGGCAGCCGCCGACACCGGTCTGAGTGCGCCGTTCCAATGCCACGGCGACGGGTTCTGAACTTTTTCTCCATTCGGTGTATCAGAACGGATGCCGTGCGCTCCTGTTCTTCGGAAGGTGCCATGCGAAGGGCCTCGAAGGGAGAGGCGCGAGGGAGGCGCAGTCGGATCTGGGGATCATGCGCGCTGGGGAGCGTGGAACACGACACGGACACCATCTACTCGGGGCGTCGCGGCATCACGCCGCGACACCCTCATGGGGCCTCGACGATCTGGGGACGTCGGGGCCCTCGGGGTGTCCGCCCTCAGGCGACCAGCACCGCGTATCCGGCGGCGCGAAGGGCCGCGAGCACGTCGGCGTCCGCTCCGGCATCCGTAATCACGGTGGGGAACAGCTCGAGGCCGCCCACCACCGAGAACGCCTCGACACCGAGCTTGCTGCCGTCGGTGACCACCACCGCGCGCCGGGCGCGTTCGGCCATCATCCGGTTCACGGCGGCTTCGCGCTCGTCCTGCGTGGTGGCTCCGGCGGCGGCATCCATCCCGTTCACGCCGATGAATGCGATGTCGAGCCGCACGCCGCGCAGCAGCTGCTCCACGAACGGACCCACGAGTTCGTAGCTGCGCGAGTGGATGACGCCGCCGGTGACCACGACCTTGATGTCGGGCCGCGTGGCGAGCTGGGCGGCGATGTTCACGGCGTTGGTGACGACGGTGATGCCGCCGTTCTCCGCGAGGTCGTCCCGTGCGGCGAGGGCGGCCGCGATGGCCGTGGTCGTCGTTCCGCCGGACAGCCCCACGACCATCCCGGGCACGACGAGCCCGGCAGCGGTCTGGGCGATGCTGGCCTTCTCGTGCGTGCGCAGATGGCTCTTGTAGCGGATCGGCAGCTCGTAGGCGACGGTCTGGGCCACCGCGCCCCCGTGGGTGCGGGTGAGCAGCCGCTGCTCGGCGAGCGTATCGAGGTCGCGGCGCGTGGTCGCGGACGAGGCGCCGTACCGCTCCACCAGGTCCTCCACCGTGACCTCGCCGTTCGCGGCGAGCAGGTCGAGGATCGCGTTCAGGCGCGCCGCCCGCTTCATCGCGAGGCCGTTCCCGCAGGCTGCAGCGCGAAGAGGCGGAGCATGCGTGCGGCTTCGTCCGCCAGCGCGTCGCGGGCGGGTGCGAGGTACTTGCGTGAGTCGACCAGCCGGGCGTCGGCGTCGAGCCTCTCGCGCACCGCTCGCGTGAAGAAGCCGTTGAGGTGCGTGGAGACGTTGATCTTCGTCATCCCCGCCCGCACGGCATCCGCGATCACCTCATCCGCGACGCCGGAGGACCCGTGCAGCACCAGCGGCACGGGCAGGGCCGCGTGCAGACGCGCGATCAGGTCGAGGTCGAGCGACGCCGTGCGATCGGTCATCGCGTGCGAGGATCCCACGGCGACCGCGAGCGCATCGACACCGGTCGCCGCGACGAACTCCCGCGCCTCGTCCGGGTCGGTGCGCACACCGGGCGCGTGCGCCCCGTCCTTTCCGCCCACCTCGCCGAGCTCGCCCTCGACGTAGACTCCCGCCGCGTGCGCCCGCGCGGCGACCGCGGCCGTGAGCGTCACGTTGTCGTCGTAGGGCAGCGCTCCGCCGTCGAACATGACCGAGCCGAAGCCCAGCGCGATCGCCTCATCGACCAGCTCGGGCCGCTCGGCGTGGTCCAGGTGCACCGCGACCGGGGTCTCGGCGCGCCGCGCCACCGCGAGCGTGGCCAGCGCGATGGGCTCGAGCCCGCCGTGGTAGTCGGCGCAGTTCTGGGAGATCTGCAGGATGACGGGCAGCTCGGCGAGCGCCGCGGCGCGCACCAGCCCCTCGGCCGTCTCGAGGTGGATGACGTTGAACGCGCCGATGCCGGTGCCGGCGGCGGATGCCGCGGAGACGAGGTCGCGAGCGGAGACGAGGGTCACGAAGGGTCCTTCCGGAACGATGCGGGGTCGGGGTGCGAGATGCGGAGCTGCTGCTCGAGCTCGGTCCAGCGCGGGGAGATGTCGCCGGCGAGAGGCATGAGCACGGCCGCCGCCGACCACGCGGTGGCCCGGCGGAGGATCTGCTCGGGGTCGCGCACCCCGGCGGCGTACAGCACGGCGCACGCGGCGACACCCGCGTCACCGGCGCCGGTGGGGTTGCCCGCGAGAGGCTCGTCGAGCCGCGCGTGCACGAGATCGGATGCCGTGACGGCGAGCATCCCGTCGGCTCCGAGCGAGAGCAGGACGAGCTCCGTCCCGCGGGCGATCAGCGACCGGGCGCCTTCGACCGGATCGGCGATGCCGGTGGCCTCGACGAGTTCGGACGCATTGGGTTTCAGCACGGCGGCTCCGGCATCCGCGGCACGCAGCAGAGCGGGTCCGGAGGTGTCGACGACGACCGGGACTCCGGCATCCCTTCCGACGGCGACGAGCATGGGGATCAGCGAGTCCGGTGCTCCGGGAGGCACGCTGCCGGAGACGACGAGCACGCTCGCGCCCGCCAGCCGCTCGACGACCTCGGCGAGCAACGCGGCCCACTCCGCATCGGCGGGGTTCGCTCCGCGCTCGTTGACGATGGTCGTGTCACCGAGCGTCTCGTCGACCACGGCGATGCTGCGTCGGGTGTCTCCGGCGATCGGCACGAGGGCGTGCGGCACGCCGCTGGCCCGGAGCTCGGCCGCGAACTCCTCCCCCACGCGACCGCCGCTCGTGGTGACGGCGAGCACGTCCGCGCCCTCGGCGTGCGCCACGCGTGCGACGTTGAGACCTTTGCCACCGGCTCGCGCGGCTCCGGCATCCGCGCGATGCGTACCGCCCTCGACGAGCCGGTCGACGCGCCAGGTGAGGTCGAGCGCGGGATTGGGGGTGACGGTGAGGATCACGTGCGCTCCCGTGCTCGGAGGGCGGCGCCGAGGAGTCCCGCATTCCCGGACAGCTCCGCCGGCACCAGTGCCGGGATGCGGTGGAAGCTGAGTCGCGCGGCGAGGCGGGTCCGCAGCTCGTCGAACAGGGCGCCACCGGCACGGGAGAGGCCTCCGCCGATGACCACGGCCTCGGGTGCCACGACGGCCGTCAGCTGTGCGAGCGACATGGTGAGGGCGTCGAGCGCCGAGTTCCAGATCTCCGCCGCGACCTCGTCGCCTGCGGCCGCGCGCGCGATCACGTCTTTCGCACCGTCGGGGGCGATGCCGGTCGCCTCCCGGTAGCGCCGGGCGATGGCACCGGCGGAGGCGACCGCCTCCAGGCAGCCGCGCGCCCCGCATGCGCAGATCGGCCCGTCCGCGATGGGAGAGTGTCCGATCTCACCGGCGTATCCGCCCGCGGTGTACGGGATGCCGCCGACGAGCAGCGCGCCCGCGATCCCCGTGCCGATCACGAGCACGACCGAATCGGCGTAGTCGCGGGCGCCGCCGAGACGGCGCTCCGCCCAGCTCGCGGCGCGCACATCGTGATCGAATGCCACCGGCAGCCCGAGCCGAGCGGTGGCGAGGTCGCGCAGCGGAGCATTGCGCCAGCCGAGGTTGCTCGCGAACACCCCGAGACCGGCCTCCGCATCGACGATCCCGGGAACGACGAGCCCCACCGCCTGCGGCACCACGTCCGGGTGCGCGGCGCGAAGCTCGGCGGCGAGCACGTCGAGACGCTCGAGAAGCACCTGCGTGCGGTCGCCGTCGACGACCGGCGTCGGCGTGCGACGCAGACCCAGCGCGGTGCCGTCGGCGTCGAACAGCGCCGACTTGATGTCGGTGCCGCCGACGTCGAAGGCCAGCACGGGCGCGCCGGCACCCAGCGTCCGCACGGCGGCGAGGGTCTCTCCGGCGGCATCCCGCTCGACGTCGGGGACGGCAGCCGTCCCGTCAGCTCCGGTCATGGTCGGCTCCGGCGGCGTCGTGCGTCATGCATCCAGGATGACGGATCGCGTGAGGTTGCGGGGCTGATCGGGGTCGAGTCCCCGTGCGACGGCGCGGTCGAGAGCGGTGCGGTGCAGGCGGGCCAGATCGGCGAGCGGGTCGATCGCGCGCTGCTCGAAGCGAGCGCCGGTGGCCTCCACCTGCGCCGCGAGCCCCTCGGGCGCCGCGCCGAACTGCCAGGTCACGCGACCCGGCGCCGCGATCGCGATCGGACCGTGGCGGTATTCCATCGACGGGTAGGACTCGGTCCACGACTGCGAGGACTCGCGGAGCTTCAGCGCGGCCTCGTGTGCGAGCCCGATCGTCCAGCCGCTGCCGAGGAACGTGTACTGGTCCGCGTCGCGCAGCTCATCGTCGCCGGGCTCGGCCAGGACCGCGGCCGCGTCGGCGATGGCGGCGGTGAGGTCTTCACCGAGCGAGGCGCGGAAGAGCGCGAGGGCCGTGGTCGCGAAGCGCGTCTGCACGACCGACTTCTCATCGGCGAACGGCAGCAGGACCGCGTCGTCGACGAGCGAGACGAGCGGAGACGTCGGGTCGCCGATGACGCCGATCGTCCGCACACGCCCCTTGACGCGGTCGACGAGCTCGAGCACCTCGGTGGTCGTACCGGATCGGGTGAGCGCGACGACCGCGTCGTACCCGCGGTCGATGAACGCCTCGGAGGCGGCGTACGCGTCGGTCTCGCCCTGCCCGGAGCTCTCGCGGAGGGCGGCGTACGACTGCGCCATGAACCACGACGTGCCGCAGCCGACGACGGCCACGCGGGCACCGGCCGCCGGGAGCAGGCTCTGCTCGGCTTTCAGATCTGCGGCCGTGGCCCAGGTCTGCGGCTGGGAGTGGACCTCTTCGCGCATGTGTGCGCCGGGCAGTGATTCCGTCATCATGGTGCCTTTCAAGCGAGAAGTTGCATAGTTGTGATTGTTTATGGCTCTATTCGATCATAGTATGGCGCAAAAGAACGGCAACCTCAGGTTCTGCTTGATTTGTTTGTTGCCTTGACAAATAATCGGACAAGTTCCATCCTCGACTCCGACCCCGGCCGCCGTCGAGAACCCCGAGCCCCGGCTTGAACGATCGCGGCTGCCATCCGGCGAAACGATCACCACGCACCGTCGCGTGATGTGCTTGCGACTGTGCACCACACCCTCTCCCGAAGCGGCCCCGCCGACGAGGGAGCGGACATCACAGTGAGGAATGCAATACACATGAAGAAGTCACTGCGGTTCGGCGCCGCCGCCATTGCGGCCGTCGCCACGCTCTCGCTCGCTTCGTGCGGGTTCGGCGGGTCGTCCGGAGACGGCGACGCCGAGGGTTCGACCACGCTCGACCTCCTCGTCCCCAGCTACTCCGACGGCACCAAGGCCAACTGGGAGACCGTGATCGACGGGTTCGAGAAGGCCAACCCCGACATCAAGGTCAAGCTCGAGGTGCAGTCCTGGGACAACCTCGAGAAGGTCATCTCCACCAAGATCCAGGCGGGCGAAGCACCCGACATCTACAACGGCGGCCCCTTCGCGGGCTTCGTCGGCGACGAGCTGCTCTACCCGACCAAGGATGTCGTCTCGGAAGAGACCTACGCCGACTTCCAGGACTCGTTCATCAAGAACGCCGAGGTCGACGGCACGGCGTACGCCCTGCCGCTGATCGCATCGGCCCGTGCGCTGTTCGTCAACAACGCCCTGCTCGACCAGGCCGGCGTCGAGGCACCGACCAACTGGGACGAGCTGCTGGACGCCGCGACCAAGGTCTCCGCTCTCGGCGGCGGTGTCGCCGGCTACGGCATGCCGCTCGGTTCCGAAGAGGCGCAGGCCGAGGCGGCCGTGTGGCTGTGGGGCGGCGGCGGCTCGTTCGGCGACGCCTCGGAGATCACGATCGACACCCCCGAGAACCTCGTCGGCGCCGAGCAGATCAAGAAGATGATCGACGCCGGTGCGACGCAGGCCGACCCGGGTTCGACGCAGCGCTCTCCGCTGATGGACATCTTCATCCAGGGCAAGATCGGCATGCAGGTCGGCCTCCCGCCGACGGTCGGACAGATCGAGGAGGGCAACCCGGAGCTGGACTACTCCATCGTCCCGATCCCGACCAAGGACGGCTCGCCCTTCACGCTCGGCGTCATGGATCAGCTGATGGCGTTCCAGAACGATGACGACAAGAAGGAAGCGATCACGAAGTTCTTCGACTACTACTACGCGGCCGACGTGTACGTGCCGTGGGTGCAGGCCGAGGGCTTCCTCCCCGTCACCAAGTCCGGTGCCGAGCAGCTCGCCGGCGAGGAGGCTCTCAAGCCGTTCCTCGACGTGCTGCCCGACGCCCAGTTCTACCCGTCGACGAACCCGCAGTGGTCGGCCGCCGACGGTGCGTTCAAGTCGCTGTTCGGACAGCTGCAGTCGAAGCCGGCGCAGGACGTGCTGACCGAGATCCAGGCGCAGGTCGACGCGGGCTGAGCCCGCTGATCGGAGAGGTTCGGGTACCCCATGAGCCAGACGAAAGAGTCCTCGAACCTCGCGGGGGCGGCCACCGGCCGCCCCCGCACCCCCCGCACTCCGGATGCCACGCGTGGCAAGCCGGGTGGAAAGGACCTCCTCCAGGCGCTGCCCTGGATCGCCCCCGCGCTGCTGCTGATCATCGGCGTGGTGCTGTTCCCCGCCGGGGTGATGTTCTTCAACTCGACGCGGGACATCTCGCTGTCGGGCCTCGACAAGGGGTCGGTCGGCTTCGACAACTTCGTCACCGTCTTCACCTTCACCGAGTTCTGGCCGATCTTCTTCCGGACGATCGTCTGGGTCGTCGCGGTCGTGACCCTCACGGTCCTCATCTCCCTCGGCCTCGCGCAGATCCTCAACAAGGCCTTCCCCGGGCGCCAGCTCGTGCGCATGGCCGTGATCGTGCCGTGGGCGGCGTCCGTCGTCATGACGACGATGGTGTTCTACTACAGCCTCGAGCCGTACTTCGGCATCTTCAACAAGTTCCTCTACGACATCGGGCTCTCGGATGACGCCGTCGGGTACGGGTGGACGAAGAACCCCGCGACCGCGTTCACGTGGTCGATCGTGATCGCGATCTTCGTGTCGCTCCCGTTCACGACCTACACGATCCTCGCCGGACTGCAGTCGGTGCCGGCCGACGCGATCGAGGCGGCGAAGATGGACGGCGCGAGCCCCACCCGCACCTACTGGTCGATCGTGCTGCCGCAGCTGCGCAGCGCCCTGGCGGTGGCGATCCTCATCAACATCATCAACGTGTTCAACTCGCTGCCGATCCTCAAGGTGATGACCGGGTCGATACCCGGCTACGGCGCCGACACGATCATGACCCTGATCTTCAAGTACATCGAGCTGCAGAAGAAGGTGGATGTCGCGAGCGCCCTCTCGGTGGTCGCCTTCCTCATCGTCATCGTGATCGTCGCGGCCTACGTGAAGATCGTCAAGCCCATGAAGGAGGTCTGATCATGACCGTGACCGAGACCGCCCTCGTGACCACCGCCGGCCGCGGCGACCGCATGCCGCCGATCCCCGGGCGCAAGCGCCGCTACACCGCGGACCAGGTGACCCTGCCGCGTGTGATCCTGCGCACCGTCGCCGGGTTCCTGGTGCTCGCGATCTTCGTGCTGCCGTACCTGATCATGTTCTTCGGCTCGGTGAAGACCAAGTCGCAGATCCGCTCGGTCGACCCGACGTACTTCCCGATCGAGTGGCACTGGGAGAACTACATCTCGATGTGGTCCACCCCCGAGACGCCGCTGCCCTACAACCTGATCTCGACGATCATCATCGCCGTGTTCGCGACGCTGCTCGTGCTGCTCGTCTCCCTCCCGGCCGCGTACTACACGGCGCGGTTCAAGTTCCCGGGGCGCATGGTGTTCCTGTTCCTCGTGATCGTCACGCAGATGCTGCAGCCGGCGGTTCTCACATCGGGTCTGTTCCGCCAGTTCACGACGCTGGGTCTCGGCGACACCTGGGCGGCGATGATCTTCATCAACGCCGCCTTCAACCTGTCGTTCGCCGTCTGGATCATGCACTCGTTCTTCGCGGGCATCCCCAAGGAGGTCGACGAGGCCGCGCAGATCGACGGCGCCGGACGCTTCACCGTGCTGTTCAAGATCAACCTGCCGCTCGTCTGGCCGGGCATCGTCACCGCTATCGTCTTCACGTTCGTCGCCTGCTGGAACGAGTTCGCCGCCTCCCTCGTGATCCTGTCCACCGACAAGAACCAGCCGCTGTCGGTCGCGCTGACGAAGTTCGTCGGACAGTACGAGACCAGCTGGCAGTACGTGTTCGGCGTCTCGATCGTCGCGATCCTGCCGGTGGTCATCCTGTTCATGCTCATCGAGAAGCGCCTGGTCGGCGGTCTGACCGCGGGCAGCGTCAAGTAGGCTTCTGCGGCATCCGCCCTCCGCACGGGCGGATGCCGCGACGAAGGAGTCCCATGCCCGCTGCACGCTCTGCGATCCTCACGGCATCCGCTTTCGCCGTCCTCGCGACGGCACTGGCCGGCTGCACCGCGGCCGAACCGACGGCCAGCCCGGCGCCGACCCCGACGGTCGAGACCGTCGTCGAGCTGACCACGAACGGTCCCGCGATCACGGGCACCGGGCCGACCGGCACCCTCCCCGGCATCGACTTCCCCATCCCCGACGGCACCCGATCGGTGACGATCGACTTCGAGTGTCAGGGCGGGACGAACTTCCACATCGAGCTCGGCGACGCGATGGCAGTCGGACAGTCGGCGCTCCGTGGCACGTGCGACGGCACCACGTCGCTGGTGTGGCCGGTCACCGAGGAAACCGTGCCGACGCTCTCGGTCTGGACCGTCGACGGTGTCGAATGGGTCGCGAAGCCGCATTTCTCCACCGCCGAGTTCGTCCGCGACGACGCCATCACCACCGAGTGCGCGGCGTTCTCGACGGTCTACAGCGCGCTGTCGAACGCCGACATCGGGTTTACGGCCTACCAGGCGTTCGATGAGACCGAGTGGAAGAACCGCGTCGACGCGGCATCCGCCGAGCTCGAGAGGCTCGCCGACGCCTCGGAGACGACCCTGTCCGAGGCGTTCAGCGCCCTGCTCGCGTGGGTGCGCGGCGACGGGCACACGCCCGGAGCGCTGCTGAACGACACGAGCCTGATCGACCCGATCAGCGACACCTGCAGCACGAACCACAGCGAGCTGATCCTGACCGGCGAGTTCGGCGGCTGAGCTCCCGGAGCGGATGCTCGACCCCGCCCTTCGCAGAGAGCTCCTGCATGCCGAGCCCTGACGGGTCAGAGGCCAGAGGTGGATGCCGCGGCCGACGAGGATGCCGCGCGCAGCTGCTCCGGATTCCAGCGCACGCCGAGCGCAGCGGTGAGTGCGGCCTGCGCGGCACCGGCGGCGAGCGACACCCGAGGGTCGGCGTAGCGGACGGGCACCTGCGCCGTACCGCGGGCCGGATACTCGGTCTCCCGACGCACGCGGTCGAGGAAGCGGGGCCCGAGTTCCGTCGCCGGTCCGCCGATGACGACCTCGGTCGGATCGAGCAGCGCGCTGATGAGCTTCACCGCTCTCGCGAGCGCGCGGGCGCCTTCGTCGAGATGCTCCTCGTCGGCCTGAGCCGCGAGCGCGCGGATCTCGGGAGCGTCCATCGCGTCGGAGAACTCGTCGCCGATCATCGCGCCCAGTGCCGCAGCCGACTCCAGGCATCCGCGCTGTCCGCATCGACATGCCCGCGCGGCCTCTCCGAAGACGACCTGCACGTGACCGATCTCACCGGCGCGATCGCGCGGACCGGGGGCGAGCTCTCCGTTCAGCGTCACGGCCGCTCCGACACCGCCGCCGAGGTGGAGGAAGAGCCGGTACCCGGAGGGGGACTCCTCCATGCCGGCTTCGGCGATCGCCTCGGCATCGACGTCGTTGATGAGCAGCACCGGTGCGCCGAGGATCCGTTCGAACCGCTCGGCGAGAGGGACGTCGTCCCACTTGAGCTGCACGCTCTCGAGGACGATGCGGCCATCGGTGGTTCCGGGGAGCTGGACGCCGGCGGCGAGCAGCCGGTCGCCGAACTCCGCTGCCACGGACGCGACGGCGTCGTCGAGGGTCCGATCGCGGTTCTCCGTCGTGTAGCTCACCCTCCGGACGTCGACCTCCGTGCCGTCGAGGGCCACGAGGGCGATGTGCGCGTGAAGAGGTTGAATCACCAGCACCAGGATCAGATGATGCCCCGCGTCGACGCTGAGGGTGGTCGCTCTCTTGCCGCCGGTGCTCGCGGCCTGCTCCCCCTCGATGATCAGCCGGCTGTCGATGAGCTCGGCGACGAGGGACGAGGCGGTCGCGGCGGTGAGTCCGGTCGACCTCGCGATTCCCGCCCGCGTCTGCGTGCCCGGGTTCCGGAAGACGAGCTGCAGCGCCCGCCGGAGATTCGCACGCCGCACCGAGGCCTGGGTGTCGAGACCCTCATCCGTGATCAGCATGGCGGTTCCGTTCCGGAGCTCGCTCGCGGCCTTCTCCGGCTCGCGGGCTGTTGACAGATCGTGGCGCGATCCGTAGTCTCTCCCTAAGTTTATTCATTGAACTTAGTTGGTCAATCGACCTCAGATAGCTCCGGACGGGCGAGTGCTGCACACACCGTCGCCCGTCCGGCACCTCTCTCAGCGGCCTTCGGCCGCTTCGGTGTGGTGGCGGATGACCTCCGCCACCACGAAGTTGAACCACTTCTCCGCGAACTCCGGGTCGAGATGCGCCTCCTCGGCGAGAGCGCGCAACCGCGCGACCTGCTGCTCCTCCCGATTCGGGTCGGACGCCGGCATCTCGTGCTCCGCCTTGAGGTGTCCGACCTGCTGGGTGGCGCGGAAGCGCTCGGCCAGCATGAAGATCAGGGCGGCGTCGATGTTGTCGATGGTGGCGCGAAGTCGGAGCAGTTCGGCCTTCGGGTCCTCAGCGGCGGTCATGCCCCTACTCTAGAGCCGCGGAACACCACGGATTCGACTCATCGCACCGCTATCGTGAGCACATGAGCAACGAAGACTCTCCGGCATCCGCGCCCCTCGACGACGCCGCACCCGGTTCCGCGGCCGCGCCGGAGAAGGTCGTCGTCGACGACGGCCCGGCATCCGCCATCGCCGCCGCTGCGACCGCAGGCGGAGCGGGCTCCCGCCACGTCGTGATCGAGCCGATGACGCCGAGCCGTTCGTTCTGGACCCGCATCGACCGCCCCTTCGTGTTCGGCTTCCTCGTGACGCTGGGAGCACTCGGCGCGATCCTGATCGGCCTCGCGCTGTCGAACCTGTCGACCGTGCTCATCTACATCGCACTCGCCCTGTTCGGCGCACTCGGTCTCGACCCCTCCGTCCGCTTCCTGGAGCGTCGCGGGGTCTCCCGGGTGCTGTCGGTCGTCATCACGATCCTCGCGCTCATCGTGGTGTTCGCCCTCGTGCTGTGGATGATCATCCCGGTCGTGATCGATCAGATCGTGAGCTTCGTCGGCTCGGTCCCCGGAATGATCCGGGAGTTCACGCAGAGCGATGTGTACGCGACCCTCGATGCCCAGTTCGGCGACCAGTTCCAGGATCTCGTCGCCGAGGTGCAGGCGTTCCTGACCGACTTCGGCAACCTGGCGACGATCGGCGGCGGCGCTCTCGCCGTGGGCGCCTCGATCGCCACCGGCATCTCAGGCGCCATCATCGTCCTGGTCCTCACCCTGTACTTCCTCGCCTCGCTGCCCGCCATGAAGCAGGGGATGCTGCGACTCGCTCCGGCCCGCGACCGCGCTCGCGCCAGCGACATCACCGACCAGATCACCGACTCGGTCGGCGGCTACGTGATGGGGATGGTGGTTCTGGCGTTCTGCAACGCGACGCTGGCGTTCCTGCTCTACTTCTTCCTCGGGCTCCCGTTCCCGCCGCTCATGGCGGCGATCGCGTTCTGCGTCACGCTGATCCCCCTGGTCGGCTCGGTGCTGTTCTGGATCCTCGGCACGTGCCTCGCCCTCTTCAGCAACCCGATCGCCGCACTGATCTTCGCCGCGATCTACCTCGTCTACATGCAGATCGAGGCCTACGTGATTACCCCGCGCGTGATGAACCGGGCCGTCTCGGTCCCCGGCTCACTCGTCGTGATCGGCGCTCTCGCCGGCGGCACGCTGCTCGGCCTCCTCGGCGCACTGGTGGCCGTGCCGGTCACGGCATCCATCCTCATCATCATCAAGCAGGTCCTGGTGCCGCGGCAGGACGCCCGGCTCTGATCTCGCACGAAAGACAGAAGCGCCCGGACCCCTGAGGGGCCCGGGCGCTTCTGTCGTTCCGGCTCAGACGCGGGCTTCTATGCCCTTCGCTCACCCTCGACGATCTCTGTCTGACGGCGCTTGCGCCGGTCGAGGAGATACCCCCCTCCCGCGAAGACGATCCATGAGAGGACCACCGTTATCGCGGTAGGGAGCGCGGGAGCTTCCACTAATGCATCGAAGAGGTAGGGGCTGACAAACGCGACGACGACCGACAGCACGAAACCGATTGCGAAGAACATGCCGGGGAGACTAGCAGTTCGTCTGCTGATGGAGATCGAATCCACCTCCACTGGTCCGGGGGCGACACGGCCCGGCTCTGATCTCGCACGAACGACGAAGCGCCCGGACCCCTGAGGGGCCCGGGCGCTTCTGTCGTTCCGACTCAGACGAGGTCGTTGTCGGTCAGCCACTTCTTGGCGATGTCGGTCGCCGACTTCTGGTCGACCGTGCTCTGCACATTCAGGGAGACCAGCTCTTCTGCAGTCAGCTTGGCGCTGATCGCGTTGATGACGTCGGAGATCTCGTCGGCCACGTCGCTCGAGGCGATCGGCACGACGTTCGAGGCCAGGATGATGTTCTCCGGGTCTTCGAGCGCGACGATCTCCTCGGTCTGGAACGCCGGGTCGGCCGAGTAGATGTCGGCGACCTGGATCTCTCCTGCCAGGAGCGAGTCCAGCGTGGTCGGGCCGGTGGCCGAGAACCCGAGGTCGACGCCGTAGACCTCCTTGGCCTTGGCAGGACCGTACGGACGCTGCTCGAACTCGGGCGCGGCGCCGATCGTCACCGGGGTGGTCACGTCGGCGAGGTCGCCGATCGAGGTGAGATCGTTCGCCTCCGCGAAGCTCTTCAGCACGGTGTACGTGTCCTGGTCGGAGGCCTCGGCGTAGTCCAGGGCGGTCAGGCCGTCGGGCAGTACGTCCTTGAGCGCGGCGTAGACGTCTTCCGAGCTGGTCGCCGTCGCACCCTTGTCGAGATACTCGAGCAGGTTGCCGGTGTACTCCGGGAACAGATCGATCGCGCCGGACTCGACGTCGGGCATGTACGCGTCGCGCTGTCCGATGCTGAACTGGCGGTCGACCTCGAAGTCGGCGGCCTCCAGCGCCTGGGCGTAGATCTCGGCGATGATCTCGTTCGAGTAGTACGCCTGCGAGCCGATGACGATGGTGTCGCCGCCCGAGCCGGAGCCCGAGTCCTCGGTCGGGGCATCGAGCGGGTTGCTGCTCGCGCAGCCGGCGAGGACGAGCGCTGCGGCGAGCGCGGCACCACCGGCGAGGGCGAGTCGTGACTTACGTGCTGTGAACATGGTTCCTCTTCTCTGGGACAACGGGACGGATGCTGTGGGTCGGTGTCAGGCCGGCGCGGGCGACGGCGCCGCGACGGCGTTCCGCGCGCGGCGCCGCGTGCGCTGCGGACGCACGCCTGCGGGCACGGCGGCGTGCTGCGCGATGGCGAGGAGCAGGTCGACGATCAGAGCGAGCACCGCGACGAGGATCGCCCCGCCGAGCACCTGGTCGAACTTGCGCAGCGGGATGCCCTGGATGATCGGCCAGCCGAGACCGCCGAGATTCACGTACGCGGCGATGGTGACCGTGGCGATCACCTGGAGGAGGGCGGCCCTGATGCCGCCCACGAGGAGCGGCAGACCGAGGGGAACCTCGACCTTCCAGAACAGCTGCCACTCGGTCATGCCCATGGCGCGTGCCGAGTCGAGCACGCGCCGATCGATGGCCTCGAGCCCGGTGTAGGCACCGGCGAGGAGTGACGGGATGGCGAGCAGGACGAAGGTGATGATCGCGGCCTCGGGCACACGCAGCACGCCCAGGAGCAGCACCAGCAGCACCATGAGACCGAACGACGGGATCGCGCGGGCGGCACCGGAGACCGCGACCGCGATCTCGCGACCCTTGCCCGTGTGGCCGATCAGCCAGCCCAGCGGCACGGCGATGACGGCGGCGATCAGCACCGAGATCAGGGTGTAGTACATGTGCTGGCCGAACAGGATCGGCAGCGAGTAGGGCCCCTCCCACCGCTCGGGGGAGAAGAGCCAGGCGAAGGCATCCGTGAAGACGTTCATGCGGCGGCCCTCAGGGTGGCGGTCTGCCGCGCGGCCGACGGCGTCTTCGCCGCCCGCGTCCACGGCATCAGCGCGCGGCCGAGCAGCAGGAGCAGCAGATCGATCACGAGCGCGATCACGACGACCGCGACGACCCCCGCGAAGACCTCGGCGAGGATGCGGCGCTGCAGGCCGTTGGTGAACAGGTAGCCCAGGTTGTTCACCCCGACCAGGATGCCGACGGTCGCGAGGGAGATCGTGCTGACGGCCGCCACACGGAGCCCGGCGAGCACGACCGGCCCGGCGAGCGGGAAGTCGACGGTCCAGAATCGGCGGAAGCCGCCGTAGCCCATGGCGGTGGCCGACTGCCGGATGGCCGGATCGACCGAGTCCAGGCCGTCCGACACCGCGCGTACCAGGATCGCGACCGCGTAGATGGTCAGCCCGATGATGAGATTCGCCGGGCTGCGTGCCGGATACCCGGCGACCGACGGAAGCAGGATCAACAGCGCGAGCGACGGGATCGTGTAGAGCAGCCCGGTCAGGAGGATGACGGGCCCCTTCACCAGCTGATAGCGCCAGGCGACCCAGCCCAGCGGCAGCGAGAGGACGAAGCCGAGCACGATCGCGATCGCGCTCTGCTGCAGGTGGATCGCGGTCAGCTCGAGGATGAGGCCGAGATTGTCGACGACCCAGTTCACGGAGCGCCCTTCGTGATGCTCTCCTCGCTCAGGAGCGCGTCGGTGACAGCATCCGGCACGTCGATGATCGAGCCCTGCGTGCGGCCGTCGGCGTCGACCACGACGGTGCCGCGCGGCGTCTGCTTGAGGTGCAGCGCACGGCGGCCCCGATCGGCGCCGATGAAGGCGGCCACGAAGTCGTCTGCGGGGTTCTCGATGATCTCGCTCGGACTGCCGACCTGCACGATGCGCGCGCCCTTGTCGAGGATGACAACCTGATCGCCGAGCAGGAACGCCTCGTCGATGTCGTGCGTGACGAACACGACGGTCTTGTCGAGCTCGCGCTGCAGCCGCAGGGTCTCCTGCTGCAGGTCGGCCCGCACGATGGGGTCGACGGCGCCGAACGGCTCGTCCATGAGCAGGATGTTGGGGTCGGCGGCGAGCCCGCGGGCCACGCCCACGCGCTGCTGCTGGCCACCGGAGAGCTGGCTCGGGTACCGGTCGGCGAGCGCCTGGTCGAGACCGACCGTGTCGAGCAGTTCCCGCGCCCGCTTGTGCGCCGCCGCCTTCTTCACACCGGTCAGCCGCAGCACCGTGGCCACATTGTCGATGACCGTGAAGTGCGGCATGAGCCCGGAGTTCTGCATGACGTAGCCGATGCGCCGACGCAGGGCCACCGGGTCTCCGTCGAGCACGCTCTCGCCGTCGATCTCGACGTCGCCGGAGGTGGGCTCGACCATCCGGTTGATCATGCGGAGCAGGGTGGTCTTGCCGCAGCCGGACGAGCCGACGAACACGGTGGTCTTACGCGACGGCAGCACCAGGCTGAAGTCGTCGACGGCGAGCGTGCCGTCGGGGAACCGCTTCGAGACGTTGCGGAACTCGATCATGGGCTGGTCTCCAGTCGGTCGATCGATGCGAGGGCGGACGAGTCTACGGGCCGACCTCGACGCGCGGATCGAAGGCGACGTATCCCGAGAAGTCCTTGCCGACACGATCGAAAGCGGACGGGTAGGGATGCGGGTACGACCAGGCGTAGTCGGTGTGGAGCTCGCCCTCGGTCTGCACCGAGAAGTACTGGGCTGCACCCTTCCACGGACAGGTGTACGGAGTGGGGCTCTCGACGAGTGCGCCGGGAGCGACGGATGCGGGCGGGAAGTACCAGTTCCCCTCGATGCGGACGAGTTCGCTCTCGTCGGCTTCGGCGATGACGGTTCCTGCGAGTACAGCCTTCATGGTCCTGCCTCCTCGGATGTGTGTTCGAGCGTATAAGACGGCTGTGACATCGGGGGTGAGGGTTGCGTCACCGTCGTCAATGTGAGAAACATTCCTGGCTCTGTTCGGCGCGCTCCCGGGAACGGATTGCCCGCCACATGCGTGGTTCGGCCTCAGGCGGAATCGCGTCCGTAGCCCTCCAGCAGCCGCAGCCAGATCTCGCTCACCGTCGGGTACGACGGCACCGCGTGCCAGAGACGGGCGATGGGCACCTCGCCCACGATCGCCACGGTGGCGGCGTGCACGAGCTCGGCCACCTCGGGGCCGACGAACGTCGCGCCGAGCACGACGTCGCGGTCGGCGTCGACCACGAGCCGCGCCTGGCCCTCGAACCCGTCCTCGTAGAGGCTCGCGCCGGCGACCCAGCCCAGGTCGTAGTCGACGACCTTCACCGTCTTCCCCGCCTCGCGGGCAGCGGCCTCGGTGAGTCCGACCGAGGCGACCTCGGGGATCGAGAAGGTGACCTGCGGCACGGCGGCCTGGTCGGCGGTCGCGACATGGCGACCCCACGGGGCGTCGTCGATCTTCTCGCCCTTCGCGCGGGCCACGATCACGTCTCCGGCGGCGCGGGCCTGATACTTGCCCTGGTGTGTGAGCAGCACGCGGCCGTTGACGTCGCCGACCGCGTACAGCCAATCGGATCCGGGGACCCGCAGCGTGTCATCCGTCTCGATCCAGCGTCCGGCCTCCAGCCCCACGACGTCGAGTCCGATGTCGGTGCTTCGCGGAGAGCGCCCTGTCGCGGCGAGAACCTCGGTGGCCGTGATCTCCTCACCGCCGTCGAGGGTGATGGTCACGCCGTCGGGCCCGCGGCGCACGGACGTCGTACCGGTGCCGGTGCGCACGTCGACGCCGAGCTCCTTGAGCCCCGCGGCCACGCGCTCGCCCGCGAACGGCTCCATGCCGCCGAGCAGCCCGCTCCGGGCGATCACCGTGACCTTCGAGCCGAGCGCGGCGTAGGCGGTCGCCATCTCCACCGCCACCACGCCTCCGCCGATCACGGCCAGGCTCTCCGGCAGCTCCTCGGCACTGGTCGCCTCGCGGCTCGTCCACGGGGTGGCCTCGCGGAGTCCGTCGATGGGCGGGATGACGGCATCCGATCCGGTGCTGATCGCGACCGCATGCCGGGCGCGGAGCACACGCTCCGAGCCGTCGGCATCCGTCACCGTCACCTCCCGCTCGCCGGTGAGGCGACCATACCCACGGGCCAGGTCGATGCCGGCAGAGTCGAGCCACTTCACCTGCCCGTCGTCGGACCAGTTGCTGGTGAACGAGTCGCGACGGTCGAAGACGGCTCGCACGTCGAGCTTCCCGGTCACCGCTTGAGAGGCGCCGGCCACGTGCTGCGCGGCTCGGAGCGCCTGTGCCGAGCGGAGCAGCGCCTTGGAGGGCATGCACGCCCAGTAGGAGCATTCCCCTCCGACGAGCTCGCTCTCCACGATGATCGCGGTGAGTCCGCCCTGCACGGCGCGGTCGGCGACGTTCTCGCCCACCGGCCCTCCGCCCAGGACGATCAGGTCGTATTCGTCGGTCTTCTCCGCAGCAGTCATGCGTCGCACCTCTCCGTCGGCCGGTTCGTCGCCCAGTCTCGCTCAAGACCAACGCCGAGTCACGGGTCAGTTGTTCCCTGCGAGGCGGCGGAGATCGTGTCAGCCGTCGGACCAGGACCCGGGCGCAGCCGTCGGCGACTGCGCCGGGGGACGCGGTCAGGCCGCCGCGGCCAAGGGCTCACGGCGGTCGGCGAAGGCGCGCGGGTAGGCGCGACGGAGGGCGACGGCGATCAGGGTCGCTGCGGCCACCTTGATCAGGTCTCCGGGGAGGAACGCGAGGCTCGACAGCGCGGTGAGGTCGAGCGGGACGCCGGTCACGAGCGCCTGCACCGGGATGCCGAACGCGTAGACGACGAGCACGCCCCCGACCAGGGCGGCGACCGCCGCACGCCACCAGGTGAAGCGGCCGGTGCGCAGCAGGAGGCCGATCACGATGACGCCGGCGATCCAGCCGATCATGTAGCCCACGGTCGGTCCGACGAAGACGCCGAGGCCACCGCGTCCGCCGGCGAGCACCGGGAGTCCGACCGCGGCGAGGGCCAGCACGACGGCGATCGACCACGGTGCGATCCGCGGACCGAGCACCAGCCCCGCCAGCATGACGCCGAGGGTCTGCCCGGTGATCGGCACTCCGCTCGGCAGCGGGACGACGACGGTCCCGAGCACGATGATGAGGGCGGCGAACACGGCCACCCTGCCGAGGTTCGCACTGCTGTCACGAGTTGAGACGGTCATCGGTCATCCTTCCTGAACGGTGTTCACCTGAACACCGTTCATCAGAGTACGGATGCGCCCCGCTCTGCGCAAATCACCGGGGGGCGGGGATCAGCACGACCTTCCCCTGTTGGCGGCGCTGCTCGATGGCATCGTGCGCGGCCGCAGCATCCTCGAGCGGGTACTCGTCGACGGGCGGAGAGGTGCGCCCCTCAGCCAGCGCGGCGAGCGCTCCCGTCTCGAGCGCACGCAGTTCGGCGACAGGACGACCGAGAGGGACGGTGACGGTGAGTGAAGCACGCACGATGTCGTCGGTGTCGAGACGCAGGACCTCCCCGCTCGACCACCCGATGATCACGACGCGCCCACCTCGTCCGAGACTCTCGAGCGCCGCGCGACCGGTCGCCCCTCCGACACCATCGAGGAGCACCGACGGCTGCTGCCCGTCGAGCAGCCGGGCCATGCGCGCCGGCCACGACTCATCGGTCGCATCGAGCGGCAGAAGCCTGCCACGGGCGCGCTTCCCGCCGCGCGCGAGGTTCTCGACCACGTCGCGCTTCGCCGCGCCTCCGTAGAGCGCGACGACCGTGGCCCCTGCGGACAACGCGAGCTGGACGAGCTGACTGCCGAGACCTCCCGATGCCCCGGGGACGACGACGACGTCCGTCGAGCGGATCTGCGCGGCGTCCCACACGAGCTGGGCGGTCCGGCCGGTGCCGATGGTCGCGACCGCCTGTGAGAACGTCACTCCGTCGACGAGGGGATGCAGCGCCGATGCGACCGCCAGCGCGAACTCCGCGTACCCACCGCTGCGGAAGCCCACATGGGCGACGACGCGCTCTCCCACGAGACCCGCATCCACCCCTGGCCCCACGGCATCGACGATGCCGGCGATCTCTCGTCCCGGTGTCATGGGCAGCACCGGTCGCGGCATCGACGGCGGTGCGGCCTCGCGCCGGATGTCGATGTCGACGGCGTGCACACCCGCCGCAGCCACGCGCACGCGCACCTCCCCCTCCGCGGGAACAGGCAGCGCCACCTCCTCGATCCTCAGCACCTCGGATGCGCCGAACTCACGCTGCACGATCGCTCGCATGGTGCCGCTCCCCCCGTCATCGGTGATCACTGCGTCCACGCTCATGCGACCTCCTCCTCTCGCGTTGCGTCCTTGGCGGCCTCCACACTGATCCTCGGCGCGAGAGCCGCTGCGGCGAGCGCGACGACCGCCGCCAGCACGAACACCCCGAGGAACGGGTCGGCGGCCGCGAGCGCGGTGAACAGCGTGCCCGTGATGGCGAGAGCCATGGCGCTGCCGAACGAGTCGGCGACCGTCATCGCGCCGCTGTTGAATCCCTGGTTCTCCGGCGTCGACATCGCGAGCGTGAGCGCGCTGGTGCGCGGACTCATCAGCCCCATCCCCATGCCGGCGACGGCCCACGCGACCGCGACCATCAGGGCGTCCCAGCCGAAGCCGGCGGTGGCCACGGTCAGCGCGATGCCGACCAGCACCAGGATCGTGCCGACCTGCACCGCCGTCACACTCGACAGCCGGACACCCAGCCGTCCCTGGACCGTCGCGGCGAGAGACCAGGCGAGGGCGCCACCGGTGAGCGAGAGTCCGGCGAGTGTCGGCGAGAGCTCGTAGCGGTCGGTCAGCAGATAGGGCAGGTAGACCTGCGCCCCGAAGAACGCGGCCGCCGCCACACCGCGGACGAGGATGACCGAGGGCAGCCCTCGGCGCGCGCGAAGCGTGCCGGGCGGGACCAGCGGCCGCACCGCGACCAGGGCGACGACGACGGCGAGGAGGGCGAGCACCGGACCGACTCCGGGGATGTCGCCGACCAGGTTCAGCGCCAGCACGGCGACCGCCGCCAGCACCGACCAGCCGAGCCGTCCGAACGCCCAGGGCGTCGTCGCGTCGCCCTCGTTCGAGAGTCCGCGAAGGGCGGGGATCACCATCAGCAGCGCCACGAGCACGAGGATGACCACACCGAGGAAGACCCAGTGCCAGCTCCAGAGCTCGGTCACGGCCCCGGCGACCGTCGGACCGATCAGCGAGGGGATGACCCAGGCGGCGGCGAATCCGGCGAAGATCGCGGGATGGAGATCCTGCGGGTAGACCCGCGCGACCACGACGTAGAGCGCGACCATCAGGCCACCACTGCCGAGACCCTGCGCGAACCGCCCGGCGACCAGGACCTCCATGCTCGGCGCGAGGCCCGCGATCAGCAGGCCGACGATGAACAGCGCGACTGCCGTGTAGAGCGGTGCGACCGGACCTCGACGGTCGGCCCAGTTGCCCGCGATGACCATGCCGATGACCCCGGTGGCGAGGGGGCCGGCGAACGCGAGCGCGTACAGCCGCTCGCCGTCGAGGTCGGCGCTCACGGTCGGCATCACGGTCGTCACCGCCAGGGACTCGAACGCCCCGAGGAACACGAGTGCGCACGCGCCGATCGTGATCCACAGATACTCGCTGCCCATGATGCGCGGTGCGGCCGCGCCCGGCGTCGGCACGTGCTCGGTCTCCGTGGTCATGGAGACGACGCTAGAACCTCAAGTGAGGTTGAGGTCAAGCGCGGAGTTTCCGCGCCTCAGCGCACGGGCAGGAAATGCGTCGGCGACGGGACCTGGGCCTCGTGGCGGATGCCGAGCGGCGCGCCCGTCCGCTCGTCGAGGTCGAGCAGGGTGATGGTGTCGGAGCGCTGGCCGGCGACGAGCATCTTGCCCTCGTGCACCAGGTGGTGCCGCGGCCAGTCGACGCCCGAGTCTGCGAGAGCCACGGATTCGAGGGTCTCGCCGCCGCCACGCACCCGCAGGGCCGCGATCGTGTTGCTGCCGCGCAGGGCCGTGTAGAGGAACTGCCCGTCCCGCGTGCGGGCGAGCTCGGCGGGAAAGTCGATGCCGATCTGGGCGATCGGGCTCGACAGCGTCGACGACACGACGCTCCAGGTGCCGTCGGGCGCCGAGGCGAGCGTGAACACCTCGCACGAGTACTCGGTGATCACGTGCAGGTGGCCGCTGGGGTGCAGGACCATGTGTCGCGGCCCGGTGCCGAGCGGGAGCACGATCTCGTGATCGAGGACCAGTCCGCTGCCGCTCAACCGCCAGAACCGCACCAGGTCGAACCCGAGGTCGGTCGTCGCGATGCGTCCGTCCGGAAGGAAGATCGCGGCGTGCGCGTGCGATGCCCGATCGCCGCCGGCGGCGTAGGGGTCCACGGCCGCCACGCCGTCGCCGGGAGGAGTCGGCACCGGAGCACCCGGATCCTCGTCGTCGCCGAACAGCGCCGCTCGGAGAGCAGCCGCGGCATCCGGCTTCGCAGGCACGATGAGTCCGTCGGCATCCAGTCCGAGCCGCACCACGCGCCCGTCGCCGTAGCAGCTGGCGATCAGCGTGGTCCCGCGTGGATCGACGGCCACGTGGCAGACGTTCTCGCCGACCGCCGCGGGCGGGCCCAGCGGGGTGAGCGCCGATTCGCCCGTGCGGGAGAAGGCCTGCACGGCGGAGTCCCCCTCGAGCGACGCGTAGACCACGTCCAGGGACGGATGCTGCGTCAGCCACGACGGCGACGGGGTCTCCGCGACCGCACCCCGGTAGGCGAGCGTCGAGGCCTCGCGGCCCTCATCGCCCGCGAGCAGGCCGATTCCCTCAGCCGAACCGTCCATGCCGGGGCCGTAGCCGCCGAGCCAGAATCGCGTCATCGTGTGCCGGGTCAGTCGAGCAGGTCGTGGCGGACGACGACCTGGTCGCGCTCGGGACCGACCCCGATCACGGAGATGCGCGTGTTGCTCATCTTCTCGAGCGCCAGCACGTAGTCCTGCGCGTTCTTCGGCAGGTCCTCGAAGGTGCGCGCGACCGAGATGTCCTCGCTCCAGCCGGGGAAGTACTCCAGGATCGGCTTCGCGTGGTGGAAGTCGGTCTGGTTGACCGGCACCTCGTCGAAGCGCTCGCCGTCGACGTCGTAGGCCACGCACACCGGGATCTGCTCGAGACCCGTGAGGATGTCGAGCTTGGTGAGGACGAGGTCGGTGATGCCGTTGATGCGCGTCGCGTAGCGGGTGATGGGCGCGTCGTACCAGCCGACGCGGCGCGGACGGCCGGTGGTCGTGCCGAACTCGAAGCCCTGCTTGCGCAGCCACTCGCCCTGCTCGTCGAAGAGCTCGGTCGGGAACGGCCCGGACCCCACACGGGTCGTGTACGCCTTGACGATGCCCACGATGCGGTCGAGAGCACCGGGGCCGACCCCCGCGCCGGTCGAGGCGCCTCCTGCCGTAGCGGACGACGACGTGACGAACGGGTAGGTGCCGTGGTCGATGTCGAGCATCGTCGCCTGGCCGCCCTCGAACACGACGACCTCGCCCCGGTCGAGCGCCTGCGCGATCAGGTATCCGGTGTCGGCGACCATCGGGCGCAGGCGCTCGGCGTACGACAGCAGATCTTCGACGACCTCGTCGGCGGTGATCGCGCGGCGGTTGAAGATCTTCACCAGCAGGTGGTTCTTCTGGTCGAGAGCGCCTTCGACCTTCTGGCGCAGGATGTTCTCGTCGAACAGGTCCTGCACCCGGATGCCGACGCGGTTGATCTTGTCGGCGTACGCCGGGCCGATGCCGCGACCGGTCGTGCCGATCATGCGCTTGCCGAGGAAGCGCTCGGTGACCTTGTCGAGCGTGCGGTGGTACTGCGTGATGATGTGCGCGTTCGCGCTGACCTTGAGGCGCGAGACGTCGATACCGCGGGCGGCGAGCGCCTCGAGCTCGAAGAACAGCACCTCGAGGTCGACCACGACGCCGTTGCCGATCACCGGTGTCACGCCGGGAGACAGGATGCCGGAGGGCAGCAGGTGCAGCGCATACTTCTCGTCACCCACGACGACGGTGTGTCCGGCGTTGTTGCCGCCGTTGAACTTCACCACCCAGTCGGTGCGCTCACCGAGAAGATCGGTGGCCTTGCCCTTTCCTTCGTCGCCCCACTGCACGCCGACGATAACGATTCCTGGCATGGGTATCCCCCTGGCTTTCGCCGGGTTCGCACCGGCCGATGAGCTGGCCCTCTTCGGGCGGTCCCATCCTATCGAAGGGTTCCGGTGCGCCCTCCCGGACGCCTTCCTGCAGACCGGCGGGAAAGCGACGGCGGTTGGCACTCCGACGGCTCGCTCGATGTCGGATGCCCCTGCGAGGATCGGAGGATGTCACGAGCCGCATCCGGCGACCCCGGGATCCGCACCGATACCGGAGCACCGAAGAAGCAGGGCGCGCTCGTGCTCATCGCCGCACTGGTCACCGTGGTGCTCTGGGCGTCCGCGTTCATCGGCATCCGGGGCGCAGGGCCGCACTACGACCCGGGCGCCCTCGCCCTGCTGCGGATGGCGGTGGGCACGCTGGTGCTGACGATCATCGCGCTGCGGCACGGCATCCGTCTTCCGGAGCGCCGCCACTGGCTGCTCATCGCGGTGTGGGGCGTCGGCTGGTTCTGCGTCTACAACCTCGCTCTGAACAGCGCGGAACTCACGCTCGACGCGGGCACCGCCGCGATGGTCGTCAACCTCGCGCCCCTCATGGTCGTGGTCTTCAGCGGCCTGTTCCTGCGCGAAGGGTTCCCGAAGCCGCTCGTGATCGGGGCGCCGATCGCCTTCCTCGGCGTCGTGCTCATCGGCATGAACTCCTCCACGAGCGCGGGCCCCGACATCACGGGCCTCCTGCTCGCCCTCCTCGCCGCGGTCATGTACGCCGGGTGCACGCTCGTGCAGAAGCGCCTGCTCACCTCGGGCGTCGATCCGACGACCCTGACCTGGCTCGGGGCGGGCGTCGGCACCATCGCACTGCTGCCCTGGATCGGGCCCCTCATCGGATCGCTCCAGACCGCCCCGCTGGATGCGACGCTGTGGGTCGTGTACCTCGGCATCTTCCCGACCGCGGTCGCCTTCACGACCTGGGCGTACGTGCTGCAGCGCAGCACCGCGGGGCAGACCTCGGCGACGACCTATGTGGTCCCGGCCATCGCGATCCTGATGTCGTGGGCCATCCTCGGCGAGGTGCCCACGCCGCTCATGTTCCTCGGCGGCGCGCTGTGCCTGCTCGGCGTGCTGATCACGCGGCTGCGGTGGCAGCGGCGAGAGTAAGCGCGCGAGCGCTTCAGCGCCCCGTGATGATCCCGCGGGCGATGCCGAGCTCGGCGAGCCGCGACGCTGCCAGACTCCGCTTGAGCTCGAGCGACTCCCCGATCTCCGCGGCCAGCCGTGGCCGCGTGCGGATCAGAGCGTCGATCGTGTCGAGCGGCAGCACGACCACCGTGAGGATCTCACCGGCGACCGTCACGGCCTGCGTGCGCTCGCGGGTGAGAGCGGTCTGCCCGATGAGGTCGCCCTTCTCGGCCGCGGCGAACTCGACGCGACCGCCCTCGACATCGAGCGCGAGCACCGCTCGGCCCGACAGCACCACGCGCACCTCGTCGGGCACGACCCCGCTGGGCATCACGATCTCGCCGACGCCGTAGCGCTCCAGGCGCGCCTCGGCGAGGACCGCCTCGATGTCGTCGTCGCGCAGATGCAGGGTCGGCGCGATCTGGTGCATCGCCTCGACCAGACGCTGCGGCTCCGCGAGCGGGTCCGTGGAGTCGCCGTCGAGCGCGAATCCGCGACGCCGTGCCGCGTACCAGAGCCACGACAGGTACATGGAGAGCGCGCGGGGGGCGTCGGCGGGACCGGCCACCGGAATCGACACGGAGTACGCGCCGGCACCCGAGTAGTCGACGGTCGCCCGCTCGCGCTGCAGTCGCATCGGAAGCGAGTCGGCCACCTCGACGAGCAGCGCGATCACCTCGTGCGGAGGGTCGTCGGTCGAGAACTTCACAGCCGTCTCGGAGTAGTACGGCCCTTCTGGCTCACTCATGTTCGTGAACGAGGCGCCGGAGAGGGTCGAGTTCGGCACGATCTGGATGCCGGAGCCCGTGTCGATGTGCACGGCGCGCCAGTTCACCTCGACGACCCGGCCCTTGACGCCGGCGGCATCCAGCCAGTCGCCGATCTTGAACGGCTGCTCGAACAGCAGCAGCAGACCGGAGATCACGCCGCCCACCGCGTTCTGCAGGGCGAGACCGATCACGATCGATCCGACGCCGAGAGCGGTGAAGAGGCCGCCCACGTCGGCATCCCATACCCAGGAGAACAGCAGCGCGAGACCGACGCCCACCAGGACGAGCCTGCCGATCTCCACGAAGATCGAGGGGATGCGCTCCCGCCAGGATCCCGGCTTCGCATTCGCGAAGAGCGCGACATTGAACGCCGACAGCACGAGCAGGATGATGAGGAACCCGAACACGGTCGCCACGACCCGCGTCCACACCTGATCGGCGGGCGACTGGATCGCGAAGACGAGCAGTGCGAACAGCGCCCCGACGGGGACGACCCAGTTGCGCAGCATCCGCAGCGGCTTCGCCACCGGGTTGCCGCGACGCGTCAGTGTGCCGATGAGCTCGGTGAGGACCACGAGCAGCACGGGCACGCCGACGGCGAGCCCGATGATCCACCAGCCCCACCCGCCGGTGAAGACGTCGCCCATGATCAGACCACCTTCCACACGGTCTCGGTCCTGCCCTGCGTCTCCACCGTCCCCGCTTCGACGTAGGTGACGATCTCCTGCGTGCGATCGCGCACGGTCTGACTCACGTAGATGCCGGGCTCACCGCTGACCGAGCGCACCCGGTAGGCGAGGTTCACGGCGTCGCCCCAGAGGTCGTAGGCGAGGCTCGTCCGCGCCACGAGACCGCTCGTCACCGTCCCGGTGTGGACGCCTGCGCGCAGCGAGATCTGCGTGCCGTTCTGCGCGTTGAACCGCTCGAGCACCCCGAGCAGACTCCGTGCGAACTCGACCGTGCGCCGGATGTTGTCGACGCGCGGCACGATGAGGCCCGACGACGCGAGGTAGCCGCCACGCAGCGTGCGCACCTTCTCGACGCCCGCCTTCTCGGCCGCCTCGTCGAACCCGCGCATCAGGGTGTTCAGCAGGCCGATCTCCTCCTCGGCGCTCATCTCGCGCGCGAGGTCGTCGAAACCGACGAGCTCGGCGAACACGACGGACACGTTCTCGTGCGCCTCGGTGATCGCTTCCTCACCCTGCTTGTACTTTGTCGCGACGCTCTCGGGCATCAGGGTGTGCAGCAGCTTCTCGTTCTCCTTCTGCTGCTCCTCGATCAGGTCCTGCTTGATCCGCAGGCTCGAAGCCATGTCGTTGAACGCACTGCCGAGATCGCCGAACTCGTCGCGCGAACCCTGTGGCACCTGCACGTCGAGATCCCCCTCGGCGACACGGTGCACGGCGCCGACCAGGCGATGGATCGGGCGTGTGAACACCTGCGCGAGCAGGAGCGAGAGCAGCGAGACGCCGAGCAGGATGCCGAGCAGCGAGAGCAGCACGTTGCGGGTGAAGACGTTCACCGGCTCGAACGCCTCCGCCGTATCGATCCGGGCGATCACGACCCAGTCGAGTCCCTCGATCTCGAGCGGGGCGTAGGCCGTGACGCTCTCGCCGCCGATGAAGTCCCGACCGACGACCGTGCCGCTGCGGCCGGCCTGCGCCTCCTGCACGGCCTTCGTGTCCACGGGCTGCAGCAGGACGGTGCCCTTGATCGCGGCGATGCGGTCGACGATCGTCGGAGCCATCCCTCCGCTGATCAGGCGCTTCACGTAGTCGTCCGGGTCTTCCACGAGCCGGCGCGCGGTGCTGCGCATGAGGTCGTCGCGTCCGACGAGGTAGACCTCGCCGGTATCGCCGAGACCCTGCTCCTTCCACTGCTCGCCGCCGGTCATCACGTCGTTGATCGTGTCGATGGAGATCTGGAACGCCATCGCGCCGGTGATGCCGCTGTCATTCCCGACCGGGGAGACGACCCACATCGCGGGGACGTTCAGAGAAGGGATCCAGCGGTCGAAATCGGTGAGGACGACGGTGTTGACGGAGTTCGTCGCGATCGCCTCGGCGTAGGCCTTCGCCAGGACGGAGTCGCGGTACGGTCCGGTCAGGACGTTCGTGCCGAGCTCGACACCCTTGTAGGCGGAGAACGTGACGTCACCGTCGAGGTTGAGCAGCAGAGCATCCTCGTACCCGGCTTCCTGCACCAGGCGCGTGAAGTAGTCGCCGTAGCGGTCGATCGCAGCCGAGTAGTCGGTGCCGTCTCCGCTGTCGTTGAAGGTCAGCTGCGCGTCGTAGTCGGCGTCGAAGTCCTCGTTCCCCAGCGCGTACTGCAGCTGCACGTACTGTCCGGCTGCGGAGTCGGGGATGAAGGCGGTGTCTCCATACTCCTCGCCGGAGCGGACCTCGAGTTCGGGGATGAAGACGTCCTTGTAATAGGTCTCCAGTTCTTCACTCTGGCTCTCGTCGAGCTCCGCGTCGGCGAGGTCGGCGAAGCCTGCGTTCACGGCCGTCGACATGCTCTGTGCGCTGAGGTTGCGGGAGTGCAGCGAGGCATCGCGCCGAACGCTCTCCATGAAGGTGGTGACCTCCGCCGCACGCATCGAGCGAATGGTGATCAGCTGGTCGACGGCTGAGTCGTGCAGCGACTGCCGCCCGTTCACGAAGCCGATCGCACCGACGATCACCGAGGAGACGAGGCTCACCGCCAGCAACATGATCAGGAGTTTGGACTGGATGCTGAGCCCGGCCCGGCTGAATCGCCGCTTCTTGGCTCCGCTCGCATCGATCGTGCTGTTTCCGCCTTCGCTCATATGCCCCTCCGCCATGCGCGTGCTGCGTGAACGGTCCGACGATATCGATATATCGGTGCCGCAGTCTACGGAAACCTGCCGCTACAGTTGCCGACGGAGGCGAAATGACGACCTGGTGGCCCTATCTGCGCATCGCCGCAGCCGTACTCGCTGCGGCAGCGATCATCGCGCAGCTCATCCGTACCCTCGAGATCGCCGGCGCGGCGACGACCGAGTGGGGCGCGCATCTTCCTACGGTCATCGCGAACTTCTTCAGCTTCTTCACGATCGAGTCGAACGTGCTCGCCGTGGTCGCACTGGCGTGCGGCGGCTTCTGGGCGCTCGCTCACCGCGGCTCGACGGCCGAACCCCGCTGGCTCGCGATCCTGTTGATGTGCGCCAGCACCTACATGATCGTCACCGGCGTGGTCTACAACCTGTTGCTGCGCGGCATCGAGCTGCCCCAGGGCTCGACCGTGGGCTGGTCGAACGAGGTGCTGCACGTCGTGATCCCGATCATCATGCTGGCCGATGTGCTGTTCGCCCCGCGGCGTCGCTCCCTCGGCTGGGGCGCCGTGGGGATCGCCGCCATCTTCCCGATCGTCTGGGTGATCTACACCCTGATCCGGGCGAACCTGGTGATCGCCCCGGCGTCCGGGAAGCCGTCGTGGTACCCCTACCCGTTCCTCGACCCGGCGCAGCCCGGCGGCTACGGAGGCGTCTCCCTCTACGTGCTGCTGATCGCCGCGATCATCATCGGCGCCGCCGCCCTCGTCGTGTGGGTGGGCCGTCGGCGGGCGATCGTGTCGGACTCGACCGCCGACGCCGCGATACCCCCCGCCGACCTCGCGCTCTGACGCCGACCTCGCGTTCTGACGCCGACCCACCCCCTTACGATCGGCCCACCCCTCTGCGTGCGCACGAAAGGGGGCGGGTCGACCACAAAGGGGTGGGTCGGCGTGACAAGCCGTCGGCGATCAGACGGCGGCGAGCGCCTCGCGGTCGTCATCACGGGACCGGCCCGCGATGCTCCGTGTCGGCTCGACGGCATCCGGATCCACGTCGAGGTAGCGCTCGAGGGAGTCGTCGAGCTCCTCGAGCCACGGCGTATGGTGCACGACCGCGAGCGTGCCGGTCATGACCGACTCGTAGATGCGGTCGCGGTAGCCCATGATGTCTTCCTTCTTGTCGTGCTTCCACGCGAGGAAGATCTCGACGACCCGGTCGATGTCGAACTCCGGGTAGTCGGTGAGCTGCAGCAGGTCGCGGATGTAGTCGGCCTGGAAGCGGATCTCCGCCCCGGCCGAGTCGATCTGACCGAAGCGCGTGCGCCACTCGGCGATGGATGCGGCGCGCTCCTGCTCGTCGGGCAGCGCGAGGCGCCCCAGGATGAGGTCGCGCACGTACCAGGCCTGCACGTCGAACATGTTGAACGTGAACCACTGGTCCTGCGCGCCGAGGTAGGTCAGCCGCGGATTGCCCTGCCACACCACCCCGCGATACAGGCCGTCGGGGTAGACGTTGTTCGGCGAGGACAGCGCGAGATCGTCGGGAAGGAACGGGTACTTGTGCAGGTACCCGGTGCACAGGATGACCGCGTCGACGTGCTTCGAGGTGCCGTCGGCGAAGAACGCTGTGCTGCCCTCGAAACGCTCGACCACCGGGCGCTCCTCGATGCCCTCGGGCCAGTCGTATCCCATGGGCGCCGACCGGAAGCTCGCCGTCACCGAGCGGGCTCCCATCTTGAACGCCTGACTGCCGATGTCTTCCGCCGAGTAGCTCGCTCCGATCACGAGCACGTCCTTGTCCGCGAAGGCCTCGGCGCCGCGGAAGTCATGGGCGTGGCTGATGTAGCCGGGGAACGTCTCGATGCCGGGGAAGTCCGGCACGTTCGGGAAGGAGAAGTGCCCGCTGGCGATGATCACGCGGTCGAACTCCTCCACGGTCGACTCACCCGTCGGCAGGTTCTCGCTGGTGAGCGTGAACACCTCGCGCTCGTCGTCGAACTCGATCCAGCGCACCACGGTCTGGAAGCGGATCAGGTCGCGCACGTCGCTCTTCTCCAGGCGCCCGGCGATGTAGTCCCACAGCACGGGACGCGGCGGGTAGGAGGAGATGGGGCGGCCGAAGTGCTCGTCGAAGCTGTAGTCCGCGAACTCCAGCGCCTCCTTCGGGCCGTTCGACCACAGGTTGCGGTACATGCTGGAGTGCACCGGCTCGCCGAACTCGTCCAGTCCCGTGCGCCAGGTGAAGTTCCACTGTCCGCCCCAGTCGGCCTGCTTCTCGAAGCAGACCAGTTCGGGGATCTCCGCCCCGGCGCGGGCCGCGGATTCGAAGGCCCGCAGCTGCGCCATACCCGAGGGGCCGGCGCCGATGATCGCTACTCGTTCTCTACTCGTCACGTATCTGTCCTCATATCTCTTCAGTCATGTATCGGCGCAGCCGCATCCGAGCGAGGAACAGTTCTGTCCCGGCGGGAGCGAAAGGCTCGACCTGCCCGGAAAGCGGCTGCCCTTCGACGGTATCAGTGTCGGTCGCGGGTGCCGGCGGGTGGGGGCGTCGGTGAACTATCCCGCGGGAGGCTGGGTCGCGAGCTTCGATCCATCGAAGACCTACCTCATCAGCAGTGCAACCTCGCTGACGTAGTTGGCGATGAAGGCACCAACGAGGGTGAGCACGACCCCGCTAACAGGGAGCCACCATCTCGATGGCCCCGGAAGCACCACTTGAAGTACGCCGACGAGGACGAACATCAGCACTGCGAACACAGCGAAGATGTTTCCCGTGACATCCAACAGCCCGAAGTCGCACTGCAGGTCGCAGTGGGGGATGTAGATGCGTTTGAAGTAGACGAGAGCGATCAGGATTCCGGCCACCACGAACTGCAGGCCCCAGAGCGCCGTGCTGAGCCCGCCGCCTGGGCTCGTCGTTCTGGGGGGGCTCATGCTGAGACCTTAGAACGCATGTCACCACTTACTCCATCCAGTGCCAGTGATGAAGTGTGCGGGACGCCACGAAGGTCCACCGATGCCGTCCCGGGTGGAAAGGAGAGTCGTCACAGGATGCTGCGACTACCCTGGCTGGGGGGAGAAGCGCCGCGCTCCTCAGGAGGAGAGAGCATGCATGACGTGAACGCCGCATCCCCGTATCCGGCCGCACCTCCACCCCCGCCCGCTCCCACGCGCACACCGGCGCCCGCTGCCACCCCGGCCGCGACGTCGACATCCGCGAACGGCGCACCCACCGACGCCGAGATGGCCAGGGCCACCGAGGTCCTGCGGATCATCTCCGCCTCGTACTCGGCGAAGATGGTCGGCCAGGAGCGGTTGCGCACGAGCCTGCTCGTCTCGCTCATCGCCGGCGGCCACATCCTGCTCGAGAGCGTGCCGGGACTGGCGAAGACCACCGCCGCCAGCACTCTCGCCGACACGGTGAAGGCGCAGTTCAAGCGCATCCAGTGCACGCCCGACCTGCTGCCGAGCGACATCACGGGCAACCAGATCTACGACGCCGCGACGGGCTCGTTCCGCACGGTGCTCGGACCGGTGCACGCGAACTTCGTGCTGCTCGACGAGATCAACCGCTCCAGCGCCAAAACGCAGAGCGCCATGCTCGAGGCGATGCAGGAGCACCAGACCACGATCGGCGGCGAGGTGCACCATCTGCCGAAGCCGTTCCTGGTGATCGCGACGCAGAACCCGATCGAGCAGGAGGGCACGTACGAGCTGCCCGAGGCGCAGATGGACCGCTTCCTGCTCAAGGAGATCGTCGAGTACCCGAGCCCCGCCGAAGAGCTCGAAGTGCTCAGCCGCATCGACTCCGGCGTGCTCGACCCTGACCGGCACGTGACCAGCGCCGTCAGCCTCGACGACGTGCACCTGCTGCAGGACGTCGCGAGCCGCATCTACGTCGACCCCGCGATCCGCAACTACATCGTGTCGATCGCCTACGTCACCCGGAACCCCGCGCCGTACATCGGCGAGGAGCGCGCCCGCTTCATCAAGTACGGGGCGAGCCCCCGCGCGAGCATCGCGTTCCTGCAGGCCTCGCGCGCGCTGGCGCTGCTGAAGGGTCGCTCGCATGTGCTGCCCGAGGACATCCGCGAGCTGCGGCACCTCGTGCTGCGGCACCGTGTGCTCCTGACGTTCGAGGCCGACGCCGAGGGCATCCGCAGCGAGGAGATCATCGACCAGATCTTCGCGTCGGTCCCCACGCCCTGACACCTCCATGGCCAGCCTGATCACGCAGGTGAAGAGCAAGCTCTTCATCCATTCGACGCGCAAGTCGCTGCACGCGCTCGACGGCGCCTACGCGTCGCTGCTGCACGGGCGGAGCCTCGACTTCGAAGACCTGCGCAAGTACGAGTACGGCGATCAGGTGCGTGACATCGACTGGCGGGCGACCGCGCGGCTGGGCACGCCGCTGGTCAAACGGCATCGCGCGATGAGAATGCACACCGTGCTGTTCGTGGTCGACACCGGGCGCTCGATGTCGGCACTCGCGTCGGACGAGCAGCCGAAGAAGGACCTGGCCATCCTCGCCACCGGCGTGCTCGGCGTGCTGACGCTGCGCCACGGCGACGACTTCACCACGGTGTACGGCGACTCGACGAAGGTCCGCCGCCTGGCTCCCGGGCGCAGTGAAGGGGCGCTCGAGCATGCCCTCCGCACCCTGGACAAGGCGATCGACGAGAGCTCCGCGCCGAGCGACCGCGACGCGCTGCTCTCCTTCGCCACCCGCACGATCTCCCGCCGCATGATCGTGGTCGTCGTCACCGACGAAGCCCCCGTCACGAGCGAGACGGAGCGGATGCTGCGCCGCCTGCGCGTGCAGCACGACGTGCTGTGGCTGACACTCCGCGACGCCGAGCCCGTGCTCGACCACTCCACGAGGCGCGCCCGCACCGACGTGGACAGCCGCTGGCAGGTGCCGGACTTCGTGCAGGGCGACCAGGGAATCGTGCAGGAGCTGACGGCGCAGCGCGAAGCGGATGCCGCGCACCTCGCCGAGATCCTCACCCGTCTGGAGATCAGCCACACCGTGCTGGACGGGCAGGACGACGCCGTCACGCAGCTGCTGCAGCTGCTGAATCGGAGGTCGAATGCCCGGCTCTGATGAGCTCTACCCGCCGGCGCAGTACGGCTGGGGATGGATGCTGCTCGCGATCGGCATCCTCGCCCTCCTGGTCCTCGGCGCCTGGCTGCTGATCGTTCTCACGCGACCGCGCCGGACGCTGTCGGTCGCGGACGAGACGGCCGGGCACGCGCCCCTGATCGTCGATGTGCTCTCGCAGCTGCGCACCGAGTACCTCGGTCGCATCCAGCAGATCGAGACCGACTACCGCGAGCGCCGGCTCTCCCCCCGTCAGGCGAATCTCGAGCTGAGCCGGGTCGTCCGCACCTTCGTGAACGAGTACAGCGGCCTGGAAGCGCCGGTGCTCGCTCTCGACGACCTCGTGGCGCGGGGTGTGCACCCCGCCCTGATCGACGCGATGGGACGGCACTACTACCCGAGCATCTTCCGGCAGGGACCGTCGATCGATCCCGTCGCCGGTGCCGAAGCCGCCAGGACGGTGGTGCGCGCATGGCATTAGCGAACGTCTGGATGCTGATCGCCGCGGCCGCCGTCGTGCTGATCGCGCTCGCGATCGGCCTCATCCTGGGGCTGCGCCGCGGAGGTCGCCTCCGCGGCGGCGACTCGGCGCGCATCGCCCGCGCCGAGCGCCTGCGCACGCTGCCGACCTTCCGCAGGGCGCTGGCACGACGCGCGCTCGCGCTGTCCGGCATCCTCGCTCTGGGCGCCACCGCGACGATCGTGGCCGGTGTCGTGGCCGCCCGGCCGATGTCGGCGCAGACCATCCAGCCCGTCAACACGAGCCGCGACATCATGCTGTGCCTCGACGTCTCGGGCTCCATGACCGAGGTCGACGTCGAGGTGCTCAACGTCTTCGACGAGCTGCTGGACGGCTTCGAGGGCGAACGGATCGGTCTGACGATCTTCAACAGCTCGCCGGTGCAGATCTTCCCCCTGACCGACGACTACGACTTCATCCGCGAGCACCTGGCGAGCATGACGAAGAGCTTCGACTACGTCGACCAGATCCCGGAGCACTGGGTCGGCACGCTCAACGGCGACGGCGCCTCGCTGATCGGCGACGGTCTCGCGGCCTGCGCGATGGGCTTCGACCGCCCCGACGACGAGCGGTCGCGATCGGTCATCTTCGCGACCGACAACGAGATCAACGGCGCCTCGATCGTGACGCTCCAGGAGGCGGCCGCCTATGCCGCATCCAAGGACGTGCGCGTCTTCGCGTTGAACCCGGTGCAGGGCAAGGATGCCGCGGTGAGCGCGGAACTGACCGCGGCGGCCGAAGCCACCGGCGGTGCCGCGTTCGGGCTGCGCGACACGACGACCGTCTCGGACATCGTCAGCCAGGTGCAGGAGCAGGAGGCGACCGAGCTCCGCGGCGAGGCGCAGGTCGTCTGGACCGACACGCCGAACCTCTGGATCGCACTGCTCTCGGTCTTCCTCCTCGCCTTCGTCGTGGTGCTGTGGAGGGTGCGACTGTGATCTTCCAACCCGTGCTCAACCCGCTGCTGATCGCGCTGCTGTGCCTGCCCGTCGCCGCCCTCGCCGTCTGGGTGCTGGTGCGACCGGCGAAGTCGGGCACCGCGCCCACCGACCCGCGTGCGCTCGCCGGACATCGCGCACTCTGGGCGATGCGCCTGGTGCTGGTGCTCGCCTGCTTCGCCATGCTGCTGCGTCCCGGCATCCCCGGCGGCGCGACGCAGACTCTCGCGACCGACACCGACATCGTGCTCGTCGTCGACACCACGGCGAGCATCGTGGCCGAGGACTGGGGCGACGACGAGCCGCGGCTCGACGGCATCCGCGACGACGTACGGGCGCTCGTCGAGGAGTATCCGGGTGCGCGCTTCGCCCTGATCACCTCGGATGCGGCGGCCGAGCTGCGGATGCCGCTGACCACCGACACCACGGCGCTCATGGGCTCGCTCGAAGTGCTGCGACCGGAGGTCACCAGTCAGTCCCGCGGAAGCTCGATCGGCATCGCGGCTCCCCTGTTGACGGAGACGCTCGCCTCGGCGGCCGAGTCATCTCCCGATCGCTCGCGGATGGTCTTCTACTTCGGCGACGGCGAGCAGACCGTGGACTCGGAGCCGGAGTCGTTCAGCTCCAGCGAGAAGTACACCGACGCCGGTGGAGTGTTCGGCTACGGCACCACCGAGGGCGGGCCGATGCGCATCACGACGGGCGATGTGTCCGCCACCGGAACCGCGGAGTACATCCAGTACGAGGGCTCCGACGCGCTGTCGGTGATCGATGACGCGAACCTCGAGGCCATCGCCGCACAGCTCGGTGTCGAGTACGAGCATCGGACGGCGGAGGCCGCGCCGACCCTGCCGGCGGCACCGTCCACCACCACGAGCTACGCCGAATCCGGAGAGGTCGGCAACGTCACCGAGCTGTACTGGATCGCCGCTCTCGTCATCCTGCTGATCCTGGGCGTCGAGCTCACCCGCGCCGCGATGCTGATCGCGCGGCTCCGGCAGCTGCGCGCACCGCGGCAGGGCCGCCCGACCGCGGAAGGGGGCTCATCGTGACCACGCAGAACGAAGCCGCCGCCGCGCTCCTCCGATCCAACCGCCGCCGGCGCAGCATCCGTCGGTGGGTGGCGATCGGGACGCTCCCGCTCACCCTCGCCGCGCTCTTCTTCGTGGGCAAGCTGCTGAGCATGTACGCATTCGCCCATCAGGCCATCTCCGCCTACGTCGTCGACGATTTCGCCGGGTCGGAAGGTTCGGCGCGCGGGCAGGAGTTCCTGAACTGGTTCGAGCCGTACAAAGCGCCGTTCAACATCGGCACGGCGCTCGGGGCGGCGGAGCAGCTGCCCGAGGCCAGGGCCGAGCTGGAGAAGGCGCTCGACCTCGCGACCGGGCTGGAGGTGTGCGGCGTGCGGATCAACCTCGCACTCGTCGTCGAGCGGATGGGTGACGCCGCCCGTGCCGACGGCGACGGCGTGACCGCGGCCGAGCTCTACGGCCAGGCGCTGGCCATCACGGTGGAGACGCCCGAGGAATGCCACAGCGAGGAGGCGCAGCAGCAATCCTCCGATCCGCAGCGCGACATGTCGGACACTCTCGACAGCACAGAGGACCGGTTGAAGCAGAAGCAGCAGCAGGAGGACCAGCAACAGGAGCAGCCCCAACCCCAGCCCGGCGAGGACGAGCAGCCCTCCGAGGACAAGCTGAAGGGCCTCCAGGACAAGCTCGAGCAGGGCACGCAGGAGCGCGACCAGCAGCAGGGCGACGACCCTGGCGGTTCGGGAACGGAAAAGCCGTGGTGATGGACCACGAGAAGCAGCGGGCGCGCTACATCGCGGGCACCGAGGGCGCGCCGCCGGTGCCGCCGCCCGGCGGGTATCGCGGTGCGCGGCGTCAGGTCCCCGGTGCGGCGTCCGTCCCTGCCGTCGTGACCGCAGCCGCCGACGCTCCGAAGAAACCGGCGAACGCCCTCGGATGGGTCGCGCTCTCGGCCTCGATCCTGTTCGCACTGATCCTGCTCGGCATGCTGGTCGCCGGTGGCACCGACACCCTCTACGGCGTCACGATGCTCACGCTGCAGCTCGTGGTGGTCGCCACGATCGTCGCCGCCCTGTTCACGACGAGAGGACGGATGCTGGGTGCGATCGCCCTGGTCGTCGCCATCCTCTTCAACGTCGCGACGGTCGGCGGCATGAGCGCCCTGCAGACCTCGGCGTCCGGCAACTACGAGGGCACGAAGACGGCGGCGCAGAGGCACGCGGAGGCGTACCCCGGGATCAAGGGCACCGATCCGCAGCAGACGCTCTCGCAGCAGTCGCTGGAGGAGGTCCGCGCACAGTCGGAGAGCCTGTTCGCCGACATCCGCACGCGACTCACCGAGGAGTTCGGCTACACCTGGACGCAGGTGGGCGACGAAGATCTGCGCCCCGAGCGCAACGGCTACGGGGGCGAGTCGATGCTGGTCGAGCTGACCTCGACGACCTGGGCGACCAACGAACCCATCCAGGACTACGACCGCAAGCTCCAGGTGATGGCCGTGATCAGCGAGGTCGTCGTCGAGCACGGGCTGTGGGACCTGTACGCCTTCAACGACCCGTCGATCTCGGGCATCGACCCCGCGATGATCACGAAGCTCTACGGCAGCGACGACCCGCGCACGCAGACCACCTGGGAGTACTACACCGAGAACTACCCGGATCCGCTGCGGTTCTACGCGAACATCTACGACCTCTCCAACGACCCGGACGGCGGCTTCCTGGCCGCGCGGGAGGCGCAGAACGCCCGCACCGGCGAGCCTCTCGAGGGCCTGCAGCTGGTCGTCATCGCGAGCGGTGTGCTCAGCGATGCCGACCGGGAGGAGTTCGAGCAGAAGCTGCAGGAGTATCCGGGCTTCGACTGAGTCCGGGTGGGTCCGGCGTCGGATCCTCAGAGACGGAGGGTCAGCAGCATCCGGGCCAGCACGTAGCGGGCATGCCCCCGGGATGTACGCGGGTCGTACCCGAGGGCGTCGACGAGAGCGGTCATCCGCTCCTGCACGCTGGAGTGATGACGCCCCAGACGCAGGGCGGCGGCGCGGATGCTGTGCTCCTCGGCGACGGCGTCGAGAAGCTCGCGGCTGCGGTCGTCGAGGGCGGCGAGCGCGGCGGCGTCCGGATGGAGAGGCCCGGCATCGGCGGCCTCCGCGACGAGCAGAAGCGCCCCGAGGTCGGCGGCGTCGACGACGGGTTCACCGGGACTCGTCAGGCGCACGGCCACCAGCGCGGACGACCACGACGCGGGAAGCCGATCCCCCGACCCCGCGATGCCGATACCCAGACGCAGTCCGGCGCTTGCGGGCCAGGCGCGCTCCGCGTGCGTTCCCGCGTCCAGGATCGTCGCACGCGTGAGACCGTGCCGCGTGGCGACCACGGCCGACGGATGCTGCGGCAGCGGTGCCGGGTCGGGCGGAGACGCGATCAGCCGGAGCGCACCGGGACCGAGTCGGAGTCGGGGCAGCGCGGCGGCCCGCTCGTCCGCCCCGGCGTAAGAGCTGATGGCGAGCTCGACGGCGCTCTCCGGGCCCACCGACCGGCGTGCGCGGATGATGCCCAGCGCGAGGGTCAGCCGTTCCAGGATCATCGCGTCGTTGGTGTGGGGGTCTCCCTCGCGCTCGATCCAGGCGACGGCATCCGGTCCGCTCTCTCGCACCGGCCAGGTATGGGACGGCTCGACGGGATCGATGCGCACCCCGTCGGCGCGTACCCGCATGATCTGCCTGCCGTCGCGCTGTCCCACGGTCGCCCCGCTGAGCACCGCGGCTCCGCGCAGCATGCTCTCGACGCCGACCGAGCGGGCGACGAGCGCATCGAAGTAGGTGACGACTTTGAGCGTCTCGCTGGCATCCGGGTCGAGGGCGGTGAGCCGCCCCAGCAGATCTTGCATGTCGGGCTCCATCGCACGCGGGGATTCCACCCTACGGGGTCGTGCACCCGGCCACCGTCGCGCTTTCTGTCCGTCTGCGAGCCGGAAACCGACAGAAAGCGCGACGGGAGGAAGCCGCGCACGCGGTCCTGATTCAGGAGAGCAGGCGGTTCACCCAGTTGTCCCGCGCGGCGAGCATCGCCTGCGCGACGGCCGTGTGCGGTGCGAACATGTCGAAGCCGTGGAAGCCTCCGGCCCAGACGTGCAGCTCGGCCTGGACGCCGGCTTCCCAGAGCTTCGTGGCGTAGGCGACATCCTCGTCGCGGAACACCTCGGCGCTGCCGCAGTCGATGAAGGCAGGCGGCAGCGCGCCGAGGTCGGTCGCCCTGGCCGGAGATGCGTAGATCGAGACGTCGTCCGAGCCACGGCGATCACCGAGGAGGGCGGTCCATCCGGTGATGTTCGAGCCGCGGTCCCAGACTCCGATGCCGTCGATCTGCTGCGTCGACACCGATTCGTCGCGGTCGTCGAGCATCGGATAGATGAGCAGCTGTCCGATCAGGTCCGGGCCCCGGCGATCGCGTGCCAGCAGAGCCGTTCCGGCTGCGAGGCCGCCGCCCGCGCTCGCGCCGCCGATCATCAGGCGCGACAGGTCGATGCCGAGCTCCTGGGCGTGCTCGGCGGTCCAGACGAGTCCGGCGTAGCAGTCCTCGACCGGGTACGGATCGGGGAACTCCGGGGCGAGACGGTACTCGACCGTGACGATGACGCCGTTGAAGCGCTCCGCCCAGTCGAGGAAGCCGACCACGCCGAGCCAGCGGTTGCCGATGATCATTCCGCCGCCGTGCGTGTGGAAGAAGCCGGGCCCGGTGCCCGTCCGCCCCTCCTTCTCGATCACCGAGACGACGATCTCGTCGCGGTCGTGCCCGGGGATCACCACGTCGCGATGGGTGAACCCGCGCTCCGTGAGCGCCGCGAAGATCTCCTCCTCGCCGCCGACCGGCGACTGGCGCAGCAACGGGATCATCTCCGCCGTGAGGGTGGACGGCATCTGGTCGCCGACGAGCGCGAGTGCGGCCTCGAGCTCGGGGTCGAAGGGCGGGCGTGCCAGGGTCGTGTCAGTCATCAGAACTCCTTTGTCCTCGGCCGCCGTCGCGGCGGCGTCCCGCCAGCCTCCTGCACGCCGCACCCGAGGATAACCCGCCGGTCGGGCCCGATCCGATGCCTCCCGACCGCCGGATGGCGGGTGTCCGATTCCGCCGGCCGAGGGTCCCTTGAAGGCGCGCGTCACCCTGGATAGCCTGGCGCCAGAGGGAAGGTGCGCGCGAATGATCCGAGTACTCGAAGAGCAGCAGTCCTACGAGCTGCTGGCCACCACCACGATCGGCCGAATCGGGTTCGTCCACGAGGGGCGGGTGCAGATCCATCCCGTGAACTACGCCGTCTCCGGTCACGACCTGCTTCTGCGCACCGCCCCCGACGGCCTGCTCGCCTCCCTCGTCGACGAACCGGCGGAGATGTCGTTCGAGGTGGATTACCACGATCCGATCGGGACCACGGGATGGAGCGTGCTGATGCACGGCACGCTGTCGAGGGCGTCCGCAGAAGAGGCTGAAGGCATCGCCGCTCGGGTGCACCCGTGGGCGGGTGACGATCGCGATCTCCCGCTGACGTTCCGCATCGACAGCATCGCGGGTCGCAGCGTCCGACGAGACGCCTTCCGCGGCAAGGACTGACGCTCCGGCGTCGCGCCTCGTCGCCGGGTGCCGTCGTTCAGGAGGCGAGGGCGAGGCCCGCGGCGAGCGCGAAGCCCAGCACGGTCGCGAGCCCGGTCGACTCCTTGGCCTTGGACTGCGCCTCCGGGATCATCGAGTCGACGAGCATCACGAGCAGCGCACCCGCCGCGAAGCCGCTCGCCGCGGAACGGAACTCGTCGCCGGTGACGCTCGCGAGGCCGAAGCCGGCGACGGTCGCCGCCGCGCAGATCACCGCGACCCCGGCCCAGAGCAGCAGCACGCGCGATTTCGCCATGCCGCCTTCGAGCAGGTCGGCGGCCGAGCCGATCGACTCCGGCAGGTTCGAGACCAGGATGGCCACGACGAGCGCGATGCTCACCGGCTCCCCGGATGCCAGTCCGATGCCGAGCACGAGCTGCTCCGGGATGCCGTCGAGCAGGGCGCCGACCGCGAGCTGGCCGCCGCCCGCCTGCTCCTTGGTCTTCGCCGCCCTCGCGTCGAGGATGCGGTCGGCGATGTAGTAGCTGATCGCACCGGCTGCGACACCGATCACGAGGGGGATGGGACCCGCGAGATCGAGCCCCTCCTCCCAGAGCTCGAACGCGATCGATGCCATCAGCGCGCCGGCGCCGAAGCCCAGCACGATGCCGAGCCATCGCGGCGGCCACTTCCGGAGCAGCGCGAGCACCGCGCCGATGAACAGCGGCGCCGCCGCGACCGCGCCCCACAGGACTGCCTCTCCCATGTCACACCTCCGTGGGGCCTACTCTCCCACTTCGGTGCGCTCGGGCAGCCGCGCGATCGGCGAAAGCCGAGACGTGTCGCGCGCGCCTCGTCGGGTCGCGCGTCGACACGCCGCCCTGCACCCGTCGCCTCTCGGTTTCGGCGGATCTCCCGCGTCAGCCCCGGCTTCTCTCCGCCCTGAGGCGAGACAGGGCGACACGCCGCCCGCGGATAGACTGGGAGTCATGTCCAAGGTCCTCCAGTCCCTGCCCGTCGGCGAGCGCGTCGGCATCGCCTTCTCCGGAGGACTCGACACCTCCGTCGCCGTCGCGTGGATGCGCGAGAAGGGCGCGGTTCCCTTCACGTACACCGGCGACCTCGGCCAGTACGACGAAGACGACATCGCATCGATCCCGGGCCGCGCGCTGGAGTACGGCGCCGAGGCCTCGCGCCTGATCGACTGCAAGACCGCCCTGGTCGAAGAGGGCTTCGTCGCCCTCTCCTGCGGCGCGTTCCACATCCGCTCCGGCGGCAAGACGTACTTCAACACGACGCCTCTCGGTCGCGCGGTCACCGGCACCATGCTCGTGCGCGCCATGAAGGAGGACGGCGTCGACATCTGGGGCGACGGCTCCACCTACAAGGGCAACGACATCGAGCGGTTCTACCGCTACGGCCTGCTCGCCAACCCCCGCCTGCGCATCTACAAGCCGTGGCTCGACGCCGACTTCGTCACCGAGCTCGGCGGCCGCAAGGAGATGAGCGACTGGCTCGTCGCCCGCGACTTCCCGTACCGCGACTCCGCCGAGAAGGCCTACTCGACCGACGCCAACATCTGGGGTGCGACGCACGAGGCGAAGACCCTCGAGCACCTGAACGTCTCGCTCGAGACCGTCGACCCGATCATGGGCGTGAAGTTCTGGGACCCGTCCGTCGCGATCGAGACCGAAGACGTCACCGTGACGTTCGAGGCCGGTCGCCCCGTCGCGATCAACGGCGTCGAATACTCCGACCCGGTCGCGCTGGTCATGGAGGCGAACACGATCGGCGGACGCCACGGCCTCGGCATGAGCGACCAGATCGAGAACCGCATCATCGAGGCGAAGTCGCGCGGCATCTACGAGGCTCCGGCCATGTCGCTGCTGTTCATCGCCTACGAGCGCCTGGTCAACGGCATCCTGAACGAAGACACCCTCGCGACCTACCACGAGCAGGGTCGCCGCCTCGGCCGCCTGATGTACGAGGGCCGCTGGCTCGAGCCGCAGTCGCTCATGCTGCGCGAGTCGATCCAGCGTTGGGTCGGCCTCACGATCTCGGGCACCGTCACGATCCGTCTGCGTCGCGGCGACGACTGGACGATCCTCGACACCGTCTCACCGAACCTCTCGTACGGCCCGGAGAAGCTGTCGATGGAGCGCGTCGGCGACGCGGCCTTCGGCCCGGTCGACCGCATCGGCCAGCTCACCATGCGCAACCTCGACATCGCCGACTCCCGCGCCCGCCTCGAGCAGTACGCGGGCCTCGGCCTGGTCGGCGGCGCGACCGGCGAGCTCGTCGGCCGCGTGACTGCCGGCGAGTCCGGTGAGATCACGGAATCGGTCCACGGCTCGATCTCCGAAGCGGACGAGACCCTGGCGGATGCCGTCGACACGGCATCCGAGGGCGCGGCCTTCGACTCCGGCACCGACTGACGGTTCACCGCACGGACGAACCTCTGAGGGGGTGGATGCTTCGGCATCCACCCCCTCAGCGTGTCGCGACCCGTCGCCATCGGAGCGGATGCTGTGAATCGGCTCGAGTATCTTGCACAAATATGTGCATGATAAGTATTCTTGCTCCATGACCACTCGTGCACCCCGCCGCGACGCCGTCGAGAACCGTGCCGGCATCCTGTCCGCCGCCCGCTCGACCCTCGCGCTCGATCCGCACGCCTCCATCGATGTCATCGCCCGCAGCGCCGGCCTCTCGCGCCGCACCCTGTACGGACACTTCGACGACCGCGACGCGCTCATCCGCGAGCTCATCTCGAGCGGGACACCGCGCTTCAACGCCATCGCCGCCTCGGTCGACGACACCGACGCCCGCCTCGCGCTGGCTCGTCTGGCCGCCCTCCTCTGGCGCGACGCCGCGCATGTGCAGGTCGCGGCCGCGCTCGCCCTCGACGAGACGCACGTCGAGCACACCGCGGCGGCGCTCGCCCCGCTGCGGCGCACCGTGGCGGCACTCGTGCGCCGCGGTCAGGACGACGGCAGCTTCCGCACCGACCTCGCCGCCCCCACGCTCGCTCGACTGATCGAGGAGATGGCCCGCACCGTCATCTCCCGGACGGATGCCGCGAGCACGGGTGCGGCGGACCTCGCGGTGCGTGCGGTGCTGAGCATCGCCGGCCTGTCCTGGCGCGAAGCCGATGAGCTCCTCACCCAGCATCCCGACATCGGCGCGTCCGCCGTCGCCGACGTGAACTCCGACGCCTCCACCACCGACCGCGAGGGCCGCGCATGAAGATCGCACTGCAGGACGTGAGCAAGGGCCGCAACGGCCAGGCTCTTCCACCGATGTCGCTGGAGTTCCACACCGGGTCCGTGCGCTTCGCCCTCGCCGAGACCGAACAGCGTCCGACCGTGCTCGGCCTGATCGCGAGCGGTCGCATGCGTCCCGACACCGGGCGGGTGAGCATCGACGGCGCAGACGACGCGAAGACGCTGCGTCGCCGAGTGGCGCTGGTCGACGCGCCCGACGTCAGCGACCCGCATCCCGACATCGCCCTCGCGGGCGTGGTCGGGGAGGAACTGATGTTCGCCGGCGTCGGCGCGACGCCGCTGCACGCCCGACGGTGGCTCGCACGGCTGGGCTTCGCCGATCTCGCCTCCGTGCCGATCGGCACCATCGATCCCGCCGCCCGCGTCCGCATCCTCTGCGAGCTCGCCGTGCTGAGGTCGGGAGTGGAAGGCATCGTCCTCGTCTCCCCCGACCGCCACGGGGGGAGCCCGGACGGCTGGTGGCGCATCGCCGGCGAGTTCGCCGACCGCGGCTACGCGATGCTCGTGATCATCGGCGGCTCCGCGGCCGTCGCCCTGGAGCGGATGCACGAGTTCGAGGCGATCGACGCCTCCGGCCCGGTCGAGCCGCTCGTGCTCGATGAAGCCGATGCCCGGGACCAGGACGCGCCGGAGATCGAGGAATCCTCCCCCGAGCCCCCCGACACCTCCACCCCCGAAGAGAACGGAGACGCGCGATGAAGGTTCCCGCCATGATCGCCGCCGAACTCCGGCGACTCACCGCGAGCAGGATGGGCATCGTCGCCCTCGTCGCGCTGATCTGCGTGCCGATCCTCTACGGCGGCCTCTACCTCTGGGCGAACCAGGACCCGTACGCCAAGTTCCCCGAGGTGCCCGTGGCGCTCGTGGTCGACGACGAGGGCGCTCCCGCCCCCACCACCGGCACGGAGCCGGCTTCCGGTGAGACCGTGAACTACGGCGACGATGTGGCCGAGAACCTCATCGAGGGCAATGCCTTCGACTGGCAGCGGATGCCGGCGGATGAGGCTGCCGAGGCACTGCGGCACGGCACCGTCGACTTCACCGTGACGATCCCGGCCGACTTCTCGGCGGCGCTCACCTCGGCGGCCGGCGACGACCCGCATCAGGCCCGGATCGAGCTCGAGACCAACGACGCGAACAACTATCTCGCCTCGTCGATGGGCACGCAGGCCGTGGAGAAGATCCGCAGCTCGGTCGCCGAGATGGTCGGCAGCGAGGCGGCCGAGCGGCTGCTCACCGGGCTGAGCGACGTGCGCGACAGCCTCGTCACCGCGACCGACGGCGCGACGCAGCTCGCGGACGGGGCGAGCACCGCGGCATCCGGCAGCTCGACGCTCGCCGACGGGACCGCGCAGCTCGCGGCAGGCACGGCACAGCTCGCCGCAGGCGCGCAGACGCTCGCGAACGGAGCGCAGCAGGTGAGTGCGGGAAACCGGCAGCTCGCCGACGTCGCCGACCGTGCCGGAACCGCCGTCCAGCAGGCCGCGAACGCGCTGCCCCAGGTGCGCGCCGACATCGCCGCTGCTCTGGCGCAGCAGGGCCTGACTCCCGAGGAGATCGACCAGGTCCTGGCGAAGCTCGACCCGCTCGGCGCGCGCCTGCAGGAGGGCAACACGCAGGTGCAGAGCGCGGTCGGCAAGGTCGACCAGCTCGCGTCCGGCGCGGCGTCTCTCGCGTCCGGCGCCGCCGACCTCGCGACCGGGGCGGGGACGGTCGCGACCGGCGCCTCCGCGGCCGACGAGGGTGCCGTGCAGTTGCGCGACGGACTCGCGACCCTCGCCTCCGGAACCGCCGAACTGCGTGACGGCCTGTCCGACGGCGTCGACGCGATCCCGGCATCCACCCCGGAGCTGCGCTCCCTGCAGGCGGACACGATCGCCGACCCGGTGAAGGTGTCCAGCGACAAGGTCGCCTCCGCCGAGGACTACGGCGCGGGCCTCGCCCCGTTCTTCGCCGCGCTCTCTGCCTGGATCGGCATCTACGCCCTGTTCCTGATCGTGAAGCCGATCTCCCGGCGCGCGATCACGGCCCTGCACTCCCCTCTCCGCATCACGCTCGCCGGGTGGCTGACGCCGGCGATGCTCGGGGCCGTGCAGATGCTCGGACTCATGGGCATCCTCGCCGTCACGCTCGGCTTCACCTTCGATCACCCGCTCGGGACTCTCGGCGTCATGGTGTTCGCGTCGGCCACGTTCGCGGCGATCATCCTCGCGCTCAACGTCTGGCTCGGGTCGGTGGGGCAGTTCCTCGGCCTGGTCCTGATGGTGCTGCAACTGGTCACCGCCGGAGGCACGTTCCCCTGGCAGACGCTGCCCGCCCCTCTCGCGGCCCTCCATCACGTCCTCCCCCTGGGCTACGTCGTCGATGCGATGAGACAGCTCATGTACGGCGGCGACTATGCGCGCGCCGGCTGGGATCTGGCGGTCCTCGGGATGTGGCTGGTCGGCGCGCTGCTCTTCGCGATGATCGGCGTGACGCGGATGACGCACCGCCGTACCCTGCGCGATCTGCAGCCGAGCCTGATCGGATGATCCGAGCCCTCATCGCGGAACGCTCCGCGGCGAGCGCTCGGGCGGATATGATGCGAAGGCGCGACCCTGATACGCGCACTGGGGCTCGGTGGGACTGAGTTCCACCTGTCTACCCGAAAGAGTTCTCGACGATGACGACCGATTCGCAGGTATCCGCCGTACCCACGCGCCCTTCTCGGGGCGTCCGCATCGGACGCATCGCGTTCCTCGTGGTGGCCGGCATCGTCGTGATCGCCGTGGCCGCGGCGTTCTTCGTGACGTGGACGATCCAGCGTTCCTTCCCGCAGACCTCGGGCTCGATCGAGCTCGACGGCCTGCAGGCCGAGGTCACGGTGCAGCGCGACGACCGCGGCATCCCGACGATCACGGCCGACTCGACCGATGACCTGTTCTACGCCGAGGGCTTCGTGCATGCGCAGGATCGGTTCTTCGAGATGGACTTCCGCCGGCACGTCACCGCGGGGCGCGTGGCCGAGATGTTCGGGGAGTCGCAGGCGGGCACCGACGCGTTCCTGCGCACGCTCGGCTGGCGCACGGTGGCAGAGGCCGAAGTCGAGGCCATGGACGACACCACCCGCGGCTACTACGAAGCCTACGCCGACGGCGTCAACGCCTACCTGGCATCGCGCTCCGGCGCCGAGCTGTCGCTCGAGTACGCCGTGCTCGGCGTGCAGAACCCCGACTACGCGCCCGAGCCGTGGGAGCCCGCGGACTCGGTGGCCTGGCTCAAGGCCATGGCCTGGGACCTCCGCGGCAACATCGAGGACGAGACCGAGCGGTCGCTCCTCGCCGCCGAGCTGGGCTCCGGTTCGGATGACGAGGAGACCGGCGAGATCCTCGACAAGCTCTACCCCGCCTACCCGTTCGCCGAGAACCCGGTGATCGTCCCCAAGATCTCCACGGTGCCGGCGATCGACACCGACGCCGAGCCGGCCGCCTACACGCCCGCGGAGCCGGACGGCGAGATCCAGCAGGCGTCCACGACCATCGAATGGCAGGAGACGTCGAGCGTGATCGAGGCCGCGAGCGTGCTCGTCGGCGACGTCGGCGAGGGGGTCGGCTCCAACTCCTGGGTCGTCTCGGGATCCCTCACCGAATCCGGCATGCCTCTGCTCGCGAACGACCCGCACCTCGGAGCATCCCTCCCCTCGGTCTGGTACCAGGTGCAGCTGAAGTGCTCGACCGTGAACGAGGCGTGCCCGTTCGACGTCGGAGGCTTCTCGTTCTCAGGCCTGCCCGGCATCGTGATCGGACACAACCAGCACGTCGCCTGGGGCTTCACGAACCTCACCACCGACGTCACCGATCTCTACATCGAGCGGATCGAAGGCGACGAGTACTGGCGCGACGGCGTGCTGGTCCCGCTCGAGGAGAGCAGCGAGACGATCAAGGTCGCGGGCGGCGACGACATCGAGCTGACCATCCGCTCGACCGTGCACGGCCCCATCATCTCCGGACTCACCGACGACTTCACCGCGATCGCCGAAGACCCGGCGCCCGCGCTCGATGCAGACGTCGGCACCCCGCCCGCCCCGCTCCCCGCCGCAGAGGACGACGCCGAGTACGCGGTCAGCCTCCGGTGGACGGCGCTCGACCCGGGCACCGCGGCGACGGCGATCTTCGCCCTCTCCACCGCGCAGAACTTCGACGATTTCCGTCACGCCGCCTCGCTCTTCGACGTGCCGGCGCAGAACCTCGTCTACGCCGACGTCGAGGGCAACATCGGCTATCAGACGCCGGGACGCCTGCCGATCCGCGGCGCAGGCGACGGGTGGATGCCGCAGCCGGGGTGGGACAGCAGCTACGACTGGACGGGCTTCATCCCCTTCGAGGAGCTGCCCGTGGCGTACAACCCCGACTCCGGATACATCGTCACCGCGAACAACGCGATCGTGACCGACGACTACGAGTACTTCCTCTCCCGGGACTGGGACTACGGGTACCGGGCCGCCCGCATCGCGCACCTGATCGAGCGCCGGTCGGCGGCGGCCCCTCTGGTCGCGCAGGACATGCGCGACATCCAGATGGACAGCGAGATGTGGATCGGCAAGCAGCTCGCGACGGCGATGAGCGACGTCGAGGTCTCCGGCGCGGGACCGGCCGAGGCCGTCGACCTGCTCCGGTCGTGGGATGCGCAGAACACGGCATCCTCGCCCGCGGCGGCGTACGCCAACGTGCTGTGGTCGAATCTCGTGCAGAACATCTTCGCGGAACGAGAGCAGCCGCTGCCCATCGACGGACAGGGCCGACTCTTCACGGTCGTCGGCGACATGCTGGAGGAGCCGTCCGATCCGCTCTGGACCAACGAGCAGATCGACGTCGACGGGATGGAGCAGATGCTCGCACTGTCGGCGGAGGAGGCGTACGACGAGCTCTCGGCCCTTCAGGGCACGACGACCGCCCGCTGGAACTGGGGCGACCTGCACGCGATCACCCTCACCAGCGACACGCTCGGCTCGTCGGGCATCGCCCCCATCGAGGCGCTGTTCAACCGCGGACCGTACCCGGTGGGCGGGGGAGCGTCGGTGGTGAACGCGACCGGCTGGGAGCTCGGCGTCTCGTACACCACGACCACGGTGCCCTCGATGCGCATGGTCGTCGACCTGGCCGACTTCGACGCCTCGACCTGGAACCACCTCACCGGCGCCTCCGGTCACGCCTTCGACGCGCACTACACCGATCAGACGGCGGATTGGGCCGCCGGCATCCAGAAGCCGTGGGCGTATTCCGCCGAGGCGGTGAAGGCTGCCGCCGTCGACACCCTGGTGCTGACACCGGCCGGCTGAGAGCGCCATCATCCGGGTGCCGTGACGAGAGGCACAGGATGCTCGGCTAGCGTTGACGGGTGCCATCCAGCTATCTCGCCCCCAAGGGGACCCCCGTCACGCTCCTGGAGTTCGAGCACGGCGGTGCGACCCTCATCGCGGAGACCTTCGGCGATGGACCGCACACCTACCTCCTGCTCCACGGCATCGGCATGGGTCGCAGCGTCTACCTCGACATCGTGCAGCGCCTCGAAGGGCGTGTGATCGCGCTCGACCTGCCCGGTTTCGGCGAGGCGCCAGAGCCCACGCGCACCCTCACGATGGAGCGGCACGCCGACCTCGTCGCGGCCTACCTGAAGCACGTGAACGCCGAACCCGTCGTCGTCATCGGCCACTCGATGGGGAGTCAGATCGCGGCGGAGCTCGCGGCGCGGCATCCGTCGCTCGTCGAGGGCGTGATCCTCGCCGGGCCCACGGTCAACAAGGCGGCGCGCAACATCGGCGCGCAGGCCCGGTACCTGCTGACCGACCTCGTCGGCGAGCGGCCGCTGGTGATCTGGCGCGGCGCGCGCGAGTACCTCCGCGGCGGACCCCACCTGATCCGCAAGATCCGTGCCACCGTCGTGCACGAGCCGGAAGACGCGTTCGTGCGCATCGACTGCCCCGTGCTCGTGCTGCGGGGCGAGGACGACCCCCTCGCCCCGATGAGCTGGTGTCAGGAGATCCTCGACGCGATCCCGGGCGCCGACCTCGAAGTCATCCCCGACCACGGCCACGGCACGCTGATCAGCGACTCCGAGCCCGCGGCGCGCCTGATCCACGAGTTCGCCGCCCGCCTCTGAGCGGCGCTGCGCCGGGTTACTCCCGCGGGCCGCGTGAACAACTCCGCACGGACGGCGCCCACCGGCGTCTTCACCGGCGCCGTGACGAAGACGGACTCAGCCGGCGCCGGGCGGGGTCTGCTTCGACTCGGCCAGCTCGTCCACCACGAGGCCGCGCTGTTCGATGGTGCCGTTGCGGTACGCCTGTCGCCCGACCATGTGCGCCGACAGCGGCGCGGTCGCGAACTGCATCAGCACGACCGGGGCCACCAGCACGAAGCCGAGCAGGATGCCGCCGATCGAGCGCTGCGACAGGGCGATGGCGATGCAGATGAGCAGCAGCCCGAGCACCTGCGGCTTCGTGGCCGCGTGCAGTCGAGTGGGCACGTCACGGAAGTGCAGCAGCCCGACCGCGGCGGACAGGCACAGCACCGCCCCGAGCAGTATGAGGACCAGGACCGCCACGTCGATGACGGCATCCGGGATCATGAGACCGAACACGTTCATGGTGTCGTGTTGTCCCTTCTCGCGACGAACCGGGCGACGGAGATCGACCCGAACACTCCGATGGCCGCGATGATCAGGAGCACGGGGATGCTTCGGGTGTGACCGTTGATGGCCATCTCGGCACCGATCACGCACATCACCTCGGTGAGGAGCACGTCGGACGCGACGGCGCGGTCGAGGATCGACGGCCCGCGCACGATGCGGATCAGGGTGAGGATGGCGGCGATGCCGAACACCACCATGATCAGCAGGAGCAGGATGTTCATCGGGCACCGCCCTTCGTCGATCCGAGGCCGGCGCGCTGATCGGCCTTGAGCGCACGATACTGCGCGGGGTCGCCGAGCGCACGCACGACCCGACGCTCCCAGCGGAGCACGCCGGCGCGCTGCTTCTCCACGTCGGCCAGGTTCCGCACGCCGATCACGTGCAGATACAGGATGCGGCGGTCGCGGTCGGTCTCCACGACCAGGGAGCCGGGGATCAGCGAGGACACCACGGCGACGTGCGTCATCACCAGGTCGTCGGCGTAGCGCAGCGGCACCCCGATGATCGCCGTGCCGGGCTGACGGCGGAAGTCGAACACCTGCGCTGTGACCGAGAGCGCGCCGCTCAGCACCGCGAACAGGAACTGCACGACGAACAGTGCGGCGTACCAGAGGTTGATCCTGCCGGACAGCTCGACGGTCGGCAGCCGGAACACGCGCGTCACGAAGATCGCGACGACGAGCCCGGTGAGGAACGACAGCACGGTGAACTGCGCCCACAGCAGCATCCAGAGCACGACGAGCCAGGCCAGGAAGGGCAGCTGCACCCGGATGTCGCGCCAGAGGTGGCGTCGGGTCTGACGTCTCATCCGCCCACCTCCTCCTGCAGCTGAACGAGGCTCACGGGCTGGAGCAGCCCGGCGCCGATACGGTCGCAGAGGGCGTAGAGGGGTCCGGCGAAGATCGTCAGAGCGAGCGTGACGGCGACCATCCCCCCGGTCGCGACGGTCATGATCTTCGGGATGCGACGGCGCTCCTGCTGCTCGTCGGCCGCCGGCGCGTTTCCGAGGTAGGAGATGCGTCCCTCGGTCTCGGTGGAGTCCTCCTCCTCACGCCAGAACGCGAGGTTCCAGGCGCGCATCAGAGCGTAGAGGGTCAGCAGCGAGGTCACGATGCCGCCGAAGATCAACACGATCATGAGCGGGGTGCCGACGGATGCCGCCGCCTCGAACAGCGCGAACTTGCCGATGAAGCCGGAGAAGGGCGGCAGGCCACCGAGGTTGATGGCCGGCACGAAGTACAGCACCGCGATGACCGGCGCGACCTTCAGCAGCCCCTTGACTCGCAGGATCGAGGTGCTGCCCGCTCTTCGTTCCACCAGTCCCACCGCGAGGAACAGGGTCGTCTGCACGACGATGTGGTGGACGATGTAATACACCGTCGCCCCGATCGCGGCCGGCGTCGCGATCGCGAGACCGAAGATCATGTACCCGACATGGCTGACTAGCGTGAACGACAGGATCCGTTTGAGCTCTGCCTGGGCCACGGCGCCGAGCACGCCGACGATCATGGTCGCGAGCGCGATGATCAGCAGCAGCGTGTCGATGCTGTTCGAGGCGAACAGCTGCGTCTCGGTGCGGATCAGCGCGTAGACGCCGACCTTCGTCAGCAGGCCGGCGAACACCGCGGTGACCGGTGCCGGCGCCGTCGGATACGAGTCCGGCAGCCAGAAAGACACCGGGAAGATGGCCGCCTTGATGCCGAACGCGACCACCAGCATCAGGTGCAGCACGAGCTGCGTCTCCTGCGGGAGCTCGGACATGCGCTCGGCGATCTGGGCCATGTTGACCGTGCCGAGAGCGCCGTAGATCATCGCGATCGACGCGAGGAACAGGATCGACGAGACCAGGGAGACGACGATGTAGACGGCACCGGTGCGGATTCGGGACTCGGTGCTGCCGAGCGTGATCAGCACGTACGACGCGACGAGCAGGATCTCGAATCCGACGTAGAGGTTGAACAGGTCGCCCGCGATGAAGGCGTTGAAGATGCCCGCCGCGAGGATCAGGTACGAGGGGTTGAAGATCGAGATCGGAGTCTCTTCGGTGCCGTCGGCGACGCCCTGCCCGATGGAGAAGAGGAGGACCGCGAGCAGCACGATGCTCGAGATGAGCACGAGCAGCGCGGCGAGGCGGTCCACGTACAGGACGATCCCGAACGGCACCGGCCAGCCGCCGACCGAGACGGCGAGTGGGGACCCGGCGTCCACCACGACCAGGAGCACCGCGGCGATGACGGAGACGGCAGCGAGGGTGGCCACGGTGACGACGACCTGAAGCCGGGCGTTCCGACCGAACACGAGGGTGATGGCCGCGCCGAGGAGCGGGAGGGCGACGAGGAGCGGGACGAGGGCGGTCATGGCCTGTCCTCCTCGTTCTCTCCGCGGTCGTGGGATTCGTCTGGGCGTGTTTCGCCGCCTCCGTCTGACGGAGAGGAGGGTTCGTCACCCCAGCCCGTCGGGGCGTCGAACGGAGCGTCGTCGTGGATGGCGGGGTGGTCGCGCATGTGCAGCACCGTGATCGGCGCCGTCTGCACCCCGACGAAGTCGGTGGTCGCCTCGTCGTCGTCGGTCTCGGACTCGTCGTCCATGAGGTCTTCGTCGGCGTCGGTGCGCTCACGCAGGGCGATGTCGGCCTCGTCGTCCTCGACGGTGTCGGCCTGACCGAGCTGCCAGGAGCGATAGATCAGTGCGAGGAGGAAGGCCGAGACGGCGAAGGTGATGACGATCGCGGTGAGGGTGAGCGCCTGTGGGAGCGGGTCGCTCATCTCGCCCTCCGTGCCGAAGAACGGCGCGTTACCGGGAACGCCCATCACGATCAGCAGCAGCAGATTGGTCGCGTTGCCGAGCAGCAGGAAGCCGATCAGCACACGGGTCAGGCTGCGCTCCAGCATCGCGTACACGCCGCAGGCGAAGAGCACGGCCATGATCACGATCAGCGTGAGCGAGACGTCCATCAGCTGTTCCCCCCGCTCCGCGAGAGGAAGCCCTCAGGCCCCGGCGTCGTGCGCAGGGCCGCCTGGCGATCGACCTCGGCGCCCAGGCTGCGCAGCACGTCGAGGACCAGCCCGATCACGACGAGGTACACGCCGACGTCGAAGATGGTCGAGGTGACGAACTCCATGTGCCCGATGCCGGGGATCTCCCATTCCCAGAAGGAGCTGGTCAGCGGCGCGAGGCCGAAGAACAGGGGCACGACGGCGGTGCCGACCGCGAGGATCAGACCGGTGCCCAGGAGCCGCCCGGCATCCGTGGGAGCCGCCGCGCCCAGCTCCCAGCGTCCGCCGGCGATGTACCGCATCACCAGCGCCATACCCGCCACGAGACCGCCGGCGAAACCGCCGCCCGGGAGGTTGTGGCCGGAGAACAGCAGGAAGATCGACACCACGATGATCGTGTGGAAGAGGATGCGGACGATCACCTCGAGCAGGATCGACCTGTTCTCGGGCTTCATCTTCTGACCGCCGACGAGCCACGCCCGTGGGCTGCTCTCGTTCTCGGAGGTCTGGAAGCGGATGCCCTCGGTGGTCTCCACGAGCGGGCGGCTGCGCGCGGCCTTGCGTGTCGCCCGCGGCAGGTTCTTGGTGGCGGCGAGCAGGTCGGCGCGGTGAGTCACGAACACGAGGGAGGCCACGCCGGTCGCGGCGAGCACGAGCACCGAGAGCTCGCCCATCGTGTCCCAGCCACGCAGGTCGACCAGCGCGACGTTGACGACGTTCTTGCCGTGGCCGATCTCGTACGCCAGTTGCGGGAACGCCTCCGAGATCGGATCGGCGACCCGGGACTGCGTGGCGACGACGGCCACGAAGGCCATCGTCACGCCGACGCCGATCGCGAGGAGTGCGCGGGGGATCCGACCGACCGAGGCGTTGTGCTCCCCCATGCGGGCGGGCAGCCGGCGGAGCACGAGGGCGAACGTGACCATGGTGACGGTCTCGACCAGGATCTGCGTCAGGGCGAGGTCGGGAGCGCCGCTCGTCGCGAACAGCACGACCATGCCGAGCCCGGTGACCGAGACCAGGACCACGCCCGTGTAGCGCTTCTGCGCGCGGACGGCGAACACACCGGCCACCGCCATGATCGGCGCGACGACGATCTGCGCCGGCGTGTGCCAGGCCGACAGGTTGTAGCGGTCGATGTCGCTCGCGATCAGTGCCGTGACCTCGGCCGCGACGAACACCACGAAGATGGTCCCGACGTAGACGGGCAGCGAACCGCGCTGCGTGAGCGTCGTGCTGAGCACGGAGAGCCGGTCGACACCGCGCATGACGAAGTAGTACACGTCGGCGGCGGTGAAACGCAGCATCCGCGCCTTGCGGTCCCACCCGGTCCGGCGGGTGAGGAGGAAGAGGCCGATTCCGAGCAGGATCGACAGGATCGAGATGCCCAGCGCGGGTTCGAACCCGTGCCAGAGCGCGAGGTGGCCCGGGCCCTCGACGGCTTCGCCCGCGTGGTCGAGGCCCGGAGTCGCGGTGACGGCGTACCCGTGCAGAGCCACGTCGAGCGCGGGGGCTCCGATGCCCGCGGCGAGGGTGACACCGGCGAGGATGATCGGCGCGGAGAGGAAGCCGACGGGCGGGTCGGGCCAGGCGGTGTCCGGCAGCTGCCGTCCCTGCTCGTCGCGCTTCTTCCAGAAGGCGCCCCAGAGGAAGCGCACCCCGTATGCCGCGGTGAGCATGGACCCGAGGATGACGCCGATCAGTGCGATGAGTCCCCACGGGGAACCGCCCTGGGCGTCGTCGAGGAGGGCCGTGAGCGTGGACTCCTTGGCGACGAATCCGAGGGTCGGTGCGATGCCGGCCATCGATGCCACGGAGATGAATGCCGCCGTCGCCATGACCGGCGCCTGCCTGCCGACGCCGGACAGCTCGTTGATGTCACGAGTGGACAGCTGACGGTCGATGACTCCGACGATCAGGAACAGCGCCGATTTGAAGAGTGCATGTCCGATGACCAGGGCGAGCCCGGCGAGAGCGGTCGCCTGGGTGCCGTAGCCGACGACCACGGCGAAGAAGCCGAGCTGGCTCACGGTGCCGAAGGCGAGGATGCGCTTGAGGTCGGTCTCGCGCAGCGCCTGGATGCCGCCGAGCAGCATCGTGAGGATGCCGAGAGTGATCACGATGGGGCGCCAGGTGGCGCTGAACGCGAAGATCGGCGCGAAGCGGGCGATGAGGTAGATGCCGGCCTTCACCATCGCGGCCGCATGCAGATACGCGCTCACCGGCGTGGGCGCTGCCATCGCACCGGGGAGCCAGAAGTGGAACGGGAACAGCGCCGACTTGCTGATGGCGCCGACCAGGAGCATGACGATCGCGGCTTCCACGATCGGCCCGGTGGGTGCGATCTCGAGGATCTCCTGGATGCTCGACGTGCCGGTGTCCACCACGAGGAGCACCACGCCGACGAACATCACGAGACCGCCGAGGGTCGTCACGAGCAGTGCCTGGAGCGCGGCACGACGGCTGGCCGCACGCCGGCGGTAGTGGCCGATGAGGAGGTACGAGAGGATGCTCGTGACTTCCCAGAACATGACGAGGATGACGAGGTCGTCGGTCAGGACGAGGCCGTACATCGCGCCGGCGAAGCCCAGCAGCACGCCGGCGAACTGGCCGACTCCCGCGGAATCCTCGTAGAAGTACCAGCGGCAGTAGAGGAGCACCAGAGCCCCGACGCCGGTGACGATCAGCGTGAGCACCCAGCCGAGGACATCCATGTTCATGGACAGGTCGAGTCCCAGCTGCGGGATCCACTCGACCGATTCGAAGGGCACGGGACCCTCGAGGACCTGCGGCGTCATGACGAGCGCGTGCACGAAGGCGGCTGCCGGGACGAGGGCGGCGATCGCGAAGGCCTGAGCTCCGAGCCAGCGCACCAGAACGGGCATCAACAGCGACCCGAGAAGGAACACAGCGAGGAGCGTCAGCATATACGCGGCTCCCTCGGGGGTCGTCGGCCTCACGGCTCAGGCGGGGGGTGTCCCTGCCAGTTTACCGGGACGCGAAGGTCGCTCGGTCCCCGGCTTCCGTGATCGTGCGAGAGTGGTCGCATGCGGCGGGCCTGGATGCGAGAGCTCGCGGGGTGGACGGGTGCGCTGTGCGTCGCTCTGCTCACCGCCGCACAGGTCGCGTCGTCCGCGCGTGGCGAGCTGCTGTTCCGGGACGGGGATTCGCTGATCGTCGCGCTGATCGCGCGGTCGGTCCTCTCCGGTCAGCCGAGCGACTGGGCCCTGTCGAGCGTCCTCTTCCTCCCCGAGACGGCGGTGTTCACGGGGCTCGACGCGGCTCTCGGGCTCGGGGTGAACGGTCTGCTCGCCGTCAACGCGGTGCTGAACATCGTCGGTCTCTACGGCGCGCTGCGGCTCGTCGCGGGGCGCCGCCGCGCCGACACGGCACCGGTGGCATGGGCGCTGGTGGGGCTCGTGGCGTTCTCGCTTCTCGCCATGACGGAGACCTCCTCGTCGCGAGACGCGCTCGAGCTCGCCTCGCTGCAGCTGACCACCACCTACTACGCGGCGACGGTGGTCGCGGTCACCCTGTCGGTCGGGCTGGTGCGTCGCGTGATCGATCGTGCGACGGGCGGCGTCGGACTCCTGATCGGGCTCGGGGCGACGGCGACCGTGTCGACGCTCTCGAATCCGCTCTACGCCGCGTGGGCGACGGTTCCGCTCTCGCTCCTCCTCGGGGCGCTCGCCCTCCGCTCGCCGCGGCGACTCCGGATGACGACGACACTGGCCGTGCTCCTCGGGGCCACCGCGCTGGGGTTCGTCGCACGTATTCCTTTCGCGGCATGGATCGCGAACACCGGCGCCGGATACGTCCAGCCCGGGCAGTGGATGCAGTCGTCGGAGTACTACGCCGGCCTTCTCGCCGACCGCGTGGCGACACCCATCGGCATCCTCGGCGGCCTGACGGTGCTCGCCCTCCTCGCTCTCGCCGTCTTCCGTACGGTTCAGGCCGAGGAGCCGGGCGCCCGCTTCGTCGCCGCGGCCGCCTGGGTCATGCCCGTGCTCGTGGCGATCGGCGCGGTCGCCCTCGGCACACACGCCGCCCGATACCTGCAGCCTCTCGCCTTCGCGCCCGTGCTCGCGCTGGTCGCGATGCCGCGCGCCTGGCGGATGCCGCGGCGCATCCGTGCTCTCGTCGCCGCCGCGGCCGCCGTGCTGCTCGTCGCCGCGGGCGCCGTGGGCATCCCTCGGCTCGCCGCAGCCACCGGGTCCGCCGATCCCGACCTCTCCTGCGTGACGGACTGGGTGAACGCCTCGGGACGCACCGGAGCGGGCCAGTTCTGGACCGTCCGGCTGCCCAAGCTCCATCTCGACGATCCGGCGCAGCTCGTCCAGGTCGACCACGAGCTCAACGGCTATGCGTGGCTCGTGAACCGTCGGGACTTCGATGTCGGCCAGGTCTCTTTCCTCGTGGAGGATGCGCAGACGGTCGCCTGGAGCCTGCCCTCACCGGCCATCCCCGACGAGGTGATCGACTGCGGCCGCTACCGCGTCCTCGACTTCGGAGAGACAACACTGCCGATCGGCCCGCAACGGAGCTGATCGTCGGGCGGTCCGCTGTCAGCGGGGCACCCGACCGGTCGTCGTGCCGGCGCGGAACACGCAGGTGAGATCCTGCGTGACGCCGGGCTCGCCGCGCAGCATGCGTGCGACCTGCTCCCCCGCCGCGCGCCCCTTCTCGACGGCCGGCTGCACGCTGGTCGTGAGCGTGAGGTCTCCGAGCCCGTCGACCTCGATGCCGTCGAATCCGGCGACCGAGAGATCCTCGGGGACGCGCAGCCCCAGCTCTTCGGCCGCTCGGATCACCCCGACCGCGAGCAGATCGCTCTGAGCGAGCACGGCGGTCGGCCGGGTGGCGGGGTCTGCCAGCAGCATCCGCCCCACCAGCACCCCTTCGTCGATGAGACTGCCGGATGCCGAGATCGCCGGAGCATCGGGGAACACCTGGCGCATCCCCTCGAGGCGATGCACGGTGACGTCGACGGTCGCGGTCGCGATGCGCTCCGGCGTGACCGGAGCCCGCTCCCGGTCGCTGTCGAGCGCGAGCGTGACCAGAGCGACATCGCGGTGACCGAGTTCGCGGACGTGTCGCGCGACGTCGGCGGCGGCCTGGGTGTTGTCGAGTGTGATGCGCGGGATCGCCTGTCCCGCGTCGCCCTCGATCACGACCACCGGAAGGCCGCGGCCGACGACCACTTCCAGTGATGCCTTGGTGCGCCCCGAGCATCCGATGAGCACGAACGCGTCGACGGGCGCGTTGGCGATCGCCGCGCCCTCCTCCCCCGGTTCATCACGCATGAGGAGGATGCCGGCGCTGAGGTCTGCGAGCCCGTCGGTGAGACCGTCCATCATCGCCGTCGTCACGGGATCGAGGAACGCCGCGCGCAGGTGTCCTTCGAGCACGACCGCGACGATGCCGCTGCGTCCACGACGAAGGGATGCCGCGCGCGGATCCGGACCGGCATAGCCGAGTTCGGCGGCAGCGGCGAGCACGCGCTCCCGCGTCGCCTCGGCGACATTCGCTTTACCGCTGAAGACGACCGAGGCGGTGGATGTCGCCACGCCCGCCTCGCGTGCGACGTCGGCGATGGTGGGCCGACGCGGCGTCTCCTGACTGGTCATACTTCGAGGATAGCTCCCTCCGGTTCCCTCGGATCGAAACGATTCGATAGGCTGGCCGGCATGGAAGCCGCCCTCACCCGTTCGCAGTTCGTGCGCTGGCGCGCGGCGATCTTCGCCATCTTCCTCGCCAGCGGCCTCTCGATCGCGACGTGGGCGTCTCGGGTGCCGGGGATCAAGGAGGCCCTGAGCCTCGACAATGCACAGGTGGGCCTCATCCTGCTCGGCATGGGCCTGTCGTCGATCATCGGCATCTCGAGCGGGCCCGCCCTGATGGCGCGGCTCGGTGCGCGCCGCGGCATGCTGCTGTCGATGCTGATCTTCGCCACGGGCATCGTCGTCGTCGGCCTGGGCGCGAACGTCTTCTCCTCGGTGCCGGTCGTGCTCTTCGGCATGGCCCTCTTCGGCCTCGGCAACGGATCGGTCGACGTCATGATGAACGTCGAGGCGACCGCGATCGAGCAGCAGATGGGCCGCACGATCCTGCCCGTCTTCCACGCGTTCTTCAGCTTCGGGACGGTCATCGGCGCGGGGATCGGGGCGCTCGCAGCGCAGCTCGCGATCGATGTCGCCGCGCACGCCGCGATCATGGGCAGCCTCGTCGCGGTCATCGCGCTCGTGTGCTTCTTCCAGGTGCCCGTCCGCGAGGCGGCCCTCGATCCCGCGTCGCACGAGAAGCCGGCGTTCCGCGCACGCATGCACACCGCGCTCGAGGCGTGGCGCGAACCGCGCACCTATCTGATCGGCGTCGTCATGCTCGGGATGTCGTTCGCCGAAGGCGGCGCCAACGACTGGATCGCTCTCGGCACGGAGCAGGGCCACGGATTCGCCGAGGGCACCGGTGCCGTGTCGCTCGCCGTGTTCTCGGTCGGGATGACCGTCGTGCGGCTGTTCGGCGGCCCGCTCGTCGACCGCTTCGGCCGCGTCGCGGTGCTGCGCATCCTCGCTGTGGCGGCCGCATCGGGCATCCTGCTCTTCGTCCTCGCGCCGACCTTCCCCCTCGTGCTCGTCGGAGCGGCGCTGTGGGGCATCGGCGCCTCGCTCGGCTTCCCCCTGGGCATGTCCGCGGCCGCCGACGACCCCGCCAAAGCGGCGGCGCGGGTGAGCGCGGCGGCGACGATCGGCTACGTGGCCTTCCTCGGCGGGCCTCCGACGCTCGGCATCATCAGCGAGCACATCGGCCTGCTGAACACGCTGTTCATCCTGGTCGGGCTGGTCGTCATGTCCGGACTGTTCTCGGGTGCCGCCCGTCCGCTGCGCGCAGACGAGAAGACTCCGGTCGCCGGCGCGACGAAGGACTGAGCCCTCACTCCTCTCGGCTGCGCACCAGGGCTGCCGCATGAGACCGGCTGCGTGCACCGAGCTTGGTGAGCACGTTCGAGACATGCGTCTTGACGGTGGGCAGCGAGATGCGAAGCCGCGCTGCGAGCTGCGCGTTCGACCACCCCTGCAGGATGCCGTCGAGCACCTCCTGCTCGCGGGCGGTCAGCTCCGGCTGCTCCGGCCCGGCGGGCGCCGGAGCCGCTGTCCCCTGAGCCGCCGCGGCGAGCGCACGCCGGGTCACCCGCGGATCCAGTGCCCCCTCGCCTGCGGCCACCGACCGGACCGCCTGCACGAGGGTGGGCGCGTCGACGGTCTTGAGGAGGAACCCGACCGCACCGGCGCGGATCGCCCCGAAGACGAGCTCGTCCTCGTCGAAGCTCGTCAGGACCAGCACGTCCCCGAGCCCGCGGTCGACGATCTCCCTGGTGGCCGAGACCCCGTCCCGTCCAGGCATCCGCAGGTCCATGAGCACCACGTCGGGACGCAGCGCCGCCGCGTTGCGCACCGCGACGTCTCCGTCCGCGGCCTCGCCGACCACGGTGATGCCTTGTGCCTCCAGCATGATGCGCAGGCCCGCTCTGATCGCTCCGTGGTCGTCGGCGAGCAGCACCGTCGGAGCGGTCACACCCGCACCTCGATCGGGATCCTGCCCTCGACCGCCCACCCGTCGGCAGTCGGCCCTGCGGAGAAGGTGCCGCCCAGGGTGTCGACGCGTTCGCGGAGCATCTGCAGGCCCCAGCCGTCGTCGCCGTGTGCGGCCGCAGCGCTGGCCACTCCCCCGCGGGACCGCACCCGCACGCGCACCTCGGCGTCGACCTGTTCGATCACGACGTCGACGTCGGCTCCGCCCGCATGCCGGATGCAGTTCGTCAGGGCTTCGCGCACGATCCGGACCACGGCCTGCTCGGCCGCGGTGGCGAGGCCTCCGAAGTCGTCGGCGGAGAGACGGACGACGAGACCCGCCCGCTCCGCCTCCTGGACGATGCCGCCGAGATCGGCCCAGCGCGGCGTCGGCGCGAGACTCCCGTCGCCGCGACGCAGGACGGAGATCATCGATCGCAGTGCGCCGTGGGCGTCGAGACCCGCATCGCGCACGGCCTGCAGCGCCTCACGGTCCTTCGTGCGGTCGGGTGCCGTGGAGAGGGCCGCCTCCGCGCGGATCGCCATGGCCATCACGTGCCCGGCCACCACATCATGCAGTTCCCGGGCCATGGTCTCGCGCTCGCGCTGCACGGCCTCGGCACGGTCTCGATCGGCGACGGCCGCAGCGTCCTCGGCGCGCTGGCGATGCAGTTCGGCGAGTTCGTGCGCCTGGGAGACGGCGACCGCCCACCAGTAGTCGGTGCCGAAGATCGCGCCGAACTGCACCCCGATGAGGAACGCGACCGCGAACGGCACATCCGCGAAGAGCAGCGCGGCGAGGAACAGCGCGACCGTCGCCGCCCCCAGGAGCACGAGCAGCACTCGGCGGCCCTGCTCGCCGGCGAGGAAAGCCGCCGTCCACAGCACATCCAGCAGGACGAGGACCGTGCCGATGCCGCCGACCGTGAGGAGATCGATCACGAAGAGCAGCGTGACGAGAGCGAGCACGGTCCACGGCATCCGTCTCTTGGCGAGAGCGAGGGCGCATGCCGGAAGCGTGAGAACCAGCGCCCACCACGGCGACACGTCGGTCGGAAGGATCGAGAACGGCCCCCAGATGCCGCGGAAGCCGAGCGCCGCCATCACGACGGCGAGGAGCGCCATCCCGATCGGATCCGCCCACCAGCGGTGCCGGCGGTACCAGGCGCCGAATCCGCCATCGACCTGCTCGTGCATGACCTCATGCAACCACGGCGCGCGTCGCGGCGCATCAGCCGAAGGGATGAGGAGCGGCGCGGGAACGGTACTTTCGCCCGATCCGCCGCGGCCCCGACCCGACGAGCGTGGAGGTATGGAACTCTTCGGCGGCCTGCCGCTCCCCCTCTCCCTCGCGCTTCTGGCGCTGATCGACGGGCTGAGCGTCGGCACTCTCCTCATCCCGGTCTTCCTGCTGCTGCACCCGGGGCGGGTGCGCGCCGGGCGCATCCTCCTGTACCTCGTGACGATCGCCGGCTTCTACCTCCTCGTCGGCCTGCTGTTCCTCTGGGGACTCGTGAACCTCGTCGACGTCGCCTCCGACTTCCTCTCGTCCCCGCGCGGGCTGATCACGAGGCTCGTGGTGGGAGGCGCGCTCCTGATCACCGCGTTCGCGATGCCGACGGGCGACAAGGCGTCCCGAGGCACGACTCCGCCCGAGGCCGCATCCCCGGTGGCCTCCGCGCCGCAGGTCTCTCCGTGGACGAGCATGTCGACGGCCGATGACACGCATGCCTCCGGCGGCATGCGACCTCCTCCCGCGGCGGCCCCGGGGTCGACGGCCGGAGCCGAGGCGGATGCCGCTCCTCGCCCCGGCCGCATCACGCGATGGCGGGAGCGCCTGCTCGACCCGCGCACCAGAGGAACCGCCGTGATGGCGGTCGCGATCGCGGCGGGTCTCGTCGAGGTCGCGACCATGCTCCCGTACATCGTCGCGATGACCATGCTCGCGGATGCCGGGATCGACGCGCCGCTTCGTGTGCTGTCCCTCGTCGGCTACTGCGCGCTGATGATCCTCCCGGCGATCGTCCTCCTCATCCTTCGGATCGTCGCTGCTCCCCTGGTCCGACGGCCACTCGAGCGTTTCGCTGCCTGGATGGAGCGCACCGGCGCCGAGAACACCGCCTGGATCATCGGGATCATCGGATTCCTCATCGCGCGGTCGGCGGCGACCGAGCTCGGGCTGTTCGAGGCGCTGGGCTCGTTCCTCGATCGCTGAGCGGTGCGCGTCCGGGCGGGTGGGACGCGGCGGTGCCGTGACGAAGTAGGCTCGACGGGTGCGTCTCGTCATCGCCCGCTGCTCGGTCGACTACACCGGTCGGCTCAATGCCCATCTCCCGCTCGCCACGCGTCTGCTCGTGCACAAGGGAGACGGGAGTCTGCTCGTGCACTCCGACGGCGGCAGCTACAAGCCGCTGAACTGGATGAGCCCGCCGTGCTCGCTGTCGAGCGAGGAGCCCGGGGAGGAAGAGGCCAGCGCCGGCGTCGTCGAGGTGTGGCGCGTGACCCACAAGAAGACCGGCGACGCTTTGCGTGTGCAGATCTACGAGATCATCCACGACACCTCCCACGAGCTGGGCATCGACCCCGGTCTGCAGAAGGACGGTGTCGAAGCCGACCTGCAGCGCCTGCTCGCCGAGCAGGTGGACCGCATCTCCGAGGGCGCGACCCTCGTGCGCCGCGAGTATCCGACGGCCATCGGCCCGGTCGACCTGCTGGTGCGGGATGCCGACGGCGCAGCGATCGCGGTCGAGATCAAGCGCCGCGGCGACATCGACGGCGTCGAGCAGCTCACCCGCTACCTCGAACTGCTCGGCCGCGACCCCCACCTGTCCCCCGTGCAGGGCGTGTTCGCCGCCCAGGAGATCAAGCCCCAGGCGCGCGTTCTCGCCGAGGACCGCGGCATCCGCTGCCTCGTGCTCGACTACGACGACATGAAGGGCATCGAGTCGGGCATCCCCCGCCTGTTCTGAAGCCACCGCGTTGCCCCGAATGCTTCGTGGAGCCGCCGTTGGCAGACTGTGCGTATGACGCTCGAATCCGAGATAAGCCGCACCGAAGCCGAGATGCACGCCGCTGGCTGGGCCGCTCACACCAGCCTGCAGCGGGAGCTGCAGACGTGGCGAGACCTTGCTGCCGAAGTCGCCGCGTACACGCCGACGATCGACGACTACACGAACGATCTGTGCTCGCGCGACTACATCGCGAAGTTCTCGGCGGCGGCGTCGGAGGGCGTGCAGGAGTACATCGCGAGTGCGGTTGCGGAAGCCGATGACCGATTCAGAGCCTCAACGGAGCCCGACGTCGAGGGCCTCGTCGGCCACTACTTCCGGATCGACGACAAGGATGGCTGGTGGTGGCGACGGCGCCCGGCCGGCGGTCCCCTTGCGGACTATCTCGCAGGGCGACGGGGTGACGGCGGGTAGCGGCGAGCCGGCGCCCCACTCGTCAACGAACGGTCATCAGGCGCGGAGTCGGTCCTTCGAGCCGCGCGACCGCGATCTTCACCTCCGTGATCTCGACCTCGACCTTCTGCAGACGATCGTCGATCCGGTCGAACCGATCATCGATCCGATCGAACCGATCATCGATCCGATCGAAGCGTGCTTCGTACTTCGCGTCCTGCGCCTCGAATCGCGCGTCCATCCGATTGATCATCCAGCCGAATCCGCTGACGATCGCCACGAGCATCGTCACCGCTGTCGCCAGCATCGTGATGACTTCCACCGACACGTACATGCCCCCATTCTGACCCGCAGATCCACTCTTGTCACGACCTTATATGTGGACAGAGGGCGTTCACATGAGGTGTGCAGAACCTTCTCCGACGCACACCTGTGCAGAAGGAGCAGGCACCCCCGCGCGTGCCCATAGGCTGGAGGCATGCCCCATTCCCCTTACTCCTGCGTGCTGTGGGACGTCGACGGCACGATCATCGACGCGTCCGTCGGCATCCTCCGCCGGCTGAACGTCGCGCTGACCCACTTCGGCCACCCGGCGCCGACGCGCGAGGAGCTGGTGCACTGGATCGGGCCTCCCATGTTCCAGTCCTTCCAGGACCAGGCGGGAATGACCCCGGAGCAGTCCGCCGAGGCGGTCGCCTTCTACCGCACGCTCGGCAAGGCCGACGGATACACGACCGACGTCGCGACCTATCCCGGCGTGACCGACCTCATCCACGCGCTGCATGCCGCGGGCGTCCCGCAGGCGACGGCCAGTTCGAAGCCGGAGAACCAGGTCGACGCGCTGGTCGACCACTTCGGCCTCCGCCCCGCGTTCCTGACGACGGTCGGTGCCACCCCCGACGAGTCGACGCTCGCATCGAAGACCGACATCGTCGCCGAAGCGCTGCGGCGTCTGCGCGAGCTCGGCGCCGACACCTCGCGACCGGTGCTCGTCGGCGACCGGCATCACGACGTCGAGGGCGGCAACGCCAACGGCGTCCCGGTGATCTTCGTCGAGTGGGGCTTCAGCGACTCCCATGAGGGGGACGACGCCGCGTTCCGCGTCGCATCCGTCGACGAGCTGCGCGCGCTGTTGCTGAGCTGACCTCGGCAACACACATGCGCCACGACTTCGCCCGCCCGGGCGACCGTCACCAGCGCCTTCGCGTGTCCTCACCCGCCGCCGGAAGCACAGAACTCCCCGCCGGATGACGCGTCGGTGACGCGATCCGGTCAGGGAGTCCTGTGTATCGCCCGCTCAGAGGGGGCGAATGTTCTCTGCCTGCAGGCCCTTGGGCCCCTGCGCCACGTCGAACTCGACTCGCTGGTTCTCGTCGAGAGACCGGTAGCCGGAAGATTCGATGGCGGAGTAATGTGCGAAGACGTCAGCGCCTCCGTCGTCGGGGGAGATGAAGCCGAAGCCCTTCTCCGAGTTGAACCACTTAACCGTGCCCTGGGTGCTCATGTACTGCCTGTTCTGCTGGTGAAGAAGCCGACGCAGGGATGCCCCGACATCGCTAACGCTAGTGGAGGAGACCCCGAGGGGAATAGCCGCGGGCAGAAGGTAATCCAAATGTTGCACGAGCGGCATCCGCCCGTCACACGACGGATCCACGGGCGCGGGCCGCAGGCGGCGCCCGGAAAATGGTGTGGCCCTCACCGCGGGGGGAGCGATGAGGGCCGAAGACGACCGGAGGGTGCGTCAGAAACAGCCTAGCTTCTTTTCGAGGCTCTTGTCCCCCTTTTGGGGGACAAATCTGAACTTCGGTGCGAGAATGAACGATAGCGGCCCCCTCGAGTAGCCCATTGGGGACTGAACTACTCGAGAGGGCCCAATCGCATGCACGGATCGTCTTTGCCCCTGGGGTGGGCCGCCGTCTCGTGGGGAGAGACGGAGACGATCAAGCCCCTTGTGCATGCACCTTCACCATAGGGGAGGATGAACGATCCCGCCACGGACTTCGGTCCAGCGGGATCGGCGAAGGTCGGGGAACTGATCCCGCAGGGATCGCAGGTTTCGGGAGGAGACAGGACGCACAGCACGGAGGCACCTCCGTCGTCCTTCTCCCCCGAATCCGCGGGCGCGCGAGTACCCTGATGCGGTGACGCTGCTCAACAAGGACATGACGCTCTGCATCTCGCTTTCGGCGCGGCCGAGCAACAACGGGACCCGCTTCCACAACCATCTCTACGAGGCGCTCGGGCTGAACTGGATCTACAAGGCGTTCGCGCCGACCGACCTCGCGCAGGCCATCGCGGGGGTCCGCGGACTCGGCATCCGGGGCTGCGCGATATCCATGCCCTATAAAGAGGACGTCATCGCCCTCGTCGATCGGATGGATCCCTCGGCGAGCGCGATCGACTCGGTCAACACGATCGTGAACGACGACGGCGTTCTCACGGCCCACAACACCGACTACTCCGCCATCGCAGAGCTGATCGAGCGCAACGGACTCGACCCCGCCGGCACCGTGCTGCTGCGCGGCTCCGGAGGGATGGCGAAGGCGACCGCCGCAGCCTTCCGCGACGCGGGGTTCTCGAGGGTGACGATCATCGCGCGCAACGAGGCGAACGGCCGGGCCCTCGCCGACCTCTACGGCTTCGACTGGACGGACGACCCGGGCGAGGTGAATGCGGACATCCTGGTCAACGTCACGCCGATCGGCATGGCCGGCGGAACGGACGAGCACGCCCTGTCGTTCTCGTCGGAGGCGATCGACGCCGCATCGGTCGTGTTCGACGTCGTCGCCCTTCCCGCCGAGACCCCTCTGATCGCCGCGGGCCGCGCAGCCGGGAAGGCCGTGATCACGGGCGCCGAGGTCGCAACGCTGCAGGCGCTGGAGCAGTTCGTGCTGTACACCGGCATCCGTCCGTCTGCGGAGCAGGTGCGGGCCGCCGAGGAGTTCATGCGCGCAGGAAGCGCGTGATCCCGAGCCCGATACCTGGGTAGCCTAGGCGCATGAGCGCGCCTCGCATCGCACGACGGACCATCTTCCGGCGAACACCCGCCGCGCTGGCGACGGCTGCCATCGCGGCGCTGGTGCTCGCGGCCTGCACCGGCGGGGGAGAGGACCCGACGACCGAGGGCAGCCAGGGGTTCCCGGACGACGGGTGCACACACATCGCCGTCGCTACCTCGTCGGAGAAGGTCAACATGCTCGACGAGCTGGCGACCGCCTTCAAGGATTCCCCGGAGCACGAGAAGCTCGACACCTGCGCCACGGTCCGCCCGACGAACGTCTCGTCCGGCAACGCGGCCCGCTACCTCACGTCGGGTGACGACTGGCCGAGCGACGACCGCGCGCTGTGGCCGACCCTGTGGTCGCCGGCCTCCACGGTGTGGACGGATCGCGTCGCCGCGGCCGCGTCGCCTGCCCTCGTCGGCGAGCCCGCATCGTTCACCCGCACGCCCGTGGTGTTCGGGATGCCGGAGCCCATGGCCAAGGCGCTCGGCTGGCCGGACAAGCCCATCAGCATCACCGACCTCGAGGGCCTGTGCCAGGACCCGAGCGGCTGGGGCAGTGTGGGCAAGGACATCTGGGGGGCGTTCAAGATCTCGAAGACGAACCCGAACACCTCGACCACCGGCCTGTCGACCATCCTGATGCAGTCGTACGAGGCATCCGGAAAGGCCGAAGGGCTCACCTCCGAAGACGTGGATGCCGCCGCCGACTTCTCCCGCGTGTTCGAGGAGTGCGTGATCCACTACGGCGACACCACCGGCAACGTGCTGTCGACGCTGTACGACGAGACGCAGAACGGTGCCGACGGATCCGCCTACGTCTCCGCCGTCGCGCTCGAGGAGACCTCGCTGCTCAACTACAACAAGGGCAACCCCGACTCGCACACCGTGCAGCCGGGGGAGACCCTGACCCCGCCGAAGACGAAGCTCGTCGCGGTCTATCCTGCGGGCGGCTCGATGTGGTCGGACAACCCGGTCACCGTCCTCGGCGCGGACTGGGTCACCCCTGAGCAGCGCACGGCCGGCGAGGCCTTCGCGGAGTTCCTGCAGAGCACTCCGGCGCAGGAGATCCTCCCCGAGTACGGCTTCCGCCCGCTGGACGAGTCCGTGCCGTTGGGCGACCTGTTCACCGCGAACTTCGGCGTCGACCCGGCGCAGCCGACGGTCACACTGCCCAAGCCCGAGGTCGATGTCATCTCCACGGCGATCGACCAGTGGACCCAGGTGCGCAAACCCTCGTCCGTGCTCGAACTGATCGACATCTCAGGCTCGATGGACGATCCGATCGGAGACGGCCGTTCGCGGCTCGACGGCGCGATCGAAGGTGCGCAGACGACGCTCGACCACTTCCGCTCGACCGACGAGGTCGGCGTCTGGGCGTTCACCACCGGCGTCTCGTCGCAGGAGGGCGAGGGTATCCAGGTGCTGCGCGACGTCACGGCGCTGGGCGCGGACGGCGAGAAACTCGACTCCTCGCTGGATGACCTCCGCTACGCCCAGCGGAACGGGACGCCGCTGTACGACGCGATCCTCACCGCCTACGAGGCCATGAGCGAGCGCGCGGAGCCGGGACGCATCAACGCGATCGTCGTCCTCTCGGATGGCGAGGACACCGATTCGACCACGTCGCTCGATTCCCTGATCGCGAAGATCGGCAAGAGCACGGCCGAGGGCGGCTCCGACGCCCCGGTGCGCATCTTCCCCATCGCCTACGGGTCGGGAGCCGACACCTCGGCGCTGCAGCGCATCGCCGACGCGACCGGCGGGCAGATGTTCGACGCCTCGGACGCCGAACGCATCGACCTCGTCTTCGCGTCCGTGATCAACAACTTCTGAGGTGGGCATGGTCATCTCCGCGGCATCCGGCTCGGGGTGGATCGACGACGCGATCGCCGGTCTCGACGCCGGAAACGTATATGTCGCTCCCGGCATGCAGGGAGAGTCGGCCTTGACGGAGGCCCTGACGGGCGCCGTGCCGACCGACGGCTCGATCGCGGTCGTGGTGCTGCCGAAGGACGCCGGCCTCGACAGCCCCTACAGCACGTACATCCTCGAGAAGCTCACCGATGCCGCCGATCAGCAGACCGTGGTGCTCGCGATCGGGAACGACCTGATGGCCGGCTCGGTCTCGATCGACGGGGCCGAGGCGATGCGCATCGCCAACGAGAACGAGACCGCGGCCGGTGGCGACACGCAGACCGCGCTGGTCGAGACCGTGCAGCAGATCGCCGAGGAGACGCCGACCTCGCCGGGCGGAGGGTCCGAAGGCGGGGGTGCGGACTGGCTGCTTCCCGTCGTGATCGGCGGAGTGGTCGTCCTCGCCGCGGCCGGCACCGCGATCGGCGTTCTCGCCCGCCGACGCCGAGCACCGAAGGCGGTGACCTCCGCCGACCCGGTCCCCGCCGGCATCCGCCAGCGGGTGAGCCGTCTGCGTGAACTGCGCGTCGACTATGCGAACGTGCCGAACAACCCCGTCGCCGCGGAGACGGCTGCGGGCATCGACGCGCTCGCCTCCCACGTCGAGCAGCTCTTCGTGCGCCTGGACGCGAAAGCGGGCGAAGATCAGAGCGTGCTCGCCGAGGCGGAGTACTCCGACAAGCTCGCACGCCTCGTCGCCGCCCTGGAACCCGACTACCTGCTCGACCTCCTCACCCGCCCCGACCTCTGGGACGCCCCGGACGAGCGCGTCGGCGAGGTCCGTGAGGCGCTGGCGGCCGTGACCACTCAGATCGTCGACAACATCAAGCAGGTCAACGCCCGCCGGGGACTGCTGTTCCAGGTGTCGCTCGATTCGCTCATCGGGCGGTCCGAGCTCCGGGACTGGGAACGTCAGTTCAAAGAGGGTGCGGGGGAGTGATCCCTCCGCGGTCCATCGATCCTCAGCTCGCCTGACCCTCCGCGAGATAGGCGAGCCGGTGCAGCGTCTCGGCGTTGCGCCATCGGAGCATCGGGGTCGTGAGCAGCCGGGGGATCAGCACCGCCGGGCCCTTCACGGGCTCCTCGTCGATGCGCACCTGGCAACCGGACGGGATCGTCCGCGCCCGCAACGTGACCTCGGCCTCACCCATCGGCCAGCCGCGCGCCCGGAGCACGACCCGACGGGGCGGATCCCATGCGAGCACCTCGGTGGTGTCGTCGAGCAGAGCGGGCCACACGCCGAAGGAATGATGCAGTTGCGCCCCGACGGCGGGCCAGTCCGCATCGACGTCCCGCATCCGGGAGGCACCGACCACCCATGCGGGATAAAGCCAGCCGTTGCCGAGCACACGGAACACGTCTTCGGTGGTGCAGGCCAGATCTCGAGTGTTGGTCGCCATGATTCCTCCGTTCGTGATGATCCTGCGCGGCGCCGCTCGTCCAGGCGAGGTGCTTGACAAAGGGACCGGTCGGAGCGGATAGCACAATCACCACGGGAACGCTCCCCCCTGGAGTGTTCCCTTCGTGCCTGCCACGGTCGGAGGATGTTCCAGAGACTGACCTCACGGGTTTCGAACGCGGTCGACGCGGTCGTGCATGACGATTCCCCCTCCCTTCTCACCCGCGGCTATGACTTCGGCGAGCGCATCTGGCGGCGAGCCCGGCAGGGCGCCCGCTCCGCGCCGTTGCGTCTGCTCGGCGACGAGGCGGTGCTGGTGCGGGGTGCGGAGGGCATCGATCTCTTCTACGACGAGTCCCGTATCGCCCGTTCCGGGGCCATGCCGGGGATCGTGCAGGAGACGCTGTTCGGCCACGGTTCGGTCCACAGCCTCGACGGCGCGGCGCACCGCCACCGCAAGGCGACCTTCGTGGAGGTCGCCTACGAAGACGAACAGGTCGCCCGATTGACACCGTGGCTGGAACGCGAGTGGCGTTCCGAACGCGATGCCTGGCTCGCCGGCGGCACGCGCAGCGCCTACGACGCGGCGGTCGGCGCTCTCGGCCGCGCGATCATGGGCTGGGCCGGCCTCCCCGGCACCCCGGCGGCGAAGACCCGATGGTCGGCACGGCTGGCTCAGATCGTCGACGGCTTCGGCGTCCCCTATTCGCCCGAGTACCTCGCCGCGGTCATGAATCGGCTCTGGTCCGATCGGCATGCCAAGCGCCTCATCGAGGCCGTGCGCGACGGCACGCTGTCTGCCGAAGACGGCACGGCACTGGCCCTGTGGGGTGCGCACCGCACGCCGGACGGGAGGCTTCTCCCCTCGAGCGTGGCGGGTGTCGAGTTGCAGAACAGCATCCGCCCGATGATCGCCGCGGCGCGCTTCGTCGCCTTCGCCGCCAAGGAGCTGCACGACCGGCCGGAGTGGCGAGCACGCATCGCCGCCGAAGCCGAGGAGCGCGGCGACGTGGTCGGTGGGACCCTGGCGACGATGTTCGCGCAGGAGGTGCGCCGGACGGCGCTGTTCGTGCCGATGCTGCCCGGGTGCGCGCTCGTCGACATCGAGATCGGCGAGGTGCGCGTGCCGGCGGGCGGTCGCGTGGTGCTCGACATCCTGGGCACGAACACCGACGAGCACTCCTGGGCCCACCCGCATCGCTTCGCTCCGGAGCGGTTCGCCGATGTCACCGATCACGAGTCGGTGCGCACCTTCATCCCGCAGGGCGGCGCGGAGGTCGCGACCGGACATCGCTGCCCGGGGGAGAAGCTCGTGATCGCGGGACTCTCCGCCGCGATCACCGTGCTGAGCGATCCTCGACTCGACATCCTCGACGCCGGTCTCGACGTGAACCGCCGTCGCCTGCCGACCAAGCCGTCATCCGGTGGGAAGGTGCGAGCCGCGGGCTCGGGGCGGGGCTGCCCGTTCCACTGAACCCGGGGCCGCGCGGCTGTCAACCGGGTTGGCGTCGGAACGTCGAGCGGCCAGCCTGGGCCGAGACGGACCGACGAGCGGAGAGCATCATGAAGGCACTGACCTGGCAGGGCAAGCGCACGGTGACGGTCGAGAACGTCCCGGATCCCGTCATCCAGCAGCCGGAGGACGCGATCATCCGCGTCACGTCTTCGGCCATCTGCGGATCCGACCTGCACCTGTACGAGCTGCTCGGACCGTTCCTCGACCGCGGCGACATCCTCGGTCACGAGCCGATGGGCGTCGTCGTCGAGGTCGGCGCGGGAGTGACGAAGCTCTCGATCGGCGACCGCGTGGTCATCCCGTTCAACATCGCGTGCGGCGAGTGCTTCCTCTGCCGACGCGGGCTGCAGTCGCAGTGCGAGACCACGCAGGTACGGGAGTACGGCAGCGGTGCCGCACTGTTCGGATACACGAAGCTCTACGGCCAGGTCCCCGGCGGGCAGGCCGAGTACCTGCGGGTGCCACTCGCCGACCACAACCACATCCCCGTCGGGCCGGACCTGCCCGATGAGCGGTACCTCTTCCTCAGCGACATCCTCCCCACAGCCTGGCAGGGCGTCGAGTACGCGCAGGTGCCGGAGGGCGGGACGCTCGCCGTGATGGGGCTCGGACCCGTCGGGCAGTTCGTGTCACGTGTCGGGCGGCACCGCGGCTACCGGGTGCTCGCGGTCGACCCCGTGCCCGAACGGCGCGCGATGGCGGAGCGCCACGGCATCGAGACGTTCGACCTGACGGACACCATCGTGGACGAGCTGCGCGAGCTGACCGAGGGACGCGGCGCGGATTCGGTGGTGGATGCCGTCGGCCTCGAGGCGCACGGGAACGCCGGAGTGGAGTTCGTCCACAAGGCCGTGGGGCTGCTGCCGGATGCGGCGGCGCGCCAGCTGCTCGACAAGGCGGGTATCGATCGGCTGGCCGCCGTCTACGCCTCGATCGATGCCGTCCGCCGCGGCGGGACCGTCTCCTTGAGCGGCGTGTACGCGGGGGATGCCGACATCATGCCGATGAAGACCCTGTTCGACAAGCAGATCACCCTGCGCATGGGACAGTGCAACGTGAAGAACTGGGTCGATGACCTGGTCCCTCTGGTGGAAGACCCCGCCGACCCGCTCGGCGTCATGGACCTCACCACCCACCACGCGCCGCTCGATGACGCTCCCGACCTCTACCGCACGTTCCAGCAGAAGGAGGACGGCTGCATCAAGGTCGTGCTGCATCCGTCGACGGTGTGAGCGGATGGCGGGAGGCCTCAGGCTCGACGGCCGGGGTCTCCCTCATCGCGATCGGCGTCGTCGACCTCGGCACGACGCGTGCCGACACCGGGCTCGTCGTTGTGCGTGGACTCGTCCGGCACCGACGCCCGCGACGCCGGGTCGACGCGGACCGTCTCAGCGGCACCGGAGTCGGCTCCCGCTCCGCCGGCCGGTACATCCCCGGTGGCAGGGGACTCCGCGGCCCCGCGCTCGGCGAGATGCTCGGCGATCCTCGCTGCCGCATCCGCGTCTGCAGGGGACGGGCCGTCCTGGGGTCGCGACCCCTGATCCTCGACACCGCTCATTCGGTGCCGTCCCTCAGGTCGGCCGGGGCATCGCCGCTGTGGCCGTCACCCTCGTCCTCGGGCGCGAGGTCGCCTTGACCGTCTTCACCGAGCTCTGCCTCGACGGGCTCCTCGCCCTGCGTCTCGGGCTGCTCGGCGTCGGTCGGGAAAACGTCGGGGTTCGACATCGTGGACTCCTCTCGTCGGAGAGACCAGAGTCGCGCGATGACGGTGGCAGCACAGGTCCGTTGACAGCGGAACGGCACCGCGGTAGTCCGCTGCGGCGACCGCAGCCCTGAGCAACCCAGGTTGACAGCTGATCGATAAGCAACGTAGGTTGACGGCATGGAATCCCTCGACGTCGCACAGGTCGCCGCCGACACGACAGACCCCCGAGCCGGGCTCCGCGCGGTGGCCTCGCTCCGCACCCTCGCCGACGCCCTCGAACTGAAGCAGGTCGAGGCCGGGCTGCGGTCGGGCATGAGCTGGCAGGCGATCGCCGACGCCCTGGGCGTGACCAGACAGGCCGTGCACAAGAAGCACGCGAAGCGGATAGATCCCACCATCGTCGTCCCCCGGAGAAGCTCATGAGCCGGTTCACGCAAGCCGCCGCCACCATGCACACCCTCTCGCTGGCGGCGATGGAGGAGGCCTCGCGCCTGGGGCTCAGAGATGCCGACATCGATCACCTCCTCCTCGCCCTGACGATCGACCCCGACACCGGCGGACAGGTCCTGCGCAGCATGGGCGTCAGCCTGCATGCGGCACGGGCGGCCGTGGGCGAGCAGCACGCGGCGCAGCTGAACCTCGTCGGCCTCGCACCCGACGCGTCCGAAGCCGGACGCATCGTGTTCCACGAGACCTCCGGCTACGAATGGACCGACCGCGCGGTCGCGGTGCTCAAGGCGGCATCCGGCGGGGATCGTCGCGGGGACTCGGCGGCGGTGCTGGGGGCGCTCATCGACGAACCGAGCGGACTCATCGCCGCGGTCCTGCAGCGGCTCGACGTGGACCCGGATGCCGTACAAGCGCACCTGAACGACCTCCGGAGGATCCACCCCGCTCCGTCGACCTCACACCGGGGTCATGCGCTGTCGGCCTCTCGCTCGATCTTCGCGCCCGCTCCGCTCGAGGAGGTGTGGATGCTCGTGTCCTCGGCCGACCGCATCCCCGAATGGGACCAGGGCGTCGCTGAAGTCGATGCGGACGACGGGGAATCCGGCGTCTGGGAGGCACGGACGAGGACGACCGCACACGACGGGCGACGGATAGCCGTCAAGGATGCCTTCCTGCGGCAGCGCATCCAACTCGTGGAGCGCGCGGAGCAGATGAACATCGTCTGGCGCTTCACCCATCCGGATGCGGCGCGTGCGAATCCACGGCGGATCGCGTTCGCGCTCGAGCATGCCGCGGGCGGGACGCAGCTCCGCGTCACGCTCACCTGGGAGACAGGCCCCCGTCGCAGAGGCCGCCGCATCCTCCGAGCCCTGGTGAAACCCCTCCACCGCCTGGCCCTCTTCATCCAGCTGGCTCAGATCGAGAGCGGCATCACCCGCGTCTTCCGCTGAGATCCCGGCGGGTGCATCTCGCCGCGAGCGAATGCACCCGCCGGACCGAATCCACTCAGCCCTTCGCGCCCTTGCGGGGCTTCAGGAACTCGTCTGGTGCGTTCTTCTCGCGCTTCGCTGCTCGCTTCTCCTTGAGCGAGAGCTGCGGCGCCTTCTTGCTGTCGCGACCCTGGATGGACTTTCCGGACATGGTTACTCGCTTCCCCTTCGGTGGCTGGCGTAACCCATGACCATAGCCCGGAACCAGGGGAAGTCAAATTTCCGTGTGACCGGGAAATTTTTGCTAAGATTGATGGCGCGATGCAGTGCGCTGACACAGCACTGCGGCCGGGACGACCCGGTCGCGGTCATCAGTCGGGGACGGCCCCACCTCGAAGGAGTCCGGCGATGTCACGCACGGAACTGAAGCAGTTGATCGGCGTCACGGACATCGTCCGCGTCGTCCTCGGATGGGGCGCGTTCGCCGCTCTCCTCGTCCTCCACCCGATGCTGGCGGCGCCCGTTGCCGGCCCGGTCCTGATCGTCGCGCTCGGGGCGATCATCGCCGTGATCCTGGTGTGCGCGTTCGGCGTCGTGAAACAGGCCGAGGCCCTCGCGCACCGCCTCGGCGACCCCTACGGCTCGCTCGTCCTGACCCTGTCGATCGTCCTCATCGAGGTCATCCTGATCTCCGCGGTCATGCTCGGTCCGGGTGAGCACGCGACCATCGCCCGTGACTCGGTCATGGCCGTCGCGATGATCATCCTGAACCTCGTCATCGGGCTCGCGCTCCTCCTCGGCGGACTCCGCCATCGCGGCATGGCGCACAACCGCACGGGCACCTCGGCGTACCTGTCGATGCTGGTCGTGCTGGTCGCGCTCGCGTTCGGACTCCCCGCCCTCATCGGCAAGGACGGCGCGTACACGACCGCGCAGGAGATCCCGATCATCATCCTCACGCTCGTGCTCTACGCCTTCTTCCTGTACCGACAGATGGGCGCGCAGGCGAGCGACTTCACCGAGGTCGATCCGCGCCTGCTGCAGAGCGCTCGGCGCCAGGAGAAGGCCGAGGCCACCGGAGGCATCCGTCAGGTCATCGCCGAGCACCGCACCGAGGTCATCGTCCGGCTCGCGCTGCTGGTGGTCACGGTGGTCCCGATCGTGCTCCTGTCGCACGACATGGCGGCCCTCCTCGACGACGGACTGGGTCGCCTCGGTGCTCCGATCGCCCTCGCCGGGGTGCTCATCGCAGGCATCGTCTTCCTGCCCGAGTCGATCACCGCCGTGCGAGCCGCTCTCGGCGGGGAGGCCCAGCGCGTCGTCAACCTCTGCCACGGGGCCCTGGTGTCGACCGTCGGACTCACGATCCCCGCTGTGCTGATCATCGGAATGCTCACCGGGCAGAGCGTGATGCTCGCCGAGTCGCCGGCGAACCTGCTGATGCTCGGCGTCACGCTGCTGCTCTCGGTGACGACGTTCGCCGCGAAGCGGGTGACCGCCATGCACGGCGCCGCGCACCTGGTGACGTTCGCGGTCTACGTGGTGGTGCTGTTCCGCTGAGCTCGACCCTCGCGACAACAGTTGCCTGAGGCAACTGTTCGGGTAGACTGCAGTCATGTCGAGCACCGGAGACATCGCGGCCATCCACGTCGCGCTCGTACGGGTGGTGTCCGAGTGGAGCGAGAGCGAACTGCAGCGCCAGGTCGCCGACGCCGTCGATGTCGCGCTCGACCCCACCGCGATCCGCGCCCTGTACCTGCTGGGCATGAACGAGGGCGCGCTGGGATTCGGCGAGCTCGCCGAGCACGCGGCGATGTCGCGGCCGACCACGTCGAAGCTCGTGTCGCGCATGGCCGCACAGGGCGTCGTCGACCCCGTCCGATCCGGGCGCACCGTGCAGGTGCAGCTGACGGACGCCGGCACGCAGGCCTATACGCGCCTGGTCTCCGCGGGTCACCGCATGGTCGACGACGCCCTGCACGGCTGGGCGCCGGAGGAGATCGCGCAGTTCCGCCGGCAGCTCACCCGCTTCGTCTTCGCCCTGTCCGGCACCGCGCCGGCACCGCCCACCCAGGAGGAATCACCATGACCCGCACCTACGTCATCACCGGCTCGGCGTCCGGAATCGGCGCCGCCACCGCCGACCTGCTCCGCTCTCAGGGGCACACCGTGATCGGTGTCGATCTCGCCGGCGTCGAGGTGGACGGAGACCTCTCCACGCCGACCGGCCGCGCCGCCGCCGCCCGCGACGCCGTGCAGGCGGGGGACGGCGGAATCGACGCGGTCATCGCGTGCGCGGGCATCGCGGCGCCGATCGCGAAGACCATGGCGATCAACTACTTCGGCGTCACGGAGTTCCTGACCGCGCTCCTGCCGACGCTGAGCCTGGCGGACCAGCCGCGCGCCGCCGTCGTGTCGTCGATGGCGTCGCTGCAGCCGGTGTCCGCCGAGCTCGTGGATGCCGCACTGAACGGCGACGAGGCACTGGCCCTGCAGATCGGCGACCAACTCGCAACCAGCCCGGAGGCGGGCTTCCTCAACTACTCGTCCAGCAAGCGCGCACTGTCGCGCTGGGTGCGTCGGGAGTCCGTGTCCTCGGCATGGGCCGGCGCGGGCATCCCGCTCAACGCCGTGGCCCCGGGCACGGTGACCACCGCGATGACCGCGGGTCTCCTCGGATCGCCCGAAGGCCTGGCCCAGGTGGATGCGGCGGTGCCGATGCCGCTCAACTACCACCAGCCGGCATCCTCGATCGCCGAGCTGCTGGCATGGCTGACGAGCCCCGCCAACACGCACATGGCAGGCCAGACCATCTACTGCGACGGCGGTGCAGACGCTGTGCTCCGTGGCGACGACATCTGGTCCTGGAACGACGCCCCCCGCAGTTGACGGCCGGAGGCGACACGCGTCTGGACCGGACGACCACCCGGATCGATCTCCATCCACGACGTCATCCGCGCCTACCTCGACGCCCAGGGGATGCGCGACACGGCGGAGCTGGCGGCGCGACGCGGCGGCGAGGTGTGAGGAGGACGGAGGTCCCCCGACGCGGCTCTCAGGACTGTCCGCCGAACACGATCACCGACCCGGTACGCGATCGCGCCGCCCGAAGGGCGAAGGCGCCGAGCGCCCCGGTCGCGAGGATCCGCGTCAGCACCAGGACGTTGAAGACGAGGACCAGCGCGTTCTGGTCGGACACGCTCCCCGACAGCATCGCGAACTCCATCAGCGAACCCAGCACGACCACCCCGAGCGCGATCGCGGGGACGAACCTCCACGGGGCCGGCATCGGAGCTCGGAGGATGCCGGCGACCGCGACTCCGCTCAGCCCCAGTTTCACGAGCGCATTCACGTAGAACGGCGCCGCGGAGGTGAGATCGAACACCGCGCCCAAGACGGGCGGGGCCACGAGGATCCAGACCGCGAGGACGAACAGCGACACGATCACGGCCTTCGACAGCCGCAGCGTGTCATCCCGGCGCGCTGCCGCGACGCCGGCCGCGACCAGCGCGAGGCTGAACGCCGCCGTCGTCGCGGTCGAGAGGGCTCCGAGCGCCCCGCCGTCGAGAGCACCGGGAAGGCTGCGGAAGGCGGCGAGAAGGGCCGCGGCGATGAACAGCGTCCCTGATGCCAGCCACCACGGAGACCACCGGGATGCTGCTTCTTCCACCGCGATCACCGGCGACTCGGGTCCACTCATCATCCACCGCTTCATCGATCACGGACGGGTTCCGTGATCCACCCTCCCAGATGGCACGGGGGCTGCGCCAGAACCGCCCGGAGCGTCCGCGCCGTCGTCGGAGCCCGGTGTCAGTGGCCGAGGTTGGTCCACACGGTGCGGGTCTCGAGATACGACTCCAGGTTGGCGTGGCCCATGTCACGGCCGTATCCCGACATCTTGAATCCTCCGAACGGAGCCGCGGCATCCGTCGCGCCGTACATGTTGATGTAGACCGTGCCCGCCTGCAGAAGCCCGGCCAGCCTGTTCGCCTTCGTGATGTCCCGCGTCCAGATGCCGGCCGCGAGCCCGTAGGGCGAGTCATTCGCGCGCCGGGCGATCTCGTCGATGTCGTCGAACGGCTGCGCGACGACGACCGGGCCGAAGATCTCCTCGCGCACGGCGGTGAACGTGTCGTCGACATCCGTCAGGACCGTGGGGCGGATGTAGTAGCCGCCGGGGATGGCGGCATCCGGGAAGGCCGATCCGCCGGCGGCGATCGCCGCCCCCTGCTCCTGTGCGCCGTCGATGTAGCCGAGAACCCGCTCGTGCTGGCGGGTGGAGATGACCGGGCCGATCTGCGCGGACGGGTCGAAGCCGTGTCCGACGGTCATCGACGAGGCGATGTCGGCGAGACGCCCCACGACGTCGTCGTACGAGCGCTTCTGCACGTAGAGGCGGGAGCCCGCCGCGCACGCCTGCCCGGCGTTGAAGAAGATCGCACTGGCCGCCGCGGCCGCCGCCTCTTCGACGGGGCTGTCGTCGAAGATGATGTTGGGGCTCTTCCCGCCGAGCTCGAGCGTCACCCGCTTCACCATCGGAGCCGCGCGCTGCGCGATGCGCGTGCCGACCGCGGTCGAGCCGGTGAAGGCCACCTTGTCGACGTCGGGGTGGTCGACGAGGGCCTCGCCGGCCTCTGCGCCGTAGCCGGTGAGGATGTTCAGGACGCCCTTCGGCATCCCCGCCTCGAGCGCGAGCTGACCGAGCCGCAGGAGGGAAAGCGGAGTGTTCTCGGCGGGCTTCATGACGATGGTGCATCCCGCGGCCAGAGCGGGCGCGATCTTCCACACGCCCATGAGCAGCGGGTAGTTCCAGGGCACGATCTGGGCGACGACACCGACCGGGACGCGTTCGGTGCGCACCATCGCATCCGTGATCGACACCGGGATCGTGTTGCCCTCGATCTTCGACGGCCATCCGCCGAAGTACTCGAAGTGGTTGATCGCGAGCGGCAGGTCGACGGAGGCGGCTGCACTCTTCAGCTTTCCGCCGTCGAGGACCTCGAGCTCGACGAACTCGTCGGCGCGCTCCTCCAGCAGGCGGGCGAGACGCAGGATGATCCGTCCGCGGTCGAGCGCGCTCATGCGCCGCCACGGAGCGTCGGGGGCGAAGGCGCGGCGAGCGGCCTGGACCGCGCGATCGGCGTCCACCGCATCCGCCGCCGCCGAACGGGCGATGACGGCGCCCGTGCCGGGGTCGACGATGTCGATCGTGCGGCCGGAATGCGCTTCGACGAGTTCGCCGTCGATGAGCAGGCGGGGCGGCTGGGCGAGGAAGCGCTTCGTCGCCTCGCTGATGTCGGGATCGATGGTGATGTGCGTGGGGACGGTCGTCATCGCGGTTCCTGTTCAGGCGTGGTGCAGGGCGGCGAGCGCCTCGGCGGGGAAGGCGGTCTCGGTGTCTCCGAGGAGGAGCGCGCGGTAGGTCGCCGTGGCCGCCTCCTCGAGGTTGAGTGCGCGGCGGAATGCCATGCTCACCGAGTCGCCGAGGGCGGAGCAGCCGTGGTGGCCCATGATGATGCAGTCATGGTGCGCCGCCTGCTCGGCCGCGGAGTCGGCGAGCTCGTCCGATCCGTTCGGGTAGTACGGAGTGGTCCCGACCGAGCGCACGTAGTAGGCGTGGTCGAGGGTGATCAGGCGCACGTCGTGTCCGAGCGCGTTGAGGAGCACGGCGTGCTGCGGATGCACGTGGACCACCGCGTTCACGTCCTGACGGGTCTGGTAGCTCCGCTGGTGCAGCTTCCATTCGCTCGACGGACTCGGCGAACCGCTGATCACCTCGCCCGACAGGCTCATGACCGAGAAGTCCTCGGGGGTGAGCCTGTCGAGCCAGGTGCCGGAGGCGGTGACCACGAACGTCTCGTCATCGATGCGCGCGGAGAGATTGCCTCCGGATGCGAGCGCGAGTCCGCGGGCGACGATGTCGACGCCGACGGCGGACAGTTCTGCGATGAGTGATTCCGTGCGGGTGGTCATGGCGACTCCTTCTCAGGGGTGGGTGCGGGTCAGGCGGTGACGGCGGTCGGAGCGGCGCTCGTCTCGACGACGTCGTCCGCATCCTTCGGCGCCTTCAACAGGAAGGTCAGGGCGAAGCCGACCAGGTAGAGCGACGCGATGATCCAGACGGTGCCCTCGACGCCGACGGGCGCGGCGAGGCCGGCGATGACCGGGCCGATGAACTGGCTGAGGCCGGCACCGAGGTTGAGGATGGCGACCGCGGCAGCCTTGTTCTTCGGTGCGAGCAGCGGGACGATCGCCGACAGCGGCACGAACATGCCCAGCGCGAGGCCGTAGACGATGGCGATCGCGATCGTGATCCAGAAGTTCGGCCCGATGAGGGTGGGGATGTAGAACAGGGCGAGAACGGTGACGAAGCATCCGACGCCGCCGGCCCAGGCGACCACGTTGACGCGGCCGATCCAGTCGGCGAGGTAGCCCGAGAGCAGGTTCGCGGCCACGTTCGCGGCGAGCATCGTGCCCCAGATGATCTGCCACTGGGCGAGGTCGAAGCCGACATCGCGGACCATGTACGTGGTCAGGAAGACGACGAACGCGTAGAAGGAGAGCGTGTTGATGATGCGGATCACGCCGCCGACGCCGACCTTCGGGTTGGTCGCGACGATGGTGAGGGAGCTGACGACACCCTTGACGCTGCTGGCGACGGTGACCTTCTTGGTCACGGGATTGCGCAGCAGCACGAGCACCATCACCCCGCCGACGACCACGAAGGCGAGTGCCATCCACAGCGTCGCCAGCTCGCCGATGATCGGGATGACGGCCCCGGCGAAGTAGGAGCTGAGCACGCCGAGTCCGAGCGTGGAGAAGAACCAGTACCAGCCGACGGCGCGACCCATGACGTGCTCGTCGGTGTCGATCGTGACCCAGACCAGGAACCCGTAGGCGAACATCGGGTAGCCGAGCCCGCGGATTCCGAAGGCGAGGAGCATGATCTCGAAGTTGCCGGCCATCACGCCGAACACGAGGAAGAGCACTTCGAAGACGACCCAGATGCCGAAGCCGAGCATCATCACGCGCTTGGGTCCCCAGGCTTCCGCCAGGGCGCCGCTCAGCCAGGCGGCCACGGCGACGACGATGCCGTACACCGACCAGAGCAGGGCGATCTGGCTGCCGTCGAAGCCGCGCTCGTCGAGGTACGGGGAGAGGAAGCCGGCCTCGATGCCGTCGCCGATCATGAAGATCGTCAGGGCGACGAATCCCCAGGCGATGGGCCGCGAGATGCCTTGCGAGCTGAGCAGGCGCGCGAAGCGGCCTTCGGCGGGAGGTGATGCGGGGGTGACCATGGGTGTCTCCTCGTTGAGCGCGTAGAGATTTCGGGGTTGTGGTGTACATTTGTTCAGTCACGTGAACGAATGCCCATGGACATCTTGGGCAGGAGTCGTGGAATTGTCAAGCAGCGCGACGACGGCCGGCGGAACCGGCATGGGAGGATGTTCAGCATGCTGATGGGTCGCGTGGCGCGCATGTACTACGAACTGGGGCTCACGCACCAGGAGATCGCCGACGCCCTCGGGCTGTCCCGCGTCCGGGTGACGAGGCTGCTGGCCGAGGCCCGCGACTCCGGCATGGTGGAGATCATCGTGCACGTGGAGGAGTCGCTCTTCGCGGCCGAGGAGCAGGCCCTGCTGAGCCGCTTCGGGTTGCGTCAGGCGTGGATCGCACCGAGCGTCGACGATCCGCTGAAGGCTTCCCGGGCCATGGCCACCGTCGGAGCCGAAGCGCTCGCGAGCGTCATCGAGAAAGACACCACGGTCGCCATGGGCCTCTCCACGGCCGTCGCCGCCGTCGTCGACGCCTTCCCGGCCCGCTCGCTGGGCGCCCGTTTCGTGCCCCTCACCGGGTCCAGCAGCGGCCTCGCCCACGGCGCGAATCCTCACGAGCTGACGCTCGCCCTGGCCCGGCGCACGGACGGCTCCGCCTTCCACCTCCCCGCGCCGATCGTCGCCGCCTCATCCCAGGCGGCGGAGAGCGCCTACGCCGACCCCGGGGTCCGCGACGTCCTCGCCAGGGCCGCAGAGGCCACCACGCTGGTCGCCGGCATCGGAAGCACCCAGGACAGCCAGGGATTGCTGTTCGGCTCGCTGAGCGCACCGGAGCGCACCGCACTCCTCGAAGCCGGCGCGATCGGCGACATCGGCGGTCGCTTCTTCGACGCGTCAGGGGCCCCGATACGCGGTGACCTCGATGCCCGGGTCGTCGGACTCGACCTCGACCAGCTGCGCGCGATCCCGCACCGCCTCGCGATCGCGGCGGGCACGGCGAAGCTCGACGCCGTGCGGACCGCACTCTCCAGCGGCATGGTCAACATGCTCGTCACCGACTCGAACACGGTCACCGCGCTGCTCGACTGACGTCACCGAGGTGCGGATCGCGCTCAGCGCACGATCCGCACCTCCCAGGTCACGCCGTGCCGACGGCGGCGAGCGCCTTCTCGTTCGCCGTACCCGGAACGCGCTGACCGGCGACCCAGGCGCGCAGCGCGGCGGCCGCGATGCGCGAGTGCTCGACGATGACGTCGTCGGATGCGCCGGCGATGTGCGGCGTCATCGTGACGTTGTCGAGCGTGAAGAGCTCGTGATCCTGGGGGAGCGGTTCCTGGTAGAAGACATCGAAGCCGGCACCGGCGATGCGTCCCTCACGCAGCACCGCCATGAGTGCCTGCTCGTCGATGATGGCCGCGCGACCGGCGTTGATCAGATAGGCATCGGGGCGCAGCAGCGCGAGCTCCCGTGCACCGAGCAGCCCTTCGGTCTCCGGCATCAGCGGCACGTGCATCGTGACGATGTCCGAGGTCGACAGCACCTCGTCGAGGGGGACCACGCTCGCTTCCTCGCCGAAGGCATCCGGGGCGAGGAACGGGTCGTAGACCTTGACGGTCATGCCGAAGCCGCGGGCACGGGTGATCATCCGGCGGCCGACCGCTCCTCCGCCGAGAACGCCGAGCGTGCGTCCGTTGAGCGCGATGGAGCGGAAGATCTCGTACGGCTCGAAGACGTCGCTCTCGGACCAGTTGCCCTCGCGCAGCCAGCGCTCGGACCGGCTCACCTTGCGCACGGTGGCCAGGAGCAGGGCGAAGCTCAGGTCGGCCGTGACCTCGGCGTTGCGTCCGGGAGTGGTGAAGACCGGGATGCCGCGGGCCGTGCAGGCGTCGAGGTCGACGTTCGCCGGCTTGGCGCGGCACGAGACGACGGCCTTGAGCTCGGGGGCCTTCGCGAGGGCGGCTTCGTCGACGACATCGAGCTCGGCGATCACGACGTCGGCGGCCGCGAGCGCCTCGTCGACGCCACGGTCGGCGAGGGATCCTCCGTCCATCGTCGGGTCGATCAACGTGACGTCGAACCCATCGGCGAGGGACTCGGCGATCGCGGAGTCGAAGGGAGCGGTGATGAGCACCTTCGGGCGGGGCTGTTCAGTCATGTGTCTTCTTTCAGGAGGTGGTGGTCAGAGAGCCGGAGACTCGGATAATTCCGTCGAAGCGGCGTTCTCCCGCAGGCGACGGAGTCCCGGCCAGTGCGGTCGCAGCGCGTCGCGCGTGGCGACGAACAGGGCGAAGGCGTCGTCGTACAGCGCGACGCGAGCCGGATCGGGTGAGAACGTCGTGGTCGAGGGCCTCAGCCGACGCGAGGCGTCGTGGAGGTCGTCGGCGAGGCCGACCGCGGCCATCGCGAGCGTGGCGACACCCCGGGCTCCGACCTCGGGTTCGTCCTGGCGCACGATGTCGCGCGCCAGGACGTCGGCGAGGATCGCGCAGAGCAGGTCGGAATCCGACCCTCCGCCGCAGACGAGGAGCGGGCCCTCCAGCCCCAGGGCTTCGGTGCATTCGCGCAGACCGAACGCGAGGCCTTCGTACACGCTGCGCAGCAGCTGGCCCGCAGTCGTGGTGACGCTCATCCCGAGCCACGATGCCGACGCATCCGGCGCGAAGAACGGAGCGCGTTCGCCACTCGGAGCGCCGTAGGGGAGGTAGAGCACCCCACCGCTGCCGGGTGCGACCGCGACGGCCTGCTTCTCGACGACGACCCAGTCCTCGTCGCCGAGTCCGAGCGTCGCCCGCACCCAGTCGAGGTTCGGCGTTCCCGTCATCGGAGCCATCGACTCCAGCACCTGGGTGCCGCGTCCGGTGGCGAGGATGATGCTCGATTCGCTGCGCACCCCGGCGCGCGAGGCGTGGTTGATGCCCACGAGGCTCGTCGTCCCGAGGATCGCATAGCCGCGGCCGTCGTCGAGCACGCCGAGTCCGACGCCGGCGGCCGCGGTGTCGACCACCCCGACCACGACCGGCAGGTCTGCGGGCAGTCCCAGAGCCGCGGCGACCCGAGGCTCGACCGTGCCGGCGATGCGCTGCGGGTCGAGCACCTCGGGCAGGCGGTCGCGGACGCGCTCCTGACCGAGAGCCGCGAACAGCCCTTCGGAGTATGCGCCCGTCGCGGTGTCGAGATAGGTGCGGGATGCTTCGCTGGGGTCGGTCGCGCGCCGGCCGGTGAGCTTGAAGCGCAGCCAGTCCTTGCAGTTCAACTGGGTGGCGGCGCGTTCGCGGAGGCTCGGATCCGCTTCCATCAGCTCGTCGACGAGGATCGGCAGCGCGCCGGAGAAGAGGGGCGATCCGGTGGCTTCGTGGACGGCCGCGGCCCGACCGTCAGCGAGCCAGTCGTCCAGCCTCGCGTGTGCGCGTCCGTCCAACCAGAGGGCCGCCGGACCGGCGGGGCGCCCGTCGGCGTCGACGAGCCACGCGCCGTCGCCCTGCCCGGTCACGCCCAGGGCCACGATCTCCGCATCGCCGATCTCGTCGACGACGGCGGCGATGGTGGATGCCGCGGCATCCCAGATGTGATCCATGTCGGCTTCCGCTCGTCCGTCCGCAGAACGCTGGACGCGGACGCTCGAGCGCGAGACGCTCGCGATGCGGCCGTCGAGGTCGAACGCGACGGTCTTCACCGACGTGGTTCCGGCGTCGACGCCGAGGATGATGCGAGTGCGGCTCTGCACACTGAACTCCGAACAATGGTGCGGGCTGGTGATCTATTGTTCAGTATAGCTCGCCGGCCCCGGAGCGCAACGGCGAGGCCTCCCCGGTGCTCGACCGCCCTCGGGCAGAACGATCGAGCACCGGTGAAGACCTCCGGGAAGAAAGCCGGAGCTATGCCTTCAGCTCGGCGTTCACCGGCTTCGGGATGAACAGCGAGAAGACGAAGGCGCCGACGAGCACCACGGCACCCGTGATCAGCGCGGCGACGTAACCCGCGGCCGCGGCGTCCGACTGCGCGGCGAACGAGGTCTGCGCCGCGTAGATGACGACGAAGCTCAGTCCCGCGCCGAGGTTGATGGCACCCGTGTTCAGCCCGGGGAGCGAACCGGGCCGCTCCTTCGGCGAGAGCACGACGCCCAGCCCGTTGAGCATGATGTTGCCGATGCCGGCGTAGGTGATGCCGACCGCGACGGAGAGGAGGAGCAGGACGAGACGCGACGACGTCTCGACGTTCGCGACCATCAGCCCGAGCACGACCACGGTGCCGCCCAGACCGATGCGCAGCATCGTGCGGTAGCCGACCGTGGCGGCGAGCCTGCCGCTGAGTGGCCCCATCAGCAGACCGGCGAGCGCGTACGGCATCAGGATCCACAGAGACACCTCCGCGGCACTCATCGCGAGGTTCATCGACGAGTCCTGCGCGAGCGCCGGGACCACGCCGTTCATGATCGCGAAGATCCCGGACAGAGTGAGGAGCGAAGTGGCGCTCAACGCCCAGGTGGCGCGCTGCTTGAGCTGGGGGATCGAGACGAGCGGGTGATCGACCGTGCCCTCGAGCTTCCAGAAGGAGACGAACGAGACGACGGCGACCACAGCGAGGACGATCACGAGGATCATGTCCGCATCCGCGAGCGTGCCCAGCTCGTTCAGAGCGACCAGCATCGAGCCGACCGAGACGACCAGCAGCAGCGATCCCCACCAGTCCATCCGCGGGCGGTCCTCGGCCATCGTCTCAGGCGCGAGGAAGCGCACGACCAGTGCGGCGCCGACGGCCACACCGGCCATCGTCCAGAAGATCGAGGCGAAGCCGTGGTTGGTCGCCAGGTACCCGCCGAGCAGTGCGTCGCCGCCCGCGATCCCTCCGTTGACCGCGGTCACGACACCGAGCAGGGTGCCGTAGATCTTCGGATCCTTGACCGCTGCGCGCAGCATGATCAGGCAGAGCGGGACGACCGGCCCCGAGACACCCTGGATGAGGCGGCCGATGAACAGCATCGGAACGTTGGTCGCCAGTGCTGCGACGACGCAGCCCACGGCCATGACCACGAGCATGCCGACGAGGACGCGACGGCGCCCGATCAGGTCACCGAGCCGCGGGAGGAAGAGGGTGAAGAGGGCGGCGGCGGTGAAGAACACCGTCTGCGTCGCCGCGATCTCGGAGGCCGTCGCATCGAGTTCGCGCTCCATCGTCACCAGGGCGGGGCTCAGCATGCTGGCGTTGAGCTGGAAGGCGAGGCACGCGGCGAGGAGCGCGATCATCAGCGACACCACGCCGGTCCGGGTGCGAACCGCATCTACTTGATTGGTCATTACTCACTTCTTCGTGTCGAATCGTTGGCTGTTCGCGTGCGTAATCCTTTACGCACGCCCTATCTTTGAGTCGTGGTGCCGACAACGGCACCGTGGGGAGATCGAGGTGTGATGAAGAAGGCGTCGGTCACGCTGCACGAGGTCGCCGCCGCGGCGGGCGTCTCGATCGCGACGGTCTCCCGGGCCCTGAACGGCAAGGACCGCGTCTCGGAACGCACCGCGGAACATGTCGCGCAGGTGGCCGAGCAGCTGGGCTATCGAGTCAACCTCATCGGTCGCGGCCTGCGCGCCGGTACAGGTGCCACGATCGGTGTCGTCGTCCCCGTCATCAGCAACCCCTTCTACGGTGAGCTCATCCACCGCCTCGAGGACCATCTGCAGCGTGGCGGGTTCGATCTCGTGATCGCCGACTCGCACGGCGACGTCGACCGCGAACGCGACCGCCTCCGCATGCTCGTCGAGCGCCGGGTCGAAGGCGTCTTCGTCGTCCCCTCGGATGCCGAGCTCTCCTTCGACGCGGTCGCGGACACCGCTCGGCGAGTTCCGCTCGTGCAACTCGACCGCCACGTGATCGACCTTCCAGCCGACTTCGTGGGAGTCGACAACGGGCGTGGCATCGAACTCGCGGTCGACCACGTCCTCTCCCGCGGTGCCCGCCGGGTCGTCCTCGTCTCGGGGAACGACGTCACGTCGGTCGGGCGCGAGCGACGTGCCGCCTTCGAAGCGACGGTGCGCGGCCGATCGCTGCCGCAGGAGGAGAACGTCTTCGGCGAGTACCTGCTCGAGTTCGGTGAGGAAGCCGCACGGATGCTGCTGGAGCGCGGCCCCCTCCCCGATGCCATCGTGGCCGGCGACGACCTGGTCGCCGCCGGTGTCATCGCCGCACTGAAGCGCGCGGGCAAGCGGGTCCCGGTCGACGTGCAGGTGACCGGCTTCGACGGCACGATGCTCGCCGACGTCTGCGAGCCGCGGTTGACGACGGTGGTCCAGCCGTTCGACGACCTCGCGCGCGAGGCGACGGAGGCACTCGTCCGACGGATGGACGAGCCGGATGCTCCGTATGTTCTCAGCCGTCTCGCGCCGACCCTGCGGGTGGCCGAATCCACGACCCCGGCTCCGCCGCGCTGAGCGTCAGGCCAGTTCGCCGACAGCATCCGTCACCAGGTCCCAGAATTTCGCCACGTCGAGGGTGATCGCGACGTCGGTGTTCGGCTCCTTGCCCAGCATGTCGTGCAGATCGACGCAGGTCGCGCCGGCGGTGAACTCGCCCGTCGTCTCGATGTCGACGTGGCACCGCTGGATCGTGGCGACGGCCCGGTCGATCGCGATGGCCACCGTGATCGGGTCGTGCAGCGGCCCCTCCGGCATCCCCTCCACCTTCTCGTAGGTGCTGCAGAAGAAGCGCAGCAGTTCGACGCCGAATGCCGACGTCGCGTTGCCGACCGCCCCGATCCGCTGGATCACGTCCTCGGTGATCAGCGCCTGGTGGGAGATGTTGAGCCCCACCATCGTGAGCGGGAGGCCGGACGCGAACACCACGGCAGCGGCCTCGGGGTCGGCCCAGGCGTTGAACTCCGGGTACGCACCCACGTTTCCGCGCCCGGTGGAGCCGCCCATCCAGATGATCTCCTTGATGTTGCGCGCGGCTTCCGGATGCTGCTGCAGGAGCAGCGCGATGTTGGTCAGCGGCCCCGTGGGGATGACCGTGATCGGCTCCGGGGACGCCTCGAGGGTGTCGGCCAGGAACTGCACGGCGTGGCGGGTGTCCAGCGGAACCGTGGGCTCGGGGAGGACCGGTCCGCCCAGCGCGTTCTCGCCGTGGATCCACGCGCCCGGGGTCAGCTCCCGCGTGAGGGGTTTGTCGGCACCGGCGGCGACGGGCACGTCCGTCACGCCGGCGACCGTGAGCGCGATCTGCGCATTCCGGGTGGTGTGCTCGAGGTAGCCGTTGCCGCCGACGGTCGTCACACCGCGCAGGTCGATGGCGTCGTTTCCGGCCGCGAGCCAGATGGCGAAGACGTCATCGTGGCCGGGATCGCAGTCGAGAAGGACGGGAATGGTCATGGTGCTCCTTTGCAGATGTGCGTGCGTAAACGTTTACACTTTCTATCATGAACGTCAAGTCGGCTGCGCCGTCCGCGTTCCGACCCCGCCCGCTTCGACCCCGAAAGCTGCTTCCATGACCACTCCTGCTCTCCCGTCCCTCGTCGTCGTCGGCAGTGCGAACGTGGACATCACCGCGTTCGTCGACCGCCTCCCCACCGCGGGCGAGACCGTGGCCGGCGGGCGGCTCTCGCGCGACCTCGGCGGCAAGGGCGCGAACCAGGCCGTCGCCGCCGCGAAACTCGGCGGACGGGTGCGGATGGTGGGGGCGGTCGGCGACGACGCGGATGGCTCGTGGACCCGCGAGGAGATGGATCGCGCCGGCGTCGACGCCACCGATCTGCGCACCGTCGACGGCCCCACCGGCACGGCCCTGATCGTCGTCGACGCCGATGCCGAGAACCAGATCGCGGTCTGCCAGGGCGCCAACGACCTCGTCTCGCTCGACGATGTGACGTTCGGCGAGGACGAGGCGGTGCTGATGCAGCTGGAGATCGCCCTGTCCGTCGTCGAGGAGGTCGCCGCCACCGCGAAGGGCTTCATCGCGGTCAACGCGGCCCCCGCCCGACCGCTGTCCGAGGCGCTGTTGCGCCGAGTCGACCTGTTCATCGTGAACGAGACCGAACGGGAGCTCATGCCCGAGCTCGCCGATGCGGCACTCGTCGCGGTCACGTACGGGGCGGCGGGTGCCGCGCTCTATCGCGGCGACGAGGAGATCGCGCGAGCGGACGGGGTTCCCGCGGAGGCCGTGAACACCGTCGGTGCCGGGGATGCATTCTGCGCGGCTCTGGTGCTCGCCCTCCGCGCCGGTCATTCGCCGGCCGATGCGCTTGCGGCGGCCTGCGCGGTCGGGTCGGCAGCCGTGTCGCACCTGTCGTCACAGCCGCCGTTCGAGCACCTGAACCACTACCTCCCGGCGTGAGCCCGGGGTCGGGTGCGCCCGGATCGCCCCCGGAACTAGCGCGATTCCCGCTTCCCCGGCCGTGACAGCATCTCGTCGAGTGCGTTCGCGACGACCGTGGAGATGTTGTTGCGATAGCCGTCGTGCGAGAGCGACCCGAGGAAGCAGATCGACCCGACGCTGAAGACTGCTCCGCCGCCGGACTTCTCGAGCCAGGTCATGTCGGAGCGGACCTCGGGGCTCTGCGTGCCGCCGAGACCGGCGCGCGAAGCCATCACGTCCTCTCCGGCAAGGAGGTAGAAATCGCTGTGCCCGGTCGACGTCGCGAGCACGACCGTCTCGGTCGGGCTCCCCCTGCCGACGTCGAACCGATCGATCTCGTCACCCGACGAGCCGTCCATGATGAGGCCGAAGGTGCCGATCACCTCTTCCTCGACACCATCGAAGATGAAGGCGCAGTCCTCCGGAAGATCCGGGTTGCGCCGGTACCCCGGCGCCTTCGAGTCCCACCCCTGTGCGGTCATCCCGATGCCGGTGAGCTCATTGGGCCAGCGCCCGCGCTGACGCCACATGCCGCCGGGCTCTCCTGTCGTGCTGTGGAATCCCTCGCCCGGGGCGCCCTCGGACGGTCGCGTGCCGACGGGACCACGTCGTACCTCGATCAGGTGCGGGCGTTCGCGATCCTGACTCGTCACCCAGTAGAAGCCGTTGCCGCCCAGGTACATGAGCGAGCCGCCACTGTCGAGATGCGCGTCCAGCGCGTCCAGCATCCGTCCGCTGACGTACTCGGGATGGCTGCCGGTGAGCACGATGTCGTAGTCGGCGAGCAACGCCGCACCGTCGCGGTTGAGGTCATGGTCCGTGATCACATCGAAGGGGTATCCCTTCTCGGTGAGCCAGTCGATCAGGTAGAGGTCGGCGCTCAGGTGGCGCGGCGCGTTCTGCAGCCATGCGCGGTAGTCCGGCCGGAGATTCGGGATGGGCCGAAGGTGCGTGGAGTAGGCGCAGGTGCTGCCATCGGAGTGCACGTCGTAGAGACTGAGTCCCCACTCGGGGTGCTCGGCGAGCTCGAGGTCGCGGTGGCCGGGGTGGATCGCGTGATCGCTCATCTGGTCGCCCTCGAAGTCGAGGCGCGTGACCATCCGCTCGTTGGCGTACGCGATGTAGGTGAAGGTGGGCAGGAGCACCGCCGTCCGTGCCCGGGAGCCCCCCTCGCGCGGACGTATCGCGAACGGCACATGATCGACTGCCCCGCCGGCGCGCAGCTCGATCGCGTACACGCCGGACGCGAGCCCCTCGGGAACCGTGAACGTCAGGCTCGGTTCCCACCCGGCGTCATCGAGGTCGTCGTCATGGAAGTGCATCGCGGCGTACTGCTCCGGCACCTGGGTGAAATCGACCTGCTCATGGCGCCAGGAGTGCCCTGTCGACGCGCGCGCCGGTGTCCCGACGACGATGCCGTGGCGCTCGTGCCCGCTGACGTCGACCGCCACGGCGGTGCCCTGGTCGAGCTCGAAGCGCCACTCGGCGACCGGCACCCGGGCGCCGTCCTCAAACCTCCGATGGATCTGCGGATGCTCGAGCTTGCCGTTGAAGACGCGGTCGGGGATCCACTGCCGGCCCTCCCGACGACAGCGGACGGCCCCGATCACGGCCGACGACACGATAGCGTCCGGGGCCGCCGATCCCTCGGCCTCCACGCTCGCGCCCTCTCCGCGGCGGCCCGTCGGCGTGCAGCGGAGCACGACCGGCCGCCCCCTCGGCGCCTCGACGTGCACGCGGTACCAGCCGTCCCTCCGCCAGTTCACGGCGAGCTCGGCGAGGTTCGCGTCGTCGGGACCGCGCAGGATCAGGCGTCCCTGCGCGTCGATCACGACGCCCAGGACGCACGACCCGTCGGCGGCGAGCGCGGTGACGACCCCTTGCTCGCGCCCGGAGGAGGGCATCGTGGGCTGCATGAGGACGGACACCTCGAGACCGTCGAGGGACTGGGCCCCGAGGGAGGGGACGACCACGCAGGACCCGAGATGCACGTCCCGCAGGCCGCCCGGTACCGACCGGCCGGCGAACTCCGGCACCGGGAGGATCTTCCGTCCCGGCCCCGCCGGATTATCGTCTCCGTGCTGCAGGCGCACCAGGTCGACGTCGACGTGATCGGCGGTCGCGCTGATCATCAGATCGACGACCTCACCGGGCGCTGCCGACAGGGTGTTGAGGTATCCGGTGAGGGTCATGCGCGTTCCTTCCGTGGCTCAGCGGGGGTCAGCTGCACTCGGTCTTGTACCAGAGCGCCTCACCCTCGGGGCTGTCGACGTTCTCGCTCGTGAGAATCTCGACGGGCGCATCAACGGTCTTGGAGACCTCCTCGCCGCGCAGCTGAGCGGCGATCTGCTCGATGGCCAGCTCGCCCATCGCGAACGGCTGCTGCGCGACCGTGGCCTGCAGCACACCTTCCTGCAGAAGCTCGACGTTCGCCGCTCCGGCATCCCAGCTCACCATCTTCACGTCGCCGACGGCGTCCGCATTGCGGAGAGCGACGGCGGCTCCCGTGGAGTTGAGGTAGTTGGTGGTGTAGATCGCCTTCAGATCGGGGTACTTCACCAGCGTCGAGGCGGCGTTGGCCTGGATGATGTCGGCGGAGATCTCCGGGTACGAGATCGAGACGATCTCGATGTCCGGGTATTCCTCGAGTGCGTCTTCGAAGCCCTTGATGCGAGCCTGCGTGATCGGGTTCGTGGCGAGAGAGCCGATCGCGGCGATCTTCCCCTCTCCGCCGATGAGCTCGGCGAGGTAGGTCGTGATCTCCTTGGCGCCCTCGTAGTGGTTCGAGGCGATGAACGAGTCGTACAGCTCTTCGTCCTCGAGCTGGGCGTCGACGTCGATCACGGTGACCCCGTCGGCGCGGGCGGACTGCACCGGGATGCCGCCGGCGACCGGATCCGCCGGCGTGTAGATGAGCGCGTCGGGAGCACTCGTGAGCACGTTCTGGACGATCGTGGTCAGTTGCGCCTGGTTCTGGTTCTGCGGAGCCTGCAGCTCGCCGACGTCCATGCCGAGCTCGGCACCGGCTGCCTGCGCGCCACAGGCGACCTGCACGTAATACGGGTCTCCGGACTGCGGACCGGCGATGGCGATGGTCGCACCGGCGACGGGGTCATCGCCGTCGCCTCCCGCCTCGGGAGCGGCACCGGAGCACGCGACGAGCGGGCCCAGCAGAAGGGCGGTGGCAGCGGTCGCGACGATGAGACGCCGCGATGAGGGCTTGGTGAAGGCAGAGCTGTTCATTCGGACTCCTGTGTCGGGTGAAGGGATGGTGCGGGTGAAGGGATGGTGCGGGTGAAGGGGGTGCGCTCAGCTGGGCGCCGAGCTCGATCTCTTGAGGCTCCGGATGCGACGCAGCCGGTCGAGATACAGGGCGCCGACGAGCACGGCGCCGGTGACGACCTGCTGCCAGAAGCTCTGCAGTCCGGCGATCACGAGTCCGCTGGCGAGCACGACCGGGATCGCGTTGCCGATCGCGGTGCCGGCGATCGTGCCGACTCCGCCGAACAGGCTCGCGCCGCCGAGGATCGCGGCGGTCGCCGCGGTCAGCGCATCGAGCGAGTGACCCGAGATGTTGGTCGTGCCGTAGATCGACAGCGACAGCCAGCCGGCGAGACCGGCGAGCAATCCGGAGAGGCCGTAGATGACCGCGAGGTGCCGACGCACCGGGATGCCGGCGCGGACGGCGGCCTCTTTGTTCGAGCCGATCGCGTAGGTGTGCCGGCCGAAGACCGTGGAGTGCAGGGCGATCGCGGCGATGACGGCCACCGCGGCGGCGATCACCACCACCCACGGCACACCGAGGATGCGTCCGACCCCGAATTGCGACATCGCGAGCGGCATCCCGCTGAGGTCCTGTCCTCCGGTGGCCACCTGCGCCAGGCCGAGGGCCGCCCCGAACATGCCGAGCGTCACGATGATCGGATTGAGTTCGGCGTACGCGACGAGCAACCCGTTGATCCACCCGAGACCGAGGCCGCAGACGACGGCCACGGCAAGACCGATGAGAGCCGTCGTCCAGCCGTCTCCGCCCACCTGGCGCATCACGATCATGCTGATGACCCCCGAGAACACCAACACGGATCCGACCGACAGGTCGAACCCGGCGGTGATGATCACATAGGTGACGCCGACGGCGAGAATCAGCATGATCGAGCCGGCGAGGAACATGTTCCGCACGTTCGCCTGCGACAGGAACGGCCCGCCGTTGACGATCGCGAACACGACGACCAGCAGGATCAGTGCGCAGGTGACGACGAACAGCGGATGCTGCCATGCGCGCTCCAAGCGCTGCCGCCAGGTGGGAGGCTCAGGGGCGAGGACGGGCGCGCCCAGAGTGTCGAGAGAGGTCATCGGGTTCCTCCGGTTTCGGTCGAGTCGGATTCCGGTCGGGTCGTGCCGCCGGTCATGGTGGAGACGAGCAGCTCGAGCGAGGCCTGTGCTCGCGTGTAGCTGGCGACCCGCTGCCCCAGGCGCAGCACTTCGACCCGGTCGGCCACGGCCAGCACGTCCGACATGTTGTGGCTGATGAGGACGACGGCGAGGCCGCGACCCGCGACGCGCTTGACCATGTCGAGCACACCCTTGGTCTGCACGACCCCCAGCGCCGCGGTCGGCTCGTCGAGCAGCACCACGGTGCGCGCCCAGCTGACCGCTCGCGCGACGGCCACCCCCTGGCGCTGACCGCCGGACATGTCGCTCACCGACCCTCGGCGAGGATCGGCCGTCACCCCGAGCTGCGCGAACTCACGCTGCGCGACGGCCGCCATCGACTTGTTGTCGAGGAACCCCAAGGCACCCAGCGGTCCCTTCCGGCGCGTCTCCCGTCCGAGGAACATGTTGGCGACCGGTCCCAGGTCGGGGGCGAGCGCGAGGTCCTGCCAGACGGTTTCGATGCCCGCGGCCTGCGCATCGGTCGGCTGGTGGGCGCGGAACGGCTCGCCTCCGACGAAGACCTCGCCGTCGTCGGGGGCGAGCGCGCCCGACAGCACCTTCACGAGCGTCGACTTGCCGGCGCCGTTGTCACCGATCAGCGCGGTCACCTCCCCGGCGCGGCAGTCGAAGTCGGCACCGCGCAATGCCTGCACGTGGCCGTACGAGACGCGGATGCCGCGGGTGCTGAGGGCGGTGTCCGTCGGCCGGGACGTGGTCGTCGGGCCTGCGGTGGTGCGGGAGATCTCGGGATCCATCGGGATGCCTTTCTTCGTGATCGCGGCAGCGGGAGTCAGACGGCCGTGTATCCGCCGTCGATGGTGACCTGCTGCGCCGTCATGTAGCTCGACACGTCGGACGCCAGGAACACCACGAGGCCCGCGACGTCCTCCGGCGTGGCCATCCGTCCCTGCGGGATGAGCGAGACCCATTCGGCCTCGAGCGAGGGCTCCCGGGCGATGATCTGCCGGGTCAGGTCGGTGAGCACGTAACCCGGGGCGATCGAGTTCACGCGGATACCCGACGAGGCCCACTCGACGGCGAGCGACTTGGCGAGATGGGCGACCGCGGCCTTCGACGAGTTGTACGACGCGGCCCACTGCGGCACGTTGACGATCGAGCCCGACATCGAGGAGATGAGCACGGCGCTGCCGGTCTGCCCGGCCTCGAGCAGCGTGCGGCCGAAGGCCTGGGCCGAGAAGAACGTGCCGGTGAGGTTGACGTCGATGACCTTGCGCCAGTTGCCTGCCGTGACGTCGATCGAGTCCTCGTTGATCTCGATGCCGGCGGCGGTGAGCAGCACCCGAGGGACGCCGAGGCGCTCGGTGACGAGCGCGAAGGCCTCCGCGGTGGCGTCCTGATCCGTGACGTCGAGACGATGGCCGAGCGCCCGCACCCCGAATTCCTCCGCGAGGGATGCCGCGGTCTCCTCGACCGTGTCCAAGAGGTCGAAGAGCGCGATGTCGACGCCTTCCTCGGCGAGCGCGCGAGCGACGGCGAGGCCGATGCCGCGTCCGCCTCCGGTGACGACGGCGATGCGTCCGGCGAGATCGATCTTCATGAGTTCTCCTTGTGGTGTTCGAGCTTCAGGTGTTCCGAGTCGGGGCCCGGGGGTCGGGGGGTCGGGTGCGGTCAGGCGTCGATGAGTTCCCGGAGACGCGCGGCGGTCTGCGGCAGCGTGACCGCCGGGTCACCCGTGGTCGAGCATTCGAGGTTGATCGCGCCCCGGTAGTCGATGTCGCGGAGCGCGCGGAAGATGCCGTCCCATTCGAGCGAGCCGTGTCCGGGCAGCAGTCGGTTGTTGTCGCCGAGGTGCACATGACGCACCTGGCCCGCGGCGGAGCGGAGTGCGTCGGGGATGCTCGCCTCTTCGATCGACATGTGGAACGTGTCGGGCAGCAGACCCGCGTTCGGGTGCGCCACACGCGTCACGATGGCGAGGTTGTCGGCGACGGAGTTCAGGTAGCGGCTCTCGTAGCGATTGAGCGGTTCGAGCAGGATGGCGGCGGAGGAGCCGGCGACCCGGTCGAGGAGCTCCGTGTAGAACGCCGTGAACTCCTCGTCCTGCTCGGGCGTGAGCTGCTGATACGGATCGAACAGCGGCATCGGATCCTGGGGTCCGTACTCGAACTCGATCTCGGTCACGAGTCCCAGTTCGGCGCACACGTCGGCGGCCTCGCGATACATGTCGCGGCACTGCGCCCGCAGTTCGGCGCTCTCCGACATGGCGTGACCGTAGATGTCACCCGTGAGGACGAACTCGACGGGGCGGACCCCGGTGCGTGACTCGAGCGCGGCGAGCTCGGCGTGCACGTCACGATTCCACTCTTCGCGCGGCTGGAACACGGCGATGGCGTCATAGCCCCATTCGCGCAACTGCTCCGCCTGAGCGGTCAGCGAGTTCCCGGGGATCATCGGGGTGGAACAGCAGAGGATCATCTTCCTTCTCCTTCTGGGCGGGTCTGCACGCCGTCCGCGCCGTACAGGCGTGCGAGGGCGGCGTCGAAGCGGTCGTAGCGGGCACGTGTCATGGGGCCGGTGCGGGGGTGGTAGACGTGCGAATCCGGCGCGGGCAGTCGTGAGTCGTCGATCGACTGCAATTCGCCGGCGGCCACCAGGGCGAGGATCGCGGCGCCGCGGCACGCGGCCTCCTGCTCGTGGGGAACGCGCACATCGACGCCGCAGACGTCGGCCTTCAGCTGGTTCCAGAATCGGGATGCCGTGCCGCCGCCCGCACTCACGATCTCGCGGACCGGCTCACCGGCATCCCGGATCGCGTCGATGTTGCGACGCAGCAGATGCGCGACGCCCTCCATGACCGCGTACGCGAGATCGATGCGATCATGGCGCAGCTGCAGATCGACGAAAGCACCGCGTGCCTCGGAATTGAAGTCGGGCGGGTTGACGCCGGTCAGGTACGGAAGGAAGATCGGTGCATCCCGATGGTCCCGTTCCGCCAGTGCGCGCTCGAGCTGGTCGTAGGGCAGACCGCCGGCGATGCCGTCCCGAAACCACTCGAGCGCGACGCCGCCGCTGTCGGCGCAGCTGAAGAGCACGGTCTCGCCGGGCTGCAGCCCGGCGTGGAACGACAGCGCCGACGAGGGGTCGAAGGCCCAGTCCGAAGCGAGGAGCGATACCGCGAGAACCGTCCCTGCCGAAGCACTGACAGCGCCGGCACCGTAGGACGATGTGCCGAGCATGGCGCAGAAGTGATCGAGGGCACCCGCGTTCACGACGTAGGAACGGGCTGTCGGGAGCGACACGACGACCTCGTCGAGCACGGGTCCGATGATCGTGCCGGCCGGGATCAGCTCGGGAAGCATCTCCGGGCGCACGCCGCAGAACTCGAGCATCTCCGGCCAGTACCGGCGGCCGGGGACGTCGTACAGGTACGTGAATCCGCGGGTGGTCTCCTCGCCGACCGCACGACCGGTGAGTCGGAGCAGGACGTAGTCCTTGATCATCAGCACGTGGTGAGCAGCGGCGAGGATGTCGGGACGATGGGCGCGGAGCCAACGCAGCTTCGTCGCCGGCCACGTCGGCACCGCCTCGGTCTCGCCGGTGACGGCGAAGGCCGCTGTCGCACCGAACCACTCGTCGATCTCTGCGGCCTCGGCCACGGATCGCTCGTCCATCCAGGAGATGCCGGGCGCGAGCGGGCGCCCGGCGGCGTCGGCGAGCACGAGCGACTCCGCCTGACCGGTGATCACGATGTGCGCCACCGCGTCGGACGACGTCTCGGCATCCGACGCGACGGCGTGGATCAGGTCGAGGACGGACGCGAGGACGGTGTCCGGATCGAACTCGACGATCGCCCCCTCGCGGCGGTACTGCATCGGTGCACTCGCCGCGGCGAGCTGACGAGCGTGCTCGTCGAAGAGCACCACCTTCAGGTTCGTCGTGCCGAGGTCCACCGCGTAGACGAGCATCGTCAGCGGCCCACCACGGTGATCAGGACGGTGCGCTCACGCGCACGCACGGCGTCGAGGTCGCCGAAGTACACGCGGCCGAACTCCCCGAGGACGGGCGAGCCGTCGACGAGCGGGATGGACTCCGAGCGCCCGACGATCGACGAGATGATGTGGCCGTCGGTGTTCAGGCCCCACGAGGGGTGCTCGCCGCGGAGCTCGGCGGCGTTCTTGATGTGGATCGGTCCCGGATGCAGGTACTGCCCCTCGTGACGGGCCGGCGGCACGATCTTCGCGAAGATGTTCAAGGTGTCCTGCAGCAGGAGCTGCGTGCCGTAGTACGTGATGTCCTCGGATTCCTCCTGGATGAGCACGCAGCAGCTGGTGTGCGGCGTGAACGCCTGCACGATGCCCTCGGTGACGCCCGAATCGGCGACGAAGCTGATCACCTGGTCGGTGATGTCGAAGAACTCCTGCCGCGCGGGAGTGCTGACGGTGAACGAGTGCGTCTGGACGGACATCTGGCTGTTCCTTGCTGACGAGACGGACGGGGATGAGATCGAGGAGCTGGTCATTCTGCCGACACCGCCCCGCCGGTCATGCCGGCCACGATGTGCTTCTGGACGATGAAGGCGATGATGAGCACCGGAAGGATCGTGACGGTCCCCACGGCGGCCACCTGGCCCCACGAGGTTCCGATCGGCGTGATGAGGCTCGGGATCGCGACGGGGAGGGTCTGCGTATGCCGCCCGGTCAGCACCAGTGCGAACAGGAACTCGTTCCACGAGTTGATGAGACAGAAGATTCCGGTGGAGGCGAGTCCTGGCTTCACGATGGGCAGGATCACCCGGAGGAATGTGCCCCATTCGCCGCAGCCGTCGAGGCGAGCGGCCTCATCGAGCGAGATCGGGACGGCGAGGAAGAACCCGCGCATCATCCAGACCGTGAACGGGAGCGCGAAGGTGAGATGCGCGGCGATGAGCGCGAAGTAGGAGTCGCGCACCCCCAGAGAGGACGCGAGGACGAACAGCGGGACGGCGAGGACCATCGCCGGCAGGAGTCGCGCGGCCAGCAGCGCCATCATGAACGTCTCGCCCTTGCGCGCCCGGCTGAGGCTGTAGGCGGCAGGGACCCCGACGAGCAGGGCGATCCCGGTCGAGACGACCCCGACGATCGTGGAGTTCAGAAGGTTGTCCGTGAACCCCTTCTCGAGGAACGCCTGGCGGTAGTTCTCGAGCGTCGGCGTGAAGAACAGGCTCGGAGCCGACGAGAAGATGTCGACCCGGTCCTTGAACGAGGTGACGACGAGCCAGATGATCGGCGACAGGTAGAGGAGGATCAATGCGGCCACGAGGATGCCGAGCACGACCTGGATGATGCCGGCGCGGGAGCGCCCCGGTGACGGTGCCACGGGTCGGCCGCGGCCCGCGTTGCGGGTCACGATCGCTCGTGTGTTCACGACGGTCGAAGTGCTCATGCGTCGACGCCCTTGCGGTTGAGGTAGCGGAACAGGATGGCGGCGAGTGTGGCGACCACCGCGAACGTGGCGACACCGAGGGCCGCGCCGTAACTCATGTCGAAGGCGGCGAAGCTGACGCGGTACTGGAAGATGTCGTTGACCGTGGTCGCCGATCCCGGTCCTCCCCCGGTGAGGATGTAGACCTGATCGAACTGCCGGATGGCCTCGGTCGCTCGGAACAGGATCGCGACGATCAGGACGGGACGGACCATCGGGAGCATGACGTGCCAGTAGAGCTGGAACGTGTTGCACCCGTCGAGCTCGGCCGCCTGGATCTGCGCCTGCGGAGCAGCCGAGAGACCGGCGAGCACCATGAGTGCGATGAACGGCGTCCATTCCCAGACGTCCATCACCACGAGTGCGGCGAACGCGCCGCCCGCGCTGTCGAGGACGCCGCCCTCGCCGACGAGGCCGAGGGCACGGAGGAAGTCGGTCATGAAGCCGAACTGCGGGTTGAGACCGAAGCTGAACATGAGTCCGACGACGAGCGGAGTCGCGATCATCGGCAGCAGCAGCGCCGAGGTGACGATGCGACGGCTGCGGATCAGTCGGGAGAGGACGACGCCGAGGATCGTGCCGATCACCGTCTCGATGCCCACGGCCAGCACGACATACGCGATGGTGACGAGGACCGCACGACCGAACTGCGCGTCGCCCAGCATCCGGATGTAGTTGTCGAGGCCGATGAAACGACCGTCGGCCTCGGCATCGACCGGACTGTACGACTGGAAGCTCAGGACCACGCTGTAGACCAGAGGGAAGGCCAGCACGATCGCCAGGATGATGAGGCTCGGCGCCTGCATGCCGAACCGCGTCCAGAACACGCGGTTCCGAGCCCGCGATCGGAGGGCGGTGCGAGCGCCGCCCTCCGATCGCGGCGGTCTCACGGGCGGTCGTTCCGTCGTGGTCGACATGATCAGAACGCCTTCAGCGGGAGCTTGTCGCCGAGGACGCCCTCGATCTCGGACTGCGCGTCGTCGAGTGCCTTCTGCGGTGTCGAGTCGCCGACGAGCGCGGTCGACACCTGCAGAGCGAGCTGGTCGAGCATCTGCGGCCACTCGGCGTTCCGCGGGCGGGCGAGGGCGTTCTCGAGACTCGCGAGCTGCTGCGGCCAGGAGGGCAGTGCGGCGACGAGTTCGGGGTCTTCGAACGCCGACCGCGTCGCGGGCACTCCGCCCATCTCACCGATCTTCTTCTGCACCGGCGCGGACAGCGCCCAGGCGACGAAGAGGTATGCAGCATCCTTGTCGACGGCCTGCGTGCTGACCGTGTAGGTCCACGCGCCGTGCAGAGCGTGGTGCTCGTCCCCCTCGGTCGCGACCGGCACGTCGCCGTAGCCGATCTTGCCGACCACGGCCGACTGAGACTCGTCTTCCATCGCTCCTGCGGTGTCACCCCAGGAGATCGCCTGCGCCGCGATGCCCTGCTGCAGGTTGGCGGTGACCTCGTCCCAGGTGGCGGAGGTGAATCCCGGAGGGGCGAACTCGCCGAGCGACTTCATGTACTCCAGGCTCTCGACCGATGCGTCGCTGTCGACGATGAGCTCGCCCTCGTCGTCCACCACACCGCCCCCGAAGCCTCCGGCGTAGTTCATCCACTCGAAGACGGCGGCCTCGTGCCGCTTGCCGGCCATCGTCACGCCGTACATGGGCTCGCTCAGGACCTCGCCGGCGAGGGTCTCGCCGGCATCACGGGTGAAGAACTCCGCGATGTCGCTGTACTGCTCCCACGTCTGGGCCGGCGCGAGCTCGTAGCCGTACTCGGCGGCGAACGCGGCCTTCTCCTCGGCGTTCTCGAACAGGTCGGCGCGGTACAGCATCATCGTCACCGCGCTGTTGGACGGCATGCCGTAGGACTTGCCGTCCCACGTCGCCGCGGTCTCCCAGAGTCCGGAGACGATGTCGGTCTCGTCGAACTCCTCCCCCACCCGGTCGGCGTTGGCCTCGATGAGCGGGGTGATCTCCTCGACGTAGCCGCTGCCCGCGTATGCGCCGAGATAGTCGTAGGGGATCGAGACGACGTCGTAGTCGCCCTGCGCGGTGGAGAAGTCGAGCGTGACGCTCTGGACGAGCTGGGCGAAGGGTGCGGTCTCGATGTTGACCTCGATCCCCGTCTTCGCGGTGAACTCGGGCGCGAGCTCGGCGAGGACCTCGGAGTTCAGCGTCGCCTCGGCCAGGACGTTGAGCTCGGTGCCGGCGAACTCCTGGGACCAGCCGTCGGCGGCTTCAGGATCGACGTCGGTGCTGGACGACCCCCCGCAGCCACTGACGGTGAGGGCGACGACGGTGACCACGCCGGCGGTGAGCCCTGCGCGAGCAGCGGTCTTCCGGCGGCCGGGTGCAATGCGATTGGAGTGGTACATCGGCGTCCTTCGTATCGGCGGTGATCGGGATCCACGACCGGAAAGCTGTGATCGCGTTTCACGTCAATGTAATTGCTTCACACTCAGCCCGCAAGAGTTTCGGGAAATTATGTGAATCGTTTACACATTGGTAACACGGTGTGATAGATTTTCGATTCGCGGATCCCTCGGGATCACACCGGTGGGAGTCGGAGGGATCGGGATGAGCGGAATCACTCCGCAGCGCAGACGCGTGGAGATCGAATCGCTGATGAGCGAGACGGCGGAGGTGGACATCCAGAGTCTGGCCGTCCACTTCGGCGTCTCGGAGATGACGATCCGTCGCGACCTCGGCACGCTCGAAGAGGAGGGGATCGTCCGCCGTCTCGTCGGAGGGCGCGCCCTGCTGCTGGATGCGAAGAGCCGTGAGCCCGCGCTGTCCACCCGCGCGCAGGCCGCCCACGAGACCAAGGCCCATATCGGCCGCGCCGTGGCCGATCTGCTCGTCGACGACGAGGTCGTCTTCATCGACGGCGGCAGCACCGCCCTCGCCGTCGCCCACGCACTGCGCGGCACGGGAAAGCGGCTCACCGTCCTCACCCGCAGCATCCTGGTGGTCTCGGAACTGGCGCAGGAGCCGAGCATCGAGATCTTCATGCTCGGTGGTCGGGTGAAGTCATCGGAGATGCTCACGACGAGCTCCACGATGTCCGACGATCTGCGCCACTACAACGTCGACTCCTACGTCATGGGCATCAGCGGCGTGCACCCCACCCGCGGACTGACGGACTACGACCCGGACGAGAGCGCCGGCAAGCGCCTGGCCCTGGACCGATCCGATCGTGTCATCCTCGTCGCCGACCACTCCAAGCTCGGCCGGGTTCTGATGTCGCGCGTCGCCGCGGTCGACGACATCGACGTGCTCGTCACCGATTCCGACCACGAGGCACTGGCCGGCATGCCCGCCGCCGTGAATGTGGTGATCGTGGAGCCGCCTCAGTGAACGGTCGCACATTGCGTTCCCCCTTCTTCGAGATCGGGCCGAAGAACCTGCTCCGGCTACCGGAGATCGTCTCGGTGGCCGAGGCCGCCGCATCCGCCGGTGAGCGTCACGGCGTCTCGGTCATCCTGACCGTCCCCACCGCGCTGATCGCCCCGGTGCGCACTGCCGTCCCCGGCGTCTTCGTCTTCGCGCAGGGTGTCGACGACGAAGAGCCCGGCAAGAGCGTCGCTCGAGTGCTGCCCGAGGCGCTCGCGGATGCGGGCGCTCATGGCGTGATGCTGAACCACGACGCCAGTCCGCTCGCACCCGATGCGCTGGCACGCGCGATCCGTCGCGCTCACGAGAACGGTCTGATGACCATGGTGTGCGCCGGCGACGACGAGTCCGTGATGGGTCTGGTCGATCTCGCGCCGACGATCGTGCTCTACGAACCCCCGAATCTGATCGGCAGCACCGAGAGCACGGAACGTCCGTGGATCCCCGAGATCGACCGGAAGGTGGCCGAGCACGCACCCGGCATTCTGATGATGCACGCCGGCGGCGTGTCCAGCCCGGACGACGCCTTCGCGATCATGCGAGCCGGCGCTCAGGGAACCGGATCCACCTCCGGCGTCCTGCAGGCGAAGTCTCCGCCGGCTGCCGCCGAGGAGTTCATCGCCGCGACGCGACGAGGATTCGACGCGCAGCGCCGTTCGTCGGCGAGAGCGGAACGCTCTGACCGGTCGACCGCCCGCCCCCTCGTCTGACCGGTCCGTGATTCAGCGTCCGAGCAGACGGGCGGCGTCCTCGAGACGCGTGAGACTGTGCAGGACGGCGGCTCGACCGGTGTCATCGATGTCGGATGTCAGCGCCTCGATCGCTTCGTCTCCCCCTCGTCGCAGGCTCTCGAAGAGGGCTCTGTGCTTCATCGCCATCGATGCCGCGTCGAAATCGGGACGTACGAAGGTGAGGAGCAGACGAACCTCGTCTTCGCAGCGTCGGTAGCTGTCGACGAGGAGGGAGTTCCCCGACAGCGCGACGATCGCTTCGTGGATGGCGCTGTGAACAAGAGTGAGCTCATGCCACGCGGCAGGAGTGGACCGGCCGGCCAAGGCTTCCAGCTGCTCCACGCGATCCTCCACCGAGGACAGGTCGACGGAGTTGTCGAGGGCGATCCGCAGCGCGCCGAGCTCGAGCACCTTGCGGTAGTCGAACACCTCGTCGATGCGTTGCCGGTCCAGCGGTGCGACGACCACGCCTCGGTTGCGCTCATGGCTGACGAGCCGCGCGTCGACGAGGCTGCGCAGTGCAGAACGGACGGTGTGGCGGGCGACGTCGAAGCGCGCAGCCAACTCTTCCTCGCGGAGTCGCGTGCCCACCGGATGGATGCCGTCGAGGAGCTCCTCGCGCAGCTGTGCAGCGACACGACCCGGCGCGGAGTCGGCGGCGTCCGATCCTCGATCGACCATTGCGCTCATCAACCATCCCCTTTATTGTTCAACAAAACCAAGTATGGATTGCTCCTCAATATGACGCAACCCGTGCTCCCGGGTGAATCCGGCTCGACTCGACGAAGGAGTGCAGCATGCACGAAGGTGTTCAGATTCACGGATCCAGCGGGCAGCCGGTGCTGCTGCTCCCCGGCGGCCACGTCAGCGCGACAGGCTTCTACCCGGGATTCATCGAGGGTCTCATCGACGATCCGGGAGCGCGAGTGATCGTGCACGACCGGCCCGGCACCGGCACCTCGACCCAGAAAGGCACCCTCGCCGAAGCCTCCGCGCACCTGCACTCCCTGGTGCAGGAACTGGGCATGGGTCCGGTCGTCATCGTCGGCCAGAGCCTCGGCGGCGCGGTGGCGCTGCTGCTCGCCCGCGACTTCCCCGACGATGTCGCCGGCCTCGTGCTCCTCGACGTCACCCCGATCAACGACGCGACCGCGGCAGGCCGAACGGAGGAGGCCGTCCGCGCCCTGGCCGCCGTGGAGACGGATCCGGAGGCGCGGCGGGCGGGGATGGAGGCGCGGGCGACCCAGGCGGAGCAGCTGATCCAGGCGCTGGGGCTGGGAGACGAGCAGGCCGCGGCGCTGCGCAGCATCGTGGCGGTCGACATGGGCGAGCTCGCGGAGGCGGCACGGGGGCTGGGCGACCTCGCGGCGGCGTTCGACGCAAGCGACCTGCCCCATGGCATCCCGGCGGCCGTCGTGAGCGCCGACTACCCCGAGGAAGACGAGTCCTTGGCCGCGGTCATGCGGGCGCACGAACGCCTCGCCGACGCGCTGGGCGCTCCTCTGCTGCGGTGGCCCGGATCGACGCACGCCGTGCACCTCGATCACGCCGCCGAGTCCCTCGACGTCATCCGTCAGGTGACGAGGCAGGCGGCCGCGACATCCGGGACCACGCGGTAGATGGCCGTGGGCGCGGCGCGATGAGTGCCCCGGTGTTCATGTCGGCGGAGCACATCGCGATCATGCGGTGGAGACTCGACGCGTCCGTGTCGGTCGCCCTCGCCTGTCGTGACCTCGATCGCCCCTACGCCCTGTCGTTCGTCCTGACCGACGGGCCGGACGACGGCGACGACGTGCGCTGGCAGATGATCTTCGATCCGCACCGCGGTGTGTGCATCGACGTCGGAGATCCTCCGCACGCCGACGTGACCTTCGTCGGGGAGTGGCCCGAGGTGCTCGACGCCCTGCATGCGCGGCGTCGCGGCGAGGACGTGATCCTGCCCCTGCGCCCCGATGGTGATCTCGACGTGCTCGAGCGCATCGCTCCTGCCCGTTCCACCGCCCAGCGGATCGGCGCGGTGGAGACCACCCTTCCCGAACCACGACCCACCCGAATCAAGGAGAACCGATGAGGAACGACCTGCGCGGAACCCCGGAGTACGCCGCCGTCGAAGAGCATCTGCGGCGCGCGCACGAACCCGCCTTCGGACGCCCCAGCGCCCTGCGCGAACTGACCGCCTCAGCGGACGGAGAGCGGGTGGCCGCGTGCGGCGTCGTCCTCGAGTCGCTGGATGCACCCCCGCGCACCGGCATCTTCGTTGTCGAGGACGGCTCCCTCGTCGAGCGTCACCCCGGGGAGGGGTCGTCGCTCTCGCCCGCATACTCGCCGAACGGAGAGACCCTCGCATTCCTCTCGGATCGCGACGGCCGCGGCCTGTTCCAGGCCTACCTCGACGACGGGGCTGGCGAGCCGACTGCTGTGCCGCCGGTGCCGGGCAGCGTCGAGTACCTGCGGTGGTCTCCCGATTCGCGTCGTCTGCTGATGGGCGTGGCCGACCCGGGGGCCGACCGCGGTGTCATGCAGGGATCCGGGACGACGGCTTCGCCGGCGGATGCCGCTCCGGCCGCGTGGCTGCCCCGGGTCGTCTCCTCCGACGAGCGCGCTCCCGGGCGGAGCGTCTGGGTGCACTCGCTCGACACCGGCGCGACGCACCGGGTGCCCACGGAGCAGAACGTGTGGGAGGCGGACTGGTGCAGCCCCGATCGCCTCGTGGCGATCGCATCACCGGGCCCCGAGGAGGACGAGTGGTACCACGCGCCGATGCAGCTCATCCAGGTCGAGACCGGAGCGACGACGGAGGTGTACCGCAGCGACGTGCAGCTCGCACTCCCCACCGGCTCTCCCGACGGGACGCGGGTCGCTGTGATCGAGGGCATCAGCAGCGATCGCGGCCTCCTCGCGGGGGCGCTCGTGGTGATCGATGCGCAGAACGCAGAGGTCGTCGAGGTCCCGGCGCTCGACGGCGACATCTCGCACATCGCCTGGATCGACGACGACCGCATCGGCTGCTTCGGCGTGCGGCGGGTGGAGTCGATCGCCGGGGTCGTCGATGTCACTCGCGCGCAGTGCACCGAGCTGGTGACGACGACGGGAAGCCTCGGAGGCTCCGTGCTCTACCCCGCGGGTGTCGTGCTGTCGGACGACTCGGTGCTCAGCATCCAGGAGGCCTACGACGTCCCGCAGCGGATCGTTCGCACGTTCCGCGAAGAGAGCGTGACTCTCGTCGCCATCGATCACGACGGGACCACCTACCTCCGCTCGAAGATCGGATCCGCGCAGGTCGTGCACTGGGATGCACCGGACGGCCTGGAGATCGACGGCATCCTGTGCCTTCCCGAGGGCGAAGGACCGTTCCCGCTCGTGATGCACATCCACGGCGGGCCCGTCTGGGCGTTCCGCCCGACGTGGGCCATGTCGTATCCCTATGTCTCTCTGCTCGTCTCGCGCGGCTACGCCGTCCTCAGCCCCAACCCCCGAGGAAGCAGTGGGCGAGGGCGCGAGTTCGCCGCGATGGTCGTGGGCGACATGGGCGGAGGCGACGCCGAAGACCTCCTCGCCGGCGTCGCAGCGATGGTCGAGCGCGGCATCGCCGACGAGAATCGCATCGGCCTCATCGGAGGAAGCTACGGCGGTTTCATGTCGTCCTGGCTCGTCACCAGGGACAGCATCTTCGCGGCTGCCGTGCCGATGTCCCCGGTGACCGACTGGTACAGCCAGACGCTCACGAGCAACATCGGGGTCCTGCGGGACATCTTCCTCCTGGCGGATCTCGAGAGCCCCGGCTCGCACGCCCACACGCGCAGCCCGGCGCTCAACGCGGCCGGCGTGCGCACTCCGTGTCTCAACGTCGCCGGTGCACTCGACCTCTGCACACCACCCGCGCAGGCGGAGGAGTTCCACCGAGCCCTGACGTACCACGGCGTCCCTTCGACGCTGGTGATCTATCCGCAGGAGGGACACGGGGTGCGCCTGTACCCCGCGGTCACCGACTTCCTCACCAGAGCCGGCATGTGGTTCGAGAAGTACATGCCGGCGGACCCGGTGCGAGCAGTCCCCGGGACATGAAGAAGCCTCGCGAACACGTCTACCGCTTCGTTCGGTAGGTGAACTCCCGCGAGATCTCGTTCAGCCGTCGGAGGCGCTCCTTGATGACGAATGGAACGACGTCATCCTTGAAGGCCTTCGGGGCGGGCGCTGGGCAGGACAGACGGAAAGAGCCGGTCAGACCAACTCTGACCGGCTCTTTTCCTGCGAACACATCCGGGCTGTGAAGACCAACACACCCTTTACTGTGCGCGAGGGGGGACTTGAACCCCCACGTCCTTACGGACACTGGCACCTGAAGCCAGCGCGTCTACCATTCCGCCACTCGCGCGTGTGTCTCGCTCCGAAGAACTCAACTTCCCCACAATATCACGCGATTTCACCGCCTGTTGCACGCCCCCGAACGGTCATCGGCGGCGTTCCCCCAGGACACCTGGCTACGATGTCCCTACCGGTCGGCATGCCAGAGGAGCCCAGTGGGACTACTTGACAGCTTTGAGAAGGGTCTCGAGCGCGCAGTGAACAGCGCGTTCGCGAAGACCTTCCGCAGCGGCATTCAGCCGGTGGAGATCGCCTCGGCGCTTCGGCGTGAGGCCGATACGAAGGCGGGGGTCGTGAGCCGTGATCGCATCATCGCGCCCAACAGCTTCGTCGTGCGTCTCAGCCCCGACGATGCGGAGCGGATGCGCGGCCTCGGCGGCGCCCTCACCGACGAGCTGCACGCGCTCCTCGCCAAGCATGCCAAGGCGCAGGGCTACAGCTTCGCAGGCCCCCTGTCGGTCAACCTGGAGGCCGACGAGAAGGTCGCCACCGGCACCGTGCACGTGAACTCCGGCACCGTCGAGGGTCGCGTCAGCTGGCAGGCCGTCGTCGACGTCGACGGCCGCCGCCACTCGATCACCCGCGCACGGACGGTCATCGGCCGCGGATCGGATGCCGACATCACGATCGCGGATGCCGGTTCGAGCCGCAAGCACGTCGAGATCCTGTGGGACGGCGAGCGCGCCATGATGCGCGACCTCGGCTCGACCAACGGCACGAAGGTCAACGGGCAGAAGCTCCGCGAGGCCGCCCTCCCCACCGACACCACGATCACGATCGGCCGCACCGACCTGGTGTTCCGCATCGTCCCGGTCGCCACTCCCTCGCGCCCCGCGGCGCCTCGGGGTGACGACGCCACCCGAGCGTTCGGAGCCCTCGGATGAGTGAACTGATCCTCCTCCTGCTCCGCATCGGGTTCCTCGTCCTGATGTGGTTCTTCGTGTTCGGGGTCGTGTACTCCCTGCGCGCCGACCTCTTCGGCGTGCGGGTGCGCAAGCTCCCGGCCGAGGCGACCGCGGGTGCGCCCGCCCCCGCGCCGGCTGCGGCACCCGCCGCGAAGCCGGCATCCTCGCGCTCCTCGACCGGACCGGCCACGGTCGCCACGGCGAAGCGTCTCGTGATCACCTCGGGCCCCAAGGCGGGCCTCGAGCTGCCGCTCAGCGCCGACTCGCTCACCATCGGCCGCTCCAGCGAGTCCGCTCTCGTGATCCGCGACGACTACACCTCCAGCCATCACGCCCGACTGATGCTCCGCGGCGACAGCTGGGCGATCCAGGACCTCGACTCCACCAACGGCACCTTCGTCGCGGGCCGGCGCGTGTCCGGCTCGCCCGTCGCCCTCTCGCTCGGCACCCCCATCAAGGTGGGCGCCACGACCTTCGAGCTGCGAGCCTGACGCCGGCATGGTCTTCGAAGGCTCGAGCGTCGCGATCTCCCACACCGGGAAGGTCCGCTCCAACAACCAGGACTCCGGTTACTCCGGAGCGAACCTGTTCGTCGTCGCCGACGGCATGGGCGGGCACGCCGGCGGAGATGTCGCCTCCAGCATCGCGATCCAGCGCCTCGAGCCGCTCGACCAGCCGTACGCGTCGACCGAAGACGCGCAGGCCTCCCTGCAGGCGGCGGTCACCACGGCGGCCGGCGATCTCATCCGCGCCGCCAAGGACCGCCCGGAGCTGGCCGGACTCGGCACGACCGTCAGCGCGATCATCATGGTCGACGAGTACGCGGTCATCGGCCACATCGGCGACTCGCGCATCTACCTGTACCGCGACGAGGCGCTGACCCAGATCACCGCGGACCACACCTTCGTGCAGCGGCTCGTCGACTCGGGCCGCATCACCCCGGAGGAGGCGCGCTACCACCCCCGCCGCTCCGTGCTCATGCGCGTGCTCAGCGACATGGACTCCGACCCCGAGCTCGACATGTTCGTCATGCACACTCAGCCGGGCGACCGCTGGCTGCTGTGCTCCGACGGACTCTCCGGCGTGGTCGACGAGCCCCACATCCTCAAGGCCATGCAGCTCGGCCTCGCTCCGGGCCGCACCGCCGACAACCTCCTGAAGCAGGCCCTCGACGGCGGCGCTCCCGACAACGTCACGATCGTCCTGGTCGATGTCGGCGGACAGCATCCGATCCACTCCGGCACCCCCACGGTCGTCGGCGCGGCCTCGAACCCGTCCGGCATGTATGTGCCGCCCGTGCGCCCGCCGCGCGGCAACTGGCTGCACCCGGTGCGTCAGGCTGCGAACGAGCCCAGCCACTTCGAGCCGGCCCCCGAGTACCTCGAAGAGCTCATCGAGGAGGATCGCCGTCGCGCCAAACGCCGTCGCCTCGGCTGGATCGCCGGAGCGCTCGTGGTGATCGTGATGCTCGGCGTCGCCGCCTTCGCGGCCTACAGCTGGACCCAGACGCGCTACTTCATCGGCGCCGACGAGGACAGCGTCGTGATCTTCCAGGGCGTGCAGCAGAACATCGGCCCGATCACGCTGTCGACTCCGATCGAAGACACCGACATCCTCCTCGCGAACCTCCCGCCGTATCAGCGGGCCTCGGTGGAGCGCACCATCACCGCGCGCTCCCTCTCCGACGCCATGGCGATCGTCGACCGGCTCCGTGCGGGCGCCGACGCGAACGCGATCGAGCAGACTCCGCTGCCCACGCCGATGCCGACCCCGACCGAGACCCCGGCCGGAGGTGACGGATGAGCACCGACGTCCAGGCCGACACCACCGTCATCAAGGCACTGAAACGCCTGCGGATGCCGCAGACGCAGCGCAACCGCGAGTTCTGGCTGCTGCTGTTCGCGTGTGCGATCAGCGGCGCCGCCCTCACCCTCGTGCAGCTGGGCGCGCTCGGGGTGATCGACCCGATGATCCTCGCGATCGGCGGCGGGCTCGCGGCCCTCGCGTTCGCCCTGCACATCGTGCTGCGCTTCGTCGCCTCCGACGCCGACCCGTTCGTGGTGCCGATCGCGACGCTGCTCACGGGCCTCGGCATCGCGATGATCTACCGCATCGACATCGCGTTCAAGAACACCGGCTGGGACGCCTACTCGACCAAGCAGCTCGCGTGGACGGCGATCTCGCTCGCCGGTGCGATCGCCGTCGTGATCCTGCTGCGCAACTACCGGGTCCTGTTCCGGTACACCTACATCTTCGGCCTCGCCGGAATCCTGCTGCTGCTTCTGCCGTTCGTCCCGGGCCTGCGCATCGCCGATGCGAACGCGGCGGTCTGGGTGTCGCTCGGCGGCGTCTTCGCGTTCCAGCCGGGCGAGCTCGCCAAGATCTGCCTGGCCATCTTCTTCGCCGGCTACCTGGTGCGCACCCGCGAGAGCCTGACGTCGGTCGGCAAGAAGGTCCTCGGCATCACCTGGCCCCGGATGCGAGAACTCGGACCCGTGCTCGTCGTCTGGATCATCTCGCTGGGCATCATCGTCTTCCAGCGCGACCTCGGTACCGGAACCCTGATCTTCGGGATGTTCGTCGCGATGCTCTACGTGGCGACCGGCAAGACGAGCTGGGTGCTCATCGGCCTGACCCTGGTGGTCGCCGGTGTCGCCCTCGCGACCCAGATCCTCAGCTACGTGCAGGGCCGATTCATCAACTGGCTGTTCCTGTTCGACGCGAACCAGGTCGACCCCGACGGCGCCGGCTACCAGCCGATGCAGGGGCTGTTCGGTCTCGCGCGCGGCGGACTCATCGGCACGGGCTGGGGTCAAGGTCGCCCCGAGGTGACCCCGCTCGCGCACAGCGACTACATCATCACCAGCCTCGGCGAGGAGCTCGGCCTGATCGGGCTGTTCGCGATCCTCTGCCTCTACATGGTGTTCGTCAGCCGCGGCATGCGCATCGGCCTGGCGGGTCAGGACGACTTCGGCAAGCTGCTCGCCACGGGGCTGTCGTTCACGATCGCCCTGCAGGTGTTCATCATGGTCGGCGGTGTCACGCGTCTCATCCCGCTGACCGGTCTGACCACCCCGTTCCTCGCCGCCGGCGGATCCTCGCTCGTGGCCAACTGGCTCATCGTGGCCCTGCTGCTGCGCATCTCCGACGGCGTGCGCCGCCAGCCCCGGGTGGTGATCGGCTGACATGACCAGAGAACTCCGTCGCCTCAGCATCGTGATGCTGTTCATGTTCATCGCACTGTTCGCCGCGTCCAGCTGGATCCAGGTCGTCGAGGCCGACAGCCTCGCCCAGAACAGCCACAACAAGCGCACCCGGCTCGACAGTTACGAGATCCAGCGCGGGTCGATCATCGTCGACGGCGTCGCCATCGCCAACTCGGTGCCGAGCGACGACCAGTACCAGTTCCAGCGCGTCTATGCGGATGCTCCGATGTGGGCGCCGGTCACCGGGTACTTCAATGCGGCACTCGACTCGCGGACCGGCATCGAGAAGGCGATGAACGCCGACCTGTCCGGCACCGGGGCCAACGCGTTCCTCGGCGAGGTCGAGCGCATCCTGTCCGGTCAGCCGCAGCGCGGCTACAGCGTCGAGCTGTCGCTGAACACGGCGGCGCAGCGGGCCGCGTACGAGGCACTCGGCGGGCTCAAGGGGGCGGTCGTCGCGATCGACCCGAAGACCGGACGCATCCTGGCCATGGTGTCGACCCCCGGGTTCGACACCAACCTGATGGCGACCCACGATGCGGATGCCGCGAACTCCACGTACGACCAGCTGGTCGCCGACCCGAACAAGCCGCTGTCCAACCGGGCCATCGCGGGCGACCTCAATCCCCCCGGCTCGACGTTCAAGGTCGTCGTCGCCGCGGCGGCCTACGCCAGCGGCAACTGGACGCCGCAGTCGACCCTGCCGAACCCGATCACCTACACGCTGCCCGGCTCGTCCAGTCGCGTGTCGAACGCCTGGGGCGGGAAGTGCGGCCCCGGAGACACGGTCACGATCGCGGAGGCGATCCGGCTCAGCTGCAACATCCCGATGGCCGAGCTCGCGGTCGAGCTCGGCGACGACACGATCCGCGAGATGGCCGACAAGCTCGGGTTCAACCAGTCCTTCGAGACGCCGCTGAAGTCGACGCCGTCGAGCTACCCTCGGGCCCTCGACGACGCGCAGACCGCGCTGACCGGATTCGGCCAGGGCCAGGTGACCGCGACACCGCTGCAGATGGCCATGGTCTCCGCCGGACTCGCGAACGACGGCGTGGTCATGAACCCGAGGATGGTGGACGCCGTGATCGGCAACGACCTGTCGGTCATCAAGGCGTTCGAGGACACCGAGTTCGGCCGTGCGATGGACGCCGACGTGGCGAACGACGTGACCGCAGCGATGGTGGCGAGCGTCGCAACGGGCGCGGCCCAGGGTGCAAGAATAGACGGGATCGACGTGGCCGGTAAGACGGGAACCGCAGAGAACGGAAACAGGCCGCACACGTTGTGGTTCACCGGTTTTGCGCCGGCGGACGACCCCGCGGTCGCAGTAGCGGTCGTCGTCGAAGACGGCGGCGGACAGGGACAATCAGGTAGCGGCGACACCATCGCCGCTCCGATTGCGAAGAAGGTCATAGAGGCGGTGCTGGGCAGATGAGGCCGACGCAGGGTGTGTCGTTCGGTGGTCGTTACGAGCTGCAGTCGCGGATCGCGATCGGTGGCATGGGCGAGGTGTGGGAAGCGACGGATCACGTCATCGGACGTACCGTCGCCATCAAGATCCTCAAGGACGAGTACATGGGGGACCCCGGGTTCCTCGAGCGGTTCCGTGCGGAAGCGCGGCACGCTGCTCTCGTCAACCATGAGGGCATCGCCAGCGTGTTCGACTACGGCGAGGAGAACGGCAGCGCGTATCTCGTCATGGAGCTGGTGCCCGGCGAGGCGCTCTCGACCGTGCTCGAACGCGACGGTGCGCTGAGCGCCGACAAGACGCTCGACATCGTCGCCCAGACGGCATCCGCTCTGCAGGCCGCCCACGCCGCCGGCCTCGTGCACCGCGACATCAAGCCGGGCAACCTGCTGATCACACCTGACGGCCGCGTGAAGATCACCGACTTCGGCATCGCCCGCATCGCCGACCAGGTGCCGCTGACCGCGACCGGCCAGGTCATGGGCACGGTGCAGTACCTGTCGCCGGAGCAGGCGTCCGGACACCCGGCATCGCCCGCCACCGACACCTATTCGCTCGGCATCGTCGCGTACGAGTGCCTGGCGGGCAAGCGTCCGTTCACGGGCGAGTCGCAGGTGGCCATCGCGATGGCGCAGATCAACGAGCAGCCGCCGCCCCTGCCGCCGACCGTGCCGATCCCGGTGCAGAACCTCGTCATGGCGATGATCGCGAAGAAGCCGGCCGATCGGCCGTCCTCGTCCGCGACCGTCGCACGCGCGGCCCAGGCCCTGCGCCGCGGCGACCTGAACTCCGCGGCGATCGCCGTTCCTGCGATCGCGACCGGCGGCATCGCCGGCAACGACGACGCGACCCGGATGCTGAACGCCTCCGGTGATGACGGCGCCACGCGCATCCTCCCCACCACCGCCCAGCTCCCCACCGAGGAAGCCGCGGAGGAGGAGAAGAAGAAGAAGCGCAGCCCGTGGACCTGGCCGCTGATCGCACTGATCGCCCTGCTGGTGATCGTGCTCGGCGGGACGGTGTGGGCGATGCTGGCGAACCAGGGCGGCGACGCCGATCCGACGGGCACGCCGACGAACACCCAGACGCAGTCGCAGACCCCGTCCGAGACGCCGACCCCCGAGGTCACGCGCGTCGACGTCACGGCGCTGAACCTGGGCGGCATGGACTGCGGCACCGCCACGTCCACGCTCACCGGTGCCGGTTTCTCGAGCGACATCACCTGCGTCGACGGCGATCCCGCACCCACCGACGCCGAGGTCGGCAAGGTCTACCGCGTCGACCCCTCGGGGAACGTCGAGACGACCCAGTCGATCACCCTCACGATCTACGCCGCGCGCGCCGGCCTGCCGACGCCGACCGACGCGCCCACCATCACGGGCGACCCGGTGGCGGGCAGCACCGTGACGATCTCCTGGGGCACCGGCTTCACATGCCCCAGCGGCACGACGCTCTCGGGCTACGTCGTCTCGCTCCAGAACGGCACCTTCGTGTCGGGCGGACCGAACTTCCAGCCGACGCAGCGCAACACCCAGGTGAAGGTCGCGGATGCCGAGGGCCAGCAGCTCATTGTCACCTACCAGGGCATGTGCTCCGGTGGCGACCAGCGCACCTCCGCCGCCTCCCCGCCGCTCTCGGTCCCGATCGTGGCGGCCCCCGCCCCCGGAGACGGTGACGACGGCGCCGACGGGTAATCTTTAGTCCAGTTCAGTCACACACAGCAGTTCCCAGGGGGGTCATCCGTGTCCACAGAGCCACGAGTCATCGCGGGTCGATACCGCGTCGACGAGCTCATCGGGCACGGCGGAATGGCGAAGGTCTATCGCGGGTACGACGTGACGCTCGGGCGCGAGGTCGCGATCAAGATCCTCGACCCCGACCTGGCGCGTGACACGGCTTTCCGCACCCGGTTCCGGCTGGAGGCGCAGGCCGCTTCGCGGATGTCGCACCCGTCGATCGTCCGGGTCTTCGACGCCGGAGATCCCTCGGCGAACGACAGCTCGTCCGACGAGCCGCCGTACATCGTGATGGAGCTCGTCAAGGGCACGCTGCTGAAGAACATCATCTCCGCGGGCCCCGTGCCCGTGGCCGACGCGGTGCGCTACGTCGACGGCATCCTCGAGGCCCTCGACTACTCGCACCGCGCCGGCGTCGTGCACCGCGACATCAAGCCCGGCAACGTGATGGTGACCGACAAGGGCCAGGTCAAGGTGATGGACTTCGGTATCGCCCGAGCCGTCTCCGACTCCTCGTCGACCGTGGCCGAGACGACGCAGATCATCGGCACCGCCGCCTACTTCTCGCCGGAGCAGGCGAAGGGCGAGCCGGTCGACGCGCGCGCCGACCTCTATTCCACCGGTGTCGTCCTCTACGAGCTGCTCACCGGCCGCCAGCCGTTCCGCGGCGAGTCTCCGGTGGCCGTCGCGTACCAGCACGTCAGCGAGACCCCGGTCCCGCCGACCGAGGTGAACGAAGACGCCCCCGGCGCGCTCGACCCGATCGTCCTTCGCGCGCTCGCGAAGGACCCGTATCAGCGATACCCGGATGCCGCGCACTTCCGTGCGGCGCTGGATGCCGCCGTGGCCGGGAACGCACCGAGCCGCAAGGAACTCGGCGCGCTGACCAGCGAGCTGTACGGCCCGAGCCCGCGGGCGGCGCAGGAGACGGCGCGATCGCTGCGTCAGCTCAGCACCGACACCACCATGGCCCGGACCCAGTCCGGCCCCCCGGTGGCCTGGATCTGGGCGGGAGTCGCCCTGCTCGCCGTGCTGCTGGCATCCGTGCTGTTCTGGGTGGTCACTATCAGCATGCGTCCGACCGAGGTGCCGAGCTCTTCCCGAGTGATCCCGAACCTCGTGAACGTCTCCTCGGAGCGCGCACAGGACGACCTCGCCAAGCTCGACCTGACGTCGAAGATCGTGATCGAGTCCAGCTCCGAGATCGCCGAGGGCAACGTCATCCGCACCGACCCCGAGGCGGGAGTCTCGGTCGAGGAGGGCTCGACGATCACCCTGCACGTCTCGTCGGGTGAAGAGACGGTGGTCATGCCGAAGATCGAGGGCATGGCTCTCGCCGATGCCACGAACGCCTTGAAGGCGGCAGGCCTCGAACTCGGCACGGTCATCCAGCGGAACGACAAGGCCCTGGCTGCGGACACCGTCATCTCCGCGAGCGAGAAGGCCGAAGCCGAGTTGGATCCCGGCACGGTCATCAACCTCGTCGTGGCGAGCGGGAAGGTGACTCTGACCGACCTCGTCGGCTGGACCGTCGACGCCGCCACGGCCAATCTGACCGACCTCGGGTTGACCGCTGTGCCCGTCGCAGAGGCGGACTGCCAGCCGACCGAGCCGCCCACCGTGCACTCCATGTCGGTGGCGCCGGGCGACGTGCCGATCGGCTCGCCCGTCGAGCTCCGGCACTGCACCGGCTAGCCGCCGCGCACCGGGCCGACGCCCCCACGATCACCGCGACAGCGGGTGCAGACCCTCCGACCGCGCCACGGCATCCGCATCGCCGCACAGGTCGAGCCAGTTCGCGAGGAGCCGATACCCGCCCTCCGTGAGCACGCTCTCCGGGTGGAACTGCACCCCGAGCAGCGGCAGTTCGCGATGCGCCAGAGCCATCACCGTTCCGTTCTCGGTCCAGGCGGTGACCACGAACTCGGGCGGGAGATCGGATGCTGCGAGCGCCAGGGAGTGGTACCGCCCCACGTCGAACGGCGACGGGATGCCGGTGAACAGCGCCGACCCGTCGTGGGTGACGGCGGAGACCATGCCGTGCATGAGTTCCGGTGCGGCGGTGACGGGCGCCCCGAACGCCTCGCCGATCGTCTGATGCCCGAGGCACACTCCGAGGGTCGGCATGCGGAGCCGTGCGGCGATCCGCACCGCGTCGAGCGAGGCCCCGGCATCCGCGGGCGTACCCGGCCCGGGGGAGAGCATCAACGCGTCGTACGCCGGAAGCATCCGCTCGATCTCCGCGGCGTCCGTGGCGTCGGACTCGACGATCGTGGTCTCGGCGCCGAGCTCGCGGAGGTACCCGACGAGCGTGTGCACGAAGCTGTCGTGGTTGTCCACCACGAGGACTCGCGTCATTCGACGTCGACCTCGCCCGGGGCGATGATCGGGCTCACCCACGGGAACACGTACCAGAACAGCCCGTAGAGCACGGCGGCGATCACGATCACGAGGATGAGCACACGCAGCCACCACGGACCGGGCAGCAGGCGCCAGAGTGCGGCGTACATCAGTCTTCTCCCTTGGGGGCGTCCATGATCACACGGATGGCGCGGCCGGCGGTGGCGGCGGATCGGTCAGGGCGGTCGGGGGGCCCTCGGCGCGGGGCTGGAAGCTCTCGAACACCCCGTAGGCGACGATGCGCTCGGCCAGGGAGTAGAGCGGGGAGCATGCGGTGAGGGTGATGTACTGCTCGCCCGTCTGCTGCTCGGGCATCTGCGGAACGTCGGCGAGCACGTCGGTCTGAGTGGGCGTGACGTACTCGAGCGTCCGGAAGCGGTACGTGTACCAGCCGTCGGGCGTCTCGACGACGATGGCGTCGTCGAGCTGCAGTTTGTCGAGCTGGTTGAACGGCTTGCCCCAGGTGGTGCGGTGTCCGGCCATCGAGAAGTTGCCGACCTCTCCGGGCATCTTCGAGTTCGTGTAGACGCCGATCCCCTTCTGGTCGAGGGTGCGAGCGCGGCTGGTGCCCCCGTAGATCCCGTAGTTGTAGTCGGCGCCGAAACGGGGGATGTGCATCTGCGCGAACCACGCGCCGTCGGCCGGCGCCGCGGGCACCGGCGGCACGTACACGGTGGTGCCGTCGGGCGCCTCGGTGGTCGGCGGAAGCTCGGGGGCCTCGCCCTGAGCGAGCTCCTGCGAGATGGCCGCGCCCTCGTCGTTCTTCTGGGCGCTGATGATGATGTCGCCGATCCACATCTGCCACGCGACGAACAGCAGGACGAGGACTCCGGCGGTGAGGAACAGCTCTCCGAGAACGCTCGCGAACGTCGCGCGAGATCGTGGTCGTTCTCGCCGCGGGCGTCGCCCCCCAGGCACGACGGAAGCAGTCATGCCGCGATCATATCCGGGAACACTGAACGGATGCCCGCGTATCGGCGCGGTCACTGCGATCGCGGCCTCGTCGGAAGAGAGGTGTCATGGGTACAATGGCCGCATGGCACGTGACCGCAAGAGTGAAGAACCCGTCGTCGAGCGCGCCGAAGGCGAGGCAGCTCCCAACGCCGTCTGGTTCAAGCCGGTGATGATCGGCTTCATGCTCCTCGGCCTCGCGTGGATCCTGGTGTTCTACATCTCCGGCATGCAGTTCCCGATCCCGGGTCTCGACAACTGGAACCTCGCGATCGGCCTCGGCATCGCGCTCATCGGCTTCCTGATGACCACTCGCTGGCGCTGACGACCTCTCACTTCCCGAAAGAGCCCCTCGCATCGCGAGGGGCCCTTTCGTCTGCTCAGGAACATCCCTCACGTGGCCGCCGAGTCCTGCTGCTCGGCGGGTGAGTGCTCCTCTCGACCGATGCCGAGCATGCGAGCCGCCGCTGCCGCCCCTGCACGGTCGGAGACGCCGAGCTTGCGATAGATGTTCCGCACATGCGTCTTGACGGTGTTCCGGGAGAGGAACTCCTGCACGGCGATCTGCCGGATGGTCGCGTCCTCGCTCAATGAGGACAGGATCCCGCGCTCGCGCTTCGTCAGATGCCTGCCTCTGGGAGGTGAGAGCGAAGTCGAGGCGCAGCTGTCAGCATCCATGCGAGCCCGGCTTCCTCCTCCGAGGTGTGTGCGCGCTGCTGCGAGGGCGGAGAATGCGGCGCGCGCGGTCAGGATCCACGGTTCTCGTCGCTGCGGGGGCATCTGCGCCCAGTCAGCGCCTCCTTGTTCGGGGACCAGGCCCACCCGCGACTGCTCGACATAGATCACCTTCGCGATCTCCTCGATGAGATCCTCGGCACGCGGAGCCTCCTCATCCACCGGATCCTCTGTGTCGATGCGTGTCGTTTCGCGATTGCCGTGCACGATCCCGATCTCCCCTCCCGCCGACCGACTGGGCGTCAGTATAAGGTTACGTGTCGCCAGACGACTCGCGCGCCTTCCGACTCGGGATGCCTGCGACAACCTCGCGCTCATGGACACGACCCCGCAGTGATGGGGTCATGCGGTCACTCCCGGGCCCCGAGGCCACGACCGCGTTCGAAGACGTGACGATGTGCTCTTCGGGCCCCGACACCGGGTATGGGGAGCACCGTGGGGTGAGACGCCCCATACCCGACTCTGCGCGCGGCCCGTTCTGGGGATGGGAGCCGGATGTCGCGCATTGATCTCAGGATCTCAATCCGGAGCAGGGGACTCCTGGTCTCTACGTGCCGATCGAGAGCAGGACGGTGTCCGGTTCCGTACCGAGGAGAACATACCGGTCGGAAGCGAGCAGGACGCGGACTCACTTACGCACGCACCCGGCGACGGTCCGACGGAGTTATCCACAGGTCTCTCCACAGCCTGGGGAGAATTACACCGGTGTTATTCACAGGGGTTAACAACCCTGTTAACAACTCAGGATCAGGACAAAAGGACCAGCGCTGGAACGAAAGCGACCACGACGATCAACAGGACGACGAGCGCGGCAAGCAGCACGATCTGCCAGGTGCGCTGATCGCGGCGCTTCGTGCGGGTGTAGATGAGGGCGACCAGGGCGCCGACGATGGCGCCGCCGAGGTGGGCCTGCCAGGCGATGTTGCCGACGAAGAATCCGAAGGCGAAGTTGATGCCGAGGATCACGAGGAGCCCGGTGACGTTCGCACCGATGTGGCGGCCGATGATCAGCAGGGCGGCCATGAGTCCGAAGATCGCTCCGGAGGCACCGACCGTGGAGGTGCCGGGTGCGAGGCAGGCGACCATCACGGATCCGCCGAATCCACTGATCAGGTAGATGGCGAGGAAGCGGGCGCGGCCGAGCATGGGTTCGAGGCTCTGCCCGAGCATCCACAGCGCGAGCATGTTCAGCGCCAGGTGGATGAAGCTGCCGTGCACGAACATCGCGGTGAGCAGGCGCCACGGCTCGAACGGGAGCGGGAAGAGGTTCGGGTAGAGATACGGTGCCGCGAAGAGCAGCTGGCGGGTGATCTCGGTGCCGATGCCCGGGATCAGCTGCACCAGGCCGATGAACGAGGTCACCGCGAGCAGCGCATAGGTGACGACGGGTTTGCCGCTGCGCGCCATCGCCATGGTCGCGCCGTTGCCATTGCCCCACCGCCGCGCCGCCTTCTTCTGCGCAGGCGTGCGGCTCTTCCGATCGGCGTTCATGCACTCGGGGCAGATGACGCCGACAGGCGCCTGGGTCTGGCACTCGGGGCAGATGGTGCGCATGCACCGCTGACAGAGCACGAAGCTCTGCCGATCCGGATGCCGGTAGCAGAAGTTGTCGCGATTGCTCGTGAACTCAGGCGTCGTCATCCGGATCGGCCGCAGCTGTCGTCAGGCCGCGACGATGTCGATCGACTGCAGCACGACCGGCTCCACCGGGCGGTCGCCGGGACCGGTCTGCACGGCACCGATCGCGTCGACGACGGCACGGGACGCGTCGTCGGCGACCTCACCGAAGATGGTGTGCTTGCCCTGCAGCCACGGCGTCGGGTCGGTGGTGATGAAGAACTGCGAGCCGTTGGTGCCCTCGGGCTTGCCCGTGATCGCGTTGCGACGCAGGCCGGCGTTGGCCATCGCGAGGATGTAGGGAGCCTCGAAGTTGAGCTCCATGTTGATCTCGTCGTCGAAGTTGTAGCCGGGGCCGCCGACGCCCTGACCGAGCGGGTCGCCGCCCTGGATCATGAAGTTCGGGATGATGCGGTGGAAGATGACGTCCTTGTAGAGGGGACCCTCGCCCGGCTTGCCGGTGGCGGGATCGGTCCACTCCTGGGTGCCGTCGGCGAGGCCGACGAAGTTCTTGACCGTCTTCGGTGCATGATCCCCGAAGAGGTTGATGACGATGTCACCGTGGTTGGTGTGCAGAGTTGCGACGTGGGAAGCGTGAGCCATGCCTTCATTCTCTCAGAGCTTCCGGTGAGTTCGCCCGGTGTACCCCGGATCGGTCGATGGCGCAAGGGCCGGGCGATTCCCGCCCGCCTTCCAGGCTCTCGTGGCAAGATGGGGAACCCGTACTCCAATGGACAGGAGAGCATCGTGAGCCTCAGCCGCAAGCGGAAGAAGGAACTGCGTCGTCTTCAGAACGACGCGAACCAGCTCTGGGAGAACCAGCAGGTGCTCGTCGGTCACGCCGCCGATGTCGCCCGAGAGGCCGGACGTCAGCTCGGCAACCTCAATCGTGAGCAGGTCGTCCCGGTCATCCAGGACACGTACAACCGCCGTGTCGCCCCGGTCGTCGACCGCGGCGTGAAGATCGGCAAGCACGTCGTCGACGACAAGTTCGTTCCCATCGTGGGCGGCGTCGTCGGTTCGGCCCTCACCGCGTGGGATGTCGCCAACGCCAAGCGCCACGGCGTGGCCGCACCGGCGCGTCGGGGCGATTTCGGCAAGAAGCAGAAGTCCGGACCGGGTCTCGGTTCCGTCATCGCGATCATCCTCGGGGCAGCCGCAGCCGTCGGCGTGCTCTACGCCGCATGGCAGACGCTGCGTGCCGACGATGAGCTCTGGGTCGCGGACGACCCGCTCGCAGCTCCTGACGCGTGAACCACTCTGATCTCGCCTCCGTCGCCCCTGGTGACGGAGGCGATCAGCATGCACGGGTGCGCGAGGCCGCCCGTGCGCGGGGTCTCGACATCGAGATCCGTGAACGCCCCGCGGCCGGAAGCCTGTTCGAGGCCGCCGAGCTCCTCGGCATCCCGCCCTCCGGCATCGTGAAGACCCTCGTCGTGAAGCGCTCGGACGACACCTTCCTGTTCGCCCTCGTCCCCGGCGGTCGCTCGATCTCCTGGCCGAAGCTCCGCGCGCTGGTCGGCGTGAACAAGCTGCGCCTGCCCGAGCCCGAGCTGGCACTCGCGGCCACCGGCTACGAACGGGGCACCATCGTGCCGATCGGCAGCATCACCGACTGGCCGATCTACGCCGACGAGTCGATCGTCGGACAGCGCATCGCCATGGGTGCCGGGGCGCACGGATACAGCCTCTTCGTGGAGGCGGACGACTTGATCTCCGCCTACGGAGCCACCGTCGCCGACATCTCGGTGCCCGAGGATCGCTGAGCCTTCGACGAGTTCGGGATCGCGGATCCGATCAGAGGATGCCGGCCATCCTCAGGGCGATGTCGACGAGCTTCACGCGCTGCAACTCCGCGACGGCCTTCAGCGGGAACCACTCGGCCATGTCGGTCGAACCGTCCGTCTCGAAGCGGAGCTTCCCTCCGGTGACCTCGGCGCGGTACACGATGCGCAGGGTGTGCAGCGGCTGTGCGGCCTTCTGCACGCGACGTCCGGCGGGGATCACCCGGGAGTGGATGCCGAGGAGCTCGCCGACCTTCACGGTGTAGCCGGTCTCCTCCCGGAGCTCGCGGCGCACCGCATCCTCCGGTGACTCACCGGGCTCGATACCACCGCCGGGCATCGTCCACGCCACGCGACGTCCCTCGGTCCAGCGCGCCAACAACAACCGTCCGTCGTCATCGGTGACGACCGCGTACGCCGCGACACGCAGGTCCATGGCTCACACACTATCCGTCGGCGGAGGCCGCCGATGACCGCGTGTCAGACGACCCGGTTGCCACCCACGTAGGTCGCCGTCACCTGCGTCGTCGCGAGATCCTCGGCCGAGACGGTGACGGGATCGCGGTCGACGACGATGAAGTCTGCGAGGAGGCCGGGGGAGAGGGCTCCCACCTCATGCTCGCTGAACAGCTGCCAGGCCGCGTTCGCGGTGTGCGCGTGAAGTGCCTGCTCGCGGGTGACCGGAGTGCCGCCCGGCATCCGGTATCCGTTGCGCGTGGTGCGGGTCTCGGCGACGGCCATGTTGCGGAACGGCTCGTTCGGAGTGACCCAGCCGTCGTTGTGGAACGTGGCCCGGTGGCCGGCGGCGAACGCGGCTCCGGCATCCGCCCACGCTCCGCCGTGCTCAGGACCGAAGAGGTCGTCGACGAGCACCTCGCCCCAGTAGGTGATGTGGTCGACGAACAGGCTGACGGTGACGCCGAGGGAGGCCGCGCGTTCGAACTGCACGGGCGTCATGGCCCCGCAATGCTCGAGGCGGAACCGGTGGTCGGTGAGCTCGTGCTGGGCGACGATCTGCGCGTAGACGTCGAGCGTCGCGTCGATCGCGCGGTCGCCGTGCACATGACAGGCGAGCTGCCACCCCGCGGCGGCATAGGGCTCGGCGATCGTGCGCAGCTGTTCGGCCGTGTAGTTCGCGTGCCCGATGTGATGCGGTTCGAGCCCGAGGGAACGGGTCGCCGGGGTGTCGAGGTAGGGGAAGGAGGTCGCGATGTTGCCCACCCATGGCGAACCGTCCGACCAGGTCTTCACCCCCGTCTGCCGGAACACGGGATCGTCGCCGCCGCGCGGGGCCGCGACTCCGCCCGGGCGGGACATCTCGTACCACCGCAGCCGCACGGGCATCGCGCCCTGCGTGCGGAGGGCATCGATGAGCGGGTTGAGGTCGGGGTTCCACGACAGGTCCGACACCGTGGTGATGCCGCGGGATGCCAGGTCGCGCAGATGCGCGGGAAGGATCCGGGGGAGATGCTGCTGCGCCTTGGCGAGCATCGGCGCCACGACCTGCTCGACCGCGGCGGCCTCGAGCGCGACGCCGGTCAGCTCCCCCACGGCATCGCGGCCGAAGGAGGCGCCGACCGGGTCGGGAGTGTTCCGATCGAGGCCCGCGGCGAGCGCGGCCGCCGTGTTGAAGTACACGGAGTGGCCGGAGTTGTGGATGACGACGAGGGGCACGCTGCCTGCGAGCTCGTCGAGGAAGCGGATGTCGGGGTCGGGCAGTCCGCGCTGCAGCAGAGCATCCCACCCGTTCGCGAAGACCGCTTCGCCACCGGCATCCGCCACCGCCGTGCGGAGAGCCGCGAGGACTCCTTCCGCGTCGGGGATCACGACGGGGCGGAGATCGACGACGAGGTCGGACAGCAGGATCGCGGAGAATCCCGGATGTCCGTGCGGCTCGATCAGTCCGGGCATGACCAAGCCGTCGAGGGCTGTGGTCTCGGCATCCGGGAAGCGGAGGCGGATCTCGTCCGCCGCTCCGACGGCCACGATCCTGCCTCCGTCGACGGCCATCGCCTCCGCGTGAGCGTCGGCGCTCGGGGAGAGCGGACGGATGCGGCCGGTGAAGACTGTCGTCATGGCGCCAGTCTGGCAGGCAGGCGATCGATCACGAATCAAGAAGCACACGGACCGTCGACCTCCGTAGTGTGATTCCCACACCGGCAGCACTTCGAGAGGACCGATCATGGCCGAGAAAGAGAAGAACTTCAGCGCCGAGGAACGCGAGGCCATGCAGGCCGCCGCGAAGGAAGCCCGTACCCGACGTTCCCGGGCCAAGAAGTCGCCCGAAGAACTGCGCGCCGCGGGGGAGGCCGACATCAAGGAGGCGATCGAGAAGCTGACGCCCGAAGACCAGGCCCTCTCGAACAAGCTGCACGCCCTCGTCTCCGAGGTCGCGCCTGAGCTCGTGCCCCGCACCTACTACGGGATGCCGGCCTGGGGACGCGACGGGAAGGTGCTCTGCTTCTTCCAACCCGCCAGCAAGTTCAAGGTGCGCTACGGCACGTTCGGCTTCGAGCCCATCTCCAACCTCGACGACGGCACCGTCTGGCCGACCGCGTACGCGGTCACCGATCTCACCAAGGCCGACCTGGAGTTCCTCGCCGTGCGCATCCGCGTCGCGATCAGCTGACACCCGCCGGAAGGGTGCGCGGCGACGGGCCGCGCACCCGCACGATCGGGGTGCCGCGCGAACGGCTCCCGAGTAGCGTGGAGCCCGTGAGCACACTGCCCTTCCCCGCTTCCGTGTACGCCGCCCGTCTCGCCCGCGCCGCAGCCCTCGCCGCTGAGGCGGGGCTCGATGCGATCATCGTCGGCCCCGGTCCCGACCTGCAGTATCTGGTGGGCGTCGAGGGCGACACGATCGAACGGCTCACCGCTCTGGTGATCGGTCCCTCCGTCGCAGCCACGGTCGTCGTCCCGCGGATGGAGCTCGCGAAGGTGCGCACCACCGCGGTCGGCGAGCTCGGGCTCACGGTCGCCGACTGGGTCGACGGGGAAGACCCGTACGCTCTGGTCACCGATGCCGTGGGCACCGTGTCCCGGGTCGGTGTCTCCGATGCCCTGCCCGCGCTGCACGTCATCCCGATCGGCGATCGGCTCGGCGTGCACCTCGAACTCGCGACCCCCGTGCTCCGCGAAGGCCGCATGATCAAGGATGCCGAGGAGATCACCGAGCTGCGCAGAGCCGGCGACGCGATCGACGCGGTGCACCGCCGCGTGCCGGAGTGGCTTCGGGCCGGACGCACCGAGCGCGAGGTCGCGGCCGACATCGCCGAGGCCATCGTCGCCGAAGGCCACCGCACGGTCGAGTTCGTGATCGTCGGATCCGGCCCGAACGGTGCCGACCCGCACCACGAGGTCTCGGACCGGGTGATCCACGAGGGCGACATCGTCGTGGTCGACATCGGGGGCGCCGTGCCGAGCGGGTACAACTCCGACAGCACCAGGACCTATGTCGTCGGCACGCCCGACCCCGCTGCGGCTGAGCGCATCGCGGTTCTCGTGCGTGCGCAGCAGGCGGCGGTGGATGCCGTTCGTCCCGGCGCGACGGCGTCCGAGGTGGATGCTGCGGCTCGCACCGTGCTCGCCGAGGCAGGTCTGGGTGAGGCGTTCCTGCACCGCACGGGACACGGCATCGGCGTCTCGGTGCACGAGGAGCCCTACATCGCGCCCGGCAACGACCTCGTGCTGCGTGAGGGCATGGCGTTCAGCATCGAGCCCGGCATCTACTTCGCCGGCGCATGGGGTGCGCGCATCGAGGACATCGTGGTCGTCACGGCCGACGGCGGGGAGCGGTTGAACGTCGCCCCGCACGAGCTGGTGGCCGTCGGTGCTGGCGTAGGGGGTGCCTGATGTCCGACGCGCCGGCGAGGCCGCAGAGTCCTCAGAAGGTCTCGGCGAGTCACGGCGGTCTCATCCACGAGGTGAGGATCAGCTGGTGGCAGACCGACGACTGGCAATGGGTGGTCGTCGTGAACTCCCCCGATCTCGGTGCTGTCGAGCGGCGGGCGAATGACGCCTTCGAGGCGTTGTGCCTGGTGCGGGAGGAGCTCGAGCCCCGGGGTTGGCGACTGGGGGTCGCGGGTGCCCAGGCCGACGTCTGGCCCAGTGGCATGGCACGTGATCAGGGCGGCGGTCTGAGTGCGTACCGGTTCGGCGGGGTGAGCGTGCAGGAGGTCGTCTTCACATTCAGCCCGGTGGACCCGGGGACGGTGACATCTCTCGCGGAACAGCGCGCGGAAGCGGACCGCTACTTCTCGCAGCTCGGCGGCTCCGGGCGTTGAGGTCCTTGTCCGCGCGGTAGCATCAGCGCATGCGCCGCCGCCGCAAGGTCTCCTCCGCCACCGCGTCGCCGGCGACCCGTGCGCGCTATGCGAAGCGACGGACGAACCGCCTCGCCAAGGTCGACAACGACCTCACCGATGCGCAGTGGCACGACCTCATGGACGCGTGGGGCGGATGCGCCTACTGCGGCGGTGACGGGGCCGCCCTGCAGCGCGACTGCATCCAGCCCATCTCGCGCGGCGGCCGCTACACGCTCGAGAACGTCGTCCCTGCCTGCACCTCCTGCAACGCCAGCAAGCACAACGACGAGGTCACCGGCTGGCTCCGCCGCAAGAAGCTCGACGAGCGCACGTTCCTCGTCCGCCACGCGACGATCCTGCGGGACCTGCGGCCGGCAGGCTGACGGCGCCGTCGGCGGCCGACACGCTCACGCCGTGAGCCGGGATCTCAGTTGCTGTGCTCTCGCGGAGCCAGCGGTTCTCCGGCGCGAAGACGAAGTCAGTGACCGACCTTCGTGTCGAGACGAGCGAATACTGGCTCATCGGGGTCGACTCCGATGCATACACCCCAGCGTCGTGAGAGTTCATGCAGGAGAGCAGTGCCGATGATCGCATCCGCTGCGAGATGACCACTGTCGACTTCGATGCTCCCGGTCGTGCGCTCGCGCACCGCCGAAGCCGCCGTCCCGACCACCAGCGTCGCGCGAGATTTCACCTCCAGCTGCCCGTGGAGGACATGCTCGCGGGCGCCGCCGAGCAGGATCTGGGCCGAGTCCTCCGACACGCTGTCCATCTGCCCGTGCAGGTATGTGCGCGTCTCGAAAGCGGCGGCGGGAATGTGCAGCGCCTCACGCAGCACGAGGGCGATCGCCTCCGCCGCCCCCTGCCAGGGTCCGCCTCCGACCACGTCGATGGAGGCGCACCCGCTGAATCGCGATGCCCAGGAATCGAGAAGGTGGTCATGTTCATCGAGGAGTCGCTCGAGGTCGGCTCCGACCCGATCCCATCGGGTGCCCGGCTCACCCGTCGTCCACCGTTCGACGAGCATCGCCAACGCCGCAGCGGTCGCGCTGTAGGCGATCGTCGATACGCCGCTGTCGGGGAGCCCCCCGAGGTCGAGACTCGCCTCCGCCGCAGCAGCGAGAGGCGAAGACGCCTCGTTGGTCACTGCGATCCGCCGGACTCCTTCGACCCGCTGAAGGGCCCGCAGCGGTTCCGGCGAACGGCCGCTCTGCGAGATCCCGATGTAGACGTCCGCGACCCGAGTCCCGTCCGGGGGCAGCTCGGCACCGGTGTATCGATGCGCGAGCCGCCCCCGGCGGAGAAGATCCCAGGCCGCGCTCTGACCCGCCGCATGACTCGCCCCGATCCCCACGAAAGCGACCGTCGCGTCGCGGGGCACGGCGAAGTCGGGCCCGCGAACGATCTCGCGGATCGTCGGCAGGGCTTCCGACAGTACTGCGGGCTGTCGGAGCACTGCCTCGCCGAAGGGCCGCCCCGGAGCTTGGTCGAATTGCTGTTCGGCCTGAAGATCCATCATCACTCGTCCTAGTCGACGTTGTAGTACTTGTCGGCGAAGCGGAGGCTGTCGTTCACCGTGATGGTCTCGACCTTGTTCGCCTCCAGGCCCCACTTCTCGTAGAGCTCCGCGTAAGCGCCCTCCTCGACCAGTGCAGTCAGCGCTGCGTGCACCGCGTCACGCAGCTTCGCCGATTCGTCGTCCTTCGGGAAGGCGATGGCCTGATAGCCCTGCGCATACAACTCGGTGGTGAGCGCTTCGAGGTCGCCGCCGTGTTCCTCGGACTGCTGGTAGTAGATGGCCGATCCGAGCGTCTCCATGCTCGCGTCGGCGCGGCCCGAACGCACAGCGAGGAACCCTTCGCTCGACGAGGGCAGCGGCAGCAGGGTGATGGGCTCGGCGCACTTCTCGTTCTTGCGCGTGAGCAGCTCGAGCGGCACGGATCCTTGCACCGCCGCGACGTTCAGGCCGCAGAGGTCATCGATGGTCTTGATGCCGCCGGGGTTGCCCTTCGGGACGATGATGGCCGTACCCTCGGTCTGGTAGTCGACGAGATCCATCACCTCCGATCTTTCCGGGGTGTCACTGATGCCCGCGATCGCGAAATCGTAGCGGCCGGCCTGCACGGCCGTGAGAAGCCCGGCGAAGTCGATCGCCGAGTACTCGACCTCGACGCCGAGTTTGCAGCCGATGAGCTGACCGAGTTCGATGTCGAGACCCGCGAGTTCGTCGTTCTCGTCCGTGAACTCATACGGTGGCAGCGTCGGATCGGTACCGACCTGGACCACGCCGGACTCGGCGACCGACGTCGGCAGCAGTGCCGCAAGGTCGGCCGAGGCCTTCGCGTCGATGCCGGTTCCGGCACATCCGTCCGCGGTCGGAGGGCTCGTGTCGCCGGCATCCGGCTCGGAAGTGCAGCCGGCGAGGACGAGCGCCATGACGACGGCGCCGACGGGCAGGAGGTTTCGAGTGCGCATTGCGGGTTCCTCTCGGTGGTGCATGGGGTTGCCAGTGGTGGGGTGGTGCGGTGATGCAGTCTCAGTGGGTGGCGGTGCGTCCCAGGAAGTCCCTGGCGCGTTCGGTGCGCGGGGACGAGAAGAACTCGTCGGGGGCTCCGTGTTCGTGCACGACCCCGTCTGCCATGAAGACGACCTGGTCGGCGACATTCCTCGCGAACCCCATCTCATGGGTGACGACGATCATCGTCATGCCCGACGCGGCGAGGTCCTTCATGACCTCGAGAACTTCGCCGACCAGTTCAGGATCGAGCGCCGAGGTGGGCTCGTCGAAGAGCATGAGCTCCGGCTGCATCGCGAGGGCGCGAGCGATGGCGACCCGCTGCTGCTGCCCGCCGGAGAGCTGTTGCGGGTAACTGGACTCCTTTCCGGCCAGACCCACGCGCTTCAACAGCGCCCGAGCGCGCTCGCCCGCCTCGATCTTCGAGAGGCCGAGCACCCGCACCGGCGCATCCATCACGTTGCGCAGCGCAGTCATGTGCGGGAACAGGTTGAAGCTCTGGAAGACCATCCCGATCTTCGCCCGCCGCGCGGCGATCTGCCGCTCGCGCAACTCGTGCAGTGCACCGCCGCGACGCTCGTACCCGACGAGATCGTCTCCGACCTGCAGCGTCCCGCCGTCGATGCGCTCAAGATGATTGATGCAGCGCAGGAAGGTGGATTTCCCGCTGCCCGAGGGTCCGATGATGCAGGTGACCTCCCCGCGACGAGCGATCAGCTCGACGCCCTTCAGCACCTCGGTCGGACCGTACGACTTGCGGACGTTGCGGGCGATGACGGCATCGACGGTCATGAGGTGCTCCTTGCAGTGGAACGGAGCGGCAACATGCCGCGGAGCACACTCCGGAAGGTCAGTTTGTCCGGGGTGCGTGCATAGCCCCGCGAAAGTCGTCGCTCGAGGTAGTACTGGCCGACGCTGGCCACGGTCGTCATCGCGATGTACCAGATGCTCGCGACGATGAGCAGCTCTATCACGAGGTAGTTGCGGGCTGAGATCTCCTGCACGCGGGTCAGCAGGTCTTGCGCGGCGACGACCGAGACGAGCGATGTCGTCTTGAGCATGTTGATCGTCTCGTTGCCCGTCGGCGGCACGATCACGCGCAGCGCCTGCGGGAGGATGATGCGTGTCATCGTCTGCAGCGGCGTGTATCCCAGCGCCGCGGCCGCCTCACCCTGCCCGCGATCGATCGAGGTGATGCCGGCGCGGATGATCTCGGCCATATACGCCGCCTCGTTCAGAGACAGGGCCAGCAGCGCGGCGACGAATCCGGTCACGAGCTGATTCGTCGAAACCTGGAACTCACCGACGCCGATCATCGGCACGAACAAGGCGATGTTGAACCAGAAGACGATCTGCACCAGCACGGGTGTTCCCCGGAAGAACCAGATGTAGAGTCCCGCGATCCAGCGAAGCACCCCATTCGCGGACTGCCGCATGACGGCGAGGACCACACCGAGGACGACACCGATGACCATCGACAGGACGGTGAGTTGGATCGTGACCCAGACGCCCTGCAGGACGGTGGGTCCGAACAGATACCTGCCGACGGCGTCCCAGCGGATCTGCTCGTTGGTCGCGAAGAAGTACAGCAGCCCGCCGAGGAGGATGATCGCGACGGTTCCAGCGACGAAACGGCCTCTGTGCCGGACCGGGATCACACGCTCCGCGGTGGATGAGTCGTCAGACATCGACGTGCTCCTTTCGAGCGAGGGAGGCGCCGGCCGGCGTGTCTTCCCTGGTCTTGGTCGGGATAAGGGTTGCCGGAGCATCTGCTGCCGCGAGACCGGCGGCACCGATCCAACACGACTCCGCTCCGAATCGGGCCGGAACGGCGGGAACGAGCGAGGTGTGCCAGTCGTGGAGCAGGACTTCGAGCACACCGTCGATGAGATCCACATACTCGGAGAATCCCGCGGCCAGGCCACCGCCCAGCACGATCACATCCGGATCGGTCGAGGTCGCAAGCCCCGCGATGAGAGAGCCGACTTGCCAGGAGGCGTGCTCGACCACACGTCGAGCCCACCACTCACCCCCGCGGAATCGATCGGCGAGAGCGTGGGCGTCGGCGGCGGCGACCGATCCGGCGAATGCTGCGGCCAGACCGGGGCCGGAGGCGATGTCCTCGACGCTCCGCCATGACGGTCGCGTGCGCCACCCACTGCGGAAGGGGGGAGTGCTGCCGCTCAGGATGCCGGCGCCGTAGGAGCCCGTATCCGGTACGCCGTCCGTGACCACGCAATGCGCGATCCCGGTGCCGAGAGTGACATAGAGAACGCGTCGCGCTCCTTCGCCTGCACCCCACCGGGCCTCGGCGACAGCTCCGCATGCGGCGTCCGGCATGATCTCGACAGCGTTCGGCACATCGAGCGCGTGCGCGAGGTCGACGCCCGTCCACCCGAACCACCCGCGAGGGTCACGCACCCGGCCGTCCGCGTCCATCGTCGTCGCGAGGGAGATCCCGATGCGCGCGCCCGGCCCCGCGAAGCGAGCGATGGCGTCGGTGACGGCGAGGAGATTGGCGTGTCCGTCGCGCTGCACGGTCGGGATCACCGCGAGTTCGCGATGCTCGCCGCCTGCAGAGAGTTCTCCGACGGCGATCTTCGTGCCACCGACATCGATGCCGAGTGCGACCTGCGTGCTCATCACGCCTCGGCCGTGATCGTGACCCGGGTGTAGCGGAAGACCCCCGGCTCGACGCCCGCGTGCTCGCCCCACTGATAGATGAGAGGGATGAGAGCCGCGAGCTCGGACACTCCGGCGAGGCTCGGAGAGGGCGGAACGGTGAGGTCGTCCGGAGTCTCGCCACCCGTCACCGCCTCGTTCCCGAGGATGAGCGAGCGCTGAGGGATGGTCCGCAGATCACGGGCGAGTGCTTTGTCTGCGGCCCGCGAGACATCGCCCGGCCCGCGGAGGAGGATCGTGAGCTGGTCGGGTTGGATCGACTCCATCGGACCGTGTCGGAAGTTGTTCGGATCCCAGCTCGTGGAGGGAACGCGAGAGATCTCGCGGAGCAGGAGGGTGACCTGCTGAGCGACGCCGAGAAGATGCCCTCGGCCGAGAACGTCGACGCTCGATGCGGGGACGCCTGCGATGAGACGCCGTCCGCTCGCGACAGCGCGTTCCACGGCATCGGCATCGGCTGCGATGTCCGGCAGCGGGGCACCGCGCGTGGCGGCTCCCATTCGCACGAGCGCCATCACTGTCGCGATGTAGCTGTCGATCGGGCTGGGGTGCTCCAGGCCGAGGAGAATCTCGTGCGACGTGAGCGCCGCGAGCGGGGTTGCGCTCTCTCCGACCACCGCGATCGTGCGGTGCAGTCCCGCGGCTCGCATCCGCTCGGCGAGTTCGATGAGTTCGACGCTCTCGCCGCTCGTGGATATCAGGACGGCGGTGTCCGCCGGGCCGATCCGGTCGAGCGACGCACGGTGGTACTCGGAGGCCAGCTCCGCTCGGGCATCGACTCCCTCTCGTCGGAGACGGCTCGTGGCCGCGACGGCGGCGTTGTGCGAGCCGCCCATCCCGAAGACGCGCAGGGCGCCGCCGGAGTAGAGCCACCCTGGGTAGGTCGTTCCTGCCTGCCCCTGCCAGGTGGTGCGCACCGCTTCTCCGGTGAGGTTGGCCACGTCGTATCGACTCACGAAACACCCTTCATTGATTTGAAAAGTAATTTAGTTAGTTAATCCACCACTGTCAACAGTCGGTGCTCGATAGAGTGATTCGCAACGAAAGGACGAAGATGTGGCGACCTGATGCCGAGCCGACGAGCACGCATCCCTCCCTGACCTCGACTCAGGCGACGATCCTTCGAATCCTCCTCGACGAAGGCCCACTGACCAGACCCGAGCTCACCGAGCGCAGCGAACTGTCGTCGCCGACGGTGATCCACGTCATTGCCGAGCTCGAGGGGGCACGGCTGGTCGACCACGTCGACTCCCGACAAGGTGCGCGTGGACGCGCGGCTCAGGTGTACGGGCTCGGGCAACGCTCCGGCTGGGTGCTCGGCGTCGACTACGGAACCAGCCACGTGGAGTTCGTCGCGATCGACCTGACCGGGGCCGTCGTCTCGAGTCAGCGTGTGGCGATCGAGATCGACCGAAACCGCCCGACAGCTGTGGACGACCGGGTGCGCGGAGAACTCGCGCGATTCCGCACCTCCTCGAACCGCCGCTTCGGCACCCTCCGTCGCGTCGGCCTCGCCGTGCCCACCATCGTGCCTCCCGCGCATCGTCACTATCGGAAGAGCGCAGCCCCGGACACCGGGTCCCCGCTTTCCGCCGAGAACTCGACCACCGGCCCGTCCTTCGACCTCGCCGGCCTCATCGAGACTCTCGCTCTCCCACGAGAGGTCGAGGTGACGCTCGAGAACAACATCAACTGCTCCGCGTTCGCGGAGTCTCGGCGTCCGGAACGCGGCAGTGTCGACCTGTTGTACCTGCACCTCGGACAGGGCGGCGTCGGGATAGGCGTCGTCAGCGATGGGCACCTGCTCCGTGGCTCCACAGGCTCCGCAGGAGAGATGCGCTGGTTCCCCTACCCCTTCGGCCCGGACGCGGCGCCCACCTTCACGCTCGAGGAGTACTTCGGGGCGCGGGGCTTCCTGGACCGCGCCCGACAGCACTATGAAGCGAACGGGAGGACGGCGCCTGCTTCGCACACAGAAGTCTTCACCCGGGCCGCATCCGGAGACCCCCTCGCCGACGAGGTCATCGACGTCTATGCAGGCAACGTCGCGCTCGCGCTTGCAGCTTTCATCTCCGTCACGGACCCCGAAGCGGGTGTCCTCGGTGGCGGACTGGGAAACAATGCGATCCTCGTCGAACGCGTCAGCAAGCATCTCGCTGCAATCGGACGCCCCCTCGCTCTCACCGGCGACCTCGGCGAGACGAGCAGCGCCCAAGGCGCCGCCGTTCTCGCACTCGATCTCGTTCGGCGTTCGCTGGGCGTTTCGACCTGACGGAAGACCCAAAGAAAAACCCCGGAATCCGCTGATCTGACGGGCTTCCGGGGTTCTGTGTTCCTGTGGAGCCTAGGAGATTCGAACTCCTGACATCCTGCTTGCAAAGCAGGCGCTCTACCAACTGAGCTAAGGCCCCGTGAGGGATTTTCTTGAGTTAAGGAGTGGGGCTACCAGGACTTGAACCTGGGACCTCTTCATTATCAGTGAAGCGCTCTAACCGCCTGAGCTATAGCCCCGTCAACCTCCAAGACTTTACCGGAGAAAGACGGAAAATCCGAATCGAGGGCGAGGACCCCGCCGGGTCCTCGCCCTCGACGATGTTCAGCGCCCGGGACGGATGGTCGCGGTCCCGGCCGACAACGAGACGTCGATGGTCCGGCGCGCGCTCGGAGCCTCCTGCACCTTGGCGTTCAAGGTGCCTGCGCTGATGTCCTGGGTGATCGCGTACTCCACGTCGGGGACGGTCAGATCGAGCGTCCCCGCGCTCACGTCGATCAGGGTCTGCGTCGGCGCCGTACCGGTCAGCTCGATGGTGAGATCGCCCGCCGAGACACCGAGGTCGGCCTCCGTCACCCCGTCGAGCAGGACGTCGGCGCGGCCGGCGCTCATCTGCACGTCGAGTTCCCTGGCTGCACCTTCGACGTCGAGCGCGCCGGCGCTGACGGTGATGTCGAGCGTGCCGAAGTCTCCGACGACGTCGAGGCTCCCCGCGTCCAGCGTGAGGTCGGCGTCGAGCTCCGCGCCGCGAAGACTCTCCGGCAGCGTCAGCACCGCGATCTCCTCGTCACCGAACCAGTTGCCGAACCACCAGCCGAACACACCCTGCGGACTCCGGACGATCAGTTCGTCACCGTCCCGCTCGAAGGTCCAGGCGGTGCCCCGACCGTTGGTGATCGCCAGTTCGGCCTCGTCGACGTCGCCGAACTCCACTCGCATGCTGCTGGCATCCGCATCCAGGTCGATCCCCTCGATGCCTTCGATGCCCACCGTCTGCACGGAGTCGGGGCTGCTCGACGACGCGATGGTCCCGACCGCGGCCGCCGCGGCCGTGCCGCCGGCGCCGAGCAGGGCGATCCCGCCGACCACGGCTGTCACGACCATGATGGCCGTCGCGCCGGACGAACGTCCACCGGACGGTCCGGTCGGCGGCGGCGTCGGGGATGCCGGCGGAGGCCCCTGCGGAACCGACATCTGCGGCGGGGAAGGGGGCGGCGGGGTGAGCGGGGTGTGCTCGCCGGGTGCGCCGTTGTTCTCGGTGGTCATCGTGCCACTCCTGTCTGGCCGGTCGGCGGCGTCGTGCCACCGGTGTTCTCGATGTGGGCGAGGGCGGCGAGCACGCGGCGATTGCCCGACTCGTCCTGCTCGAAGCCCAGCTTCTGGAAGATGGAGGTGATGTGCTTCTCGACGCTCGCCTCCGAGAGGAACAGGAGACCTGCGATCGCCTGGTTCGATTTGCCTTCGGCGATCAGCGCGAGCACGGTCCGCTCGCGCTCGGTGAGCCGCATCATCCGGTCGTCTCTGTTCCGCCGTGTGAGCAGCTGTGCGACGACCTCGGGGTCGAGTACGGTCGCACCCTCCGAGATGCGCTGCACGGAGACGAGGAACTCGGCGACATCGGCGACCCGATCCTTGAGCAGATACCCGAGAGGGCCTCCCTGTGCCGCGATCAGATCCGATGCGTATCGCTCCTCGACGTACTGCGAGAGCACGAGGATCGCGAGCGACGGATGCGACGACCGCAGCCGGAGTGCCGCGCGGATGCCCTCATCGGTGAAGGTCGGAGGAAGACGCACATCCAGGATGCACAGATTCGGTGCGGTGCTCGCGACGGCCTCGTCGAGCCCCTCGGTGTCGGGAAGAGCGGCGACCACTTCATGGCCGGCGTCCTCGAGCAGTCGCACGAGGCCCTCGCGCAGCAGGACGGAGTCCTCGCAGATCAGGATGCGCACGGTACGTTCACCTCCAGGCTGGTCGGTCCGCCCTGCGGACTGTCGAGGCGGAAGGTCCCTCCCGCGGCGAGGATGCGGTTCGCGATGCCGTCGAGCCCGCCTCCGGGCTGCACCTGCGCGCCCCCGATGCCGTTGTCCTCCACCCGGGCCCACAGAGCGTTGCCCTCCCGCAGCCGCACGATCACGCGGGCCTCGCTCGCTCGTGAGTGCTTGGCGGCGTTGGTCAGGGATTCGGCGATGGAGAAGTACACGGCGGCCTCGGCCTCGCGACTGCACCGGCCGTCCATCCGCACGTCGAGGTGCACAGGGATGTGCGAACGCCCCGCCAGTGCCGACAGCGCGGCATCGAGGCCGCGGTCATCGAGCACGGACGCGTGGATACCGCGGGCGAGCTGCCGCAGCTCCGTGATGGCCGCCTTGGTCGAGGTGTGAGCCTCGTTGATCAGCTCCTTCGCGGCCTCCGGATCGTTGTCGATCTTCTGCTGTGCCAGGCCGAGCGTCATGCCGACCGAGACCAGGCGCGGCTGGACTCCGTCGTGCAGGTCACGTTCGATGCGCGTGCGCTCCACGTCGGCGGCGCGCACGGCTCCCTCCCGCTGCGCGGTCGAGGTGCGGACTCGCTCGGTGAGATCGGCCTCCTTCGGGCGGATCACGATCGCGAGCGTCAGTGTGCGGTGCAACAGGGCCAGACCGATCATGCCCACGACACAGGCGGCGATGCCGAGGAGTCCGACGAGCGGCGCCCAGGCGACGGGGATGCCGCCACCGCCGAACGGCCCCATCACGGAGTCCGCCGCGGTCAGCGGGGCGAACGAGATGATGATCGACCACACCAGGCCCCAGAAGAGGCGGAGCACGATGGCACCGAGGACGGCGGCGATCGCGAAGTTCGCGATGGCGCGCCACATGCGCCCGTCGATCGCCTGACGCCCGAGGGAACGGAGCCAGCCCGCGAATCCGGGGCGGTCGCGCGGCTGCGCGCGCAGCGGGGCTATCGGCGCGCGATAGAGTGCGCTCACGCGGGCCACCTCGAACCAGCCCAGCCCGTACAGCGCGTAGACCAGGCCCACGAGCAGGACGAGGCCGATGCCCGCGGCCAGGAGGAGGCCGAGGCCGGTGCCGAGAAGGCCGCCGAGCATTGCGAGGATGGCACCGCCGAGGGCGCCGACACCTGCCAGATGCAGGATAGTGAGGAAGAGGCGCAACGGCGGCTTCACCGCCGTTGCGGGAGCCGGAGTCACAGTCTGAGTGGTCATGGTTCCAAGGTACGGCCGGGCTGGACGGCACGACACCGAGTCATCCGGACACTCCGCTTCGGGTTTTCCGTAACGGGAGACGGGTGCTTTCCGTCCACGTGCATCGCGCTGGCGACGACCTCGGCTGATCGACGCCCTCCTCGGCGCCACCGGAGACTTCTCACGCATGCGCAGCGAGACACGACGAAGGGCGGATGCCGCAGCATCCGCCCTTCGTCGTGTCGGTCCGGAGACCGTCGGAAGATCAGTTCGACATGAAGCCGACGAGCAGTCCGCCGGTCACCTTCACAGCGAGGTTGTAGATACCGGCGACCACGGCACCGAGCACCGTGAAGACGATGAGGTTCAGGATCGCGACGACTGCCGCGAACGCCATCACCTGCGGGAGTCCGACGACCTCGGACAGCACGAACGTGTTGTCGGTGATCCCGAGCAGGAACCCCTCGGCCGTCGTCATGATCCCCGTCGCCTGGAGCACCAGGAAGATGAGGAAGAACGACACCATGGTGACCACGGCGAGGGCGACCGCTCCGAGGAACGACAGCTTCACGGCCGACCAGAAGTCCACGTAGACCAATCGGAGGCGGACCTGCTTGCCACCGGTCTTGCGGGTCGACTTCTTCGCCAGCTTGTCGGCCACTGTGCTCATGCGTCTGTTTCCTCGGGGGTCTCTGTCGTCTCGGGGGCCTCAGTTTCGGCATCCGTCTCGGCCTCGTCTTCAGTGAGGCCACGCTCACCGTTACGGGCGATGGCGAGGATGCGATCGGCCTCCGTCGTACGGGCGAACACCACTCCCATGGTGTCTCGACCCTTGGCGGGGACCTCGGCCACGGCAGAGCGTACCACCTTGCCGCTGGACAGAACCACCAAGACCTCGTCGTCCTCGGCGACGATCAGACCGCCCGCAAGAGTGCCCCGATCGTCGTTCAGCTTGGCGACCTTGATGCCTGTTCCGCCGCGTCCCTGGACCCGGTATTCCTCGACCGCGGTGCGCTTCGCATAGCCGCCGTCGGTGACGATGAACACGAACTTCCCGGGAGCGGCGACGGATGCCGAGAGCAGGCAGTCCTCGTCGATCTTGAACTTCATTCCGCGAACACCGGCCGTCGCGCGGCCCATCGGACGCAGCGCCTCATCGGTCGCCTCGAAGCGCACCGACATGCCCCGTCGGCTGATCAGGAGGATGTCGTCCTCGGCGTTCACGAGGAGCGCACTGACCAGCTCGTCCTCGTCGTTCAGACGAATGGCGATGACGCCGCCCTGACGGTTGGTGTCGTACGTGTCGAGTCGGGTCTTCTTGACCAGGCCCTCGCGCGTGGCCAGCACCAGGTAGTCCGCGACCTGGTAGTCGCGGATGTCGAGCACCTGGGCGATGCTCTCGTCGGGCTGCAGCGCGAGCAGGTTCGCGACGTGCGTTCCCTTCGCGTCCCGTCCGGCCTCCGGCACCTCGTAGGTCTTCGCACGGTAGACGCGACCCTTGTCGGTGAAGAACAGCAGCCAGTGGTGCGTCGTCGTGACGAAGAAGTGCTCGACGATGTCATCCGCCCGCAGCTGCGCGCCCTTGATTCCCTTGCCGCCGCGGTGCTGGGAGCGGTAGTTGTCGCTGCGCGTGCGCTTGATGTAGCCCTCGCGCGTGACGGTGACGACCATCTCCTCTTCGGCGATCAGGTCTTCCATCGACACGTCGCCGTCGAAGCCGTGCAGGATGTGCGTGCGGCGCTCGTCGCCGAAGCGGTCGACGATACCCGTCAGCTCTTCACGGATGATGGTGCGCTGGCGGCCCTCGTCCGCGAGGATCGACTTGTAGTCGGTGATCTGCGCTTCGAGCTCGTTCGCCTGGTCGATGATCTTCTGACGCTCGAGCGCCGCCAGACGACGCAGCTGCATCTGCAGGATCGCGTCGGCCTGGATCTCATCGATGTCGAGGAGCTTCTGGAGTCCCTCGTTCGCATCCGCCGTCGTCTGCGACCGACGGATGAGCGCGATGACCTCGTCCAGCGCATCGAGCGCCTTCAGGTATCCGCGCAGGATGTGCATGCGCTTCTCGGCTTCACGCAGCCGGAACTCCGTGCGCCGGACGATCACGTTGATCTGGTGGGCGATCCAGTTGGTGATGAAGCCGTCGATCGCGAGGGTTCGCGGCACACCATCGACGATCGCGAGCATGTTCGCGCCGAAGTTCTCCTGCAGCTGGGTGTGCTTGTACAGGTTGTTCAGTACGACCTTCGCGACCGCGTCGCGCTTGAGCACGACGACGAGGCGCTGACCCGTGCGGTCGGAGGACTCGTCGCGGATGTCGGCGATGCCGGTGATCTTGCCGTCACGGGCGAGGTCGCCGATCTTCACCGCCACGTTGTCGGGGTTCACCTGGTACGGCAGCTCCGTGACGACGAGGCAGGTGCGGCCCTGGATCTCCTCGACGTTCACGACCGCCCGCATCGTGATCGAGCCTCGCCCGGTGCGGTAGGCCTCGTGGATGCCCTTGGTTCCGAGCACCTGCGCACCGGTCGGGAAGTCCGGTCCCGGAATGCGCTGGATCAACCCGTCCAGCAGCTCTTCGCGGCTGATGTCCGGGTTGTCGAGAGCCCAGAGCGCGGCATCCGATACCTCGCGCAAGTTGTGCGGCGGGATGTTCGTCGCCATACCCACCGCGATGCCGACCGAACCGTTGACGAGCAGGTTGGGGAACCGGGCCGGGAGGACCGTCGGCTCCTGGGTCTGACCGTCGTAGTTGTCGGTGAAGTCGACGGTGTCTTCTTCGATGTCGCGCACCATCTCGAGCGCGAGCGGAGCCATCTTCGTCTCGGTGTATCGCGGCGCAGCGGCACCCATGTTCCCGGGGGAACCGAAGTTCCCCTGACCGAGAGCGAGCGGGTAACGCAGCGACCACGGCTGCACCAGACGCACCAGGGCGTCGTAGATCGCCGAGTCACCGTGGGGGTGGTACTGACCCATGACCTCGCCGACCACACGGGCGCACTTCGAGAACGACTTGTCGGGACGGAAGCCGCCGTCGTACATGCCGTAGATCACACGGCGGTGCACCGGCTTGAGTCCGTCGCGGACGTCGGGGAGGGCGCGCCCCACGATGACGGCCATCGCGTAGTCCAGGTAGCTGCGCTGCATCTCCGACTGCAGATCGACCTGATCGATCTTGCCGTGGTCGTGTTCCGGTTCGGTGCGTTCTTCGTCAGTCATGTGTCTGTTTCGATTCTGTCTTGGCTACCGGGCTACGGAATCTCGTCTTCGTTCGCAGAGCGGGGACCCTCCCGCTTCGCGGGACCCTCCCGATGCTCACGCCGACGAGATCCCTCCGCCTTCTGCAGTCCGCAGCTCAGTGTGTGTATTTGTCGGTCAGATGTCGAGGAAGCGGACGTCCTTGGCGTTGCGCTGGATGAAGCTGCGTCGGGATTCGACGTCCTCACCCATCAGCACGCTGAAGATCTCGTCGGCAGCTGCGGCGTCCTCGATGGTGATCTGCTGCAGGGTGCGCGTGGTGTGATCCATCGTCGTCTCCCACAGCTCCTTGGGGTTCATCTCGCCGAGACCCTTGTAGCGCTGGATGCCGGCATCCTTCGGGATGCGCTTGCCGTTCTCGATGCCGTGCTTGAGCAGGGCATCGCGCTCGGCGTCGCTGAACACGTACTCGTGGGCGGAGTTCGACCACTTCAGTCGGTACAGCGGCGGCATCGCGAGGTAGACGAAACCGGCCTCGATGAGACCGCGCATGTAGCGGAAGAGCAACGTGAGCAGCAGCGTGGTGATGTGCTGACCGTCGACGTCGGCATCCGCCATCAGCACGATCTTGTGATACCGCGCCTTCTCGATGTCGAACTCCTCGCCGATGCCCGTGCCGAAGGCCTGGATCATCGCCTGGACTTCCTTGTTGCCCAGGGCCTTGTCGAGACGCGCGCGCTCGACGTTGAGGATCTTGCCGCGGAGCGCGAGGATCGCCTGCGTGTGCGGGTCGCGACCCTGCACGGCGGAACCGCCTGCCGAGTCACCCTCGACGAGGAAGATCTCGCTGATCGACGGGTCCTTGCTCGTGCAGTCCTTGAGCTTGTCGGGCATCGCGGCCGACTCGAACACGCTCTTCCGGCGGGCGGTCTCACGTGCCTTGCGCGCGGCCAGACGGGCGGTCGCGGCATCGAGAGCCTTGCGGATGATGTTCTTGGCCTGGACCGGGTTGCGGTCGAACCAGTCTCCGAGCTGATCGCCCACGACCTTCTGGACGAAGGCCTTCGCCTCCGTGTTGCCGAGCTTGGTCTTGGTCTGACCCTCGAACTGCGGTTCGCCGAGCTTGATCGAGATGACCGCCGTGAGCCCCTCGCGCACATCGTCTCCGGAGAGGTTGTCGTCCTTCTCCTTGAGGATGTTGTTCGCACGGGCGTACTTGTTCACCAGGGTGGTGAGCGCCGCACGGAATCCTTCCTCGTGCGTTCCTCCCTCGTGCGTGTTGATGGTGTTGGCGTAGGTGAAGACGTTCTCGGTGTACGACGTCGTCCACTGCATCGCGACCTCGAGCGAGATCTTGCGATGGGTGTCCTCCGACTCGAAGGCGATGATCTCGTCGTTGACGACCTCTGCGTGACGCACCTTGTTGAGGTACTCGACGTAGTCGACGAGGCCGCGCTCGTAGAAGAAGACGTCGCCGGGCTGCTTCGTGATCGTCGCGCCGTCTTCCTCCACCTCATAGGCCGAGGACTCGCGCTCGTCGCGCAGCTCGATGCGCAGTCCCTTGTTGAGGAACGCCATCTGCTGGAAGCGCGTGCGCAGTGTGTCGTAGTCGAAGTCGATCGTCTCCGTGAAGATGGACGCGTCCGGCCAGAACGTGATGCTGGTTCCGGTCTCGTCGGTCGCCTCGCCCTTCTCGAGCTTCTGCTGCGGGATGCCGCCCTCCGCGAAGGAGTGACGCCAGACGAAGCCCTTCTGCTTGACCTCGACATCGAAACGGGTCGACAGTGCGTTCACGACCGAGGAGCCGACGCCGTGCAGACCACCGGAGACGGCATACGCGCCGCCGCCGAACTTTCCGCCGGCGTGCAGGATGGTCAGGACCACCTCGACCGTCGACTTGTTCGGGTCGGAGGAGTGCGGGTCGACCGGGATTCCGCGGCCGTTGTCGACGACGCGGACGCCGCCGTCGGCGAGCATCGTCACGAGGATCGTGTCGGCATAGCCGGCCAGAGCCTCGTCGACCGAGTTGTCGACGATCTCGTACACGAGGTGGTGGAGGCCGCGCGGGCCCGTGGACCCGATGTACATTCCGGGTCGCTTGCGGACGGCTTCGAGGCCTTCGAGGATCTGGATCGAGTCGGCGCCGTACTCGCCGGGCTGCTTGATCTTGGGGGAGATCGAGTTGCTCGTGGTCTCGGACCCGTCGATGGGGTCGGAGGTTCCCCCGGTTGTCGATTCCGTCTCGTCAGCAGGGGATTCAGGCGTCATCAGAGGGCATTCTCCACATCGATATCACGAACTCCCATTCTAGCGGGATTTCATGGGGAAATGCCGCTCAACGGCCGCGTGTGGCCCTCTGAGCGTTTCAGACCCCTTGGATGGTGCCCTACCCGTAGGTATCGCGTGGACCCCGTCCTGGAACGGCTCTGGGACCCCATTTCCACGAGGGAACGTCCGGTCCGATGAAGCGCAGGTTCTCGACACCGGCGTCCGGATACCGCCGACCGATCTCGGTGAGAATGGTCGCTCGCATGAACTGCAGGTTCTTCGCCCAGGCCGTCGAGTCGCACTTGACCGTGAGCAGTCCGCGCTCGAGGGAGACCGGTTCGGAGTGCTTCGCCGTGTCGGCACCGGCGAGATCCGCCCACTGGCGGACGAGGTCTTCCCGCGCGAGCGTGATCTGCCAGCCGGAGTCCCGACTGAGCTTGTCGAGCACTGCGCCGAGCGCGCCGGGATCGCGACCGGGCGTGAACGGGGCGTTGTCGTCGTCGGTGGCGATCCGGCGCTTGCGCTTCCAACTCTTCGAGCTCGGCTGCAGACCACGCAGCCGGAGATAGGTGGCGACCGTCTCCGGAACGTCGGGGACGGGGGCCGATGCGGCGTCAGTCATCTTCACCCGGTTCCTGATCCTGCCCGAGGGTCCGCTCATCGCTGATCGTTCCGGCACTGATCCGCACCACATGGGCATGCAGCACCTCGGGGATATCTTCCTCCACCGCCGCGGTCACCACCACCTGCTCGTACCCGGCTGTGAGCGCCGCCAATCGCTGTCGGCGGTCGGCGTCGAGTTCGGCGAAGACATCGTCGAGGATGAGGACGGGGTCGCCGGCGGGGGATTCGCTGCGCAGCAGCTCGGCCGACGCGAGTCGGAGCGCGAGCGCCACCGACCAGGATTCGCCGTGCGAGGCATACCCCTTCACCGGCAGATCACGCACACGGAGAATCAGATCGTCACGATGCGGACCCGTGAGCGTGAGTCCTCTGTCGAGCTCCTTCGACCGCTTCGCCGCGAGGGACGCGCGGAACAGGTCGGCGATGCGATTCGGATCGTCGACCCTCTCGACGGCAGTGACCGCAGCATCGTCGTCGGTGGTGCCATCGTCGTCCTCGGGGTCTCCGCCGCCGACCGACAGCGCCCACTCCAGCTGCGGCCGATGGTCAGCCCCCGCGATCGCCTCATATGCGGCGGCGACCGGCTGCTGCAGATCCGATGCCAGCCGCTGACGAGCGGCGATGATCTCCGACCCCAGCGAGACGAGCTTGTCGTCCCACACGTCGAGGGTGCTCAGCCCTTCACCCCGGATGCCGCGCGCCCGCGCCGATTTCAACAGGGCATTGCGCTGTTTGAGCACACGGTCGTAGTCGGCGAGGACCGCAGCCAGCCGCGGAGTGCGCTGGATGAGCAGCTGATCGATGAAGCGGCGTCGGGCCGAAGGATCACCGCGGACGATCTGCAGATCTTCGGGGGCGAACAGCACGACGTGCGCGTAGCGGGGGAGCTCGTTCGGCTTCGACGGGGAGCCGTTGATCCGGGCCTTGTTCGAACCCTGCCTGTTCACCTGGACCTCGGCGAGCACCCGACGTTCGCCGTGCGAGAGGCGAGCCCGGATGACCGCGAATTCCTGGCCGTCGCGAACCATCGGCGCATCCGAGGAGACCCGGTGCGAACCGAGAGTGGCGAGGAAGACGACCGCCTCCGCGAGATTCGTCTTGCCCTGTCCGTTGCGCCCGACCAAGACGTTCGGGCCCGGGTGGAGGGCGAGTTCAGCGGTCGCGTAATTGCGGAAATCGACCAGACTCAGGTGCTCCACAATCACGGAGTCAGCCTATCTTCGGGGTCTGACACTTGTTCTTCTCTGGTTTTCGCGTGTGGCTCGTGGGTGACGACGCACCCTTCGCTCGCAGAGCGGGTTCCCTCCCACTTCGTGGGTACCTCCCGATGCTCGCTCCGGGAGCATCCGCACCCGCGGCGGTTCGTAGATCAGCTGACGGCTGATCCGGGAACGTTTCGGGTAGGGGGAGGAAGGGATCAGCGGAGGAGGAGGTTCGGCTGCAGGAGGTACTTGAACGAGTCCAGACCCGCCTGGTCGACCGAGGTCTGGCTCGTGATCAGCACCGGGCTGAGCTTGTTGGCGTTGTCGCTCGAGGTGAACGTCACGCGGACGAACTCGCTCTTGACCGCGCCGAGAGCTTCGATCAGATACTGCGGGTTCAGTCCGAGAGTGACCTCGTCGCCTCCGGAGAGGATCGCGTCGACCGACTCGGATGCGCGTGCGTGGTCTCCGCCCGAGGCGTCCATCGTCACGCTGTCGTTCGAGAACGTGAACCGCAGCGGCGCGGCGCGGTCGAGCACCAGAGACACTCGGCGGACGGCCTCGACGAGGTCGGCGGTGTTCACGACCGCGTAGTGGTCGGTCTGCTCGGGGAAAAGTCGGCGGACCGGCGGGAAGTTGCCCTTGATCAGGAGCGAGGTCACGGTCTTGTTCCCGGCGGTGAAGGCGATGATCTCGCGATCGCCCGCTCCGGAGAAAGCCACTTGGATGGTGCCGGCGTGCCCGAAGGTCTTGCCGACCTCGAGCAGGGTGCGGGCGGGCACCAGCGCGGTGGCCTCGACGGCTTCGCCGTCCCACGGCACGTCACGGAGCGAGACGCGGTAGCGGTCGGTGGCGACCAGGCTCAGGCTGTGGCCGGAGACCTCGAGCTGGACACCCGTCAGCACGGGCGTCACGTCGTCGCGTGATGCAGCGAACCCGACCTGTGCGATCGCGGTGCCGAAGTCGTCGGCGGGAACCACGCCCGATGACCCCGTGACCTCGGGGATCGAGGGATATTCCTCGACCGGCATGGCGGCGAGTGTGAATCGGGCAGAGCCGCAGGTGACCGCGATGCCGCCGTCTTCCTCGACGGCGATCTCGATCGGGGCATTCGGAAGCCGGCTGGCGATGTCGGAGAGAAGGCGTCCGTGGACCAGGATCGTGCCCGGGGTGTCGACGGTCGCCTCGATGGTCGTGCGCGCGGAGGCCTCGTAGTCGAAGGCCGAGAGCGTGAGCCCGGATCCGTCCGCCTCGATCAGGACTCCGGCGAGGATCGGCTGCGGGTTCCGTTGCGGAAGGAGCTTGACGACGAAGGACACAGCCTCGCTGAAGACATCGCGGTTGACCTGAAACCTCACGGGTGCTCCCTTGTCGTCGAACTATGACGCGTTGTCGTCGGCCCTGCCGGTGCAGGGCTTCCCATGCTAGCCCCACACTCCGGGGTATCCCTACGCCGGAGTTCCTGTCGTTCGGTTGACGGTTCTCCCCACCGTCTGGTGATGGGATCGCGCCTTGAAAGACTTAACTCCTTAACAGTGTTAACAGCTGTGGATTCTGTGGATAAGTCGGTGGATAGCAAGAGCGAGTAAGGAACTACACGCTTGTCAGTTGTGGAAACCCTGAGGAATCCGCGGGATACCGGCATCCGACGCGATCCTGCGCCTCCCCTAGTTATCCACAGGTTTGGTCGATCGGCTCACATTCGTCCCGATCCGATCGGCGGTCATCCACAAGTTATCCACATGTGCATAGAGGCATTTACCGGAGAGCGCAGAGGCGTGTCAAGCACGAGAAAAGGGGCACGGCACCCGTTCGGATGCCGTGTCCCTCGAGGACGGAGACGGTTCGATCTCAGCGTCGACCGAGCTGCGTGGTGATCTCGGTCACCTGGTTGTAGATCGAGCGACGTTCCTTCATGAGCTCGCTGATCTTCTTGTACGCGTACATGACTGTGGTGTGATCGCGGTTGCCGAACAGCTGCCCGATCTTGGGCAGGGAGAGACTTGTCCGCTCTCGGCACAGGTACATGGCGATCTGTCGTGCGGTCGCGATCTGCTGCGAGCGGCTCGATCCGTACAGGTCGTCGACGGTGAGCTTGAAGTACTGTGCGGTCGCCGTGATGATGTCGGTCGGCGAGATGATGTTGTCCTCGGCCGTGTCGATGATGTCGCGGAGCACCGTCTGCGCCAGGGAGATGTCGAGCGCCGAGCGATTCAGGCTTGCGAACGCCGATACCCGGATGAGAGCGCCCTCCAGCTCACGGATGTTGGACGAGACGACGGTCGCGATGTACTCGAGGACCTCGTCCGGGATGTGAAGGGCCTCGCTCTGCGCCTTCTTCCGAAGGATCGCGATGCGGGTCTCGAGGTCGGGTGCCTGCACGTCGGTGATCAGGCCCCACTCGAACCGGCTTCGCATCCGATCCTCGAAACCGGTGAGGTGCTTCGGGGCGACATCGCTGGTGATCACGACCTGCTTGTTGTGGTCGTGCAGGGTGTTGAAGGTGTGGAAGAACGCTTCCTGCGTCTCCGCGCGGCCCTGCAGGAACTGGATGTCGTCGATCAGGAGGATGTCGACGTCGCGGTATCGGGCTTGGAAGGCGGCGCCGCGGTTGTTGGCGATCGAGTTGATGAAGTCGTTCGTGAACTCCTCGCTCGAGACGTACCGGACCTTCACTCCGGCGTAGAGCGACTGGGCGTAGTCGCCGATCGCGTGGAGGAGGTGCGTCTTGCCGAGTCCGGAGTCCCCGTAGATGAAGAGCGGGTTGTAGGCCTTGGCCGGTGCTTCGGCGACGGCAACCGCGGCAGCGTGTGCGAAGCGATTCGACTGACCGATGACGAAGTTGTCGAAGGTGTACTTCGGATTGAGTCGGGATTCGTGGCGAAGCTGGGTCGGCTGCTCCATCGGAGACTCGACGCGGACCTGCTCATGCCGTCCGAAGTCCCCGACTGCGATGGGCGCGGTCTGCTGCTCGGCGAGTTCGTGGTTGACCACCACGCGGTAGGAGGTGACCTCGTCGCCGATGTGGGAGAGGGCTTCCATGATGGGGAGGCGCAGACGCTTGTTGATCTGTGCGGCCGTCAGGTCGTTGGGGACCTCGAGGTACAGCGTCGCCGACATGACACCGGCGGGGACGGCCAGGCTGAGGAAGCCCTGCAGCTGTGGAGTGACACGATCATCATCGACCAGAAGCTCCTGCACCGTGGTCCAGATGGGGACGTCGGGCTGGGCAGGTGATGACATGACGCTCCGGACGAGTGATCGAGGCGGGGTCGACGTGCCTTGCCCCTGTGGATAACTTAGGATGCCACGGTAGTCACCCCGGCTGTGAACGGCAACCTGCCCTTGAAAACACGCGCGCGTGTTGCGCGGGCCGGGCGCGCCACGGTTGTGGATAATGGCTGTGCGGTTCGTGCCGGCAGAGCACCCCTGGAGCGCGCAGATTTGCTCTGTGCGCCAGTAAGACGTACCCTAAGTCGGTTGACTTATGCCTTTTTCGGCAGTTCCCCATGTCTCCGGTCGAAGTGAATCCGGTGGCAGCATTCCCGGAGTGATTCCATGAGCAAGCGCACCTTCCAGCCCAACAACCGTCGTCGCGCCAAGAAGCACGGCTTCCGTGCCCGCATGCGTACGCGTGCCGGCCGCGGCATCCTCGCTGCCCGCCGCGCGAAGGGCCGCACCGAGCTCTCTGCGTAGTCCGCTGTGCTCGCCCGCCCGTATCGGCTGACCCGCGGGAGCGACTATCGTCTGGTCGTTCGACGCGGTTCCCGTTGTGGCGGGGCGCGCGTCATCACCTCCATGATGTCGACGGGCGAGAGCAGATCCGCACGGTTCGGATTCATCATCAGCAAGCAGGTAGGCACCGCAGTGGTGCGCAACACCGTCCGTCGGCGACTCAAAGCCGTCTGTGCGGAGGCGCTCCCGCGCGTTCCCGAGGGCACGGATGTCGTCATCCGTGCCCTTCCTGCGTCTGCCACCGCGTCTTTCGCGGAACTCCGGGACGACGTCGATCGCTGCCTGCGCAGACTCACGGTGCCTGCCACGGTGTCGGCATGACCGCCCTGCCGGCTTCGTCGGTCGGGAATGCGCACCTCCACACACGGGACCTCGTTCGCAGCATCCCCGTGATCCCCCGCAATCTCGTGCTGGGTTTCCTCACGGCGTATCGCAAGGTCATCTCCCCGATGTATGGAGATGTCTGTGCGTACTACCCCAGCTGTTCCGCCTACGCTGTAGGTGCGGTGCAGCAGCACGGCGCAGTGAAGGGAGCGGTGCTCTCGGCATGGCGCATCCTCCGCTGCAATCCCTGGACCAGCGGTGGCGTCGATGACGTCCGACCGCATGACCACTTCCGTTACGACCTGACTGCACACGGTTTCGTCGTCCCTTCCCGAAAGGACTGATCGGTGGGTCTTGACCTTCTGCTAGCCAGCTCCACTCCCAGCGACGCCCCCGCTGCGGGTGGCTTCGATCTGATCGGCACCATCCTGTGGCCGCTCAAGTGGGTCGTGGAGCTCATCCTCGTCGCCTGGCACTGGCTGCTCACCGCCGTCGGTCTGCCCGCCGCATCCGGCATCACCTGGGTGCTGTCGATCGTCGGACTCGTCATCGTCGTCCGCGCTGCTCTGATCCCTCTCTTCGTGAAGCAGATCAAGAGCCAGCGAAAAATGATGGAAATCGCTCCTGAACTGCGAAAAGTTCAGGAGAAGTACCGCGGTAAGAAAGATCAGCTCTCTCGCGAGGCCATGAGCCGCGAGACCATGGCGCTGTACAAGAAGCACGGTACGACGCCGATGTCGAGCTGTCTGCCGCTGCTCGTGCAGATGCCGATCTTCTTCTCGCTGTACAGCGTGCTGAGCGACGTCAGCAAGCATGCGAAGGATCAGGTCGGCGGTGTCGGGCTGCTGAGCCCCGAGCTGACCAAGGAGTTCTACGACGCCAAGCTCTTCGGAGTCGCCTCCCTGCACGAGACCCTGGGCAACGCGGTCGACGCCAAGAACACCACGGCGATCATCATCCTGGTCACGCTCGTCGTGCTCATGATCGCGTCGCAGTTCTTCACGCAGCTTCAGATCATCTCGAAGAACCTGTCGCCCGAGGCCAAGACCGGCCAGGCGTACCAGATGCAGAAGATCATGCTCTACGTGCTCCCGTTGGGCTTCATCTTCTCGGGTGTCTTCTTCCCGCTCGGCGTCGTCGTGTACTGGTTCATCTCGAACCTCTGGACGATGGGACAGCAGTTCCTCGTCATCCGGGAGATGCCGACCCCGGGCTCGGAGGCCGCCAAGGCTCGTGAGGAGCGACTCGCTCGCAAGGGCAAGGCGATCGACTCGTCCGGCAAGGTCGTCCCGATGGCCGTCTACGAGGCCGAGCAGCAGCGTCTGCTCGACGAAGCGGAGAAGGCGAAGGCCGAGGCGCCGAAGCGTCAGCAGCCGGTGGGCAAGAAGCGCGCCAAGAAGAAGGGGAGCGGTTCATGAGCGAGACCATGACCGAGAACACCGAGCCGACAGTGGCTCAGCTCGAGAACGAAGGCGACGTCGCCGCGGACTACCTCGAGGAACTCCTCGACATCGCGGACATCGATGGTGACTTGAACCTCGACGTCCGTCAGGGGCGGGCCTACGTCTCCATCGAAGCCGAGGGAGACGGACTCTCGCTTCTCTCCGCGCCTGACACCGTGCAGGCGTTGCAGGAGCTGACCCGCCTCGCGGTACAGAGCAAGACAGGCTCCTTCTCGCGATTGATCCTCGACATCGCCGGTTCGCGCGACACACGCCGCCGGCAGCTCGAGACGCTGGTCGAAGCGGCTGCGGCGAAGCTCGATGAAGGCTCTTCCCAGGCTTCCCTCCCGTCGATGTCCAGCTACGAGCGGAAGCTCGTGCATGACATCGCCGCGGAGCGTGGATTGGTGTCCGAGTCCTATGGCGAGGGTGCCGACCGCCACACGGTCCTCCGTCGTCGTTGATGTTTCACGTGAAACATCGTCTTCTCGGACGTCTGTATGAGTGATCTGGAGATCGAACCCGCGATCGCGGCCGAGCTCTTCGGTGAGCGAATTGATGTGGCGCGCGCATTCACGTCCGCGCTGGCACGCGAGGGCGAGGAGCGTGGTCTGATCGGCCCGCTCGAACTCCCGCGGCTCTGGACACGCCACATCCTGAACAGCGTGATCGCCGCACCCCTCTTCCAGGGATCGGTCGCGGACATCGGTTCGGGGGCCGGCCTTCCAGGTCTGGTGCTTGCCATCGCCCGCCCCGACGTGGAGTGGACCCTCGTCGAGCCGATGGAGCGTCGGATCACCTGGCTGAACGAGCAGGTGGAGACCCTGGGGCTCACCAACGTCACCGTGCTTCGTTCTCGTGCTGAGGACGTGCGCCCTGCCGAAGGATTCGATGTGGTGACGGCGCGCGCGGTCAGCGCCCTGCGCACCCTGATCCCGATCACCGCGCCACTGGTTCGCGATGGGGGAGAGTTGACTCTCCTCAAGGGGATGAATGTCTCGAACGAGATCGAAGCAGCGCAGAAGCAGATCAAGAGGTTCCGTCTTTCGGACGTGCGGGTCGAAGTACTGGGCGAAGGGATCCTCTCCGAAACGACTCGGGTGCTGCGGGCTCGCGTTCGGTAGTTCGTTTGCGACGGATAAGCGGGATGTTTCACGTGAAACATCCCGCTTCCTGCGTTTCGGCGGCGGTGCGTGACAGCGTGATCATCTCGTGGGGAAGGGTGCCTCCTTCCAGCGCTGGCTTACCCCCGGCGATGGAAGAGTGAGGGATGCCACGGTGAGTGGCACTGCGGGGGCGGCACTCACGACACGAATGTTTCACGTGAAACAGCAGCGGGACGCGCACGCTGGCGCATCCCGCTTGGCTGCCGCGCAATGAGAGCGATGCCGGTGCCGGTGCCGGTGGCGGTGCAGGGTACAGGCGTATCTGCTTCCCATGAAGGCGACGCGTCGTCGGGGATAGGGCCAGTGAGCCCGCTTGCGCGGATCACCCTGCGGAGGGAGCCGAGTGGATGGCGTCGGCGATGTGTCGATGTCGATGTGTCGGTGTCGATGTGTCGATGGTCTGTCGAAGGCGGGAAGAAGAGGCAAGGCCCGCCGGCCGTTCGTCGCAGGCCCAGACAGGGCAGCATGCTTCACGCAGGTGACTTACGAGATTGTTTCACGTGAAACGGACATGTCTCGAGAAGGCCGAACCAGGCGGTGCGGGCGCTCAGAACCGTCAGGAGTGAGACAGATCAGGAGTGAGACAGGGTCGCAGCGCGGCGGACCTGGTCGATGCCGAGGTTTCACGTGAAACAGTGAGGGAGGGTCGCGTCGTTTCACGTGAAACATACGGAGGCAGGACCCTCTCTCCCTGACGGAATGCTCGAGTTTCCCTAGATTGACCACTGGATCGACCACTCTCCATGGCCACCACGGATGGCCGCCGTAATCCAACGTCGCTGCTTGCGATTAGAGTGGAACGCGGCCCCGAAAGGAGTGGATGTTTCACGTGAAACAATCCGAAAAGGCATCAACGAACGCATCGTTCGGGATGGATACACCGCTCGCGCGGGAACTTGCCGACCTCTCCGCCCGCAGACGCGCTCTCGAAGCCGCGAAGGTGGAGTTCACCGGGGACACGCGCATCCTGACGGTGTCGAACCAGAAGGGCGGCGTGGGGAAGACCACGACCGCGGTGAACGTCGCATCGGCCCTCGCCGGCCTGGGTGCGAAGGTACTGGTGATCGATCTTGACCCGCAGGGCAACGCTTCGACCGCGTTGGGAGTACCCCACAGTGCGGACATCCCCAGTGTCTACGACGTACTGATCGAGGAGTTCCCGCTCGCAGACATCGTGCAGCCGAGTCCAGAGGACCCCAATCTCTTCTGCGCACCGAGCACCATCCACCTCGCGGGTGCGGAGATCGAGCTGGTCGCACAGGTGGCGCGCGAGCATCGACTGCGTCGGGCGCTCGAGGTCTACCTGGTCGACAACCCGATGGACTTCGTCATCATCGACTGCCCGCCATCACTCGGGCTCCTCACGATCAACGCCTTCACGGCCGCATCGGAGGTTTTCATCCCCATCCAGTGCGAGTACTACGCACTCGAAGGCCTGAGCCAGCTGCTCGGCAGCATCCAGATGATCCAGAAGCACCTGAATCCCGTGCTGCACCTCTCCACGATCCTGCTCACCATGTTCGACGGGCGCACGCGTCTCGCGCAGCAGGTGGCGGAAGAGGTGCGCTCGCACTTCCCGGAGCAGGTGCTGGATACGGTGATTCCCCGATCGGTCCGCGTGTCCGAAGCCCCGAGCTTCGGACAGACCGTGATCGCCTACGACGGACAATCCGCCGGCGCGATCGCGTATCGCGAGGCCGCCGTCGAGATCGCGTCGCGTACCGCGGCGCAGAGCAAGGAGAAATGATGGCGAAGCGCACTGGGCTGGGCCGCGGAATCGGTGCCCTCATCCCGACAGCCGATCAGACGGAGCGTCCTGTCGACGTCTTCTTCCCCGGGGCGAGCCTGCGTCCTGCGACGACCGAGGCGACGGTCGGGCCGGATGCTGCCACGCCGGAGCTCGAAGAGGTGCCGGGTATTCACCTGATCCAGGTCGACCCGAACACGATCGTGGCCAACCCTCGCCAGCCGCGAACGCACTTCAACCCCGAGGATCTCGCGGAGCTGGTGCACAGCGTCCGGGAGTTCGGGGTGCTGCAGCCGGTCGTCGTCCGCAAGAACGCGGAGGGCGAGTACGAGTTGATCATGGGGGAGCGGCGTACCCGGGCCGCACGCGAGGCCGGCCTCGACGTGATCCCCGCGATCGTTCGCGACACCGCCGATGAGGACCTTCTCCGCGACGCCCTGCTCGAGAACCTCCACCGCTCCGAACTGAACCCCTTGGAAGAGGCCTCGGCGTACCAGCAGCTTCTCGAGGATTTCGGCATCACCCAGGAGGAGCTGGCCACACGGATCGGACGGTCCCGTCCGCAGATCAGCAACACGATCCGTCTGTTGAAGCTGCCGGTTCCGGTGCAGCAGCGGGTGGCGGCCGGAGTGCTGACCGCCGGACACGCACGCGCCATCCTCAGTCTCGAGACGCCGGAATCGATGCAGCGTCTCGCCGACAAGGTCGTGAACGAAGACCTCTCGGTGCGCGCCACGGAAGAGGCTGCCAAGTCGCAGCCCAGCGCCGGCAAGACCGCGAAGCCGACCCCGGGCGCCCGCCGCGCCTACCTCGATGAGGTCGCAGGAAAGCTCGGTGACCGGTTGAACACGCGGGTGAAGATCGCGCTCGGTGCGAGAAAAGGCCAGGTCACTATCGATTTCGCCTCGATCCAGGATCTCAATCGCATTCTCGAGGAGCTCGGCGAAGGCGGCTACGGCTCCACGAAGTGACACCCCCGCCGATCACGTGGGGGCCTAGAATCACGACATCTCGACGTTGAGGGGGAGTCATGTCCAGACCCGCGAATCCAGCCACCATCAAGCGCCGCGTCATCGCGGTGAGCATCGCCGCAGCACTGGGCGGCTTCCTCTTCGGCTTCGACACCGCCGTGATCAACGGCGCCGTCGATGCCCTGGCCGGTGATGTGTCCGGATTCGACCTCGGCACGGGCCTCAAGGGCTTCGCCGTCTCGTCCGCACTGATCGGCTGCGCGGTGGGAGCGTGGTTCGCCGGCCCGGTCTCCAACAAATACGGGCGCATACCCGTCATGGTCGTCGCCGCGACGATGTTCTTCGTCTCCGCCATCGGCTCCGGTCTCGCATTCAGCGTGGTCGACCTCATCATCTGGCGCGTGATCGGAGGCCTCGGCGTCGGCGCCGCATCGGTCATCGCCCCTGCGTACATCGCGGAGGTGTCTCCGGCAGCCGTCCGCGGGCGATTGGGTTCGCTGCAGCAGCTCGCCATCGTCACCGGTATCTTCGCGGCACTCCTGTCGGACGCACTGCTCGCAGGTCTCGCGGGAGCCGCTGATCAGCCGCTCTGGGGACTCACGGCCTGGCGCTGGATGTTCATGGTCGCCGCGATCCCGGCCCTGGTCTACGGCATCATGTCTCTCCGACTGCCGGAGTCTCCTCGCTATCTGGTGCGCAAGGGTGAACTGAAGCGGGCTGCGGAGGTTCTGGAGACCGTCACCGGCACGATCGACGTCGAAGGCAAGATCAAGGAGATCACGGGAACCATCGACACGGAGCGCACCGAGTCGCTGCGCGATCTGCGCGGCAACCGCTTCGGACTCAAGCCGATCGTCTGGATCGGCATCCTGCTGTCGGTGTTCCAGCAATTCGTCGGCATCAACGTGATCTTCTACTACTCGACCACCCTGTGGCAGTCCGTCGGCTTCGATGAGTCCAGCGCGCTGCTCACCTCGGTGATCACCTCGGTCACGAACATCGTGGTGACGATCGTCGCGATCCTGCTCGTCGACAAGATCGGCCGCCGCATCATGCTGCTCGTCGGCTCGGTCGGGATGACGGTGACGCTGGGGCTCATGGCCCTCGCCTTCTCCTTCGGCACGCTCGACGCCCAGGGAACAGCGACGCTTCCCGACCCCTGGGCGACCATCGCGCTGATCTGCGCGAACGGTTTCGTGGTCTTCTTCGGTGCGAGCTGGGGGCCGCTGGTGTGGGTGCTGCTGGGGGAGATCTTCCCGAACTCGATCCGCGCGGGTGCCCTGGCGGTCGCCGCCGCGGCACAGTGGGTCGCGAACTTCTTCATCTCGACCACCTTCCCGGCATTCGCCGAGATCGGCCTCACCTTCGCCTACGGCTTCTACGCGTTCTTCGCGTTGCTGTCGTTCTTCTTCGTCTTCTTCAAGGTGCCGGAGACCAAGGGCAAAGAGCTCGAGGACATGACCGAGAACATGAAGGTCGTGCGACGAGGGGGCCCTCAGCCGACGTAGGCTTAAGGCATGACCGAGTCCGTCCAGCGTCGCGCCAGCCTGGAAGTGCTGCGCGCCGAGGCCGCAGACGAACTCGCGGTGCTCATCCAGGAGCGCCTTCTCGGAGGAGAAGACCCCTGGGAGTTCATGGAGGAGCTGCCGAGCGTCGACGAGCTCGTGGTGTACCTCCTGCGCGCCGACAACATCAATGCGAACGACGGCGTGCGCCCCAATGCAGCCAGGCACTATCGGGTGCTGCGGCAGATCGCCCTCGAGTACCCGGAGCTCACCTCCGCCGTCTGGGGGCTCCTGGATGAGAAACAGCGCCACCGTCGCTGGGATCCGAGCGTCGCCGACGCGTCCTGACGCGCGAACGACGACGGCGACCCGGCTGAAGACGCAGAAAGGGCCGCACCTCCCCGGGAGGTGCGGCCCTTCTCGCGTCAGAGGATCAGCCGATGAATGCGGCCAGATCCTTCTCGAGCGCGAACTTCGGCTTGGCGCCGATGATGGTCGTCTTGACCTCGCCGCCGTGGAAGACCTTCATCGCCGGGATCGACGTGATCTGGTACTTCATGGCGAGCTCGGGGTTCTCGTCGACGTTCAGCTTGAGGATGGTGATCTTGTCGGGGTTGTCAGCCTGGATCTCGTCCAGCACCGGCGCGACCATACGACACGGACCACACCACTCGGCCCAGAAGTCCACCAGCACGGGACCGTCGGCCTGCAGAACGTCCTGTTCCCAGGTCGCCTGGCTCGTAGCCTTTGCACTCATCAGAGTTCTCCTTGATTCGAGGTTCGTCTGCTACAACAGCCGACGAGGTGAAAGTGTTCCCGGGCTATGCCGTGGCGGTGAGGATCTCGGCGGCTTCTGCGGCCGGGACCTCGACGGAGGCGTCTTCCAGATCGGCGAGGAAGTGCTCCGCGTCGAGAGCGGCGACCGTGCCGGTGCCGGCAGCCGTGATGGCCTGACGATAGGTGGGGTCGATCACGTCGCCCGCAGCGAAGACTCCGGGAACCGAGGTCTTCGACGAACGGCCGTCGACCCAGATGGTGCCCTCCGGCGTCAGCTCGAGCTTGTCGTGCACGAGGTGGGTGCGCGGGTCGTTGCCGATCGCGATGAACAGCCCATCCAGGGGAAGGTCGCTCAGGGTGCCGTCGACCGTGTTGCGCAGCTGCACGCCGGACACGGAATCGCCACCGAGAACCTCGGCGACCTCGCTGTTCCAGATGAACTCGATCTTCTCGTTCGCGAACGCCCGCTCCTGCATGATCTTCGAGGCCCGCAGGGTGTCCTTGCGGTGGATGACGTAGACCTTGTCAGCGAACCGGGTGAGGAAGGTCGCCTCCTCCATCGCCGAGTCGCCGCCGCCGACGACTGCGATCGTCTTCTCGCGGAAGAAGAAGCCGTCGCACGTGGCGCACCACGAGACTCCGTAGCCGGAGAGACGCTCTTCGCCCGCGATGTCGAGCTTGCGGTATGCCGAGCCGGTCGCGTAGATGAGCGACTGAGCCTCGTGCACCGCACCGGAGCCGAGCGTGACCTTCTTGACGGGTCCCGCCAGATCGAGCTCGGTGACGTCGTCGTAGAGCACCTCGGTGCCGAACTTCTCCGCCTGCTCCTGGAACTTCGCCATCAGCTCGGGGCCCTGGATGCCCTCGGGGAAGCCCGGGTAGTTCTCGACCTCGGTGGTGTTCATGAGCTCGCCGCCGACCTCGACGGAGCTCGCGATGAGCAGCGGCTTGAGGTTCGCGCGGGCCGCGTAGATGGCAGCCGTGAATCCGGCGGGGCCGGAGCCGATGATGATGACCTGACGCATGTGCTCTCCGTCTTAGAAACTGCGGTCGAATGACCTTCGACTGCTTCAACCCATGGTAACCGCGGGGCATTCCCTGAGCAGTGTGCGCCACCGGCCTGGGAGACGGCTCCGTGCGTGATCAGCGGCCGGGAAGGAAACGGCGGACGAGGGCACCGGCGGATGTGAGCTCCGGGGCGCGCATCAGGGCGAGGATGGCCACATAGACGACCACGACGGCGAGCCCGATGATCGCGGTCGCGATGGCACCGAGGATCTTGCTGCTGGTCGTCCACCCCTCGGCGCCTCCGAGAAGCAGGAAGACGCCCCAGCCCGCGAACCCGGCCGGGATCGCTGCGATCGCGAAGCGCAGGAGAGCGGTCAGCCAGGTGCTGATCCGGAGCCCTCCGATCTTCCGATGCAGCAGCCAGCCGGCGACCACGGTCTGGATCGTGCTCGCGAGCGACTGCCCGAGCGCGATCGCCGCGGCGAGGGCGGTCACCGGGATGACGTCGGAGACGTAGAGCCACTGGGCGACGAGTGCCGTGACGACGATGAGCGCGCTCTGGAACAGGGTGAACCAGAAGGGCGTGCGCGTGTCGCCGTACGCGTAGAAGGTGCGCTGGACGATGAAGAGCACGGTGAGGGGGAGCAGGCTCACCAGATAGCAGAGCAGGACGAGGGCGGCGGCCTCGGCGTCGGAGGCGTTCTCGGTGAACACCCGGGAGGCCGGGATGACCGCGGCGATGATCGCTGCCATGGCCGCGGCGATGAAGAAGAACAGCGTGCGGATGCTGCGGGTGATGTCGGCCCGGACCTCGTCGTCGCGCCCGGCTGCCGCGTGCTCGCTGATCTGCGTGAAGTACGGGGTTCCGATGGACAGCACGATGATCGAGTACGGGAGCATGAAGATGAGCCACGCGTACTGCATCGTCGCGACCGATGCTCCGTCACCGGCGGCCGCGAAGGCGATGCGTCCCTGGATCGTGCCCGCGGTGAGGCTCGCGATGGCCATCAGGAGGGTCCAGCCCGCGAGGCGCCCCGTCGCGCCCAGACCGACGCCGCGCCACCGGAAGTCGGGCCGGAGCGAGAGCCCGGTGCGCCGCCAGAACAGCAGCAGGACGCCGGCCTGGACGACGATGCCGAGCGTCGCCGTCCCCCCGAGCGCGGCGACCATCTCCGGCGTCCAATCGGGGACATCCGTCAGAGGCCCTCCGAAGAACGCGGCGATGAGGAGGAAGCCGACGATCGAGATCAGGTTGTTCACGACCGGCGCCCAGGTGAAGGGTCCGAAGATGCGGCGCGCGTTCAACGCCTCTCCCAGAAGGGCGTAGAGCCCGTAGAAGAGGATCTGCGGCATGCACCAGTAGGCGAACGCCGTCGCCAGTGCCAGCTGGGCAGGATCGCCGTCGGCCGAGACCCACACCAGCCAGGGTGAGGCGACGGTCGCGAGTCCCGCGATCACGACGAGGACGACGGTGCCGAGGGTGAACAGCTTGGAGATGAAGGCGTTGCCGCCGTCGGCGTCTGCCGAGGCCTTGACGATCTGCGGGACGATCACGGCGGTGAGGATTCCGACCGAGATCAGCGAGAAGACGCTGTTGGGAAGCTGGTTGGCGATCGCGAACGCGTCGGCCGCCTCGGAGTTCACCGAGCCGATGACTCCGACGAGGACGATGCTGCGCAGCAGCCCGGTGACGCGCGAGACCATGGTGCCGGCGCCGATGACGGCGCTCGCGCGACCGAGGCTACTCATGCGGCTCTTCGGTCGTGGCGGCATCCGGTCGGGCTCCCACGGCATCCTCTTCCAGTGATTCGATCTGCGCCACGACGGCCGCCTCCTCGGCTCCCTCACGGCGCTTGCGGCGGACCGTGCGGATCACACCGAGCGCGATCAGCACGACCGTGAGACCACCGAAGATGATCAGGCCGATGGTCTCCCATTCCGCGCGAACCGCGACCCGGACGGACTGCTCGGCCTGGATCTGCACTCCGGTGGGACTGTAGAGGCTGAGCCGGAGATCGACCTCACCGCTGCCCACCCGCGCGGAGACGGGAACCTTGACGCGGGTCGTGGAGTTCGCCTGCACGACCGTCTCGATCATCGGCTTGACCTCGAGCCGCGGGTCGCTGGGCGAGGCGAAGAGCTGCACGGTCACCGGCCAGGGCAGGTCGTTGCGCACCGCGATCGGGAGATCCGCGTTCGCGGTGAGCAGCTGGATCGTGCTCGACGGAGGGATGCTCACCGCGCCCAGCGTCGCCGTGGTCTGTGCCTGGTGAGCGGCGACCTTCTCGGTGAACGTGGTCGCCGAGGTGCCGACCGACAGGGTGCGAAGGATCCTGATGCGCTCGGGGCTGAGCAGCACCTGCGGGTCGGCCAGGACGGAGGAGAAGGCGGTGAGCGACGTCTCGTCGGCGAGGAGATTCGCCACGGCGGCCGCGCGGGCGGCATCCGCCTCCGAGGTGACGGATGCGGTCACCGGCGGGGTCGCGCGGAGTGCCGCGAACTCGAACCCGATCGAGTCGGCCGCCGAGATCGCGTCGCGGAGGGCGTCGGAGGTGCGATCCTCGTCGCGGTCCAGCCCGATCAGCAGCGGAGCGCCGGGGGCACGCCCCTGCGCCAGCTGGAGGAGAGCGACAGACTCGGCCAGCAGCCGCTGGCGAGCCACTTCATCCGGTTCGGCGGCCGCGTCGGACAGGGACTCCGAGGCCGCGGCATCCGTGACCAGCAGGTCCTGCCCGCCGGCCGTCGCGTGCGCCGCGCTCAGTCCCCCGACGGTCGACGACGAGAGGATGGTGGTCGTGCCCTCGCCGAGGTAGCCCGCGAACGCGGCCAGATCGTCCTGGGTGAGACCGTCGTCGGGCCACAGGATCCGGGGAATCGCGCCCTCCACCGCGGAGAGCTCTTCGTCGCTCGGCAACGCGGGGGAGCCGGTCGGACCGGGAGTCGGACTCGGCGTCGCGTCCGCGCCATCGCTCGGCGAGACGGTGGCCGGCGCCTGCGGGAAGTTCGCGGGGTCGAGGAACGGGGCCAGAGTCGTCGGCTGGAGCAGCTCCGGCAGACCCGCCTGCGCCTGGGCTGCGGCATCCGCATCGCCGAACTGCAGAGCGAACCGCGCGTTGGGCAGGTCGTCGAGTCGCGTCAGCCATTCCCGTGCGGATTGCGGGGCCGCCGAGCCGAGCACGCGGATCGCGGCAGGGATGGCCGGATCGATGGCGAGGACCGCCGTGGTGCCGGCGACACCGTCGAGCTGAGCGGTCAGAGCGCCCTCAGGAGCGGTGAGGGCCGAGAGCTCGTCCGCCGTGAGCAGCCCGCCTCCTGCCGGAGTCGCCGTGAGGGGGACGAGCACCCCGATCTGCGTGGTCTGCGAATCCGCCACGACCAGCACGCTCGTGGCGGTCGTGGCCACGGCGGCCACGCGGTCGTCGGAGGGATTCCCTGTCGTCGCGCCGGTCAGCTCTGCGCGGAGGGGGTAGACGCCCGGAGTGAGAGCGCCCAGCGTGGTCTCCGGCACGTAGATCGTGGTCGTGTCCGCCGCGCCGGCATCGACGGCCTGTGTCTCATCGACGCCGATCGTGTCGAAGTCGCCCGGGGCCTCGCCGTCGTCCAGCCAGTCGGAGACCGCGGCGTCGTCGGTCAACGGGGTCCGGCTGATCTCGACCTGGACCTGGCCGCCGGACAGCTCGGACTCGGTGTCGTTCTCCACCGTGAGGATCGCCGTGGTCGAGGAACCGGGCGCGACGACGCCACGAAGACCGGCAGAAACGTGCAGCGCCACACGCTGGTCGTCTTCCGACGCCGCCTGATCCGCGGCGACGGCCGTGCTCGGTGCGGCGAGGGCGCAGCCGCCCAGTGCGATCGCGAGAACAGCGGTCCTGCCTGCGAGCCGTCGCAGGCGCGCACGGAGGCCGTGCTCAGGGGTGATCGCGGTCATGAAGGTCTTCCTCGAACGCCCGGAAAGAGGCTGCTCGTGAGTACTGACCTAGTGATTCTAGGAGGCTCGGGGAAGGAGAACCCTGAAGACGCGTAGAGTGACGGCCGTGTCCGACGCCCCCGCACCCCTCCCAGACCCGCTCCGCAGCGCTGCGCTCGCCGCTGATCTCGACGCCGCGGACCTCCGCTCCGAGCCCCTTCGACGTCTGTGGGGTGCAGAGGCGGACGACGCTCTCGCCCGCGGGATGCGCGAGCCCATCCTGCGCGCCATCGCAGAGGATCGCGGCGTGCTCGCAACCCTCGGACGCCTGCTCGTGCTCGGGATGCCGCAACCGCGAGAGGCCGTCGAGGACGCGCTCCCGCGGCTCGGAGTCGACGGACTCGTCGCGCTCGGACTCGCGACCGCCGATGCCGACAGCGTGACACCGAGAGCCCTGGTGCGGCCGCAGTCGTTCGTCGACGCGGACGGGGTCGGCGAATGGTGGATCGCCAGCGACCTCGACGAGGTGGCACTCGACGGCCCGCTGCCCGCCGACCACGTGCTCGGCGTCGGCGGAGCATCCCGCACGCTCGCCGAGACCATCGTCCCGATCGAAGTGGAGCGCGCCCTCGACCTCGGCACCGGATGCGGAATCCAGGCGCTGCTCGTCGCACGGCGTGCAGGCGCCGTGGTCGCGACCGACATCTCGGCGCGCGCGCTGGCGTTCGCCGAGCTCAACGCCCGGCTGAACGGCGTGACGAACATCGAGTTCCGGCACGGCAGCATGTTCGAACCGGTGGCGGGGGAGGCGTTCGACCTGATCGTCTCCAACCCGCCGTTCGTGATCACACCGCGCGTGGACGGCGTGCCCGCCTACGAGTACCGCGACGGGGGACTGGTGGGGGATGCCCTCGTGGAGCAGTTCGTGCGCAGCGCTCCCGGGTTCCTGACGCAGAACGGCATCGCGCAGCTGCTCGGCAACTGGGAGACCAGAGCCGGAGTGGCAGGACTCGCACGTCTCGAGGCCTGGGTGCCCGCCGAGCTCGACCTGTGGGTGGTCGAACGCGAGGAGCTGTCGCCGCTCGGCTATGCGGAGCTGTGGATCCGTGACGGCGGCACCACGCCGCGCGATCCCGCCTTCACCCCGCTGCTCACCGCGTGGCTCGACGACTTCGCCGCCCGCGGGGTGACCTCCATCGGGTTCGGCTACGTGCTGATGCGCCGGGTCGCGGCGGGGCCGCCGCTGCGACGCACGGAGCGGATCGCCCAGCAGGTCTCGAACGTCGGGGCGGCCCTGGGTACGGGTCTGGCGGCGCACGACGCGCTCAGCGAGGGGATTCCCGCGTCGTTGGTCGTCGCATCCGACGTCACCGAGGCCCGGCACCTGCTCCCCGGAAACGACGACCCGAGCGTGATCGAGCTTCGACAGGGGGGCGGCTTCGCCCGCACCGTGAACGTGGATCCCGCGCTCGCCGGGTTCGTCGGGGCGTGCGACGGAGAGCTCACGGTCGTGCAGATCGTCGCAGCGCTGGCAGACCTCTTCGAGGTCCCGCTCGCGGAGCTGTGGGCCGACCTCGAGCCCCGCATCCGCTCACTCATGCTCGACGGCATCCTGGTGCCGGGGGAATAGACGCCGGATCCATGCGTTGGAATAGATCATGAAGGCTTTCGGATTCCTCTCCTTCGGGCACTACGCAGACGTGCCCGGCTCGGCGACCCGCACCGCGGGCGACATGCTGAAGCAGACCATCGCGATCGCCGAGGGCGCGGACGAGATCGGCGTCAACGGCGCCTACGTGCGCGTGCACCACTGGGCGCGTCAGGCCGCCTCGCCGATGCCGTTGCTGACGGCCATGGCCGCGCGGACGAAGCGGATCGAGGTCGGCACCGGCGTGATCGACATGCGCTACGAGAACCCCTTCCAGTTCGCGGAGGAGGCGGCCGCCCTCGACCTGATCGCCGACGGCCGCATCGCCCTCGGCGTGAGCCGTGGTTCACCCGAGACGGCGCTGCGCGGCTACGAGACCTTCGGGTACGTCGACGAGGAGGACACCGAGCGCGGCAGCGTCATCGCGCGTGAGAAGTTCGACCTCTTCCTGCGTGCGATCGACGGCGAGGGCATCGCTCCCGGCGACCCGCGCATGGTGGGCGCAGGGCGCTACCTCGCGATCGAGCCGCAGTCGCCCACGCTCCGGGATCACATCTGGTGGGGTTCCGGCTCGCGTCCGACCGCGATCGAGACGGGCCGCAAGGGCCTCAACATGATGAGCTCGACCCTCGTCACCGAGGCGACCGGCCAGCCGTTCCACGAACTGCAGCGCGAGCAGATCGACCTGTTCCGCTCCGCATACAAGGAGGCCGGGCACACCGGCACTCCACGGGTCTCGGTCAGTCGCAGCGTGTTCCCCCTCGTCTCCGACATGGACCGGGCGTACTTCGGCCTGCGCAGCGAGGAGAACGCCGACCAGATCGGCATCATCGACGGTTTCCGTTCCACGTTCGGCAAGACCTACGCCGCGGAGCCCGATGTGCTCATCGAGCAGCTCAGGCAGGATGAGGCCGTGATGGCCGCAGACACCCTGATGCTGACGATCCCGAACCAGCTCGGGCCGGACTACAACCTCCACGTGCTGGAGTCGTTCGCGAAGCACGTCGCCCCGGCTCTCGGCTGGAAGCCGAACACGGAAGGTCCTGTCCAGGGCGACCCGGTCTGAGCACGATCGCCCTCCTTGACAACGGGGGAAGGAACGCTGACGCTGGGTGACGGCACGTCGTCCGACGCGTCGTCACCCCATCCCCGGAGGCATCGATGACCCGCGTTCGCGTCGATCTCAACATCTCGCTCGACGGCTTCGCCACGACGACGGATCAGACTCCGGAGAACCCCTTCGGTGAGGACTGGGGACGACTGACCGCCGCGTACACGGCGACGCGCACGTTCCACGAACGCGTCTTCCACGACACGAGCGGGGCCGGCACCACAGGAATCGACGAGAAGTACGCCTCGCAGTACTTCGAGAACATCGGCGCCGAGATCATGGGGGCCGGGATGTTCGGGCTCCACGCGAACCGCGACGACCCCGAGTGGCGCGGCTGGTGGGGCGAAGAGCCTCCGTTCCGCGCGCCGGTCTTCGTCCTGACGCACACCCCGCGCCCTTCGATCGATTTCGCCAACGGGACGAGCTTCCACTTCCTCTCGGCCGCGCCGGAGGAAGCCCTGCGCACGGCGGCCGCCGCGGCGGAGGGGCGCGATGTCCGGGTCGGAGGCGGGGCGACGACCGTGCGCGAGTATCTTCGCGCCGGGCTCGTCGACGACCTGCACGTGGGCATCACCCCGATCTTGATCGGCAGCGGGATCCGCCTGTGGGATGACCTGCGCGGACTGGAGTCCGGGTACCGGGTGACCTCGGAGGTCGCCGAGTCCGGCGTGACCCACATCACGTTCACGCGCGAGAGCTGAGACCCGCATCGTGCGGAGAACGCACTCTTCACGATCGTCCGGTATACCAGTACGCTGACCGCATGCATTCGCGCAGGAGCGGAATCCTCGCCGGGGCCATCGTTCTCGTGGCCGTCCTCGTCGGTGCCCTCCCCGCCGCGGCAGCGACGACCTCCTGGGCCACCTGGCAGCCGCTCGCCGGAGTGGGCGGCGCGTTCACGACCACCGTCCAGGTGGCGGCGCAGCCCGCGCTGACCGCGACGATGACGAGCGACTCGCGCGCCGGACAGGTCGGGGTCATCTCCGGTGCCTCGACCTGGCTGTCCGAGGGGACGCCCATCGGCGCCAAGTACGGGTCGAGTCTGAACCAGCCGTACCTGAACCTGCGCCCGAAGGCCGACAACGCCACGAGCCCGTCGACGACGACCTACTCGTTCGCGGAGCCCACACCGACGTCGGGCTGGGCGTTCGCCCTCGGCGACATCGATGCGGATGCCGTGCGCATCCAGGCCGTGGCCGCGGACGGGCACGTCCTCACGGCGGGAGAGCTCGGCTTCCGCGGCGGGTTCAACTACTGCGCTCCCGGTATCGTCGGCAAGCCGTCCTGCACCGGCGTCGCCACCGACGTGCCGACCTGGGACACCGCGACGCTCACCCTCACCGGGAACGCCGCGGCCGCGGACACGAACGGCGCCGCGGCGTGGTTCGAGCCGTCGACACCGATCAGCTCGCTCAGCCTCATCTTCACCCGACGGTCCGGCCTGCCCGTCTATCAGACGTGGTTCGTCTCGCAGGCGAACGGCATCACCGGCAGCGTCACCGACACGGGCGTCGCGGCGCCCGGGGTCGCACTCACGCTGACCGACGCGAACGGCACGGTCGTCGGAAACACGACCACCGCCGCGGACGGCACATACTCCTTCCCCGGCTACGTGGCCGCCGACGGCTACACGGTGCGGGTCACTCCGCCCGCGGGCAAGATCCCGACCGGACCGACCACCGTGCCGGCGAACCTGAGCGCAGGGGACGCGGTCGCGAACTTCACGCTGCGCGACATCGTGCCCGTCGCCGTGTCGGGCCGTGTGACCGACACCACCGGCGCACCGATCGCCGGGGTGACCGTGACGATCGCCGGCCAGACCACGACCACCGACTCGGACGGACGGTACCTTTTCGACCAGATCCCCGTCGGGACCCACCCAGCGATCATCACCACCCCCGCGGGCTACACGCTCGACCTCGTACCGCCCCCGGTCGTCGTGCCGGCGGGCAGCGAAGACCCGATCGGCGACGTCGACTTCCGGCTCGCCGAGAGCCCCGATCTGAGCGGCGCTGTGCGGTCGAACGGAGCCGGCGTGGCGGGCGTCACCGTGACCGCGGTCGGTCCGGGCGGGGTGACCCTCACCCGCGTGACGGATGCCTCCGGGGCGTACAGCTTCCCCCGACTCGCCGCCGGCGACTACGAGATCACGATGACGCCCCCGAGCGGTTTCGTCGCGGCGTCACCGGTGACCAGAAGCGAGCAGGTGGCGGCGACCGACATCGCGAACGTGGACTTCGAGCTCGCGCGGCTCGGCGCGATCGACGGCACGGTGCGCGACGCCGGCGGCGCACCCGTCGCAGACGTGGTCGTGACGGTGACCGGAGCGGGGGCACCGCAACAGCTCACCTCCGACGCGGACGGCACGTTCGGACTCGGCGCTCTGCCCCCCGGCACCTACACGCTCACGGTGGTGCCCCCGACGGGCAGCTCCGTCGTCGGCGCGGCCACCCGTACGGTCGTGATCACCGCCGCCGGCGAAGTCGTCGGCGAGCAGGACTTCACGGTCGTCGTCGATGTCGTCGTGGTGCCGCCGGATCCGACGGACCCGCCGGCGAACGGCGGAGGAAACGGCGCGCTCCCCGCGACCGGCCTCGGACCCGAGACGCTCGCCTGGGCGGCCGGTGGCGCCGCCATCCTGATCCTGGGTGTGGCGCTCCTGATCGTCGCACGCCGACGTTCGCGTCGACAGTAGTTCCCGGGTTCAGCTGCCCTTCAGCTGCCCTTCGGCGGGCCGAACAGCTCCTCGCCGTGCTCGTGCAGGAGCTTGTAGGCGTCGGCGAAGGTCTCCGGCTGAGGTTCGCCCTTCTTGCCGTACCGAGCGATGAGCAGTCCGAGCAGACCGCGCGCCGGGGGAGTGAGCGGCTTGAGGTGCTCCTTCAGGTCGGGCTGAGGGATCACCTGCTCCGGGTTGGGCGGCGTGTAGGCGGGTCTCGTGGTCGGCCAGTCGGCCGGATGCCGCGGCTGATCCAGGTTCACCACGTTGAACAGGGTGTTGGCCGAGGCGTCGCGGTCGTTGAGCGGCTTCAGCCCGTGCAGACGCGAGAGCGTCGCGGTGACCGAGCCGTGGTGCATCTCGTCATGCACGATCGTGCCGCGTTTCGTGTAGGCCGAGACGGCGATGGCCGGGACGCGGCATCCGAGTCGATCGAACGTGAAGCCCATCTCGCCGGCCTCGGTGTCCTTCGTCGGCTTCGTGGCGGCGGGCGGCGGCACGTGGTCGTAGCATCCGCCGTGCTCGTCGAACGTGATGAGCAGCAGGGTGTTGACGGCGTTCGAGCCCTTCGGTGACGCACTCGTGCGCACCGCCTCGTAGATCTCATGGATCAGCAGGTCACCGGCGCGCACATCGGAGATCGCGCTGTCGAACACCTCCTCGCCTTCGACGTCGCTCTCACGGGGCGACCCGAACGGCGGGTGGAAGTCGTTGTGGTCGTAGACCATCCGCGGCTCGATAAACGCGTAGGCGGGGAGCGTGCCGGCCTTGGTGTCGGCGTAGAAGTCCTCCATGGTGCCGAAATGATCCGTGCGCCAGTACTTCTCGAGCACCGGCGCGTGCAGCATGCCCGTGAACGACACGAGCTGGAGCTTGTCGATGTAGATCTTCCAGCTCAGCTTCTTCTCTTCGAGCCGGTTGAACACCGTCGGAGCCGCGGGCGCCTCGATCCACTTGTCGTAGCCGCCGCCGGCCTGGTTGGTCACGAAGCCGTGCGAGGTGGAGGCGTGGAAGAACGACCGGTTGCAGAAAGTCTGCGAGGGCACCGCCGCGTACCAGTGGTCGAAGACCGCGAACTCGGCGGCGAGCGTCGACAGCACGGGGAGCATCGTCGGCGAGAACGAGCCCATGATGTGCTTGGCCTCGTCGACGCTCGGCTCCTTGCCCTTGCGCAGACGACGGAAGTTGATGATGTAGTCCTGGAGGAACCCCGACATCGTCGCCTTCTCGCCCTTGGTGGGGGCGTTGAAGGGGGCCTCCATCTGATCGACGAAGAGGTCGGCATTCGACTTCGGATCCACCGTTCCGAAGATCTGCGTGTTGACGTGCGGGTACTCCTCGCCCGGGTCCGGGTCGGGGTGGCTCATGATGCGATCGGTCTCGCCGAGGTACACGTGCGCCTCGACCACGGTGCCGTCGGACGCCGTGTTGCTGTGCTTCTCGAACGCCAGGCCCTCGAACTCCTCGCCCTCGGGCAGGTTCTCCTTCGAGTACAGGTAGCCGAGCAGGTTGTCGAACGAGCGGTTCTCTCCCATCACCACGACGATGTGATCGAAGCCCGGTTCGCTGCGCGGAGTGAGCGCGGCGAACGGGTCGGGGTCGTCGGCGAAGCCGTCACGCGCGCCGGCCGCGACCGAGGCCCCGATCGCCGCACCGCCCGCGCCACCCACGACCGCGCCCGCGAGTGCCGCACCGCCGATCTTGAAGAATCCGCGACGGGACGTGTCTGGTACGGACGGGGAGGAGGAGTCGTCATCGGCCACGAGGCGATCCTATGGCCGTGACCCGCGCCGTGTCCCGCGCCGCTAGATTTGCCTTCGTACCTGGCACAACACGGAGGCCCGCGGATGTCCGAGATGCAGAACCCCCTAACCGACGAGCATCCGTCCGCCTGGCGACGCTTCTGGGAACGGGGCGACTGGTGGCGGGCGGTCGTCCTCGTCGCGGTCTACTACGGCGTCTACCAGCTCCTGTCCTTGCTGGTCGGGGCGGTCTTCGGCGAGGAAGGCGGCATCGCTGAGAAGGGCAGCGGATTGGACGTGCTGATCTACACGGCACTGCCGATCGTCCTCGGCTGCGTCGTCCTCCTCGCGTTCGCGGCCTCCCTCGGATGGCTGCGCGAACTGTTCGGACCGCAGCCCGTGAGAGGCCGACGATGGATGTGGATCGGCATCGTCGTCGTGCTGGTGATCAACGTCTCGGCGCTGCTGTCGGTCGACGCCGGGGCAGCGGGCGCCACCCTGATCGGCTGCTGGCTGCTCACGGGGCTGTTCGTCGGGCTCGCGGAGGAGCTGCTCACGCGTGGTTTCGTGGTGAACCTGATGCGCAAGGCCGGACGCGGAGAGATCGCGGTGGCCCTGGTGTCGTCAGCGCTCTTCGGTGCGCTGCACGCGGGCAACTTCTTCACGACCGACCAGGGGCTGTCCACGACAGCGCTCCAGGTCGTCTACACGTTCTTCTTCGGCTTCCTCATGTATCTGGCGCTGCGCGTGACCGGTCGTCTCATCTGGCCGATCCTGCTCCACGCGTCGACCGACCCGTCGATCTTCCTCTTCGGCGCGCACCCCGTCTCGGGGAACCCCCTCATCCTCGTGCCGACCTTCAGCACCTACCTCGTGATCCTCACGGGAGCGGTGCTGCTCATCGTGTTCATCGTGAGCGAGCGACGACAGGCCCGTCGCGCCGCCACCGCCTGACGAGGTCGGTCCGCGGCCGGGCCGCCGCGATCAGGCCGCCGCGATCCAGAGCACCGCGCCCTCGCGCCAGCCGAGACCGGCGGTGCCCTCGGGGATCGGCTCCTCGTGCCGCGGACGGACCACCCGCATCCGCTTGCCGGCGAGCTCGACGATGTAGACGATGTCGGCTCCGCGGTAGACGTGCGTGACGACCTCGACGCTCACGGGAGCCTCGCCGCCGACGACGGGGGAGAGCCGCAGGTCCTCCTGACGGAGCACCACCTCTCCGGCGCCGTCGGGACCCGCGCCGGTCATCGGCACCTGGATCGCCGTGCCGTCGAGGGTGGCGACGGCCCCGGACCGGGTCGCCGGGAGCAGGTTGGCCGCGCCGATGAAGTCTGCGGCGAACGGGGTGCGCGGTGCGCCGTAGAGTTCGGCCGGCGCGCCTTCCTGCTCGATCACACCGGCGTTCATGAGCACGATGCGGTCGGAGAGGCTCATCGCCTCCTCCTGGTCGTGGGTCACGAAGACGGTGGTGAGGCCGAGCGTGCGATGCAGCTCCTTCAGCTCGACCTGCATGTCCTCACGCAGGCGGGCGTCGAGGTTCGACAGCGGCTCGTCGAGCAGCAGCACACGCGGCTCGAAGGCGATGGCGCGGGCCAGGGCGACACGCTGCTGCTGACCGCCCGACAGCTGCGCCGGCATCCGGTCGGCGAGGTGCCCCATCTGCACGCGCTCGAGAGCGCGCACGGCGAGCTCCTTCTGCTCGGCCTTGGACTTCTCGCCCGACATGCGCAGACCGAAGCGGACGTTCTCGACCACGCTCATGTGCGGGAAGAGCGCGTAGCTCTGGAACATCATGCCGAGATGCCGCTTCTCGGGCGGGAGCTTGGTCACATCCTGACCCGCGATCTCGATCGTGCCGCCGCTGGGCGACTCGAGACCCGCGATGCAGCGCAGGAGCGTCGTCTTGCCGCAGCCCGAGGGCCCGAGCAGGGAGACGAACTCGCCGGACTGCATCGAGAGGTCGATGCCCTTGAGCACCTTCGTCCCCTTGAAGTCCTTGGTGAGTGAGGTGATGGTGAGTGTTGTCATCAGACGAACAACCTTCCCAGGCCGATGATGCGTTCGAGCACGATCATGAGGACGACGGTGAGCAGGACCATGAGGGTCGAGACCGCCGCCACGGTGGGCGACGTGCTGAACTCCAGCTGGCCGTAGATGGCGATGGGCAGCGTCTCGAGCTGCGGGGTGCGCAGGAAGAGGGCGATGACCGCATCGTCGAACGAGATGTTGAAGGCGAAGAAGGCGCCGGCCGCGATGCCGGGGCGGGCGATCGGGAGCACCACGAGGCGGTAGCGGTTCCAGGTGCTCGCGCCGAGGGTGCGCGCGGCCTCCTCCGTGAAGTGGTCGGCTCTGGTCATCACTCCGGTGACGGTGCGCATCACGTAGGGGATGGCGATCACGACGTGGATCGCGATCAGGACACCGACGTTGGGGGCGCCGATCGTGAGCGACGCGATGGACAGCGCGCCGATCGCGAGGATGATCGTGGGGATCGTCAGCGGCGACATCAGCAGCGCCTGGAGGGCCGCGCCCCCGGGAACCTTGAAGCGGGTGAGCGCGAGCGCCGCGGCGGTGCCGATCGACGCGGCGACGATCGCCACGGTGATGCCGACCAGCAGGCTCAGACGGAACGGCTCGAGGTAGGTGTCGGAGGTGAGCGCTTCGACGTACCAGTCGAGCGTGAATCCCTGGCCGGGGAAGGTCAGGAAGCGGTTCTCGCCCACCGAGGCGCCGGCGACGACCAGGAGCGGCACGAGCATGTACAGCGTCACGATGACGCCGAGGACGATGGCGAGGACCCTGCCGAGGATCGGAACGGAACGGACCATGGTCACACCTTCTGCTTCCCGAGTCGGGACGTCGCTGCCAGCACGAGCATGACCCCGGCGAACAGCAGCACGGCCTGCGCGGCCGCGAACGACCAGTCGAGGTTGGTGGTCGCGTCGACGTAGATCGTCTGTGCGAACACCGGGATCTGCGCTCCGCCGATGAAACGGGGAGTGATGAACGAGCTCACCGACAGGACGAAGACGAGTGAGGCACCGGCGACGATGCCGGGGATCGCGAGCGGGAGGACGACGTGCCACAGCGTGCGCCAGAATCCGGCGCCGAGGGTGCGGGACGCCTCTTCGAGCTGCGGCCTGATGCCGGAGATCACGCCGAGGATGCTGAGCACCGCGAACGGGAGGAGCACCTGCACCATCGCGATCACGACACCGGTCTCGGTGCCGAGGAAGCCCTGGGTTCCGCCGACGAGGAACTCGGCTCCGGGGATCTTCATCAACAGCCCGGACGGCCCCATCAGGACCACCCAGCCGAAGGTGCGGACCACGACGCTCGTCATGAGCGGGAGGATCACGACGATGAGGAGGAAGGAGCGCACCTTGGAGCCGGCGCGAGCCATCACGTAGGAGAGCGGGATGGCGATGATCAGCGTGATCACCGTCTGGATCACCCCCAGGCGGAGCGAACGCAGCGCCGCCTGGAGGTGATATTCACTCGTGAACAACCGGGTGAAGTTGTCGAGGGTGAACCCGCCTGCCGACGATTGCACGCTCATGAGGAGCATGCCAGCCACCGGGGTGATGAAGGCGAGCGCGAGCAGCACGATCGCCGGCAGGAGCAGGAGCCAGGGCTCCCTACGGGTTCGAACACTCATTTGGTGATCAGCGCATTCCACTCATCGGTCCAGGACTGGCGCGAGGCCGCGACGTCGCCCGGGGCGTAGACGACGACCGTCTCCAGCTCGTCGCCCGTCAGCACGGCATCCGCGGCGTCGCCGGAGAGCTCGGTCTTGGTGTTCACCGGCGAGTAGCGCATGTTCTCCGCGAAGACGGCCTGCGCTTCGGGGCGCAGTTCGAAATCGATGAAGAGCTTCGCGAGGTCCGGGTTGTCCCGGCCCTCGACCACGTTCGCGGTGATGAGGGACGCCGTGACGCCCTCCTCGGGAACGATGAACTCTACCGGAAGACCGGCATCCTGCAGCGTGCCGGCGTAGTCCATCGCGTAGGGAGCGATCCAGGTGTCACGCTGCGCGAAGGCGGTCTGCAGGTCCGGCGAGGTCGGGACGACGATCGCGTCGCCCGACGAGGCCAGCGCGCCGAGGTCGGCGATCGCCTGCGACGGGTCGTCGATGCCGCCGCCGAGGGCGTCCGCGACTCGGAGCATCGAGAGCACGCCGTACGTGTTCGAGAAGTCCGTCAGCGCGACGTGACCCGCGTAGGCCTCGTCGAACAGGTCGAGCCAGGAGGTGGGGGCCGGAGCATCCGCCTCGGTGTTGTAGACGAGCCCGATCGGCGCGAGCTGGATGACCGGGCCTTCGCCCCGCTCGAGTCCCGCGGTGGCGAGATCGATGAGGTCACCGGACTCGGACAGATCGTCGGCCGCGATGGGCGCGATGAGTCCGTCGTTCGCCGCGGTGAACTCCTGCCCTCCGGAGAAGTGCACGACATCGATCTGCGGGCTCGCCTTCTGGGCGGTGACCTGCGCGAGGGCGTCGGCGCTGTACAGCGTGATCAGCTCGACCTTCGCGCCGGTCTCCTCCTCGAAGGGATCGACGACGGCCTCGATGAAGGCCTTCTCCCAGTCGCCGCCGAACGAGGTGACGACGATGGTCTCGCCGGCGAACTCCTTGTCGCCGGACGATGCGCTGTCGTCACCCGCTGCGCAGCCTGCGAGGACGAGGGCGCCGGTGGCGACGAGCGCTCCGGTGGTGAGGATTCTTCGGGTATTCATGCACTGCTCCTTCGGGATGGGTCCAGCACTGAGTGAACGCCTAGACCAGGCGTCCGATGGTGAGCTGCTTCGCTCCGTCGATGCGGATCGCCGCGCTCTCCTTGGCGAACTCCGCGAGTCCTTCGGTGATGCCGCCCCAGATGTTGACGGGTGTCCATCCGAGCGGTCCGAGAGTACGGGCACCACGATCGTAGAAGACGCCGATCTCGTACCACTCGAACGGCAGTCCGCCCATCTGCATCGGACGCTGCCAGTACCACTGCAGGTCACCCGGTGCGGGCACGACCTGCTGGTTCTCGAACGGGACCTTCTCGGGGTCGAAGTTCTGCGCCTCCTCGGGGAGGCCGACCATGACCTCGGGTCCCGCGTACATCGCGTGCATCGCCTGCATGGTGACCGGCTTCTCCAGCGCACCCCACATGGCTTCGCAGGTGCGAGGGGCGAGGTCCTCGAACAGGGTGGCGACGGCGCGGACGCCGTTCTCGTACTCGAGGAAGACCTGCTTGGTCATCGTGTTCCTTTCTCCGCAGCGGGGTGTTCCGCTGCTCGTTCACGGGCGGCCGCGACGAATGCCGCGAACAGCGGCATCTCCTCCGCGGCCTCATCGGGGTCGATCATCTTCTCGGGGTGCCACTGCACCGCCCAGAAGGGCCAGTCGTCGTCGGTCTCGACGGCCTCGACGATGCCGTCGGGGGCCCAGGCGACCGGGTGCAGACCCGGGGCGGGGACGTCGATCGACTGGTGGTGGATGGTGTTCACCGTGCGCTGCTGCGTGCCGTAAAGGGCGGCGAGGCGGCTGTCTTCGGCGAGGGTGATCGGATGCCGGGCGGCGAGCTGCTGGTCGGCGCCGCGCACCGGCTGGTGGTGCTCGGTGGTGGGGATATCGACGATGAGCGATCCGCCGAACGCGATGTTGCTCACCTGCAGCCCCCGGCAGATCGCCAGCACCGGGAGTCCCCGTCGGCGGGCGCCGAGAGCGAGCGCGATCTCGAAGCCGTCGCGGGAGGGGTCGTAGCTCTTGCCCACCTGGGGCTCGGCACCGTAGCGCGAGGGGTGCACGTCCTCCCCGCCGGAGAGCACGAGCCCGTCCAGGCGGTCGAGCACCTCGTCGACGCCGGCGGTCGGCGGCAGCAGCACCACGGCACCACCTGCTGCCTCGATGGGCGCCGCGTACTCGGTGCCCAGGCTGTGGGCCGGGCGACCGCTGCCGAGGTCGGTGTCGATGAAACGGCGCCAGGTGGTGATGCCGATGAACGGGCGGGTCACGAGAGCTCGATCCAGGTGGTCTTGAGGTCGGTGAACTTGTCCATCGCGTGCAGGCTCTTGTCGCGACCGAATCCGGATCCCTTGACGCCGCCGAACGGGATCGTCATGTCGCCCTCTTCGAAGCAGTTGACCCAGACCACACCGGCGCGCAGTCGCCGCGACAGGGTGTGCACGGCGTTGAGGTCGGTGCTCCACAGCGCGGCGGCCAGACCGAACTCGGTGCCGTTGGCGATCTCGAGCGCATCCTCCACATCGTCGTAGGCGATGACCGAGAGCACCGGACCGAAGACTTCGCGCTGCGCCACCTCGTGCTGGGGCGTGACACCCAGGACGACCGGGGCGAAGTAGCTGCCGCCGTCGACCGCGTGGAACCGCTCGGCGCTGCCGGCTGCGAGCTCGCCGCCTTCGGCCTGGGCGCGCTCGACGAAGCCGGCGATCCCCGCGAGCTGTTTCTCGCTGACGATCGCGCCCATCGAGGTGGCGACGTCGAACGGGTCGGCGGGAAGGCTCGTCCGGGCGACCTCGGCGGCGATCTCGAGCGCGCGGTCGAGCTGGGAGCGCGGCACCAGCAGGCGCGAGGATGCCGTACACATCTGTCCCTGGTTGTAGAAGCAGCCGTCGGCGGTGGCACGCACGGCGCGCTCCAGGTCGGCATCCGGCAGCACCAGGCTCGCGGTCTTGCCGCCCAGCTCGGGCCAGACGCGCTTGCCGTTGGAGGCGGCCGAGTAGCCGAGGAACTTCCGTCCGACCTCGGGCGAGCCGGTGAAGGTGACCACGTCGACGTCGGGGTGTTCGCCGAGTGCGCGGCCGGCGACCTGGCCGGTGCCGGGCGTGACGTTGAGGACGCCGGCGGGGATGCCGGCCTCGACCGCGAGCTGGGCGAGGCGCAGGGCGGAGAACGTGGTGTGCTCGGCGGGCTTGAGCACGACGCTGTTGCCGACCGCGAGTGCGGGGGCGAGCTTCCACGCGGTCATGGTCAGCGGGAAGTTCCACGGCACGACGGCCGCGACGACGCCGGCGGGCTCGCGCGTGACGAGAGCGAGGCTGTTCGGCGCGGTGACCGGCATCTCGTCGAGGATCTTGTCGGCGGCCTCGCCGTACCAGCGGAAGCAGTTCACGACCGCTCGGAGTTCGGTCTGCAGGGCCTCGCGGACGGGCTTGCCCATCTCGAGCGAGATCGTGAGGGCGAGCTCCTCGGCGTTGTCGTGGATCTTCTGCGCGAAGGCGATGAGGAGCTGTCCGCGCTCCCGGGGCGCGATGCGCGACCAGATCCCGGAGTCGAACGCGGCGCGGGCCGAGCGGACGGCGCGGTCGACGTCGGCGGCCGAGGCGGCGGTGATCGCCGGGAGGGAACGCCCGTCGCGGGGGCTCACGGGAGCGAGGGGCTCGGCGGAGCCCTCCTCCCACGCGCCGTCGATGAACATGCGCGTGTGCAGGGGCAGCGCCGCAGCGCGATCCGCCCAGTCGTCTCCAGTAGCCGTGAACACGGTCGTCCTCTCCAGGGGTGATGGCCCTGGAGAGGATACTCGCCCTATTTCGCCACTAGGTCAAGCTGTTAAGAACGATCTCGCCATTTCGTTACATGCCAGTAACAGAATCGGCCTATAGGCGAATGGCTCCCGTCGGCATGTCGTCGGACAGTGCGGCGGGCGCCTCGTCGACGATGAGCGATCCGCGCAGCACCGGGGTGATCACCACGAGCGACTCGACGACCTCCAGGCCGTCGTGGCCCGCCACCGCCGGTCCGGTGAGGAAGCGGTAGAACTCGTCGGCGTCTTTCACGAGCACATTGGCGAGCAGCTGCGAGGTACCCGTGGTGGCCGCGATGAACTTCACCTCCGGAGCGGCGGCGAGGGCCGCGCCCACCTTCTCGAGTCGGGCCATCGGAACGCGCAGCCACACGAGCGCCTCGAGTCCCAGGCCGAAGAGGCTCGGCACGACCTCGGTGCGCGGGTGCATCAGCCCGCGGCGACTCAGCGACTCCATCCGCCGGCGGGTCGTCGTGACGTTCAGGCCCAGGGATCGCGCGAGCTGGGCCACCGGCATCCTTCCGTCCTTCAGCAGCAGCCGGATCAGCGCCTCCTCGTCATCGCTCAGCGAATCGGCGGGATCGACCTCGGAGCCCGAGGACTCGTCGAGCATCCGCGCCTGCTCGTCGGTCAGCACACCGGCGCGCCAGTCGTGCCCGGAGCGGAAGAACTTCAGCACGGTCGTGACGTTGATCGAGTCGATGCCCTCGAGCTCGGGGAAGTCGGTGAAGAGCAGCTCGCGGATGGATGCGTCGTCGTGGGGGAGCAGCATGCCGGCGATGTCGCTGCTGCCTTCGAGCACCGAGACCGACGAGGCATCCGCGCGGCGGGCGAGGGTGCGGGCCACGTGCCACAGGGCGTGCGGGTCGGTCGTGATGCGGAACAGCACCGCGCGGGCGTGGAGCACGCGGGCGGGATCGACGTACGTGGAGACGCGAACCAGTCCGCGGTCGAGCAGCCGCTGGCCGCGACGGGCGACCGTGCGCTCGGGCAGATCGACCACGCGGGCGATCTCTCCCCACGACGCGCGGCCGTTCACCTGCAGGGCCGCGGCGACGATCCGATCGGTCTCGTCGGCCATCACATCGTTCGCGGGCACGGGCTCTCCTTCAGCGGGACGGACTCGGTGGAAGGTTATCCCAGTCGGAGGAGCGGGCGCGGCGGCCGTGGGTGCGAAAACGGAGACGGTCCGCGCGCCTGGCGGCGTGTCGGGGCGCGGCGCGCGGGGGCGGCGCGGCGCGTCCGGGTCTTCGAGGGCGGGGCGCGGCAGACGGCGCCGCCGAGGTCGAAACCCCGACGGCGCCGCTGGATGCCGCGGGCTACTCCGCCTCGGTCGCCTCCACCGGGGCGTGCTGGCGACGACGGCGCATCGCGAACAGGCCGAGGCCGGCCGCGAGGAGCACGACCGCCGCGACGATGTACGGCACGCTGTCGGCACCCGTGGTGGCGAGGTCGCCACCGGTCGAGCCGCCGTCGCCGGGCGTCACCGCTCCGCCGCCGGCTGCGGCCGCGACGGTGAGGGAGGCGGTGACCTCGGTGCCGTCCGGCAGGATCACGGCGAGCGTGTGGACACCCGCCGGAGTGTTCGCCGGGATCGTGACGGTGCGCTGGAAGCTGCCGTCCGCCGCGGCGGTGGCCGTGCCCAGCTGCACCGGGTCGGAGCGGAGCTCGAGTCGCAGCTCCGCGCCCTCCGTGAAGCCGCTGCCCGACACCGTGACGGTGCCGCCGGCCTTCACGGATGCCGCACCGAGCTCGACCTTCGCCGGAACCTCGGGCTCGGGGGTGACCGGAGGCGTGACGCCGGCCTCGGTGACCCACTTCTCCCCGGCATCCGACTTCGTCACCGTGAAGGTGTCGTAGACGGCGCCGACGGGGAGGTCGGTCGTGGCGCCCGGCTGCTTCTCCGCGAGGTACGAGCGGTAGACCAGCTGGTTCTTCGAGACGTCGATGACCTGATAGGTCGTGACACCCTGGCCGCGCAGCACCTGGGTGGCGCCGTTGTTGGTCCAGACGTTCTTCTCCGGGGTCTCCAGGTCGTAGTGCTTCGCGCCCGAGTTCGACACGACGTAGACCGGGCCGGTGGTGAGGCCGGGGGTCTCGGTCGCGTCGGTGTTCACGTAGCCGCGGGCGTAGGTGTGGTCGTGGCCCATGAGCACCAGGTCGATGTCGTTGCGCTGGAAGACCGGAAGCCATTCAGCGCGCAGCACCGGCTCGTCGCGACCCTCGGACGCCGAGAACACCGGCTGATGGAACGTGACGACATTCCACTTCGACGGGCTGTTCTGCAGCAGCAGATCGAGCCAGGCGCCCTGGAACCGGGTCCAGAGCAGACCGATCTGCGCGGACGGGCACTCCGCACCCGTGCAGGACGGGAGTCCGGCCGGGGTGAGGAAGGTCGTGTCGCGCGTCGCGTTCAGCGTGATGAAGCGCACGCCCTGGTAGTCGGTGTAGTACGCGGTCTCGGCGGCGAACGAGCTCCAGTGGTCGAAGAACGCGCGATACTGCTGCGCGACGGCGGAGTCGCCCTTGGCCAGGTCGGCCAGTTCGCCGATCGAGCTCGTCGACGGGTTGTTGTGCGGGTACTCGAACGCGGCCTTCCACGCCGTGAGCAGCTTGTCACCGGAGTACTCGTGGTTGCCGGGAGCGGCCATGACGTTGGTGCGGACGGCCGAATCCTGCATGCCCTTGAACCAGTTGAGCCACTCGTTCTCGTTGCTCGACGTGTTGATCAGGTCGCCGGCGTGCACCGAACCGATCGAGCGAGGAGCCTTCGCCTCGGCCTGCTTCACGACGCTCGGCCAGGTGGTGTCGAGACCGATCTGCGCGTCGCCGTAGTAGATGAACTGGAAGTCGGTCGCAGAGGGGTCGGCGGTGCGGAACTCGTACCAGTCGCTCCAGCTGCCGGGCAGTCCGACGCGGTACCGGTACTCGGTCGCCGCGGTGAGCCCGGTGACCGTGGCCGAGAAGTGCTTGTTCGGGTTGCCGTTCACGACACCCGCGTCATACGCGTCGACGGTGCGGACGTCGCCGCCTGCGGCTGCGCCGATCTCGACCTGTCCGACCGTGTGCGAGGCGTCGCCGGCGAGCCACGAGAACGACTGCGAGACGGCGGGCTGCTCGGTGGGCGTCAGGATGACGCGGGTCGGCGGTGCCACGACGGGAGTGCCGGGGTCGGATGCCTTGACGAGGGTCAGCGACGACATGTCGAAGAAGATGTCGGAGCTGGTCTCGCGGTCCTGGAAGAGCGACACGGCGATGGTGTTCGTACCGTCGTGCAGCAGGTCGCCCTCGGCGCTGAACGTGCTGGTGAGCGGGTGGCCGCCGCTGTCGCCGGCGTACTCGACGTTCGTGGTGTCGGTGATGCGGCCGTCGACGTAACGCGCGACCTCTTCGCCGTTGATCCAGACGATGATCGCGTCGTCGTAGGTGATGGTGCTCTGCAAGGCGGCCACCTGCTCGGCCACGCCCGCCTCGAGCTCGAACGTCGTGCGGAAGAAGTAGGTCGGCACGGTGGGTGCCTTGGTGCCGTCGAGGTAGTGGTTCAGGAGCGTCTTCGGCGTCTGCGGGCCGACCGGTGCGAGCTTCCCGTTCTTCGCGCCGAACGAGCCGGTCGCCGTCTTCCAGGCGCTGTCGTCGTACGCGGGCAGCGTCCAGTCGCGGAGCGCCGCGGGCGCGGGAGACGGATCGGAGCCGTCGTCGAGGTAGTGCCAGGCGGTGTCGCCGGTGATCAGCGAGCCCGAGGGCATCTCGGGGTCGGGAGCGGCGAGTGCCGCGGGGGCGACGACGGCGCCGCCGAGCAGGGCGAGGAGCGCGACGGACGTCAGTCCGCGACGCCGCCACCGCACCGCAGGGGTGGGGGAGGTCATGTCAGTCCTTCAGGGGTGGGGGTCCGTGCTCAGCCGCACGGGGCTCCTCCACCCCATCGGTGCGGGATGACCGGGGGCTGACGTTCGGGCGACCGGCAGGTGAACGGCTGGCGCGGCATGCGGCGGACCCGTCCCGGTACGCTGGAACCCATGCTCAACATGGCTGACGGCCTCGCTCGTCTCGGTGCGCTCGCCGAGAATCCGGTCGTCCGCACCCTCGCTACGGCGTTCGATCACGCCGGCTTCGACCTGGCCGTCGTCGGTGGTCCGGTGCGCGATGCCCTGCTCGGCCGGGCGACGCACGACCTCGACTTCACGACGAACGCCTCACCCGACGACATCCTGAAGATCGTGACGCCGATCTCGACCGCGCAGTGGGACATCGGCCGTTCATTCGGCACGATCGGCGCGCGCGTGCAGGGCGAGCAGGTCGAGATCACGACCTACCGCGCCGACAGCTACGACGGCGTGACGCGCAAGCCCACGGTCGAGTTCGGCGACACGATCGACGGCGACCTCGTGCGCCGTGACTTCACCGTCAACTCCATGGCGCTGCAGGTGCCGTCCGTGAAGCTCGTCGACCCGACGGGCGGCGTGGAAGACCTCCTCGCCGGCGTTCTGCGCACCCCCGCCGATCCGCGGATCTCGTTCGGCGACGACCCGCTGCGGATGCTGCGGGCGGCCCGCTTCAGCGCCCAGCTCGGATTCCGCGTCGAGGAGGCCACGGCCGAGGCGATCGCCGAGCTCCGCGAGACCCTCAAGATCGTGAGCCCCGAGCGCATCCAGTCCGAGATGGTGCGCCTCATGCAGACCGACGACCCGGTGCGCGGCATCCGCGTACTGGTCGACACCGGCCTGATCGACGAGTTCCTTCCGGAGGTCACCGACCTGCGCCTCGAGGTCGACGAGCACCACCACCACAAAGACGTCTACGAGCACTCGCTCACCGTGCTCAGCCAGGCGATCGAGCTCGAGCACTCCCGGAATCCCGGTGCCGCCCCCGACGTGCCGCTGCGCATCGCCGCGCTGCTGCACGACATCGGCAAGCCGCGCACGCGCAAGCTCGAACCCGGAGGAGTGGTCACCTTCCACCACCACGACGTGGTCGGATCGCGCATGGCGCGCAAGCGCCTGCAGGCGTTGCGGTTCGACACCGCCACGACGGATGCCGTGGCCACCCTCATCGAGCTGCACCTGCGCTTCTTCGGCTACGCCGAGGGAGCGTGGACGGATGCGGCGGTGCGGCGCTACGTGCGCGATGCCGGGGACCTGCTGGAGCGCCTGCACATCCTCACCCGCGCCGACGTGACCACGCGCAACAAGCGCAAGGCCGGCCGCCTCGCGAGTGCGTACGACGACATCGAGTCGCGCATCGCCGCGCTGCGCGAGCAGGAGGAGCTCGACTCCATCCGTCCGGAGATCGACGGCAACCGCATCCAGGAGGTCCTCGGCATCGCACCGGGACGCGAGGTGGGCGAGGCGTACAAGTTCCTGCTCGAGCTGCGCCTGGACGAGGGCGTGCTCGGCCCCGATGTCGTGGAACAGCGGCTGCGCGAGTGGTGGGCCGCGCGCGGTTGATTCCTCAGCGCCGTTCGGGGATGAGGATCTCGACTTCGCCGGACACGAGCTCGAAGTCTTTCGGGTTGAAGGTGAGGAGGGCGGCGCCGAGTGCGTAGGCGTGCCCGGCCAGCATGAGGTCCTTGCTCCGAGCATGTGCGGGACGGGTCAGGATCACCTCCGACGCAAGGCGGGCGTATCCCTCCGCGGCTGCCCGATCCGGACACCTCCACCGACGACGTGATCCACGACCTGGTGGCAGGACTCATCCGCTGACGCGTCGAGGTGTTCCCTCGGGCGCGCGCTGCTCGTACACTGAGGCAACGCACGCTCTCGACGATCGGAGACCGCTGTGTCTGCGCCGTGGCAGGTATCCCGCGAGTCGCTCCCCCCGACATCGCGACTGCTCATCGAGCGTGCGCACGAGGAGATGCTCGCCGGAAACCTCGACGACCGCCGGCTGCAGGAGGTCCGTCCCCTCGTCCGCGAGTCGTGGGAGAGGTCATGGCACCGTCGCGTCGGACCCGAGGCGGTTCCGGCCCTCGAACTGGTCAGCGACGAGCTCGAGGAGTACCGGCTCGCCCACCCGCTCGCTTCGGCGATGGACATGATCCGCGCGCTCCTGCTGCCCGGCACCTCCGAGGACTCCGGCGTGGTCATCGCGGTCGGCGACCAGGCGGGCCGCCTGCTCTGGATCGAGGGCGACGACCAGCTCCGCTCGCTCACCGATGGCATGGGCTTCGTCGCCGGCGCGAACTGGTCGGAGGACGCCGTCGGCACGAGCGCACCGGGAACCGCGCTCGCTCTCGGTCAGTCGGTGCAGATCCGCGGCGCGGAGCATTACAACCGCCTCGTGCATCCGTGGTCCTGCACCGCGGCCCCCGTCCGCGACCCGGAGACGCAGCGGGTGCTCGGCGTCATCGACATCACGGGAGGCCCTGAAGTCGTCTCCCCTCAGGCGCGGCTGCTGGTCGATGCGACGGCCCGCGCGGTCGAGTCGGAGCTGATGGTGGCCCGCCTTCGCAAACGGAGCGAGCAGCACCGGCCCAGATCCACCGCGATGAAGAGCCGCGTACCGGCCACCGCCCGCGCGACCCTGCACGTGCTGGGCCGCGACCGGGCGAGACTGGAGACCGAGTCGGCGCACGACGAGTCGATGATCGAGCTCAGCGCGCGCCACGCGGCGATCCTGCTGATGCTCGCGGTGCACCGCCAGGGTCTCTCCGCGGAGCGGCTCTGCGAACTGGTCTACGGCCCCGGCGTCTCGCCCGACACGCTGCGCCCCGAGATGGTGCGCCTGCGCAAGGTGCTCGAACGCACGGCACCCGACCTCGTGCCCGAGTCCCGCCCGTACCGCCTGCCCGTCGCGCTCGACACGGATGCGCAGGATGTGCTCTCGCTGCTCGATCGCGGAGCGCACCGGGTCGCGCTCACGGCCTATCGCGGCCCCGTGATGCCGGAGTCGACGTCGCCCGGCGTCGAGGAGTTCCGCGAGTCCGTGCGGGCCGCGTTGCGGGAGGCGATGCTCTCGGAAGCGAGTCTCGACGTGCTTCTCGCCTACGCCGAGATCCCCGAGGGGCAGGGCGACGCGGAGGCCCTGCGCCTCGCGCTGGAGATGCTCCCCGCGCGATCGCCGAAGCGCGCGGGACTGGTGGCGCGCATCGAGCGCCTCGCCGCCGAGTGACCGTTCGGCCCTTCTCCTCCTGGGCATCGAGGTCGGAATCGTACGGTGTCGGTGGGTCGGCGTACCGTGCTGCGCATGTCCGAGATCCGGCCGTTCCGACTCCACGTCCCCGACGAAGTGCTCGACGACCTGCGAGCTCGACTTCGACGGACCAGGCTCCTCGAAGACTCCCCGAGGCGGATGCCGTCGGGGATGAGCGCCCGGTGGCTGCGCGAGCTCGTCGAGACCTGGACCGACTGGGACTGGAGGGCCCGTGAGGAGTGGCTGGCCGGGTTCCCCCAGTTCCTGACGGAGATCGACGGCACCGACATCCACTTCGCCCATCTGAGATCGGAGCAGCCCGACGCGCCGGTGCTGCTGATCATGCACGGGTGGCCGCACACCTTCGCCCTGCAGCTGGACATCACGACGCTGCTGCCCGATTTCGATGTCGTCGTCGCGAGCCTGCCGGGATTCGCCTTCTCGGAGCCCTACGCCGACGGTCCGATGAGCGAACGGCGGCTCGCGGAGACCATGCACCGGCTCATGACCGATGTGCTCGGCTACGAGACCTACATCACCTACGGCGAAGACGTCACGGCCAATGTCAGCGACCTCATCGCGGGCGCACACCCCGGACAGGTCGCCGGCATCGTCGCGACGCACGCCCATTTCGGGACGCCCGCCGAGCGCGAGGCCTCGGACGACCCGGAGGTCCGCGCGTTCTTCGCGCGGCTCGATGCCGAGCACGGTCCGAACGGCTCCTACGGGCATGTGCAGTGGGCGCGCCCGGACACGCTCGCCGCAGCCCTCAACGACTCCCCGGCGGGACTGCTCGCGTGGATCGCCGAGAAGCTCGCCGAGTGGTCGGATACGCCGGGCGACGAGCCTGCGTCCGTCGAAGCGGTGATCTCACGCGATCGCATCCTCACCGAGGCGATGATCTACTGGGTCACCCAGAGCATCGCGACCTCCTTCCGTCCCTACTACGAAGGGGCGGACACCCCGGAGGCGATGCCGCCGGTCGACATTCCCGCTGCCGTCCACGTGCAGCGTCACGAGCACGACTTCCCGGAGGCTCTCGCCCGGAAGTTCTACACCGACCTGCGCGTCTTCGAGCGGCTCGACCGCGGCGGACACTTCACGGTCGCCGAGGCGCCGGAGGCCATGGCAGAGCGTTTCCGGGCGTTCGCGACCGGCCTCCGTGACTGATGCAACCTCTTGCAACGTTGCGCACCCGGGTGCAACGTCGCACGACCTACCTTCGGAGGACAGCCGCCGCACCGACGCGCGGCCCGTCGAAGGAGACCCCCATGAGCATCGTCGAAGAAGACGTGTCCCTCGCCTATGCGGCCCCGGGCCAGCCGGGCGCCGTCGCCGAATACCGGCCGCGGTACGGCCACTACATCGGCGGTGAGTTCGTCGAACCCGTCAAGGGCCAGTACTTCGAGAACGTGAGCCCGGTCAACGGCAAGCCCTTCACCGAGGTGGGTCGTGGCACGAGCGAAGACATCGACCGCGCGGTCGACGTCGCCTGGAAGGCGTTCGCGAGCTGGGGCAAGACGAGCCCGGCCGAGCGCTCCGTGATCCTCAACAGGATCGCCGACCGGATCGAGCAGCACCTCGAGGAGATCGCGGTCGCCGAGACCTGGGAGAACGGCAAGCCCGTGCGCGAGACCCTCGCCGCCGACATCCCGCTCGCCATCGATCACTTCCGATACTTCGCCGGCGTGCTCCGCGCACAGGAAGGCGGGATCAGCCAGCTCGACGAGAACACCGTCGCCTATCACTTCCACGAGCCGCTCGGAGTGGTCGGTCAGATCATCCCGTGGAACTTCCCGATCCTGATGGCCGTGTGGAAGCTGGCGCCGGCGCTCGCCGCGGGCAACTGCGTCGTCATCAAGCCGGCCGAGCAGACCCCGGCATCCCTCCTGTTCCTGTTCGACATCATCGGCGACCTGCTCCCGGCCGGTGTCGTGAACATCGTCAACGGCTTCGGCATCGAGGCAGGTGCACCGCTCGCGCAGCACAAGCGCATCCGCAAGGTCGCCTTCACCGGCGAGACCACGACCGGCCGTCTGATCATGCAGTACGCGTCGCAGAACCTCATCCCGGTCACGCTGGAGCTCGGAGGGAAGAGCCCGAACGTGTTCTTCGAAGACGTCGCGCGGTCCACCAGCGACCCGTTCTACGACAAGGCGCTCGAGGGCTTCACGATGTTCGCGCTGAACCAGGGCGAAGTCTGCACGTGCCCCTCGCGGGCGCTGATCCAGAGGTCGATCTACGACGGCTTCCTCGCCGACGGACTCGAGCGGGTCAAGAAGGTCGTGCAGGGCAATCCGCTCGACCCCGCGACGATGATCGGCGCTCAGGCGTCGAACGACCAGCTGGAGAAGATCCTCAGCTACATCGACATCGGAAAGCAGGGCGGTGCGCGGCTGCTCACGGGCGGCGAGCGGGTCGACCTGGGCGGCGACCTCGCAGAGGGGTTCTACGTCGCGCCGACCGTTTTCGAGGGCACGAACGACATGCGCATCTTCCAGGAGGAGATCTTCGGGCCGGTGCTCTCGGTCACCTCGTTCGACGGTTTCGACGATGCGATCTCGATCGCCAACGACACCCTCTACGGACTGGGAGCCGGAGTCTGGAGCCGCAGCGGCGACACCGCGTACCGCGCGGGCCGGGCGATCGAGGCCGGTCGCGTCTGGACGAACACGTATCACCAGTACCCGGCGCACGCGGCCTTCGGCGGATACAAGCAGTCGGGCGTCGGACGCGAGAACCACAAGATGATGCTCGACCACTACCAGCAGACGAAGAACCTCCTCGTCTCGTACGCCGAGGGGCCGATGGGCTTCTTCTGATCTCGACCCCGGGCGGGCGCTGCTCCCTCAGCGTCCGCCCGGACCATCCCCGAAGGGCGGAACCATGGTCAGCATCGGCACCCACCAGCGCGTGGACGTGACGGATGCCGCGGCATCCCTCGTGCGCGACCTGAGCGCGCAGCACGGCCCGCTCATGTTCCACCAGTCGGGCGGATGCTGCGACGGCTCCGCCCCCATGTGCTATCCGGTCGGAATGTTCATCACCGGGCCGAGCGACGTGCTGCTCGGCACGCTCGATGTGGGGCTCGACGCTCCCGTCGAGGTGTTCATGTCGGAGTCGCAGTTCGAGTACTGGAAGTACACGCACCTCACGATCGACGTCGTTCCCGGGCGCGGCGCCGGCTTCAGCGTCGAGGGCCCGACGGGGATGCGGTTCCTGATCCGCTCACGGATGCTGAACGAGGCGGAGCTGGCGTACTTCGGGCTCGGCCGCTGATTCCGCGAGCCGTGCGATCCGCCCTCGCTGAAGGGGCACCTCTGCCGGGTCAGCCCGCAGCGGTGACCTCCGCGATCACCGCGGCCCGCAGCCACGCCGCGTATCGGTCGCCGGTCCAGCCGGACTGGGCGACCAGCTGCTGGTAGCTCTCGGGGGAGAGCAGGAACGACAGCGCGTCGGCCGTCGCGCCCTCGTCGGCGCGTGGCGGGGCGATTCCGCGTCGCACCAGCTCCGACACCAGGCGACGGTAGTCGGCGCTGCGGTTGTCCAGGATCCGGCGGAGCGCCTCGTCGACGACGGGGTCGGACAAAGCCGCGCCGAGCAGCACCGTCCACAGGCCGTGTCCCCGGGCGTTCGCCGTGGTGATCTGCGTCAGCACGGCATCCAGGAAGACCTCGTCCGGCACCTCGAGGATCCCGGCGGCGACCTCGGTGTCGGTGAGTGATTCCGCCGCTTCCGACCCGGAGAACGTGACCTCGAACGCGGCGATCAGGAGCTCGGCCTTCGCAGCCGTGGTCTTCACGGTCTCGGCCGAGACGCCGGCCTCGCGGGCGATCGCGGCGATGGTGGTCGCCTGATAGCCCTGCGTCGCGAACAGCTGGGCGGATGCGGCGACGATTCGCGCGCGCGTCTCCTTCGCCTGGCGGGCGCGCAATTCGGATCGGTAGGCGCGAGGAGCTGCCTCAACCATTGACTTTCCTATCAGGGTGATGAATACTACAGCGGTACATTCAATCTTAGGGAAAGAAACCGCCATGTCCAGCTACCTCCTCACCTGCACGCCCGCGCACGGCCATGTCGTGCCGCTGCTGCAGATCGCTCGCCACCTGATCGCCGGCGGTCATGACGTGAGCTTCCTCACGAGCAGCCGCTACGCCGACCGGGTGACCGCGGCCGGCGCGCGCTTCCTTCCGCTTCCCGCCGCCGCCGATGTCGACCTCGACGACGCCGACGGCGCCTTTCCCGAGCGCATCGGGCTCACCGGCCCCGCCGCCCTGCGCTTCGACATGAGCAACCTCTTCGTGCGGCCCGGTGCCGCGCAGCTCGCTGCGGTGCGGGCGGAGCTGGAGGCCCATCCCGTCGATGCCATCCTCACCGAGCCGCTCTTCATCGGCGGCGCGCTCCTGCAGCTGCTGCCGCAGAACGAGCGGCCCCCCGTGGTCGTGCTCGGCATCTTCCCGCTCGGCGCGCGCAGCACGGACACCGCCCCGTTCGGGCTCGGCGTGACCCCGCTGCGGGGACCGATCGGAAGGCTGCGCAACGCCGCCCTCCGCACGGTCGCGGAGCGGGTGATCTTCGGCGGCATCCAGAAGGAGGCAGACGCGATGGCCCGGCATGAGGTCGGTCGCGACCTCGGCGGCTTCGTGCTGGATTGGGCCGGCCGCGCCGACGCCTATGTGCAGTTCACGGTGCCGGAGTTCGAGTATCCGCGCGCCGACCTGCCGGCGTCCGTGCACTTCGCCGGCCCCCTGCCGTCGACGCCGTCGGACGCCCCGCTGCCGTCGTGGTGGTCCGATCTCGACGGCTCCCGACCCGTCGTGCACGTCACCCAGGGCACCATCGCCAACTCCGATTTCGGTCAGCTCGTCCTGCCGACGATCACGGCGCTCGCGGCATCCGACGTCCTGGTCGTCGTCACGACCGGCGGGCGGCCCGCCGATGCGCTGGTCGGAAGGCTCCCGGCCAACGTGCGCGTCGGCGAGTACCTCCCCTACGATCGGCTGCTTCCTCTCGTCGATGTGCTGGTGACCAACGGCGGCTACGGGGGCGTTCAGCAGGCGCTCGCGCACGGGATCCCGCTCGTCGTCGCGGGGCAGACCGAGGACAAGGTCGAGGTCTCGGCGCGAGTCGGGTGGTCGGGTGCGGGCGTGAACCTGCGCACGAGCACCGCGACACCGACGCAGGTGGCGAAGGCGGTCGACCTCGTGCTGTCGAACCCGTCCTACCGCGCGAATGCCGAGCGGATCGGCGGGGCCATGCGCGAAGCCGACGCCTGGCGATCGCTCGACACCGCCCTCGACGAGGTCGTGGCGCGACGGCTCGGCTCTCCGGGTGGCGCCCTCCGCTGACGAGCCGCGCATGTAAGCGCATTCCGGTGCATGGATGCAACGCGTTGCAACCTCATCCGGTATACCATTCCCCTATACGCCCAGCAGTGTCAGTCCCCAGCTGACCGCGGGCGGGACGGCGAAAGCCGTCATGCGGAGGGAGAGTCGATCTTCTTTCGATCCCGAGGGGGGATGGGGTGGGAGTTCGGTCCCCAGCCGACACCCACCCCCACACTCGGGCTCCGCCTCAGGCGAACCGGCTCAGTTGAACCGGCTCATCAGCCAGAACGCGACGAACGCGATCACGACGATGATCGGCAGCCACGTTCCGCCCCGCTTCAGACGCCGCCCCTGCGGCGCGACCCCGGGCGGGGGAGTGAGCAGTCCAGCGGGGGGCGCGAAGGGGAGCGCCTGGTTCGGAGACGGGATCGAGAAGGGTGCCGCGGCACCCGCGTTCTCGGCGACCAGCCGCTCATCCCGCCAGCGTGCCCACTGATCGAACTTCGTCAGGAGCGCGCCGACCGTGCCGAACAACCACGCCCACGTCGCCGGATCCAGGGTCGACACTTTGCGCTGCGTGTACAGGAACAGCCAGTCGTCGACGATCTCGACGTCGAGCTGGGCGGCGTTGTCGATGAACCGCGCCATGATGTCGGGCGTGAACAGGTAGAGCGCATCCCGTTCGTACCCCGCCGGGCAGTACAGGGTGAAATGCTGATCGAAGTCGCCCTCGAGAGACAGGCGCTGCGCCTTCTGGAACGACGCCGGGAGGTTCGAGCCGAAGCCGTTGTTCCCCTTCGCGTCGAGCACGATGTTCGGCAGCGGCACGTCGAGCTTCACCGCCACATAGCCCCAACGGTAGGTCGTCGAGTTCTTCCCCGACTGCACCGTGTACTGGTAGTTGCCGAACTCCACGAAGCGGGGCCTGGTGCCGCGGATCAGGTCGGTCGACTGGCGGGAGCGACCGAGACTGAAGATCATGCCGGGAAGCGGAGGGTCGGCGACCTTCGCCTCGTACGACATCCCGTTCGCCTGGGCGAAGCGATGGAGCCGATAGCGCGTGGCCCGCGCGTTGCGCACACCCAGCCAGATCATGACCCCCACCGCCGCGAGGAGCAGGACGATCAGGGCCACGGGGATGGCCGCGGCGGCCGGGGAGTCGCCGAACGAGGAGAGCGCCAGGACCACGCTCACGAGGGCCGGGACCATCACGACCGCCACGATCACCGCCGCCACGATGCCGACGATGGTGGCCGCCGAGGCGCCGGTCGACTGCCGCGATCGAAGTTCCGCCGCGAACGCGCGCACCGCAGCGGGGTCGACCGGCTCGGTGAGGGGGCGGGGGTCGAACGTCATCTGCGGCGCTGTCACCGGTTCACCGTGTCGGCGAGCGCGGCGCCCTCCGGGATCGGGAACGCCTCCAGACGCTCATCCGCGCAGATCGCCTCGATCAGAGCGGGAGAGCCCGCCACGATCGTCGAATCGAAGTCGACCTCGCTCACCATCACCCAGGCGCGATCCTCCGGCCACAGGATGCTCGGGCCCTGGGCCGATGGCGGGAAGCCGTGCTCCTCAGCCACGCGGTCGCGCCAGGGAGCGTGCAGAACCCAGTCCGGGTCGGCGAAGGCGCTCGGAGGCGCGGAGAAGAGGACGTGGTTCCGGTCGGTCAGCGGGAGCCGGGGCCCTTCCGAGATCTCGCGCGAGAGGATGCCCTCCTGCCAGGTGGGCTTGCGGAAGACGTTGTTGAAGGGGTCGCGTGTGCTGCGGTCGAGCATCGCCTGATGGTTCGGGTCGTCCGAGATGGTCGCGAAGCCGCGGGACGGGGTGATGCCGAAGAAGCCGAGCAGGCCGCCGCGTCCTTCCCAGAGCGCGGCGAAACCGGCGTCCGGGGTCTGCGTGTGGTCGACGAGATGAGCGGCGAGAGCGGCCAGGAGGTCCTGTTCGAGCTCCCCCTCCATCGGGGCGATGAACTCACGGCCGTCGGGCGCGATGAGTGCCTGCCCGTCGGCGTCCGCAGGGGTGCGCGCGATGCGCAGCCACTGTGCGAGCGGGTGCAGGACTGTTCCGAACGCTGTGGCGGTCTGCGCCCACGTCGCCGGCTCGTCGACGAAGCGGTCCATGAGGTCACGCTGCTCCGGCTCCGGCATCCGCACCAGTTCTTCGGCAGTCGGGACCGCACGGCCCGGCAGGGAGCGCACGATCGCGGGATGGAAGACGCGCACGTAGGCGGGAAAGCCACGGGGAACCACCCCGTGCATCGTCTCGTGACCGGCGTCGAGCCGCTCGCGCAGCCATGCCCCCGCCGAGGGATCAGACATCCACTCCATACGCCCACGCTACCCGGGACGTCGCCCGCCGTGCCGGGTGCGCGGGGTTAGGGTGAGAGCCGTGTCGCCGACAGCCGAGTCCTCGCCCGCCGGGAGCGCGCCCGAGTATCCGATCCGCACCGAACGTCTGATCCTGCGTCCGATCACGGCCGACGACGCCGCCGCGATGCACGCGTACAAGTCGGATCCGGATGCCGTGCGCTACGTGCCGTACGCCCCGCTCGAGCTCGCGGATGTCGAGCGGCGCATCGCCACGACCTGGTCGAACACCCGATTCGCGCAGGAGGGCGACGCCGTCTGCCTCGCCGTCGAGGACCGGGCGACGGGTGCGCTCCTCGGGGACGTCGTGCTGTTCTGGCGCAGCGAGACCAGTCGCTCCGGCGAGGTCGGGTACATCCTCGACCCCCGGTTCGGCGGGCACGGCTATGCGACGGAAGCGGTCGGTGCGCTCCTGGCACTCGGCTTCGACGGACTCGGCCTGCACCGGATCGTCGCGCGGATCGACGAGCGCAACACGGCCTCCGCTCGGGTCGTCGAACGGCTCGGATTCCGGCAGGAGGCGCGGCTGGTCGAGAGCGAGTGGTTCAAGGACGAGTGGACCACCCTGCTGGTGTACGCCCAGCTCGACGACGAGTGGCGGGACCGGGTCCACGCGGAATGATGAAAGGCGGCGTGCGACCACTGATCGCACGCCGCCCGATGTCGGGTTCGGTCACTGCTTGAGCATCGCGACCGCGAACTTGTGCTCGTCGTCGATCAGGTGGGAGTGATCGTCATCCCCGAGGTCGATGCGCACCCATTCGATCGTGCCCGTGAAGCCGTTTCCGGTCGCGCCGTAGTCGGGCGACACCGGAGAGGCCAGGTCGCTGCCGACATCGACCGTCTCGTCGAACGTGAACTGGAACGGGATCGTCTTCTTCACGCGGCCCTCGCCGATCTTCTGCTCTCCGGCGTAGAGGGTGACGGTGCCGCCCTTGGCGAGACCACCGCCGTCATAGGCGAAGTGGGCGCGCAGCTCCTGATCGCCGGTCGGGACGGGCGTGTCGGAGCGGACGATGTCGACATCGATGCCGAGCAGGTTGTACGCGAACGCGAGGGATCCGTCCTTCGCGTAGAACGACCAGCCGCCGTATGCGCCGCCCTGGGCGATGAGCACGCCTTCGGCACCCGCATCCGGCACCGAGACCTGCGCTGTGACGGTCCACGACTTGTTCTTGATGTTGATCGTGGTGTTCTCGCTCATGCGCTTCATGCCGGGGTAGAACTTCTGCGAGTCGCTGAGCGAGAGGACGGGCCGACCGGCGAGATCGGGATTGAAGCGCTCAGCGGTGCGGATGTCGAGCGGCAGCACATTGAAACGCGCAGCCTGGATGAGGAAGAGCTGTTGCAGGTGGGCGAGCTTCTCGGGCTCCTGGGCGGCGAGATCGTTCGACTGCGTCCAGTCCTCTTCGACGTTGTAGAGCTCCCAGACATCGTCGTCGAGACCATGGTCGGATCCGAGCCAGGGGTCTTTGTGCTTCGCCACCGCGGTCCAGCCCTTGTGATAGATCGCGCGGTTGCCGACCATCTCGAAGTACTGGGTGACGTGTCGCTCCTCGGCGCCGGCATCCGCGAACGTGTAGTTCATCGGCGTGCCCTCATACGGACGCTGGGTCACTCCGTTGACGGTGGTCGGCTCCGGGATCCCCGCAGCCTCGAGCACGGTCGGAGCGACGTCGATCACATGACTGAACTGGTTGCGGATGCCGCCCTTCTCGACGCCGCCGTTCGGCCAGCTGACGATCGTTCCGTTGCGGGTGCCGCCCCAGTGGCTGGCGACCTGCTTGGTCCACTGGTACGGGGTGTCCATGGCGTGCGCCCAGCCGACCGCGTAGTGGTTGTACGAGCGGGGAGTGCCGATGTCGTCGATGTGATCCGCTACGTACTGCTCCGTCTCGATCTCGTTCATGTGGTTGATCGTGAAGCCCTCGTTCGTCGTGCCGTGCATCGACCCCTCGGCGCTCGCGCCGTTGTCGCCGATGATCACGTAGACGAGGGTGTCATCGAGGATGCCGAGCTCCTCGTACGCGTCGAGCAGGCGACCGACGTGGTGGTCGGCGTACGCGAGGAATCCGGCGTACACCTCCATCTGCCGGGCGAGAGCCGGCTTGATCACATCGCTCATCTCGTCCCAGGCGGGGATGCCGGGGCTGCGCTCGGTGAGCACGGCGTCGGCGGGGATGACGCCGAGCTCGAGCTGGCGGGCGAAGGTCTCCTTCCGCACCTCGTCCCAGCCCTGATCGAACTTCCCCTTGTAGCTGTCCGCCCACTCGGCGGGAACGTGGTGCGGGGCGTGGGTGGCGCCGGGGGCGAAGTAGGTGAACGAGGGCACGTCGGGGGCCAGCATCTTCTGCTCGCGCGTCCACGCGATCGCCCTGTCGGTCATGTCGCCCATGAAGTGATAGCCCTCTTCGGGCGTCCCCCAGGGTTCCACCGGGGTGGTGTTCTCGTAGAGCGCGGGGTACCACTGGTTGGTCTCGCCGCCGATGAAGCCGTAGAAGTACTCGAAGCCGTTGCCCGGAGAGGGCCAGCCGTCGAACGGTCCGATCGCGCTCGCCTGCCACACCGGGACCTCGTGGCACTTGCCGAACTGGGCGGTGTTGTAGCCGTTGAGCTTGAGGGTCTCCGCGAGCGGGGCGCAGCTGTTGGGTCGCAGCGAGCTGTAACCGGGCGCCGAGGTCGCGATCTCGGTGATGCCGCCCATGCCCACGGTGTGGTGGTTGCGGCCGCTGAGGAGCGCCGCTCTGGTCGGAGAGCACAGGGCGGTCGTGTGGAAGCGCGTGTACTTCAGGCCCGCCGCAGCGACGCGTTCGAAGTTGGGGGTCTGCACGGGGCCGCCGAACGCGCTCGACGCGCCGAACCCGGTGTCGTCGATGAGCACGACGAGGACGTTGGGGGCTCCCGTCGGCGGACGCACGGGAGTGATCGGCGGGAACGCGGTGTCCGGGTCGGTCGCGTCGTAGGTCACCGTGCCGGAGTAGGCCAGGTCGGGGATCGGAAGGCTGGAACGCTGCAGATCAGGCATGACACTCCTACGGATCTCGAGGACGGGGCGCACGTCCCCACTTGCCGCACAGCCTAAGGACGGCGGGGAGGAGCCCGGCGGCCCGATCACCCGTCGCGGGTGAGGGCCTCCGACGCATCCCGCATAATCGAGGGTGTGACTGCGACTGCAACCCTCCCCTCCCTCGACGGCCGCCGCTTCCGGATGGTCTCGTCCACGACCTCGGCGGTCGACCCCGAATCCCCGAGCATCTTCGAGTACTTCGAGCGCGACGGTGCGATCTGGGGTGGGTATGAGGGCGACACCGTCACTTTCGGCAAGTTCGTCGGCACCCGGGCCGGCGACACCATCCGGGTCTCGTTCGTGCACGTCCTCAAGGCCGACGGCACGGTCGTGACCGGTGACGGCGAGAGCGAGCTGGAGCTCACCGACGACGGTGGCATCCGTCTCGTGGAGCACTACGAGATGCACGGCCTCCCGCAGCTCAGCGTGTGCGAGGAGATCTCGGCCTGAGCCGCGTCCCCGTGCGCCGAGCAGTCGGTCTCGTGTGCTGAGGGGTCAGGAAACGCCCGATCACGGCGTGGGGATACGGCGTTTCCTGACCCCTCGGCGAGGAGCGGGGGCGTCAGCGCGGCGGAAGCGTGTCGCGGCCCGGCGAGGCCGGCGTCCAGCGCGTCATCCCGAGCGGGGCGGTGTCGGTCCTGCGCTCCGGGAGGTCGGCCGGCAGCAGGTAGGGGCGGCGGATCACCTCGTCGAGCACGACGACGCTGACGACCGTGCGCACCTCGGGGAGCTGGGCGATCACACCGGTGGAGAACTCATGCACGCCGCTGACGTCGACCGCCCGGATCAGCAGCATCGCGTCGTGCTCGCCGGTCGTGATCGCGCACCACTCGACGTCGGGCATCTCGAGCACGCGCTCGCGGAAGGACGCCCACGCCTGCGGCATCACGGTGACGAACACGAGCGCACCGATCGACAGGCCCGCCTTCGCCTGATCGACGCGTGCGCTGAAGCCCGTGATGACCCCGTCGTGCACGAGCGACTCGACCCGCGTGTAGGCACTCGCCCGGGAGATCCCGACCTTGTCGGCGAGGGCCGCGATCGAGACGCGACCGTTATCACGCAGCACGTCGAGGATTCTGTACGCGGTCTCGTCCAAAGGGGCGGCACTTCGTCCAGAATGCTTCGACCGATCCGCATCCTTGCTGGACATATTGCTCCCCACGTTCGACGTTCTGGACAGAGCGTGTCGATGCGACCCGCACTCGCTGGACACATCGTCGCATATGATGCGAATCTGATCCCCGGTCGTCCACATCGGTGGCGACTCACCCGAATGTACTCCTCGCCCTTGGAGGCCCTCATGTCGTCACGCCGCATCACGCCGGTCATCGCGTTCGGAGCCGTCGCGCTCCTCGCGCTCGCAGGTTGCTCGGGAGGGAACTCGGCGAACAACGGCGAGCAGTCCTCCGGCGCCGACTCCCTCGTCATCGACACCGCGTTCTCGATCGAGACCACCGACCCGGGTCACACCTACGACCCGACCGGCAACATGATCGCGAAGGCGCTGTACGAGACCCTCGTCGACTTCGAGGGCTCCGACGTCTCGACCCCCGTCGCCGGTCTGGCCTCCTGGGAGCAGAACGACGAGGCGACCGAGTTCACGTTCACGCTCGAGGGCGACCGCGTGTTCTCCGACGGCTCGCCGATCGAGGCGAAGGACGTCGTGTTCTCGCTCCAGCGCATCCAGGGCATGACCGACGCCAAGCCGAACTTCCTGCTCGGCGGCCTCACCATCACCGAGGTCGACGACAAGACGATCCGTTTCACCTCCGAGACTCCGCTGCTGCAGCTGCCCGCGATCCTCGCGAACCCGGCGCTCGGCATCGTGAACTCCGACGTGGTGATCGAGAACGGCGGCACGATCGACGGCACCGACGTCGCCCAGAAGTTCCTCGACGGCGAGTCCGCCGGCTCCGGCCCCTTCGTGCTCGACACCCTCGACCTCAGCTCGCAGGTCGTGCTCACGAAGAACGACGAGTACAACGGCGACGAGGAGGCGGCGTACAAGCGCGTCGTCGTGCGCAACGTCTCGGAGAGCGCCACCCAGCTCGCCAACCTCAAGGGCGGCGACTCGATGGTCGCGATGGACCTGAACGGCGACCAGGTCGCCGGTCTCGGCGACGGGATCACGGTCGACTCGGTCCCGTCCGGCCAGACCATCTTCCTGCTCCTGAACCAGTCCGAGCCGATCGCGGGTGAGCTGGCGAACGTGAAGATCGCCGAGGCGATCCGCTACTCCCTCGACTACGACGCACTGCTCGAGCTGGCCGGTGCCGGAGCCGTGCAGGCGACCGGTGTCATCCCGCCCGGATTCGAAGGCGCCCTCGACGGCGGCGTGGAGCAGGACCTCGACAAGGCCGAGGCTGCGCTCGCCGAGGCAGGCTACACGGGTCAGACCCTGAAGCTGCAGTTCCCGAACGACTACCCCGTCGGCGGCGTGGAGTTCACGCCGCTCGCCGAGCGCATCCAGGCGCAGCTCGAGGATGCCGGCATCACGGTCGAGCTCGCCCCCGCGCCGTTCGCGACCGAGCTCGACGCCTACGTCAACGGCACCGAGGGCTTCGGCCTCTGGTTCTGGGGTCCGGACTACGCGGACTCCGCGAACTTCCTGCCGTTCGCCCCGGGCCTGAAGGTCGGCCTCCGCGCCGGGTGGGCCGCCGAGGCGAACCCGGAGATCGCCGGAATCGCCGCCGGCGCCGCCGCCGCGACCGACCCCGAGCAGCGCACCGCCGCGTTCACCGAGTTCGCCGAGGCGATGCAGGCCGAGGGTCCGTTCGTCCCGCTGATCGTCCCCGGACGCAACATCTCGTCGGCCGACAGCGTGAGCGGTGCGGTGTACAACTCCGTCTGGGAGATGGACATCGCCGAGATCACTCCCGCCGGCTGAACGGAGATCCCATGACGACAGTGGCGGTGCAGAGGCAGGCGCAGCGGCGCCGATCGCCTCTGGTCGGATACCTGCTGCGGCGGGCGGGCACCTCCCTGCTCCTGTTGGTGGGCGTGACGATCGTGACGTTCGCGCTCACCAACCTGGTGCCGGGAGACCCGGTCTCGGCCGCCCTCGGTGAGGGCGCCTCGCAGAACCCGGCGACCCGTGAGGCCTTCATCAAGGCGAACGGACTCGACCAGCCACTGTTCGTGCAGTACTTCATCTATATGGGGAACCTGCTCCGCGGGGACCTCGGCACGTCGCTGGTGACCGGACGCCCGGTCACCAGCGACCTCGCCACCGCGGTTCCCGCGACCATCGAGATCGCCATCGGCGCGATCATCGTCAGCCTCGCGGTCAGCATCGTGCTCGGCACCCTCGCCGCGTACCGTCGCGGTCTCGTCACCGACCAGGTGATCCGCGTGGTCACCCTGGTGGGTCTCAGCGTGCCGACCTTCTGGCTCGCTCTGGTCAGCTTCTACGTCTTCTTCCTCGAGCTGCGCATCGCGCCGGGCTCCGGCCGCATCTCGCCGTCGATCACCCCGCCGCCGCGCGTGACCGGGCTCTACACGGTCGACTACCTCCTGAACGGCGACGGGGTCGGCTTCCTCGATGCCCTCGCCCACCTCGCCCTGCCCGTCATGGTGCTCTCGCTCGTGACGATCGGGCTGCTCACCCGCTTCATCCGCACCTCGGTGCTCGAGGTCCTCGGCAGCGACTACGTGCGCGCCGCCAGGGCCAAGGGACTTCCGGCCCTGCGCGTGATCCTCGATTACGTGCTCCGCGGCGCCTCGCTGCCGATCCTCACCGTGGTGGGGGTCGCGTTCGGGGCACTGCTCTCGGGCACCGTGCTCGTCGAGTCGGTGTTCGCCTGGCCGGGACTCGGCACGTACGCCTACAACTCCGCCGCGAACCTCGACCTGCCCGGCATCATGGGCGTCGGTCTCGTCGTCGGAATCATCTATCTCCTCATCAACTTCATCGTCGACCTGCTCTACGGCGTGCTCGACCCGAGAGTGAGGATCGCATGAGCCGCATCGCCGCCGCCTCCCCGGCCGGGCGCTTCCGCTTCCGCTGGCCCCGTGCCTGGCGCACACCGCTCGGCATCATCGGCACCGTCATCGCGGGCGCCTGGGTCATCGTGGCCTTCACCGCGCAGTGGTGGGTGCCGTACCCGCCCAACGCGCAGGTGCTTCCGCGCCTGCAGCCGCCGGGAGTCGACACCCTGCTGGGCACCGACGGCAACGGTCGCGACATCTTCTCCCGTCTGATGACCGGGGCGACCGTGAGCCTCCCTCTCGCGCTCATGCTCGTGATCGCCGCGATGATCATCGGCACGCTGATCGGCGCGCTCGCCGGATACTTCGGTGGCTGGGTCGACGAGACGCTGATGCGCATCACCGACCTGTTCATGGCGTTCCCGACCGTGATCCTCGCGATGGTGGTCGCCGCCTCGCTCGGCCCGTCGCTGTTCAACGCGGTGATCGCCGCGATCGTGGTGTCGTGGCCGCAGTACTCCCGTGTCACACGCAGCATCGTGCTGGGCCTCCGCGGTCAGAACTACGTGATCGCCGGACGGCTGCTCGGCCACTCGCCGGCGCGGACGCTGTTCGTCGACATCCTCCCGAACATCGCCGGCCCGGTCCTGGTGCTCGCCACGCTCGACATCGGTGCGGCGATCCTGCTCCTCTCCGGACTGTCCTTCCTCGGTCTCGGCGCACAGCCGCCGACCGCCGAGTGGGGCTCGATGATCTCCGGCGCGATGCAGAACTTCGACGCCTGGTGGCTCGGGGTCTTCCCGGGTCTGGCGATCCTCACGGTGGTGCTGGCGTTCAACTTCCTCGGCGACGCGATGCGCGACGTGCTCGATCCGACGGCCGAGATCACGCACGAGAAGGCCGCCGAGCACAAGGCGTCGGCGACGGGGGTGGCCGCATGAGTGTTCAGAGCGCTGTCGCGCCGCAGGCCGCCGCGCTGAGCATCCGCGACCTGACCATCGACATCGGGCGTCCGCTCGTGAAGGGCGTCTCGCTCGAGCTCGAGGCCGGTCGCATCCACGGCCTCGCCGGGGAATCCGGATCGGGCAAGACGCTCACCTCGCTCGCCGTGCTGGGGCTGCTGCCCCGCCAGGCGAAGACCGGCGGATCGATCCTGCTCGGCGGCGAGGAGCTCGTGGGCCTCAAGCGACGCTCCCTCAACCGGGTGCGCGGCAAGCGCATCGCCATGGTGTTCCAGGATCCCTCGGCGTCCCTGCATCCGCAGCTGCCCGTCGGCCGCCAGCTCACCGATCACATGCGCGTGCACCTCGGGCTCAAGGGCGCGGCTGCCCGCGAACGTGCCGTCGAACTGCTCGAGACCGTGCAGGTGCCGAACCCCGCCGAGGCGCTGAAGCGCTACCCGCACCAGTTCTCCGGCGGACAGCGGCAGCGCATCGCGATCGCGTGCGCCCTCGCGTGCGACCCCGAGGTGCTGCTGGCCGATGAGCCCACCACGGCCCTCGACGTCACCGTGCAGGCCGGCATCCTGAAGCTGCTGCGCGACCTGGCGACCGAACGGAACCTCGCCGTGCTCCTCGTCACGCACGATCTGGGCGTGATGAGCGCGATCGCCGACACGGTCGCGGTCATGAAGGACGGCCGGATCGTGGAGCTCGCCGACCGCGAGACGCTGTTCCTGAATCCGCAGCACGAGTACACGCGCATGCTCCTCGCGGCCCTCCCGGGTTCGCGGATCGAAGAGGCGCCGGAAGGGCAGGCCGCAGATGAGTGAGGTCGCCGTCCTCGACGCGCAGGACGTGGTCGTGCGCTACCCCGGCAACCCGCCGGTCATCGCCGTGAACGGTGTGTCGATCAGCGTCGCCGCGGGGGAGACCGTCGCCCTGGTCGGCGAATCGGGCAGCGGCAAATCCAGCCTCGCCCGCGCCGTCGTGGGCATCGAGAAGACCGTCGGCGGGACAGTGCGCTTCCGCGATGCGCCCGTGGCTCCGCTCGGCATCCGTCGTCGGCCGACCGCGATGACCGGCATCCAGATGGTGTTCCAGGATCCGTCGACGTCGCTGAACCCGCGTCGCCGGGTCGGCGACCAGATCGCGGACGGCATCGCGACCGCGCGGGCCCGTGGCGCCGCCGGCTCGACCGTCGACGAGTGGCTGGAGCGCGTCGGTCTGCCGACGACCGTGAGCACCCGCTTCCCGCACCAGTTCTCCGGTGGACAGAAGCAGCGCATCGCGATCGCCAGGGCACTGGCCGCACGGCCCTCGCTCCTCGTCGCCGATGAGCCGATCTCCGCACTCGACGCCTCGACCCAGACGAGTGTCGCCGGCCTCATGCGCGACCTCGTGGCGGAATCGGGCGCGGGGATGCTGTTCATCTCCCACGACCTCGCCGTGGTGCGCCGCATCGCCGACCGCACGTTCGTGATGTTCGGCGGACGCGTGCTCGAGTCGGGTCCGACGGATCAGCTCTGGGCGGCGCCCCGGCATCCGTACACGCAGGCTCTGCTGGCGGCGATCCCGGAGCCCGACGGCGCCGGCCGCATCCCCGCCGCTCCGTCGGTCGATGACCGCACGGTCTGGGCGGAGATCCCGCCGGTCATGTACTGAGGTCTCGGCCCGGTTCCGACTCCGAGACGGAGACGATCCGCTCGCTCGACGGCGTGTCTCAGATCGACGTGCCGCACCGTGATCGGATCGTCTCCGTTTTCGCTTGCGGTGCGCCCGTTCCGGCTGGGTAAGCTTAGGCAACCCTTAGCCCACGGAACGGTTCCCCATGCCTCTCACCCGCTCGAAGGCGCTCACCGCGCTCCTCGCCGTCGTCGTCTCCGCGGCCGCGCTCACGTCCTGCGCTCCCGCGGCCGAAGACTCCGGCCCCGCCGTCGACTCCGACGCGTTCCCCGTCACGGTCGAGCATGCCTACGGCGGCACCACCATCACCGAACAGCCCACCCGCATCGTCTCGGTCGGCTACACGGAGCAGGACACGCTCTGGGCTCTCGGACTCGAGCCGGTCGGCGTGACCGACTGGTACGGCGACCACGAGTTCGCGTCCTGGCCCTGGGCCGACGAGGCGCGCGGCGGCTCCGAGCCCGAGGTGCTCACCACGAGCGACGGGCTCGACTTCGAGGCCATCGCCCTGCTCGACCCCGACCTGATCATCGGCACGAACGCCGGGATGACGGAGGAGGACTACGACCGCCTCTCCGACATCGCGCCGACGGTCGCGCACTCGGGCGACTACTCGATGTACTTCGAGCCGTGGGACGTGCAGACCCTGCAGATCGGCGAAGCCGTCGGGCTGCCCGACGAGGCGCAGAAGCTCGTCGACGACGTCGACGCCCAGTTCGCCGACGCCGCCGCCGCGCACCCGGAGTTCGCCGGGAAGTCCATCGTCTTCCTGCAGAACGCGATCTACGACGGCGCGGCGATCGCGTACCAGGACGGTCTGAGCACCGATTTCCTCACCGACCTCGGGTTCACGATCCCCTCCGAGATCGATGCCTACGCCCCGGAGGACGAGTCCGGCGGACAGGCCTACATCCCGGTCGAGAATCTCGATGTGCTGAACGCCGCCGATGTGCTGATCTGGGGCACCGAGTCGGACGACGACATCACCGCGCTCGAGGCCGAGCCGTTCGTGACCGCGATCAGCGCCATGAAGAACGAGTCGGTCGTCTACACCGACGGCATCACGGCCGGGGCCATCTACTTCACCTCTCCGCTCAGCCTGCCGTATGTGCTCGACGCCCTGGTGCCCGCCCTCGCGGATGCCGTCGCCGGGAACGGGCCGGCGCGCACCGCGGAGTGATCCCGCGCGCACGCACGACTCGCGGTCCGCACCGGCTCTCCGCCGGACGGACCGCGATCGTCGTCGTGCTCTCGGTGCTCGGACTGGTCGCCGCGACCGCTGTCGGGCTGACGGTCGGCACCAAGCCCGTCGGATTCGACACCGTGCTCGACGCGGTCACCCGCTTCGACGGCAGCGACCTGCAGCTCGTGGTGCGCGAGTCGCGCATTCCGCGTACGGTCCTGGGCCTGACCGTGGGGCTGGCGCTCGGTGCCGCCGGCGCCGTGATGCAGGGCCTCACCCGCAACGCGCTCGCCGACCCCGGCATCCTCGGGGTCAACGCGGGAGCATCCGTGGCCGTGGCGATCGCGGTCGCGGCGCTCGGCGTCACCGACTTCCCGCTCCTGATGGCCTTCGCGCTCGGCGGGGCACTGGTCGCGACGATCGGCGTGGTCCTCCTCGGTGCGGCGGGCGGCGGCAGCCCGGTGACCCTGGTGCTGTCGGGCGTCGCCCTCGCCGCGGTGCTCAGCGGCCTGACGACCGCCCTCGTCCTCCTCAACCCGACCGCGTTCCTGCGGATGCGCAGCTGGGAGTCCGGAGCACTCGCCGGGCGCGACCTCTCCATCCTCACCGTCGCCGGCCCCGCGATCGCGATCGGACTCGTGATCGCGCTGCTGCTGACCCGCGGGCTCGACGTGCTCGCACTCGGCGACGACACCGCGACCGCACTCGGCACCAGGATCGGCCCCCTGCGGACGGGCTCCGTCGCCGCCATCACTCTCCTCGCCGGCACGGCGACGGCGGTGGCGGGCCCGGTCGCCTTCCTCGGACTGGCGGCCCCGCACATCGCTCGCGGGATCGTCGGGCCGTCCCAGAAGGCGGTCGTCCCCCTCGCTGCCGTGATCGGCGCGACCGTCGTGGTGCTCGGCGACGTCGTCGGCCGCGTCATCATCGCGCCCCAGGAGGTGCCGGTGGGCATCGTCATGGCCTTCGTGGCCGCGCCGTTCCTCATCTGGATCGGTCGTCGCCGGAATCCGGTGCAGCTGTGAGCGCCCCGACCCGCGCCGCCGTCCGCCGTGCCCGTCGCCCTCTCGACCGCCGCGCCCGGGGAGCCATGGCCGTCCTCGTCGGGGTGCTGCTGATGTCGTTCCTGGCGAGCCTGTCGATCGGCGACACCGTGCTCTCGCCGATCCGTGTCGTCCAGGCGCTGTTCGAGACGCAGGGCGGCATCCACATGGTCGTGGTCGACTGGCGGCTGCCTCGGGCGCTCGCCGCCGTGTTCTTCGGTGCCGCGCTGGCGCTCTCCGGCACGGTCTTCCAGACCATCACCCGCAACCCGCTGGGCAGTCCCGATGTGATCGGGCTCACCACCGGCGCCTACACGGGGGCCCTGATCGTGATGACGAGCGGAGGCGGGTCGGGTGCCAGCGTCGGGATCGGGGCGATCCTCGGCGGCTTCGGGACGGCGGCGCTCATGGCCCTGCTCGTCGCGGGTCGTGGAGCGCTCGGCTACCGCATCGTGATCGTGGGCATCGGGGTGAGCGCGGTGCTCGCGGCGCTCAACGCCTGGATGCTGCTGCGCGCACGGCGGGAGGTCGCGATCTCCGCGGCGATCTGGGACGCCGGGTCTCTGAACGGCGTCGGCTGGGAGCAGGCCGCGGTGCCGATCGTGGTCGTCACGGTGCTGATGGTCGTGCTGTTCGGCGCGCGGCGCGGACTCTGGCTGATCGAGCTCGGAGACGACGTCGGCACCAGCCTCGGAGGTCGCATGGGGCTCATGAAAGCAGGACTCATCGCGCTCGCAGTGGGACTCGTGGGGGTGGTCACCGCGGTGATCGGGCCGATCGCGTTCGTCGCGCTCGCTGCTCCGCACCTTGCGCGGCTGATCGTCAGGAACGGGCCGGCGCACCTCGTCGCGACGGCGATGACGGGTGCGACGCTGCTCTCGCTCGCCGACATCATCGGACAGAACGCGGTGCCGAAGCATGCGCTCCCGGCGGGAGTGGTCACGCTGGTGCTCGGCGGCGTGTACCTGATCTTCCTCGTCGTGCAGACTGCGCGGCGCCGCTACTGAGCCCTGCCCCACACGCGGGAACGGAGACGATCCGGTGAGTTCGTGGCGTGTCTGCTCCCGCCGCGCCGCGGGGGATCCGAACGCTCTCCGTTCTCGCAGGCACCCCGGACGCACGAAGGGCCGGGACGACGGTCCCGGCCCTTCGCATCAGCTCCGGATCAGAGCGGGGCGACGATTTCCTGCTTCACGTCCCACTCGGTGACCTCCTGGACGCTCTCGATCTTCTGGCCTTCGACCTCGGTCGAAGCCGTGGCCGCGAGCACCACGTAGTCGGACGTCAGCTCGAAGAGCATCGCGACCGACGTGCCCTGCGACTCCGACGTGCCGCTCAGCAGGAACACGTCCTGACCGAGGCGCGTGCTCTTGCCCGTGACGGTGTACTCACCGGCGAGCGTCGTGGCGACGCCCATCGGGTCGGACGGGTCGGCGGCCTTCGCCGCGGTGCTGAGTGCGAGGACCTCCTGGTCGGTGGACGAGGTGTCCGCCACCTGCCACTCGCCCGTCGACGACTTCACCCAGGCGTCGTCGCCGATGACGATGATCGAGCCGAAGGGCGTGTTGGTCTGGACGGCGCCGTCGGCCGGGTTGTACAGGCTGTCCGACTCCATGCCCATGGTGGTCATCTTCGCCGCGAAGCCGGCCGTGTCGGTCATGGCCGCGGTGACGCACTCCGCCAGCGTGCCGCCGTCGACGGTCGCGCCTTCCTTCAGCTCAGGGCAGTCGGTCTTGGGCGCTTCCGCCTCCTGTGATGCACCGCTGCTCGGCTTCGAATCCGCTGGCTTGTCGGATGCTCCGGCAGAGCATCCGGTGAGCAGCACGGCGGCGGCGAGAATGACGCCGACCCCCCATTTGTTGACGCGCATAGCGTCCCCCCTCTGGTCGCGTGCCCGATGACCGTCACCGGGCACTCTTCCCAGCATGCCAAAATATCGGGCCCATCTCGGCCATCCGCTCCCGGTGCGGCGGGCGACGTTCGCGACATCGGCTCGACTCCGCTAGACTGTCGAGGTTGTCTGCCTTCTGGCATCCATTCGGGATTCCCGGGGCGGGCACGTGCACACACCCTCCTGCTCCCGGGAAAGTCCCGAGAGCCGTTCTAGTCCGAAGGAGGTGGGTAAGTGACGCACCAGTACGAGCTCATGGTCATTCTGACCCCCGAGATCGACGAGCGCCAGGTAGCCCCTACGCTCGACAAGTTCCTGAAGGTCATCACCAACGATGGTGGCTCGATTGACAAGGTCGACATCTGGGGTAAGCGCCGTCTGGCTTACGAGATCCAGAAGAAGAACGAGGGCATCTACGCCGTCGTCAACTTCACCGCAACCAGCGAGGCCACGCAGGAGCTCGACCGTCAGCTGAAGCTGAACGAGCAGATCATGCGCACCAAGGTCCTCCGCTCGGAAGAGGCTCAGGCGATGGCCGCATTCGAGGCCAAGCGCTCCGAAGAGAAGGCTGCCCGCAAGGCCGCCAAGGCTGCGAAGGCCTAAGCGCCATGGCCGGGGAAACCGTCATCACCGTTGTGGGAAACCTCACGGCCGACCCCGAACTGCGTTACACGCAGAACGGGCTGCCGGTGGCGAACTTCACCATCGCATCGACGCCTCGGAACTTCGACCGTGCCGCGAATGAGTGGAAGGACGGCGACGCGCTGTTCCTCCGCGCATCCGTCTGGCGCGAGTTCGCCGAGCACGTGGCAGGTTCGCTGACGAAGGGCATGCGCGTCATGGCGCAGGGCCGTCTGCGTCAGCGCTCCTACCAGGACCGCGAGGGCAACCAGCGCACCGCGATCGAGCTGGAGGTCGACGAGATCGGCCCCTCGCTCCGGTACGCGACCGCGCAGGTGACCCGTGCGGCCTCGACCGGCGGTGCCGGCGGTGGCGGCGGAGGACAGTCTCGTCCCGCGCAGCAGCAGCAGGTGTCGGAGGAGCCGTGGTCCACGCCCGGCTCGTCGACCAGCGCCGATGCCTGGAGCACTCCGGGCAGCTTCGGCGACGACACCCCCTTCTAGACAACTTCTGGATCCGGTCCCGTCCGCGGGGCCGGCATCCGCTCATCATTAAGGAAACACAATGGCTGGAAAGTCGAGCGGCGACCGCCGCAAGCCGCGGAAGGGTGGCAAGCCCACCGCTCCCGCGAAGTCCATCCGGGTCGGCCTCATCGATTACAAGGATGTCGCCACCCTTCGCAAGTTCGTCTCGGAGCGCGGCAAGATCCGTGCCCGTCGTATCACCGGTGTCTCGGTGCAGGAGCAGCGTCTGATCGCCACGGCGATCAAGAACGCGCGTGAAATGGCGCTCCTGCCCTACGCTGGCGCCGGCCGGTAAGGGGTATCGAGATGGCAAAGCTGATTCTCACGAACGAGGTCGCCGGGCTCGGTAGCGCCGGTGACGTGGTCGAGGTCAAGAACGGGTACGCCCGTAACTTCCTCATCCCGCAGGGCTTCGCTACGGCGTGGACCCGCGGTGGCGAAAAGCAGGTCGCATCGATCCAGGCCGCGCGTCAGGCACGCGCGATCCACGATCGTGACGACGCTGTCGCACTGAAGAACGCCCTCGAGGACAACAAGGTGCGCCTCACGGTCAAGGCCGGCAAGGAGGGTCGTCTCTTCGGCTCGGTCAAGACCGACCACATCGCGGATGCTGTCGCAGCCGCGGGCCTGGGCTCGATCGACAAGCGCAAGGTGCACATCCCCTCGCCCATCAAGGCGACCGGTGAGCACGAGGCGACCGTGCGTCTGCACGACGACGTCACCGCAGTCATCACGCTGCAGGTCGTCGCCGCCAAGTAATTCCACGATGGGCCCACTGGGCCCGTCGAAGCGAACGCCCTCTGTCCTCCGGGACAGGGGGCGTTCGGCGTCTCGCGGCGGGTGCGCTCGCGTGATCTCGGCGGGACGGGCGGGAGCGGGCGATCGTCGGCGACACCGGCTCCCTGCAGCGGGCGCGCGTTCGGCGGGGCTTCCCGTACCGAGTGCGACCCACGCGCAATCGGAACGGGCCCGTCGAATCCGACGGGCCCGTTCCGGTCGCGCCGGTGGCGGGACCTGGAGTCAGGTCAGGAGACCCCCGGGGTTTCCTGCACGGCGTCGTCCCGGGTCCCGAAGATGTCTTCCGCTTCCCCGTCCGCGGCTGCGCGTCGCGCCTCCCGCCGGGCTCGCCGCTCGGCGCGCTTGGCGATCCTGCGATCCCGACGCCGCTCGACGAGCGTGTAGAGGATCGGCACCAGGACGAGGGTGAGCAGGGTGGAGGAGACGAGGCCGCCGATCACCACGATCGCCAGCGGCTTCGAGATGAACACCCCGCCGCCCGTGAGCCCGAGTGACATCGGGATCAACGCGAAGACGGTCGCCGCGGCCGTCATCAGGATCGGGCGCAGACGCAGGCGGGTGCCGTGCTCCACAGCCTCGTCGAGGCTCGCACCCGCTTCGCGAAGCCGGTTCACGAGGTCCATGAGCACGATCGCGTTGGTCACGACGATGCCGATGAGCATCAGCAGACCGATCAGGGCGGGCAGGCCCATCGGCGTCCCCGTGAGGAGGAGACCGAGGATCGCTCCGGTCGCCGCGAACGGGATCGAGATGAGCAGCACGAGCGGTCCGCGGAAGCTGCGGAACGTCGCGACCATCACCAGGAGCACGAGCATGATGGCGCCGAGCATGGCCAGGCCGAGCTGGCCGAAGGCCTCATCCTGCTGAGCCGACGCGCCGCCCTGCTCGAAGGTCACCCCGTCCGGCAGATCGGTCTCCGCGATGGCACGGTCGATCGCGATGCCGGCGGCCGAGAGCGCACCATCCTCCGGAGTCACGGTCAGAGTGACCTGACGCTCGCCGTCGGCGTGCGTGATGGTCGGCGCCGTCAGCTCCTCCTCGACGGTCGCGATCGCCGAGAGCGGGATCGCCGTCCCGGTGACCTCTGCTGCCGCCTTCTGCTCGGCCTCGGCGGCTTCGGCCTCGGTCTGCTGGGCAGCCGCATCGCTTCTCGCCTGGCGCAGTGCCTTGATCTGCTCGTCCGCGGCCGCGACGCCGGACTGGGCCCCCGCGATCGCGCCCTGCAGCGACGCGAGCTGCTCGGCCCGCTCCTGCTGAGCCTTCCGCACCGCCTCGTCGGTCGGGTCGAGCGGGTCTTCCGGAACGATGGGTGCGGCCGAGAGGGCGGCGAGCTGACCGTTCAGGGTGCCGATCTGTGCGGCGAGCTCGGAGCGCTGCTTCGTGGCGGTGCTGATCTGGGAGTCGAGCTCGTTCTCGGCCTCGGCCCGCGCCTCTTCCGCCTTCGCCTTCGCCTTTGCCTCGAGTGCGTCGGCGGCGGCCTTCTGCGCCGCGGCGGTCTGCTGAGGGGTGACCGGCAGCATGATCTCGCCGAGCTTGTCGGCGGTGCGCGCGGCGCCGGGGGTGCGCACGACGATGTCGCGCTCCTGCCCCTCGAACATGAGGGTGCCGACGGTGCTGCCCGCGAGAGCCTCCTGCACCGCCTTCGCGATCGTCGCGCGGTCGAAGCCGAGACGGGCGGCCAGTGGCTCGTCCACCTTCACCCGCAGTACCGGCTGCTCGCCCGTGAGCTCACTCTTCACGGATCGCACGCCGTCGGCGTCGGCGAGCTGCTTCTCGAGCAGGTCGCTCGCCGTCCGCAGTGCCTCCGGGTCGTTGCCGCGGATCTGCAGGGCGATGCCGTCACCGGCTCCCGCGACGAAGGCGTCCTGCGAAGCGAGTTCGATGTCGCCGCTGTCGGGCAGTGCGTCGAGCGCATCCTGCGCCTTCGACTCGACCGTCGCGACGTCGGCATCCTTCTTCAGCTGCAGGTCGTAGGTGATCGAGGTCGGCGTGCCGGGCGTCGGGATCGGGATCGATGTTCTGATGTCGGCGACGCCCGCGATCCTGCCGAGCGACTTCTCGACCGGCTCCGCTGCGGCGACGAGGTCTGCGGTGGCCTCCTTCGGGGGCGTCTGGACGACCTGCAGGCTCTCCTGTCCCGACGATCCGAGGAAGTCGGTCTGGATGAACGGGGTCATGCCCAGCGTCGCGACGAGCAGCAGTCCCGAGACGACGAGGGTGATGCCGGGGTGCCGCCGCGTGGCGTTCAGGGTCGGCATGAACGTGCGCTGCAGGCGGTCGGGGGCGGTGTGGATCTCGTCGAGCTCGGACGGCTCCGCGCGCTCCGGGAAGGCTGCCTCGTCCGGTGGCGAAGACGCGGCGAGCACGGCGGTCGTCGCCCCGGCATCCGGTGTCGCGTCGTGCTCCGCGTCCTCGACGGCCGCCCGGTCCTCGTCCGATCCTGCCTTGCGGTGCGCCGGTGCGTTCTTCAGGAACCAGGAGGCGAGGACCGGGACGATCGTGAGCGAGACGACGAGCGAGGCGATGAGGGCGACCGACACCGTCACCGCGAACGGGCGGAACAGCTGCCCGGCGATGCCGGAGACGAACGCGATCGGCAGGAAGACCGCGACCGTCGTGAGGGTCGATGCGGTGATCGCTCCCGCGACCTGCCGCACCGACGCGACCACCCCGTCGACCGTGAGGGGACCGTCGCCACGCCGCCGGCTGATGTTCTCGATCACGACGATGGAGTCGTCGACGACGCGACCGATGGCGATGGTGAGGGCGCCGAGGGTCAGGATGTTGAGGGAGTTGCCGCTCCACCACAGCCCGATGAGCGTGATCAGCAGCGACAGCGGGATCGACACGGCCGCGATGACCGTCGAACGCCACGACCGCAGGAACGCGAGGATCACGAGCACCGCGAAGAGCAGGCCGAGCCCGCCCTCGACCGACAGGTCGTGGATCGACTGCTCGATGTAGGGCGCCTGGTCGAAGAGGGTGACGAACTCGGCGTCGAGGATCGGTGCGAGCCGATCGAGTTCCGCATTCACGCCGTGCGAGATGTCGACGACGTTGGCTCCCTGTGACGGGATGACCTGCAGCGTGAGCGACGGCTTCCCGTTGACGCGGGAGATGGTCTGCGCCGGCACGGTCTCGATCGAGACGTCGGCGAAGTCGGCGACCGTGACGGCGCCGTCGGCCGTCGGCACGGGGAGGGCCTGGATGTCTTCCAGGCTCACGAGTCGCGAGCCCACGGTGATCGACAGCGGCCCTTCGGCGGAATCCGCCTGTCCCGCCGGGAGTGCCGCGCCGTGCGCCTCGAGGATCGGTCCGAGCGTCGACGGCTCGACCTTCAGCAGGGCGACGTCCGCGGGGCGCAGGTCGATCGTGATGCGCTGCGTCTCCTGCCCTGCGAGCTCGACGCTGCGCACGCCGGCGACGCCCTGCAGTGCGGGGACGACGGTCTGCTCGAGCGCTTCGCCGAAGGCCTCCTGGTCGCCGCCGCTGCCCGCGCTGAGCACCATGGCGGGCAGATCCGCTGCGCCGCCCGACGCCACCGCGAGCTCGGTGCCGGACGGGAAACTCGGCTTGACCGACTCGGTGGCGCTGCGGATGGCGCGCAGCGTCTCCTCGTCGTCCTCGCCGAACGTCCACTCGACGAGGATCTGAGCCTCACCGCTCGACGTCGACGAGCTGACGCTCGTCACACCGGGCACCGCGCGGACCGCCTGCTCGAGGGGCTCGGTCACGCCGCTCGCCATCTCCTCCGGAGCGAGTCCCTGCGACTGTGCGGTGACGTAGGCCGTCGGCACCTGCATCGACGGCATCAGCTCCTGCTTGAGCGACCCCATCGCCACGAGGCCGAGGACGACGATCGCGAGCGTCGCGAGGGAGATGATGAGGCGGTTCTTGAGGCTGCTGCGCGTGAGGAACGACATGGAGCGGTGAGGGTGCTTTCGGCTGGGGCGCGGCAGCGTCGAGGAGCAGGCGCGCGACGCGGAAGCCACCGGCGCTCAGTCGTCCCTCGTCATCCCGTGCCGCATCCGGTGGATGGGGCTCAGCTCGATGGAGGCGACTGAGCGACGGCGACACGATCGACACTTCGAGCTTGTCGGGTCGAGTGAGCCGCGGCATCCTCCCGCGGACTGATCCTCGTCCACCCCCGGGTGGAGAACTTTCCGCCAGCCGGCCAGCCGGCCGCCGCGTGCGTGGCTCGGGAGCGGAAGCGACGCGGCCTGTGAGGAGACGAATGCCTTCGCCCGTTCGCACCAAGTCAGATGTCCACCACGTTCGCGGGGGTTGACCCTCCGGTGATGCACGTCGGACGCGCTGAATAGACTGACGCTCCGGGGCGCATCGGCGTTGCGGGGGAGGAGACGCCATGGGGAAGCGCAAGACACCGGAGCAGCTGGCGGACGAGGAGCGCCGCTACCTGCTGGCTCGCGGTGCGCACACCCCGGAGGAGTTCGAGCAGCTCGTGGCCGACCCCAATCAGGCGATCCGTGCCGCCGCGGCGCACAATCCGGATGCCGATGAAGCGGCGCTCGCCCGCTTCGCTCTCGACCGGTTCTGGGGTGTGCGGATCGAGGTCGCCCACCACCCGAATGCCACCAGGGAAATCCTGCTGAGCCTGCTCGAACCCCACCCGCCCAAGCGCGGCGTCGTGCACCACGCCGCACGCGAGCGCCTGATCGCCGAGGGCGTCGTCTTCGATGAGGGCGGTCTACACGTCGCCGAGTGACGACGCGCCGCCCTCCTGACATTCAGGCATGGAGGGCTCCCCGCCGCTCGCATGGCCGCGATCCGCACCGAGTTCGGAACGGTCCACACATTCCCACTCGGGAACGCCCTCCATCTGCGCCAGCGCCTGTGCGGCTTCGCTGTCGCCGGCGATGATGCGCCATGAGGTCGGTGACCCTCGTGGTGCGCGCCTCGCGGGTGACGCCGGGCGCCAAGGGACGCTATTCGGGGTACAGCGACGCCACGACCTCGGGAAAGGTCGTAGGGACCGGCGAGGAGCTCCATGCGGGCGCGACGGATGCCCTGCGGAGGGTTTCCACAGGGCATCCGCCCTTCTGCGCCGGCGTCGAGCGACGGTGAGCTGGGGGCTGCATTCCCGTCGGCGCGGGGAACGACGCAGCGGCGCACCGGTGGTGCGGGATCTCCTCCCCCGAGGACGACCGCACCACCGGCGCCTTTCGCTACGCCGTCAGGCGACGTCGCAGGAGTCCGGCACCTCCGAGGAGGAGCAGGACTGCGGCGAGGGTGATCAGCCCGGCGGACGGAGCGCCGCCGGTCATGGCGAGCCCTTCTGCCTGGCCGCTGTAGGCCGCGCCGGAGGCGGTGGCCGCACCGGTCGTGGTTCCGGGAGTCGTCCCGGGGTCGGTCCCCGGGTCAGTCCCGGGGTCGGTTCCGGGATCGGTTCCCGGGTCCGTGCCGGGGTCGGTTCCCGGGTCGGTGCCCGGACCGGTGCCGGGGTTCGTCACCGTCGCCTCGCCGACCACCGAGATGGCGTTGCCGCCGAGAGTGATCGGGAGACTGATCGGCAGTGCCAGCTGGGTTCCGCCGAGGGTGCTGTCGGTTCCGGTGGTGGTGTTGCCTCCGGTCGCGGGTGCGGTCGGGGCGGTGGTGGTTCCTCCGGTGCCGGTGACGGCGGCGTCGTCGAGGACGGAGATCGCGTTGCCGGTCACGGCCACGGGGGCGGTGACGGGTGCGGTGATCTGGGTTCCGCCGAGGGTGCTGTCGGTTCCGGTGGTGGTGTTGCCTCCGCCCGCGGGTGCGGTCGGGGCGGTGGTGGTTCCTCCGGTGCCGGTGACGGCGGCGTCGTCGAGGACGGAGATCGCGTTGCCGGTCACGGCCACGGGGGCGGTGACGGGTGCGGTGATCTGGGTTCCGCCGAGGGTGCTGTCGGTTCCGGTGGTGGTGTTGCCTCCGCCCGCGGGTGCGGTCGGGGCGGTGGTGGTTCCTCCGGTGCCGGTCGCCGAGGTGTCACCGAGCAGTGAGATCGCGTTCCCCGACACCGTCACCGGTGCCGTGACGGGCGCAGTCGCCTGCGTTCCGCCGAGGATCGCGTCGTCACCCGAGGTGCTCGCCGTGGTGGCGGGTGTGGAGCCGGTCGGGCCGGCAGTGCCGGTTCCCGTCGAGCTCGTGTCACCGAGCAGCGAGATCGCGTTTCCCGACACCGTGATCGGCGCCGTGATCGGAGCCGTGACCTGGGTGCCGCTGCCGATCCCGTCCTCGCCGGATGTGCCCGCGCTGACCGGGGTCGAGGGAGCCGGTGCTGCGGCGCCCTGTCCGCTCGGTGCCGCGCTTTCGGTGTCCCCGAGCAGCGACACGGCGTTGCCCGTGACGGTGATCGGTGCGTTGACCGCGAGCAGAGCCTGGGTGCCCGAGAGCACGCCGTCCAGGCCGTTCGTGGTCACGAGAGGCGCCCCGGCCGGTCCGGCCTGGGGAGCCGGACTCTGGGGAGTCGCGGCCGGGGCGCTGGTCGTGGAGGTGTCGAGTACGCTCACCGCGTTGTTCGTCACGGTGACGGGCAGGTTCACAGTCACCGCGGCCTGCGTGCCGGATGCCGTGCCCGAGGACCCGCTGGTCTCCGCTACGGGAGCGGGTGCCGGTGCGGGAGCGGGTGCCGGTGCGGGAGCGGGTGCCGGTGCGGGCGCCGGTGCCGGAGCGGATGCGACGGCATCGCCCAGCACCGAGATCGCGTTGTTCACGACCGAGAGCGGTGCAGTGACCGCCGTCTCCGCCTGTGTGCCGGAGAGCAGTCCGTCGTCTCCGGTCGTCTCGGCCGCATTCGCGGCCGTCGCGCCGAGGAGCGTGATGCCCCCGGCGATGAGCGTGCCCCAGAGGGCCCGCTTGAGGTACGTGCGCATGATGGTTCTCCTGACTGGATGGATCGTCTGATGGGTGCGCGCGATGAGAGTGCGCGCGCAGCACGGCATCTGTCGTCCCCGGGGGAACGACGTGACGGTCCGTCAGTCAGGAGAGACGTCGGTGTCGGCGACAGGTGACGACGGCAGAGCGTCGTCGGTCGCGCCGGATGTCCGCTCGCCAGCACGGAGCGGAGAAGCACCCACGTCGCTGAGGCGAGCGTGGGCAGCGCCGATCCCACCGGCGGAGCCGGCGGAGGAAGACGCGGGAACAGGGGCACCCGGCGGGCTCCCGGCGGGAGCGCCGGAGGGCACAGGGGTGACGTCGTCGCTCGACGGCGCGGCGCCGGTGGAGGCGGAGAGCGCACTCGACGTCGCGGAACGGGGTGCGGAGGACGCGGAGGATGCCGGGGACGCTGGGACGGTGACAGCGGTCGTCGCCGTCGCCGTCGGCGCCGGCGGCTCCGCGACACCGCTGGAGCCTTCCCCGGGAGCGGGAGTCGTCGGATCGAGCGCCTCGAGCACGGGCGGCACGGTCTCGTTCGTGACGTTCCCGAGAAGAGCGGTGGTGTCGTCGACGACGCCGACGATGTCGCCGACTGCCGAGATCACGCCGAGGTCCGTGACGAGACCGCCGACCACCGGGATGCCGGAGACGGTGTCGAGGATCGGATCAGTGAGCTGCGAGACGGGGGCGTCGGTCAGGAGGTCCGTGACCGGCTCGACGACCGATGCGGCCGTCTCCGTGACCGCGTGGACGACCGGCGCGGTCACCGGTCCGACGACAGGAGCCTGCGCGATCGGCTCCGTCACCGTGGCGACCACGGCGGGAGCGGCCTGCTGCACGGGGGCGACCACCTGCGTGACGACGGGTGCGACGACCTGCGTGACGATCGGGGTCACGGGAGCGGTGACGGCGGAGACGGTGTTGCTGACGAGAGAGGTGAGACCGTCGAGCGGCCCCTCTGCCTGGTCGTCGGCGTGCGCGGATCCTCCGCCGACGAGGACGGTGAGCGTCGCCCATGCGAGCACGCCGAGGCCACCCCAGAAGACGGCGGCAGGAACGCCGCGTCGGGTGGCCTGAACGTCCACGTCGACCTCCCCCTCCGAAGGCAACGTACCTCGACGCAAGTGCATCGATTGCGGGTGACGATACTCGCGAGCGGCCTTCCTGTCTAGGGGGTTATGCGCGCGTTTCCGGGGATGTCGGCTTGTGACGCGCCCGGCGAAATCTCGGCTTGACTTTCCCCAGGTTCTGCACATCCCGTCTGACGAGGGGACAACCTTCAAGGCGCGATTTAAACTGATTCCCATCCACAGGCTGGGGAAACAGCAAATCCCTGTTCAAAGGGTATAAAAAACTTCTGATTCAGGACCCTCCACGGAGTTATCCACACCCGTTCTGCACAGACACTCCGACTTTGTCCGCACGCTTTCCACATGGTTATCCACAGGCCGTGTTGCATGGGGAAACAGTCGCTCGTAGCGTGGGCGAGCGACCGAATGTCGGAGGCACCTGTTTCGCTGTACAGGGTGGCGTCGTGGCCGAGGCCACAGGGCCCCGCCGGCGAAGCGCCTCATCAGAACATCGCATCGGAAACGTCGCATCGAAGGGAAGACTGTGTCGATCGCCGACATCTCAGAGGATCGCATGGGCGCGAAGCGCGCGCCGGAGCGCACGCCTCCCCACGATCTTCTCGCCGAGCAGAGCGCGCTGGGCGGAATGCTCCTCTCGAAGGATGCCGTCGCCGACGTGATCGAGACGCTCAAGGGCGCCGACTTCTACATCCCGAAGCACGAGCTGATCTTCGAGGCCATCCTCTCGCTGTACTCGCACGGCGAGCCCACCGACGTCGTCGCCGTGACCGACGAGCTCATCAAGACCGGCGAGCTGGGCCGTGCCGGTGGCGCCGATTATCTGCACACCCTCACCTCGATCGTCCCGACCGCGGCGAACGCCGGCTACTACGCGGGCATCGTCTCGGAGCGCGCCATCCTCCGACGCCTCGTCGACGCCGGCACGCGGATCGTGCAGCTCGGCTACGCGGGCGAGGGCGACGCGACCGACATCGTCAACAACGCCCAGGCAGAGATCTACTCGATCACCGGATCCGAGACCGCCGAAGACTACGTGCCGCTGCAGATCGCGGTCGATGCCGCTCTCGAGGAGATCGAGGCCGCGAGCGGCCGCGACGGATCGATGACCGGTGTGCCCACGGGCTTCAAGGAACTCGACGAGCTCACCAACGGCCTGCACGGCGGGCAGATGATCGTGGTCGCTGCGCGTCCCGCCATGGGTAAGTCCACGCTCGCGCTCGACTTCGCGCGCTCGGCCTCCATCGGCCACAACATCCCCTCCGTCTTCTTCTCGCTCGAGATGGGCAAGAGCGAGATCGCGATGCGACTGCTCAGCGCCGAGGGTCAGATCCCGCTGCAGAACATGCGCAAGGGAAACCTCGACCCGCGCGACTGGACGACCGTCGCCGCGACCCGAGGGCGCATCAACGACGCGCCGCTCTACATCGACGACAGCCCCAACATGACACTCGTCGAGATCCGCGCGAAGTGCCGTCGACTCAAGCAGCGCGAGGGCCTGCGCATGGTCATCATCGACTACCTGCAGCTGATGACGTCGGGCAAGCGCGTCGAGTCGCGTCAGCAGGAGGTCTCGGAGTTCTCGCGAAGCCTCAAGCTCATCGCCAAGGAGCTGCAGGTTCCCGTCATCGCCCTCTCGCAACTGAACCGTGGCCCCGAGCAGCGCACCGACAAGAAGCCCGCGATCAGTGATCTGCGTGAGTCCGGCTCGATCGAGCAGGACGCCGACATGGTCATCCTGCTGCACCGCGACTCGGTCTACGACAAAGACGTGCGTCCGGGCGAGGCCGACCTGATCGTCGCCAAGCACCGTAACGGTCCGACCGCCACGATCACCGTCGCCTTCCAGGGCCACTACTCGCGCTTCATGGACATGGCCCCCGGCGGCGACTTCCACTGACTGTAGGTTCCGCGGGGACTTGGCAAGATCCGCTGTGAGTTGGCAGTTGACTGGCATTGTTGCCAGGTTTGTTGGATGACGTAGCGGTACTGGCGCCAAAGGGGGCGATGATGGGGGCTTCGCGGTATCTGTTCGATGACAATCCGGCGACGCAGGATCTCACTGGTCTGCGGGCGGTTGCGCTGGCGATCTCGAATGTGGTGGTGGATCGGCGGTTTGATACGGTCACGGTCGGGCTCAATTCGCCGTGGGGTGGAGGGAAGAGCACGGCGCTCAATCTGATTGAGACTGAGCTTCGACGGCGCGACGACGTGGTCGTCGTTGTGATCGATCCATGGGAGTTTGTGGATTCGGGCGACGCTCGGGGCACGTTGATCAGTCGGGTGCTGGAGGGGATCTCGACTGAGCTGAGTCGACGACGCGAGGAGGCGCCCGCAGAGGGCACGAAGGCGAAACTCGCTAGCGCGGCAGTCGACCTCATCTCCAAGTTGGACGCTCTGCGCCGGCGGGTTTCGTGGAGCAAGGTGGCGCAGGTTGCGATCAAGTCGGCGGTGACCCTTACCCCGGATCTCGGCGGCCTCGTTGATGCACTCATGCCCGAGCCGGCGGATGAACCGGCTGCGAAGGGGATGCGCGGGTTTCGGGAGGATTTTGGTGCGCTTCTGACGCAGATGAGCGACTGTCGGGTGGTGGTGCTGATTGACGACCTCGATCGCTCGCTCCCGGACGACGTGCTCGGCGCACTGGAGGCCATCAAGCTGTTCCTCAGCGTAGAGGGTATGGCTTTCGTCATTGCGGCGGACGATGACTTCATCCGTGAGAGCCTTCGCGGAGCGCTGGATCGCCACGGAGGGGGCCGGGGCCGTTTTGCTGATCGGTACACCGAGAAGATCGTGCAGCTCCCGTTCACTTTGCCCCGACTGTCATCGGCGGACGCGGTGGCGTACCTTACGGCGCTTTTCGTTCAGGCAGAGGCGGGACGTGGGCTTGCGGTCACTGTCGCTGAGCGCGCATCTGCGCGGCGGGTCAAGGGCGAGGTGCCGTACGTGGCTGCGAATATGCATGAGTCCATGCCGACGGATGAGCACATTCGGCTCGCGAATCAGATCGTTCGCGGGATGAGCAGTTCACGGCGTGAAACTCCCCGACAGCTGAAACGCTTTCTGAATAGCTTCGCTGTTCGTGCGGAGATGTTGGGGGCGCAGTTCGAGGGTTTCCCTGTCGACATCCTCATGAAGCTGTGGTTGCTCGAGCAGAACTATCCGCACCAGTTCCGTGATCTTGTCGGGGTGAGCGAAGAGAAGCGCGGGCAGCTTCTGGCTGACTGGGAGGCGGGGGCGGGGGCGGTGCCTGCGGAGATTGCCGCGTGGGCAAACGAACCACCCCGGGCTTCTGACGTCGTTGTGTGGGTTGACCGGTATGTGTCGTTTGCGACGGCAACGGTGGCGACGCTCCAGTCGGCGGCGGTGCTGGACGACCGGCAGAGTTTGCATCTCGCGCAACTCACTGACACGAGCAGCCTGGTTCGGATAGAGGCTGTCGAGAGTATGGTGAGCATGCCATCGACGGGGGACGAAGATGTTGCCCGTCACCTTGCTACGGCGATCGTGGGGGATCGGTCGGAGTCGGCGTTGGAGAGTCTGCAATCGCTCGCGGTGAAGCGCCCCGACCTGAAGACCGCGATGAGTGAGGCGCTTCTCGATGACTTCGTCCTCCACGCACTCTCGGCCCAGCACATCCCATGGCTTGCGGGGTCGTTCCCGGAGGTGCTGGCCACTGTTCGGGACCGGCCAGGGATCAGTAGTGAGCTTCTGACTGCCATTGATGAGGAGTCTTCGGGAGTGATGTTCTGATGGGCACCTCAAGCGCCTTCGGTGGCTCGGGGGCCTGGTCGGACACGGTCGACTCGCTGTACGACGCAGCGGCCGGTCTCAGCAGCGGCGGGACGGAACTGCCAGCTGCGGTCATGTCGGCTGTGGGGAAGGCATTGGGGCGGGGAGACAGGCGAGGTAGGTCCTATAACGTTCGAGACCTGCTTCAGTCGCGCAGCGGGTCGGGGGCATCCGCATCGGGTGATGGACGCGATTCGGGCGGTGCGCCGTTCAGCCGTCAGGCGGCGCGGGGTTCGCTGGTGCTGGAAGCTCTCGCGTCCATCGAAGTCGGCGACGTTCCTCATCTCGTTGAGTACGGGTTGGACTTCTCCTCGTTGGAGGGTCTCAGCGGCATCCGGCTCTTCACCGAGCTGATCGGCCTGATTCTCGGACCGGCCGCGCACCCGGATGATGCCGCATTGCGACAGGCACTGCTGGCCACCATGCGCTCGGATGTGCAGGGTGCGGGCGGCCCGCTCGCGGACACCATTGGCCGATTTGTCACGGAGCTGGCGTGGAGGACCACTGTTGTGCAGCTGACAACGAGCGAGCGTCGAGCATCGGTCGCAGGCAACGCGCTCGTTCAGCTGGAGCAGCGTGTGAAGACATATATCGGCGGCAAAGTCCGACAGATCACCGGCCAACTGATGGCCGCCACGCCGCAGGCGGTCGCGGACTTTGCGTCAAACTTGGCAGCGAAAGCGTGCCGTGTGTTCGGGAAGGGTGATCCGCGATGACCGTGCATCAGATCGAGGTTCTTCCGGCGGGAGCGCGATCGAGTCGTTCCGGAGTGCGGATGGAATGGCCACGCACCGGTTCACCCGTGGCGACGATCGCCTCGACACTCATGTGGGATCTCGAAGAGTTCGCAGCGGCCCCGCCGGCTGCACGGGACCTGTTCCGCATCACGGCCGCCGCGTATTTGGCAGACACGGCGACGCCGAAGCCCGCCGTCTCCCTGCACCGCAATCTCGACCTGGTCGTCCACGTCGAGGACCCGGAACCGTGGACGCACGGCGGTCTCACCGCCGTTGCCGACATCCTCCATTGGCTGACCGGGGATTCCTGGACCCTCGGCCTGAAAGCCGCTCACGCAATCCTGCCTCTTGCCGTTGCTGAGCCCGCTGCACGCATCCAGCTTCTCTCGGGAGGTTTGGATTCTCTGTGCGGTGCCGTGATCGGTCTGCGGGACACGGACGTCGATGTCCGGTTCGTGGGCCACCGGGATGCGTCCCGAGCCGTCCGGCACGCGCAGAACACGATTGCTGAAGCGATCGGGGATTCCCCTTACGACAGGCACGAGCTGTTCCTCCGGGACGCGGGGCAGCGGAAGAATCACGGACCTCGTTCACGCTCCCTGATGTTCATGACGCTCGGCGTGATGACCGCAGCCGCGCATTCTGCTGGTGAGATGTGGGTGCCGGAGAACGGGTTCACGAGCATTAATCCACCGCTCGACCCTGGTCGCGGCGGTACCCTGACCACCCGGTCGACGCACCCGTACACATTCCATCTGGTGGGAGAGTTGCTGCGGTCGCTCGGCATCGACGTGGTGATGCGCAACCCGTTCGACGACCTCACCAAGGGAGAGCTCGTGGCGGCGGCGATCCCGGAGCTCCTGGGCACCAGGTTCCTGTCCGCGACGTCGACATCGTTCTCGTGCGCGAAAGGGGGAACGCAGTTCTACCATGGCGACTCCAATCACAACTGTGGGCTGTGCGTGGCCTGCGTGGTACGCCGCGGCGCCTTCTTCGGGGCAGGGGTCCCCGATCCCACAACCTATGACTGTGAGGCGCTGAGCGGACACAACCTGACCGCATTGGTGCATCATCGACGTCGTGATGTGATAACGCTGCGTGACGCCTGTGCCTTCGGGATATCCGACGAAGCAATCCTGAGTTCGGCGATGTGGCCCCCGGGAACGAATTTCGACGAGGTGCTGAGTCTGGTCCAGCGCGGACTGGCAGAGTTGAGTCGTGTTCCCCTTCCCGCCCCTTGACTGCCACGCGCACATCGCTCCAGACGTGACGGCCGCCCAAGTCCGCACGCTCAACGGCGCGCAGATTTTCGCCATGACGCGAACCTTGGACGAGTTTGACGCTGCGCGCACGAACCCTCAGACGGGTCTCCTTTGGGGTATCGGAGTGCATCCTGGGGTCCCCCGAGCTCTCACGCAATGGTCGGAGAAGAGATTCTCCGCCGCCGTGAAGGATGCCGTCCTGATCGGCGAGGTCGGGCTCGATCGTCGAGGTGACAGTGCCACGCAGCAGACCATCTTCGAGACCATTCTCCGCACGGCGCCGGCGACGTTGATCTCCGTTCATTCCACGGGAAGAGCGCGGAAGGTGGTAGAGGTGATGGAGAAGAACCCTCGCCCGGGCGTGATTCTGCACTGGTTCACCGGGACGCCGGAGGATGCCCAGCGGGCGGCAGCCGCCGGCTGCTATTTCTCAATCAATGCGGCGATGACCGATCAGCAGATGACGGCGCTCCCACTCGATCGAGTACTCCCGGAGACAGATTTTCCTGCATCACGGTCCCGCACCGGTGCTCGCGTGCCCGGAGACATCGCTGCGTTGGAGAAACGGGTGGCGACCCTCACCCGTCAGTCCCTGGGTGAGGTGCGCCGGCGGTGGTACCGCAACCTCGCCACGCTGGCGGAGCGCGCTGACATCCACCATCGATTGCCACCGGACCTTCAACACTTGGTCGCGATCGCCCGAACCGACTGATCAGCGCGGTGGGTGACCCACACCCTGTGGTAACGATGGTCAGCGGGCGCGAATGTCGGGCGGGCTGTCCGGGATCAGCTCGTGCACGGAGACAGTGAGAACTTGCGCGATCGCGATCAGGGTGCGGAGCGTCGGATTTGCGGGACTGCCCGGCCGTGACTCGCCCTTTTCATACTTCTGATACGTGTACCGGGTCAGGCCAGAGCGGTACGCGACGTCCTCCTGGCTCAGGCCGCTGCGCTCTCGGAAAGTGCGAAGCGCGGTCGCAAGACGTTGAGCGTAACTGCTCCACTCCTGCTCGGTCGCTTCGTTCCGTCGGGCCACCCTTTCAGCGTGCTCACTCCACAACATCCGTATGGCCTAATCCGTATGGCATAATCGGGGAGGCCATACGAAACAATCTGTGCCCCGGACGTTCTCCGCTTCTTCTGCACGTGTGCTGCCCACCTCGATGACAACCGGTCGCTCGTCGAGATCGGCTCATGCGTGCGACCGTGATGAAGAAGGTGGCGGTGGATCCGGATCCCAACCCGATCTGGTGGCGAGGAGTGACACGGCCGGTGCCGGCGTCGTGGGCCTATGTCTTCGAGGACTTCACCGGAGAGGACACGGCGGAGCACTGGGCGCTTGCAGCGGCGATCTACGTCGCGCAGGTGCACTCGCGACGATCGTGCGTCTGGCGCAACACCTCGACGATACGGCTACGCCGATCGACTACGCCCGGAGGCGCTCACTTGAGTATTCGGCTCTGCTCCCCCCTGCCGAGTGGGAATCGATTGCGATCACGCAGAACGTGCATACCGGCTCTCCCCGACGCGCGGTCCTTGCACGGGCGTACCTTCATCGGCTGCTCAGTGGTGACCGGACGGGGCGGCTGGTCCCCGCGGGCGAGGTCATTACACCCGTCACCGACAGCGACGTGAATCGGTTCTCGCGCACGGCGCCACTTCCGGTCCTCGCAGCACTGCATGCTGCGGGCGTCGGTTTCCTTCAGCGGGCTGGGGTGGACGAGCCCCCCACGTGGTGCCCGTCGCCCGGCATGGTGGCTGCAGAATTGCACGCGGTGTCCGTGGCGGTTGAGAAGCGTGACCCGTGGAGCCCTCGCCGGCCGGCTCGGGGCGCCCCAGACGGGGATCGAGCCGTGTCGATCCGCTGGGCGAGTGCGGAGGGACTGTCGCGCAGGGCAACGGCAGGGAAGCTCGGCCTATCTCGCCAGAGCATCGCCCGCACGCTTGCAGCGGAGGGCGTCCCCGCGAAGCCAGGGCGGCGTGCGCAGTTTCGTATCGACCCTGACTGGTTGGCCGAGCAGCGGGACCGTGGGCAGCGTAGCGTGGCCGACCTTGCGCGTGAGGTCGGGTGTAGTGCCACCACGATCCGTCGACACTTGCGCGCGGCTGTGGCCGGGAGGAGATCGGCGCGCCACGACTCTGAGACTGTGCGGAGCTGAGTCGATCACGGAGTGGGCGTTTCCTGGGCGCGTCGGCTGGGGCTCGCGCGGCTGGCCGGGCTGTCGTTTGCGATTGCGAGATTTCAACCGTGGTTCAACCGTGGTTCAACCGTGAGTGGAATCTACGGTGGGAGGATGACGGCACTGAACAGCTCTTCCTTCTCCAGTGCGAGTTCGGTCTGGCTCGGGCGTGTTGCGGTAGTGCGGATGCACGAAGTGATCTCGGCCTCTCGAGATGCGGGAAATCCGTCGTTCCTGGCGATGAGCGGGGAGAGGTTTTCGTGGGCGGGACGATGTTTCGACTGTTCAGTCGCGCTCGGGTTGCAGGGTTGATCGGTGTGAGTGACCGGCGACTGTGGGCACGATAATGGTCGCGATGCGTGGTGTGCGGCGAGGGGAGTGACGTGTCGGGTTCGGGGGGAGCGGATGCTGCGGCGGGGTTCCGGTATCAGCACCTGGTGACGATCGAGGCTCTTCTGGATGCTTTTGACGTTGATGCCGGTGGGTCTTGGCGGATCGGGGTCGATGTGCGCGGGCAGGATTCTGCCGATTATGTCGTGATCAGCTCTCCGGGCGCTGCGCCGCAGGTGGCCGTTCAGGTGAAGTCGTCACTCCCCACTTCGTCAACGCAGCTGTCACGGCCCGACGTGATCTCGATGCTGTCGACGTTACATGCGGAGCATCCGGGGTCCGGGCGATTTGAGATTCGTACCAATCGTCGGCTCACCGGCCCTGCGCAGGACGTCGCCTCGGCCCTTACGGCCGGTCTGCCCGTTGACGGCCTTGCCTCTCATGTGGCTCGAGTCTCGACCGTTCGCACGGACCTGTCGGAAACGTCGGCTTCGATCGCGGAACGGCTGCGCACCCGCATCGCACGGTATCGGTCAACCATTCACGCCGAGATCGCGGGTAATGTCACCCAGCTCGTGGTGTCACGTCTGCGAGATCTTGTCGACGAGAAAGCGACCGCCGCGTCGGACCAATACATCGACGGCGCCATGGTCGCCAGGATCCTTCGGCTGCCCGGACAGCAGCTGGCGCAGGCGTCGGGGGGACGTCAGTATGGTCGCCTTCTTGGCCTCCCGCTCGGCGAGGTGATCGGTCGGGAGCGCGTGACGGTATTCCTTGACGCAGAACTGCCCGGTTCCTCCAGCGGTGTGCCCCGCATCGCTGTGGTGACGGGGGCGGCGGGGACCGGCAAGTCGAGCGCGGTGAGTGAGTGGGTGAAGCGCAGCAGCGAACGATTCTTCTGTGCGGTCTGGCTAGCGGGGGGTTCCGAGGAACTTCTGCAGGCACAGGTGCCTACGCTGTTGGAGCAGCTCGGGCAGCCGTATGATCCGGCGGTGCCCGCTTCCCAGGCACTGAGGGAAGTGTTGGAGTCGATCCCGTATCCGTGGCTTCTTGTTCTGGACGGTGCACCATCTGTGGCTTCGATCGAAGGTTGGCTGCCGTCGTCCGGGTTCGGGGACGTGGTCATCACGTCGCAGGATAGTAACTGGCCGGCATCGCATGCGCGCGTGTGTCCGATCGGTGCGTTCACGCTGACGGAGACCGCCGAGCTCGTGCGACGTCGACTGGGTGCGGGCAATGCCCAGGAGCAGGTATTGACGGAGGACATCGCACGGTTGGCGTCGACGATGGGGTACTGGCCGCTGGCGATTGACATGGCCTGCCATTGGATCGCCCGTCGAGGGGGTCGGCTGTCCACGCTGCAGGACTATCTCGACCGTGTCGGAGACGTTGACCTTGATGAGGAACAGTCCGTCCCGGTCGGATACACCCACACCGCCGTCCAGGCGATCCTGCTCGCCTGGAATGATCTGAGCGATACGGCACGCGTAGTTCTCCTGATGGGACTCCTGTGTGGTGGCGATGATGTGCCTCTCGACGCGGTGGCGGGCGCGGTCGCTGAGCTCCCCGAGGACCTCCGCCGCGTCAGTTTCGATCAGGAGGTTGTTTTCGCGGAGTTGTCGAGTTCGTCCTTGGTCACCCGGTTCCTGAAGGATTCGCGCGACCCGGAGGCCCCTGGTCGCGATCGGATAGCTGTTCACGAATCGTTGCGTCTCGTGGCCGATGGGCGCTGGGAGTACCCGGGCATATACGTTCTGGTGCTGAGTAATGCGCTGGACGGTCGCGCGCGACCGTTGCGTGACGCGGCCCGCATTCAGGCAGCGGCGTCCTACTTGCCCGCGGGCACCAGCGTGTTGATGGTAGCTGCGATGATGCTCGATGTTGGAGATCAGCTTCCGTTTGCTCCGGCCATGCACAATGCCGGGGATCTGTTGCTGCTGACGGGGTCAGCTGAGCAGGCCGCGTTCTGGCTCACCCAGGCGGCGGGGGTGTATGCCGAGCGCATCGAGAACGACCCGGACCCGGGTATGAGGATGGTGGAGTACTTCTTCGTGAGCGCGGGCCGACTTACGACAGCGCTGGCCCGGACACCGCACACGGATCGCATCGACCGGGTCGTCGAGTTCGCGCTCGGCGTGGCGAACGCGCACCCTGACGCAGTTTCGACGCCGATGGTCCAGGCGGCTCTGGACATAATGGCGGGAGCACTCCATGTTCGCGGCAGCTCTGAGACAGGGCTGCTCGCCGAAGTCCGGAAACTTCAGGTGCTGTCAGGGCTCGCCACACACGCACTCCCCGACACGGCGTTCGCGAGTTGGTCGATCCAGTTGGCGGAGGCCGCGGATCGAGCGCTGATACTGATGCAAAACGAACGGTGGGACGAGGCGATGGACTCGTTCCTGATCGCTGCGAATGCTGCCCGCGACACGGGCGCAATGGAACACGAGATCGTCGAGACCGGAATCTATGTGGGCGTGGCCCTTCTCAACAGCATGCAGCAGCGGGTGCTCGCGCAACTCCCGGCCCGCTGGCACGCCTCGTGGCAACGATTCCTCGACTGGCACAGCAGCTTGGAGGATCTCGCCCCCCATCAGCAGGCACGACTGGCAATCCTTGACGGTGCGGTCGCTGAGCCCCCGCCCCTGGAAGAGATGCGTGAGGCACTGCAGGTGATCGAGCAGCACGCGGGTCAGTCTCTGAGCGCGGACGAGGTGTCAATGTGGCGCGAACAGGTGACTATGCTCGATCGGTCGCGCGCCCTCAATCTGCCGTGGGAGCTGTTCTCGGAGGAGTTCCTCGCGGAAGGGAACGTCGAACTGACGCGCATGCACGACGGTGGCCAGGACGTCATGGTGTGGCTGTTCGCATCTCCTACTGGCCTGCCAGGAGTGGCGTTCTTCAACATCAGCGCGACAGTGAACCGCGGACATGGATGGGAGGACCCCCAACCGAGGGTTATGCGCGTGGCCGGGTTCCCGGAGCATGACCCGACCCGCGACGCGTTGGAGATCCCCGCCGGTTGGACCGTCATGCTCACCGGCGATGAGCTGTGTCTGATGGATGCGGATGAGACTCCGTGGTTGACGACCGACCTCAGAGAGTTCGACTCGGCCGTGACCTGGCGTCAGCAGTTCCGACGGGCTCGGTTCGTGCACGTCATCTATGGCGATCTCGGAGGTGCTCGCGTTGAGGAGCTGCTTGCTCTTCCCGATCAGGCGGCCGTCACTATTCATCGCCGTCGACGGTGGTGGCGCGGGCCCAGATGAGAGTGACTTCCCCGCGCAGTGGGCGCGAGGTGGCGTCGCAAGGTTTGCCTGCCCCTCCAAAGAGGTACAGGCGCTTCGGTCCTATATGCGGAGGATGAGGGGTCGGGCGGCCCAACGTCGACCGGAAACCCTCCCCGGAGATACTTGGCCGGTCGGCAGTCGACCGGGAGATGATGCCATGATGAGTGGCAGAAGTTCGGCACCGCAAGGGGGAACGTGGCGATAACGCAAGACAGCGTCTACACCTATGTACAGGGGCTGTTCCAACGAGGCGTGGTGATCATCGTCGGCTCTGGCGCCTCTTGTGCATACGGACTTCCCAGTATGGGCGCGTTGGCTGAGCACCTGAATGTTGCTGTGCCCGAACGCCTCTCTGAAGACGACGTCTCTGCCCGGCGGGAGTGGGAACGAATCGCAACGGGCCTAGCTGCCGGTGAAGGGCTTGAGTCGGCGCTCGGCGAGCAGCCCTTGCCGGAGTCGCTTGCCGACGTGCTCACGATGGCCATCACAGATCAAGTTCGGCACTCTGAAGGAGCGGCGATCGCGGCGATCCTTCAAGCTGACCAGGTCTCTGCATTCGGACGGCTGTTTGAACACATCCTGCGCTCGGCGACGCATGCTGACGTGATCACTACCAACTATGATCGCCTGATTGAGGTACATGCCGCTCGCGCTGGCGTGCGGGTGGACTCCATGTACTACGGGCACACCATAGGCCGGATGGATGCGGCACTCAGTCGTGAAGAGCTCTACGAGGCTCGCGCCGCTCCCGCTGGGCGGGGGGCTCGCAGCGTCACCGTGCGCCAGCGTCCGCATATTCGATTGGCCAAGCCGCACGGCAGCCTCGACTGGTTTGCTCACGACGGACAGTACTATCGGAGCGATCTGGCCATCCCAGGTTCACGGCAGATCATTGCGCCGGGTGGTAACAAATACAGACTCGGCTATGAGGTCCCCTTCGATCAGCAGCGCAATCGCGCAAACCTGGCTATCGATGGAGCGGCCTCCCTGCTCACTGTGGGATACGGGTTCAACGACTCGCATCTCCAGACTCATCTGAGTTCGAGGTTTGCTCAGTTGCCCGCCGTCGTTGTCAGCCGGTCCCTTACCTCAAATGCTCTCAGCTACCTCAGTTCGAACCCGAGCGCGCTCGGCATAGAGGCAACCGAGGATGGAGCAGGATGCCGGGTCCTTCAAGGTGGCGATGATCTAGAACTTGACGTCCCACTCTGGGATCTGGAACACCTGGTAAAGGAAGTGCTAAGCATATGACCGACCCCGCTCTCGACTTCCCTCGCGAAGCAGCCCTCGGACGTGTTTTCAGGGTGGACACGGCGAGCGTTTGGGCAGAGGCGCTTGACCACGAGCGATTGACTCGTATCGGTGTCGGTAGCCTCATCGCCTTCCAGGGATCCAACCCGTCCGAGTTCCTCGTCGGCATGCTCGATCGAGTTACCCGAGATCTTCAGGAAGAAGCCCTGCTAGACGAGATCGGTCCCGATGGCGACGTCCCCGTGGAGATACGTCAGCGGGACCTCCTGCGCGTCGTCCTACTCGGCACGTATCGCGCGGTTGATGGCATCAGAAAGAACACCTTCAAGCGTGGTGCTGACAGCTATCCTCTCGTCGAGTCGCTGTGCTGGGTGATTGATGGCGTCAACCTTCAACGACTCATGGGGTTGCTGGCAAGTCAGCTCGAACCGGAGAAGCGGCTCCGCCTGGGCGCGTTTGTCGCCGATCCCACAGCAGAGGCCGTGGCCGATGGTGATCGCCTCTTCCAGCGGCACGCAGCTTTGTTGGGAAGTACCGGCTCGGGCAAGAGCTGGGCGGTCGCGCTTATCCTCGAGAGAGCCGAGGCGCTCGCCCACCCCAACCTCGTCGTGTTCGACATGCACGGCGAGTACACGCCCCTGACCGAAGGCGACACTCCCATTGCGCGGGCTTTTCACATTGCGGGTCCGGGTCAACCCTCCGGCGATGATCACGCCCTGTACTTGCCGTGGTGGCTACTTAACCAAGAGGAAATGCAGGCCCTTTTGCTCGATCGCTCTGAGGAGAACGCGCCCAACCAGGCTGCTCGGTTGACCCACCATGTACGGACGCTCAAGCACGATCGGCTTGTGGCGGATGGGAAGAGCGAGCTCGCCGAGAGATTCACCGTCGACAGTCCGGTGCCGTACGACCTCGCTGGACTCGTTGAACGCCTATCTGGAGACGACACTGAGATGGTGCCGGGCGCTGGCGGACGCGAGAAGCAAGGGCCATTCTTTGGAAGACTGACTCGACTCGTGAGCCGGATGGACGCAAGGATCAGTGACCGCCGGTACGGCTTCATGTTCAACCCACCGGCTGACCATCTCGGCTATGACTGGCTCCACGATTTCGCCAAGCGCCTTCTCGGTACGGCTCCCGGGATAAAGGTGATCGACTTCAGTGAGGTGCCGAGCGATGTCTTACCGATCGTCGTTGGGGTGATGGCGCGTGTACTTTACGAAATTCACTTCTGGACCACCGAAGACAAGCGGACGCCGGTAACCCTCGTCTGTGACGAGGCCCATTTATACTTGCCGGCCGGAAACGCAGGGGCCGCCGACCTCCGAGCCCTCGACTCCTTCGAGCGAATCGCCAAGGAAGGTCGGAAGTACGGTATTTCGTTGCTCGTCGTTAGCCAGCGTCCGTCGGATGTGAGTCGCACCGTGCTCTCCCAATGCAACAACTTCATCGCTCTCCGTCTCACCAACGATCAGGACCAAGCTGTCGTGAAGCGACTCATGCCCGACAGCATGGATGGGCTCACCGCAGCGTTGCCGCTCCTGGACGTTGGGGAGGCGCTTTTGCTCGGTGACGCTATCATCCTCCCGACGCGCATCCGACTCGATGCGCCAAAGGTCAAGCCCACCAGCGCCACTAGGAACTTCTGGACTGAATGGAACAGCGCACCAGTTGAGGAAGACGCACTCGTCGCGGCGGTCGAGGCGATGCGAACGCAGTCACGTCGATAAGAACAATAGAGCGATAGGAAGAGATTAGGTACGCAATGGCTAAGGACTCAGCTCCAAGCGGCATCGACTCCGTGCCACCCCCATCCCCTGGGCTAAGTCCGTCTCAGATCGTGGAGCACTACCTCGACGGCTACGAGCAAAACTTTAAGCGGGCGCGTCGCACCGTGAAACGCCGCGCTTCCAGCGTGACAATTGCCGCCTCGCTACTGACTGGGGTAGTTGCCGTCCTTGGCTCGATCAGCGCTGTGCTCGCCACCGACTGGTGGAGTGGAGGAGTTGCGGTCGCGACTACGCTGACATCCGCCACCGTTGCAGTCCTGCTTGCTTGGAACGATCACTTCCACCACCGAGAGTTATGGATCCAGCGCTCTGCTGTGCTCGCACAGATCAACGACCTTCGAAGGGGGTTTGCCGCGCGAAAAACACGTCCTTGGTACAGACGAGCGACCGAGCGTGCTGAAGCAAACGCTGCGCTCGAGACACTCGGTGATATCCTCCGCGAGGACCTCGAGACCTGGACCAGGATCCAAGGCCGGTAAGCGCCCGGCTGCGGTTATCGACCAAGCATCGTAGGATTACGCCACGTCTCGTGGAATTCTGACCCCGTAACCGTTGACAATTACCGCGCAGCCCTTCCCGTCCGTCGCCATCTCGACCGGGAACCTACACTGACACCGGCCCGCGGCCGCATCGCCCAGGCATCAAACCGCGCCTCAACGACGGTATCGCCCGGTCGCGCCGGCGTTGTGCGGGGCGAGCGAGCGGAACCAGTCGAGCGTGAAGCCCACCGCATTCGCCTGATTGAGCTGCATGGCCCAGTGCCAGGTCTCGATGTCATCGGGGCCGCCGGACACCCGGCCGTGTCCGGCGGCCTCCTCTCATCGGTAGGTAGCGAACTTGATGTCGCGGGAAGGGACGTCCGCTCCCCACGTCGTACCGCCATCAGTGCTGAACCAGGCGGCGCCCCGCGCGTAGGGATCGCCATCGAAGTATTCGAACCCGTAGGAATTGCTCGTACCGGCGTTCGGCGTCAGGGGCGAGGTCGCGGCGACACCATAGGACTTCGTCGGATCGAGAGCGCTCGTCGATACGGACACCGGCCCGGAGGCCGTCGGCACGTCGCCGGGCGCGAGCGTCCTCTGCCCGACCGTCGCCACGGGCTGACCGCCGGCGCCCAGCTCATACACCCGGAGTTCCAGGTCTCCGATCGGGCTGCCGGCGCGGTAGGCCCAGAAGTCGACGCGTGTCGCGGCCGTCTGCGGGCGGAACGTCTGCATCCTGCCGAGCGTGCTCCGCAGATCGCTATAGGGATAGAAGGTGCCGAAGGTGTTGGCCTGATCGAGGATCGGCGCTCCCGCGTCGTACGCGATCGACGGCATCCATGAGACCTCGGCACCCGTCGAGCCCTGGGTGATGAAGCGGATCGTGTCGCCGGCGGTCACGGCGAGACCGTCGGCGTTCGTGGCGACTCCTACCCTCGTGGCGGGAACGCTTTGCGCGGCCACGACCGCGACGCCGTCCTTCTCGACTCGGACCGTCGGTGTTCCTGCGCCCGTGCTCAATGCGCGTCCGCGGATGTTCACGTATCCCGAGGCCGGTGCGGTCCATGCCAGGGCGACCGATTCGCCGGTGGCGGGCACGCGCGCGAATCGGCCGGACGCGGTGGATGTCCCGTTCCACTGCTGTGCTGCAGCATCGAAGGTCATGGCGGTCCACGACGTGCCGGTCCGCGACTCGTGCTTCCATCCGTGCTGTCCGGCTGTTCCCGTGAAGTCCCGAGCGGCCTGGTAAGTGCGGATGGAGGTGCCGACATCGTGGTTGTCGAGGAAGCTGAACCCGCGGAAGTCCTCGCCGACGCCGGAGACCGCGAGGCCGTGCGGCTCGTCGTAGAGATTGTTGGTCACCGTGCCGGTAGGGACGAAGCAGTTCGACACGCGGTGTACGGCGCCCTCGCCGTTGTCCTCGAAGAGGTTGCCGTCGATCAGGGTGTCGTCGCTGTGGTCGAACGGATCGTTGCTGTTGCCGGGGCATGTCGCCGGGTTGCGGATGGCGAGGATGTCGATGCCGGGCCCGTGGTTCTCCGCGATGTAGTTGTAGAGGATCTTCACGTCGCGGTTCGCGTACTCGAGGTCGATGCCCATCTGATCGTTCGGCGTGCCGACGTCCGGTGTCTGCACGATGAGGTTGTTGACGATGACGAGACCCTCGTTGCGGGAGAGCAGGAGACCCGTCGTGCCGTTCTGCGAGGGGCAGGCGCCGGCGTTCTGAACGATGGAGTCGCGCACCACAGCGTTACGTGTATTGATCAGGGTGATGCCGTTCGGGCAGTCGGCGCGGATGTCACCACCACCGTCGAGGTCATGAAGATAGAGGTCCTCCAGCACTGCATCCTGTACGAGGTTCGCGCCATCGGTGCCGTCGCTGGAACGGATGCCGTTGCACCACGCGATCTCGACCCCCATGTTCGAGTGCGCGACTTCGACGCCGGAGATGCGGAGGTCACGCAGGCCGACGTCGGCGCTGGTGAAGGGGAACGGTGCGACCGTGGCCTTGCCGGTGGCATCGTTGACCGCCGGCCCCGTGATCGCGATCCCGGCGGAGGTGTAGAGGCCGGGGATGGGGGATGACGAGCATGTGCCGTCGTACGTCGAGGAGTTGCCCTGGGCGATGCCGGTGATGTGGTGGGCGTACACGTTCTCGATCGTCAGGCCCTCATGGTCGAGCTCGTCGTAGTAGGCCTGCACGCCGACGGCGGCGTGCGCGACTTCGATGTCGCGCACCGTCACGTGCGACACGTTCTCGAGGTAGACCGCACGGTCGCCGTCCGCGCCGTTGCGGGAGATGAGCGGTCGCGCTCCGCTTCCGTACGCCGCGATCGTGATCGGTGCGGCGCTCGTCCCTGAGCTCGAGATCTCGAGCTGCTGGTTCCAGTTCGCCCCGCGGGCCAGCAGGAGCTCATCGCCCGCAGCGAAGTCCGTCGCGGCGACCGGCACGAAGTCGCACCACGGCGCATCCGTGGTCGTTCCCGGTCCGGCGTTGCTGCACCCGGCGATCGGATTCACGTATCGCGTCGTGCCGGCAGCGGATGCCGCGGTCGGCACTCCGAGCAGGGCGGCGGCGAGGGCTGCCGCGGCCGTCAGGGCAAAGAGTTTTCGCATGGAAGTACCACCTCGTCGTTGAGTTTCGGCTTCGAGTTGACCGCGAGGCGATCACCTCGTAATCTGCTCAGTACGGCCGATTCTAAACGTTTAGGTTCACCGGCCGCCACCCCCCGAATGATCACGCAAAGGAGCCGATCACATGCTCACGATCCGTACCCGAGTCGCTGCCGTCGCCACGGTCGGCGTCGTCGCCGTCGCGCTCGCCGGCTGCGTCGGAACATCTGACGCACCATCCGCCGACGGCGACGTCACCCTGACCTGGTGGGGGTGGAACAACTTCCAGTACGAGCAGGTGATCGACGAGTTCGAAGCAGCCAACCCCGGGATCACCGTCGAGTACAAGAACTACGCGTTCGACGATTACGTCACGGCTCTGCGCCCTGCTCTCACCGGCAGCGACGGGCCCGATGTCTTCCAGATGCAGCCCGGCGCGCTCGTCACCAACTTCGGTCCGCTCGCGGTCGACCCCTCGGAGCACATGGAGTCCGTCCACGGGGCGGACTGGCAGGATCGCTTCTACCCTGCCGGTCTGGAAGCGCTGCAGGCCGACGGGGAGCAGGTCGCGCTTCCGAACTACATGAGCGCCGCCGGCCTCGTCTACTACAACGCCGACATCCTCGAAGAGCTCGACCTCGACGTGCCCAGCGATCTCGACCAGTGGGAAGCGGACTGCACGACGATCATCGAGGCCGGATACGCCTGCCTCGCGCACGGTGCGAAGGACGGCTGGGTCAACGAGGACGTGTTCCTCTCCCTGGCCAACAGTGTGTCTCCCGGGCTCGTCTACGAGGCGATCGAGGGCGAGACCTCCTGGACGCACCCGGACCTCGTCGCCGCGATGACCGCGTGGGGATCGCTCTTCACGAACGGGATCGTCGCCGAAGGAGCGACCGCCATGGCCGAGTACCCCGACGCATTCTCGGCGTTCCTGGAGGGGAACGCCGCCTTCATCGCGCTGGGTACCTGGAACACCTCCCAGACGATGACCGCTGCCGGCATCGCCGAGGCGCAGAAGGGCGTCAGCACCCCCATCGACAACGTCTTCCTGTCGGCGCCCTTCCCCGCCGCGGAGTCGGGCGGGACGCCGACGAGTCCCTTCGGAGGCCCGGACAACGGCTGGGCGGTCGCGGCCAACACGCCCTCAGAGGAGGCGGCGCTCACCTTCCTCGACTTCCTCACCACCGGGTACGGGCAGGAGAATCAGGCCAGCGGTGGCAACATCCCGGCTGTGCGCGACGTCGCGGTATCGACAGAGGACGTCGTTGATCCGCGGCAGGTCGAGGACATCGAGCGCCAGCAGGCGAGCATCGAGGACCTGGTCGGACTGCGCCAGATCCCCTACCCCGACCTGGATGCCGCCCTCGTCGACGCGCTCTCCCAGGTCGCGGCGGGCGCCGCCACTCCGAAGGCCGCGCTCGAGAGTGTCGAGTCGGTGTCAGCCGGCCTTGACCGCGAGTGATCCGTCCGGGGCGGGCTCGGTCATCGAGCGCGCCCCGGACTCCGCGCGACTTCGCAGCCACGAGAGGAACTCCATGACGACGGCAACTCCGGCGAGGCACGCCACCGGGCGCGCGCCGGTGCGGGCATACCGGTCACTGCAGAAGTGGATCTGGGCGGTGCCGGCACTGATCCTCGTCGGAGGCGTCATCCACGCCGCGATCCTGGCGAACGTGTCTTACTCGACTCTCGACTGGAACGGCGTCTCCACCGACGCCGAGAGCGTCGGCTTCGGGAACTACATCGACCTGGCCACCGATGCGACGTTCCTCACCGCGCTGCGCAACACCCTGACATTCGCCGTCGGCACGGTCTTCATCCAGATGGTGCTGGGCTTCGGGCTCGCGCTCCTGGTACGCACGCGAGTGGTCGGTCGCGGTCTGCTGCGCACTCCCGTCTTCGTGCCGGTGGTGCTGTCACCCGCCGTCGTCGCCGTCTCCTTCCGACTGCTCCTCACCCCCGACGGCGCTTTCAATCAGACGTTGGAATCGCTCGGGTTCGGGTGGCTGACACAGGCGTGGCTCGCGAATCCGTCGATCGCCCTCCTCACCCTCATCGCCATCAACGTGTGGCAGTACACCGGATACAGCTTCGTGATCTACGACGCGGCGCTCGGCCAGGTCGATCCCTCGATGATCGAGGCGGCGCGGCTCGACGGCGCCGGCACCTGGCGGCTTACGAAGAGCATCCTGCTTCCGACGGTGTCCGGATCCCATCTCGTGCTCATCGTGCTCGGATTCGTCAGCTCCCTGAAGATGTTCGAGCTGGTCTTCCTCACGACCGGCGGCGGGCCGGGCAACTCGACCCAGGTGCTCACCGGATACATCTACGAGCAGGCGATCGCGAGGTTCCATGCGGGGTACGCCTCGGCCATCTCGATCGTGGTCGTCCTCGTCGCCGCCGTCTTCGCGGCGCTCCAAGTCCGACTGGCAAGGAACGCCTGACATGTTCTCTCATCAATCGCTTCCCGCGCGGATCGTCAGCCAGATCCTCCTCCTCATCGCGGTCGGGGTGCTGGCGCTGCCTCTGGGAATGATCCTGTTCGTGAGCATGCAGGGGGAGGGGCCGGTCAACTATCTCCGCGTCCTCGAAGGCACCCCGTTCGTCCGGTTCTTCGTCAACAGTGTGATCGTCTCCGTCTCCACCGTCGTCCTGGTGACCCTCACCGCGACGATGGCCGCGTTCGCCACGTCGGTGCTCCGTCCCCGGGGGGCGGGGATCGCGCAGCTGCTGCTCATCGCCGGACTCGCGCTTCCGGCCATCGCGCTCGTCGTGCCCCTCTTCTACGCCGTGCAGTCGCTCGGGCTCCTCAACACCTACTGGGCGGTGATCATCCCGCTCGCCGCGATCTCCCTGCCGTTCGGCGTGCTCGTCGCATCGAACTACATCCGGTCACTGCCCGTCGAGGTCTACGAGGCGGCCAAAGTCGACGGCGCCTCCGACTGGCAGTACTTCTGGCGTGTGCTGCTGCCGATGTGCCGGCCCATCCTCGCTGTGGTGGTGATCTTCACCTTCCTGAGCGCCTGGAACGAGTACCTCCTCCCGCTGATCTTCATTCAGAACACCGACATGCAGGTCCTCACCCAGGTGCCGACGTACTTCCAGAGCCAGCGTCTGGTCGACACCCCCAAGATCTTCGCGGCGAACGTGCTCATCAGCCTCCCCGTCGTCGTCCTCTACATCGCACTGCAGCGCACCTTCCAACGCGGTCTCTCCGCAGGTGCCATCAAATGAACGAAGGATCCCCGATGCGGCCCACAGTCCTGGCCTACTTCTTTCCCGACTGGCAGACCGACGCGCGCAACGACGCGTGGTTCGGTGCGGGCTGGACCGAGTGGGAGCTCCTGCGCCGCGCCACTCCGCGGTTCGACGGCCATCGCCAGCCGCGGGTCCCCGCTGCAGGCGAGGAGAACGACGCCGATCCGGCGGTGATGGCGCGTCAGATCGAGCTCGCGCACCAGCACGGGATCGACGGATTCCTCGTGGACTTCTACTGGTACGACGATGGGCCCTACCTGAACCGCGCTCTCGACGAGGGGATGCTGACGGCCGAGATGCCGGACGACTTCCGTATCGCGCTGATGTGGGCGAACCACGAGCTCGTGGACATCTTCCCCTCGCGACACCCGCACCGGAAGCCACCGGTGTTGAAGTCCGGGGCGATCGACAGGCCGGCATTCGAGCGGATGGCGCGGCACGTGATCGACACGTACTTCACGCATCCGAACCACCTGCTCATCGACGGCAAGCCGTTCTTCTCCGTCTACGAGGTCGGAACCCTTCTCGAGGGCCTCGGCGGTGTCGAAGGCGCGCGCGATGCGCTCGACTGGTTCCGGCGGGAGACGATCGCCGCCGGCTTCCCCGGACTGCACCTCGACATGGTCGTCTGGGGCTTCGGTGTACTGCCCACCGCGGTGACGGTGGCGGATCCGGCCACCCTCATGCGTGCGCTGGGCGCCGACAGTGCGACTTCGTACGTGTGGATCCATCACACCGCCATCGAACGACACCCGTGGCCGCTCGGAGAGTGGGGCGATGTGCAGCGCGATGCGTTCGACGCCTACGAAGGATACGTCGAGGCGCTGCCCGTGCCCTTCCACCCCAACGTCAGCGTCGGGTGGGACCCGTCGCCGCGTACGGTGCAATTCGCCGAATGGGAGGACGGCACCTATCCGTGGATGACGGTGTTCGACGCCTCGCCGGATGACTTCCGACAGGGGCTGCTCGCCGCGCGTCAGTTCCTCGCCGACCACCCCGTCACCAACCCGCTGCTCACGATCAACGCCTGGAACGAGTGGACGGAGGGGGCGGCGCTCCTTCCCGACACCCACTTCGGAACACGGTTCCTGGAGACGATCACGGAGGTCTTCCCTCGATGAGCTCTCTCGCACGCGTCGCCTCCGTCTCTGTCGAGCACCACGCCGAGACCCTCGGAATCGGCACCTCGAAGCCCCGCCTCGCCTGGACGCTCGATGCACCATCCGGTTGGAAGCCCGGGTGCGCGGAGGCGCGGCTCGAAGATGCGACCGGTGCGGTCACGGTCGCGCCACTCGATGCGCCGGATGGAGTCCTGGCCCCCTGGCCCTTTTCGCCGCTGGCATCGCGCGAGCGCGTGGCGGTGCGCATCCGCGCGGTGAACGACGCCGGTACTGATCGGACGCCGTGGAGCGCGCCGCTCTTCGTGGAGGCAGGTCTGCTCGACCCGGCCGATTGGCAGGCACGCCCGGTCTCGGCACCGTGGCCCGAGACGCCGGGAACCGAGCGGCGACCGAGTCGGATGCGTCGGCGCTTCGACCTGGACGGCGGGTTCCGCTCCGCCCGGCTGTACATCAGCGCGCACGGCGTCGTCGACGGTTTCCTCAATGAGGAACGGGTCGGAGACGACACCCTCGTGCCGGGCTGGACGAGTTATCGTCACCGCCTCGCGTACCGCACCTATGACGTGACCGACCTGCTGGTCGGAGGCGAGAACGTCTTCGGCGCGCACCTCGCCGATGGGTGGTATCGAGGCCGTCTCGGCTATGTGGAGAACCTTCGCGACTACTACGGGGACGATCTCGCCCTCATCGCCCAGCTCGAAGTCCGCTACGACGACCGAACGATCGTGATCGCGACGGGGGAGCCGGGATGGGAGGCCGCCACCGGACCGATCCTGAGCAGCAGTCTCTACGACGGCGAGACCTACGACGCCCGCATCGGCGACGACTGGCGCGGCGGAGAGTGGGTGCCGGCCGTCGTGGGCGACCGGGATCCGGCGACCCTGTTCGCGCCGCGCAGCGCTCCTGTGCGTCGCCATGCGGAGTTCGCGCCCCGGACGACGACGATGCAGGCAGACGGCAGCATCCTGTACGACTTCGGGCAGAACATCTCGGGGCGCCTTCGTCTGTCGATGACGCACACGCGTCGAGGAGAGGAACTCGCGCTACGCCACGCCGAGGTGCTCGAGCACGGCGACCTCGCTCTGCGTCCGCTGCGTTCGGCGGCGGCGACCGACCGCTACGTGCAGGGCGGAGGCGATGAGAGGTGGGAGCCGCGGTTCACGATGCACGGCTTCCGCTATGCCACCGTGACCGGGTGGGGCGGGTCGCCGGCGGAACTCGATGTGTGTGCGATCGCCTACACGACGCAGATGCGACCGACCGGCTCGTTCGAGACGGACAACCCGCTCCTGAATCGCTTCCACGAGAACGTTCGATGGGGCCTGCTCGGCAACATGGTCTCGTTGCCCACGGACTGCCCGCAACGGGACGAGCGACTGGGCTGGACGGCGGACTTCCAAGTCTTCGCCCCCGCCGCCTCGTTCCTCTACGACATCTCCGGGTTCGCTCTGGACTGGCTCGACGATCTCGCAGCCGAGCAATCGCCCGATGGTACCGTCCCCATCTACGTGCCCTGGCTGCCGCTCGACTACGAGACGAGCCCGCCGGTCGCGGCGTGGGGCGATGCGGCCGTCCTCGTGCCGGACACCCTGCACGAGCGTTACGGCGATGCGGAGGTCCTGCGGCGCCACTTCGAGACCGGGGAGCGCTGGATCGAGCGCGTCCGCGAGCTCGCCGGTGACGATCTCATCTGGGACGAGGGGTTCCAGTTCGGGGACTGGCTGGATCCGCTGGCCCCGCCGGACGATCCGTTCCGCGCCGTGACGTCCACCGGCTTCGTCGCCACGGGATGCTTCGCTCACACTGCAGAGCGTCTGGCGAGGATCGGGCGGGTCATCGGGGCCTCGTCCGCAGACCGGATGCAGCGCCTGGCGGACGACGTGCGCCAGGCATTCGCCGATCGATACCTGGAAGACGACGGGCTTCCCCGCGATGACACCCAAACGGCCTGCGCCATGGTGCTGCAGTGGAATCTCGGCGCCCCGGAGCACCGGCCGCGCGTGGCCGAGCGGCTCGCGCAGCTCGTGCGCGGGAACCACTTCCGGATCGGGACCGGCTTCGTCGGGACGCCCCTCGTGCTGGACGCGCTCGCCGACAACGGACACCTCGAGGATGCCTACGCCCTGCTTCTGCAGACGGAGTGCCCCTCATGGCTGTATGCCGTGACGATGGGTGCCACCACGGTGTGGGAACGGTGGGACTCGATGCTCCCCGACGGTTCGATCAACCCCGGGTCGATGACGAGCTTCAACCACTACGCCCTCGGCGCGATCGCGGACTGGCTGCATCGCAGGGTCGGCGGCCTCGAGCCGGAAGCCGCCGGCTACCGTCGGATCCGTTTCGCTCCGCGCCCGGGCGGCGGCATCGCGAGCGCTCGGACGCACCATGAGACGCCGTTCGGGCCCGCCTCGATCGAATGGCGGATCGGCGACGGGTGCCTCGACGTGCAGCTCGTGGTCCCGACCGGGGCCACCGGCTGGATCGACATCGAGGGCATCGTTCCGCATGAGGTGCCCGCGGGGCACCATCGCTTCACGACCGACGCGCCCCTCAGCTACGCGGCACCGATGACTCTCGGACGATCAGTTCGGGCATGAACACGACCGTGCGAGGCGGGGGAGCCGGTGATGCCTCCGCCTCGAGCAGCAGCTCCACGGCCGTCGCCCCGAGTTCCGCCTGCGGCGGGTGGAGCGTGGTGAGCTCGAGGGGTGAGTATTCGTCGGCGAGGGCGTCGTTGTACCCGACGACCGAGATGGCGTCGGGCACCGCCAGTCCGCGCTCGACGACCAGTGCCTGGAGGAGACCGACGGCGACGAGGTCGTTCACCGCGAAGATCCCGTCCGGGCGCTCGGACTCCGGTCGGTCGGCGAGCCGGCGGCCGATCTCCCGCCCCTGACGGGCGTTGCGCTCGGTGGTCTCGATCAGCTCGACGGTCGCATTCGCGACGCCGGCCGCAGCACCGCGGAAGCCTTCGAGGCGCTCCGCGACCTGGTGGATCTCGCTCGGGCCGCCGACGAACGCGAGCCGGCGGCGTCCGCACTGCAGGAGGTGCTCTGCGGCCATCTTCCCTCCCGCGCGCCCGTCGATGGCCACGGCCGGGAGCGTGCCTTCGTCTGCGCTGTAGTCCAGCAGCACGATGGGGACGCGAGCCTTCCCCTCGACCAGGTACGGGGAAGGGTCTGCGACGGGAGCGAGGAGGAGGCCGCGCACCCGCTGTTCCTCGAACAGGTGGAGGTACTCCGTCTCCAGGTCCACCTGGCTGTCGCTGTCGGCGAGGACCACGTACAGGTCGTGCTCGGTCGCAGCGGCCCTGATTCCGCGGGCGACTGCGGCGAAGAACGGGTCGGTCACGTCGAAGCCGATGAGAGCGAGCATTCGGCTCTTGCCGGCCTTGAGCTGGCGGGCGGCGTCGTTGCGCACGTATCCCAGTGTCTCGATCGCGACTCTCACGCGTTCTGCCGTCTCGGGGCGTACCTTGTCCGGCTTGTTCAGATAGAAGGACACGGTCGCCGTGGAAACTCCCGCATGCTCCGCCACCTCGCGAATGCCCACCACCACATCACCTCACGATGAGTCTAAACGTTTCGCCGCGAACGGCAACGTGCCCTCCTCACCCGACGTCGCAGGGTGAGGAGGGCACTCGGGTGCGACCGTTCGAACGTCAGCCCAAGGGCACCGACGTGAAGGAGGCCGCGTAGTCCGGGACCTCCGCCGGCAGGAAGGGCGCCGAGCCGACCTCGACGAGCGGGTCGTCTTTCGTGTGGTTGTCCCACGGCTCCGGGAGGACGCGAAGCAGGAACTTCTCGATCGCGACGATGGAACCGGCCTCGGGATTGACCGTGAGGCGGAACCGGGCGTCGTCGTTCTCGTAGACGAGAACCTTGTTCGCCGTGGCATCCTCTTCGACCGTGATCCCGTCGGCCAGCGCGAGCGCCTCGAGGAACGTCGCGCGATACTCCGGGGAAGCGATCAGGATGGGCACCGAATGCCCGAGCTCGTCCAGCATGTGCTCGGCGGCGGGAACCGCGAGGCGCTCCTCGATGCCGTCGTAGACGCCGCTCGTCTCGGGGTCGCCGGTGGGGACGAGCTTCGCCGCCTCCGCCTTCTCCGCGATCAGCTGCGCCTCCATGCCGGTCTTCCAGGCGGCGAGGAACGTGGCCGGATCGGTGGGGAAGTCGGCGGTGGGGACGGGAAGCCAGCCGTCGGGGTCTCCCGGGTCGACGTCGGTCGACGTCACGGGCGGGGCGCCGATCGGGTACGACGAGCCGTAGTAGTCCGTCCATGCCTTCTCGACCGCTGTCTCGTCGCCGTAGAGATCCGCGGCGTGGAAGTCCGTGCGAGAGGTCAGGGAGTAGGTTCCGTCCGGTGCGCTGCGGTACGTCGCTCCCGATTCGGTGACGACGGCGGCAGTCGCATCCGTTCGGAGGTTGCCGAAGGGCGGGAACTTCTCGTTCGGACCGCCGATCATGCCCAGGTGCCGGGTCGTGATGGTCACCTCCATCGGCTCGGCGACCGCAGCGCGGATGGAGGCAGCGGTCTCGTTCAGGTACGTCGACGCGGAGGCGGCCTGCGGCTCACCGACGATCCCCGGCGGGATGAGCGCGGTGGCGGTGATCGCGACGGCGGCGACGGCCGTGCCGGCCAGAGATGCCGCGACGATCCGGCCGACGGGGCGGCGGCGTCTCGAGCGGCCGATCGCCTGGTGGAGGGCACGACGGGGAACCTGCGACGACGTGGGGTAGGTGGGCTTCATCTCGCGCACCGTGTCAAGGACGTCCATGGATGATCTCTTTCTCAGCAAGTCGGATGCGTGCGGTCGCGGGGCGGGGCTGGGGTCGGGTGCCCGGCGGGGGAGACGGCGGTGGTGCCGCGAGTTTCGCTCGGATGCGGCTCAGCCTCGATCGGACCGTGCCGACCGGGATCCGCAGCGCGGCCGCGATCTGCTCGTAGGTGAGGTCTCCCCAGGCGTGGAGGAAGAGGACCTCGCGATCGCGGGCGGACAGGGCGGCGATCCGCGGGTAGAGGCGTTCGATCTCACCCGCCGCATCGAGCTGTGCGGACGATCGGTCGAGGTCGTCCGTGGCGATCCGGTCGCTCTGGGCGAAGGACGCCTGAAGGACACGCCAGTGCTGTGCCTGGGCTCTGCGGTGCTGACCGAGCACGTTCGTGGCGATGCCCATCAGCCACGGCAGTGCAGACGGCCGGGTGAGGTCGAAGCGCCGGCGCTTGCGGAACGCGATCAGGAAGGTCTCGCTCACGATGTCGTCGCTCGCCTCCGGCCCGACGCGGCGGGCGACATACGCGGAGACCGCGCCGATATGTCGTTCGAAGATCTCGGAGAATCTCTCCGCGGCCTCGATCGATTCGCGGATGATGTCGTTGTCGTTGCTCACACTAGGTATCCGTCGCTCGGCGCGATCCGGTTCCATCGGCATGAGATCCGCGACGACACAGCCCGAACCGCGCGGCGACTCCTGCGATCATTCCCGGATGTTACCGCCGTCGCGGCGGATGCGACCCGGGGGAGACGGATTCACCGACTATGCTCGTTCTTGCTATAGCAAATGGCCGTTCGCGAGGCGCATGACCACCGCCGCCCGCACCGATCCGACCGTCTTCACCGTCGAAAGGGACAGATCATGACCGAATCCGCACGCAGTGTCGTGGTGACCGGCAGCGGGAAGGGCATCGGGCGCGCCATCGCCGAGCGACTGACCGCCGACGGCTGGATCGTCGTGGGCCTGGAGCGTTCCCCCGGCTCAGGCACCCTCGAAGAGGGCGTCGTGGCCGAGGTCGTGCTCGGCGATGCCTCCGACCGCGCCGTCCACCAGCGGGCCGCGGAGGCGGCGATCGCCCGAGCGCCCCTGGCCGGATGGGTCAACAACGCCGGCATCACGAAGCACACGCCGTTGCACGAGCTCGATGAGAGCGTCGTGCGCGAGATCCTCGACATCAACGGCTTCGGCTACATCTGGGGATGCTCGACCGCTGTCTCGGCCTTCATCGACCAGGGCATCCCGGGCGCGATCGTCAACGTCGGCTCGATCCACGGTCGCGCCAGCCACCCTCACCACGCGGCTTACGAGTTCACCAAGGGCGGCATCGACGCGCTGACCCGCAGCGTGGCGGTGAGCTACGGCCGACTCGGCATCCGAGCCAACACGGTGGCACCGGGCGGAGTGCGCACCCCGCACCTCGAGGCGAAGATCGCCGCCGCCCCCGATCCGGCTGCCGAGGAGCGCGGGCTCGCCGAGGGGCCGCCCATGGGCCGCATCGCTCGTGCGGAGGAGATCGCTGCGGTGACCGCCTTCCTCCTCTCGTCCGAGGCGCCGTACCTCAGCGGCGAATCCATCGCGGTCGACGGGGCGTGGACGGCATCCTTCGGCGACGTCACGGTCGACCCGGCGCTGGAGGCGCGGTTCCGCGGGGAGTGACCGCGTTGCTCGATCGGGGCGAGGTCGACTCGGGCTCGAGTCAGCGGAGTATCGAGGCATCCTCCCGTTGGAAACGGCTCCGATACTCGCTGGGGGTGAGGCCGTACAGCGAGCGGAACCGCCGGCTCGCGTAGTTCGCGTCGTCCCACCCGACGGCTTGGCCGACCTCCGAGACGTTCTTGTCCGTGAGGGCGAGCTGTGTCGCCGCGGCCTCACCTCGGGCACGGGTGAGCCACGCCATGGGCGAGATGCCCACATGCGTCTTGAACACTCGATGCACCACCGCGGGGGAGAAGTTCGCGGCCCTGCTCAGGTCGGCGATCGTCCAGCGGGCGCTGAGGTCGTCCTGCATGAGATTCATCATCGTGATGACGGCGCGCGCGATCGTGCTATCCGTCGCCGGCTGCGGCGAGAGGGCGAGAGCGCTGAACGAGTCGAGCACGCACGTCGCCAATCCGATCAGCGTCGGGGCGTGCGGCGTGCGCGAGTGCTGCATGATCTGCTCGAGCCAGCCCAGAACCCGCGCGCACGACTCCTCGTCGAACTCGCCGAGATTGGGTTCGCCGCCGAGCAGAGCGCGCGCGAGATCGGGATACTCGACGATCCAGGAGAGCTCGCGAAGCAGGAGCTCCGGAGCCAGATAGAGGTTGAAGGTCCAGAGGTCATCGGTGTCTCGATAGGCATGCCACGATCCAGGACGGATGATGATCACCGAGCCGCGGCGGATCGGGAGCCGACCCTCGCGCGTCACATGCACGCCTGTTCCCCGCGACACCACCGCGATCTCCAGGTAGTCGTGCGTGTGCTCGGGGATCCCGCCAAGCGCGGGCACGTCGTTCGAGGCGATCGGAAGGGCACCGGCCCGGAAGACCTCGTAGCGCTGGATGGAGGGGTAGCGGACAACCACCCGCTCACCCTGGCACAGCGGACGGCGTCGCGGAAGACACCTGCGAGGATCGTGCTAGTGATGAACAGCATCGTCCTGGCACGACCCCTCGGCGCCGGACAGGATTGTCGATATCACCGCTGAGCGACGACGCGAGAGAGTCAGGGAGCCGTACACGCATGTTCAATGCCGAACAGAAGACCGCACCACCGGCGGGGAGTGCCTTCGCACCCGCTCGTCGGCGGCGGTGGCGGGGTGCGCACGTCCCCCTCTGGTTCATCGTTCCGGCGCTCGTTCTCTACGCGTTCGTCACGCTCGTGCCCTCGGCGCGCGGCACCCTCTTCGCGTTCTCCGACTGGGACGGGATCAGCGCCGACTTCGACTTCATCGGTTTCGGAAACTTCGTCGAGGTGTTCACGGATCCCCTCGCGACAGCAGCCCTGGTGAACACGTTCGTGTTCGCGGCGGTCACGATGATCCTGCAGAACGGACTCGGCCTGCTGCTCGCGCTGGCACTCAACACCGTCGTCAAGAGCGGCGGGCTGCTGCGCACGATCTTCTTCGCCCCCGTCGTGCTGACCCCGCTGGTCTGCGGCTACATCTGGAGCTACCTCCTCGCGCCGACGGGCGGCGTCAACGCTGTGCTCGGAGCCCTCGGGCTCGACTCGCTGCAGCAGAACTGGCTCGGCGACCCGCAGTTCGCCCTCGGCGCCGTCTGCGTCGCGTACCTCTGGCAGTTCACGGGCTTCTCGATGGTGATCTACCTCGCCGGGCTCAAGGCGCTGCCTTCCGAGGTGATCGAGGCCGCGGTGATCGACGGTGCCGGACCCGTGCGCCGATTCTTCTCCGTGGTGCTCCCGCTCATCAACGGCGCGGTCGTCATCAACCTGCTCCTGACCCTCATCAACGGCCTGGCCCAGTTCGACCAGGTCTACGCGATGACGGGCGGCGGACCCGCACGGGCCACGGAGACCATCTCGACGGTCGTGTACAAAGTCGGATTCCAAGGAGGCGACGTGCCCTACGCCACCGCCCTCGCCACGGTGATGGCGATCGTCGTCGCGGTGCTCGCCACCGTGCAGTACCGCCTCACCTCGAAGCAGGTCGACCGATGATCAACAGATACACGGGTCGCACCCTCACCCTCGAGATCGCCCTCTGGGCGCTGGCGGCGATCTTCCTGCTCCCCCTCTTCGCCCTCGTCAACCTCTCGCTCAAGGCGCCGCACAACCCGACAGGGGCGTTCGTCATCTCGGGTCAGTACAGCGTCGAGAACTTCGGTCGCGCGTGGGAGGACGGGCATCTGGGTGCCGCGCTCATGAACAGCGCGGTCGTGGCCGTCGCCAGCATCCTGCTGGTGCTCGTGGCCGCCTCGCTCGCCGCCTATCCGCTGGCGCGACTCGGTTCGCGCTGGTCCCGGGGCATGTTCTACCTCTTCATGATCGGACTGGTCGTGCCCGCGCAGCTGGGAGTGCTTCCGCTGTTCCTGAGCATGCGCGACCTCGGTCTCAACGGAAGCCTGCTCTCGGTGATCCTCGCCGGGGCCGGCAGCTCGATCCCATTCGCCGTCTTCATCATCACGATGTTCCTGCGCGAGAGTCCACGAGACTTCGAAGAGGCCGCGTCTCTCGACGGATGCGGGCCGATCCGGACCTTCTGGCACATCGTGGTTCCGCTGCTGCGCCCCGCGATCGGCACCGTCGCCATCCTCAATGTGATCTCGATCTGGAACAGCTTCTTCATCCCGCTGCTGTTCCTCTCCGGGACCGGCAACGAGACACTGCCCGTCCGCATCAGCGGATTCGTGCGCACCTACTACGCCGACTGGCCGGCGGTATTCGCCGCCCTCCTGATCTCAGCCGCCCCGATCCTGATCGCGTACTTCCTTCTGCAGAAGTACATCATCCAGGGCTTCGCCGGCGGTCTGAAGGGCTGATCCTTCAGCCACCCCCCCTGCCCCATCGAGAGGAAAACCCGCATGTTACAACGCAGTGCACCCGCGGCTGTCGGCATCGTCGCCGTCCTGGCCCTCACCGCCTGCTCGACGTCCGACGAACCCGCGAACACGGGGTCGACCGGCGAGGAGAAGACACTCACCATCGCCACCGACAACGTCGCTCCGCTGCAGGCGGTCGTCGACGAGTTCGAGAAGGCACATCCCGACGTCACCGTCGAGATCCAGGACGGCGGGAGCGACTACCCCACCTTCATCCGCACGGCCCTCGCCGCCGGTACCGCGGCCGACGTCATCCGCACCTTCCCCGGAGCCGGCAACGTCGTGAGTGTCGTTCCACTCGATGACGCCAAGCAGCTCGTGGACCTCAGCGGTTCCGAGTGGGCCGGCGAGCTGTCTCCGACGCAGAACAACCTCTTCAGCAACGACGACAAGCTGCTGTCGGTGCCCATCGGCGCGCTCGGCCTCGGCCCCGTGTACAACGACCAGACGATGGAGGAGCTCGGTCTCGAGATCCCCGAGACCTACTCCGAGGTGCTCGAACTGTGCGCGGCCGCGAAGGACAACGGCAAGGTGGCGTACACGATGTTCCTCAAGGGCGGCAGCTCCATCCCGAGCTACGCCATGCTGGCGCCCCTCGTGTATGGGCCGAACCCCGACTTCACCGTCGAGCAGATGGCGGGTGACCAGTCCTTCGCCGACTCCGAGTGGGTCGACGCCTTCGCCATGCAGCAGGAGATGCTCGCCGCCGGCTGCTTCAACGAGGGACCGACCGGCACGGAATGGAACGTCTCCTTCGAGCAGGTCGCCACCGGTCAGGCGCTCGCCACGTTCGCCTTCTCCGACACGACGTCGCTGGAAGAGGTGGCGCCCGAGGGCACGACCTTCTCGATCGCGCCCTTCCCCGTCGACGACTCCGGTGACAACTACCTCGCCGCGGCCGACTCGTCGGGCTTCGGTATCAACGCCAAGTCCGACAACCAGGATGCCGCGAAGGTGTTCCTCGACTTCCTCGCCACCGCGGACGCTCAGAACGCCTACGCGACCGCGTCGAAGGGCGCGCCCTCGCTCCCGAACGACTCGTTCACGCCGGACAGCCCGAACCAGGCGACCGTGCTCGAATACGTCGTGTCCGGCAAGACGGCATCGTGGCCCGACCAGGGGTGGCCGGGAACGGCGACGCAGCTCGAGCTGAACGAGGTGAGTCAGACGGTGATCCTCGGTTCGGATTCGCCCGAGGCGGCGGCCGAACGGCTCGACGCGGCCTTCGCCAAAGACCTCGCCGACAACTAGCCCGTGAGGTGGCGGGCCGTGCCTGGCCCGCCACCTCACGTCCCCTTCCTCACGGAGAACGAGCTGATGCCGAACACCTTTTCCCGCCTGCGCGCCAACGGGCTCGAGTCTCCACTCGGGGTCGACTCGTCGTCGGTGCGGTTGAGCTGGATCGCCGACGGATCACTGCGACCCGACGACCAGATCATCGTCGAGCTCGAGAGTCCCGACTCGGCGCCCGCCGCGAACCGCCATGTGCTGACCGCCGATGCGCGATCGATCGTCGTGCCCCGGCCGGCGGCGCGGCTCGTGCGCTGGCGGGTCGGCGTGGAGCGAGCGGGCGGGGTGGACTGGGGCGACGAGCGCGGCTTCACGACGGCACCGGATCTCGAATCCTCGGGTGCCCAGTGGATCGCTCATCCCGACGTGGCGGATGCTCGCGCCGACGGTGATGACCGCACGGTGTGGTTCGCTCTCGCCGTCGACGCGCACCCCTCCGACACCCGTGCACTCCTTCACCTCGCGGCTCCCGGCGTGGTCGAGGTGCGCGTCGACGGACGCCTTCTGGGCGATGGCCTGCTCGGCCCCGGCTACAGCGACCTGAGCACCGAGACCTCGGCGGCGACGCATGACCTCGGTCCGCTCGCTCCGGGCCCGCACACCGTGACGATCGAGATGGCGTCCGGGCCCTACTGGATCTCCGACGACCCGGGGCGCTACCGAAAGTTCGCGGCGCAGCATCAAGCTCCTCGACTGCTCGCGATGGTCGAGCAGTTCGGCGCGAGCACCCGCGTCACGACGACCGCGCCCGGGCGGACGCGCACCGGTCGGGGCGCGACGATCGCCGCACACTGGTACGGCGGTGAGGATTTCGATGCCGCCGTCCCGGAGCCGTGGCAGCAGGGCCCGGGTGATGTCGCCGCCGCGGTCGCCGCCGACGGCGCCTCCACACGGATCTGGTGGCCGGAGCATCCGCCACTGGCGGTGGTGGAGACGCGACAGGAGATGTCCTCGTGGGACGGTGTGCGCGGACGCGTCGTCGACTTCGGGGTGAATGTCGCGGGCGTGCCCGAGATCCGGTGGCAGCCCGGCGCGCAGGACCGCGTCGTGGAGATGCACCCCGCCGAGCTGATCGGCGCGGACGGAGTCGACCAGGACAGCACGGGTACGCCGATCTTCGACAGCGTGCGGATCCCGGCCGGACACGGCGGGTCGTGGTCGCCGCGATTCGGCTATCACGGGTTCCGATACGTCGAACTCCGCGGGCGGAGCGAAGGCATGGAGGTCGAGGCCCGGGTCATCCGCGCCGCCAACGCACGCGCCGGTGCTTTCACGAGCGGGGACCCTTTCCTGCAGAGGCTGCACGAGGTCATCGACCGCGCAGTGCAGGGCAACATGCACAGCGTCTTCACCGACTGCCCGCATCGCGAGAAGCTCGGCTGGCTGGAGCAGCTGCATTTCTGCTTCGACGCGATCGCCCGCGGCTACGACGTCGAAGCGCACCTGCGCGACATGCTGCACCACGCGAACACCGCTCAGCTGCCGTCCGGGGCCATCCCCAACACCGTTCCCGAGTTCGTCGACTTCAGCGGGCACCCGTACCTCGGCGACGACGACGCCTTCCGGTTCGACGTCAACTGGGGCGGGGTCATCGTGCACCTCCCGCTCGCTCACTTTCGCGAGTACGGCGACCGACGTGTGCTCGAAGACAACCTCGAGGCCATGCAGTCGTATGTCGCCTATCTCGGGAGCCGCCAGGTGGCCGGGCTGATCGACTTCGGACTGGGGGACTGGATCGCGATCGACGCGTCGGCGCCCCGTGAGCTCGTCGCCTCGCACGGCTACCTCCGCGTGCTCGAATCCGCCGAGGTCATCGCGGGGATCGTCGGGAAGCCTGCGTGGGCCTCGGAGCTGCGGGCGCAGGCCGGAGTCGTCCTCCGTGCACTCCGCCGGTACGAGACCCCCGGTCCCGACGCCAGCCAGACCGAGCTCGTGATCCTCGCCGACGTCGCCGAGAGGCGCGGCGAATCCGCGGCGGCGGATGCGTTCTTCGCATCTCTGCTCGCGCGCCTCGAGGCGGACGGCGGCGCATTCACGGTCGGCGAGGTCACCTTCGCCCTGCTCGTCGAGATGCTGCACCGTCGCGGTCATGCCGAGCTCGTCCATCGCACGATCAGCCGCACCGACGTCCCGGGCTACGGCATGCAGCTCGCGCGCGGGGTGACCGCCCTCGCAGAGACCTGGTCGGCCGAGAGGCTCGCCGTGGGAGAGGGGTCCAACAACCATTTCATGCTCGGGATGATCGACCGGTGGCTGCAGAGCGACGTCGCGGGTCTGCGTCAGAGCCCCGGTTCCATCGCGTGGCGGTCGGCGGTGATCGCCCCGACCTTCCTGTCCTCGGTGCCCAGCGCCGCCTCGGTGTACCACTCCCCGCGCGGCACCTACCGGGTGGCATGGCGTCGGGAAGAGCGCCGTGTGCGCGTGGAGATCGAGGTCCCCGCGGACGGTCAGGCGAGGGTCGTGATCCCGGGCGTCGCGCCGCACGACGTCGGTCCCGGCGTTCACGTCTACACCGCCGCCGACGTCGAGGTCGCCGCCGAGGTGGGTGCTCATGGTTGACGTCCGTCGCGGCGCACTGCGCTTCCTCTCCGCACCCGACGAGGATCGGGCGCTGGGCGCTTCGGTGCGGAGGCTGCTGCGCGAGGACTACGAGGTGACCGATGTCATGCGGAGCACCCTCGCGAGCGACTGGCCGGGAGACCTCGCCGGACGCCTGCTGCTCTCCCTGGCCCGGTATGCGCGCGCCGGGATGCCGACGCTCGAGCGTGCGACGCAGTTGAACGAGGCGATGCTCGAGGCGCTGGCACCGCGCGGGTATCTCGGCCCGGAGTTCGGAGAGATCATCGACGAGCAGCAGATCGCCTGTCACGGGTGGGTCGCCGCGGGGTTGCTGCAGTTCTTCCACGTCACCGGCGACGACCGCTCCCGGCTCGCCGCGTTCCGAGTGATCGACGCGCTCATCGCTCCCGCTCTCCGCCTGCGCGCCTACCCGTGGGAGCGCACGATCCCCACCTACGGCGGCGAGCCTTCGGGAACGGCCACGGAGGTGATCGAGGGCTGGGCGGTCTCCAGCGACGTGTGGTGCGTGCTCCTGTCGTTGAACGCTCTCGTGCCGGCCGCGCTTCTCAGCGGCCGCGTCGATCTCGCCGATCTCATCGTCGAGCTGACGAAGACCGTGAGCACCCTGGATGTCGTCACTCACCGGGCCCAGCTGCACGCCGTGCTCGCTGCCGCGCGCAACCTCGCCGACTGGGCGGTCGCGACCGGCGACGCACAGGCGGCAGACGTCGCGGCCGCGCTCTACGAGACGTATGCGCGCGAGGGGCGCACGCTGAACCACGCCACCTTCAACTGGTTCGGCCGCCCCGACAGCTGGACGGAGCCGTGCGCGATCGTCGACTCCATCGGCGTCGCGGGATCCCTCCACGAGCTGACCGGCGATGAACGGTATCGAGTGGACGCGGCCCGCATCGCGCACAACGGGCTGGCCTTCGCCGAGCGCCTCGACGGCAGCTTCGGGCTCGACACCATCGCCACCCCGAGCGATCCGATCCTCGCGGCGATCGAGCCCGACGCGCACTGGTGCTGCACCATCCGCGGCGCGATCGGGCTCCTCGAGAGTCGGGAGACCGCGGCCGTGCTGCGCGAGGGTGTGCTGGAGGTGACCGATCTGTACCCCGGGACGCACGTGGTCCCCCGTGGGACGGGTGAGTGGCGCATCCGCCAGGAGACGAACTGTCCCCCGCAGGCGACGGTCCGCTTCACGGTCATGGAAGCACCGCAGGCGACCGAGGATCTCGAGATCCGGATCGCGATGGAAGATGTGGTCCGAACCGTGTCCCTCCCCGCCCGCGCCGGAGCGACCGCGGTCATCGAACTCGCCTTCTCGCCCCGCCGGGAACACCACGCGGGCGCGGACGTCGAGCGGGTGGGACCCGTGCTGCGGGTGCGGGATTCACATGATCCGGATGCTCCGGCGCGGCTTCTCACCGAGTACGCGGGCACCTTCCCCGGTGTGGATGGTCCACGCCTGATCCTCACCTTCGATGCCGACAGGCGGCATTGAGAACGGCCGAAACAGGACCGGCGCCGATGCCGGACGCTCAAAGGAGAGCACATGAGATATCGCAATCTGATCGGGGCGCTCGCCGCGGTCGCGCTCGTGGCCACGGGCGCAGTGTCGCCCGCGGTCGCCGCCGATGCCGCCGGCGGTGCGGCCTCCGGCGCCGGCACCACCGGCGCCAGCACCGCCACTGCCGCGACGCCGAATGTCGGCATCTGGTACGCCACCTGGTATTCGAAGGTCCCGGCACTGCCGATCACCTCCGCGACCGGCCACGGCGCCTCCAGTGCGAGCCAGTTCCTCGCCGATGTCAACGCCGACGGGAAGGACGACGCCGTCACGTTCGACGCAACGGGTGCGTGGCGGGTCGGACTCTCGACGGGAACCGGGTTCGCGGCGCCGAGCACCTGGGTGTCCGGTCACGGCGTCGGGTCGAGCGAGCGGTTCATGGCCGACGTCAACGGCGACGGCCGCTCGGATGCCATCGCCTACTTCGCCGCCGACGGCAACGGCGACGGGCAGCCGGGTGACTGGTACGTCGCCCTCTCGTCCGGTACGTCGTTCCAGCAGTACACGCTCTGGCGGGCGAACGCCGGGGCGGGCGCGAATGCTCGATTCGTCGCCGACGTGACCGGCGACGGCCGCGCGGATCTCGCCACCTTCACCAATGGTTCCGGAGCCGTGAACAGCGGCACGTGGCACGTCGGCGCCTCCTCGGGCACCGGCTTCGCGGCTCCGACGACCTGGCGCACCGGATTCGGCGGCAACACGACCCGCCAGTTCCTCGCCGACACGACCGGCGACGGCAAGGCGGATGCAGTGTACTTCGCGGCGTGGGACGGATCCTGGTACACGACCCCGTCGACCGGCACCTCGTTCGGCACCGCCGCGGCATGGACCACCACGCACGGCATCGGGTCGAACGACCAGTTCGTCACGGACGGGAACGGCGACGGCTACGCGGAGCCCTACGTCTACTTCCACGCCGACGTCACGGGCGACGGCGTGGGCGGCGATCTCATCGGACGGGAATACGACCGCGCGCTGAAGGCCATCTCGCCGGAGAACATCGCGCTGCACACGGGGTTCGGCGTGGGTGCGACGCGCCTGCTGCAGGGCAACATCTCCGGTGATCGCTACGGCTGGAAGGCGACCGTCGCCTTCACCGCCGGAGTCGGCGGCGGAACCTGGAACGCTCTGCGATATCGCTCGGCGGACAGCGTCTCCACGAACACCTGGGCCGGGTTCCCCGGAAAACCGGCGATCCGGTACGTCCCCCTCACCCTCGGCAGCTACCAGACGTACGACAGTGGCAACTCGGCGGTGATCGACGAGCATCTGAACACCATCTCCGGTGCCGAGATCGACTGGCTCCTGCTCGATGAGACGAACGGCCTGAACAACGTCAGCGGTGCCATCCTCAACCGCGCGGCAGATGTCGCGGCGCGCATCGCGGTGCACAACGCGCAACCCTCGAAACGCGACATCCGATACGCCTTCGCCATCGGCCGGGTGCAGTGGACCGGGACTCCGGTGACGATCGAGCAGGAGGCGGCGCAGACCTGGGCCGAGTTCGCCGGCGATCCGACGATCGGCGGACCCGAGCACTACCACGAGGTCGACGGGAAACCTCTTCTCGTGGTCTACGCGCCGGTCTCCGCGCAGAACGCGTGGCGCTCCTACACGGGAGACAAGAGCGCGTCGAACCACTTCACCGTGCGCTTCGCCTCGACCGCGCTGCCGGGCGAATACGGCTGGCAGCTCGGCCCCGACGGCTCGCCGTCGAACGACGAGGTCATGCTCACGATGCCCGGGTGGAACAACAACGTGCCCGGCTACACCCCGGTCTCGCGCCAGAACGGGCTCTACTACATCGAGAAGACGTGGCGGCGGGTGCTCGACCGACCGACGCCGCCGGAGAGCGTCGTGATCAACTCGTTCAACGAGTTCGCCGAGGAGACGTCGGTGCAGATCGCCGACACGAACGGTCTCGTCGCGCCCGCCGAGAAATGGATCAACACCGACGGCGTGGTGGACAACTCGATGTATTGGAACATGACGAAGGACTTCGTGCGCCAGCTGAAGCATCCGGATGCCGTGCATCATGCGAAGTCCGACTTCGCCAGCACCCAGGGCGCGGGAGGGTGGTCGTACGAGCAGTGGACCTATCCGAGCGGTTCACGGGTGATCACTCCGATGACGTGGGACTCCGCGAACACGCGTTGGAAGGGAACGACGACCTGGACCATGGTCCGGTCCGACGCGCAGCATCCGGATGTCGGAGCCGATGCCGCGCGCGTCTATGTCGCCCCGGCTGCGGGCAGCACGGTGGTCACAGGCGTCGTCTCCAAGCCGCAGGCGGGTGGTGACGGAGTGGTCGTGCGCATCCTCAAGAACGGCACCCAGATCTGGCCGACCGGCACGACGGGCACGACCCTCACGACTGCCGCAGCGCGCACGTTCCGGGTGCCGGTGACGGTCGCGGTCGGCGACCGCCTGGAGTTCGTCACCCAGGCGCGCTCCACCGCAGCGTACGACACGACCGCATGGGATGCGACGGTGACCTACCAGTAGTCCGTGGAGGCGGGCACCCTCCGTCACTGCGGAGGGTGCCCGCTTCCCGGTCCGAGTTCTCTCCCGCTCGCGGGGTGGATAGCGTGGAGGCCGGAGATCGCGTCGCGGTCACGGAGAGGGCGACCCATGACCACCGGCTCCCCGAGCGACGCGCGCATCCGAGAGGGGTATGCGCCGCGCACCGCGGAATACACGGAGCTCCTCGGCGACATCGCGCAGATGGATGCGGTCGACCGGGAGCGCATCGCGCGGTGGGCGGACGGGATCGACGGACGCCTCCTCGATGCCGGCTGCGGACCCGGGCATTGGACGGCCTTCCTCGCCGATCGCGGGTGTCTCGTGGAGGGCATCGACCTCGTGCCGGAGTTCGTCGACACCGCATCGTCGCGATTCCCGCACGTCTCGTATCGGGCGGCGTCCCTGGCCGACAGCGACATCGAGCCGGGCTCGCTCGGCGGTGTGCTCGCCTGGTACTCCGTGATCCATGCAGACCCCGGCGAACTTCCCTCGCTCCTGACCGCCGTGCGCCGCGGCCTCCGCGACGGGGGCGGTCTGCTCCTCGGCTTCTTCGACGGTGCCGACGGCGTCGCCTTCCCGCATGCGGTCACGACCGCGTACTTCTGGTCGATCGAGGGGATGTCGGCCCTGCTGGAACGTGCGGGTTTCGCCGTCGTGGACAGCGACGCCCGGGTGCAGGAAGGGCGCCGCCCGCACGCGTCGATCAGCGCCGTCGCGGTCTGATCGACGTCTCGTGCATCTTCAGCGATAGTGGAACCGGGATGCCCCGACGGGGCAATACATAGTGTGGACAACGACAGCGAAATCATCTCCCGGTCGATCGCCGAGCCGGAGCTGTTCGCGCAGATCTTCGAGCGTCACGCGGCGGCGGTGGGCGGCTACACGCGCCGTCGTGTCGGCTTGGATGCCGTCGACGATGTGCTGAGCGAGACGTTCCTCGTGGCGTTCCGCAGGCGCGCGACGTTCGACGCCGAGGCGGACTCGGCCCGGCCCTGGCTGATGGGGATCGCGACCCGCGTGATGCACCGGCATCGGCGGACCGAGGAGCGGGCGTGGCGCGCGAGCACGTCGGAGCGGGCACGGTCGGTCGATTCGCATGAGGAGCGCTCGGACGCCCTGCTCGACGCCTCCGCCGCGGTGCACGCTCTCGGCCCGCGGATCGCCGCGCTCTCGCCGAAGGAGCGCGACGTGCTGCTGCTGTATGCCTGGGGCGATCTCACCTACGAGCAGATCGCCGACGCCTTGCGGATCCCGATCGGGACCGTCCGGTCCAAGCTCAGCAGAGTACGACGAAAGCTCGCGCCTCCGGGATCGAAAGGGGCCGCACGAGTGACATGGATGGCGAAGGAGGAGACCAATGCGGTTGCTGGATGATGTGCGCGAGATCCGCTCGGAAGAGGCGAGCGTGGAGGCCGAAGACCTGAGCGTCGCCCGGGAGGTGCTGGCGATCGAGATCGAACGCGCGAAGCCGCGCCCCGCGCGGACGAAGCGTCGTCGGAGGGTCGGGCTGGGCGTCGGCCTCGGCATCGGCGGCCTCGGGGCTGCGGCACTGGGGACCTTCGCGGTCGTCTCGATCGTCGCCGGCAGCGTCGTGGCACCCGCCGGGGTCTCGTCGGCTTCGGCCGCGGAGCTGCTGGAGAGGGCCTCGGATGCCGCGCTCGCGCAGGTCGCCGCCGTCGACGCGCAGCTCGCGCCGGGGCAGTACCTGCGGGTGGAGACGACGATGGATCAGGTCACCACGGATGGGACCGCGCAGGATCGACCGGCGGAGAGCGGAGGGTTCCGGAGGCACACCGTCGAGGTCGTGTACGTGCCGGCGGACCGGACGCAGGACTGGATCGTGGAGACCCGGGCCGACGAGGTGACCGGGGTCTACGGCCCCGAGGGGCAGGAGTTCCTGGACAGCGTCCTGGCCGAGCCGCAACTCGACGAGGCCTCGGTTCGGGCCTACCCTGCGGGCATCCGGACCTACGGCGAGGAGACGCAGCCCATCGACATGTACCGCGACCGGTACGACGAGATGCCGCGCGACCCCGACGCCCTGCTGGCCTGGTTCGATTCGCAGGCGCCGGGCGGGTACGCGGGGCTGGCGATCCTGAACGCGCTGTACCAGAACCTGCCCCCGGCCGATCTGCGTGCGGCGCTGCTCGGAGCCCTCTCCCGGCTCCCGGAGATCAGTCTCGTCGCGGAGGACGGCGACCTCGCCACGATCCAGCGGACGAACGCCGACTCGGTTCAGCAGTTCGTCGTCGACACCCGGACCGGGATGCTCGTCTCGATCATCGATCCGGCGCGTCACCCGAACGGGATCGTGCCCGACGGCATCCCGGACAACATCCAGACGTTCACGACATCGATCGTGGACTCCGCTCCCACCCCCGCGCGTTGACGTCACCCCGGTGTCCGTCGGGTCTGAGAGGATGGCGCTACCAATCATCGAGATCAGTGGGGACCGGGGATGACGGACGAACTCGTGGAACAGGCGCGCTCCGGAGACGACGAGACACCAGCAGGCGAAGACTTCCCCTCGACGGCGCTGATCGAGTTCGAAGACGGTCTCGCCGTCCTGTTCGGTGATCGCGTTCCCGAAGGCGTCGACCTCATCCCGTTCACGTTCCTCGATGCGGCCACGCGCTCCGCCGTGTCGACGGCGGCGGGGAACGCGGTCGGCCTCGGCAACATCGCGGCCCAGGGTGTGAACGCCGCGATGCAGGCGCAGGGCCTCGTGCGGCTCGCTCCCCAGACGCTCGCGGCGCTGAAGACGGCGGCACCGATCGTCAAAGACGGGTGGAACCTCGGCACCCTGGCCAGCGGAGGCAAGTTCGCCGCGCAGGTGCGCTGGCTTCCGGCGACTGCGGCGACCACGGCATCCGTCGTCGCCGCGATGGGGCCCGCCATCACGCTGATGGTCATCCAGGTGCAGCTCAACCAGATCGCGAACGTCGCGAAGCACAACCTCGAACTGACGTCGAAGGTGCTGCAGGTCGTGCGGCAGGACCAGTGGTCCAGCGTGACCGGCTATCACAACACGCTTCTCCGGGAGCTCGGTCATGCCCGGCACATCGGGGAGGTGACCGACGCCGTCTTCACCGAGGTCCGCGGCTACCAGGGCGAGCTGTCGACCCAGTGGGACATCTTCGAGAAGGCGGTCCGCCAGCACGTCGCCGAGCTGGGCGGGAAGGTCGGACACAAGGAGCGCCAGCAGTACCTGACCGACAACGGACAGGCCATCATCGCCGACGTGCAGGCGCTGCTCCTCGCCCAGACGTCGTGGTTCGTCTACCAGGCGCTGCGGGCCGGGCATCTGCTCGAGAGCGCGCGGTCGAACCCGCAGGACGCGGAGCTGTTGAAGACCCTCGTCGCGAACGCGCAGACGCTCCACGAGCAGACGCTGGCCGAGACCGACTGGCTTCTCGACCAGCTCGCCCGCGAGTTCGCGATCATCGACGAGCTGCCCGGCAAGCGCACCTTCAAGATCGGCGGCACCGCGCGTGCGGCGAAGGATGCCACGCGGATGGTCCGACAGCTGCAGGGTGCCCTCGCGGAGATCCGCGGTCACGAGGCGCCGCGTGAACCCGAGCCGCTGGTGCTGCCGGCGATCACGGTGTTCGAGAAGGACATCCCCGACGAGCTGACGCGCATCCTGCCGTTGCGGCTCGGCGTGGGGGAGCGCGTGCTCGCCCTCGCCGATGCCTCCTGCGACCGCTGGAACGTCCCGCTCCTCGGAGCCGGGTGGGTGGCGGTCACCGATCGCCGCATCCTGGTGACCAAGCAGGACTCCCTCCGCCGCGTCGGGGCGATCGACATCGAGCTCGACGTCGACGACATCCGGTATGTGCGCCGCCCCGATCGCGCAGACAAGGCGCCCGTGGTCGATGTCGTGACGAAGGACGCCGACCTGACGCTGAGGTTCCCGGCGTGGTCGAAGAGCGGCGAAGCGCGCGAAGAGGCCGATCGGATGGCTGAGCTCGTCGCGAGCTTCATGCACCTGCCTGCGTCGGAGGTGCCCGCGGCTCCGGCCCTCGAGGTCGCGACTCCCACCCCAGGACTCACCGACGGTTCAGGCTCGCACCGCGACTGAGCAGACCTTCCCGCACCGCTCCGCGCCCCGCTTCCGCTCCCGCATCAGGAGCGCCGTTCGTCAACCCCGCGGTCACATGCCGACATCGAATATCCGTTGGTTATGGCTTCTATTGACAATGAATGCACGGGCTCCGCTCGTCCTAGCATCGGCCCAACCCGAACTTTCGACATTGCCTCCGTGCAGCGTCATCGAGTTCCCGCACTGCTTTCACACCCGGTCGAAAGGATGTCGCTCATGGTTCACTCGTCAAGGTCGTCGCGTCGGATGCTGGCGCTCGGCACCGCCGTCGTCGTCGCCGGCGCGCTCGCAGGCTGCACGTCCAGCGAAGTCTCGGGCGGCGGAGGCGGAGGCGCCGAGACCGAAGAGGGCGGCACGCTGCTGTACTCGGGCTTCGGAGGCAGCTACGAGGAGTCGATCCGCGCCGCCGTCTTCGACCCGTTCTCCGAGGAGACGGGGATCGAGATCCTCTACGACACCGACGGGTCGAACGTCGCCAAGCTCGCCGAGACCATCGCGGCGGGGGCCACCACCCCCGACCTCGTCGACACCGAGTCGCGCACCCTCGCGCAGTTCATGGCGGGGGATCTGCTCCAGCCGCTCGACATGGACGAGCTCGACGTCTCGGACGTCGCGAGCCAGGACACCATCAACGAGTACAGCGTGCCCTGGTACCAGTTCTCGCGGAACCTGTTCTGGAACGCGGACGCCTTCCCCGACGGCGGCCCCGAGACCTGGGCGGAGGTCTGGGACGTCGAGAAGTACCCCGGCACCCGCTCGTTCCCGACGTACCCCACCGGGGTGCTCGAGGTCGCGCTGCTGGCCGACGGCGTCGCGGTCGACGACCTCTATCCCCTCGACATCGATCGCGCTTTCGCGAAGCTCGAGGAGATCAAGCCGAACGCCCTCTTCGGCGGGCAGGAGGATGTCGCGATCGCTCAGGGCGAGGTCGTCGCCGGGCTCTACACGCTCGGTCGGATCCGCGACATCCAGTCCGGCGGCGCGAACATCGAGTACAGCTGGAACGGCGCCGTCGTCTCGGTGCAGTCGCTGACGATCCCCAAGAACGCCGCCAACCCCGACCAGGCGTACGAGGCCATCCAGTTCGCGCTGGAGCCCGACCAGCAGCGCGCGGTGCTCGACGCGCTCAAGTACACGCCGAGCGTCACCACGGTCCTCGACGAGCTCACGGCGGAGGAGCGCGCCGACCTCCCGGGGACGCCCGAGACCAACGAGGTCTCGTTCTACATCGACGGTGACTGGTACGCCGAGAACTGGGACGAGGTGTCGGCCCGCTGGCAGGAGTTCGTCAACTCCTGAGTCGTCCCGCTCACGGAACCGGACGGGTCCGGTGCGACGCTGCACCGGACCCGTCACCGTCAGAACCGGAAGGGAAGCACCCATGTCAGACGGGGCATCGCGGCAGAGCCGCGGTTGGGGTCTGTTCGCACTGCCCGCCGCCGCATTCGTGCTCGGCGTCTACATCCTCTCGCTCGCGCTGCTGATCATCCGCAGCTTCACCGAGCGCGACGGCGAGGTCGGCATCGGCGTCTACGTCGACATGCTCGCGAGCAGCGGCTTCCAGGGCGTCCTCGTCAACACGGTCGTCCTGGCGCTGATCGCCGCCGTCCTCTCGGTGGCCATCGGCTACCCGATCGCGTACACGATCGCGAGATCACGCGGCTTCCTCCGGGGCTTCCTCTTCATCTGCGTGCTCACGCCGTACCTGACGTCGATCCTCATCCGCACCTTCTCCTGGCAGGTGGTGCTCGGACAGCAGGGCCTCATCAATTCGCTCCTGACCTCGGTCGGCCTGCCGAAGGCCGACCTGATCTACAACTCCATCGCCACGACGATCGGCCTCGTGCACTCGCAGCTGCCCCTGGTCGTCCTGATCCTGGTGCCGGTCATCCAGCGCGTCGACCCGAGCAGGATGCTCGCCGCGCGCAGCCTCGGAGCCGGGCCCGCCGAGTCGTTCTTCCGGGTGTTCCTCCCCGCCACGCGTTCCGGCATCCAGGTGACCTTCATCCTCGCGCTGGTCTACAGCGCCGGCTCCTTCGCCGTCCCCGCCCTGCTCGGCGGGAACTCGGGACGCATGCTGGGCTCGTTCATCCACGGGGCGATCGAGGAGCAGGCGAACTACTCGGTCGCCGCCGCGGCATCCGTGGTGCTGGGACTCGTCGTCTTCCTCATCCTCCTGCTGTTCACGGCGCTCTCCCGGCAGAAGATCCAGAACGTCGTGGCCCCGCAGATCGCCGCGGCGCCGGCGGCCACCGCGATCGCGGACGGGTCGGAGACCGAGGCGCTCACGGTCGTCGCGCCCCCCGCGAAGAAGGTCAGGGCCACGACCTCGCTGCCCGCCAGGGCCGTGATGGTCTTCGCCCAGGCGCTGGACCGCACCCGACTCAGCTACCTCAAGGGCGTCGGCACGGGCGTCTCGATCCTCCTCGCGGTGCTGATCCTCATCCCGCAGCTCCTGGCGATCCCGATCTCGTTCTCGGGCGCGCGCGCACTCATCTTCCCGCCGCAGACGTGGTCGACGACCTGGTACGCCCGGTTCTTCGAGCCGACGTGGCTCGACCCGACCATCATCAGCTTCCGCGTCGGCATCATCACCGCGCTCGTGGCGACCGCGCTGGGCATGCTCGCCGCGATCGGGGTCAGCCGCACGGCGTCGAAGCTCCTCCGCGGCGGGATCACCCCGTTCCTGCTGATCCCGTTGATCTTCCCGGCCGTGGTCGCCGCCGGAGCGTTCTTCATCGCGTTCCTCAAGGTCGGCCTGATCGACACCCAGACGGGCATCATCCTCGCGCACGTGGCCATCACCCTGCCGCAGGCGTTCATCATCACGCTCGCGGGGATGCAGACCCTCGACCCCGACTACGAGCGGGCCGCCGCGAGTCTCGGCGCGGGTCGGGCGCGCATCGTGCGCCGGATCCTCATCCCGCTGCTGTCGGGGCAGATCCTCGCCTCGCTGTTCCTCACCTTCATCACCTCGTTCGACGAGTCGACGATCGCCATCTTCCTGTCGGGGGTGTCGACCAAGACGCTGCCGCGACGGATCTACGAGGCGCTGGCGGTGCAGACGGATCCGACGGTCGGGGTGGTGGCCGTGCTCTTCATGGCGCTGGTCGCCGTGATCGGGATCGCGTGGGTCATCACCCAGAGGGTGAGACGAAAGATCACACAGGGAAGGAATCAGACGTGAGCCACAAGCTGTCGCTGCGCGAAGTCACGAAGGACTACCACGGTGTCCGGGTGCTCTCGGTGCCGGAGCTGGATGTGCGCGAGGGGGAGTTCTTCTCGCTCCTCGGGCCGTCGGGATCCGGCAAGACCACGACCCTCAAGCTCATCGCCGGATTCGAGGCGCTGACCACCGGATCGATCGAGATCGACGGCCGCGATGTCGCTCCCGTCCCGGTCGAGAAACGCAACATCGGCGTGGTCTTCCAGAACTACGCCCTGTTCCCGCACATGACCGTGGCCCAGAACATCGCCTTCCCGCTGGAGACCCGACGGGTGCCCCGTCCGGAGATCGCCCGTCGCGTGGCGGAGGTGCTCGAGCTGGTCGACCTGGCGCCGCACCGCGACAAGAACGCGGCGCTGCTCTCCGGCGGCCAGCAGCAGCGGGTCGCGATCGGCAGGACCCTCGTCTTCGAGCCCTCGCTGCTGCTGATGGACGAGCCTCTCGGCGCCCTCGACCGCAAGCTGCGCCAGCGCCTGCAGGAGGAGCTGAGAGCGCTGCAGCGCAAGCTCGGCATCACCGTGGTCTACGTCACGCACGATCAGGACGAGGCGATGTCGATGAGCGACCGCATCGCGATCATGAACCACGGCGTCGTCGAGCAGCTCGGCGCGCCGCGAGGCCTCTACGACCGGCCGGAGACGCTGTTCGTCTCGAACTTCCTGGGCGACAACAACACCCTGCGCGCCCAGCGGTCCTCGGCGTCGTCCCTGCGTTTCTCGGACGGCATCGAGGTGCCCGCTCCCGAGTCGGCGCACCCCGCGGGCGCGGCGCTCTCGGTCACCCTGCGTCCGGAGCGGGTGGCGCTGGCCTCCCCGGTTTCGGGTCCGCAGGGCGCGAGCCGCCTCCGCGGAACCGTGACGGATGCCGTGGCCCTCGGCGCGATCACGTCGTACAGCGTGCGCGTCGACGGCATCGGCGACCTCAAGGCGAGTGTGCAGCACAGCGGCGGCGACTACTTCATCGGCGCTCCCGGGGACGAGGTCCTCGTGGGATGGGACGTGGAGGATCTCCACCTGTTCGCGGACTCGGGCGGTGTGCTCGACGCAGGGCTCGGGGATGACTGACTCGCGCTCCCTCCTTCTCGAACGGGAGCGCTACACGCCGTCCGAGCAGTTCCGACTGCCTCTGTCCTGGAGTCAGGCGAAGGCGGCGGAGCTCCGCGCCCGCATCGATCCGGACGGTCGCACCGGGGTGCTGCTGCTGGACCCCTGGAACATCGTGGCCTTCACCGGCCTCTGGGCGCTGACGACCGAACGGCTGCTGGCCGCCTACCTCCCCGCCGACGGCTCCGCGCCCGTGTGGTTCTACCCGTGGCTCGACCACGAGCTGGTGACCACCTGGTGGTACGGCGACGGGGAGTGCTACTTCGACGTGCCGGATGCCGCGGGCCAGTTCCCGCCGCGCGGCGTCGCGGTGGCCGGGGAGCCGGTCGACCGGTGGGAGTGGCTCTTCACGCATCTCGCCGCGCGCGGCCATGGTCTCTCGGCGGGGTCGGAGCCGTTCGTCGTCGACTCGGAGCTGTCCGAGGCGGCGCGGGCGGCGGCCTCCCGTGCGCTCGGCGGCGTACCCCGGTCGGCGGCATCGGCGGCACTCGCCCTGCGCATGGTGAAGGACGACGAGGAGCTCGCGGTCTGGGCCCGCGCCTACGAATACTTCGATGACGTGCACGTGCACGCGCGGGACCGGATCCTCGAACGCGACCCGCAGCTCACCGACTCGCGGCTGCGGCTCGACCTGGCCGGCTTCGCGCTCGACCGGATCATGGCGGACTACGGACCGGACCGCTCGATGCACGGTCCGGTCGGCATCAACGTCGACCTCGGGTGGGTGCGTGCCGGCGCGGTCACCGGGTTCCCGCATCCGAACCAGGTGCGGCACGCGATCATCGCCGACCAGCGCACGGTGCAGGTCTCGGGCATCGTCCAGGTCGGCGGATGCGGTGGCGAGCTCTATCGTCCCTATCTCCTCGTGCCCCCGACCGCGCACGAGGCGTACCTGTGGAGCACCGCGCGCGACAGCTGTCTCGTGCTCAAGGATGCTCTGCGTGCCGGCCGCACCGGCGGGGAGGTGGCGCAGGACGTGCATGCGTTCCAGCGGGAGCGCGGGGTGGAGCGGTTCGCGGCGACGCGGCCGTCGCACGGGCAGGGCATGGAGGGCCATCAGCCCCCGTACATCTCGCTCGGCGAGCGCACCGAGCTCCGTCCGGGGATGTGCCTGTCGGTGGAGCCGGGCCTCTACGATCCGGAGGGCGGTTTCGGCGTGAACTTCTCGGACACGTTCGTGGTGCAGGCGGAAGGGCCGGCCGTGCAGATGTCCCGGCTGCCGTGGTCCGAGGAATGGGCCTGGCTGTGAGCGCGCAGCCCTCCGACGACCTCCTCGCCGGGCTGGCGTGGATGCGGGGCGACCCGGAGCGCGCGCCCCTCGCCGACTGGCTGCGGGATCGGGCCGACGAGCTCGCCGCGTTCCGGGAGGCCCCGGAACCCCGGGGCCACCGCGCACGAGCCGCCGCCGCGCTGCGCCGCGCGGCGGCCGTGCCGCTGCACGGGGCGCCGCACGTGGTGCGCGGAGGCGTGCTGAGCCTGGATCGGCTTCCCGGAGCGTCGACGCGCACCATCTCCTGGCGGGCGCGGCACGATCGGCTCTGCCACACCGTGCACGCGGAACCCGAGGCCGCGATCGACTGGTTCCACCCCGCGCCCAGCGGCCGTCTGCTGGTCGTCGGCACGTCTTCGAGCGGGTCGGAGCGCTCGGTGGGTGCGATCGTCGATCTCTCCCGCGGCCGGCGACTCTCCGAGCGGTTGGAGGGGGTCCGCTCGGCGAGCGTGGCCTGGCTTCCCGACGAATCGGGTTTCCTCTACACCCGCTACCCCGGCGACCGGGACTACGGCCGCGAGATCTGGCGGCATCGGCTCGGAACCGCGCAGAGCGAGGACGAGCGGGTGTGGGGACAGGATGCCGATGCGACCGCGTGGCCCGACGTCGAGCTCTCGCCCGACGGCACGCATGCGCTCGTGCACGTGTCGATCGGATGGACGCGCACGGACGTGCACCTGCTCGACCTTCAGTCCGGAAGGACGATCACGCTGGTCGAAGGACGGGATTCCCTCACCCGGTTCCACTTCTCGCCCGGCGGGGCGATCGCCGGCGTGACCGGAGTCGACGCCCCGTACGGACGGGTCGTCCGTGTCGACCTCGCCGCGCCGGCATCCGAGGACTGGATCGAGGTCCTCGCCGAATCCGACGTCGTGCTGGACGACTGCTCGGTCGGCGACCGGACCGTCTTCGTGGTGGGGGAGAAGGACATGTCCGGCGTGGTCGGCGTCGTCACCCTGGACCCCGAAGGCGCGGCTCGCGACGTCGAGTGGGCACCTCTGCCGATCGGTCAGATCGCCTCGGCCGTCCCCACGCCGGGCCAGTCGACGATGCGCACGCGCGTCGTCCGCCACCTCGATGCCGACACCGCCGTGTTCACCTGGTCGACGTTGGATGCTCCGCCGCGGCTGCTCACGTGGACCCCGGGCTCGCCGCCGTGCGACTGGGCGGGAGATCCGCTCGCCGTCACGTCGGCGGTGCGCGCGACCCAGGTCGTCGCCGGCGACGGCGAGACGCTTCCGCTGCTGCTTCTCGACCCGCAGCCGGAGGGGCCGCCGCTGCCGACGCTGCTGCACGGATACGGCGGATTCGGTCTGTCTTCGACCGCCGCGTACTCCGAGGTGGCCGCGGCCTGGCTGGCGCTGGGCGGTCGCTACGTCGTGGCCGGACTCCGGGGCGGACGAGAGCGCGGAGCGGACTGGCATGAGCAGGGTCGCCTGGACCGGCGTCAGCGCGTGTTCGACGACTTCGCCGACGTCGCGGACGCGCTGGTGGCCGACGGGGTGTGCGACCGGGGCCGGCTGGCGATCTGGGGCAGCAGCAACGGCGGGCTCCTCATCGCCGCGACGCTGGTCCAGCGCCCGGATCTGTGCGCCGCCGCGCATGCCGCCGTGCCGATGACCGACATGCTCGGATACCACCGGCTGTCGATCGCACGGCTCTGGATGGGCGACTTCGGCGACCCCGAGGACCCGGACCATCGCGACTGGATCCGCGCCTACTCCCCGCTGCACGGTCTCGGCCCCGCACCGGCCGCGTTCCCGGACGTGATCGTCACCACGGGCCGCCACGACACCCGGGTCGACCCGTTCCACTCGTATGCGTTCGTGGAGGCGCTCCGCGCCCGACGGAGCGCGGAGGCAACGGAGCTGCTGCTGCTCGGCGAGGATCTCCAGGGCGGTCACGGCGTCGGCAAGCCGGCGGATCGGCTCATCGAGGAGCGCGCCGACGTCTTCGCGGTGATGTTCACCGCATTCGCGCGGAGGGCTGCCGAGAGCGACGCCCTCGCGTCCACAGATTCGGACTCGTTATGAGTCCCATCGGCAGCGCAGGGACGCCGTCGCCCCTGACCTACAGTTGCCCCGCGGCCGCCCTTCACGGCCGCCGCGATCCAGGAGGAGCATCATGACGACGATCATCGACACCGAGCGGGCGATCGAACGCGTGCTGCACTCCGTGGCGTACATCCTCGACGCGGGGGAGTACGAACGCATGGGCGAGGTCTTCCACGAGGACGTGCACTTCTCCAATCCGGGCCGACTCGAGGCTCGCGGTCTCGGCACGCTGATCGAGGCGTTCTCGGCGATCGCGAACCCGGCGCGGAGCCACTCGAACACGAACATCGTGGTCACCGTGGTCGACGACACGCACGCGACCTCGGTATGCAAGGCGCACACCGTCCGCGCCGACGGCGAGGTCGCCCCGGCGGAGTACCGCGACGCGCACGTCCTGACCGATCACGGATGGCGGATCGCGGAGCGCCGGATCAGGCAGCTCTGACTCGCCGCAGGACATCGGACGACGTGATGGAGCAGAAGGGAAGCGATCGATGAGCGACACCTATGACGCGATCGTCGTCGGAGGCGGGCACAGCGGCCTGGTCGGCGCGTTCTACCTGGCGAGGGCCGGCTGGCGGGTCCTCGTGCTCGAGGCGCGCGGAGTCGTCGGCGGCTGCTGCGTCACCGAGGAGGTCGTGCCCGGATACCGGTGCAGCGCCGTCTCGAACTCGAGCCACAGCCTCGACCCGCGCATCATCGCCGACATGGAGCTGCAGTCGTTCGGACTGCGCTACACGACCCCGCAGCTCGGCTCGCTCACCCTGTTCGACGACGGCCAGGCGTTCGTGCCGTGGCCCGACAAGGAGAAGCGCCGGGAGCAGGTCGCACGGTTCGCGCACGGCCCCGCCGACGTCGACGGCTTCGCGGCCGTGCTCGACCGCATCCGGCGGGTGGCCCAGCGCATGCGCGTCTCGTTCCACGAAGCGCCGCCCACCCTCGCCGAGGTCGCGGCCCGCTTCACGACGCCCGAGGAGATCGACGACTTCAACGCGCTGATGTTCGGCAGCGTCGGAGACCTCCTCGACCAGCATCTGCGCTCGCCGCATCTCAAGGCGTTCTTCGCCGCGACCGCCGTCGCCACGAATCTCGTCGGACCGTACACCCCGGGTTCCGCCTACCTGCTGCTGCAGCGGCCGCTGTACGAGGAGTCCATGGCGGCGTTCGGCGTCGACGACCGCAACGACCTCATGATGAAGAACGCCGCGCCCCTCGGCGGCATCGGCTCCGTCACGCAGGCGATGGCGCGCTCGGCCGAGGCCCGCGGCGCCCGGATCGAGGTCGACGCCCCGGTGGCGGAGGTCCTCACCGAGAACGGCCGGGTCGTCGGTGTCCGCCTCGAGGACGGACGGGAGTTCTTCGCTCCGCGCGTGCTCTCCAACGTCGACCCGAAGCGCACGTTCACCGATCTGGTGCGCCCCGACGACCTTCCGCAGGACTTCCTGCAGCGGGCGCAGCGGATCAAGATGGACGGCACGAGCGCCAAGGTCCACATCGCGATGAAGGGCACTCCGCGCTTCGCGGCCGCCGTCGACGAGGAGGAGAACGCCCTCTTCCTGCCGACCAACTTCCGGGTCGCGTCGTCGATGGATGCGCTGCAGGAGGCGTACAACGAGGCGGTCATGGGGCGGTGGTCCCGCCGCGTGACGGTGACCGGTCTGATGGACTCGGCGATCGATCCCACGGTCGTCGACGTCGAGGGACACCACATCATGAGCCTCAGCGTCCGCGGCGTCCCGTACCACCTCGCCGAGGGCGACTGGGATGCGCAGCGGGAGGAACTGGGACGAGCCGTCCTCGACACGATCGCGTTCCACATGCCCAACGTCCCCGACATCGTCGACGCGGTGCACGTCTACACGCCCCTCGACCTCGAGCGGGAGTTCGGACTCGTGGAGGGCTCGGGTTCCCACGGCGACATCGTGCCGGGGCGCATCTTCGACGCCCGCCCGATCGCGGGCGCCAGCGACTACACGACCCCGCTGCCCGGGCTGTACCTGTGCGGCGTCGGCACCTGGCCGGGCAACTTCATGAGCGGTGTCACCGGGCACAACGCCAGCACGCGGATGATCGCCGACCGCGAGTCGGGCTCCGCGGCCGCATACGACGAGATGGAGCCGCAGGTCTGGTGATCCGGACCGCGGGAACAGGCAGCAGCGCCCTCGGGTGCACGGAAAGGACGAGACCATGATCATCGGACGAGGACAGCGCGAGGGACGACCCTCCGGCAAGCGGGATGAGACGACGACGGGCGGCGTCTGGTCGGACATCCTGCTGAACCAGGACGGCGTCCGCTCGGCGAACATCATGTTCCCCCCGGGTGGCCGCACGCACTGGCACACGCATCCCGGCGGCCAGTTCATCTACACGCTGCAGGGCGAGGGGTGGATCCAGGAGCGCGGCGGGGAGCGCGTCGTCGTGCGTCCGGGCGATGTGGTCTGGACGGAGCCGGGCGTCGAGCACTGGCACGGTGCGACCGACACCAACCTCGTCACCCAGGTGATCCTGCACTTCGAAGACGTGCAGTGGACGGGCGAAGTCTCCGAAGAGGACTACCGCGCATCATGACCACGCTCGATTTCCCGGTGGAGACCCGTCTCCTCGTGGCCGGGACGTGGCGGGAGTCCTCGACGGGCGAGACGTTCGCGGTGTCGGACCCGTCGACCGGGCGCGTGGTCGCCCGCGTGGCGGATGCCGCAGCGGCAGACGCCGAGGCCGCCGTGGACGCGGCGGCGGCGGCCCTGCCGGAGTGGGTCGGGCTGACCGCCACCGCGCGCCACGAGATCCTCCAGCGCGCCATCGCGGGGCTCCGTCGGCGCGAAGACGTCATCGCCCGCCTCATCGTGCACGAGACGGGCAAGCCTCTGGCGGAAGCCCGCGGCGAGATCGCGAACAGTCTCCGGTTCTTCGACTTCTTCAGCCAGGAGGCCCTGCGCCTGCCCGGCGAGTACTGGCCGCAGATCCAGTCCGACCGCGACGCCTATGTGGTCCACGAGCCCGTCGGCATCGTCGGGGCCATCACCCCGTGGAACTTCCCCGCGTTCATGGTGGCCTGCAAGGTCGGTGCCGCCCTCGCGGCCGGGTGCGCCGTGGTCCTGAAGCCCGCAGAGCAGACCCCGCTGACCGCCCTCGCCATCGCCGAGGCGTTCGTGGAGGCGGGGCTGCCGGCCGGCATCCTCTCGGTCCTCCCCACGAACGACCCCGCCGGTGTGGGGCGAGTGCTCCTCGAGCGCCCCGAGGTGGCGTGCGTGACCTTCACCGGCTCCACCGCGGTCGGGCAGCGCCTGCTCGCCGGCGCGGCCGACGGGGTCAAGCGCGTGCTGCTCGAGCTGGGCGGAAACGCCCCCGTCGTGGTGTCCGACGACGTTGACGTCGACAAGGTGGTCGGGCAGGTCGTCCGCGCGAGGTTCGCGAACGCCGGGCAGGCCTGCGTCGCCGCCAACCGCGTGTACGTGCACCGCCGTGCGGCGGCGAGGTTCATCGACGCCTTCAGCACGGCCGTGCAGGAGCTGCGGGTCGGAGACCCGTGGGAGGCGACGACGAACATCGGACCGCTCATCGACATCCGCGCGGTGGAGACCCTGGAAGACCAGATCGCTCGATCGGTCGCGCAGGGCGCGGTGCTGCGCACCGGAGGCCGACGCACGCGCGACACCGCGACCAGCGCCTTCCTCGAGCCCGGCATCCTCACCGCCGACGGAGCGCTCGACACCTTCGGCGAGGAGTTCTTCGGCCCGATCGCGAGCATCGTGGTGGCGGAGGACGACGACGAGGCCGTGCGGCTGGCCAACGACAGTCGCTACGGGCTCTCGGCCTATGTGTTCAGCGGTGACGCCGAGCGGGGCAGGCGCATCGCCGATCGCATCCGCTCGGGCAACGTCGGGGTGAACTGCGCCCTGACCAGCGACCCCGCCCTGCCGTTCGGGGGCGTGCGCATGAGCGGCATCGGCCGGGAGCGCGGGCGCGCCGGGGTGCTGGAGTTTCTGGAGAGCAAGACGATCCAGGTCGGGCGTCGCTGACGCCGACCGGAAGGGCTGGAGATGGTCAAGGAGATCTGCGTCGTGAACGCGCGCGTGCTCACGATGGATGCGGAGGACAGGGTCGTGCAGGCCTTCCGGAGCGTGGACGGGGTCCTCGTCGACGTCGGCACGGACCAGGAGGTCCTCGACGCGGCCGACCCCGACGCCGAGGTCATCGACGCCAAGGGGGCCACCGTGATCCCCGGCCTGATCGATGCGCACTCGCACATCGAGATGCTCGCGTACGCCTGGGAGCTGGCGGCCGATGTGCGGGCGTCGCGCGTCTCGTCGATCGACGAGCTCGTGCACGTGCTCCGGCTCCGTGCGGACGGCACCCCCGACGGCGAATGGGTGATGGGCCACGGCCAGCACTTCCAGGACGCGCTCTTCGCGGAGGGGCGCTTCCCCGACCGGCACGACCTCGACCGGGTCTCGACCCGGCATCCGGTGATGTACCGGTCGAGCTTCCACACGAACATCTTCAACTCCGCCGCCCTCGAGCTCATGGGCGTGACCGCCGCGACCGAGGACGCGCCGGGAGGCCGCATCGAGCGGGACGACGACGGCGAGCCCACGGGCCGCACGTTCGACATGTTCGCCGCGATCGGAGGGCCGCAGGCCCCGGTCGAGGTGCTGGCCGACGCGGTCGACCGCGTGCAGGACATGTACCTCGCCGTCGGAGTCACCGGACTCGGCGAGATCTCCCTGCTCTCGCACGGGCTCGACGCGATGCTCGCCCTGGCGAAGCGCGGCGACCTCAAGCTGCGGACCACGTCGTACGCCACGTTCCCGAACGTCGTCAGCGAAGACACCGTGACCAGCGGCGCCCTTGCCGCGAAGTTCGACGGGATCGACGAGGAGCGGCTGAAGCTCGGCGGGGTCAAGCTCTTCCTCGACGGCGGGCTCACCTCGCTCGCGGCCGCGCTCAACGAGGACTACCCGGGCAAGCCCGGCTACCGCGGCGAACTCGCGTACGACCACGACGAGCTGTGCCGATGGGTGCAGTCGGTCAGCGACCTGGGACTCCAGATCGCGATCCATGCGATCGGCGACCGTGCCCTCGACCAGGCGCTGGATGCGATCGAGGCCACGGGCGAGGTCACCCGCACCCGCCGCCATCGCATCGAGCACGCCGGCAACCTGTGGATGACGCCGGAGCGGATCTCCCGTCTGGCCGAGCTCGGGGTGGTCCCGGTGCCGCAGCCCGCGTTCATCCTCACCACCGCGCTGGGCTACCGCCGGCACCTGGGCGACCGCATCGGCGACCTGATGCCCTTCCGCAGCCTGATCGACGCGGGCCTGGCGCTGGTCGGGAACAGCGACGCGATCGGCATCACCGCCGATCAGCACGATCCGTTCCCCGCCATCCAGGCCGCGATCACTCGGCACACGCACGCCGGAGAGCCGGTGGATCCGCACCAGGCGGTGACGCTGATGGAGTCCCTCGGCATGTACACCCGCGATGCCGCGTACGCGGTGCACCGCGAGCACGAGCTGGGTTCCCTCGAGCCGGGCAAGCGTGCGGACTTCGTGGTGATCGACGAGGACCTGCTCACGATCGACCCCGAGGAGATCGGCGCGATCCGTCCGCGGGAGACCTGGATCGACGGCGACCGGGTGTTCGTGCGCGACGAGCTGCCGCGGAGCTAGGCCTCATGGAGATCGCGGATCGGTCCGACAGCGCGCGGTGGAGGTCGGAGGCGATCCGGCTCCTCGACGCGGATGCATCGCGGAGCGCCGACACGCACCTGCACGTCTTCCCGCTTCCGGCGGACTGGGGCGTGGACCTGTACCTGAAGGACGAGTCGGTGCACCCCACCGGTTCGCTCAAGCACCGTCTGGCGCGATCGCTGATCCTGTACGGGCTCGTGAACGGCGCGATCGACCGGGGGACGACCCTCATCGAGGCCTCCAGCGGGTCGACGGCCGTGTCCGAGGCGTACTTCGCCCGCATGCTCGGACTGGACTTCATCACCGTGGTGCCCCGATCGACGAGCCGGGAGAAGATCGACCTCATCGAGTTCTCCGGAGGGCGATGCCACTTCGTCGACAGTGCGAGCGAGATGTACAGCGAGGCCGAGCGTCTCGCGCGGGAATGCGGCGGACACTACCTGGATCAGTTCACCTTCGCCGAGCGCGCGACCGATTGGCGCGGCAACAACAACATCGCGGAGAGCGTGTTCTCGCAGATGGTGGCCGAACGGCATCCGATCCCCCGCTGGATCGTCGTCGGGGCCGGCACCGGGGGCACCAGTGCGACCTTCGGCAGGTACGTCCGCTACCGCCGTCACGACACCGGGGTCGCCGTCGCCGATCCGGAGGGCTCCGCCTTCTTCGACGCCTGGCGCACGGGCGACCTCACCGGCACGACGAGCACCGGTTCGCGCATCGAGGGGATCGGCCGCCCCCGTGTCGAGCCGTCGTTCATCGTCGGGGTCATCGACGAGATGATACGGGTGCCCGATGCGGCGTCGATCGCGGCGGCGCGGCTGCTGCGGGAGCGGACCCTGCACTGGGCGGGAGCGTCGACGGGGACGAACCTGTTCGCCGCGTTCGAGCTCATCGCGCGGATGCGCGACGCTGGGGAGCAGGGGAGCGTGGTCACCCTGATCTGCGATGGCGGATCGCGTTACGCCCGCACCTATTACGACGACGAGTGGGTGGCGGAGCAGGGTCTCGATCTCACGCCGCATCGGTCGCGGATGGAGAGGTTCCTCGACGGAGGCCCGTGGTCGGCGGACGCCGGGGACTGAATCAGCTCTCGACGGCTCCGGGCCGCAGGAGGTTCCACGGGGTGCCGTCGAGGTCGGCGATCAGACCGGTCGTCAGCCGCACCGCGGGGATCGCTGCCCGCTCCGGCGTCGTCGCGACGTGGATCGTCCGATACTCCTGAGGGTTGGTCGGCTTGATGACGCACCCGCGCGGGATCGCCGCCGTGGTCAGCGGGAGCCGAGGGAGCAGGGCGACGCCGAACCCGCGGGCGACGAGCCCCAGCACGGCGATGAAGTTCTCGGTGGTCATCGACACCTTCGGGGTGAAGCCCGCCTTCCGGCACACCGCCTCGGTGTGCCATCCGGAGATCCAGTCGTCGTCCTCGAGGTCGATGAGGTTGACCGTCGCCTCGTCGGCGAGGGGATGATCGCGCGGCAGCACGACGTAGAACGGGTCGATGAACAGCGGAGCCGTCTCGACGCCCAGCGCGTCGAGACTCTCGTCGACCTCCAGGTCGTAGCCGCAGACCAGTGCCACATCGCAGGATCCGACCGAGAGGGCCTCCAGCGAGTCGTGCGGCTCGGACTCGGTGTACGTGATCGAGATCCCCGGTCGCGCCCGGCGGATGTCGTTGAGCAGTGTGGGGACCAGCGTCGACGACGCCGAGGGGAAGCCGCGCATGCGCACGTGCCCGGAGCGGAGCTGGGTGAGACCGTCGAGGGTGGCGAGCACGCCGTCGACCGCGTCGAGCACCGTCGGGGCGATCGCCGCGATCGCGGCGCCGGCGTCGGTGAGCCGGATCGATCGTCCGAGCCGCGTCACCAGCGGCATCCCGATGCGGGTCTCGGCGCGCTGCAGGTGCTGGCTCACGGCCGGCTGGCTGTAGCCGAGGAGGTTGGCGGCGGCGGTGATCGACCCCTCGCTCTCGATCGCGCGCAGGATGCGGATCGTCCGCAGCTCGATCTCTCGGGTGCCCTCGTTGCCGACTGTCACCATGAGGCTACGTTAGCCCGAGAGGGCTCCACCGCATCCTTCTGTTATGGATCATGACGCTTCCGCGGACCCTCGCTCCGGCAGGGGAAGACGCGGGTGGCCCCGGTCAGGGGATCGGGACCGCGCGGTCGGCGCCGAGACGCTTCATCACCATGGTGGACGTGAGACGCTGCACCCCGGGAAGCGCCCCGAGGGTGTTGTCGTAGAGCTCCTGATAGGCGCCCATGTCGCGGGTGAGGATGCGCAGCATGTAGTCGGGGTCGCCGAACAGGCGCTGCGCCTCGGCCACCGCCGGGATCGCCACGACGGCCTCCTCGAACGCCACGATCGTGTCCTTGTCGGTGCGTCCGATCGTCACGAACACGATGGCCTCGAACGTGAGGCCGACGGCTGCGGGTGCGACGACCGCGCGGTAGCGCTCGATCGCACCGGACTGCTCGAGCTCCTTGAGCCGGCGATGGCAGGCGGACAGGCTGAGCCCCACCTGGGAGGCGAGGTTCGTCGCGCTCATCCGTCCGTCGTCCTGCAGCAAAGAGAGGATCTCCCGGTCAAGTGCGTCCATGACGACAATTCTTGCAGGAGAAGACCATGATCACCCGAAGAATCGGAGCACCTCTCGCGTGATCCTTCGTAGTCTCTTCCTCGGATTGAGGAGGACCGATGGACATCGCCCTGGTCATGCAGTTCTGGGTGGTCGCCGTGATGCTCGCGCTGACCCCGGGGGCGGACTGGGCGTACGCGATCTCCGCCGGCCTGAGGGCCCGCTCGATCGCGCCGTCGATCCTCGGGATGCTCGCGGGCTACACGGTCGTGATCGTCGCGGTGGCGCTGGGGCTCGGGGCGCTGGTCACGGCATACCCGGTCACCCTCACGACCCTGACCGTCGTGGGTGCCCTCTATCTGATCTTCCTCGGGGCGACGACCCTGGCCAGCCGCCCGGCACCGATCGCCGAGAGCGGTGAACCGATCGCGACGAGCGGATGGTCGCAGTTCCTCCGCGGCTCGGGAGTGAGCGGGATCAACCCGAAAGGGCTCCTGCTCCTCCTGGCCCTGCTGCCGCAGTTCACCAGTGCGGACGGATGGTCGTCGACGACCCAGATGCTCGCACTCGGCGGGCTGCACCTGCTCAACATCGCCGTCGTCTACACGACGGTCGGGCTGCTCGCGCGTCGACTGCTGCGCACCCGGCCCCGCGCGAGCTCGGTGGTCACCCGGCTCGCCGGCATCGCCATGACGGTCATCGGCATCGGGATCATCGTCGAGCAGGTGCTGGAGTGGGTGTGAGGAGCACCTGAGCCCGGGAGCACCTCCTGCCGCGCGGGGCCCGGGAGGGGTGACGCGGGCTGGCGGAGGAAGTACGCCGGGTGTCAGGGGCGGACGCGGACGGTGCGTCCCTCGAACGACACCAGGTCGCCGTCGTGCAGCTGGCGACCGCGACGACGATCCACCTCGCCGTTGACGGTCACGTAGCCGTCGATGATGACCTCTTTGGCGTTGCCGCCCGAGTCGAGGAGGCCGGCGAACTTGAGGAACTGTCCGAGGCGGATCACCTCACCGCCGATGGAGATGTCGTCGACCGGTCCGGAGTTCGTCATCCTTGAATGCTATCCGGCGGTGTCCGTTCCGTCCGCCCCGAGGCATGACGATGCCGCCGCCCTGGGGGAGGGCGGCGGCATCGGGGGTCGGGCGTCGCAGGACGGCCGCGAGGACGAAGACGTCGGCTCAGTCGATGTCGGTCCCGACGACGGCGAAGTCGGCGCTGAAGTCGATGTCGATGGAGCGGTTGTCGGACGTGAGGACCGACGCGTCGTAGGGGCTCACGTCGTCGCCGTCCACATCGAGGTCGGTGATCATGCCGTCGGCCTCGGCGAGCGCGGCGTCGACCAGCGAGCGGATCGTCGCGTCGTCGAGGGTGAGCGCCGGACCGGTGTCGTCGCCGTCGGCGGCATCCGTCTCGATCACGGAAGCCGCGAGGCTCTCGTCGACCCGGACGTCGGTCTCGGTGCCGTCGGCGGTCGTGAGCTGCACCTCCCAGGTGCCGTCGCGCTTCGCGTCGATCGATGTGACCTCTCCCTCGGCGGCGCCGCGCGCGGCATCCGCGATCTCGATGAGCTCGTCTGCCGATGCCGTGCCGATGCCGGTCACCGGACCGCGGTCGTTCGAGGGGGCGTTCCCGCGGTCGCCGTCGTCGTCGCGCTGGCCGTGGTCGTCCGCGTCGTCATGGCGGGGGCCGTCCGACATCGAGGACCGGTCGTCGTCGTCGCCGAACTCGTCGCCGATCGCCGCGCCGACGGCGATGCCGCCGCCCGCGAGGATCACGGCTGCGGCGATGCCGCCGCCGATGAGGAGGGCGCGCTTGCGTCCGGGCTTCGGCTCGGATGCCGCGGGGGCGGCGACCGGCTCGGCCGCGGGGATCGTCGGGTGCTGCCCGGTACCGGGCGTCGAAGCCGCGGGCGGAGCGGGGGCGACCGGGACGGTCTGCGCGTCCGGGGTGCTCGCGGGGGTCTGGTCGGGGGTCTGGTCGGGAGTCTGGTCCGGGGTGGGTGTCTTGTCGTCCATGTCCCGATGGTCTCGCGGAGGCGCTGAAGCCACCCTGAAGCGTCCTGAAGACCTCTTCAGGAACCGCCGCGCGTCTCGGTCAGACCGCGAGGGGCAGGGTGAGGACGAAGCGTGCGCCGCCCCACCGCGAGTCGTCGACCGTCAGGGTCCCGCGGGCGGAGGAGGCGATGCCTCGGGCGATCGCCAGGCCGAGTCCGCTGCCTCCGGCGTCGCGGCTGCGCGCCTCGTCGAGGCGCACGAAGCGCTCGAAGATGCGCTCGCGTTCCTCGTCGGGGATGCCGGTTCCGTCGTCCTCGACCGTGACGAACACGTGTCCGTCCGTGGGCGTCACGCCGATCGCGACCTTGCCGCGGCTGTGGCGCCCGGCGTTGTCGGCGAGGTTGCGCACCAGCTGCCCGAGCAGCCGCGGGTCGCCGTGCACGCGGGCGGCCCGGATGCCGGAGCCGTCGACCTCGAGCCCTGCCGCGCGGAGCCGGCGCACCTCGCCGAGCGCGATGTCGTCGAGGTCGACCGCTTCGTCAGGAGTGCTCGCTCCCTCGTCGAGGCGGGCGAGCAGCAGCAGCGACTCGACGATGCCCTGCAGGCGGAGCCCTTCCTCCGAGACGACCTCCGCGAGCTCGCCGATGCTCGTCACGCCGGGGTGAGCTTGTGCGAGCTCCGCGTGCTGGCGGATGGTCGCGAGGGGGGAGCGCAGTTCGTGCGAAGCGTCCGACACGAAGCGCCGCTGCGCGGTGGCCGCGGCGTCGAGCCGATCGAGCATGCGGTTCATGGTCGTCGCGAGCGCGGCGACCTCATCGGCTGTCTCCGGCACCGGCACGCGCTGGTGGAGGCGCTCGGCGGTGATGCCGTCGACCTCCTCGCGGATGCGCTCGACCGGGCGCAGCGCGCGACCGACCACGAGCCAGGTGGTCACCGCGACGAGCAGGAGGAGCAGGGGAACGGCCACGGCGAGCAGGGTCACGACCGTCGCCAGGGTCTCCGCGTCGTCGTCCATCGAGACCGCGATCACGAGCGTCTGGTCGCCGTCGACGTCATCCGACACGACGAGCATCCGCTCCTCGTCGACGGTCAGGGTCTGCGGGTCGTCGGCGACGGGGAGGGGCGTGGACCCCAGGGCCTCGCGGGCATCCTCGCTGGCGGCACGCACCGATCCGTCGGGGCCGAGGAGCTGCACGATCTCGTCGTCGATCGCGTCGATGCCGTCGCGGCCGGGTCCGCCGACGCGTTCGGCGAGCTCGTCCAGGCGCTGCTCCGCCGCACGCTCCGTGCTGCCGTGGATGCTGGCGCTGAGGACCCCGTAGAACGAGAAGGCGCCCACGAGAAGCGCGACCGCGACGACGACGGTCGCCCCGAGCGTGGTCCTTCCGCGCACCGAGCGCCAGCCGCGACTAGCCACCGTCGGCCGCCAGCCGGTACCCCGCGCCGCGGACGGTCTCGATGGCCTCGCGCCCGAACGGCTTGTCGAGCTTGCGTCGCAGGTGGCCGACGTAGACCTCGACGATGTTCGGATCGCCGTCGAAGTCGTCGTCCCAGACGCCGTCGATGAGGGCGCGCTTCGACAGCACCTGGCCGCGATGGCGCATCAGGTACTCCAGCACCGAGAACTCGCGTGCGGTCAGGGTCACGGGGGTGTCGCCGCGCCAGACGCGGTGGGCGGCGGGGTCGAGCCGCAGGTCGCCCGCTTCCAGGATCGCCGGGCGCGCGACGGCGCCGCGGCGCACGAGGGCGCGGAGACGGGCGACGAGGATCGCGAACGAGAAGGGCTTGGTGACGTAGTCGTCGGCGCCGGTCTCGAGTGCCTCGACCTGGTCCCACTCGCCGTCCTTCGCGGTGAGCATCAGCACGGGCGTCCAGTTCTCCTCGGCGCGCAGAGCCTCGCACACCTTCCATCCGCTGATGCCCGGCATCATCAGGTCGAGCACGATCGCGTCGTACCGCGTCTCGCGGGCGCGCCAGAGCCCGTCGACGCCGTTGTGCGCGACGTCGACGGCGAAGCCCTCGGCCTCGAGACCGCGGCGCACGCCCTCGGCAAGGCGCACCTCGTCGTCCACCACCAGGATCCGCATGCCTCCAGTGTGGCCGGTCGACGCTGAATCGGGGCTGAAGCGATGGCAGCGAGCCGGTCAGTCGCCGAGGTGCGCCTGGATCTCGCGGATCACCTCGCCGAGCGTGCCGGTGGCGAGCAGGCCGGGGCCGAGGGGGCCTGCGGTGTCCTCCCCGAGCGGCGGCAGGCGGCGCAGCGCCGCCCTGGCCTCGGGAGACATCGCGGCGAGCTGCCGGCGCACCTCCCCGGACCGGGCGTCGACGTCGGCGGGATGCGCGAGTGCCACGGCCTTCGCGGCGTAGGCGGCCGCGCCGAGCGCATGTGCGCCCATGTGTGCGACGCCCGCTGCCTGGGCGGCCGATCGAGCCGCGGCGACACCGGCCGGCGAGGCGGCGCTGCGGGCGGCCCGCCCCGCGACGAAGCGCCGGCGGATCTCCTCCGCGGCCGAGAGCTCGCCGCGCGCGAACGCCCGTGTCCTGGCGATCGCGTCCCGGGCGCGGTCGTCGTCGGGTGCCTCCGCCTCGAAGAGCGGCAGCACCCGTTCGGCGCAGTCGGCGGCCCACACCGCGACGACCTGCCGATCGGCCTCGGTCATACCCTGCGGGGTCGCCGTGCTCCGTCGACTCTGCGGTTCGTCCATGTATCCATGATGGGGTGCGACGGCTCGCGCCGCACCGAGGCGTGTCAGAGGCCGTCGATGCTCGTGCGCCCGAGGGTCGCGGCGAGGTCGTGCTTCTTCGCGTCGAAGTACAGCGCCGGATCCACGGTGAAGGGTTCGGTATCGATCCAGAGCCTGCTCCCGTCGACGCGGAGCACGCCCACGTACATCGCGCGGTCGGCGTCGGAGTTCCAGATGGTGAGCAGTCGGTCGTCGCCCTTGTGCGCGATCATCGCCTTCAGCGCGTCGACGATCCCCGCGCTGTCGGAGCTTCCGCGGCGTAGGGCCTCGATGGCAGGGTCGAGCGGGAATCCCGGAGCGACGCCGCGGATGACCGGGTTGGTCAGCACGCCGCCGCCGTTGACGCGCCAGCGCCGGGCGCCGACGAAGAACATCACGATGCTGGCGACGAAGATCGCCGGGGGCAGGGCGAAGGCGCCGGCGATCGCGAGGCCGCTCCGCACGCGGCCGCCCAGCACCTCGACCGTGGCGAGCGGGTTCACGTAGATGACCAGCATCAGCGCGACCATCAGCCCGGCGACCAGCATCCAGGTCGTCGACTTCCGGGGCGAGCGCTCCGATGTGAACAGGTCGGGGCGCGTCGCGAACCACGAGGAGAGGTTGCGCGACCGCGATCGGAGGGGCGTGAAGCTCATGGGATCACGGTAGTGGGCGGAGCGATCGGCAGAGACGAGGGTTGACATCTCGCCTGTAGTTAACAAAACTGTTAACTACAGGTACACGACAACGTTCATCGAGGAGCGCGTGCAATGGAAGAAGATCGCAAGGCTCTGGGACTCCGGATCCGGGCGGTGCGCCGGGCGCATCGCATCACCGTCCGGGCACTCGCCGAGACGGCCGAACTCAGCCCGGCATTCATCAGCCAGATCGAGAACGGGAAGGCCAACGCGAGCTTCGACGCGCTCCGCAAGATCTCGGCGGCCCTGGGCCTCACGTTCGCCGAGCTCTTCGACACCACCCAGCCGACCACCGGCAGGGCGCTTCGCCGCGACGAGCGGCCGCTGCTGCTCACGGAGGAGGGCGTCCGCAGCTACAGCATCACCCGGCCGCCCGTCGGCGAGGTCGACGTGGCCGTCTCGGAGTACGAGCCCGGCGCATTCAGCGGTGGCCACGACTACACCCACGGCAACTCCCGCGAGGTCGTCCTGATCCTCCGCGGTCGCTTCTCCTTCGAACTCGGTGACGAGACCTTCCTTCTCGAACAGGGGGACAGCCTGGACTTCCGCACCAACATCACGCACATGATCACGAACGTCGGCGACGAGGTCGGCGAAGCGCTCTGGGTGGTGAGCCCGCCGTCGTCACCGCGTCAGGAGTGACCGCGTAGCCACCCCTCGAGTCCGGCCTTCCCCCGGACCGATCATTCACCGGCGGACTCGGATCCGCCGAGACAGGAACCACCGATGGGTACTTCAGCCATGCCATTTTCCGGATTCGCCCACGGGCTCGAGATCACCGGTCTCGTCCCCGCGATCGATCACCACTCGCACGCCGCCTACGTGCGTCCGGGCGAGAAGCTCGACACCTTCGATGCCCTGGAGACCGAGGTCGCCGCCGGCTACGTGGAGTCGCGGATCCCCGCGGACGCGTATCAGCAGTTCGTCCGCGCGACCCGTGCCGGCGACCACGACGCGGCGGAGGCGCTCTCGACGCGCCACGAGATCCCGCAGCTGCGGGATGCCGCGCGCGACCTGTACCGCACGACCGCGTTCTCGCGGGCGCTGACCCTGGGGTGCGACGCCCTGTACGGCCCCGCGGGCCGTGAGTCGCAGCTGGCCACCGCGCGCGTCCGCCTCGACGACTACCGGGGCCTGTACGACGACGCGTTGACCGCCTCGTCGACGCGGAGCGTGCTCACGGACGTGCCCGACCTCGACGCCGACGAATGGCCGGCGGAGCGCTACCGCCAGATCGCTCGGATCGACCCCTACCTGTTCCCGTTCGGGCACGACCCCTACGGGGGGCGCGGGTTCGACGCGCAGCGGTTCGCCGCCATCCTCGCCGACAAGCTGTCGGTCGAACTCGCCGCGGCGGGGCGGGCGACCCCGCACGACGACCTCGACGCGTACATCGAGTTCGTGGAGTGGTCGCTGCGACGGCGTGTGGCGGAAGGAGTGGTCGGCTTCAAGATCGTCGCCGCATACCTCCGTTCGCTCCACTTCGAGCACGTGGATGCCGTCGAGGCGCGGGACGCATACCGCACGCTGCGCGTCGCGGCGGAGGGAGAGGCGCATCCGGCCGCCCGCAAGGCGCTCAGCGACCACCTCGCAGGTGTCATCGCCCACCTCGCCGTGACGCTCGACGTGCCTGTGCAGATCCACTCCGGGATCGGCCACAGCGAGCCGGGGCTCCGCATCGCGAACGCGAACCCGCTGCTGCTCGAGGACTTCCTCAACACGCCCACGCTGAATCGGCTGCGCGTGGTCCTCATCCACGGCGGATACCCCTATGCCTCGCAGCTCGGCGCCCTCGCGCACTCGCTCGGGAACGTCTACCTCGACTTCTCGTGGATGCCGTACCTGCACTCGCACCTGACGGCGAGGGTGCTGCAGGAATGGCTGGAGTTCCTGCCCGCGCACAAGGTCGCCTACGGCACGGACACCGCGCATCCGGAGATCCACGTCGGTGCCACCTTCCTCGCCCGCGAGGCGCTCGAGACCGTGCTGCAGCAGGGCCTGGCCGACCGGGTCTGGACGACCGACCAGGTCGCGATGCTCGCCGAGCGGGTCCTGGGGCGCAACGTGGCCGAGCTGTACGGCCTGCCGTACTGAGCCCTCACCTCCCGCTTCCCGATCGCAACATCCGAAAACACCCGAACACCCGAAAACACCCGAAACACCCGAAATCACCCGAAGATCGTTCACCCCGGCGTCGAAGGAGACACCAGAATGAGCACCATCGCACCCCAGAGCACATCGTCGAGGCCGAAGGTCACCGCCGTCACGGCGGCGCTCCTCGGCAACGTCATGGAGTATTTCGACTTCGTCGCCTACGGCCTGGTCGCCGTCGTCATCGGAACACTCTTCTTCCCCAATGAGAGCGCGGGGGTGTCGCTGCTGGCATCACTGGCCACCTTCGGCGTCGCGTTCCTCTTCCGTCCGATCGGCGCGGCGTTCTTCGGCTCGCTGGGCGATCGTCGGGGTCGGCGCATCGCGCTCTCGCTGAGCATCATCGTCATGGGCGTCTCGACGACCGCGATCGGACTGCTGCCGACGTACACCGCCATCGGCATCGCCGCACCGATCCTGCTCGTCGTCGCCCGCTGCATCCAGGGCTTCTCCGTCGGCGGCGAGTTCGCGGGCGCCGCCACCTTCATCGTCGAGAACGCCCCCGAGCATCGCCGCGGGTTCTGGTCGAGCTGGCTGTCGCTGTCCTCCTCGGTGGGCACGATCCTGGCGAGCATCGTGGTCCTGACCCTTCGGGCGACCCTTCCGGTGGAGGAGTTCGAGGCCTGGGGCTGGCGCGTGCCGTTCCTGATGGCGCTGCCGCTCGCGATGATCGGCCTCTACCTGCGTCGGCGCACCGAGGAGACCGCGGCCTTCAAGGCACTGGTGAAGGAGGAGAAGGTCGTCAAATCGCCGCTGCTGACGCTGTTCCGCGAGAACCCGCGGGCGATCATCCTCGCCATCGCCCTCGCGTCCATGACGGGCATCACGTTCTATTACTTCAACACGTACTTCATCAATCACCTGGTGTCGACGGTGGGTCTCGACGCGACGCAGGCCACCTTCATCGCGATGTCCGCGCAGCTCGTCTACGCGCCCCTGTGCCTGGTGGTCGGCGTGGTGAGCGACCGCATCGGGCGACGGTGGATCATCCTCGGCGCGGTGATCGGACTCGCCGTGCTCGCGGTACCGATCTTCCTGCTGCTGAGTTCGCAGAGCCTGCTGCTGGCGTTCTTCGGCCTCGTGATCTTCGCCTGCCTCGCCGCCTCGCTGAGCGTCAGCGTGACCGTCACGCAGACCGAGCTGTTCCCGTCCGAGATCCGGATGACCGGGGTGGCGCTGGGCAACAACATCGGCACCGCCCTGGTGGGTGGGACGAGCCCGTTCGTCGCCGCCGCGCTCGTCGCCTCGACCGGCACGGCGATCGCGCCGAGCTTCTATCTGATCGGCGTCTCCGTGGTGATGTTCATCGTCATCGTGATCATGCTGCCGGAGACGCTGCGGCGCCCGCTCACCGCGCGTTGAGTCCACTGTCCGGATGCTCTCGGGGGAGGGCATCCGGACAGTGCCGTGCGCGGCCGTTTCGGCGCGCATCCAGCCCGCAGTCCCTAGGCTGGGGGCATGACCAAGAACATCTGGACCATCCTCGGCGTCATCCTCGCCGTCGTGATCGCGTGGTGGATCGTGAGCGCGCTGTTCTCGGTCCTCGCGTTCATCTTCAAGCTCGCGATCGTCGCCGTCGTCGCCGTGGTGGTGTTCCTCGTGCTCCGCGGGATCTTCAGCCGCAGCGACGACTGACCCGCCCGGCTCACGCCCTGGCGAACGCCCCGACGCGGTACTTCGCGGCGCGGTGGGTGTCCTGCACCCGGTCACCGCGGCCGTGGAGCTTGTTGCGGAGCGTGCCCGGCGCGTACTCCTCGGGGTAGACGCCGCGCTCCCGCAGCACCGGGATCACGTGCTCGATGACGTCCTCCCATGTGCCGGGGGTGACCGCGTAGGCGAGGTTGAAGCCGTCGATGTCGGTCTCCTCCACCCACGACTGCAGTTCGTCGGCGATCTCGACGCCGGATCCGACGATCGTGGGGCCGAGGCCGCCGATCGCGTTGTGGCGGCCGAAGTCGCCGACGGTCCACTCGCGCCCGAGATCCGCTTCCTCCTTCAGATGCTGGAGCACCGACTGGATCGCGTTCGACTCGACGTTCCCGACCGGCTCGTCCTCGGCGTACTGCGAGAGGTCGACGCCCATCCATCCCGACATGAACGTGAGCGCGCCCTCGGGGCTCGCGTAGGAGAGGTACTCGGCGTGCTTCGCGGTCGCCTCCTCGCCCGTCGCCGCGGTGATCACGGTGAGCAGGGTGTAGATGCGGGCGTCGTACCGGTCCCGACCGGCGGCCTCGAGGGCATCGCGGATGCGCTTCACCGTGCCGGCGAGCACCTCCTTCGACGGGGCGGCGACGAAGATGGCCTCGGCGTTCTCGGCCGCGAACTTCACACCGCGCGGGCTCGCGCCGGCCTGGTAGATCACCGGCGTGCGCTGCGGGGACGGCTCGGAGATGTGGATGCCGGGCACGCTGAAGTGCGTGCCCTCATGACCGATCGGGTGCACCTTGGCCGGGTCGGTGAAGATGCCGCGCTCGCGGTCCTCGACCACGGCGTCGTCCTCCCACGAGCCCTCCCAGAGCTTGTAGAGCACCTCGACGTACTCGTCGGCGTGGTCGTAGCGGTCGTCGTGCGCGAGCTGGTCCTCCTGACCCATGTTGCGCGCGGCGCTGGGCAGGTAGCCCGTCACGACGTTCCAGCCGATGCGGCCCTGCGTGAGGTGGTCGAGGGTGCTCAGCCGTCGGGCGAACGGATAGGGGTGCTCGAAGGCGGTGCCCGCGGTGATGCCGAAGCCCAGGTGCTCGGTGACCGCGGCCATCGCGCTCACGAGCAGGATCGGGTCGTTCACCGGCACCTGGGCGCCGTTGCGGATCGCGGCCTCGTTCGTGCCGCCGTAGACGTCGTAGGTGCCGAGCACATCGGCGATGAAGACGCCGTCGAAGGTCGCGCTCTCCAGCAGCTTCGCGAGATCCGTCCAGTACGAGATGGTGTTGTACTGCCGCGACCGGTCGTCGGGGTGCCGCCACAGACCGGACGACTGGTGGGCGACGCAGTTCATGTCGAAGGCGTTGAAGCGGATCTGACGGGTCATGGACCCATGAAAGGCGATGGGCGGAGGCGAATCCAGGGGCGCCGAAATGCGCGGACACAAACCGCCGGTCGGGCGGATCGGTCGGCTCAGGCGAGCTCGCCGTCCTCGGGCCGGCGCGGGCTCGGGTCGGGCGGCAGGATCTCGATCGGATGCTCCGCACGACGCTGCGCCCGCCACCAGATCACGAAGCCGATCGCGGTGAAGACGCCGTAGAAGACGTACATGAAGCCCGTGGCGTAGTAGCCGGAGCTGAACAGCAGGGGCACCCCGACGACGTCGACGGCGATCCAGATCAGCCAGAACTCTGTCCAGCCCTTGGCCATGCCGTAGGTCGCGAGCAGCGAGCCGACGAACGTCCAGGCGTCGGCCCACACCGGCTCCCACGATCCGAGCAGGCGGAACAGCGGCGTCAGGGCCACGGTGCCGACGATCATCACCAGCACCATCCCGATACGCGCGCTCGTCGGGGCCCACCGCGGCACCACGCGCCCCCCGTCGAGGTTGCGCCAGCGCACCCAGCCGTAGATCGCGACCGCGATGAACATGATCTGCCGCCCGGCCTGACCCAGCAGGTGCGGCAGCGACGGATCAGGGCTGAGCGCGGAACCCAGGAACACCGTGAGCAGCAGCAGGTTGCCGATGATGCCGACCGGCCACGCCCAGACCTTGCGGCGCATGCCGCCGAGCGCACTCGCGAGTCCGAACGCGTTGCCCACGACCTCGCGGACGAGCAGCGTCTGCCCGCCCGGCAGCATCCAGGACGAGTTGAAGGCGTCGACGAACCACTGCAGCGGATCCATCGTCAGGACCCGGCGTCGGGTTCGGCGCGGTCGTCGAGCACGAGCTGCAGCATGCTCAGGTCGAGCCAGCGCCCGAACTTCGCCCCGACCTGCGGCATCCGTCCGACCTCGGCGAAGCCCAGGCGCTCGTGCAGGGCGATGGACGCGGTGTTGCCGCTCTCGATGCCCGCGATCATGACGTGCATCCCGGCGGCGCGGGCCCGTTCGACGAGCGCGGCCATCAGCGCGGTGCCGATGCCGCGACCGTGCTGCCCGCCGAGGACGTAGACGGAGTGCTCGACGGTGAGCCGGTAGCCGCTGTGCGGTCGCCACTGCGCATAGGACGCGTAGCCGAGCACGCCCGAGTCGTCGACGGCGACGATGACCGGGTAGCCGCGCGCGGTGCGGTCGGCGAGCCAGGATGCGCGATCCGCGAGGTCGACCGCCTCCTCGTTCCAGATCGCGGTGGTGTGCACCACGGCGTGATTGTGGATCGCGGTGATCGTGTCGAGATCGGCGGTCTCGGCGTCTCGGATTCGCACGGCTGTCATCGGCGGGCGGTCTCTCTTCTTCTGCGCTTCGGGGGCGCATCCTTCATCGGCGCTCGGGTGCGCATCGCCGACGCTAGCAGGATGCCGGGGGCTCGGGAGCGCCGCAACCGAACAGTTACGGGGTGCGGCCCGCCGGCGCCACGCCGACCGCTTCGCGAACCAGGATCGCCCGACGCATGTCGGCCATGATCGGGTCGAAGAAACGCTCCCGATAACGCGCCTCGCTGACGGCGGAGAACACGAACGGGAGGGTGGCGATCACCGCGAGCAGCGTGGCGGCCTTGAGCAGGTTCACGGTGATCGGCAGGGCGGCCCCGAAGAACTCGAGCGGCTGCACCACGAGCTGCTGCGTCTCGCTGCCGGGCCCGAGCCAGATGCCGATGACGCCGGTCGGGATCGCGATGCCGCCGATCACGATCAGCAGCGCGGCGAGCAGTGCGGCGAAGAACAGCGCCTGCACGAGCTGGGCGACGGTCATGGCGAGCAGGATGTTGATGCGCTGCGGAGCGCGCAGACGTCGGCGGGCGCCGGGCGCGGCCGGGCGATCCTCTGCCGGGGTCCCGACGAGCAGGGCGGCCCGCTGCTCCTCGGTCGGGGCCTGGGCGTCGTCGTCGATCTCCGAGGCGCTGACCCGGAGGACGACGATGCCGGCGAGCACGGCGACCACGAGCCCGACCAGCGCGATCGATCCCCAGTGGAGGGCGGTCGCCATCTGCCAGACCTCGGCCGAGAAGAAGGCGAACACGACGAGCATCAGGATCACCGGGAGGGCGATGGACGCCATATGTCCGATCGCCGAGGCGTTGCGCACGGCGAGGCGCGAGGCCCACGAGATCAGAGCCCCGCCGCCCATGCCGGTCACGAGCACGCAGACGGCGATCACGAGAAGGCCGCGGAAGACGGGGCCGACGGTCGCGCCGGGTTGCGTCTCGTATCCGTCGACGACCACCAGTGCGACGGAGCCGGCGATCACGGCCAGCGCGACGACGGTGCCGATGCCGACCGGGAGGCGGCGCAGGACGGTGCGCACGAGGAGGTAGCAGCCCCACGGGATCCCCACGGCGGCCGCGAGGACCAGGAGGACGAGGAGGATGATGAGCGTCTCCTCCCCGGAAGAGGCGTCCACCGCCACGTCGACGGCGAACTCGATGCCGTCCAGCAGGGGGAATCCGAGGAGCGCCACCGCAGCGATCAGCGGGGCCACGCGGCGCGGGAGGTCGGTGAACCAGCGGCGCAGCGGCACGAAGGTCGGGAGGCCCTGCTCGCGGAACCAGCGATCGGCATCGCGCTTCGCGCTCCGGAGCTTCGGTGAGGGCGCTGAGGCGGACATGGCGATGAGACTACGGCAACGCCGCCATCCGACTTATCCACAGCCCCTCGATTTATCGAATATATGTTCTAAACTGGAGGCATGGCGACCCCGCATCTGAACCCGCTCCTCGAGGCCGTGGAGCGCCTCGACGAGGTCTGGGCCGGCGCCGGTAATGCGACCGAGCTGACGCGGTCCCAACTGCTCGACGCGCACCGCGTGATGGGGCTGGTGCAGCGCCGGCTCGACGGCATCCACGCCGAGATCGCCGCGAGCATCGCCAGGGAGTCGCGACCCGAACTGGGCGCGGCCGGCCTGGCGAAGCAGCAGGGCTTCCGCAGTCCGGCCACCATGATCGCCGCGACCACGGGCGGATCGACGGGCGATGCGGCGCGGCTGGTGAAGGTGGGGGAGGCGACGGCCCCTCGCGCGAACCTGATCGGCGAGGCACTGCCGCCGCGGTTCCCCGAGGTGCAGCGCGCGATCGGCGACGGCACGATCAGCGCGGCGGCCGCGGCGCTGATCGTGACCCTGCTCGACCGCGCACGGTTGAAGACGGGTCTGGAGCGGATCATCGAGGCCGAGCGTCTGCTGGTCGAGCGCGCGGCAGAGCTGTCGCTCGACGACGTGCGCAAGCTCGTCGTGCACGCCGAGGCGTGGCTCGACCCCGACGGTGTGGCTCCGCGTGAAGACGAGGCCCGGTCGCGGCGCTCGCTGACGATGTTCGAGCGCGACGGGTCGCTGCACCTGACGCTGCAGACCGACGTCGCCTCCGGCGCTCCCGTGAAGGCGGCGATCCAGGCGTACGTCACGGCGACGTTCCAGGCGCGGGCGCACGTGCTCGATCCCGAGGCGCCCGATGCCGACCGCCGCACGGTCGCGATGCTGCAGGCCGACGCTCTCGCGGAAATCTGCGCACACGCGAGCGGGTGCGACAGCGGCGGCCTCCCCGTCTCGGGGGCGACGGTCATCGTGCGCGTCGGGCTCGACGAGCTGAACGCCGGAACCGGCTTCGCCACCGTCGACGGCCTCGACCAGCCGGTCAGCATCGCCGCGTGTCGCCGGATGGCGGCCGGAGGAGGGGTCATCCCGGCGGTGCTGGGCGGCGGAGGAGAGATCCTCGACTGGGGGCGCGAGAAGCGGCTGTTCACCCGCGCCCAGAGACTCGCACTCGTGGAACGCGACGGCGGTTGCGTGATGTGCGGGCTGCCACCGCAGATGACCAGAGCGCATCACCTGCGCTGGTGGCAGCGGGATGCCGGACCGACCGATCTCGACAACGGCGTGCTGCTCTGCGAGAGCTGCCATCATCGCATTCACGACAACGACTGGGAGATCAGGATCGAGGGACGCGGGTTCGCCGCGCGGGTGTGGCTCATCCCGCCGCCGAATGTCGATCCGCACCGCAGGCCCAGGCTCGGGGGCAGGGCGCGTTACGACATCGCGGCGTGAGCGCGCCGTTCCGTCGCGCACGCTCGTCCGTCGCGGACGCTCGTCCGGTGGACTCAGCCCGCCGAGGTCGGGGCGGGTTCGATGGATTTCAGCCGGGACGTGATGGCGGCGAACCCCGCCGACCAGGCGGCGCCCAGCCCTGCGGCCGTGGCGCTGGCGGCGGTGAGCTGGCCACCGGATTCGCCGACGGCCGCGAAGACGAACCAGACCAAGGCCGCACCGATTCCCACGATGGCGGCGGCGGAGATCAGGCGCCGGGTCCGGCGCAGCTGTGTGGCGTGATCAGTGCTCATGCTCCGATCAAACCGGAGTGGACCGCAGGCCGCATCCCCCGTGCGGCGGACAGCGACGGCGGATAACTGCGAGAGGCCGACTCAGGCTCGGACTCAGGCTCAGACTCAGACTCAGACGTGCACGTCGGCGGGGGATTCCTCGCCCTCGTGGAAGCTCGGCTCCTTGCCGAACAGCTTCGCGATGCCCAGCACGATGCCGACGATGAGCAGTCCCAGGAGGAGACCGGCGATCGCAGAGATGATCGTGTCGACCACCCAGACGACGACCGGGCCGAGGTCGTGGAGGGCGTGCTCCACACCGTGCAGCACGTCGACCGGGAAGTGCCAGCCGACCTCGCCGAGGTTCACGAGTACGAGGTGGCCGCCCACCCAGAGCATCGCGACCGTGCCCAGGACGCTGATGAAGCGGAACACCCCGGGCATGGAACGCACGATCCTGGTGCCGGTGTGACGCACGCGTCGCACCGGGTTCTTCGCCATCTTCAGCCCGATGTCGTCGATCTTGACCAGCAGCGCGACGGCACCGTAGACGACCCCGGTCATCAGGAGCGCGATCACGGCGAGGATCGCGAGTGTCGCCCAGATGTCGAGCCCCTTCTCGAGGCTCGCCAGCGAGATCAGCATGATCTCGGTCGAGAGGATCAGGTCGGTGCGCACGGCGCCGAGCACCAGCTTCTTCTCGTCGCGGGCGCCCTCGTCGGCGTGGCCGTGCTGGACGCCGAACCACTCCAGCACCTTCTCCGCACCCTCGAAGCACAGGTACGCGCCACCCAGGATCAGGAGGTACGGCAGCACCCAGGGCGCGAAGGCGGTCAGCAGCAGCGCCGCCGGGATGATGATGAGGAACTTGTTCGCGAGCGAGCCGAGGGCGATCTTGCCGACGACGGGCAGCTCCCGCGCCGGCGTGATGCCCTGCACATACTGCGGGGTCACCGCGGCGTCGTCGATCACGACGCCGGCCGCCTTCGCGGAGGCCTTCATCGCGGCGCTCAGGATGTCGTCGACGACGGCGAGCAGTCCAACGGACATGGGTGTTTCCCCTCGGAAGGTGTGCAATGCGGAGGCAACTCTATCGAGTCCGCCGAAACTCACAGCGCGCTCCCAGCCCCGCGGGACCAAAACGGCCCCGCCGACGGTTCTTCTCAGGGACGGCGCAGCCAGCGACGTCGGAGAAGGAGTCAGATCATGTCGAACGACTACGGCAAGACCCCCGAGGCCGTCAGCGGCCTCACGCACCTGCAGTACGAGGTGACTCAGCAGGACGCGACGGAGCCGCCGTTCCGCAACGCGTACTGGAACAACCACGACGACGGCATCTACGTCGACGTCGTCTCGGGCGAGCCGCTGTTCTCGTCGACCGACAAGTTCGACAGCGGCACCGGATGGCCCAGCTTCACCAAGCCCATCGACGCGGATGCCGTGACCACGCGCACGGATCGCTCGCTGTTCATGAAGCGCACCGAAGCGCGCTCCGCGGTCGCCGACAGCCACCTCGGCCACGTCTTCGACGACGGTCCCCGCGACGAAGGCGGGCTGCGCTACTGCATGAACTCGGCCGCCCTGCGCTTCATCCCTGCGGAAAGTCTCGAGGAGGAGGGGTACGGTCGCTACAGCCCCCTCTTCGCCAAGACGGCAGACACCCCCACCACCGATACTTCTGAGGAGCAGTCATGACCGACGCCGGAACCATCACACGCACCCCCGGGACCGAGACCGCCGTGCTCGCGGGCGGCTGTTTCTGGGGCATGGAAGACCTGATCCGCCGCCAGCCCGGCGTGCTCGAGACCCGCGTCGGCTACACCGGCGGCTCGAACGACCACGCGACCTACCGCAACCACCCCGGCCACGCCGAGGCCGTGGAGATCGTGTTCGACCCGACGAAGACGACGTACCGCGACATCCTCGCGTTCTTCTTCCAGATCCACGACCCGTCCACGAAGGACCGTCAGGGCAACGACATCGGTTCGAGCTACCGCTCCGCGATCTTCCCGCTCTCGCCCGAGCAGGAGACGGTCGCGCGGGACACGATCGCCGACGTCGACGCCTCGGGACTCTGGCCGGGCAAGGCCGTCACCACGATCGAGCCCGAGGGTCCGTTCTGGCAGGCCGAGGAGGAGCACCAGGACTACCTGATCAAGTACCCGAACGGCTACACGTGCCACTTCCCGCGCGCGGGATGGGTGCTGCCCCAGCGCGACGAAGCCGCCGCGGTCTGACGCGGATCCCGAGCGTGGCCCGGTCGCCTCTCGGTCGGGCCACGTCGCTGCGCCGGGCTACGCGTCGGCGAGGAACGCCAGCGCCGCCTCCTTGAAGTCGCGGGAGCCGGGGGCGTTGAAGTGATTCCGGTTCGGGATCTCGAAGAACCGCCCGTCGGGGGCGGCGGACGCGAGCGCCCGCGAGCCCTCGATGATCGCATCCTTCGAACCGGTGGCGAACAGGATCGGGCGGGTCGGCGCATCCGCCGGGTCCGGGTCGATCGTCCCGGACGAGCGCATCCCCTCCGCGAGCGCGACCAGCGCCTGCAGGTCGTTGCCCGGAACCCGCTCGGTCAACGCGATGTAGTTCTGCGTCGTCTGATCGGCGACCGGCGTGCCGTCGGCGATGTACCGCCGCACCTGGTCGAGATCGAGGCGGGCCAGCGGGATGCCGTCCGGCACGCCGCCGAGCACCGCGCGTCCGATGCGGTGCGGCAGCTCACGCACGACCTCCCAGCCCACGCGAGCCCCCAGGGAGTAGCCGATGTAGAGCGCGTCGTCCACGAGATAGGTGTCCATGACGGTCTCCACATCCGTCACGAGGGTGCGGATGCGGTAGCCGTCGGGGTCGTGCGGTTTCTCGCTGAGTCCGTGTCCGCGCTGATCCAGTGCCAGCACGCGGTATCCGGCGCGCGTGAGCTCGCGCACCCAGCCCGTCAGGACCCAGTTGTCCTTGGCGCTCGAGGCGAAGCCGTGCACGGTCACCACGACCGGGGCATCGAGTTCGCCCCACGTGTAGGTCGCCAGGCGCGTGCCGTCGGCGGCGTACACCTGTTGAGGGTCGGGCATGCTGGTCAGGTCGGAGAGGGGGACGGCCACCCCTCCATCTTGGCCCGGTTCCTGCGCGGATGGCTCGGCCGTCGCGCACGCCGACGCCCGCCGTGACGCCGCGACCCCCTCCTGCCGACGTGGGCAGGAGGGGGTCTCGGCGCGAAGACGGGGTCTCAGCGGAGGGCGCGGATCAGACCCGATCCCGCAGGGCGGCGCCGAGCTCGGCATCCACGTTGGTCCAGTACTGGAAGAACCGCTCGCGGATGTCGTCGATCGTGAGGGAGCGGCCCTGACCGGTGAGGGTCTCGAGGAAGCGCGCCCGCTGCTCCCCGTCGAACACCTCGCGGTAGAGCGTGCCCGCCTGCCCGAAGTCGTCGTCCTCGGCGTGCAGCGTGGCTGCCGAGCGCACGAGCTCGCCGTCGGCCTCCCAGTTCGCCTCGATCCCCTTCGCGGGGTCGGCCTCCGGGCCGCCGGCCGCACCGAACGAGTTCGGCTGGTACGTGCGGTGCGCGGCGCTGTTGTGCTGGTAGCGCATCGCGCCTTCGTGCATGTAGTTGCGCACCTCGGCGGCGTGGGGCTGGTTCACCGGCAGCTGGTTGTAGTTCGCTCCGATGCGGTGACGCTGGGCGTCGGGGTACGCGAAGATGCGCCCCATCAGCATCTTGTCGGGCGAGATGCCGGTGCCCGGCACCTGGTTGCCCGGAGAGAACGCGGCCTGCTCGATGTCGCCGAAGAAGTTCTCCGGGTTCCGGTTCAGGGTCAGCGTGCCGACCTTGATGCGCGGGTAGTCCTTGAGGGAGATGGTCTTGGTCAGATCGAACGGGTTGAACCGGTACGTCTTCGCCTCGCTGTAGGGCATGATCTGCACGTACAGGTCCCACGAAGGATGCTCGCCGCGGGCGATCGCGTCGAACAGGTCGCGGCGGTAGTGGTCGGCGTCGGATCCCGCGAGCTGCTGCGCCTCATCGGCACCCATCGCCTCTACGCCCTGGTGGGAGACGAAGTGATACCGCATCCAGAACAGCTCACCCTCCGCGTTCACCCAGGAGTAGGTGTGCGATCCGTAGCCGTTCATGTGCCGCCAGCTGCGCGGGAGGCCGCGGTCGCCCATGAGGTAGGTGACCTGGTGAGAGGTCTCCGGCGAGAGCGTCCAGAAGTCCCACTGCATGTCGGGGTCGCGCAGACCGGAGTCGCCGAGGCGCTTCTGCGAGTGGATGAAGTCCGGGAACTTGATCGCATCGCGCAGGAAGAAGGTCGGGGTGTTGTTGCCGACGATGTCGAGGTTGCCCTCCTCCGAGTACAGGCGCAGCGAGAACCCGCGCACGTCGCGCCAGGTGTCGGGCGAGCCCTGCTCACCGGCGACCGACGAGAAGCGGATCAGCGCCTCGCTCCTCGCGCCCTGCTGGAAGACGGCGGCGCGGGTGTAGGCGGACACGTCTTCGGTGACGACGAACTCGCCGAACGCTCCGCCGCCCTTGGCGTGCGGGTTGCGCTCCGGCACGCGCTCCCGGTTGAACGCTGCGATCTTCTCGACCAGGTGGTGGTCGTGCAGGACCGTGGGGCCGTCGGCTCCCACGGTGAGGGAATGCTCGTCGCTCGCGATCGGGGTTCCGGTCTGGGTCGTGGTGGCAGGTCTCGTCATGGTGTTCTCCTTCTGCGCGCAGGCGCGACGAATACCCCCATCCGTGGATGGGCGATCGGCGGATGCCTACGCGGCGTTCTGGCAACTGGGGCACAGGCCCCAGAAGGTGACTTCGGCTGTCTGGACGGTGAATCCCCCCGTCGAGGACGGGGTGAGACACGGAGCCTCGCCGACGACGCAGTCCACATCGCCGACCGCACCGCAGGAGGTGCAGACGACGTGGTGGTGATTGTCGTCGATACGTCGCTCGTAGAGCGCCGCGGAGCCTGCCGGTTCGATCCGGCGGATGAGGCCCGCCGTCGTCAGGTCCGCGAGGATGTTGTGCACCGACTGGATCGACGTGGTCGGGAGCACTTCGGATACGGCGCGGAAGATCCGCTCCGCATCCGTGTGGGCCATGGAGTCCAGTGCCTCGAGAACGGCGACGCGGCCCGCGGTCGCCCTCAGTCCGGCGTCGCGAAGCGCCGAGTCGAGTTCTGTCTCCATGGCTCGAGCCTACCCTTTTCTTTTGAGTTGTTCAAAAGAACGACATGCCGGGATGCCACGGCGGTCCACCCTGACGGTCACTCGCCCGAGGACTCCTCGACGTCGACGAGCCAACCGACCCGTGATCGCCGCGGGGCGCCCTGCCTCGCCGGGGCGAGCCCCACGCCGCGAACGGGCGCGAGCAGAGCGGTGCCGGGGACCGGCTCGATCATGACGGTCTCCCGCGGGAGCCGCATGCGCTCGGGAGCGCTGCCGTCTGACCGGGCGACGAGCGACGGCTCGAGGGTGACCGCGCGTTCGATGACCTCCTGCGTGACCTCCTGCACCGCGACGACCCGGCCTCTCACGCGGGACGCGTACGCCTCTTCGTGGTGGGACTCGTAGGCATCCACGCCGGCGAGCAGGTCCGCCCCGAGCGCATCCGTCAGGACGGGGTCCGGGTCGCGCGCGACCACGCCGAAGTCGACATCATCGCCGATCTCGAAGGCATCCCCGCAGCACGCCCATTCCCACGGGGTGAGCCACACGCGCGTCATGTCACCAGGCTAACCCTCGCCGGCACCGGGAGGCGGAGCAGGGGAGTGTCGGAACTCAGACGAAGCGGACGGTCTGCTGCAGGCGCGTCCGCACGTCGAACAGCTCGTTGCCGCCGATCGCCCGCGCCTGGGGCACGCCCTGTCGCAGCACCATCGCGAGGGCGCTGCGCCGCACGACGACCACCGGCACGCCGCGACTGGTGCCGAGAGGGGTGACCGCCTGGGCGAGGTCGTCGTCCGGGAGCACGATGATCGCGCCGCCGAACTTGACGCGGGCGGCCTTGGCGACGGTGCGCATCCGGCGGAGGGCGGCGGTGACGGGTGCGCGTGTCCCCAGACTCGGACCGGTGATCTCGCCGCGGCGGAACCCGACGACGCCGCCGAAGTCCTCCGACATCACGCCGTAGAGACCCGACGGGCCCAGCACCACATGGTCGAGCTTGTCATCGGCCTCGGGTCCGGCGACGACGTCGTGCCACACGGTGAAGCCCATGCCGAGATCGGAGACGGTGCGCGCCGTGGCCTCCTCCGCGAGCGCGTCGGCGAGGAGACGGCGCAGATCCCGGGGCGCAGACCGCACGAGCGCGGGGTCGTACGGGTCGGGGACCTCGACGCCGCGGCCCGCCCACTCCCGGATGAGTACGAGGTAGCGTTCGCGACGCCAGCCCCCGGGGTGGCCGTAGGAGCGGGCGCGAGGACGGGTGTCGGTGCGGGCGGCGGGCGGACGCCATCCGCTCCACTCGGCGCCGGTCTCGTGGGTCACACCCGTCCGGCGATCGTAGGCGGCGCGACCCTCCGCGGTTCCGATCAGCTCCCATGCGCGCTGCACCTGGATGAAGAGCGCCGCATCGCCGCCGGTGTCCGGGTGGGTCTGACGCAGACGCAACCGGTAGGCGCGGCGCAGCTCGACGTCGTCGACGCCGGGGTCGACCTCGAGGATCTCGTAGGCCGAAGCCGAGAGCGGACTGTCGAACATCGCTCTCCCTCCGCGACCGCGGCATCCAGGATATCCGCCGATGCGTGTGCGTTCGCCGATATCGCCGGAGTCAGGCGGGCACGTCGACGATGCGCTCCACACCGAGGACCGGGACGACCGAACCGGCGGATGCCGCGGCGAGATCGTCCGCGAGACGAGGGAGCTCCGCGTCCGGCACCCAGAGCTCCAACGTCGCGCTCGCCGCATAGGTCGGCTCGCCGAGCGTCGCCCCGTGATGCGTCGACCACTCGCGCAGGAGATTGTCGTAGCGCCCCGCCTCGGCATGCGGCACGTCGAGGGTCACCTGGCGGAGAGCCGCCCGTCGTACGAGTGCGGCCAGGTCGAGCGCTTCGGAGACCGCCGAGGAGTACGCGCGCACGAGGCCGCCGGCCCCGAGCTTCACCCCGCCGAAGTAGCGGGTGACGACGGCGACGACGTCGGTCAGCTCGCGCCGTCGCAGCACCTCGAGCATCGGGACCCCCGCGGTCCCCGACGGCTCGCCGTCATCCGACGACCGCGCCTGGTCGCCGAGCAGCCCGGTGATCATCGCGGTGCAGTTGTGGTTGGCATCCCAGGCCCGCTTGCGGATGCCGGCGATCACCGACTCGGCCTGCTCGATCGAGGAGACGGGCTCGATGCGGGTGACGAAGCGCGACTTGCGGATGATCGTCTCGTGCTCCGCCGCCGCCGCGATGGTCGCGGGGTAGCGGCGGGCGGAGGTCACCCGCCTCACGATACCGAGGCCGCCGGGTGCTCAACGGTCGACGAACGCCATCTGCTGCGGGTTGTAGCGGTCGCCGCTCACGCCGATCCGCGTGGCCAGCGCCGACAGGTCGGCGACCTCGTCCGCCGAGAGGGCGACCGTCGTGCTCCCGGCGTTCTCGGCGATGCGCGCCGTGCGCCGCGTGCCCGGGATCGGCACGATCCACGGTTGCCGGGCGAGCAGCCAGGCGAGGGCGATCTGTCCCGGCGTGGCCTCCTTCGCACCGGCCAGCTCGGCGACGTGCGCGACGAGCGCCTGATTCGCCGCCCGGTTCTCGGCCGTGAAGCGCGGGATCGTGGCGCGGATGTCGCCGGCGGCGAAGTCCGCCGCCGTGTCGACGGTGCCGGTCAGGAACCCCTTGCCGAGCGGGCTGAAGGGGACGAACCCGATGCCGAGCTCGGCGAGCACGGGGAGGATCTCCGCCTCGGGCTCGCGGGTCCACAGGGAGTACTCGCTCTGCAGCGCCGTGACCGGATGCACGGCGTGGGCGCGCCGGATGGTGTCGGCCGACGCCTCGGAGAGACCGAAGTGGCGCACCTTCCCCTCGGCGATCAACTCGCCCACGGTGCCGGCGACGTCTTCGATCGGCACATCCGGGTCGACGCGGTGCTGGTAGAAGAGGTCGATCGCGTCGGTGCGCAGACTCCGCAGTGAGGCCTCGGCCACCCGGCGGATCTGCTCGGGACGGCTGTCCAACCCGACGCTCTTGCCGTCCTGGATGTCCCACCCGAACTTGGTCGCGATGACGACCTCGTCGCGGATCGGCTCGAGCGCCTCGCCCACGAGCTCCTCGTTCACATACGGCCCGTACACCTCGGCGGTGTCGAAGAAGTCCACGCCGTGATCGACCGCCGACCGCAGCACCGCGATCATGTCGTCGCGGCTCCCGGGGTTCGGCCCGTAGCTCTGTGACATGCCCATGCAGCCGAGTCCGACCGCCGAGACCTGCAGGCCCTGTCCGAGAGTGCGTGTGTGCATGAGCTGTCCTTTCGTCTTCGCCGCGGAGGCGATCCGCGGCTGTGGAACCGACGCTACGCGCGGCGCGCGCAGTGGGGGAGGGCCTGGTGGAACCCCTCTGGTCGCGACCCTCGGCGGCGGGGCATCCATCGGCGCCGGATCGACCGAATGATGGAGGCGCCCTCGGAAGACCCGCGGAAGAATGGGAGGATGCCGTCCACCGACTCACCGTCCACCGCGTCACCGGCACGCGGCCCTGCCCGCACCTGGGCGAGCCTGGTCGGATCGATCCGGATCGGACAGGCCGTCATCACGGTCGTGCTGCTCGTCATCGGCGCCTGGCGTGCCGCGGCAGACGGGGTCCCGCTGCCGTGGGTCCTCGCCCTCTCGCTCGTGTTCCTCGGCTGGTACGGCGGCGGACTGCTGCTCAGCGAGCGCACCTCCGATCGGCGGCTGGCGACCTGGTGGCTGCTCGGACTGACGCTCATCTGGCTCGGCGCCGTCGTCGTCTCGCCGGAGTTCGTGTGGCTCGCCTTCCCGCTGTGGCTGCTCGCCGGCTTCGTGATGCGGATGCGGTGGGCGCTGCTGCTCAGCGTCGCGATCCTCGCGGTCGTGGTGACCGCTCCGCTGCTGCACACCGGCACCACGACTTACGCGAACGTGATCGGACCGCTCGTGGGCGGGGTCTTCGCGTTCGGGATATCCCGCGGCTACCTCGAGCTCGTCCGCGACGGCCGGGAACGGCGGCGGCTGATCGCCTCGCTCGTCGCGACGCAGGAGGAGATGTCCGCGCTCCAGGACGAGCTCGCCCGCACCCAGCGCGAGTCCGGGGCGAGCGAGGAGCGCACCAGGGTGTCGCGCGACATCCACGACACGGTCGCGCAGAGCGTGTCGTCGATCGGGATGCTGGCGCGCTCCGCCCTGGAATCCGGTGACCCCGCGCAGAGCACCCGTGCACTCGGGCAGATCGACGCGCTCGCCGCCGAGGGGCTGGCGGATGCGCGACGTATCGTGAACGCGCTGATGCCGGCCGAGCTCGAGTCCACGGCCCTCGGCGACGCCCTGGCGCGGATGCTCGAGCGCCTCGCCGACGAGAGCGGGATCGAGGCGACGCTGCACGCCGACGACGACCTGCCGGCGCTGGGCCTCGACGCCGAGGTCGCCCTGCTGCGGACCGCGCAGTCGGCTCTCGCGAACGTCCGCTCCCACGCCGGCGCCTCTCGGGTCGTGGTCACCCTGGCCGACGCCGGAGACGCGGTGCGGCTCGACATCGTCGATGACGGGATCGGCTTCGACGCGACCCGGTGGGATGCTCAGGGCGGGGTGTCCGGGCAGGGCGGTGGCTACGGGCTGCGCTCGATGCGCGCGCGGCTGCGCGAACTCGGTGGCGGACTCGACGTGGAGAGCGCCCCGGGCGACGGCACCGCTCTCTCGGCGCACGTCCCGCTCGGCGGTGCGGCGTCGGTGAGGCGTGGAGCGGAGGGCGAAGGATGACCGCGGTGCGCGTGCTGCTCGTCGACGATCATCCCATCGTCCGCGCCGGCGTGCGCTCGCTGTTCGACCGCCGGGACGACGTGGAGGTGGTCGGCGAGGCGGCCTCCGGCGAAGAGGCGGTGGCGCTCGCGCGGCATCTGCATCCCGACGTCGTGCTCTGCGACCTGCGACTCGGCGAGGGGATGGACGGCGTGCAGACGACCGCCGCGCTGCGCGCGCAGCATCCGGCACCGGCCGTGCTCATCCTGACGACGTTCGACCGCGATGCCGAGATCCTCGCCGCGATCGAGGCGGGAGCAGCCGGCTACCTGCTCAAGGACATCGCGCCCGACGACATCGTGCGCGCGATCCGGCAGGCCGCGGCCGGAGGACTCGTGCTCACACCGGAGCTCAGCGAGCGGGTCGTGCAGGTCATGCGGGCTCCGCGGGTGCGGCTCACCGACCGGGAGCTCGACGTGCTCCGGCTGCTCGACACCGGGGCGTCGAACCGCGAGATCGCGAAGACCCTGTTCGTCACCGAGGCCACGGTGAAGACGCACCTCGTGCACGTGTTCGAGAAGCTCGGCGCCGACAGCCGTGCCCGCGCCATCGCGATCGCCCGCGACACCGGTCTGCTCTGAACGGGCTCGCTCAGCCCCAGAACCGCTGCACTCGCCCGCTGAGGTCGCGCATCGCGGTGCCGTCGAGCACCACTCTCCGCTCGCCCACCCCGAACGCGGGCCACTGCGTCACGAACTCGATGGGCCCCTCCGGAGGGAGCGGCCACAGCCACAGGTGGTCCGACGACGTGTAGCTGTGGCTTCCGCCGCCGGCGCGGCTGCCGTTGCGCGACAGGGTGTGGCCCTCCGGCTCGGACGAGGGATCGCGGCCGCCGAACGGGAAGCCCTCGCCGAGCACCTTCTCGCCGTCGCCGAGCACGAGGCCGAACCGGAGTCGGCCGGCAGGGTCCGGTGCAGCGCCCATCGTGCCGTGGCCGACGAAGTCTCCGCACAGATCGTTCCACTCGCGGGCCGGCATCCCGTTCCGGCGGAGCCGTCCCTCCAGACGGAACTCCACGCCGTCGCTGTACACGGCGACGCCGAACAGCCCCAGTGCGAGGTGGTCGGTCACAGCCAGGGTCTCCGAGACGGGCAGCAGCATGGGCAGCTCGTCCTCCGGGGCCTGCCACGAGGGATGCCGCTCCGGCTCGCTCTCCTGGGGATCGGGCATCTCGGGATCGGGCGGGAAGAACGTCATGCCGACAGGTCATCACACCCCGCGAGGATCGCACAAGAGCCGCGCGCGCGGCATCTCAACCGTTCGATGGATCCCGGCAGGGGCCGCTGAGCGGAGGCTGGAATCAGACCGAAAGGAACCCGATGCGCAGGCTCTTCACCGCCGCGTTCGCCTCCATGCTCGCAGGCGTCGCCTCCGGACTCTTCTACCGAGAGTTCACCAAGATCAACGACTTCCCCGAGGGGGCGGCGACGCAGCTCGGGCTCGTGCACACGCACCTGCTCGTGCTGGGCTTCGTGGTCTTCCTCATCGTCCTGCTTCTCGAGAAGTCGTTCGCCCTCTCCGAGAGCCGCCTGTTCGGCTGGTTCTTCTGGACCTACAGCGCCGGACTCGTGCTGACCTCGGCGATGCTCGTCTGGCACGGATGCCTCACCGTCCTCGGCCAGGAGTCGTCGAAGATGATCGCCGGCATCGCAGGCCTGGGCCACATCCTGCTCAGTGCCGGCATGGTGCTGCTCTTCCTTGCCCTGCGCAAGCGCCTGTTCGGGGTGAAGGCCTCCGCTCCGGCAGCCGCCGTCTAGAGGTCAGGTCGTGTCCGCCTCGACCGAGTCATCGCGCAGGTGGGCGATGTGCGCCTCGTGCCGGGCCAGATGGTTCGGGGAGCGCCGTACGAACAGCCACGCCACCAACAGCACCACGAACCAGATCGGCGTGACGAGCAGTGCGGTCAGCGTGTCGGGCTGCGTCGTGAGTGCCCACAGGATGAACACGAAGAACGCGAGCACCACGTAGACCATGAACACGCCTCCCGGGAGCCGGAACGTGGAGGCGGCGACCTTGTCCTTGCGCGTGCGCCGATACACGAGATAGCTGCAGAGGAAGATCGTCCAGACGAACATGAAGCACAGGGCCGAGACCGTGGTCACCATGTCGAAGGCGGTGCCGATGTCCTTGCCGGCGTAGAGCAGGACGACGCCGGACAGCAGCAGGATGCACGACAGGAACAGCGCGTTCTGCGGCACGCGGCGGCGGGAGAGGCGGCCGAAGATCCGTGGGGCATCGCCGTCCTGCGCGAGCCCGAACACCATCCGCGAGGTCGAGTAGATGCCGGAGTTCGCGCTCGACATGGCCGAGGTGAGCACGACGAGGTTCACCACCGTCGCGGCGATGCCGAGCCCGGCGAGGGCGAACATCGCGATGAACGGGCTCTCGCCCGCGACGTACTCGGTCCACGGGGTGACCGCCATCAGGACGATGAGTGCGCCCACATAGAACAGCAGCACGCGGATCGGGATCGCATTGATGGCCTTGGGCAGGTTGCGCTTCGGGTCCTTGGTCTCGGCCGCGGCCGTGCCGACCAGCTCGATCCCCACGAACGCGAACACCGCGATCTGGAAACCGGCGACGAAGCCCATGAAGCCGTGCGGGAACATGCCGCCCTTGTCCCAGAGGTTCGAGAAGCTCGCGGTGCCGGCGTCGTGCTGGAAGCCGGTGAAGATCATCACGAGTCCGGTCACGATGAGGGCCACGATCGCGACGATCTTGATCAGCGCGAACCAGAACTCCATCTCGCCGAACGCGGCGACGGTGGGGAGGTTCAGGGCGAGCAGGATGACGATCACGAGGACGCCCGGTATCCACAGCGGGACGCCCGGGATCAGCGCATCCGTGTACCCGGCGATCGCGATCACGTCGGCGACGCCCGTCACCACCCAGCAGAACCAGTAGGTCCACCCCGTGAAGAACCCGGCCCACGGGCCGAGCAGGTCGCTCGCGAAGTCGCTGAACGACTTGTACTTCAGATTCGACAGCAGCAGCTCGCCCATCGCCCGCATGACGAAGAACAGCATGAAGCCGATGATCATGTAGACGAAGATCACCGACGGCCCCGCGACCGAGATCGTCTTGCCGCTGCCCATGAACAGACCGGTGCCGATCGCCCCGCCGATCGCGAGCAGCTGGATGTGGCGGTTGCTCAGCGCTCGCCGCAGGTGCTGTTCCTCGCCGGCTCCGATGTCGGACCGTGTCCGCTCGTCCGCCCCCGTGTGTTCCTTCGTCACGCTTCTCTTTCCTCCGGTCGTCTTCGACACGTGCTGTCTGCGCTCAGGAGCGACGGGCACGCTGATGCAGAGTAGTTCACGCGGGGCCCTCTGCTGCGCATCGCACGGCGGTGCTCGGAATCAGGAATGGGCGTCCCCTTCGCCGAATCGATTCGATAGGCTTGTCCGAGCCCCGATCCATCCCCCAGTCCTGCGAGCCGCTCCTTCATGGCCACCTCCCTCACCACGGGCCGCCCGTGGCGCGTCATCCTTGCCTTCTCCATCCCTCTCCTCCTCGGCAACGTGGTGCAGCAGCTGTACCAGTTCGCCGACGCGATCGTCGTCGGCCGGCACCTGGGCGTCACCTCGCTCGCCGCGGTCGGTGCGACCGGCAGCCTGCTCTTCCTGCTGCTCGGGTTCGCCTGGGGCCTGACGAGCGGATTCGCGATCCCGATCGCGCAGGCGTTCGGCGCGCGGGACGACGCCGCGGTACGTCGATCGGTCGCGACCGGCGTGCTCCTCAGCGCGATCACGAGCGTGATCCTGACCGTCGGAGCGCCCCTGCTCGCCGGCCCCGTCCTCGCTCTGCTCCGTACCCCGCCCGAGCTGATGGCAGAGGCCACGATCTTCACGCAGATCAGCTTCCTCGGGGCGAGCGCGACGATGTTCTTCAACTACCTCTCGGCGATCATCCGCGCGATCGGCGACTCCAAGACGCCGCTGGTGTTCCTCACCGTGTCGTGCGCCCTGAACGTCGGGCTCGTCGTGCTGATGGTCGGTCCCCTCGAATGGGGCGTCGGCGGAGCCGCGCTCGCCACGGTCGTCGCGCAGGCCGTCTCGGTGGCACTGTGCCTCGAGTTCGTGCGGCGCCGCCTGCCGATGCTGCACCTGCGCGGTGCCGACTGGCGGATCACCCGCGCCGACATCTCGGAGCACCTGCGCCTCGGCCTGCCCATGGGGTTCCAGGCGTCGATCATCGCGATCGGCACCCTCACCGTGCAGGTGGCGCTGAACACCCTCGGCGCCGACGCGGTCGCCGCCTACACGACCGGCTCCCGCGTCGACAGCCTCGCGGTCGCACTGCTCTCGTCGCTCGGCCTCGCCGTCTCGATGTACGCGGCGCAGAACCACGGCGGTCGTCGACCCGATCGCATCCGTCGTGGTGTCGTCGAGGCGACCTGGATGGCCGTCGGGGCCGGAGTGGTCCTCGGCGGCCTGCTGATCGCCTTCGGTGCCCCGATGGTGCGCCTGTTCATCGGCGAGGGGTCGGACGACGTCGTCGACCTCGCCCATCGGATGCTCATCATCAACGGCTGCGGATATTGGGCGCTGGGCATGCTGTTCGTGCTCCGCGGCGCCCTGCAGGGGCTCGGGCACACGCTCGTGCCCACCGTCACCGGGGTGATCGAGCTGGTCATGCGCGTCGGTGCGGCCATCGTGCTCGGCGCCTGGATCGGCTTCGACGGCGTCGCACTCAGCAACCCGCTCGCCTGGATCGGTGCGATCGTGCTGCTCGTGCCCGCCTACGTACGCGCACACCGCGCGCTCGGGCGACTGCCCATCGATCCTGCGGAGGCGACCGAGACCTCCGCGATCGCGATCGTCGGCCCGACCGACGGCTCCATGGTCGTCGACGCGGTGGTGACCCAGTCCGTGCCGGTCGTGCGCACCCGCCGCCTGCGGTGGCTGACCCGGCGCTGACCTGACACCGACCTCTTCGAGGCCCTTCCCGTCCGCGAGATATCCGTCTGCAGGATGATGCAGGTCGGACTTGAGACGGATGGCCTTTCGGGGAGACACTTCTAGTGTCGAGATAGCGGAGTTTCCGCTGACGGGGGGTCGTCATGACGACAATGAGAGTGGCCAGCGATCTGGCCGCGGTGATGGTGCCGATCGGCTACGTGGGAGCGGCACTCGCCGTGATCTGCGCGGTCGTCGCGGCGGTCGCGATCATCCGAGGATCCGGAGGGCTCAGCGGAGGCGCGGTCGGGGTGTGGATCGTGTTCGCGCTGATGAGCTTCACGGCGTCGTTCGCGAACCAGTGGATGCCGTTGATCCTGGCGTGCGCCGCACTCGCGGCGATGCTGGTGATCGGAGGCGTCGTGCGTGCGATCGTGAGCGCGGCGGGCGTCGGGCGACCGGAGCGCGCTGCTGCCGACGACCTGCCGAAGGCGGTGCCCGCCTCCAAGGCGGTGCCCGCCCCGAAGGCGACGGTCGCCTCGGCGGTGCGGTCGGCGCGCGCGACGAAGGCCGCGGCGACGGCGTCGATCGCGATCGTTCCCTGAGCGCTCAGCGGTAGTCGCGGTCGCGGTGCTGTCCGGCCTCGTCGCCGGACTCCACCCGCGCGGCTTCGCGAGCCCGCAGCTCGACGCGCCGGATCTTGCCGGAGATCGTCTTCGGCAGCTCCGGCACGAACTCGATGATCCGCACCCACAGGTGTGCGGAGAGGCGATCGTGGGCGTACGCGAAGATCGCGCGTGCGGCGTCGGCCTCCGCGGCCGTCGTCTCCGGCGTCAGGCAGACGTACGCCTTCGGCACGGCGAGTCGGGTCGGATCGGGGCTCGGGATCACGGCGGCCTCGACCACCAGGTCGTGCTCCAGCAGCACCGATTCGAGCTCGAACGGCGAGATCTTGTAGTCGGACGCCTTGAAGACGTCATCGGAGCGCCCGACGTACGTGAGGTAGCCGTCGGCATCGCGCACGGCGATGTCCCCCGTGTGGTGGTACCCGCCCGCGCGTGACTCCGCGGTCTTCTCCGGATCGTCGTAGTACCCGGCCATGAGTCCGAGCGGCGGATGCTCCAGGTCGAGCGCGATCTCGCCCTCCCCGTCGACGACCTCGCCGGTGACGGGGTCGAGCAGCACCACCGGATACCCGGGGAGCGGGCGTCCCATCGATCCGACCTTGACCGTCTGGCCGGGGGAGTTGCCGATGCAGGCGGTCATCTCGGTCTGGCCGAAGCCGTCGCGGATCGTGCCTCCCCAGGCGTCGCGCACGCGGTCGATCACCTCGGGGTTCAACGGCTCGCCGGCGCCGACCAGCTCGCGCGGCGGATGGGTGAGACGGGCGAGGTCGGCCTGGATCAGCATCCGCCACACCGTCGGCGGCGCGCAGAACGTCGACACGTGATGGGTGTCCATGACCTGCATGAGCGTGTTCGCGTCGAACCGGTCGTAGTTGTAGACGAACACCGTCGCCTCGGCGAGGAACGGCGAGTAGAAGCTCGACCACGCGTGCTTGGCCCAGCCGGGCGAGGAGATGTTGAGGTGCACGTCGTCGGGTCGCACGCCGAGCCACCACATGGTCGAGAGGTGCCCGATCGGGTACGACACGTGCGTGTGCTGCACGAGCTTCGGGCGGTTGGTGGTGCCGGAGGTGAAATAGAGCAGCGCGGTGTCGGATGCCGCGGTCCGGCCGTCGGGCTCGAAGGTCGGGGGAGCACCCGCCGAGTCCTCGAAGCGCGCCCAGCCGCTCGGGATGCCGGCGCCCACGCCGATGCGCAGGATGCCGTCGTCGACGCCGTCGAGGCGGTCGGAGAGTGCGCCGAGGGTGATGACCGCGCGTGCCCTCCCGTGGTCGATCCGGTAGGCGAGATCCGACGCCGAGAGCAGGGTCGACGTGGGGATCGACACCGCGCCGATCTTGGTGATCGCCAGCATCACCTCCCACAGCTCGATCGTGTTGTTGAGCATCACGATCACGTGGTCGCCGCGGCGGATGCCGAGACCGGAGAGCCATGCCGCGACCTGGTCGGACCGCGACGACAGCTCGCCGTAGGTCCAGGACCGCAGGCTCAGGTCGGCCTCGACGATCTGCACCGCCGGGCGATCGGGCCTCTCCCCGGCGACGACGTCGAACCACTCGAGTGCGAAGTTGAACTCCGAGACCTCCGGCCAGGCGAACCCGGCGCGGGCCGCCGCATAGTCGGTGGCGTTCGCGAACAGGAAGTCCCGCATCTCGCGGATCGTGTGCGTGGCGGCGGTGGCGCTGCGGCTCATGGTGCTCCCTTGCTCCCTGTGCGGACGTGCATCCATCCTGGCCCACCTCGCCGCCTGCCGTGGTCAGCGGGTGAGCACGCCGGGGCCGTCGCGCAGCTCGAACACGAGCTGGGTCTCGGTGCCGCGCACGACCGGGTGGACCGTGATGTGCTCGAGCACGATGTCGCGGAGCGCCGTGGCGTCCTGCACGGCGACGTGCACGAGGAAGTCGTCCACCCCCGCCACATGGAACACCTGCAGCACCCGCGGGATGGCCGCGAGAGCATCGAACAGCGCGGTGACCTTGTCTCCGGTGTGGTTGGCGAGGCGCACCTTGATGATCGCCTGCAGCGGGAAGCCGAGTGCGGCTCCGTCGACGCGGATCCGGGTGTCGCGGATCACCCCGCACTCGCGGAGCGCACGCACCCGATGCGCGCAGGTCGATTCGGCGAGGCCCAGTCGATGCGCCAGCGCCTTGTTCGTGGTCTCGGCATCACGGGTGAGGACCGCGAGCAGCTCGAGATCCGTCTCGTCGAGTTGTGCTTTCGCCAACGTGGTGCCCTTTCGGATGCCGGATGTTGCACAGAATAGCGCTCCACCCCGATGCAGCAGCGGATCCTGTCGAGTTCCTGCGGAATCTTCGCGATTCCGGCAACGTGGAGACATGACTGCACCGCTGCATCCTGACACCGTCGCCGTCCACAGCGGGCGCTCCGATCTCGAGGGTCTCGGGGTCCATGCGCTGCCGATCGACCTGTCGACGACCAACCCGCTCCCCGACATCGAGCGCGGCGGCGACTCGTACGAGGCGATGGCCACCGGGGGGCGGCCGCCCGTCGACGGCAGCATGGTCTACGCGCGGTTGTGGAACCCCACGGTCGCGCGCTTCGAGGAGGCACTCGCCGAGCTCGAGCACGCCGAGGCCTCCGTCGCCTTCGCCTCGGGCATGGCGGCGATGACCGCGGTGATTCTCGCGCACACCGGCGCGACGGGTGCGCGGCACGTGGTCGCGGTGCGTCCGCTCTACGGCGGCACCGACCACCTCCTCGGCTCGGGGCTGCTCGGAGTCGAGACCACCTACTGTCACCCGGACGAGGTGGCCGCGGCCGTGCGCCCCGACACCGGACTGGTCGTCGTGGAGACGCCGGCGAACCCGACGCTCGACATCGCTGACATCGCCGACGTCGTGCGTCAGGCAGGGTCGGTGCCGGTCGTGGTCGACAACACGTTCGCGACCCCGGTGCTGCAGAACCCCATCGACCTGGGCGCGGCGATGTCGCTGCACAGCGCCACCAAGTACCTCGGCGGCCACGGCGATGTGATCGCCGGTGTCGTCGCATGCAGCGAAGAGACCGCGGAGGCGCTGCGCCGCGTGCGGGCGGTGACCGGCGGGCTGCTGCATCCCCTCGGGGCCTATCTGCTGCACCGCGGTCTCACGACCCTGCCGGTGCGCGTGCGGCACCAGCAGGAGAGCGCGCGGCGGGTGGTGCAGTGGCTGATCGACCGGCCCGAGGTCGCCGAGGTGTTCTATCCGGGGCTCGACGGGGATCCGCGCGGCATCCTGGAGCGGCAGATGCGCGGCACGGGAGCGATGATCGCGATGCGGATGCGGGGCGGTTTCGCCGCGGCATCCGCGGTCACCACCGCGACGACGCTGTTCACGCACGCCGTCTCGCTCGGCGGAGTCGACTCACTGATCCAGCATCCGGCGGCGCTCACCCACCGCCCGGTGCCGCCCGAGGCGAGGCCGGCCGCCGACGTGCTCCGCCTCTCGATCGGTCTGGAGGATGTCGACGACCTGATCGCCGACCTCGCCCGGGCCTTCGCGGCTGCGAGCGCGTCTTCGTCCGCCGAGCCACCCTTCTCCGTCCGGGCCACCCCCTCGAGTGACGCGCGCAGGGGGGTCGTTCGCACGTAGAGGGGTGGTTCGGGCGGTTCGCGTTCGCGCCGGTCAGAGCGAGGGAAGCCGGATCGTCCCGGTCGCGCTGTGCTCGGTCGGCATCCGGTCACGGTCGTAGGTGATCTCGCGATAGCCGTGCGGGGTCGGCACGCCGTCGTCGTCAAGGCTGACGAACACGATCTTGTCGATCGTGAGGATGCGCTTGCGCGTGATCATGTTGCGAGCCACCGCGCGCATCGTCAGAGACGTCGTGCCGAAGTGCGTGGCCTGCAGGCCGATCTCGATCAGATCGCCCTGCACCGCCGACGCCTCGAAGTTGATCTCCGAGATGTGCTTGGTGACCGCGCGGTAGTTGCCCAGCTGCACGATCGCGTAGATCGCCGCCTCCTCGTCGATCCACTTCAGCAGGCTCCCGCCGAACAGTGAGCCGTTCGCGTTGAGGTCCTCCGGCCGCACCCATTTGCGCGTGCGGAAGTTGAGTCCGTCTTCCGACCACGCCGGTGCCTTCTGCTTCGCCATGGTCCGAGGCTAGGCGGATCGTGAGTCCGCGATGTTACGGCTGGTTTTCCGGGGAGCGACAGGGACCGCGGGGGCTCCTTTGTGGACTCACCACAAGAAACTGAGTCCCACCTGTGCTGAGACTTGGTTTCGAACGGCAAATCCACCGGTCGCGTACCGGCGCGCCCATACAGTCGCCCGTGGCAACGACGCCACTGACCCCCGGGAGTCCTCAATGACGAGTGCAAAGCCCCACGCGCACGGAATCGGCATGCGCATCGCCGTGATCGTGCTCAGCCTGCTGCTGGCAGCGACGGTGATCCTGTTCTTCGCGGTGACCAGCAAGATCGCCGCCGGCGCATCCGAACTCGCCGAAGGGACCACGGCCGCGGAGACCGGTTCCGCCGACCTCGCCGCCGGGGCCACGGATCTCTCGGACGGCGCCGACCGGCTCGCCGAGGGCAGCGGCGACCTCTCCGACGGTGCGGCGAACGCGCACGCGGGCTCCCAGAAGCTGAGCGACGGCGCCACGACCGCCGCGACCGGAGCGACGACTCTCGCCGAGGGAGCACGCGACCTCGCCGACGGCGCCTCCACCGCCGTCGCGGGTGCAGGCAGGCTCAGCGGCGGCGCGCAGACCGCTCTCACCGGTGCGCAGTCCCTCGCCTCGAACCTGGTGACCGCGGATGCCGGAGCCGCGAAGCTCCTGGCCGGAGCCACCCAGCTCGCCGCCGGCGTCAACGGCGCGCACCAGTACTCGACCGCCGTGCTCGCCGGTGCGACGGAGCTCACCGACGCGCTCGCGGCGGGCGTGACGCCGAACGTGCTGACCCTCGCCCACCCGAACTCGAAGGCCGCTCTGGAGGGCCTGGCTGCCACGGCCCCCGGTCATTCCCAGCAGCTCGCCGACGGCCTCGCCGGCCTGCTCGCCACCGACCCGACGAACCCGCAGCTGCAGGCGCTCGCCGCGCTCGCGGCGGGGGTCGACAAGGAGGTGGACGCGATGGCGGCTCCGGCGGCTGCCGCACCTGCTCTCGCGCAGGGACTGGTGGGCGCCGCCGACGGAGCGGCGCAGGTGTCCGCGGGTGTCGGCGCCATCGTCAACGGAGATCCGGCCAACAAGTGGCCGGGCACCGTGGCGCTCGTCGCCCCCGCGGCCGCGCCTTCGCTGGTCGCCGGCGCGCAGGCACTGAAATCCGGGACCACGGAGCTCTCTGCGGGCGCGGCGCGGCTGGCTTCGGGACTGCAGGTGCTCTCCTCCGGAGCATCCGCCCTGCACTCCGGTACGACGAAGCTCGATGCGGGGGCGAGCCGCCTGAACGACGGCGCGAGCACCCTCGCCGCGGGGGTGGGCACGCTGCAGTCGGGCGCGGGCGACCTCAACGACGGGATCGGACAGCTCTCCGAGGGCGCGGATGCGGTGGCGGAAGGCTCCGGCGACCTCGCGGCGGGCGGGGACAAGCTCGAGACGGGTGCGGCCGACCTCGCCGCGGGCAACGGTCTGATCGCGGAAGGATCCGGAACGCTCGCCACCGCGACGGCGGGAGCTGCGCCGTCGATGCTGCCCTGGATCCTCGGCATCGCGTTGGCCGGGCTCATCGCGATCGGCTTCTGGGTCGGGCACCGCGTCGCCCACCGCCGCGCTCTCGCCCTCGCCGCCTGACCCCACTCCACCCTCCACCCCCACCG